>CAVYNS010000010.1:0-10945 GCA_963769975.1 uncultured Chloroflexia bacterium | reverse complement strand
AGAAATTTTGGTCATTGATAGCCAGGGAGTGCAGAGTTTTAAGAAGGAAAGCGATAGAAAGGCCTTATGCATCTTTGAATACATTTATTTCGCCCGTCCCGACAGCATCATCCAGGGCAAATTACTCTACCCGACCAGGGAAGCTATGGGTAGAATATTAGCTGAAGAATATCCTGTCGATGCTGATTTCGTCATGGGTGTTCCTGATTCAGCCACTGCTGCCGGCATTGGCTATTCTCATGCCTCGGGTATCCCGTATTGCGAAGGCTTGTTAAAAAACCGGTATGTAGGACGTACCTTTATTGAGCCTGATCAAAGGATACGGGAGCTTGGCGTCCAATTAAAATTCAACCCCCTTTCCCGAATAATTGCTGGGAAAAGGCTAGTAGTCGTCGACGACAGCATTGTTCGTGGCACCACTACTCCCCGTGTGGTTAGCCTGCTCAGAAAAGCTGGTGCTGCCGAGGTTCATCTCCGCATCTGCGCCCCACCCATTCGCTACCCTTGCTTCTTTGGAGTAGATATGGCTACTAAATGGGAACTCATTGCCGCCAGGAAAACTGTCCCGGAAATCAGGGAGCACCTCGGTGCCGATTCGCTGGGATACCTTAGCCTCGATGGCCTAATTCGGGCTGTGGACCTCCCCAGAGATATTTTCTGTCTTGCTTGTTTTACCGGAGCATACCCCATTCCAGTCCAAATAGAAATGGACAAACTAGCTTTGGAAGCTCTTCCCCAGGAGGACCTCATTGGAGCCGACCACTAAAAAGGCTTATGCCCTCGCTGGTGTAGACATTCATCTTGCTGACAAAGTAAAAAAAATTATTGCCCAACAAGCTCGAACTACCTTCCGCTCCGAAGTCATTGGCTCAGAATTTTTCGGCAGCATGTTTCAGCTCAAAGGATATCGTGAGCCAGTTTTAGTCTCGAGCACTGACGGAGTAGGCACCAAGCTTAAAATAGCCTCGCTTCTGGGCAAAAACGATACCGTAGGCATGGACATCGTCAACCACTGCGTGAATGATATCCTTTGTTGTGGCGCCGAGCCCCTTTTCTTCCTCGACTATATTGCCATGGGCAAACTTGTGCCCGAGCAAATAGAAGCCATTATTTCGGGTATAGTCCATGCCTGCCGGGAAGTTAGCTGTTCGTTAATTGGCGGTGAGACCGCCGAGATGCCCGGCATTTATTCCCAAGGAAAGTATGACTTGGTAGGTTTCATCGTCGGAGTAGTGGAGAAGAAGAATATCCTTGATAACAGTTCCATTGCTCCACATGACGTAATCCTTGGCCTGCCTTCGTCTGGCTTACATACCAATGGATATTCATTAGTGCGAAAAATCTTTGGTATAGATGCCAACCCTTCGTGCTTGAATAAATTCTATCCCGAGCTGGGGCAAAGCCTTGGCGAAGAATTGCTCCGGGTCCACCGCTGCTATTATCCACAACTCAAGCCAGTCTTGCCATTGATTAAAGGTATAGCTCATATTACCGGTGGTGGCTTTGTGGGCAATATACCTCGCATCCTGCCTGAAGGAGTCGCCGCCCATATTAAAAAGCGTTCCTGGGACATCCTGCCAATTTTCAAACTCATTCAAAAAGAAGGCGATATAAAAGAAGCGGAAATGTATCAAGTGTTCAACATGGGAATAGGCATAACCATTGTTTGTTCCTCCCGGCAGGTAGCCAAGATTGTCAATATCTTGCCCCAGGCTAAAGTCATCGGCGCGATAATTAAGAGAGAAGACAAGGAAAGAGTAATAATAAATTAGGAGGCTCCGTGCGTGCCTTAGTTAGTGTTTCGGATAAATCAGGCGTGGTTGATTTTGCCCGCGGTCTAAAAGAGTTGGGCATTGAGATATTCAGCACCGGCGGGACCAAGAAGTCTTTAGAGGCTGCTGGAGTAAAAATACATAGTATCTCAGAGCTTACTGGCTTTCCTGAGATCCTCGATGGCCGGGTGAAGACTTTACACCCCGCAGTGCATGGAGGCATCCTGGCTCGACGTGACCTTCCCCAACATCTATCCCAATTAACTCAGAACCGCATTGAACTCATTGATATGGTGACGGTCAACCTCTATCCCTTTGTGAAAACAGTGACTAAGGCTGAAGTTTCCTTAGACGAGGCGCTGGAAAATATCGATATTGGCGGACCAAGTATGATTCGCTCTGCAGCCAAAAATTTCCCCTCCGTCCTGGTAGTAGTCGACCCCGGGGACTACGATACAATCCTGCAAAAGCTGCGCCGGGGCAATATAGATTTGGGGTACAGGAAGCGCTTAGCCCAAAAAGCCTTCCAGCATGTGGCCCTCTATGATACCGCCATCGCTCAATACCTTAACGAAGAACTTTTTCCCGAAGAAATGACCATAGCCTTAAAAAAGGCTCGTAACCTTCGCTATGGCGAGAATCCTCATCAGCAAGCTGCCTTTTACATTGAACAAAATGTGAAACAGCAGCCAGACGGTCTGGCATCTCTGGAACAGCTTGGCGGACCTGAAATTTCCTTCAACAACCTCCTCGATTTAGATGCTGCTCTGAATCTATTGGCCGACTTTAGTGACCCTACCATTGCCATAATAAAGCACAATAATCCCTGTGGACTCGCTTCCCATAATGACTTAGCCGAGGCTTATCGACGAGCTTTAGCTGGCGACCCTGTAGCTGCCTTTGGCGGCATAGTTGCCAGCAACCGAATTATTAATCTGGCTACTGCCCAGGAGATAGATAAGACACATTACGACGCCATTGTTGCTCCAGGATATCGGAAGGAGGCTCTGGAATTATTAAGACGAAAAGAAAGCCTGCGCCTTGCTAAAATTGCCCCTTATCGTTCTTCATCCTCCGAATCCTACCTCGATTTTCGCCGTGTCAGGGGCGGCTTTCTGGCCCAAGTGCCGGACACTTTAACCAAACCCGAACTTAAGCCTCACACTGTAACCAAGCGCCAACCCAGCGAGGCAGAGTTATCAGACCTGCTCTTTGCCTGGAAGGCGGTTAAAAGCATAAAATCTAACGCCATAGTCATTGCCAAGGACAAAGCGTTATTAGGCATGGGGGCTGGACAGCCCAGCCGGGTGGTCAGCGTTGAGCTAGCCTTGAAAAGAGCTGGTGACCGAGCTAAAGGCAGCGTCCTTGCCTCAGACGCCTTCTTCCCCTTCGCCGATGGGCCGGAATTGGCAATCAAGCACGGCGTTACCGCTATCATTCAACCCGGTGGCTCGGTAAGAGATAAAGAGGTAATTAAGCTGGCAGACAAGTATAATGTCGCCATGGTCTTTACCGGTGTCCGCCACTTTAGACACTGAAACGAGAAATACGAAGCACTAAGCTCTAAATCTTAAGATTCGGGGATTTGGATTTGAAATTTGTTGGTAATTTAGATATTAGGATTTAGAGTTTCTATATAGGAGGTGAGAAATGTTCATGATTAGCAAAGAAACTATGAACAGCGTTATGTCACTTAGAGATAAGATGGCGGACCCGAAGAAAAAGGCGGAGTGCATTGCCGATGTGGAAAATATGATAAAAATGAAAGAGTCCCATCTGGCCAGGGCAGAGTGGGGTTCTTGCTGCGGCAATATTCGCAATTTGGCACCACAGATAGACGGCGAACTGCAGATTCTCTGCAACACCTTAGAGGTTCTAAAGAAGGGAGACAGCACGAAGGCCAGTTCTTTGTTAGAAGATTACATTGCTTTATTGCAGAGAAACTATACACCGGAACCTGAGCACTGGTGATGCATGGCCAAGGTAGTAATTGTATCGGATATGTTACGTGGCTTCCTCGAGGAAGGCTATTCACTTTATTGCAGCATCGAGGCCCGTAGCATCATACCCAATATCCAGAAATTACTGGAGCGAGAGCTAAAGCAAGGCTCGAAAATCTTCTATCGCTGAAGAGCCGCCCGTGAATATCTTCGCCGTGGGCAGCTATATCAGCGATGCCAAGCCCATTGACTTCACCGCCGACCTTCACGAAGTAAAAGACAAACCCATCGCTAAAAGAGGCGGAATGCCGGGCATCACATCCAATCCCAGGCTAAAAAGGGTAATGTAAAACCTCAGCTTTGGCGTTTTTGTGCTTTCCTTACCTCTTCCACTATCCTGGGCAATATCTCACCTGTCTTCCCCTGAACTAAATAGTCTGATATGCCTTCCTGGGTGAGCGGTGTGGGGTCTGCATTCAGCTCTATTATCTTCACACTACTCTTATACCCCACTGCATCCAAACCTGCCATGAATCTGCGTGAATGATATCTTGCCATCCTGGGCAGATTGGCAAAAGGATAAACCACTGCTGATGTCCCGCAAATAAGCATCAAGTCACAACTCAACGCTTCTTTCTCCGATTCCTCCATGACATCTGAAGGTATTGGCTCCTTGAAGTGAACCACATCGTCCTTCAGGACAGCGCCGCACTTGCAGCGAGGCGGAAGCTTGTCCAGGGAGACTTCTTCCCAGGCAAACCTTGAGCCGCAAGAAATACACCTCACCGCATTGACACTGCCATGATATTCTAAAACCCTCTTACTCCCCGCTTTTTTATGTAGGCCGTCAATGTTTTGCGTGATTACACACTTTAGTATCCCCAGAGCTTCCAGCTCAGTTAGAGCATAGTGACCTGAATTTGGCTGAGCCCCTCTAGTTTGTCCATGAAACATTCCATATGTCCCCCGCAATCCCACTATTTCCTCCCAATATGCCTTGGGGTTGTTCAGGAAGAGCTCGTATCTTTCATAAGCTTTAGCCTCAGCCTCTTTATTCAAGGTCCAGATGCCCTTCGGTCCCCTGAAATCAGGTATGCCTGACTCGGTCGATATGCCTGCGCCGGTTAAGGCGATGGCATGTTTGCTTTCCGCCAAATCCATGGCTGCCCGCTTGATTAAGTCCTCCATTATTTACCTCAAAATCACTATTGTTGCGACAAAATTCAGCTTGCCTGTCAGACTCATCCTGAATATTATTTGCAGGAAAGTTGTTTTTGTGCTGGCTAATTTATGACCGCCGAAATCCCCACGCCAGTTTTCCCAGACCTACCCTTTTTCGAACGCTTCCGGTCAACAACCTGTCCGAATTGAAAATGCGCACCGCTATCCCTATCATTATCACCGTGAAAACTGCTGTATAAGCAATACCACCGATTACCAGCGGATAATTATCGAGCATAAGAGCCCGCATAGCCATCATAGGGTGGGAAAAAGGTATGGCAAACAGCAAAACTCTTAAGGCGGCAGGAATGGTATCGAAATCCTTAAACATGATTGTGAACATAGCGATCATCGCCAGAGCGGTTATCGGGAAGATGAGTGTCTGACCACTTCTATAATTCTTAGCAAATGTTCCCAGAACTATACATAGTGAAAGCCCGGCCAAAAGAGCTACGAATAACGAGATTCCTACCAGTAAATAATCTTGTATGCCCAGGCCCAACCCAAAATTGGCTAGATTTACATTTGAACCCTGGACCGAACTCATGTAGCGTGAAAAACCAAGCATGTAGATGGCTGCCATTATCATCCCGACCAGAGCGCTGCCAACCATTTTGCCAATTACTATATCACTTCTCCTTACTGGCAGGGTTAACAATGTCTCCAGGGTTTTGTTTTCCTTCTCCAATCCCATCGAAGATATTACGGAAGACCCGGCCATGATTATGAGCATCATTATGACAACCGGAATAACTATCGATTGTGAATTTAGCATATTACTCAGTTGACTTGGCGATAGCCCCTCGATTTCCTTTCCCTTGAAAAATGTGGTATCAACTCTTTTCGTCGGAGCCAAGACCAGGACTGGATCTAATGAGTTATCTTGTTGTATCAGTTTCTTCGATATCTCCTGGTTCACTGACTGGATAAGCCCTTCACCCACGCTTGAGGATATGGAATCCATCATCCCCGCCCCTCTCATTATCCAGTAAATTTCTATTTCCCCGGGCTGATTGGCATAAATGTTTTGGCTGAAGTTTCCCGGTATTACCAGAAGTGCAACTCCATTCTCTTTCCTTACTTCTTCCAAGCCACCTTCAGCATCACTGCCATTATAGACAACCTTAGCATTCTGGGTAAGAACGGACATGGCTATATCAGAAAAATTGCCAACGTCCATATCCACGATTCCTATGATTGGCTTCTCTTTCATGCTTTCCTGGACGTTGCCAATCATATTCCCCATAGAGCCGAACACTAGGGCAATAACCACTATAGGGAGCAGGGTTGAGATGAGAAACAATTCCTTGAATTCTTTCTTTATTATGTTACCAATCATTTTATTGCCTTAACGAAAACCTCTTCTATATTCCTAGCGTCATATTCTTTTTTCAGTTCTTCGGCAGTCCCGCTGGCGACTATCTTTCCATCGTTTATCAAAGCGATGCGGTGGCATAAGAACTCTACCTCAAGCATATTATGCGAAGACAATAGAACCGCCGTTCCTGCCTCAACTGCGTTATTTATTATCCTCCTCACCTCCTGAGCATTTACCACGTCCAGGCCAGTGGTAGGCTCATCTAATATTGCCAATCTCGGCTCTATCATTAAAGCTCTGCCCACGAGCAAACGCCGTGTCATTCCCTTGCTATATGTGTCAACTTTGTCGTTTATTCTCTCTCCCAAATTGGCTATTTCCAGTCCTCTCCGGACTATACTCTGGAATTTCTCTCCCTCGCCGAAGAATTTGGCGATAAAATTCAAGTAATCTTTACCCGTGAGATTTTTATAGGCGCCAGCCTCTTCGGGTAAATAGCTTATTATCTTTCTCACCTCGGCTGCCTCTTTAGGAAGTTCATAGCCAAAGACTGTTATCGAGCCAGAGGTTATTTGAAGCAGCGTGGCAATAGTTCTCAATGCGGTTGTCTTTCCCGCACCATTAGGACCTATCAGACCAAATATCTCCCCTTCGTTTACTTCGAAAGAGATTCCCTTTATTGCCCGGAAGTTCCCATAATCCTTGACCAGTTCTCTAACTTCTACCGCTTTCATTTGTAATCTCCAGCACCGGAATCTCGAAACCGACGGATTATAACCCTTAGTATATACGAAATTGGGGATTAATTCCTAATGCTAACACCAACTGTGCCGACCAACAGTGAGGCAGATGGTGCAGTCACCGTGAATCACATCTAAAGAAGAGGAAACAATACTCAGGCGTATTTCTGCAAGAACCAGACCTTGTCTAACTCTTTGATTTGCTTCACTGTGGTCTCGGGTTTCCACACCACACGCATGGCGATATCACGACGAATATCTATCATCTTGTACAGGTCCGGCCAGACGAATGCCGGGATGGTATAGACCGCCATAGCGAATTTGGCGAACGCGCCCACAAACTCATCATACTTCGCCTTGTTGATAATGTAGGTACTGTCAAACGTGTACTCCATGTTTATCCTCCTCTTGATAAGTCTTAAAGCAACCTTAGCGTATATCGACCGTAAAGACTTTCGTATCCACAGTGATTTCCTCTTGCTCCTCGGGAGGAATGTTATCCCACCAGGCTGGTCTATTTATCAATGTTATCTCAGTTTCGCCTTTGTTCAAAGCTTTGAACTTAAGGTTCCGCGTGCCGGGGGCACCCGGCATCATCTCGTCTGGCGGCACATATTGGTCTTCAGTAAGGCTAAGCAAACTACTATCAAATTCCTTATACCAAACATAGCCAGTCGAGGGATTTTCTTCCAAAGACACAATAAACTCCTGACCGACATTAACAAGGATTACCTGGCTGGGGTCGCTATATACCTTCACCTCAGTAGGTTCGCTGCTATAAACAGCAATGGCAGCAAATAGTGCCACACATAACACTAAGATTACTATTAGCCTCGCCATACCGTTTCTCCTAATTTAATGACCAGCTTTGGCTTCATAGTAATTCGTTCCTCAAGACTTGTCAATCTCTGCCCCTCGGAATGTAGCTTTGTTCCATTGGCCGAACTTCCCCCAGGAATCCGGCAAATATCGCCATGCCCTCATCGCTCTTTCCAGTACCAAGCCTGATGCCCTAGCTTGTCTTTCTACAAGGCAAACCCTGCACGCTGGTTAGCGCCGTTTTATATCTTTGGTAGCATACAGCAACAATGCCCTGTGTTGTATAATACACTTGGAACGGAAGATGCCTAGCTCGGGACAGAGGACGGGGATTGCTAATCTGCCTTTGCATTATGGCAAGGTGCCGCCGTGGCTGTTCGGGCGGATGTGCCAGCTTGCCCGGGAGATTACCATTGTTACGGTAACGGAGTTTGGCACTGGGGAGATGCTGCGCCGCCTTTCCGACCCTTTCTGGTTCCAGGCTTTCGGCTGCGTCCTGGGCTATGACTGGCATTCCAGCGGCGTTACCACTACCGTCTGCGGCGCATTAAAAGAAGGAATGCGCGGGCTGGAAAGAGAGCTCGGCTTATTTGTGGCCGGGGGCAAGGGCAGAACTTCACGAAAAACCCCTGCCGAGATAGAAAACACCGGGCATCTGCTAAAGGTAAATCCGTCGTCCCTGGTCTACGCCAGCCGAATGTCAGCCAAGGTGGATAATTCCGCCCTTCAGGACGGCTATCAGCTTTATCACCACAGTTTCTTCTTTACCAAAGACGGCTCCTGGGCAGTGGTCCAACAAGGTATGAATGAGGTTAATCGCTATGCGCGCCGCTATCACTGGCTGGGGGAGAAGGTCAGCTGACTTTGTCTGCGAGCCCGAGGCGGCTATCTGTTCCCAGGCCAGGGGCGAGGCATTGAATCTGGTGGCTCTGGAGAGCGCCAAGGCGAGGGATGTCATTGCCCAGGTTGCTGCCGAAGAGAAGCCAAATAAAATTGTAAGCCAGCTAAATAAGCTAAAGACCTTAAACTTGCCTCAGCGACCTTATATCAGCCTGGAAGATATTCACCCCGACAGGCTGAGCAAGATTTTCCTCACTGCTTATGAACATAAGCCACAGAACTTTGAATCACTGCTAGCCCTGGAGGGCATAGGACCCAAAACCCTTCGCGCCTTGAGTCTTATTTCAGAGCTGGTTTATGACACTCCTGTTAGCCTGCGAGACCCGGCGAGCTACAGCTTTGCCCATGGCGGCAAGGATGGCTATCCTTATCCTGTGGACAGGAAGACCTACGATAGCAGCATCCAATTTCTGGCACAGGCGGTGGAAAAAGCCAAAATCGGAGATAGAGAGAAGCTCGAAGCCTTCAGGCGCCTGAGGGCGTGGAGGTGAAGTGGAGATTGCTTCGGCCTGTCACCCTCGAGCCTCGAATGACCTCTCCCAGTTCAAGGGAGAGGAAATTTGGCTCGCAATGACATAATGAAGTTATTCTCCTGATAAGATACTATAATAATAAGGTAACGCAATGACTGACTTTGACATCGCATCTTATGTTTCCCGCATTGAGGCGAACCGCTCGGTCAAGGACGCTTTAATGCAAAGTTAAAGACGCGCCGACCTCCATATCGCATCTCCGTAACTGACCTGCTTAACCTCAAACAGGCTTACTTCAGGAGAAAGTATCCTGAAATCACTCCGCCTCTGGAGAAACAGCAGCTTATGTGGGCTGGCACCGGCTTTCACAAGACCTTCGGCTCAGCCGTATCCAGCGAAGAATACCTGGAGCAATTCGTAGAAGCTGAGGGCATTGTGGGCAAGATTGATATCTACGAAAAGATTCCCGTGGAGGTCAAGACAACCTCTACACCTATAGACACGAAGGATTTATTGCAATACAGGCCAACTTATATCGAGCAATTGGGCATGTACTGTGCTATGGTCAATGCCCACGAGGGAGAAATTATCATTTATCAGCGCCCCGCGGAGGAATCGCCGCTCTCCTCTGGTTGTCTATCACGTTACTTTCCCCAACCTGGAGGCAATTCGAGAGGAAATGCGGCGGAGACGAGACCTCCTGGTGCAAGCGCTCATTTCCAACGACCCCAGCAATCTCCCCGTTTGCCCCTGGTTCAACAGGCAGTGCGATTACTCGCAGGTATGCGACTGCGCAACCACATCGGTGCCAGCATCGTATAAGATAGCTGATTTAGCCGGGGAAATTTATGTTGATAGCACAACTTGCGAGCAACTCCTCAGCAAGATGGCTGGGTCTCAACCATCCCAACTGTTTGGCATCAACGATATTGTTTTCCCCCGCAAAGCATATTTTGAGCGCCTTAAGTTGAGTGAAGAAGTCCGGGAAGAGAAGGAAGAGTATCTTCGTTCCATGGATGAGCGTGGCTTTCTCGATGCCCTCCGCGATTCATTACGCTACGGTGCCCCAGGCGAAGCGCAGAGGATTCCCGTGAAGCATGCGCCATTAGCCGACCTCGTCCAAATCTGGCAGAACTTGCCCACCATCCTGCGCGACCCAAAATTTTCTTCACTGGTGGAAAGGGAACGCTTGCCCCGGACATTCCCTCATTACTTCCTCCGCCTGGGATTTGACTGTGCCTTAACAGAGAACACAAAAGGCAGGCTGCTGCTCTACTATGTTAAAGTTCCCAAAGAGGATGCCAAACTGATGGTCTATGATGTGAATTTCAGGAATTTGAATGCTATTAAAGCTGAAGCATTACGCCGGGTTGAGCTTTTAGAAAAGGCGACATCACCACTCCAGCTTCCCAAATGCCCCTCCTGGATGTGCCCTTACTGCGACTACAGGCTTGAATGTGGCGAAGCTTAGCATAAAACAATTAGATTGCTTATAATGGAATGGATACTTGAGCGGACGAGTGGTCATTCTATGAAAATAGAAATAAAGGATTGGAGAGGTGAGCAATGAATTGGTTAGACATAGTCATTATAGTTGTTGCAGTCTTATTGGGCCTTTCGGGCTTGCGACAAGGAATTATCAGGACAGTATTTGGCATTGCCGGGTTAATAGGTGGCATAGTTTTAGCCGGGCGTTATTACGAGGCTTGCCGCAGTGCTTTCTCGCCGGTGCTACCTGGGCAAATAGCTGCCTACGCCATCA
>CAVYNS010000009.1:0-22042 GCA_963769975.1 uncultured Chloroflexia bacterium | reverse complement strand
ACTATTGATAGCCAAGGACTGCAGAGCTTTAAGAAGGAAGATGGTAAAAAGGCCTTATGCATCTTTGAATACATTTATTTCGCCCGCCCCGACAGCATCATCCAAGGCAAACTACTCTACCCAACAAGGGAAGCTATGGGTAGAACATTGGCTGAAGAATATCCTGTTGATGCTGATTTCGTCATGGGTGTTCCTGATTCAGCCACTGCTGCCGGCATTGGCTATTCTCATGCCTCAGGTATCCCATATTGCGAAGGCCTGTTAAAAAACCGCTATGTAGGACGCACCTTTATTGAGCCTGACCAAAGGATACGGGAGCTTGGCGTCCAACTGAAATTCAACCCCCTTTCCCGGATAATTGCTGGGAAAAGGTTAGTAGTCGTCGATGACAGTATTGTTCGGGGCACCACTACTCCCCATGTAGTTAGTTTGCTCAGAAAAGCCGGTGCTGCCGAGGTTCATCTCCGCATCTGTGCCCCACCCATTCGCTACCCTTGCTTCTTTGGAGTAGATATGGCCACTAAATGGGAACTCATCGCCGCCAGGAAAACTGTCCCGGAAATCAGGGAGCACCTTGGTGCTGATTCTCTGGGATACCTCAGCCTTGATGGCTTAATTCGGGCTGTGGACCTGCCCAAAGATATTTTCTGCCTCGCTTGCTTTACCGGAGAATATCCCATTCCAGTCCAAATAGAAATGGACAAACTAGCTTTAGAAGCACTTCACCAGGAGGACCTCATTGAAATCGACCACTAAGGAGGCTTATGCCCTCGCTGGTGTTAACATTAATCTTGCTGACAAAGTAAAGAAAATTATTGCCCAACAAGCTCAAGCTACTTTTCGCCCCGAAGTCCTCAACTCTGAATTTTTCGGCAGCATGTTTCAGCTCAAAGGATATGACGAGCCAGTTTTAGTCTCCAGCACCGACGGAGTAGGCACCAAGCTCAAAATAGCCTCGCTTTTGGGCAAACACGATACCGTGGGCATGGACATCGTCAACCACTGCGTGAACGATATCCTTTGTTGTGGCGCCAAGCCCCTTTTCTTCCTCGACTATATTGCCATGGGCAAACTTGTGCCTGAGCAAATAGAAGCCATCATTTCAGGCATAGTCCATGCCTGCCGAGAAGTTGGCTGCTCGTTAATCGGCGGCGAGACCGCTGAGATGCCCGGTATATACTCTCAAGGAAATTATGACTTAGTAGGTTTCATTGTCGGAGTGGTGGAGAAGAAGAATATCCTTGATGGCAATTCCATTGTTCCAGATGATGTAATCCTTGGCCTGCCTTCATCTGGCTTACATACCAATGGTTACTCATTAGTGCGAAAAGTCTTTGGCATAGATGCTAACCCTTCGTGCTTAAACAAATTCTATCCTGAGCTAGGGAAAAGCCTCGGTGAAGAACTGCTCCAGGTCCACCGCTGCTATTATCCTCAACTTAAGCCAGCCCTGCCCCTAATCAAAGCTATAGCTCATATCACCGGTGGCGGCTTTATCGGAAACATACCTCGCATCTTGCCTGAAGGGGTTGCTGCCCACCTTAAAAAGCGTTCCTGGGATATTCTGCCAATTTTCAAGCTCATTCAGAAAGAAGGCGAATATAGATGAGACGGAAATGTATCAGGTGTTCAACATGGGGATAGGCATGACCATTGTTTGTTCCCCCCAACAGGTAGCCAAGATTGTCAGTATCTTGCCCCAGGCTAAAGTTATCGGCGAGATAATTAAGAGAGAAGACAAGGAAAGAGTAATAATAAATTAAAAGGAGGCTCTGTGCGCGCCATAATTAGTGTTTCGGATAAATCAGGCGTGGTTGATTTTGCCCGAGGTCTAAAAGAGCTGGGCATTGAGATATTCAGCACCGGTGGCACCAAGAAGTCTTTAGAGGCTGCTGGAGTAAAAATACATAGTATCTCAGAGCTTACTGGCTTTCCTGAGATCCTCGATGGCCGGGTGAAGACTTTGCATCCCGCAGTGCATGGAGGCATCTTAGCCCGACGTGACCTTCCCCAGCATCTATCCCAGCTAACCCAGAACCACATTGAACTCATTGACATGGTGGTGGTCAACCTCTATCCCTTTGTGGAAACAGTGACCAAGGCTGAAGTTTCCTTAGACGAGGCGCTAGAGAACATCGATATTGGCGGACCAAGCATGATTCGCTCCGCAGCCAAAAATTTCCCCTCCGTCCTGGTAGTAGTCGACCCCGGGGATTACGATGCAATCTTGCAAAAGCTGCGCCAGGGCAATATAGATTCAGAATATAGGAAGCGGTTAGCCCAAAAAGCCTTCCAGCATGTGGCTCTTTATGATACAGCCATCGCTCAATACCTTAACGAAGAAGCTTTTCCCGAAGAGATGACCATAGCCTTAAAAAAGGCTCGTAGCCTTCGCTATGGCGAGAATCCTCATCAGCAAGCTGCCTTTTACATTGAACAAAATGTGAAACAAAGGCAAGACGGCCTGGCATCCCTGGAACAGCTTGGCGGACCCGAAATTTCCTTCAACAACCTTCTCGATTTAGATGCTGCTTTAAATCTGCTGACCGACTTTAGCGCTCCCACCATTGCCATAATAAAGCATAATAATTCCTGCGGACTCGCCTCCCACAATGATTTAGCCGAGGCTTATCGACGAGCTTTAGCTGGCGACCCTGTAGCTGCCTTTGGCGGCGTAGTTGCCAGCAACCGAATTATTGATTTAGCTACTGCCCAAGAGATAGATAAGACCCATTACGATGCCATTGTTGCTCCGGGATATCAGAAGAAGGCTCTGGAATTACTGGGACGAAAAGAAAGCTTACGCCTTGTTAAAGTTGCCCCTTATCGTCCTTCATCCTCCGAATCCCGCCTCGATTTTCGCCGTGTCAGAGGCGGCTTTCTGGCCCAAGTGCCGGACACTTTAGCCAAACCCGAACTTAAGCCTCGCGTGGTAACCAAGCGCCAACCCAGCGAGGCAGAGTTATCAGACCTGCTCTTTGCCTGGAAGGCGGTTAAAAGCATAAAATCTAACGCCATAGTTATCGCCAAGGACAAAGCGTTGTTAGGCATGGGAGCCGGACAGCCCAGCCGGGTGGTAAGCGTTGAGCTAGCTTTGAAAAGAGCTGGTGACCGAGCTAAAGGCAGCGTCCTTGCCTCAGACGCCTTCTTCCCCTTTACCGATGGTCCGGAATTGGCAATCAAGCACGGAGTTACCGCCATTATCCAGCCCGGTGGCTCGGTAAGAGATAAAGAGGTAATTGAGCTGGCGAACAAGCATAATGTTGCTATGGTATTTACCGGTGTTCGCCATTTTAGACACTGACATGGGAAACACAAAACCACTTATGGAAGCTCTACATTAACTTCCGGCAAGAAAGCTATAGACCTTGAACTCGATTATTGGTGATGCATGGCTAGAGTAGTAATTGTATCGGATATGTTACGTGGCTTTCTCGAGGAAGGTTATCCACTTTATTGCGGCATCGAGGCCCGCAGTATCATACCCAATATCCAGAAATTACTGGAGCGAGAGTTAGAGCAAGGCTCGAAAATCTTCTATTTATGTGACCACCATATACCCAACGACCCGGAATTCAAAATGTTCCCACCCCATTGCATTGAAGGTACTGCGGAAGCTGAACTCATACCCGAGCTTTTGCAATATCCCGGTGAAATAATACCCAAAAGAACTTTTAGCAGTTTCTACAACACTCCTTTAGACAAGAGACTGAAGGCAATCAAGCCCGAAACCATAGTCGTCTGTGGCGTAACCACCCATATTTGTGTTCTGAACGCAGTAATTGATGCCCGAAACAGAGGCTATGAGGTTGAAGTCCCCGTTGATTGTGTTGCTTCCTTCGACAAAAAAGCTCACTCCTTCGCACTGGACTATATGGAGAAGGTGCTGGGAGCCAAGCTTATCAAACCCTCGGTTAAGATTTCTCCGCCTCGTTTCGAAATCCCAGACTCCTGGTTGAATGGGGAAACTGCCGATATTTATTTTCCCCGCACCGTGGAAATACTTAAGAAAGAGGGCATTAATCCCGTAGCAACCATGGAGGTATTTCCTCGCCGAGCTGGTATCTTGTGCGGCATAGAAGAAGTTAAAGCTTTGCTCGCCAAAGTTCTTCCCAAGGATAATTGTGAAGTCTGGGCGCTATCTCAAGGCGAGCCTTTCGACAGAAAAGAAGTAGTCCTGCGCATAAAAGCCCCTTATCAAAGCTACGGAACTTATGAAACAGCCTATCTAGGCATACTTTCCCATTGCAGCGGCTGGGCCACTGCTGCCCGAGAATGCGTTGATGCTGCCCAGGGCATTCCGGTCATCAGCTTCGGGGCCCGCCATGTCCACCCCTCAGTAGTCGGCATTATGGAATACTCCGCTATAGTCGGAGGCTGCACTGGCTGCGCCAGTACCGCTGGAGCAAAACTTGCCGGCATCCAACCCACAGGGACTATACCCCACGCCCTCATCATTATTATGGACAGCACTGCTAAGGCCACTCTGGCTTTTGACAAGCATATGCCTCCCGAAGTGCCGCGCATTGCTCTGGTGGATACCTTTGAGGACGAGGTCAGAGAAAGTGTAACTGTGGCCAAAGCGATGCGAGGAAAATTACAAGGCGTAAGATTAGATACACCCTCAGAAAGAGGTCGAGTTACTGCCGACTTGGTCAAGGAAGTTAGAGCCTGGCTGGACCTCGAGGGATTTAAGGACGTGAAAATAGTTGTCAGCGGTGGACTTGACCCCGAACGAATCAGATATTTTATCGATGAAGGAGCGCCTGTGGATATCTTCGCTGTTGGCAGCTATATCAGCGATGCCAAGCCCATTGACTTCACCGCCGACCTTCACGAAGTAGAAGGCAAACCCATCGCTAAAAGAGGCAGAATGCCCGGCATCACCCCCAACCCCAGGCTAAAAAGGGTGATGTAAAACCTCAGCTTTGGTGTTTTTGTGCTTTCCTTACCTCTTCCACTATCCTGGGCAATATCTCACCTGTCTTCCCCTGAATTAAATAGTCTGATACGCCTTCTTGGGTGAGTGGTGTGGGGTCTGCATTCACCTCTATTATCTTCACATTAGCCTTATGCCCCATTACATCCAAGCCTAGGACTAATCTACCTGCATGAAATCTTGCCATCCTGGGCAGATTGGCAAAAGGATAAACCACTGCTGATGTCCCGCAGATAAGCATCAAGTCACATCTCAAAGCTTCTTTTTCCGATTCCTCCATGACGTCTGAAGGTATTGGCTCCTTGAAGTGAACCACATCGTCCTTCAGGACAGCACCACACTTGCAGCGAGGCGGAAGCTCATCCAGGGAGACTTCTTCCCAGGCAAACCTTGAGCCGCAAGAAATACACCTCACCGCATTGACACTGCCATGATATTCTAAAACCCTCTTACTCCCCGCTTTTTTATGTAGGCCGTCAATGTTTTGCGTGATTACACACTTTAGTATCCCCAGAGCTTCCAGCTCAGTTAGAGCATAGTGACCTGAATTTGGCTGAGCCCCTCTAGTTTGTCCATGAAACATTCCATATGTCCCCCGCAATCCCACTATTTCCTCCCAATATGCCTTGGGGTTGTTCAGGAAGAGCTCGTATCTTTCATAAGCTTTAGCCTCAGCCTCTTTATTCAAGGTCCAGATGCCCTTCGGTCCCCTGAAATCAGGTATGCCTGACTCGGTTGATATGCCTGCGCCGGTTAAGGCGATGGCATGTTTGCTTTCCGCCAAATCCATGGCTGCCCGCTTGATTAAGTCCTCCATTATTTACCTCAAAATCACTATTGTTGCGACAAAATTCAGCTTGCCTGTCAGACTCATCCTGAATATTATTTGCAGGAAAGTTGTTTTTGTGCTGGCTAATTTATGACCGCCGAAATCCCCACGCCAGTTTTCCCAGACCTACCCTTTTTCGAACGCTTCCGGTCAACAACCTGTCCGAATTGAAAATGCGCACCGCTATCCCTATCATTATCACCGTGAAAACTGCTGTATAAGCAATACCACCGATTACCAGCGGATAATTATCGAGCATAAGAGCCCGCATAGCCATCATAGGGTGGGAAAAAGGTATGGCAAACAGCAAAACTCTTAAGGCGGCAGGAATGGTATCGAAATCCTTAAACATGATTGTGAACATAGCGATCATCGCCAGAGCGGTTATCGGGAAGATGAGTGTCTGACCACTTCTATAATTCTTAGCAAATGTTCCCAGAACTATACATAGTGAAAGCCCGGCCAAAAGAGCTACGAATAACGAGATTCCTACCAGTAAATAATCTTGTATGCCCAGGCCCAACCCAAAATTGGCTAGATTTACATTTGAACCCTGGAACGAACTCATGTAGCGTGAAAAACCAAGCATGTAGATGGCTGCCATTATCATCCCGACCAGAGCGCTGCCAACCATTTTGCCAATTACTATATCACTTCTCCTTACTGGCAGGGTTAACAATGTCTCCAGGGTTTTGTTTTCCTTCTCCAATCCCATCGAAGATATTACGGAAGACCCGGCCATGATTATGAGCATCATTATGACAACCGGAATAACTATCGATTGTGAATTTAGCATATTACTCAGTTGACTTGGCGATAGCCCCTCGATTTCCTTTCCCTTGAAAAATGTGGTATCAACTCTTTTCGTCGGAGCCAAGACCAGGACTGGATCTAATGAGTTATCTTGTTGTATCAGTTTCTTCGATATCTCCTGGTTCACTGACTGGATAAGCCCTTCACCCACGCTTGAGGATATGGAATCCATCATCCCCGCCCCTCTCATTATCCAGTAAATTTCTATTTCCCCGGGCTGATTGGCATAAATGTTTTGGCTGAAGTTTCCCGGTATTACCAGAAGTGCAACTCCATTCTCTTTCCTTACTTCTTCCAAGCCACCTTCAGCATCACTGCCATTATAGACAACCTTAGCATTCTGGGTAAGAACGGACATGGCTATATCAGAAAAATTGCCAACGTCCATATCCACGATTCCTATGATTGGCTTCTCTTTCATGCTTTCCTGGACGTTGCCAATCATATTCCCCATAGAGCCGAACACTAGGGCAATAACCACTATAGGGAGCAGGGTTGAGATGAGAAACAATTCCTTGAATTCTTTCTTTATTATGTTACCAATCATTTTATTGCCTTAACGAAAACCTCTTCTATATTCCTAGCGTCATATTCTTTTTTCAGTTCTTCGGCAGTCCCGCTGGCGACTATCTTTCCATCGTTTATCAAAGCGATGCGGTGGCATAAGAACTCTACCTCAAGCATATTATGCGAAGACAATAGAACCGCCGTTCCTGCCTCAACTGCGTTATTTATTATCCTCCTCACCTCCTGAGCATTTACCACGTCCAGGCCAGTGGTAGGCTCATCTAATATTGCCAATCTCGGCTCTATCATTAAAGCTCTGCCCACGAGCAAACGCCGTGTCATTCCCTTGCTATATGTGTCAACTTTGTCGTTTATTCTCTCTCCCAAATTGGCTATTTCCAGTCCTCTCCGGACTATACTCTGGAATTTCTCTCCCTCGCCGAAGAATTTGGCGATAAAATTCAAGTAATCTTTACCCGTGAGATTTTTATAGGCGCCAGCCTCTTCGGGTAAATAGCTTATTATCTTTCTCACCTCGGCTGCCTCTTTAGGAAGTTCATAGCCAAAGACTGTTATCGAGCCAGAGGTTATTTGAAGCAGCGTGGCAATAGTTCTCAATGCGGTTGTCTTTCCCGCACCATTAGGACCTATCAGACCAAATATCTCCCCTTCGTTTACTTCGAAAGAGATTCCCTTTATTGCCCGGAAGTTCCCATAATCCTTGACCAGTTCTCTAACTTCTACCGCTTTCATTTGTGACCTTCAGTATATACGAAATTTGGGTTTAATTCCTAGTGCCGTACCATACTGTGCCGACCAACAGTGAAGCAGTATGTCCTGTTGTATAATATACTTGGAACAGAGATGTCTAGCTCGGGACAGAGGACGGGGATTGCTAATTTGCCTTTGCATTATGGCAAAGTGCCTGCATGGCTTTTCGGGCGGATGTGCCAGCTTGCCCGTGAGATTACCATTGTTACAGTAATGGAGTTTGGCACTGGAGAGATGCTGCGCCGGCTTTCCGACCCTTTCTGGTTCCAGGCTTTCGGCTGCGTCCTAGGCTATGACTGGCATTCCAGCGGCGTTACCACTACCGTCTGCGGCGCATTAAAAGAAGGAATGCGCGGGCTGGAAAGAGAGCTCGGCTTATTTGTGGCCGGGGGCAAGGGCAGAACTTCACGAAAAACCCCTGCCGAGATAGAAAACACCGGGCATCTGCTGAAGGTCAATCCGTCGTCCCTGGTCTACGCCAGCCGGATGTCAGCCAAGGTGGACAATTCCGCCCTTCAGGATGGCTATCAGCTCTATCACCACAGTTTCTTCTTTACCAAAGACGGCTCCTGGGCAGTCATCCAACAAGGTATGAACGAAATCAACCACTATGCGCGCCGCTACCACTGGCTGGGGGAGAAGGTCACTGACTTTGTCTGTGAGCCCGAGGCGGCTATCTGTTCCCAGGCCATGGGCGAGGCATTGAATCTGGTAGCCCTGGAGAACGCCAAGGTGAGGGAAGTCATTGCTCAGGTTGCTGCTGAAGAGAAGCCAAATAAGATTGTAAGCCAGCTAAATAAGCTAAAAACCTTAAACTTGCCTCAGCGACCTTACATCAGCCTGGAAGATATTCACCCCGACAGGCTAAGCAAGATTTTCCTCACAGCTTATGAACATAAGCCACAGAACTTTGAATCACTGCTAGCTCTGGAGGGCATAGGACCCAAAACACTCCGCGCCTTGAGTCTTATTTCCGAGCTAGTTTATGAGACACCAGTCAGCCTGCGTGACCCGGCGAGCTACAGCTTTGCCCATGGCGGCAAGGATGGCTATCCCTATCCTGTGAACAGGAAGACCTACGATAGCAGCATCCAATTTCTGACACAGGCGGTGGAAAAAGCTAAAATTGGAGATAAGGCGAAGCTTGACGCCTTCAGACGCCTGAGGGCGTGGAGGTGAAGTGAGAGTGCTTCGCCTGTCACCCTCACCTTAATCCTCTCCCGTCAAGGGGGCTTTGCCCGATGATTAGTTAAGCAAGGATAATTGTCGGGCAACCGCCTTTTCTGCCCGACAATCCCAAAAGGTCGGCTCAAGCCCTAACTCATAGATTGATTCTATCAGAACGCAGATATTGTGGCAAAGGATTTTACATAGGTCTGAAGGTAAAGCTATCAAGATGATTTAGCCAAATTAGCTTTCGGACTTGACAAACTTGACAGGCTTGTAATAATGTACCACAATTAAAAAATAGGGGAAAACGGAGAAAAATAAATCATCTTTTTGTGGCGGTAGGGGTATCGTTGGAACTCAGCAGTCATTTATAGTACTTTCGGGCTATTGACATCTATATTCTGGAATGGTCGAATATAAACAAAAGGAGAGATGATGGAAGAAGTTAATACCTTTTCTAGCCCAGCAATTGCCAAAAAGATGGAGCGTACTTTTGGCAGTAGTGCAAAAAGGGTCAAGATTGAATTGCTTCATGAGAAGGAAGCTCGGGATTATGTGATGAGCATTGAGGAGGCCCATAAGAAAGCCGCCAAAAGTAAGACAACATTTCCTTAGTTGTGTGCGCCACCATTGAATGAACATCGTCTCGTTCATAGCAAAAACCCCTCGCTCATATCATTCGAGCAGTCATTCTCTTCGTTCATCTTTGTAGAGGAAAGGTACGGGGAGGAGAACTTTGCCATTCGGCGCTTATTCTCAATAGCACGCTCACATGGTGCTCGTACACTTATGGTAGAGCCAATCGAGCCTGCTGGAATAATCTCCGACGAAAATGACGAAATAAAACGCTACGCCGCTGATTATGAGATGAAAGGGCTAGAACGGCTTAGCTTTTGGCGGTCACCCCTAGCCACCCTTGGCGCGAATACCTTCCCTGAGAGGGATTGTGTAGGGTATGCAATTTTGAAGCACGATGCAGTTCCATCCAAAGGGTACGACAGCTGGCATGTGTTTGAAGCAGTTTTCGAGAAATACCCTGATAGACACAACTGTGTCCCCAACCCAATGAAATACTCGGTATTGTTGGGGAGTGGAAATGTTTCTCTGGAGGGTCTTTTATACGCTCAACAAAACACGTTGAATAAGGCTTGTGCCCAAGTCGCCTTGCGGAGCTTGATTTCGAGAATAGTCCTTCGCGATGTTTCCTATAGAGAGATTAATGACTTTGCCCAGCGAGTCCCCTCTCAAAACTTCAACCCATCGAATGGACTGAGTGTAGAACAGATTCAAGCAGTCCTAGCAGGATTCAGAATTCATTTTCGAGATATTGACTATGGCTCAACCGATAATGAGTATCGCGACCATCATCCCTACCAAAAACATATCTATGCCGGAGTTGAGTCTGGAGCCGGAGCTCTTCTTGGCTTTCACTTTACCGGGCCAGCAGTCCGAATGATGGAGTCTGTTGAAGGGCGCAGAGCACCAAGGCATATAATCCCATTCTATGGTCATACTTTTAACCAAGATACGTGGATGCCTGAAGCTGATATGGCGTATTTCCGAGTTGGTGAAAGTTTGGGTTATATTCCAAGCGAAAACTGGACTAGCAGTTTTCTCGGCCATGATGATAACTTCGGCCCTTGCTTCTGTGTACCTCGCTTATATATATCCAATTATAAGGTAGACTATGTTGCCGAGTTGCTAAAACCAGGAATCAGGTTTGGCGGAGTTCAAGCGGAGGTATTGGCTCTTTCATTTCTCTATTCCGTTCTTAACTGGGTCAGTCAGACGGACCGGTTCACCCAAATAGGTTTGCCACAGAACACTTGGCTACAACGGCTTGTATATAATGCCCAGCACCAGAGTATCATATTGAGAGCTGTGGCTATTGACCGGGATGAGTATATTCGACATCTTTCAGCCGACAAGGATTGGGACCAGAACATAGAGGATAAATCCGCAATCAACTTGCTGGATGGTTCCCCTAATGCTCTTTGGGTAGTGGAAGTTTCTATTCCGCAACTCTTCCCTGCAAATGAGAGTAAGCTTGGTGATATTATTCTCAATGGTGAGGTCGCCCTTAGTGATGGTCATAGCAGCCAAGCTGCTTTTCTAATTGTCAGACTTCCTGGCTGTTACTTCTCCGCATTTAGTGGACCAGATTTTGTGACTGTTCCAAGTAGACTAACGTCACATGTGCCAGTTATCCGATTGAGCGAATCGAGTCTCTAGATTACTCCACTTTATTAGCGCCCTTGTCTTACAAATGTTTCCAGGGAACCTGCCTACTTATGAGGCAATCGCTACCATTAAGGCAAAGCTTAGGACGATAGGGTAGACTTTTGGAGCAGATGACTAACTTTTGGAGCAAGTGGCACTTATGGAGCAAAGCTCGCTGACGGGGAGCAGTTATTACGGTCTCTGGTATGTAATACAATCTTACTACCAAGAAGTCAGAATGACCGACCTAATGCAGATTATCTGAGAGAGGGCATGAGGCTTCGTGGTTGGCCCTCAAACCAAATTATATAGTTTATTGATTCTGCCTAATATAGGATTTTGCACGGTCTTAACTAGGTAGTTGTTTTATCAACGGCCTTATTACGTTTGGCTTTCGCCTTGACTGGGGGTTTTTCTGTTCCAAGAATGAGGTCTCTCCAAATGTCCGCCAAGTCTTCATCCGTTTCCATTACTTCATCCACAATCTTCTTTACCTCACGTGGGCTTAACCTCTTTGCACCACTCTTAGATAAAGTCATTATTTGCGTTGGCCCGCCACAAAATGGGTCAATTTTCTTTACTTCCTCAACAACATAGACCACTATCTTTACGGCTTGGTCAAGCGTTAACTTATCAGACCATAATCTAGGTAGAAGATACTCCGCAATGGCAGAACCACTCCCAATAGCATCATATTTGTCGGCTTTTTCCGCAATAGAGCTAGGATGAACAGAATATAAACACCACTCAGGATTTTGCCCACCACAATAGACACCAGTTAGCATCCATACCCCAGGGGGTTCTAGCGCATCATCTTGCCATTGAAAATTACTAGTCTCCTGATGATTCAATGTGGCCTTACTCATACCAAGTGCTTTGCCCTTATCAACAACATACCGCTTGAAAATTTCGGTGACTACGTCTTCACATATATTGGCAAACTCACGGCAACTGCTACACACTGTGTTTTTACATTTGTCTTCTAGAATCTCACTTGCCCTTGTAATAAAGGCTCCCGTTCCTGCACCACTTAATAACGCAGAACCATTTCCTCTAAGTTCAATCTTATAAATCTTAGTATATTCAGTACGTTTAAGTGGGACTCCTTTCACACTACTTGCTTGGCTATCGCAGCCCAAAACAATACCTTCTTTACAGATAACGCCGACAATAATAGTCATTAGCTTCTCCTCCTTTCCCCATTGTTTTCTTGCCATCATACTATATTTCTTTCCTCATTGTAAAAGTCAATAAGGCAATGCCCTTTACTTTTGAGGTTCCCTATGATACAAAGCTAGCATTGTCGGGCAACTCAGGCGATTGTCGGGCAAGTCGGTATTATCGGGCAAAGCTCGTCAAGGGAGAGGAAATTTAGCTCCCAATGGCATAATGAAGTTATTCTCCCGACAAGATACAATAATAAGGTACGGCAATGGCTGACTTTGACATCGCATCTTATGTCTCCCGCATTGAGGCGAACCGCTCGGTCAAGGATGCTTTAATGCAAAGCTTAAAGACGCGCCGACCTCCCTATCGCATCTCCGTGACCGACCTGCTTAACCTCAAGCAGGCTTACTTCAGGAGAAAGTATCCTGAAATCACTCCGCCTCTGGAGAAACAGCAGCTTATGTGGGCCGGCACCGGCTTTCACAAAACCTTCGGCTCAGCCGTATCCAGCGAAGAATACCTGGAGCAATTCGTAGAAGCCGAGGGCATTGTGGGCAAAATTGACATCTACGAGAAAATTCCCGTGGAGGTCAAGACAACCTCTACACCTCTAGACACCAAGGATTTACTGCAATACAGGCCGACTTATATCGAGCAGTTGGGCATGTATTGCGCTATGGTCAATGCCCACGAGGGAGAAATCATCATTTATCAGCGCCCCGCGGAGGAATCGCCTTCGACTTCCCCTCTGGTTGTCTATCACGTTACCTTCCCCAACCTGGAGGCAATTCGAGAGGAAATGCGGCGGAGACGAGACCTCCTGGTGCAAGCGCTCATTGCCAATGACCCCAGCAATCTTCCCGTCTGCCCGTGGTTCAACAAGCAGTGCGATTACTCGCAGGTATGCGACTGCGCAACCACATTGGTGCCAGCATCGTATAAGATAGCCGAGTTAGCCGGAGAAACTTATGTCGATAGCACAACTTGCGAGCAACTCCTCAACAAGATGGCTGGGGCTCAATTATCCCAACTATTTGGTATCAACGATATTGTCTTTCCGCGCAAAGCATATTTTGAGCGCCTTAAGTTGAGTGAAGGAGTCCGGGAAGAGAAGGAGGAATACCTTCGTTCCATGGATGAGCTTGGCTTCCTCGATGCCCTCCGCGATTCATTACGCTATGGTGCCCCAGGCGAAGCGCAGAGGATTCCCGTGAAGCATGCGCCACTAGCCGACCTGGTCCAAATCTGGCAGAACTTGCCCACCATCCTGCGCGGCCCCAAGCTTTCCTCCCTGGTGGAAAGGGAACGCTTGCCCCGAGCATTCCCTCATTACTTCCTCCGGCTGGGATTTGACTGCGCCTTAACAGAGAACACAAAAGGCAGGCTGCTGCTCTACTATGTTAGAGTTCCCAAAGAGGATGCCAAACTGATGGTCTATGATGTGAATTTCAAGAATTTGAATGCTGTTAAAGCTGAAGCATTACGTCGGCTTGAGCTTTTGGAAAAGGCCACATCACCACTGCAGCTTCCCAAATGCCCCTCATGGATGTGTTCTTACTGCGACTACAGACTTGAATGTGGCGAAGCGTAATATGGGTGCGAATCTAAGAGCAATCTGGGCTGCCGCATGGCTCGGGATGAAACCTTCCGCAAAGCTAATTCACTCTAATAAGAAGAAGGAAAGGAGGCAACGATATGAGTGTATCTGATGAACAGAAAATTGTGTCCATAATGAAGGACAATTTTCTCCACGCGTCTCTCGCCACCTGCGATGGTGACCAACCAAGAGTCCGTACGGTATCACCGATAGTCGAAGACGATATGTCTATCTGGGTAACCACCCGAAGTACTTCCAGAAAGGTAAAACAGCTGCGAAAGAATCCCAAGATTTGTCTTGCTTTTGTGGAACCGCCTGACGGAGATAGGGCTGCCATCGTCATCGGTGAAGCCCAGATAATTCCGGATATCGAAAAGAAAAAAAGAGTGTGGAAATTGGCGCCATTCGATTTATACGAACATTTCCCCAATGGTCCAGACTCCAATGATTTTTGCCTGCTGAGAATCATCGTTAAGAGGATCGAATGGAGAGAAATCGGGACAGGTGCAGCGAAAATCTACGAGCCAGCCCAAAAATAAGCTGGAATACAGATTATAAAAGGAGGTTACAAGTGGAACACTACAAACTCTTTATCAATGGCGAATTTGTCGACGCCGCGGATGGAAAGACCTTTGAGTCAATTGACCCCGGCACTGAGGCACCCATTGCCACAGTAGCACAAGCAGGAAAAGCCGATGTAGAGGCAGCTATAGCAGCGGCTCGTAAGGCCTTCGACAGTGGAATCTGGAGCGATCTTACTCCAACTGCACGACTGGCAAAGATGCAGAACCTTGCAGACCAGATAGCACAACAGGGGCTGCGACTGGCTACAATTGAATCCATGAACGCCGGCCAGATCCTATCTCTGGCTAAGCTCATGCCCTTAATCAGTATGACTTTTGTACGTAATTTGAGCTTGGCAGCGGCAACCAGATTTCCGTGGGAGGAGGACCTGCCGGTATCTGGGAATGCGTTTGCTCCGGCCCGTGAACTTATCCGCAGAGAGCCGATAGGGGTATGCGTGGGAATTGTCCCCTGGAATTTCCCAATGTATATAGCCCTCTGGAAGATCGTACCAGCCCTAATAACCGGGAACACAATTATTGTGAAACCGTCTTCAGTAACACCTTTGAGCGCACTCATCCTTGCCGAAGCCGCCAAAGCAGCTGGCTTCCCCGATGGGGTGATAAATGTCATACCCGGGCCAGGGCCAGAACTGGGCAAAGTTCTGTGCAGGCACCCGGACGTGGATAAGATAGCCTTTACCGGCAGCACGGAAACTGGACGTGAAATCATGAGAATGGCATCAGATACGGTGAAAAAGGTGACACTCGAACTTGGCGGCAAGTCAGCCAATATCATACTTGACGACACGGATATGGACCTGGCCGTGGAAGGCGCCTGCTATGGCACCTTCTTCAACCAAGGACAGGTATGCTCGGCGGGCACGCGTGTATTAGTAGCCTCAAAGATTCATGATGAGTTCCTCGACAAGATGAAAAAGCGGATTGAATCTCTCCGTATCGGATACCAGATGAACCCTACCTCCCACATAGGGCCCCTTGTCAGCAAGCAGCAACTGGCTAAAGTTGAAAGTTATGTAAAACTAGGTCCAGAAGAGGGTGCGGAGCTTATCACCGGCGGCAAACGTGTAAAAGTGCCCGGGATCAAAGGAGGATATTACTACGCCCCCACCATCTTCGCCAACGTTAACAACAAAATGCGTATCGCACAGGAGGAGATATTCGGCCCGGTTGCTTGCGTCATAAAATTTGACAGTGATGAAGAAGCAGTGGCCATCGCCAATGACTCTATTTACGGGCTGGCAGGTGGGGTATTCTCTTCAAATACGGCTAGGGCCGAGCGTGTAGCCCGTGGCGTCCGTACGGGAACGATGTGGATAAACAACTACCACATATTTTCAGATTTCTGCCCCTTTGGCGGTTACAAGCAGTCTGGAGTGGGCCGAGAATTCGGTCTGGAAAGCCTGCATGAATATACCCAGGTCAAGCGAATACATGTTAACTCTATGGCCGATGCAAAGAGCAATATGCACTTCCAGCTTCTATCGGACTATAAGAAAGTAGATAGTTTTGGATACAATTGCCCCACTAATGTGGTAGCTGGCCACGGAGCACTGGCTTCGATCAGCAAGGCTGTTGTCGACCTCGGCTGCCGCCGGGCCCTGATTATTACCGACCCAGGAGTCAATAAAGCAGGGCTTGCCCAGTTGGTGAAGGATGCTCTTGCGGATTTCTGTGTGGGCATCTATGACAATATTACGTCGGAGCCCGACCTGGAAACTGTAGATGCTGCCACTGCCGTCGCCCGCGAACAGAAGGCAGATTGCATAGTAAGTGTTGGCGGCGGCAGCGTCATCGATACCGCAAAAGGGGTCTGCGTAATCTTAAAGAGTGGCGGCAGGGCAAATGACCATCTGAACTTTTTGGTACTTACCGAACCGCAAACCCCACACATTGCTATTCCGACAACAGCAGGAACAGGCAGCGAGGTAACAAATATAGCTGTACTCACCAGCAAGGGCGCCGCACGCAAACTCTACATAGTAGACACACGAATTATGCCGAATGTCGCTATTCTAGACCCACGTTTCACCATGTCTATGCCTAAGGATCTAACAGTCGGTACCGCCATGGATGCCATGACACATGCCATTGAGGCTATGACTAGTACTATGGCAAACAAGATATGTGACGGTATGGCATTGCAGGCTATACGCCTGATCAACGAAAATCTGCCGCTGGTCGTAGCCGACGGTAAGAACGAAAAGGCACGGCTAAACATGCAGCTAGCCGCTACCATGGCAGGTTGGGCATTCACAATCGCTCAAGTCGCTCTGGCACACGCCATGGCGCATACAATAGGGGTAATGTACCATGTCCCGCATGGGGTAGCCTGCGGCATATTGCTTCCCAAGGTAATGCAGTATAACGTGGATTATGCAGCCGACAAGCTGGTTCAGGTATCACAGGCTCTGGGAGTTGACACCGTCGGCATGACAGAGCGCGATGCTGCCCTAGCAGCAGCGGATGCGGTGGAAGATTTGATGAAGAAGATGGGCCATCCCATAAGGCTGCGCGACGTGGGCGTTCCGGAAGAGAATCTGGCAATATGCGCATTTCACGCAATTGCCGATACGGCTGTCCTTTTCACCGGGCGCCCTACCAGCGACCCAAACGAAGTTCTGCAAATTTATAAACAGGCTTATTAAGGGTAACGACCATAATATACGAGGGCACGCAATAACCGAACAACTGGTTTAAATACAGCCTTCGGTCAGCGGTTATTGGAGCCCTGTCCTACTTGTCTGAAAACGCTTGTGGAGGTACAAGCAGAATTAGAATGAAAGGATATTGAGCAAACAGGTGATCTTCTTATGATAAAATAAAGGATTGGAGAGGTGAGCAATGAATTGGTTAGACATACTCATAATAGTCGTTCTAATTCTATTGGGAGTTGTGGGCTTGCGGCAAGGAATGATCAGGACAGTATTTGGTATCGCTGGGTTAATCGGTGGCATATTTCTAGCCGGGCGCTATTACCACGAGCTTGCGGCACGGCTTTTCCCGTCCGGTGCTGCCTGGGCCAACATAACTGCCTACATCATCATCGCAATAGCTACTTTGGTTGTGGCTGGTGTGATTGGCTGGCTCTTAGCCAAGCTGATTAACTTCGCCGCACTGGGTTGGCTGGATAAGTTTATGGGCTTTATCCTGGGCATCATTATAGGGGGCTTACTATGTGCTGCCATCCTCGCTATCGTCGTCAAGTACTACCCGGGCATGGAGGCAACTATCAATCAATCGGCAATAGCCAGATTCCTAGTGGGAGGATTCCCCTTGTTCTATTAGCACTTCTGCCCAAGGAATTTGATTCTATCCGCAACTTCTTTATTACGAGCCAGCGGATAATTTACTCCTCAAGAACTCCATCCAATACCTTTTTGAGTTCCTTCTTGGGCTTGTAGCCAATAACTTGCTGAACAGGCTGTCCACCCTTAAATACAATCATAGTGGGAATAGAGGCTATTCCGTACCTGGCAGCCAAAGTACCATTCGCATCCACATCTACCTTAGCGAAGTCTATCTTACCAACATACTCCTTCGCTAACTCCTCTAGAACAGGAGCGGTAGCCAAGCAAGGACCACACCATTGTGCCCAGAAATCTACCATAACTGGCGACTTCGATTGCAAAACTGTTTTTTGAAAGTTGTCCTCACCTACTATCGGTTGTATCACGTGTTTGACCTCCTTACTTAAAATTCTATATCCAAAGCAAAGAAATTAATGGCATTCCTCGTTGTCTGTTCAGCAATTGTAGCTCCATCAATTTCTTTAAGTTGAGACACCGCCTCCAGGTCTCTTAAAATATCAGCGGGCTGAGACTCATACCGTGCTGCCCTGCCATAAGCCACAGGACAATCTGTCTCCAGAAATAATCTCGGCAATGGCGCTTCCTTGATTGCCCTTCTATGCTCTTCATGATACTCTACAGCCGGCGTAGCTGAAACAAAATAACCGCCGTCAATTATATCCCTAAGGACACTGGAAAAGCCAGTGAACCAGTGAAAGACGGCTTTATCTATGCCAACATCCTGAACTAATTGTAGGGCATCCTTCCAAGCATATCTGCTGTGAATTATGGCAGGCTTGGCATATTTCTTTGCGATATTCAGAAGCCGACCCAGAACTTCTTTCTGCAATTCTTTGGACGCCGCCTTCAACACCCTCTTGTCGTAGTCCAAACCTATTTCACCAACAGCCACCGCTGAAGCAATATTTTGCTCAATAAATCGCAAATTATCATCTATCTCAGAAGTTCCCAGATTAGCTAGCTCCCAAGGATGCAAGCCTAAAGCAGGATAGACGAAATTGCGATGTTTTTGCGATATTGCCAATATTTTTATGTTCGATTGTTGGTTGGACCCCACAGCTACTATGGCAATAACGCCGGCTCTCTTAGCTGCCTCAAGTTTCAAATCGAGGTTTTCCAGTTCGTCAAGGTGGGCATGAGTATCGATGAGCTTATACAACACTAGATTTTCTTTTCGTCAAGCATGGCTTTGTAATACTTAAGCCCCGCCTCAGTCGGCCTGTAGCCGTAGAGAGCAAACCTATCTTCTCGCTCCTTGGTTATCAAATTTGCCGATACCAATGCCCGTAAAATTGCCTCGCCAAAGTACCCGCTCAAACTAAGGTGATGGTCCGGCACTGCTTTGTTAGTCGCCTCATACTCCCGGCAAATAACAGCTAAGAGCTTTGCCGGCTCTCTCTCCAGGCTCTGGAAGAGAGCTTGCATAGTCTCTGTCTTCTTTACTACGTCAATAAAATCGTCGAAAGTACCCATATCCGCTAACTCCTAATTCTAACAAAGTAATAGTCCTTCGTGCCACAATACATTTGCCTGAAAGGATATTTTAGCGATTAGAGCTCACTACGGCAACCGTAACAAGCCCACTATCGTCACTGGTATTGACACTCTGGGTAAGCAATGCTATAGTGAAAAAGAAGGTAACAGATCGAACGAGGTGCAAAGATGAACTACGGGCGTGAGTTATTGAAGGGAAATACTGATTCTTTATTGCTTTGCTTAATTAATCGTCAGCCGACCTATGGCTATCAAATAGTAAAGGAACTACAGAAAAGGAGTAACGGGTATTTTCAGTTTAAAGAAGGCACTCTTTATCCCGCTCTGCACCGCTTAGAGCGAGACAACCTTATTACAGGTAAGTGGCAGATACTGCCTAACGGACAGCAAAGACGTTACTACTACATAACTGAAAGGGGACAGCAGATCCTAGCTAAAAGGTTAGCTACATGGCAGGATTTTTCCACGGCAGTTAAGGCAGTTATACAACCGGAAACAACCTAGGGCTAAAATGGTAAGTAGCATAAGCCATTATTTACACAGGTTTAAGGCTAGCCTCAAAATTGACCATACTATAAGGGACGGCGTGGCTGCCGAGCTTCGCGCACATCTTGAAGATAGAACTCGCGAACTAGAAGAGAACGGGCTAAGCAAAGAGGAGGCAACCAAAATCGCGGTACAATCGCTGGGCTCCCCTGAATTAATTGCCGAGCAAATCTATGAAACACATGCTCAAGGGAGCTGGAAGGATGCGATTTTCAGCGCCTTGCCTCACCTTCTAGTTGCTTTGCTCTTCACTTCATATTACTGGCAAAATGTCATCTATGCGTCAATTATATTAGCACTAACCGTGGGCATAGCAATTTATGGTTGGCGTCAGGGTAAACCAATATGGCTTTTCCCCTGGCTAGGATACTATTTTATGCCAGTAGTAGTTAGCGGCATACTGTTGCTTTCACTCCCCGAGGGCTGGGGCTGGATAGCAGCGCTCATCTATATCCCCTTGGTTCTTTTTGTCTTTATCCATATAATGAGACAAACTGCAAGGAGGGATTGGCTGTATGCATCGCTGATGCTAGCTCCTATGCTTGTGACATTCGCTTGGTTTTCATCATTGGGCAAAGGAAATGAGCTTCTGGCAAGTGACTGGGCAGCGAGGTTGCAAACAAATGCGCTGTGGATAGTTATTAGTTTTGTTGCTTTGGCAGCAGCAACTGTCGCCTTCATTCGCCTCAAGCCACGCAGATATAAAATAATTAGTTTACTAATTCCACCGCTTGTGGTTTTATTCGCAGTAATCACGGCAAGTGGAGGAAACATCTGTTCCTGGAGTTGGTTGCTATTGCTCTTTTCTTTATCCGCCTTTGCCATCCCACTATGGATGCAAGCCAGAGCTTACGAATAGTCACCCCTGGAAGAACTGAAAATTCAAATCTCAAACGTTCAAAACCATCTTGGATTTTGAATTCACTTAAGATTTAGTGTCCGGGTTTAGTGCTTAGGGATTTCAAGCATTTATGCGGTTAACTCTATTTCTGACTCCATAATCCGGATTGGGACTGTCGCGCATCCAACGCTTTGAGCGCTCGGTTGTAAGGCAGTCCCAGATGTTCATAAGCAAGCTTGGCAGCTACTCTGCCACGAGGTGTCCGTTCCAGAAAACCTAACTGAAGAAGGTACGGCTCGTAAACATCCATAATAGTATCAGCATCCTCGTTAATAGCAGCAGCGATAGTATCCAGACCGACAGGACCACCGTCAAATTTGTCAATTATTGTTTTCAACACCCTATGGTCTATGTCATCCAAACCCACAGAATCTATCTCCAGCTTTGAAAGCCCCTCCAGAGCTACCTCCTTGGTAACCACTCCGTCTGCCATGACTTGAGCATAATCCCTTATTCTCTTTAAGAGACGATTAGCTACTCGAGGAGTACCTCTAGCACGCTGGGCAATCGGAACAAGACCCTCTTTCTCTGCTTTCACCTTAAGGATAGTTGCTGACCTCTCCAAAATCGTCTGTATTGCTGCCTCGTCGTAGAAATCAAGATGATATTTCACCCCGAATCTATCGCGGAGGGGAGGACTCAGTAGAGCAAAGCGCGTAGTAGCCCCAATTAAGGTAAAGTGTGGCAAATTCAACCGTAGATTTCTGGCAGCTGGGCCTTTCCCTAAAAAGATGTCAAAAACAAAATCCTCCATTGCCGGATAGAGTTTTTCCTCTATGGTATGGTTAAGCCTGTGTATTTCATCAATAAAAAGGATATCTCCTTCATGTAGATTAGTAAGAATAGCTGCTAAATCTCCAGTGCGTTCCATCGCCGGGCCGGAACTAACTTTAATGTCAACCCCCATTTCAGCAGCGATGATGTAGGCAAGGGTAGTCTTTCCCAAACCGGGGGAACCATAAAGAATGACATGGTCTAAAGGCTCGCCTCTTTTTTGAGCAGCGAGAATGGCTATTTTTAGATTATCTTTAATTTTTCCTTGACCGATGAATTCACTAAGGCGTCTGGGACGAAGGTCAGAATCAATAAAGTTATCCTCGGTTGCTATTTTACCTGAAATAAGCCGCATCGCTAACCTTTGGGAGTTAAAATTTTACTGGCTCTCTCTAATTCTAAATTCGCAGTCTCCTTTT
>CAVYNS010000008.1:0-97681 GCA_963769975.1 uncultured Chloroflexia bacterium | reverse complement strand
GTCTCCAGGTCTCTTCTTTCCTAACGTAGTATTTTCCATAGTATAAGCTACCAGCGACACAACAAAAGAAAAATCATCAAAGTCTACAACAGTGAGACTAATACCATCAACAGCGATAAAGCCTTTATCTACAATGTAAGGCGTTAGTGCAGCTGGCGCTGAAATCCTCATAATACGCGCAGTTTCTTCACTAGTTATATTCATCACTTCTCCCGTATCATCAACATGACCCAACACTAAATGACCACCTACGCGTCCACCGAAGGCCAACGCTCTTTCTAAGTTTACCTGGTCATTATAATGAAGTCCACCAAGATTAGTGCAACGCAATGTCTCAGGCATGACATTAACACTGAAGCCATAATTTTCCAAGGAGATAACAGTCAAGCAAACACCATTAACAGCTATGCTATCGCCCACTTTCATTCCTTCAAGCACCTTACGAGCTTCGAAGGCCAGGCGATCTCGGCTTGTTTCTCTAACTATACCAATCTCTTCAACTATCCCCGTGAACATACGGTATACCTAAAAACCTACGCCTCTTGTGGTAATTGTTTTTCTACATACCCACTAACCAATATATCATCACCGAAACTCTTAATGTCAACTCGACTAAGGCGCAAAGCCTTAGCTATATTATCAACGCCATCTCCCCCCACACTTACAGCCTCACAGCCGCCAATGATGATTGGGGAAATGAAAGCCAACACTTTATCCACTAAGTGTTGGTCAAAAAGTGAACCAAGTAGCTTACCACCTCCCTCCACTAGGACAGTGACAATCTCACGTCTCCCCAACAACCTCAATAACTCCCTAATATCCACCGAGCCTTCCTTAGCTGGCAATTCCAGTACTTCAGCACCCGCCTCCACAAATTTTTCCTTCTTTACAGAGTCCAAAGGTGCTGCCACAGCGAGTAAAACCTCGCCTGGTGGCTCAAAAATATGTGCATTCAATGGCACCTTTCCTTTACTATCAACAACTAGACGTAGAGGCTGTTTTTTCCCTACGCCACCTCTACCACCACAACCTTTAGCGGTGAGGCGAGGATTATCAGCAACAATGGTGTTTACTCCCACCATTATGGCATCAACGGTATGGCGCAGGGCATGTGCATACTTTCTTGCCTCTTCCTTGGTTATCCATTTGGAATCACCGGTTTTGGTAGCAATCTTGCCGTCAAGACTCATGGCGAATTTAGCTACGACAAACGGTAAACCAGTAGTAATGTGCTTAATATAAGCTTCGTTTATATCATAAGCTTCTTGCTGACACATACCTATATGAGTCTTGATGCCTTTTTCCTTTAGCCTGCTTACCCCACGCCCGGAAACCACAGGGTTGGGGTCAAGCAAGGCTATATGGACCTCTGAAATGCCGGCATCGAGTATAGCTTGAGTGCAAGGTGGAGTACGTCCATAATGAGGGCAAGGCTCCAAGGTAACATACATAGTAGCACCCTGCGCCTTATCACCAGCCTGCCGAAGTGCCATAACCTCAGCATGCTCCGAGCCGACAGGTTGAGTATATCCCATGCCAACAGCAAGTCCATCCTTAACAACTACTGCCCCCACTGCTGGATTCGGACTGGTATATCCCATAGCTAATCTAGCTAGAGATAGGGCACATTCCATATGATGCTGGGAGGGCATTACCGTCTACCTTTTACAGACAAATCTTTTATAATGGGCTGCTGCTTGTAGGTTATTTTTGCTTTCAGTATTTGTTCTTTGCATTGCTAGAACCATATAACTTTCTACACAGAGAAGTCAAGTTTGACACAGGCATTTGTTCATTACTAACTTAAATAATACAGGGTAATTGATAATTTGCCAAATCGCACAATCATGATGAAGACACTCCCCTTTGCTGTCTTCATCATTGATTGTAACAACAGCTTAAGTGAAGTGCAAAACGAGCAAGCATAAATGGAGATGTCATGGCTATTTTTGTATAATGGACATCAGAGGAATGAAAAAGACTTTTGAAATAATTGACCACACTGCTGACATAGGCATCATTGCCTACGGGACAGATGCCGAAGAGCTCTTTTCCAACGCTGCTCTGGCTCTATTCAGTTTGATAACTGAGCCCGAAAGTATTGAGGAGAAATCGCACCTCAATTTGAAAGTCAGCAGCGAAGATAGAGATAGCTTGCTCGTTGAATGGCTTAATGAACTCATTTATTTTTTCGATGCCAAACATATTCTGTTCAACCGTTTCGATATTGAACGTTTGACTCACAATGAACTTAAGGCTATCTGTTATGGAGAAGATTTTGACCCAATGAAACACAAAATAAAGAGAGGGGTAAAAGCAGCCACATATCATATGCTAAAGCTAGATAAAAATAGCGATGGCTACAGGGCACAGATAATTCTCGACATTTAGGAGCTAAGGACATGACACAATGGCAAGGACAACTTATTAAGATAGACGATTATCGCTGGAAGATTCCCGAGAATTATAAAATTGGCATGAAGGTTCCTGGCCTAATCTATGCCAGTAAGGAATTGCTGGAATCTATACGCGAGGAACAAGCACTCGAACAAGTTGCCAATGTTGCCTTTCTACCCGGTATAGTAGGTTACTCTCTGGCCATGCCAGATATCCACTGGGGCTATGGCTTCCCTATAGGCGGAGTGGCAGCAATGGATGTTAAGGATGGCGTAGTTTCCCCGGGGGGAGTGGGTTATGACATTAATTGTGGTGTAAGGTTATTGCGTACCAGTCTCAGCGAAGCCGAAGTGCGACCCAGAATTAATGAGCTCATTAATGAACTTTTCCATAGTATACCATCGGGTCTCGGCTCCGAAGGGAAGATAAAGGTAAGTCAACAAGAGATGACCAGATTGATGGTTGAGGGAGCTCATTGGGCAGTGAAGCGTGGCATGGGTTCCGAGGAAGATTTGGATGTTACTGAAGAAGGCGGATGTCTCACTGGTGCCGATCCCAGTAAGGTAAGCGACAAAGCGATAAAAAGAGGTATGCCTCAAGCTGGCACATTAGGCTCAGGGAATCATTTTCTTGAGATCCAAGTGGTGAAAGAGATATTCGATTCTCACATAGCTAACATTATGGGCATCGCTGAGATAGGTCAGATATTAGTCTTAATCCATACAGGCTCTCGCGGCTTTGGCCATCAAATATGTACTGACCATCTGCGAGTCATGGAACAGGCGGTATCAAAGTACGGGATAAAGCTCCCCGACCGGCAACTTGCCTGCGCTCCCATAGAATCAAAGGAAGGCAAGGACTATCTAGCTGCCATGGCATGTGCTGCTAACTACGCCTGGGTTAACCGGCAATGCATTGCCCATTGGGTTAGAGAAAGTTTTTCTAAAATTTTCGGTAAAAGTCCTGAGAAACTGGGCACGAAGCAGGTTTATGATGTTGCTCATAATATAGCCAAAATAGAAGAACACATGATAGACGGTCGCCAGGTTAAAGTCTGTGTTCACCGCAAAGGAGCTACCAGAGCTTTTCCGGCAGGCCATAAGGATACTCCCGGACGCTACAAGGAGGTAGGACAACCCGTGCTCGTGCCCGGAGACATGGGACGTTGTTCCTTTGTTGCTGTGGGCACTGAGAAAGCTATGAAGGAAAGCTTTGGCTCCACCTGTCACGGCGCGGGCAGAGTACTAAGCCGGGGTGCTGCCAAACGAAGTATCAAGGGAACCGATGTCATACGAGAATTAGAAAGTAGAGGTATCATTGTTAAAACAGAAAGCGTTTCTGCATTAGCCGAGGAGGCATCCCAAGCTTACAAAGATGTTACTCAAGTCATAGACGTGGTTCACAAAGCTGGTATTTCTAAAAAAGTGGCTATGGCTGTACCTATGGGCGTTATCAAAGGCTAAACGTTATTTGTTATTCTGCGTGTAGCAAAGGATTGGCATGAAGCAAACTATAATTAAGCTTCCCCCTCCTCAGTTGAAAGGCAAAGTTTCATTAGAGGAAACGATACTAAGGCGCAGATCGGTTCGTAAATACCGCAGGGAGCCATTAGATTTACCTCAACTGAGTCAAATACTGTGGTCAGCCCAGGGCATCACCGGAACTAGAGGGCTTAGAACAGCGCCCAGTGCTGGAGCTACCTATCCTCTGGAGATTTTTGTGGTCATTGGCAAACAGAGCGTAATTATCAGCGAGGTCCCGATTGCATCGGGACAAGCTCCCGAAGAATTACAAGCCGGTATTTACCACTATGAAGCAGATTCCCATTCCTTGAACCTTCATAAATCAGCCGATTCAAGACCAGATTTAGCTAGAGCAACCTTGGACCAAGAATTTATTATCGACGCCCCTGTGGATATTGTCCTCTGTGCTCTTTATCACAGGACTTCCTACAGATATGGCAGACGTGGAGAGAGATATGTTCACATGGAGGTGGGGCATGTAGGTGAAAACATCCACCTTCAAGCTGTGGCTTTGGGATTAGCCACGGTGGAAGTCGGCGCTTTTCACGATGAGGAGGTAAGGAAAGTCCTCGGGGTAGAGGAACAAATTAAGCCCCTATATATAATGCCTGTGGGCAAACCTGTGTAAAGAAAGACAAAAATCGCCAAACTTTTTTATTAGTGTCTATCTATAGACGTTCTTAGCTTGCAATTCAATTAAGCTTCGGCTCTTCTTGCCATATCGTAAACCTATTTGACCGCTAGTCTGGAAAGCTATAAAATAACCTTACCCCCATAATAGATGACCCCTAAAATTATGAAGCTAGTGGAACAGATGCTCAAGGGAGAAAACGTCTCCCTATCACGCATCATCAGCCTAGTAGAAAACGAAAGCAGCCAAGTGCCCGAAATAATGAAGCTCATTGCTCCACACTTGGGGAAGGCACATTGCATAGGGATAACCGGCCCACCAGGAGTAGGAAAGAGCACCCTGATAGACAAGCTGACAGCGTTGATGCGAAAACAAGGCTTAAAAGTCGGGATAATTGCCGTAGATCCTTCAAGCCCATTCACGGGAGGGGCAGTATTAGGCGACCGAATAAGAATGCAACAACATTATCTTGATGACGGGGTTTTCATCCGCAGTATGGCAACTCGTGGCAGTATGGGCGGGCTGCCACAAACTGCCAGCTCTGTGATCAAGTTACTTGACGCCGCTGGCAAAGATATTATCCTGGTCGAGACGGTAGGAGTAGGGCAAAGCGAGGTAGATATTATGGAGAACACCGATACTGTGCTTGTCATATTATGCCCTGAATCAGGGGATGCTATCCAGACAATGAAAGCAGGACTATTTGAGATTGCCGACATATTTGTAATTAACAAAGCTGACAATCCTGGTGCCGACAACTTTGTCCATGATATACAAGCTATGCTGCAGCTTCATGAGCCAAGCTGGTGGAATATACCTGTGATAGCCACAGAAGCACTTAACGACATTGGCATTGAGGAACTCTACAAACAAATTCAATTACATTACCAAGCCCTCTGCAAAGAGGGCCGACTTTCACAACGCCGCCAACTCCAACGAAAACAGGACTTTCTAAAAACTCTGGAACGAAAACTCACTCATAAGTTGCTCAAGCTAATCGAGCAAGATGGGCAACTGAGTAGCTATATTGAGAGGGTGAAAAAAGGAGAACTCGATCCATACTCAGCAGCCGATGAAATCCTTAAATCTGGAAAACTTTTGACCGATTGGTTACGTCAATAATCCTCAGAAGGAATTACAATGGCCAAAAATTATGATGTCACCATAGTTGGTGCTGGGCCCGCAGGTATATTCGCCAGCCTGGAATTATGCAATGCTGGCCTTGATGTTTTGCTTCTGGATAAGGGCAGAGAAATTGACGCTCGTGTTTGTCCAGTTCAAAACAAAAGTGGGTGCTGCGCCCTCTGCTCCCCATGTCATTTAGTCAGCGGCTTTGGAGGTGCTGGTGCCTTTAGCGATGGCAAACTGACTTTGTCCACCCAAGTAGGTGGTCGGCTAAAGGAATTGGTCGGTTCTGCCCAAGCCCAAGCACTCATAGATTATGTTGATTCTATTTATCTCAAATTTGGCGCTCCTCTCAAGGTCTATGGCATGGGGGAAAACACAGCTGAACTGGAGCGAGAGGCTGCCTCAGCCGGGCTCACATTAACGCCTGTTAAATTGCGTCACCTGGGAACAGAGTTTTGCCGCAAAACATTGAAAGCTATGCAGAATTATCTGTCATCAAAATTAGACATAAGGCTAGGAACAACAATTGAGAATATTATAGTTGATGATGGTGCAGTCAAAGCTATTGAAACCAGCCATGGTGAACACTTAAGCTGTCGCTACTTAATCTTAGCCCCCGGGAGAGAAGGAGCAGAGTGGCTTTGCAATGAAGCCGAAAGGCTTAAACTAAGCCTTGATTCCAATCCTATAGACGTGGGCTGTCGAATCGAAGTACCGATGACAACCATGGAGAAGCTAACTTCGACATTGTATGAATCCAAACTCGAATTTTATTCCCGAAGTTTCAATGACCGTGTTAGAACATTCTGCATGTGTCCTGGAGGTGAGGTGATTATGGAGTCCACAGGTGGCTCCGACCCCGTGATTACAGTCAATGGCATTGGTTATACCCAACCTCGGACAAAAAATACCAACTTTGCCATTTTAGTAAGCACTACCTTCACTGAGCCTTTCCATGAACCTATCGCCTATGGTAAGTATCTGGCCAGGCTAGCCAACATCCTTAGTGGCGGTGTGCTGGTGCAGAGATTTGGGGATTTAATGGATGGTCGCCGCTCCACACAAGCCCGCCTGCAAAATAATCCCATCGAACCAAGCTTAAAAGCGGCAACTCCCGGAGATTTGAGCTTTGCCCTCCCCTATCGTTATCTCAAGAGTATAGTGGAAATGCTTCAGGCTATGGACAAACTAGTTCCGGGCGTTGCTTCTCCATATACTTTACTTTACGGGATAGAGGTTAAATTTTACTCTAGTCGGCTAAAGTTAACCCCTTGTTTAGAGACCGAGATCGGTAACATATTTGCTGCTGGCGATGGCGCCGGTGTCAGCCGGGGCTTAGTCCAGGCTTCAGCCTCAGGTATAATAGCAGCCAGAGAGATATTAAAACGGTCAGGGAAAAAGTCTTCTCCAGCAACGTGAAGTATCCCATTTTTTTAGGCATTGATTTAACGTCGACAGAAGCCAAACCGAGCGCTTGTTTAGGATTGGATAGTCAATCACAACTTATTTACCTTGGCTTCTTAACAAAGAATAGAGATATCGTCGCTCTGGTAAATTTCTATTCACCTCAAGTAATAGCCATTGATGCCCCCTTGAGCTTGCCACTGGGGTTATGCTGTCTTGAGGAAAGTTGTCCTTGCCAGCCAAAATTTCCAAGGAAGAACAGGCAATGTGACCAGGAATTGAGACAACAGGGAATTCCTTGTTATCCTACTAGCAAGAAGACTTTTATCAAGGACCTGATCTACCGAGGTATCGAACTCAAAACTGGCATTGGCCGCGAGGTGAAGCAAGTTGGTCAAGTCATTGAGGTCTATCCCTTTGCTAGCAAAGTCCACCTCTTTGGTAAAACCGTGCCCCTGAAAACTACCAAACAAGGGATGAGCTTCCTCAAAGACAAGCTAGGAGACATCCTACCTGGTCTTAAGCCATATTTAGACATATTCGACCATGACTTGTGTGATGCTGCGGTGGCAGCTTACACTGCTTTACTCTATCATCAAAATAGGGTGGAGGCTTTAGGTAATGGTGAAGAGGGACTAATCTTTGTCCCAGATTGACGTTCACCCCTTTCCATTGTTAAACTACAAGCAAGGGGGGTGCAATGGAATTAACTTTAAGCATTATCAAAGCAGACATCGGCGGCTATGTTGGTCATTCCTCCAGCCATCCCGATGTAATACAAAAAGCTAAGGAAAAACTGGAACATGCCCAAGGTAAGGGGCTGCTCATAGATCATCACGTTACAGTTTGTGGCGACGACCTTCAGTTGATAATGACCCATCAGCATGGTGAAGATAACGAGAAAATCCACAAGTTAGCCTGGGATACATTTGTGGAATGCACCGATGTAGCTAAGCGCTTGAAGCTACATGGTGCCGGGCAGGACCTTCTATCTGATGCTTTCTCCGGCACTGTCAAGGGGATGGGACCTGGTACGGCTGAGATGCAATTTTCCGAGCGCCAGGCTGAAACCATAGTCATACTCATGGCAGATAAAACAGCATCCGGCGCCTGGAATCTGCCGCTATATAAAATATTTGCTGACCCTTTCAATACTATTGGGCTAGTTATTGCCTCCAATATGCACTCTGGCTTCACCTTTGAAGTCCACGACGTCAAAAAGCACAAAAAAATCAGTTTTAACGCTCCCGAGGAGATTTACGACATGCTAGTTTTTCTCGGCGCACCAGGCCGCTATGCCGTTAAAGCAGTGTACCATAAGGAGAGCGGTGAAATCGCTGCTGTCTCCTCTACTCAGAGATTATCTCTCATGGCAGGCAGATACATAGGCAAGGATGACCCCGTCTGCATCATTCGCGCCCAAGGAATATTCCCCGCTGTGGGTGAAATACTGGAACCTTTTGCATCTCCTCACATAGTAGAAGGCTGGATGAGAGGCTCCCATCACGGCCCGTTAATGCCGGTAGCCGTTCGAGAAAGCAACCCCTGCCGCTTCGACGGTCCCCCTCGAGTGGTAGCTGCTGGTTTCCAACTTGCTAATGGTAAGCTTGTCGGGCCTCGTGACCTCTTCGATGACCCGGCTTTCGATGAGGCTCGTCATCAAGCAAACATTATGGCGGATTTCCTGCGCCGAATGGGTCCGTTTGAACCACATCGCCTGCCGCTTGAGGAAATGGAATATACCACCATGCCCGAAGTAGCAAAGAAGCTGGCATCAAGATTTCAAGACATCTAATGACAAAATGCCGAAGCTTCTCCTAGCTACCTCCAATCCCGGAAAAATCAGGGAATACCGCTTTCTCCTAGATGGTCTTGGTTATAAAATAACCACGCTGGCCGAAGAAGGAATAGCAAAAGTCGTCACTGAGTCGGGGGATAACTACGCGCAAAATGCTCGGTTAAAAGCCACCGCCTACGCCAAATTAAGCCAGCTCACCGCTCTTGCCGATGACTCGGGACTGGAGGTGGATGCCCTCAATGGGGAACCAGGTTTTAAGTCAGCCCGCTTCGCTGGTGAAGCTGCTACCGATGCGGAGAGGGTGAGCTTTCTCTTAGCTAAACTTATCGGCGTCCCCTGGAAGAAACGAACAGCCTGCTTTAAGTGCGTCATTGTTATAGCTACTCCAGAAGGTCAATCTAAGATATGCTATGGCGAGTGTTGTGGCATGATTGCCCTTGAGGCTAAGGGGGAAAATGGTTTTGGCTATGACCCTATTTTCTTTCTTCCTGAGATAGGTAAAACTATGGCCGAACTTCCGTTGGCGGTGAAAAACCAAATCAGCCACCGCGCCCGAGCAAGTCAGAAGGCACGTCAGGTGCTCCAACAACTTCACATCTAATTCTGGTCAAATTATCTAAGTAAGTAACCCAACCTGTCACCAGTTGACTAGTCCAATGGGACTTTCATATTCATAAATTCTGGTCATCAAATTTTCAAAGCATCCATCATCTGATGAACTCCTTTCCCGAATTGGAGTGGAAAATAATATGCATAAGTAAAGAGATTTTTTACAATATTTAAAGAAAATTTAGGGAAAAACTATTGACATTCTAGTGATGATGGCTTATCCTTTTACAAAAAGGGAGGTGAACAGATGCAAGCATACTGCATGAAGTGCCGCGCTAAAAGAGAGATGAAGAACCCCAGAAACATAATCATGAAGAACCGCAGGCCGGCTACTCAAGGCGTATGTCCCGTATGCGGGACCAAGATGTTCAGGATAGGGAAGTAGGGAAGGGTTAAAGCTAATATTGCGAGTGGCAGAACCACTGGAAGGCTGGGTATCTGTGCACAAAGATACCCAGCCTTTTGCTACCGATCATATTTAGGTTTGTGGTTATGCTCGCCCAGAGTAAAAATCGTTTCTGAATTGCCTGTTGGAATTTAATCTAATCACCCCCTGAAAATTCCGTTTTCATTGAATGCAGGTTACCCCCAGAGTTATCAAGAACACTGCGACCCCAGTTACAATTACATCCAGCCCAACAGCACAAGGGAGACTTTTTTACAATCAATATCCAGTAGCCAAGCTAAAATAGTCCTCGTATACACTCCAGTGAGAGGCAAGGGCATAGCCACAAACAAGACTAATCTCCAGAAGCGATATTTATCTATTTCCGGTTTACCTCTTTTCTTTAGACTATTCAGATATTTATCGAACGACGGGATTCGGGACAGGAACTTATCGTAAAAAGGCGCAAAGCAAAGCAGATGTGAAAAATATCAGGGCGTTAGCAATGGCCGCCATAAAGAAAGTGAATCAAGGATTTAGCCTCAAAGATATGCCGAATGGAATGCCACCCCTTTAATTCATTAGCGGGCGAAACAGTGGCTAACAGAACCCAAGCTATTTCCCTTGTCGTTATATGTTTCCAAAACAGCGCAGCTTACGACCGGGAAGCATAGTTTAACATATGTTATTACATCGTGTGCTCATTGCCAACAACTTAATTCCGTGCTATCCTCTATTTAATGTAACTACTCACTCCTCATGTCATTCTGAGAGAGTGTAGCGACCGAAGAATCTCGGAGATCCTTCGCTTCGCTCAGGATGACACGGGCAGATAGGAAATGCACACAAGGAAACTATTCGGGACCAGTGGCATCCGGGGCGTAGTCAACCAGGATTTATCGCCTGATTTGTGCCACCGAGTTGCCCTAGCCATAGGCACTACCCTACATCCCGCTTCCACAGTTTGTATCGCTACCGACACCAGAATAAGCAGGGATATGATTAAGGAAGCGGTTACTGCGGGCTTGCTTTCCTGTGGCATAAACGTAGTTGACTTGGGCATTTTGCCTACCCCAGCGCTGGCATTACTCACCCGGGAAGCGGGCTTCGCCGCTGGAATTATGGTCACGGCATCCCACAATCCACCCGAGTTCAATGGAATCAAGCTCTTCACCGAGAATTCGCTGGGATATAGCCAGGCTCAAGAAGCAGAGATAGAGAAAGTTTATTTCAAACAGAAATTCCGCCAAGGGAAGAAAGGAACTTTGGAGCAAGCGCAAGATATGAAATCAAGATACATTTCCTTTATTAAAGGCAAGCTCTCTCGGTCAGGATTTAACCATCACCTAAAAGTAGTTGTTGACCCTGGCAATGGCGCTGCTTCCAAGTTTGCCAGCGACATCTTTGTCCAGATGGGCCTTGACGTAATACCTGTAAACGATGAGCCAGATGGCCTTTTCCCGGGGAGAAGTCCTGAGCCCAAGGAGGATACTCTTCAAGGCACAGTTAATTTCCTGAGGCAACATAACGCTGACTTAGCTATTTGCTTTGATGGCGATGCCGACCGCGTTGTTTTCTGCGATAAAGAAGGTTTCCTCGGTTTCAACGAGCCCATCGCCTTCATCTCAAGACTGGCTGTCAAGAAAACAGGAAGGAAAAAGATTGCTACCACAGTAGAAACTGGAACTCTTCTTGACCTGGCAGTGAAGGACCTTGGGGTGGAAGTGTTCAGAGGCAGGGTCGGTGATGTCGCCGTCGCTCATTTAGCCCAGGAGCTCGATGCTGCCTTAGGAGTGGAGCAGGTAGGCGTCTACATCATCCCCGAGGCGGGTTATTATCCCGATAGCATTTTCGCCTCACTTTTCTTATTAAGTCAGCTAAGCGATGCCAGCGAAATCAGGCAATATTTCCGAGGTATTCCCAGACTATTCTTCGAAAAAGCAAGGGTTTTGTGTCCTGATGAACTCAAAGAGTTAGTCATGGCTCAGGTAAAGGAAAAAACTCACCTCCTTGCTCCCAATGAGATAAATACTCTTGACGGCCTGAGGCTGGATTTCCTTGACTCCTGGATGCTCCTCAGAGCTAGTGGCACCGAGCCTGTCATCCGAATAATCTCCGAGTCAACGTCGCGGACACAGACCGATGAACTTATAAGCAAAGGCAAAGAACTAGTTCAAAGACTGGTGGAGGCTAGCAGGTGAAAGCCGTATTTCTCTGCGGTGGCCGCGGCAAGAGGATGTTCCCCATTACCGAAGATAAATTTCTCCTTGATTTTCTCGGAAAGCCGTTGCTTGAACATCAAATAGAAGTAGCCTGCGAGGCAGGTTTGAGTCATTTTGTAATCATTGGAAACCCCGAAAACATAGCGAAGATAAAGCAAATAACCAAAAAAATTCCCGGGATAAAAGTCGATTTTGGTCTGCAAAAAAAGTCGCTAGGCATCGCTGACGCTCTGAAAAGCGCTGAGCCTTTCTTGCACGGTCAGCTTTTGGTCATAAATCCCAATGATGTCTTCTCAAGTTCAGCGTACACCAAAATCATCGCCGCAGCTAAAAGAACCTCTGCTTCTTCCTATATCTTGGGTTATGAAATCCAGAAATACTTTCCGGGAGGCTATCTCCAGGTAAATTCTCAAAATGAGTTACTACATATCGTGGAAAAGCCCAATCCCGGTGAGGAACCCAGCAACCTAGTAAATATCCTAATTCACTGCCATAATAACCCGAAAGAGCTTTTGCGCTATATTGAGACCGTACAAACTACCAGGGATGATGTCTATGAATGCGCTCTGGACAATATGGTGAAGACAGGACACAAGATCAAAGTAATTCCCTACACCGATTTCTGGACACCAATAAAATATCCCTGGCATATCTTCAAAGTAATGGAGTATTTTCTGGACAACGCTCAACCTTATATTGCCCCTTCCGCCCGCATCTCTGAGAAAGCGAACATCGAAGGAAAAGTTATCCTGAGTGATAATGTTAAGGTATTGGAAAATGCCGTGATTCGAGGTCCTGTGTATATTGGGACAAACTCCATCATTGGCAATAACGCCTTGGTGCGAGACTACAGCCACATTGGTGCCAACTCCGTTGTCGGCTATTCCACTGAGGTAAAACATTCCTACATCGGGGATAACTGCTGGTTCCACTCCAATTATGTCGGTGATTCCATAGTGGACGACGATTGCTCTTTAGGCGCTGGCACTGTGCTGGCTAACTTCCGACTCGACGAAGGTAATATCCAGATAGAAGTCGGTGATATTCTGGTAGATACCGGCTATGATAAACTGGGGGCAGTTGTGGGTCGAGGTTGTCGCATCGGAGTAAATGCCAGCCTCATGCCCGGGGTTCGAGTGGGCCCTGATTCTTTTTTGGGACCCCAAGTATGCTTGCGCCAAGACTTGGATGCGAATAAGATGGTTCTGCTTGAGTCCCGATACCAGGTAACGAACAACGAAACAAGACTCGACGAAGGTAAAAGAATAGAGCTGCTAAGAAAGTTAGAGAGCCAGACATGAAAGTTGAATATAACCCAAATCGCGATATAATTAATTGTAGGGATAATTAAAAATGTGCGGTATCATTGGCTATTGTGGCCAGAAGCCAGCGGTTCCCATCGTCATCGAAGCCTTAAGGCGTCTGGAATATCGGGGCTATGATTCAGCAGGCATAGCTTCTTTATCCAATGGCCAGTTGCTAATAAAGAAGGACGTCGGCAAGGTTGACGAAGTCATACAGAAACACAACCTGGCAAGCCTTCCCGGCATTATTGCCATCGGGCATACTCGCTGGGCAACCCATGGTGGTGTCACCCAACTCAATGCTCACCCTCATTCCGATTGTGGTGGCAGAGTGGCTGTAGTTCACAATGGCATCGTTGAGAATAATCAGGAGCTCCGCCAAAAACTTACCAAAATAGGACACAAGTTTACTTCAGAAACCGATACCGAAGTCATCCCTCACCTCCTCGAAGATGAGCTCAAAAACGGATGTTCCCTGGAACAGGCTGTGCTAAATATAGCTCCAAAGCTAGAAGGCTCTTATGCCTTCCTGGTCATATCCCTTGACGACCCCGGCAAGGTTGTAGGCACAAGGAGGGGTAATCCTTTGATTGTGGGCATTGACGCTCCTGACTACTATGTTAGTAGCGACGCCCTAGCTTTCTCGCAATATACCAATCAGGTGATGGGTTTGGAAGATAACGAAGTGGTGATGCTAACACAAGGAGAAATCGAATTCTTCGATGCCCGAGGACGCAAGCTGGTTAAGCAAACCAGAAAACTCGACCACAGTTGGGCTGAGAGCCATAAAGGGGGCTACCAGTATTTCATGCTCAAGGAGATAATGGAGCAAGCTCAGGTGCTTGGCCAAACGGCTTGTCAGGACGAGAAGAGATTCACCAAGATTGCTCTGGACATTCTGAGGGCAAATCAGGTGATTATAACTGCCTGTGGCACCTCTCGTTACGCTGCTCTAGTCGGCAGATACCTCTTTTCCAAGGTAGGCAAGAAGTTCTGTGATGTCGTCATGGCCTCTGAGTTCGGTTATTTTGCCGACTCTATAGACAAAAACACCGTTGTCATCGCCGTTTCCCAAAGCGGCGAAACCGCTGATATACTCGAGGGAGTGAAGGCTGCCAGGGATGCTGGAGCTCAAGTTATCTCGATAATCAACCGGCCAAACTCCATACTGGCTGACCTGAGCCACCAGGTCATTTACCTCAATTGTGGTGCTGAGATAGCCGTAGCTGCTACCAAAACCTTCTTGTCCCAGCTAGCTATATTTTACCTGTTGTCCTTCTCCATGGTTAACGCTTTTGATGAAGCGACAGCTAAACTTACCAGCTTGAATGGCGAGATAGCCAAAGTTCTGGACCGCAACAAAAGCGAGCTTATCAAGCTCAGCCAGAAGCTGAAAGACAAAAACAATTTCTACTACGTAGCCAGAGGAATTAACTTCGCCATCGCCTCTGAAGGTGCCTTGAAGCTTAAGGAGATTTCCTATATCCATGCTGAAGGTATGCCCGCCGGGGAACTCAAGCACGGCACCTTGGCCCTCATCGAGCCGGGTACACCAGTAGTTGTTATTTGCCCCGCTGACTATACCTTCGCCGAAACCCTCAGCAATGCCATGGAGGCTAAATCACGCGGCGCCTATATTATCGGTGTCTCCGACAAGGAAAGCGACATTTATGATTCCTGGGTCAAGCTTCCCAAAGTTGATGAGTTACTCTATCCTATGGTCGCCGTTGTTCCTCTTCAGCTCCTGGCTTATTATCTAGCTGTCAATCGAGGATGCAACCCCGACAAACCCCGCAATCTGGCAAAATCGGTGACTGTGAAGTAGACTCAGAGAGTTTATGGAGTTCGCAGAGCTTGCGAAGTTGGTTTGTGTAATATGACTCAAGAAACTCAACAAACTAAAGTGAGAGTCTTAGCCGGTATACCAGCCTACAATGAAGCAAGATATGTCGGAAGCATAGTCCTCCAGGCAAGGCAATATGTGAACGAGGTCATTGTCGTTGACGATGGCAGTAGCGATAACACCGCCAAGGTTGCCGAGCTTGCCGGCGCCACTGTAATCCGACACAGCGAAAACAAAGGTTATGGAGCAGCCATTCAGAGTATACTGGCAGAGGCCAGAAAGAGAAACCCTGATGTCCTCGTCCTCCTCGATGCTGATGCCCAACACAATCCCAACGAGATTCCCATTCTCATCAAACCCGTTTTGGAGGGTTTTGACCTTGTCATCGGCTCCAGGGAGGCTCAGAAAGATAAGACGCCCCGTTACCGTCGCATCGGAAAAGAAGTAATTTTCCGCTCAACACGTCTCGCTTCAAAAACCAATATTTCTGATTCCGAATGCGGCTTCAGGGCCTTTTCCAGGAAGGCTATATCAGAACTGGAGCTAAAGGAAACTGGGATGGCCATATCAGCAGAAACGGTAACCTGCGCTGCCGCTAAAAACCTCAAGATAACCGAGGTGCCCATATCAAACATATACACCATGGATGGCTCAACCCTCAACCCGATAAGACATGGCATAGACGTTCTCAGCCGGATAATAGTCATGATTTCACAGAGGAGACCACTGTTCTTCTTCGGACTGGCAGGTGGCATCTTGCTGGCGGTTGGTCTCATCATCGGCTTCAGGGTGCTTCATATAGCTACCGCAACAGGCGAGGTAGCCATGGGCAGCACTGTACTGACCACTTTGTTCATTATCGCTGGTATGTTGAGCATCTTCACTGGCATAATTCTGAACGCCTTAGGCAGTCGAAAATAACCAAGGCATAAATCAGCATACCAGAACCAATAACACCATTTAGGACACTATTAGCTCTAAGTGTCAAAGTCAGCGAAAATAAACGTGGCGTTGTGTTCTTCTCTGCCGTTGTGATCTGCTTCCCTTTCCATCATTGTGAGGCACCTCTCTCTTCCGTCATTGCAAGGCGTCTCGGCACAAGCAAGGTAACTCGCCGAAGCAACTTAGTTTTGTAGTGGTATGCTAGCCTGATGGTTATCTGGGATTTCCATGGACTAGCAGCTGACAGTAACGAACAAGAACGATGGTTTGTCAAACTGACTGCCCTGCGCTATATTGCATAACCAAAAGAGGCAATGTTAAGATTGATGTTGGACGTAATGGCGCAATATGAATATACGAATAAGGTTCAGTTAGCTCGTCTACAACTATGTCAATCAATGCCTCAAAGCGGGACTTGCGAATTAGAAGGAAAAACTGCTTTTGATTAAATCATCAAGGAGAGTAGCGCCATGGCCGGGTTAATGTTGCGTAAATAGGTATCTGAGGAGTACAAAGTGAAACGTAAAGCCTTGATTAGTGGAATAACGGGCCAAGATGGCTCATACTTAGCCGAATTCTTATTAGCTAAAGGATACGAAGTCTACGGAATCCTTAGAAGGGCCAGCACTTTCAATACCGTTCGTCTTGACCATTTACTCTTCGATGGTCAACGTGAGAAGGATATCGGGATCTTTCTACGTTATGGAGACATGATAGACTCATCAAATCTGAATAGGTTGCTAGAGCAAATACAGCCTGATGAGATCTACAACTTAGCTGCCCAGAGCCACGTTCAAGTTTCTTTTGAGGTCCCGGAATATACCGCTGAAGTGGATGCTGTCGGTGTTTTGAGAATACTGGATGGAATTAAGGAAATCGGGTTAAGAACGAAGTTTTACCAAGCATCAACGTCAGAACTGTTTGGCCAAGCTAAGGCTCCTCAAAATGAGACTACATTATTCTACCCAAGAAGTCCCTATGCTGTCGCGAAGCTGTATGCACATTGGATAGTCAAGAATTACAGAGAAGCATACAACCTGTTTGCTTGCAACGGGATACTATTCAATCATGAATCTCCAAGGCGAGGCGAGAGTTTCGTAACTAGGAAGGTCAGTAGAGGCATCGCTCACATCCTCGCCAAAAAGCAGGATTATCTATATATGGGCAATTTGGAAGCAATAAGAGACTGGGGTTACGCTCCAGAATACGTCGAATTCATATGGAAGATGCTTCAGACTCCACAGCCCGAGGACCTTGTCATGGGCACGGGGGAATCCCACACTGTGAAAGAACTTATTGAGGAAGCTTTTTCCTATGTGGGACTTGATTGGCAAAAATATGTCAAGATAGACCCCAAATACTTTAGGCTGACGGAGGTTGATGAGCTAATTGCTGACTCTACTAAAGCTAGAAAAGTCCTGGGATGGGACCCGAAAATTAGGTTCAAGGAACTTGTCAAGATTATGGTGGATGCAGATATGCGCGCTGTGGGCTTACAACCTATCGGTGAAGGAGACAAAATCCTAAAGCAGAAATTCCCCGATAAATGGTGGGGGCGTGATTGATATGCCGTTCAGCAAAGTATTTGTTCCTGGCGGTAATGGATTCCTGGGCAAAAGGGTTGTCAACAAGCTGGAAGAAAAAGGCATAGGTTGTGTTTCCCTTTCTCTGAGAAACGGCTATGACTTTCGCGATGTTAAACAAACGCGGGAATTGTTTGAGCAAGAAAGATTCGATGCCCTCATCAACTGCGCAGCCTTCGTAGGAGGAATCCAATTCGGCTACGAGAAACCTGGCGAGATCTTCTACAACAATACCTTGATGTCAACAAATTTGATGGAGAGCGCGAGATTAACTGGTGTAAAAAGATTCATCAATCCGATTTCCAACTGCTCCTATCCCGGTCACCTGATAAAGGATTTCAAAGAAGAGGAATGGTGGGATGGACAACTTGATGAATCCGTACTGGTCTACGGATTTGTGAGGAAAGCCAGTTGGGTGCAGAGTTGGGCGTATCATAAACAATATGGTTTTGAGACTGTCAATCTTATCCTGCCAAACATGTATGGCCCTGGTGACCATTTCGAGGAGAAGCGCTCTCATGCTCTTGGCGCACTAATAATGAAGTTCGTGGAGGCGAAAAGAAAAAATCTTCCCAATGTTACTGTTTGGGGTAGTGGTAAACCGGTGAGGGAGTGGCTATTTGTGGATGATGGGGCTGAAATTTTAGTAAAGGCTCTGGAAACGAGACCGATTTTAGACCCAATTAATGTGGGAGTGGGCAAAGGTATTTCTATTCTTGAGCTTGCAGAACTAATAAGAGATATAGTGGGATACACGGGGAAAATAGTCCTGGACGGATCAAAACCTGACGGAGCCCCACATAAGACGATGGACAACAGCAAGTTAAAAGCACTATTCAATTGGGTGCCCCCCACGAGCTTAAGAAACGGGATTGAGCAAACTGTGGAATGGTATATGAATAATATCAAGTAGGGCATAATAGTGAAAACTGAAAAAATAGTTGATGGCAATACGACCCTGGCAATTGTAATCAGAGGCGCTGACTGGGAAGAAGGGCTGAACTTTGTATCCTCGAATGAAGACTATCAACAGGTTGGGATTTGGGGATACAACAAGGGTCAGAAATTGCCGCCCCATATCCACTTGGTGGCACCTCGAGAGGTTCTGCATACTCAAGAGGTGATTTTTGTTAAGGAAGGCCGTGTCAGAGCCGATGTCTACTCCCAGGAAAAGAAGCTCCTGAGAACAATCGAACTTGGCAGGGGCGACACTATGATTCTTCTTCATGGTGGACACGGCTATCAAATATTAGAGGATAATACGAGGGTCTTAGAGGTCAAGAACGGCCCCTATGTCGGAGCGGAAAAAGACAGGGAAAGAATCTAGGTCTAAGGGCGGGATAAACTACATCTGGGCTGTGGGAAAAGGTATATCCCTTGGATTTATCCGCAAGGACCACGAGGATTTCTCTCAGGCATATATTCCTCATATGGACAATGAAAAGGTGTTACTGATAAGCTTTAATGCAAAGGCGGAGAACCCATGAAAAGGATTAACCAGATTGAGCCCTGGATAGGTGAGGAAGAAAAAAGGGCAGTAGCGGAATATTTGGATGCCGGCGGATGGCTGACCGAATTCAAGAAAACAAGAGAATTTGAGCAAATGATAGCCGACTATGTCGGCAGTAAATATGCATCAGTGGTGAATAATGGCACGATCACTTTACTCATTGCACTTATGGCCCTCGGGATCAAGAACAAAGGCGAGGTTATTGTTCCTGACTACACGATGATAGCTTCGGCTAACGCTATTGTCTTGGCTGGTGCCAAGCCTGTCTTTGTAGATATTGATCCCTCAAATCTGTGCCTAGACCTGGACTTGGCTGAGGAGGCAATTAATAACAAAACCAAGGCAATGATGTTTGTGAGCATCAATGGGCGCTGCCCTGATATGCATAAGGTCACAGCGCTTGCGCGCAAACACAATTTGTTTCTGATCGAAGATGCCGCCCAGTCCCTGGGCTCCAGGTTCCAAGGAAAACATCTGGGAACCTTTGGCATGGTTGGCAGTTTCTCCTTCAGTTTCCCTAAAATCATAACTACTGGCCAAGGCGGCGCCTTGGTTACCGACGATGAGGAACTTTACCGCCGAATGGCCATGATAAAGGATTTCGGACGACCCAAAGCCGGGGTGGATTACCATGAGATTATGGGGCTCAACTCCAAATTTACCGATCTTCAGGCAGTCATCGGGGTTGAGCAAATGAAAAAGCTCGACTGGAGAGTGAAAAGAAAAAAGGAAATATACAAGCTTTACCATGACTCGCTGCAGGATGTAAGAGAGGTGGAATTTATAGCTACGGATTTGCAGGATTGCGCACCCTGGTTCATTGACATCCTTGTTAATGGAGATGGAGTTAGAGACAACCTGGCCAAATTCCTAGAGAACAAAGGAATAGGTACACGGCCTTTCTATCCGGCAATCCATACACAGCCTCCATATTCTCATGTTAGAGGTGATTTCAAGGTCTCGGCGTCAATATCTCAAAGAGGTTTATGGCTGCCGTCTTCGTCCTTCCTCACAAATGATGATGTCGAAAGAGTATGTAGTGAGATAAAGACTTTTTTCTTGAGCGCGCAAGGTTGAATTTGTTAGTGTGAGAACTACAGTAACTTTCTCATAAGGGTTGAAACAAACTTGAAACTACTTATAGTCTGCAGCACTATTGACCTCAAATACGGTATGGGAGCCACCCCATTTTGGTGGCAGCTATTCAAGGCTCTGCACGAAATAGGCAATGAGCTAATTGTTATTCCCTATCTTGGCTATTCTGTAAACTCGCTGTGGTGGCGCACTTATCCCAATCCCTGCGCTCGAGAGAGCATCCTATTCAATTCTTTCCTTGACCGGACAAGGGTGAGAGCGGTTGGTAGCCAGGGGCATTTTTCTAATCTGAGTCTAGCTCTGGTTAAGAAATATATTCGGCCGAAATGGGAAAGGCATCTACTTAAAGTGCTGGACCAGGAAGGAGATGTGGATGCTGTCCTATTTTTAAATGCACCTTTAAATCATATGGCAGGCATACCTACAAAGATTAAAACAAACGCCGAACTGCCCATTATCTACTATGATGGCGACCTGCCCACAAGTTTGCCTGACTACGCAGACACCGAGAGCTTCAAGTTTAGCCAATATCCCGGCGCTGACCTTGCTGAATACGATATCTTCCTCAGCAGCTCCAAGGGCGCTATTCCTATACTAAAGGAGATGGGAGCCAGAAATGTTGACGTTCTTTATTATGGCGTAGACCCAGAGCTATACTCTCCGATTCAAGTTGAGCAGGATATAGACATTTTCTATTATGGTCATCGGGGGAAAACAAAAGAGAGACGCATGGACTTTATGATTACCCAGCCATCTGAAGCCCTTCCTGACGTATATTTTCTGGTAGGTGGCAGGGAGCATGAAGTAGGACTGGGCCGAGCCAAGACCTGCGGCACACTCACTATCAGCGCCTGGAGAGGTTATTGCTGCCGGAGCAAAATAAACCTCAATATAACCAAGGAAATCGACGCTCAGATGTATGGCACATCCAGTGCGCGTCCTTTCGAACTGGCCTCATTAGGCTGCTGTGTGGTTTCTGACCCGTATAATGGCCTCGAAGAGTGGTTTGAAGTCGGGAAAGAGATGTTTATGGTGCATAATGCCGAGGAAGCTATAGAAACATACAAAATGCTCTTATCATCAGACGAATTACGGCGAACAATCGGGGAGGCAGCTCGAAGCAAAGTCCTTAAGGAACATACTGCCCAACACAGGGCTAAACAGCTCATCAACCTCTTACAAGGATTGGAAGGGCATCAACATATATGAGGGTAGTGATAGTAAGAGCTGCCTTGGAAACAGTCAGCCCCAGAGGCCCCAAGACCGCGCAGGTCTTGTCTTCCCATGGTCACAATGTCATTCTGTTAGGTTGGGACAGAGAGTGCAAGTACCCCGGAGTATCGCGCGAAGAACACTACGAAGCGCGTCGGATTAGATTTAGAGCACCTTTTGGCCCTAAAGTTCTCGCCTTTTTGCCTATCTGGTGGATGCTCGAATTCCTGTGGCTGATACGGCATAAGTGGGACGTGGTCCAGGCTATGGATTTCGATACCATTATGCCCGCAGTGGTTGCTGCCAAAATAAAGAGGAAGAAGGTTATTTACGAAATAGCTGATATTTATTACAAATTGGTGAAACTTCCCGGGTGGTTTGCTTCAATATGTATCTTTGTTGATAAGCTCTTTATCCGTTGCGCTGATGGAATGGTGCTAGTCAGCGAAGGGGCAGTGAAGGAGCTACACGGAATCCCAAACAAGAATGTAGTTGTAATTCTCAACTCCCCTCCTGACCTTTGTGGCGAACCGCAAGTTGCTGCGAAGGACAAGGACATATTTACCATATTCTATGCCGGCGCGCTTTTCAGGAGCCGTAAGTCAAATTTAGACAAAGTTTTTCAAGCTATCCAAAGCATAGATAAAGTCAGGCTGGTCGTAGCCGGGTATGGCGACGAAGCCGACCAAATCACCGCCTGGGCCGGTGAAGCAAAGGATAAAGTGCAGTTTTTGGGCAAAATCAGCTACAGTCAAGTCTTGGCTAGAACTGCCGAAGCTAACCTTCTGGTTGCGTTATACGATCCGAGTGTCTACGTACACAGGTGGGCTTATCCTACGAAATTATTTGAAGCTATGATGTGCGGTAAACCCATCCTCGTAAGCAAAAGCACTGCCATGGCTGAGCTGGTGGATAGAGAGAACTGCGGTCTGGCGGTTGACTGCCAGAGTACTGAGGAGATAAAACAAGCCATAGCGAAGCTCAAACAGAATCCCGCATTGTGCAATCTACTAGGAGCTAATGGGAGGAAGGTGTACGAACGGGAATACAGTTGGCAGGTTATGGAGCAACGCCTGCTGAGTTTGTACCATGAAATAGGGGGTTAATGTTCTGATAGCTCCTTGCCACTAGAGCTGTCATTTGGCAGAAAGCGATTTATCAAGAACTGCGACGAACTGTTTTGCCATCTCCCGATAGCTATATTTGTTAATCTTCTCCGTATCCCCTGTGTAGGTGACTGTTCCGCTATTCTTGTACTCTAAATAGAAAACCCTTAGAGCACTTTTGATATCTTCCACCATACTACAATAAACCCCTGCTTTAGTTTCCTTAAGCAGTGCCTCTATCACGTCACTGCCGAAGCCTCCCATAGCCAGTATGGGCCTTTTTGAAGCCAGGTATTCGAAGATTTTCAGTGTATAGACGCCCTTCTCCTTAGGATCATCCCAATTCAATAAGAGAAGAAGCTGAGACTCTCTTTGCTTTTCATAGGCGACTTGCCTGGGCACTACCCCATACTGCTTCACAACAAGAGATAGCCCATATTCTTCAATTTCCCTTGCCAATAATCCATCTAAAGGGCCGTAAAATCCGACTTCAACGTTTTCTGGCTCTACAGTTCCGTCATCAATTAGATTCCTCAAAGCGATAAGCAGCTTGGAAGGGTCCTGTTTCCCCGCATAAATCTGCCCTGTATAAGTGATGGTGAATTTCGACGTTAATGCCATTTCCTTCTCATTCAGTCTTTCTGGGTCGAATCCATTGGTAATTACACATACGTCTTCCCTTTTGTGCAACTTTTTTAGCTGTTCTGCTGCGGGCGAAGAAACAACTACCAAAGCATCAGCATATTTTGAAGTTGCCAATTCCAATCGTCTTTCGATCATCCTCCTTAAGAAACTGTATGGATAGTTATGATTTTGTGTCCACAGGTCTCGCAAATCGGCCACCCAGGGAATTTTATGTTTATTTTTCAGCTCTTTGGCGATGATATGACAGGTTACGGGAGATGAGCTGCTGATTATGGCATCCACCCTTTCGTTCTCTAGAAGTCTTTCACCCGCCTCGATAGCAGGATGCTTCCACCTTTTCTCTTTGTCAGGATAATGAAAAATTTCTGAATACAATCTATAGGGGATTCTCAAAAGGGGCCTGAGATACTGATATGATTTCTTAGAACCCAAATTGAATCGCTTCAGCGCTTGCTCTCCTATGTCCCTTTCTGGTTGGTATCCCTCAGTTTCTATGACTCTATACTTGTCCTTAAAACCGTTAGGTGGTCCAAAGCGAGCCTCGGGGTCTTCTCCAATGGGCACTGTGACAACAATAGCCTCCCACCCAAATTCAGGGAGGTATTTAACCAGACCCGGTATTCGCGGAGAGGCATAGAACAAATTTGCTATGATCAGAACCTTTTTACTTATGTGTTACCTCCTCAGGCTGCGACTTCGGTTCTCCAAATTAACCTCGACTACACCACCATACTTTTGCCAATATTTGTCTGACCATAACTCCTCAGGCATTTTGGTAACGTGTATATTCTCTTGTGGAACGAATTCCTTCAAAAGTGCAGTGTAGTCCCTCATCCAGTGCCCTACATAGACACCGCGAGGGTTAGCTACACTGTCGAAGGAATGCCACTCAAGAAAAACCAATGCTTTTCGTGCTATACGGAGCATGCCCTCCATGACTTTCCTGATTTTGTCCGGTCCGATGTATATCAGAACCGCATCTGTAAAGACAATGTCAAAACTCTTATCCTTAAACTGTCCAAGCTCATCTGCTTTACCCAACAGTAGTTTGACGTTCCTAATCCCCTCCTGGGCAAACCACTCGTTACCCTTCTGAACTGCCGCCGGGTTTATATCAATACCCACCATTTTTACATCAGGGAACCTCCTGGCAAGTAGATATAAATTAGGCCCGCAATTGCATCCTATTTCCAAGATACTGGAAACCGGGGAAAATTTAGTTATGTGCTCCAGCAGAAATTGTCTATGACTATGGTCTCGCGAATCCCAATAACCCTTAATCCACTCGTCATTATCACCGAGGTGTTGCGCATTGTTCCAGTCGTTACCTTTGCGGAGATGCCGTGTAGCCCACTCTTTTTCCGCTAGTCGAGTGCCCAAGAGACGTTCTTCTAGATAGCGGAACTTCAATGCGCCAAACGAATATATTTTCTCAACGAAAGAGTAAAGCCGAGGGAGCTTCTTCAAAAGACGCTTCAGCCACTCTCTCATGAGCTTCCTGTGCTTCTATAGAATTTGCGTATAGCATCTATCACAAATTCTATTTGCTCGTTGCTTAATTCGGGGAAGAGAGGCAATGAAACAACCTCTCTGGAAATCTGCTCCGTCATCGGCAGCTTAAAGTGTCTTAAATTCAATGCATCATGGTGATGCATCGGTTTGGGCCAGGAAATCAACACCTCTATGCCCTGTTCTTTCAAATAGGCAACAAGTCTATCTCTCTCACGGGCACGTATTACATAATTAGTGAAGATATCAAAATAACGGTCCTGAGAACTTGGAGGCGGAGGTAATTTAATATGAGTGAGGTTTGATAATCCTCGGTGATAGATGTTAGCTAATTCCCGACGCCTTTCAATCCACTGGGGCAGATGTTTGAGCTTGACATCAAGGATAGCTGCGTGCAGATTATCCAATCGACTGTTGAAGCCGTAGAAGAGGATATCCCCTGTTGCTCTATCCTGCCCGTGGTCTCTGAGGAGACGAACTTTTTCCGCTACATCTTCACTATTAGTCACCAGCATCCCCCCGTCTCCGGCAGTGCCCAGGACTTTCGCCGGGTAGAAGCTGAAACAGCCAGTCAAGCCAAAAGAGCCAGCTTTCTTACCATCAAAGCCTGCTCCCAGAGCCTGAGCTGCATCCTCTATCACAACTAAATTGTGTTTCGTAGCAATATTCATCAATTTTTCCATATTACAAAGCCGACCGTTGAGGTGAACAGGCATAATTGCTTTAGTTCGAGGAGAAATGGCTTTTTCAACCTGGCCAACATTCATATTGTAGTCCTCATCCACATCTACCAGAATCGGCGTTGCACCACAGTGGTGAATGACAGCTACCGTAGCTACAAAAGTATGGGCAACGGTAATAACCTCGTCGCCGGGACTTACCCCAGCACCCTTGAGAGACAGGTATAGGGCATCTGTACCACTATTGAGCCCCACCGCATATTTCACTCCGACGAACGAAGCAACATTTTCTTCGAAGTGCCTCAATTGGTCACGGAGTATCAGGTCACCCCTGGATAATACCTCTGTAATAGCCCCAAGAACTTCATCCCAAATCCTCCGGTAATGCTCAGGATAATTAACAAATGGAACTTTGTATGGCACGTTAACCTCCCAAGGTTTTTCTAATAGCTCTAACCAAGTCTTCTGCTTTCGGGTAATAGACTTGCTCCAGCGCAGAACTAGCAGGAGCAGGTGCATCGGGCAATGACACTCGCACGATAGGGGCTTTCAACTTCTTGAAAATATCGCTTTCCGCGACCCTGGCAGCAATTTCAGCCCCCACACCACAGGTCTTCCAGCCTCCGTCTGCGATAACCAATCGGCATGTCTTTCTAACCGACTCAAACAGCAGATCCTCATCCAGAGGCTTCAACGAGCGTATGTCTATGACCTCCACATTTATGCCTTCCTTCTCGAGAGCCTCAGCAGCTTTGCTAACCTCATAGACCATATAAGACGTCGCTACCACTGTCACATCTTTCCCTTCTTTTCTTATTACCCCTTTCCCAATTGGAACCGAATATAGTTCTTCAGGTACGTCCCCGACATGATCATATAACCAGCGCTCATCTATATAGACAACCGGGTTACCATCCTCGATGCTGGCAACAAGAAGGCCCTTGGCATCATACGGATTGCTGGGCATAACAACTTTGAGCCCGGGTATATGTGCGAACATAGCCTGAAGGGCCTGGGAGTGTTGAGCAGCTTGCTCTCCTCCCCTATTTATGATCCCCCAGATGGTTAGGGGAACGCTTAGTTGCCCCCCAAACATATAGTGCCAGTTAGCTGCGTGGTTAGCTATTTGGTCCATGGCATAATACATGAAGTCCATTCTGGGGTGCATTAAGATTGGACGCATCCCAGCTAAAGCTGCCCCTACAGCCACACCGGTAACACCGTTTTCCGATACAGGGGTGTCAATTACTCTCTCGGGCCCAAACCTATCAATGAGGCCGACGGTCGTCGTTCCCACATACCAGGGACTTGTAACTCCTTGTCCGATTAGAAATACGCGTGGATCCTTTTCCATCATCTGGTGTAAGGTTTCATTAATCGCTTGTGCGTAGGATAGTGACCGCATTTGATTATTCACTTACGTCTTGAATATATAGCTAAGATAGCTGCGTTCATCAGGATAGGGACTTTTCTTGGCAAAAGTGACGCTATCCTCGACTTCTTTGTCAATGCTTTCTACAATTTTGATTTTCTCCGACTCGGCTATAATGCCATGGGTTAACAGAGACTCTTCCAGTGCTTTGATTGGGCATCTCTGCATCCAATAATCCAGCTCTTCTTTGCTTCTGAGCCCTTTATCCAGGTCATCGCTTGGGCCGACATGTCCCCGCCATCTATATGTCATGCACTCTATCAAGGCAGGCCCCTTGCCGAGACGTGCATCATCTATCGCCCCTTTGGCTGCCTGGAATACCTCGACCACGTTATTTCCGTCAACCCGGATTCCGGGCATGTTGAACGCTTCAGCTTTTTCCCAAATCTGAATATGTGCCAGACAAGCGGATATGGGCAGGTGAGTGGAATAAAGGTTATTTTCGCAGATGAAGACAACCGGCAGCTTCTTGAGCGATGCGAAGTTAAGCGATTCGTAGAATACGCCCTCGCCGACCGCACCATCGCCGAAGAAAGCTACTGACACGTTATTTTTCTTCTGCATGGAGAAAGCCAAGGCCGCGCCCACAGCTAAAGGTATCGTTCCGGCGACAATGGCCGCACTACCTGGTAACCCCTGCTCTGGCGAAGCAAGGTGCATAGAGCCACCTCTACCCCGCGAGCAACCAGTTGCCTTTCCATACATTTCAGCCATCAATGCTTTCATGTCGCCGCCTTTGGCAATATAATGCCCATGATTACGATGATTGCTAAGAACGTAGTCAGCTCTTCGCAAGTTAGCACAAACACCCGTGGCCACTGCTTCTTGACCGATGTAAAGGTGGGTAGGGCACTTAATTTCCTTCTGCAAGATGAGTTCAGCGACCTTTTCCTCAAACTTACGGATCCTCAGCATTGTCATATAAAGCGCCCGCAAGGTCGTAGGGGAAATATTTGTTGGCATGGAACTCCCTTTCACACTAGGTACTGTCTTTTCTTTGTGCTTAGGATTAAGTTAAGCTCGTCGAGATGTAGTTTAACCCACTCGATGGTTAAGGATAAACCTTCCTCCATTTCGATTTTGGGAACGAAGCTCAGAATATCTCTTGCCTTCGATGTGTTAGGAACTCGTATATCGACATCAGCGAAATCAATCGCTTTGAAGAGGATATTTGATTTCGAGCTGCAAAGAGAGACTATCTTCTTAGCAAGCTCATAGACAGTGAGCGTATTGCGCGGATTACCAATGTTGAAAGCTTGCCCAACTGCCTTCTCGTTCACTATGCACTCTAGCAAGGCATTGCAGAAGTCATCAATATAGCACCAGGCTCTGATTTGTGTACCATCGCCATAGACTTCCAGGTCCTCATTCTTTAGGGCTTTTAACATAAACCGAAGTACCACATGGTCCCCTTGCCGCTTCGGGCCAAATATATTGAAGGGCCGTACCACGACAGCAGGTAGTCCTTTCTGCCGGAAGTAGCTCAGGACAAGATGTTCTGCAGCAAGTTTACTAATACAATAGCACCATCTAATATCCTGGACTGAAGAGAGAATTGAGTTACCATCCTCGGCAATTCTAAACGCATTTGAACCGAAAACTTCACTAGTGGAGAAAAAGACTAACCGCTCGCAACATGAACTATGCGAAACTATCTTCAGTAGATTGGATGTGCCGATATAATTTACATCCAAGGTGTACAATGCATTGTGAATAACTTCCTGAACACCCAACAGGGCAGCTGTATGTACCACTATTTGAGCATCCTGGGCGACTCTTGCAAAGGCCTGGGAATCTAGAATGTCTGCCTTGATTAAAGTGACATTTCCTTTGTTCTTCAAGTCTGAGAATGCGAAGGCGTTGTGATCAAAGTCAATGTCTAGAAGGGCAACATCATTGTCCTTAGCCAATCTCTCAGCCAGCGATGTCCCTATGAATCCACCTCCTCCAGTTATGAGAATTCTCTTATTTTTGACCATCTACTTCCATGCCCTCCTAAGGTAAATTTGTCTGTGAAATCACTGTCCTCGTTTGCTAAATTCGATGAACCCAGCACCCCCGGTTCTCAGTATTTTCATTTCCTGCTCCTTATCATTAATGATTCATAAAGCTCTTCTATTTTCCCCATTTCCTTCTGCCAATCATTCCTTTCTTCGATTATCTGCCTGTTGATTTGCCCGAATTTATCCCTAATCTCCTTATTGCGGATTAGCTGAATAATTTTTGAAGCCAGGACCTGAGGATTTTTTAGAGGGATTAGAAATCCATTTGCCCCGTCTTCTACCCATTTCCTATTATCTCCAAAATCTGTGATTATCACTGGCAAGCCACAGGCCATCGCCTCCGCTGTGCTCGAAGCAAGGCCGGCATCAGACAGCGAGGTGGAGACATAAATATCAACAGAGTCCAAATACTCGGGAAGTTCATCATTAGGAATCCAACCCGTAAACTTCACACTTTGGAAAATGCCCAAAGATTTTGCCTGCTCTTTCAGTCTTGTCTCCTGAGAACCTCCTCCGACAACCAAGAACTTTGCTTCCGGAATCTCTTTCAAAACCAGGGGTATAGAATTAACCAAAGTCTCAATATCATATATCGGTTCTAAACTCCTTAAGCTAATTACTGTAGGCGAGCCCACTATTCCCAGTTCCTCCTGAATCTTTTTATTTCTCTGTGCCGGCTTAAACTTCTGAGTATCAACTCCAAAGTAGATGAGCTTGATCTTCTCAAGCTCGGCGCCTAATTTTATTAAGGGCGCTATTATATGGTCTGCATCACAGTGTATTACGTCGGCTCTTTTAATTGCAAGTTTAACCGTCCCCCTGTATATTTTTGATTGTTTTGGTGCTACCAGAATGTCGGAGCCCCACACACTTAAAATGAAGGGGCGAAACCCGCTTAATGCCCCCAAGAGGCCATATCCCACGGCATAATGTGCATGCAGGACATCCGGCTTGATTGTCTTTATCAGCCTCCTAACCCTAAGCGTGTCATATAAGTAGCGCAACAGTACGGGGTAACGCAAGTTAGTAAGCCAATACGAATTCAAGCCTTTGATATCAATTGCCTCAACTGGCTTGCGGGAGATCAAATGAAGCTCGTGGCCCCGGTCCGCGAAGTATTTCAGCCATTTCTGCGTGTGAATACTACCTGCCTCTGCGATATAGCATATTCTCATTACAGTCGGTTCCCTTAACGCTTGTGCCTTAGTTATTATTGCTCCCCTTGGAGACTGCAGGCCGCCTTAACAGCCGCTGCTTCAGATAACCCGGACTGGCCTTGATGACCTCTTTTATCTTCTGTATCTCTTCAGGATGGTAGAATCGTAACAAGTATAGCAAAACAGGGAAGGCAAGCAAGGTCAGCAGTTTGAACACACCGGTGATTATCGTGGACTCGTCGTAATGGATGAAAAGGCTTCCTGCGAATATAACTCCAGCAGCAATGACTATCTTGGCAACCCTACCCCACTCGTGCTTAACCGGGTAGAGTCTCTGCGAGATGATAAAACCAAGGATAGCCATCACCAGAAATGAAGCGAGTGCAGCCACAGCTGCCCCCATCATGCCAAAGTCGGGTATCAGAAGATAGTTTAAGCCGATGTTGACTATTGCAGCGGCACCCATGATAGGAAACCAGTATTTTGTCTTTGCCTCCAGACTGATTCCTACGCCCAGAATGTTATAGCATCCATTCAGAACGTAGGAAACAGCGATCAAAGGGATGACTTTGTAGGCAGCGTGGAATGCCGGTGTAGCCATTATAGCCAGGATCTCTTTGGACAGAACAGACAGCGCCAGGGAGACGAACACGGTTACCAGGACAAAGTAGGTAAAGATGCGCGAGAACGTCTGCCTGGCATCTGGTTGCCTGTATATAGAGAACGCAAAAGGCCCCCAAGCCACCAAAAAAGGTTCAACCAGCAGAGCCTCAACTACGAGCCCAAAGCTATAACCGAGCGAGTACAGGCCCAGTTCTGCAGAGGTAGAGAGAAACTGAAGGAAATACCTGTCGGCAAAGAATATCGCCGAGGCTGCAAGCCCTGCGGGGACCATAGGCAGTCCAAAGGCGAGCATCCGCTTCAATTCATCGGGGGAAAAGCCAAAACCTGCTTTCCTGATGACAGACAATACCAGCCACAGATATATGACAGCCGCTGTTATAGCACTTGATTCGAGTATGCCCAACACACCCTTGTGCAGGACCACTACGAACACTATATTCAGTCCCAGGCTTATCAAAACGCGTGCTACGGAAACCACGATATACCTGAAAGGCTCTTCTCTGGCTCTGAAAACTGACATGCCTATCTGGGTGCCTGTGTCGCAGAAAAGTGCCAGAAAGACGAGGCGAAAGTAGAAGATGTACTGGTCGGAATGAAACAAGAGCAAGGAAAATTTGCCTGCGAATCCTATGAGCAGTACAGAAAGTATCGCTGAAGTCCCCGTAAGGTAAATGAAGGCTGTGCTTACTACCATTTTCTTCTTTTCTGCCTGATCATAGAGGAAGTATGACCTGAATAGTGCTGAGCTGATACCCATAGCGAAAATAATACTTAGTACTGAAGAAGTCACCGAGATAATCTGCCAAACGCCATAGTCGCTGGGGGTCAGGTATCGGGTGTAAAGGGGAATGAGGAAGAACCCCACAATCTGGCTGGCTGCTACGCCCAAACCGTAGATAAAGGATTGCGATGAGAGGCGAAATAGCTGACTAAACACCTACTTGTCTCGTTACCCCTTTCTCTGATTTAAGTAATAAGAAACGCTCACAGGACACTACTTGGGAGCCTAAAAGAGGTATTCTAAATATTGCTCAACGGAATCCCATTTCTCTTTGGATATTACCGGCACTTTAGCCATTGTCCCCCATCGTACTACATAATAGTTTGGAACTGGGGCCATCTTTAGCATATTTCAGGATAGCCCCATCGGCAAGATACAAGATAAAACCTAATAGATAATTTACACTTCGTCCGAAGAACCCAAGGCTATTGCCCAAGTAGCATATCCGGGTAATAGCAAACCAAGTAATGGGAAGCACCTTTTTCATAAATTTATTCCTGATACTGGCCATATCAATTGGATTATTCATAACATAGAAAATCGGCACGATTATCACTGGCTCCATTCCCACCTTACTTAGTGCCTCTTTATATCTGTCCATTGTTCTATGATATTCATGAAAGCCAGGGGGGCGGTTTTCTTTCAGGAAGCTATCCATGATGAGAATTTGTGTATCCTGATGAGACAGGTTTGCTATATTGCTAAGCGCTTGTTCAAATTTATCCTCGTCTACGATATGAAAAAGTACATCAAATGCTGTTATGATGTCATATTTTCTGCTTAGCAACGGCAGTTGCTTGGACGAAATATCTGCTTTTATAAACTCACATTCAGGATACTTAGCTTTTAAGCTTGACGTACTTTTCTCCGTAATATCTATCCCGGTGGCGGACTTAACGTCTCTTCTTTTCCAATAATCTATATAAAATCCTGTTCCGACGCCAATGTCTAGTACATGCTTACCGTGGGGATCTATTTTGCCAATTTCCAAAGCTCGTTTTAATGCCCTTAGCCTTCCTTTATAGAGCCACTTGTTGTATTCCAGCCCTAACCCTGAGTAGCCAACCCCGCCCAAAGAGAAGTCCTTGCTAAGCCGTTCCTCCCAATATCCTTCGGGCTGGTATCTCTTCATTTTCTCTTCGCCACTACTTTTCGATCTACCTCATTCAGCACCTTCCCCACCACCACAACCGATACCTCGGACCTTCTTGTTACCCGTTAATGTTTCAACTGGTATTACATACGCTGGCAAATGCCTCAAATACCTTAAATATTGTCCTTCAATATCCCATTTTCTCATTAATATTACCGAAATTGATTTCCTTTCAGGTTCCATTCAACATCCACCATTTTATTTGTATGAATATTAGCCTCGCGCTGTACCCAGCTTCAAAAAACATCTGAATCCCCCATAGTTAGATACCACCCGGGAAAATGCTCAACAATCTTTAAAGACTCGTCAAGTCTATCAAAAATCCTAACTCCAAAGTATGTTCTCTCCATCTCACTTTGAATAAATCCTTCCTTTCTTAACACTTTGCTAAAAAGGCAACCATCTTGACACCAGCAAGAAAGGCTATTTATACCTTGGTTTATGAAGTACTTATATGAACAATTTAAAAACTCTGTTATAACCTCTTCGTCATTGACGGTTAACATATCTACAATGTGACCTTTTGTCTCAGCAGGCGTCTGATATATTTTTAGTACAGTGTAGCCCAGCAATTCGTTTTCGTTGCCCAGGAATACAAACTTCATATAATTCACTGCAGGATTGAGAACAAACCTCCAATTCAGAAAATCTTTAGTTCTTGGCACGATAATTGGGTAATCTTGTTTAACTTTCTCCCATAAACGAATTATATTGTCCTGAAATCGCTCTATTTGCCTGATAGCGCCTGTTACAGGTAGGTCGCCAATATCCTCTTCAAGTATATCCCTTTGCCATACAGTCATATTGCTGAAGCCGCTCCAGCTTAACCTTTCTGTAAATCCGCGATAGGAATTACTATTTGGGAAACCATAGACAAATTTAGCTCCTTCTCTCGAAGCGGTTTCATATGTTTTGTTGCCTAAATCGGCAAATATTCCCTTGCTTCTATAATCAGGATGAACCATAGTATCCACCGACAGACAAGCTCTTATTGGCTTACCCTCAATTTGCACCACCATGGGCATGACTGCATAATGTCCGGTCAACTTCTTACCGTCGAACGCTAATTTTATGGTACCCTTGCCAAACGGATTATTCATATACTTCCACCTCCAAACCTCCAAACTCATCTCTTTATTAAATACTTTGCTAAACAAATCCAGTATTTCATATTCGTCTCCCTCCCTGTAATTCCGCCGTACCCGTAGCTCACTATCTTTCATCGTTCATCCATTCCCCCTTCTAGTTGTTCTTACTTACCAGCCTTTCATATAGCTTTTCCATTTCCTTTGCATTCTTATCCCAATCTTCTTTTTCTTCAACAATTCCCTTATTTATCCTGTAAAATCTGTCCCTTAATTCCGGATGCTCAATACAATAGCTAATCTTCCCGGCTATTTCTTCTGGATTCTCAGGATCAACAAGAAGGGCACTCTCATTATTTACCACCAATTCTTTATGAACAGCGATGTTACTTAGAATTGGAATAGCTCCACATGCCATCCCCTCCAATATTGAGATCCCAAATTGTCCGTACCTTGGTATCGACATAAATGCATCTGCCATATTTAGATAAACAGCCATTTCCTTTGATGCTATGAGTTTTGGTATGAAGCGGACGTTGCCCATAACCCCCAATTTTTCAGCTCTTGACTTCATTTCATCTTCAAACTTCTCAGTTCCATTTCCTCGCAGGAATACAAATATGGCATTGGGGCACTTATGGACAACATGGGGAACTGTATCAATAATACCTCCAATCTCATACTCCGGAGCCATATTCCTATTACTAAGTATAACTGACGAGTTCTCACTAATTTCCAAATCCCCCCTAAGCTTTATTACATCTCCTTCATAACCACGGTGAAAGACACTCAAATCTGTGCCCCAAGGAATCCTCATAAACTTGCTTTGGGGAAGTTTGAACTCATTCTTCAGGAAATTACCCATGAACTCGGCTTGAGCTGTTACCATATCTGCCTTTCTTAAGGCAAATTTCACCTCAAGTTTGGCTAGTCTCGAATTTTTAGGCGCAGCCAGAACATCAGAACCCCAGACACTCAAGATGAAAGGGTGAAAACCACTTAGTGCTCCCAACAGGCCATACCCCAAGATGTAGTGAGCATGAAGAATATCTGGTTTAATTTGCTTTATCAGTCTTCGAATCCTAATTGGATCGCAGTGCAATATGAGATGGCGTGACATCGTAACCAAATGCAGATTCACGTTTTCGATGGCATTTTCCCCAGATGTTTCTGGAGAGATTAGATGGACATTGTGGCCCTTGGATGCAAAATATTTTGCCCATCTCATAGTATGAATGCTTGCGGCGTTTGCCAAATAGCAAATCTTCACTGTTAACTCCTACTAAATTGTCCTGACCCGGTCCGCAAGAGCTGCCTTCACGGTTATATCCTGGTGATTAAGTCATAGCCACGCAGAAACTCTTCTTAATCTCGCCTGCCACTTCCTCGACCTGTTCCTCGCTGAGTTCGGGGTACATAGGTAGGGAAAGCACCTGCTCCTGTGCACGCTCGCTTTCAGGAAAGTCGCCCGGCTTATGGCCCAGGTATTTATAAACCTCCTGGAGGTGAAGAGATAAGGGGTAGTAAACTGCCGTCTGGATGCCCTTAGATTCCATGTGTTTACGCAACTCATTGCGGTTCAGGCGAGAATCCTTGAGACGAATAGTATAGTAGTTGCAGGAAGACGTGCAGTTCTTTTCGAAATGAGGAGGCCCGATGCCATCAACTTGGCTCAGCAATTCGGTATATAAAGCTGTTTTCCTGAGACGTAGCTCATTCCATCTATCTAAATGTCTCAGCTTTACTCTAAGAATAGCAGCCTGCAATGCGTCGAGGCGACTGTTGAAGCCATGCATGACATGCTGGTAGGTCGCCTTGGACCCATGCACCCTGAGGATTCTCACCGTCTCGGCAATCTGGGCGTCATTGGTGACCACCATGCCACCATCGCCATATGCTCCCAGATTCTTAGACGGGAAGAAGCTCAGACAGCCGACATCTCCTAGCGACCCAACTTTCTTGTCTTTGTATTCTGCGCCCAGAGCTTGGGCGCAGTCCTCAATTACTTTCAGGTTATGCTTTCTGGCTATATCGAGGATACGCTCCATAGCAGCAGGCTGACCGTAGAGGTGCACAGGGAGGATTGCCTTGGTTTTGCCGGTTATTTTCGACTCGATTTGTAATGAGTCTATATTGTAGGTTTTCAGGTCAATGTCCGCGAACACCGGTCGAGCACCACACTTGGCTATGGATTCGGCAGTGGCAATGAAGGTGAAGGGAGTGGTGATGACCTCGTCACCGGCCTTTATGTTGCAGGCGAGCAGGGCAAGATGCAGGGCATCGGTGCCGGAGGCCACACCTACAGCATATTTTGTTCCGCAGTAGGCCGCCATCTCATCCTCGAAGGCTTTGACCTCGGGGCCCAGGATAAACTGCCCGCTCTGCACCACCCTGTGAATGGCATCGTCAATCTCGTCTCTAATCGAGTCATATTGAGCCTTTAAATCGACTAAGGGAACATTCATCTTATGCCTTCCTCAAAGCTTGGGTTCTTTCACGCGGAGCTCATTCTAAGCCCAAAAGCAGCTTGAGAGCTACGCCTACCTTCCTCAAATCTTCTTCCTCGATATTTCCTGTCTTTCGAACCAATCTACTCTTATCGATAACCCTTATCTGCTCGCACAGGAGTACTGACTGTTCGGCCACTCCGCCAACACCAGCGGGTATCCTGACATGGGAAGGCAGCTTAACCTCTCTTATCCTTGTGGTGAATGGAATGATGATCGTGTGTGGGCCAGCTGCATTTGCCTTGTCTATCTGTATTACTAGAGCAGGTCTTATGCCTGCTTGTTCTGTCCCTACAACCGGATTCAAATCGACTAAGAAAATGTCTCCCCTTCTTACCTCCACTTTACCTTTCCCCCAGCCAGCATCTCTTCATAGGCCAAAAGCTGGGCCAGATAATCTCCCATGCCATATTCTGCCAACTCAGATTGTCCTTTCCCTTTGGTCTCCAAAAACTCGACGAAATTGGCAACGTCCCCAAGCTTATCCTCTGGCAAAGATTTTATCTTCTCAATAAGGCGCTCTCTAGTCGCCATTCTAACCACCTCCTTTGATTTCAAGTCTGTTACCTTGTTTTTGGTAAATTTTACCACATCTTGGACATTGAGCCTGATTGGTTCCACTGAAATCAAGCTTTGCGCCGCACTCGCAAACCCATCCTTGAATGCGTGCTGGATTGCCATATACCATAGCATAATCGGGAACGTCTTTTGTAACCACCGAGCCCGCGCCGATGAAGGCATATCGGCCGATGGCATTGCCACAAATGATTGTGGCATTGGCACCGATGGTGGCGCCCTTCTTAACTAATGTCGGCTTGAACTCATGTTTTCGAGAGATGGAGCTCCGGGGGTTTATCACATTGGTAAAGACGCAGGAGGGAGCACAAAAGACGTCGTCTTCTAGTGTTACACCCTCGAAAACGGAGACATTATTCTCGATTTTCACGTTGTTTCCTATGTTGACGCCTTTGCCGATAAAGACATTCTGCCCGATAACACAATTATCGCCGATGCTCGTACCAGGCATAATATGGGAGAAGTGCCAGATCTTGGTTCCTTTCCCAATCTGGCGCGGCTCCTCCACGATACTGGTTTCATGGACGGAAAAATCTCTGTGGGCATTGTTCAATGAGATCACTTTGCCCTTGCTCTCAAGTGACCTCTGGCAATAAGACAGCACCCGCAACACCTGGAGACCCTTGTGCCCGTCTACCCTTGGTCGTTTTCGTGACTGGATACAGTCGATGAAATCCTGGCATTCTATCCGCAAGGGTTCATCTGAGGGTATCTTAACAGGCTCCGGCTGTTTTTGATGAGGCACAGGTTTTTTGTCAATCCATTCTATCTCGTGGCTATAGAGGAGGAGCTTATCTTTGGGATTGGTATCATCGAACAGAGCCATCTTTTTATCGCCGACTACCACCAATTTTTGCTCCTTGTAAGGGTGAAGCCAACTGACAAAGATGTGAGCTCTTATGCCGTTATTGAAACCAAGGGTGGTCAGGGTAACGTCGGCGATGTCCTGATTGAGATAGTAACCTCCTTGGGCTGAGATTTCCTGGGGCATTTCACCGATGAGAAGCAGGATAATCGAGATGTCGTGCGGGGCGAAGCTCCACAGTATGTTTTCCTCAGTGCGAAACTTGCCCAGGTTGAGCCGGTTGGAATAGATATACTGGATTCTGCCCAGCTCGCCGTTATCAACAAGCTCTTTGAGCTTGCCAACAGCGGGATGATATTCCAAGAGGTGGCCGACCAACAGTATCTTTTTGCTTTTTTCAGCCAGCGCAACCAGTTCCTCTCCTTGCTCTATCTCTAGAGCCAGCGGCTTTTCTACGAAAACGTCTTTACCGGCAAGTATGGCCTCTTTTGCCATTGAGTAATGAAAGACAGCGGGAGTTGCGATAACTACTCCTTTTATTTCGTTATTCTCAAGGGCACGGTGAAACTCGGTCTCGGTATTTACATCGGCATAAGATGACCTGAAGCTCCGTAGCACTTTGGGGTCGGCATCGCAAATTGTATGGAGGGCACCTAGCTCAGCGAAGTTGCGCACCAAATTCTTGCCCCAGTAGCCACAGCCGACAACGGCTATATTTCTATCCATCTACCATCACAACCTTACGATGTCCTTATTCCTAAGCTTCCTGGTAACTCCTCGGGTATCGAATACAAAGCTAGACTTTTGGGCTATATCTTTATAGTCATAGCAAGTGTGGTCGGTTGCAATCACCACGCAGTCTGCCGAAGCGAGTTGTTCGTCTGTAAGTTCTACCGACCTCAAGTTTTTTTCGGAGATTCTAACACTCGCCACATATGGGTCGTTGTAGGATACGTTTGCCCCCTTTTCACACAAGAGCTCAATTAGCTTCAAAGAAGGTGACTCTCTCACGTCCTCCACATCCCTCTTATAGGCTACACCCAATACCAAAACCTTGGCGCTGTTCAAGCTTTTGTCCCTCGAGTTCAAGGCTTCCATGATACGTGATACGACGTAATAGGGCATATGCTCATTGATGTCTGCCGCCAGCTCGATGAATCTGGTGTGGAAATCAAACTCCCGGGCTTTATTCGCCAGGTAATAAGGATCGAGCGGTATACAATGCCCCCCAATCCCTGGACCAGGGTAGAACGGCATATAGCCGAAAGGCTTGGTTGCAGCTGCATCTATTACTTCCCAAACACTTAAACCCATCTTCTCACAAAGCAAGGTAAGTTCATTAACTAGGGCTATGTTCACATTACGAAACACGTTCTCGAATACCTTGGTCATCTCGGCAACTTCAGGATTTGAGACCGGGACAACCTTATCCACGATTCGACTGTACAAGAGCGTTGCGAGCTTTGTAGATTTGACATCTATGCCGCCAATCACCTTCGGCGTGTTCCGGACATTGTAATTCTTACTGCCGGGGTCGACCCTTTCCGGAGAGAAGGCAAGATAGAAATCGCGTCCCGCTTTGAGGCCGGAGCGTTCCAAAATTGGTAGCATCACCTCTCGAGTGGTGCCTGGATAGGTTGTACTCTCGAGAATCACTAATTGCCCTTTCTGAAGGTACCTGGAGACCACTTCGGACTCACTGATGACATAAGAGAGTTCGGGGTCTTTGGTTTTGGTAAGCGGAGTGGGCACACAAATGCAGATGGCGTCAACCTCCTTGAGCCGGCTCTGGTCAGTAGTGGCCTCTAACAACCCTTCTCTGACCGCTTCTTTAAGGACTTTGCTATCTACATCAGCTATGTAGGACTGCCCATTGTTAACCCAGTCCACCCGCCTTTGCTGGATGTCGACCCCTAGTACCTTTAAACCAGCTTTGGCGAAGGCCAAAGCCAGGGGCAAGCCTACGTAGCCCAAGCCGATAATACACACAACAGTTTTATTGGTGATTTTTGACTGGCTCAATCGTGTTTTATTCATTTTGCTTCACTCCATTATTCATGACTGCCAACATGCTCCGTTCTTACATCTTAAGCAGTTTATCAGAAGAACGTTCAGCACTCAAGCCGTTATCGCGACGGACGCACCTCTTCTGTCATTGTGAGGAGCCCCGCTGAATCGGGGCGACGAAGCAATCTGGCGGAAAGAATATGAGATTGCTGCGCTTCGCTCGCAATGACAAAAGAGGAGAGGGGCAGAATGATAAGCTGACTTAAGTAGTCTTATGTTTCATAGCTTCCCATGGAGAGGTCATCAACTATTGCTACCCTTGTACCGATGCTTTAGTAGTTCCTCAGCTAGATGAGATCTGTAAATCCCGCCCCACCGGTAATTATGGCTGTGTTTTTATTCAGGATTGATTTAAACCAAGATACTTGAAAACTTTCACAGTTGTTTCTGTAGTAGCCCCGGATTGATGGACAAGCTCATAACTGTTCAACTGCTCGAGAGGCAGGATGGTAGCAAAGGGGTTGAGCCCCCCTACGTCCCAAGTCCCCGATTGCTGAGCTGAGACATAGGTTTCAGCCTCTTTGTAACTTGAGAGGAACTGATAGTTAACAACTACATTATAGCCTGCCCCTGCATCTACGGGCATTGCTGTCCTTCCACTGACAATCGTGTTGTAACCGAGTGTTAACAGCTCCCTGCCCGTTTTGCCTTGCCAAGAAATAGCTAGTGTGGAGTTTGTAGATGGAACTACGGCTTTGGCGTCAAAGTTGTAGAGCCTGGCTGCCATGGATTGGTAGTAGACAGGGTGGTATAAAGGTATTAGTTGCAGGACATTACTTGATACCGGCACATAATAAAATTCGTAAAAGTCATTAACGTTCTCACCAGCCCATTCCACCATAGCATGATACTTTCCAATTAACATATCATAGTCAATCATCACATATTCCGTACCCAAGTTGTACCGCTCCACAATTTCCTGGGCGGAGCTTTCATTCTGGGCAGTGAAGAACTGGCCAGCTTTGTCAGCGTTAGCCTGACCGGGATTGGCATTAGGTATGCGATGGGCAATTTGCATTATGAAGTAGCCATAGTCCCACCAGGACATCACACCGTAAGCGGATTCAGGGTATTGGAACGGAGTTTTGTATAGCTTATAATAGAAATCGGGGTCATTAAGATCAGCAAAGGGGTCGGGGCTGTTACTGTTATTCCCTAACCATAGAAGCGAGTTATACCAGCCATCATTCATAGTATAAACTGCTTGAGAGGCGTAATACCGTGTGTAGCCAATGTAAATTCCACCGCCAATTGATGTAGGCTCACCTTTCCACAGTCCAATACTGGGGAAAAATACCAGGAAAAAGATGATTATTCCGACAACGATGACATTTACCCAGGCACCTCTGGGCTGCATAAAAGTTTTTTGTTTTGGTCTCTCCTTGGTTTTCTTTCCCTTCTTCTTGAATTTTTTAACTGCTCCCACTACTTCCTTAGACTTAGCCAGCAGTTTGCGCAAGCCAGCAATGTCAAGCATTTTCCAGGAGAAATACCCTGTGAGCAAGGCAGCGTTCACAGCATAGTAATAGCTGAAGCGGCGTTGCCCGAGGACTGCTATTAACATTACTATGCTCCATATCAAGAATAAAGTTTTGTCGGCACTTTTTTCTTTAATAACGACATAGATAAGCATAGCAATGGAAATAAATGAGATGAAGAAGGTGGTGTTAAAGTTGGCCCAGGCCATAGCGAAGGTGAAAACGCCATCACCAGAAGGAAAAAGAAGAGGTGTCGCCTCCATGACAGTGAGCATAGCGCCGGATTGCTTGAAGATGCTAAATAGGTTGAGCATAGACTGGAACAAGTTGGGATTGATGGCATGCAAAGCAGCAAGCCCAATTCCCGCCAGTCCCAGCAAGGTCAAAGGATAGTAAGCAGGCTTCCAAGCCCTGCCTGCCATGAGTCGTGAGATAATACTTAAGACCAAGGGTACCACTATGGCAAACGGCAGAGACACCAGAGAAATGGTATCCAACCCGCCCTTGCCCAATATGGGAAGAAGCATGAGGAAGGCAATAAGGAAGAGAGGTGTGCCCACAATACATAGATAGTCGCTCGGTTTATGAGTCAAGTGGTCCACGATGAACTGAATTACCAGGTAAACAAATATAATGAATACGAACAGCAGCCCACCTGCCCAGGTAAGTAGGTAAATACCCAGGAAGATGCCGGCGAGTAGGGCATAGACGAGAGGCTTGGTGATAATTGACCAGTCTCTACTGAGAATATGGCCGAATGAAATCTCTCTTTCTCGAGCCCGCTTAATGGCCATTATCAGAAAGAGTATGCACACGGCGCTGAACAGAGTCTCAGCTACATGGTGGTCGACAAAGCCAAGCAAGGAACGATTGAGAAATTCGCCGGGCAAGACGGCAACCAACGCGGCTGCAATTATGCCTACCCAGCGGTTAAACAGCTCCTTGCCAATGAAATACACGGGGATGAGCGTCAGCGTGCCCAGGATAGGGGGTATATAAGCGGCCACTGTTTCTATAGTATGTAACGTTGATGCCCCCCCCTTAACAAGCAGAGTAATACCGGCGACTAGCCAGGCGAAGAATGGGCGAGAAAGTGCTGCACTACCACCAGGGAAGAGCATGTATGGGTCAAAAGTATTGTAGTGAGGAAAGTGTTTGAGCAGAACTTCTATGTTGCGTATGTACCAATAGGAATCGGTCTCCCGAAACCAGACCGATCCATTGATAAAAATCTGGTCATGAGGCAAGACCATCCGTATGTACAATGAGATGCCACAGATAGCGGCCAGAATTATGCCCCATATAGCTATCGAGGGGAACCTTCGTTTTCGCTCTGGACTTTGCTCGCTCACCTAAAATCCCTGCAAAGGAAATATCCTGCTGGCTTAAATATCTCCCTATTATAGCCCAATCTTGTCGAATATTACAACACATGATAACCCACCAGTCCCTTGAGGCTGCTTGTTGAACCAGAAGCCAGATTTAACCTATAATTGCACAATGCGGGCTTATCGCACTGCCAACTTAAATGCCCTGTGGTTTTTGATCGCTCTATGTGTCTCAATCTTCGTAATCGAGTTAGTGGTTGGCGGGTATCCCATCGCAGTAACTAACCCAGTTGTCCTTCTTCTCGGACTGAACACCGCGCAACTCTCTCAACAACCCTGGACAATCATTAGCAGCATATTTGTCCACGGCGGTTTTGGCCACATTATATTCAATATGATAAGCCTGTATTTTCTGGGCAGCCTCTTGCTCCGGGTAGCCAGCGAGAGAAGCTTTCTGGCAGTGTTTTTCCTGGGAGGACTGGCGGGAAATCTCCTCTTCGTCCTTCTCGCTCCATTTTCAATAGGGATAGGAGCCTCAGGGGCTATTTTTGCCATTGGTGGGGCACTGGCAGTGATAGTCCCCAGGGTGCCGGTCTACATATTTTTCATCCCTATTGCCACGCCGCTGTGGATAGCAATCATAATCCTCTTCTTCCTTTCCTTCCTCTTCGCCGGGATAGCCTGGCAAGCTCACCTTGGGGGTTTGTTGCTGGGGCTCATAGCAGGTCTCATTCTTAAGAACAGAAGGCAAGTCTACCATTTTTGACCCTTGAAAAGATGGATGTAAAAGAAATTCGCTTGAGGGCTGATGGACTTCAGCTTGCCGGCGAGCTCCATATTCCGTCAGGAGATAAAGTTCACCCGGCCTTGTGCATCTGCCATGGTATTCCCACTGCTCCACCCAACTCCACCGACAAGGGCTATACACTGCTGGCGCAGCGTTTCTGTCATGCTGGCTTCACCACCTTGATCTTTAACTTCCGGGGAACGGGCAAGAGCCAAGGTAACTTAGACATCCTAGGCTGGACTCGAGATTTACAGGCCGCTCTTGATTTCCTGTATAACCTGAAGGAGGTAGATAAGAATCATTTTTGCTTGCTGGGATTTAGCGGAGGGGCAGCGGTTTCCGTTTATACCACTGCCCATGACCCTAGAGTATCCTTGGTGGTAACCTGTGCCTGCCCTGCAGATTTCCGTTCTCTTCAGCAGAGAGAAACGCCTCTCGACACCATCCGACGGTTTCGCCAAATCGGGGCTATCAGGGATAAGGATTTTCCACCTTCAATAGAGGAATGGCAAAGAGGATTTGAGATCATCACTCCCATCAACTGGGTTGATGAAATTTCCCCCCGCCCCCTGCTCCTGGTACATGGAGATGCCGACGAATTAATACCCTTGGAGCATGCCCATGAGCTCTACCAGAAAGCTAAAGAGCCCAGAGAGCTAAAAATCATACCTGGCGCCAGACACAAAATACGCCTGGAAAAGGCAGCTATGGATTTTGTTCTGGACTGGCTAACGGCAAGGTGCTGAACTCTCAAATTCAAGGGGCTTCTTATTTCGCCTATGTTGTAACCGAGGTCAGCTCTTTGTTTTGCCAGCCTGCTTTGTCAACCAGTATTCAATGCTGTCGGCCAAGGCCAGCCAGCTAGCTTCGATGATGTTAGTGGAGCTACCTACCGTCCGCCAGTTCTCTTTGCCGTCGCTGGATTCAATGAGCACCCGGACCTGCGATGCAGTGCCGGCGGTTTCTTCGAGGATGCGCACCTTATAATCAATAAGTTTTACAACAGTCAAATCAGGATAGAACTGGAGTAAACCTTTACGCAGAGCCTGGTCGAGGGCGTCGACTGGGCCATCGCCCTCAGCAGCCGTGTGCACTACTCTGTTATCTACCTTGACCTTGATAGTAGCCTCTGACAATGGCTCTTCCTGGTTTCCTCTGGTGGGTGGACGGCGCCGCTTCTCCACCACGACCATGAAGTCAACCAGCTCAAAAGGTGGCCGATAGTCAGGCTGAACACGGCGGAGCAGAAGGTCAAAGGATGCCTCAGCAGCATCATATTGAAAACCCTGCTTCTCCAATAACTTAATTTGCTCCAGCACCTTCCCAACTTCCTTGTCCTTAGGGACAGGCAGTCCACGCTCTTTAGCTTTAAAGATAATACTTCCCTTCCCGGCTAGCTCGGAAACAACAACGTGCGGGCGGTTGCCTACTAGACTCGGCTTTATATGCTGGTAGCTATCTTCCCATTTTACTAAGCCTGATACGTGAATCCCACCCTTATGAGTGAAGGCATCATCGCCTACATAAGGAAGTCGATCATAATGAGGCATATTAGCCAGTTCTGATACATAGCGAGAGACGTCGCTGAGCTTGCTGAGCTGCTTGTCAGTAATGCAATCAATGCCCAACTTAAGCTTCAAAGTTGGTATAATGGAACAGAGATTGGCATTGCCACAGCGCTCACCATAGCCATTAATGGTTCCTTGAACCTGAATAACACCCGCTTCCACGGCAGTCAGGGAATTAGCCACGGCAAGCTCGGCATCATTATGGGTGTGAATGCCCAAAGGAACAGGGCTTGCCTTCTTAACAGCTTTAATAGCCTCCGCTATCTGTTGTGGCAGGCTGCCGCCATTGGTATCGCAAAGAATCACGCATTCGGCACCAGCCTTAGCTGCAGCCACCACCACTTGCAAGACATATTCAGGATTATCTTTATATCCATCGAAGAAATGCTCGGCATCGAAGAAAACCTTGAGCCCTTTTGCCCTGAGATAACTTATGGAATCTGTAATCATGCTGAGGTTTTCTTCCGGCGTTGTTTCCAGAACTCGGGTTACCTGCTTATCCCAGGCTTTTCCTACAATAGTGACCACGTTGATTTTGGCTTGAAGCAGGGCCCGGAGATTAAGGTCTTTTTCCGCTCGGCAATCTGAGCGCCTGGTGCTGCCAAAGGCCACCAGAGTAGAATGTTTCAAGCGCAAATTCCGTGCCTGGGCAAAGAACTCGGAATCCTTAGGGTTAGAGCCTGGCCAGCCACCCTCGATGAAGTCAACGCCCAACTCATCTAGCTTCTGGCAAATCTTGAGCTTGTCCTCAACAGAAAAGGAAATGCCATCTTGCTGGGCACCATCCCTTAAGGTCGTATCATAAAGCTGCACTTCTATCATGGAAAATTCCCTTAACGTTTTACTTTTTGAGCAATCAAGTCCCCCATTTCTTTCGTGCCTACCTTGGATTTACCTTCCGACATTATATCGTAAGTTCTATAACCTTGCTCCAGAGTAGCGAGAACAGCATTCTCTACAGTCTGTGCTTCAGTTTCCAGCGCAAAGGAATAGCGCAGCATCATAGCTACGCTTAAGATAGTGGCAATAGGGTTAGCCAGGTTTTGGCCTGCTCGACTGGGGGCACTGCCATGAATTGGCTCATACATGCCGAAGGTTCTCCCCATGGGAATTCCTGCCAAGCTAGCCGAAGGAAGCATGCCCATGGAGCCAGCCAGCATGGAAGCCTCATCAGTAAGGATGTCGCCAAACATATTTTCCGTAACCAGAACATCAAATTCACTAGGGCGTTGAATAAATCTCATAGCACAGGCATCAACCAGCATATGCTGAAGTTCAATATCAGGATAATCGGTAGAAACTTCTATGGCAATCTGTCGCCACAGCCGGGATGACTGGAGAACATTGGCTTTGTCTACCGAAGTTAGCTTCTTCCGGCGGCTGCGAGCCAATTCAAAGCCTACCCTTAATATGCGCTCAATTTCTACCTCAGAATAAGCCAGGGTATCAACGGCCTGCCTGCCCTTCGGAGTTCGCCACTGTTTCTTGGGCTGACCAAAGTAAAGTCCGCCGGTGAGTTCTCTAACCACCACTAAGTCCACCCCCTTAACTACCTCCGGCTTGAGGTTGGTAGAATCCACCAGCATCGGGAAAACTTTCACGGGGCGCAAATTAGCAAACAGCCTCAGTCCTTTGCGCAAAGCCAGAAGCCCATCCTCAGGGTGGATTTTGGCTTGAGGGTCATCCCATTTAGAGCCGCCAACTGCACCGAGCAGCACCCCATCACATTGTTTACACATCTTCAAGGTCTCATCGCTGAGAGCCGTGCCTAGAGTATCTATAGCAACGCCACCTATGAGACCATCACGGAGGTGAAAGCTATGCCCGAATTTCTCACCCACGGTCTGTAAAACCTTTAGAGCCTGAGCTATCACCTCAGGGCCGATGCCATCGCCGGGCAAAACCGCTACTTCAAATTCCATCCTATTTCCTTTGCAATTTAGTCTTAGTATATTCCTTCACTGAAATTTCTTAATTATATATTCGCTTTGCCTTCTTTGACTAGGACAGAGCATTTATATGCTTCTTGGGTGATTATGTCAACTTTACTTCCCTTGAGCAAGCCTATTGGCTTTTCCGTTGGAGAGAGAAAAGGGGGGTGCGCTTGGAAATTGTGTTTCCTAGCTCCGAATAAAAATACACTGGCCAATACTCTAAACTAAGTCTTACCGCTCCAAGCAGGCATCTTTGCCATACGTTCTTTTGCTGCGCTCTCGGCAGTTTTTCTGTCCATCTTCTGAGACATCATCATGAAGTTGACCATGCCCTCAAACACCTCTTTATAGCTTTTGAGGCTGCCATCCGGCTTCGAACAGTATAGGCAGTATAGATTCTCAGGGTTTCCTCCACCAAAATCTTCAGGCTTAGTCATGGGCATGCCACAGCTCATACAGCTTTTAACAGCCTTGGAGACCTGGTTAAACGTCAGCCTATATCCGTTAATATCCTCGACAGTAAAGTCCCTGATGCCAAACGGCTCGTCTTTTATGTCAACTACAACCCTGATACCCTTGTTTTTCAATTCTCTGTAATATTCATCAATATCCCCATCGATTTGCATATACAAATTCACACCAATGCCCAGTTTTTCTTTGGCGCCAACACCCACATTTTTAGCCGGTATGAACATGAGAACCATCCCATCCCTAGATAGGTCGGCATACTCTGGATTGTCAGCATCGGGGAAAGCCATTCCCATCTTAAATCCCAGGGAATCTCTGTAGAATTGAATAGTTTGCTCCATATTCCTTACAGCTAACGTCGGAGAAATATAGCCCATTTTTAATCACCTCCTTTTATCTGCTGTCGGGCGACGGGTTGCCTCTCTTTTCATTTTATCGACTTCTTAGCTCTCCCCTTCAACAGTGGGATAAACATGGGTACCCTTTTCTTGTATTCAACATAATCTCTACCAAGGCGTCTTTCCAATTCCCGTTCCTCAACTGCTTTTAATTCCCACACGTTAAACAGAATAAATAACGGGGTGAATATAGAAACAAGGGAGATTGATCTAAGTAGAACACCGAGTCCGAACAACAGGACGAACACACCTGTGACCATGGGGTTTCTGACATGAGCATAAGGGCCGCTGGTAAGTAATTTAGGCGGCGGGTTGAAAGGCACAGGCGTTCCCTTTACTCTAACAAAGTTCAGAACTGACCATATCATCAGGAACAGCCCGATAACAATGAGAGGCACAGATACAATAATATTCAAAGATGTAGGAAGGAGTTCAGGGAAGCCCAAGCATCTGTCCACTTGAAGAGCAGCAAAAATGAATAGTGTTATAAGGCCAAAAAAGAAGACTGCCCCAGCAGGGGTAAGAAGATTTCGCATCTTACGGCTGCCTGTCGCCGCCTTATAGAAGATTCCAATCAATCTTTCCCGTAGGCTCACAATATTCACCTATTCAAGGCAGTTTTTCACCTAACAAAATAATTTTATCAGCTACTTTGTCGTATAAATCGCCCAGCGTGAATATGATGATTTGATAATCACTAGCTAGTGTTTTGAAAAGGTTTAGCGTGTTAGCCAGACGGACGGAGTCAAAATTGACAAAGGGATCGTCCAATATCAAGGGCGGCTTCTTATCGCCAAATATCAATTTCACCAGGGCAAGCCGAAACGCCAGGTAGAATTCATCAATCGCGCCGCCACTTAACTCTTCGGGCCTAACCCAGTCACCTTTTTCATCCGAATATACCCAAAACTCCAGGCCCTCTTTGTTGACCTTTACCCGGCTGTACTTGCCATTGGTAAATACAGTCAGGTGCTCCTGAATTTCATGCTCCAGAGCTTCCTCAACTGACGAAAGAACGTCCGTTCTTGCCCGGGAGAGAAACTCACTGGCTAACCCATAGACTCTCACCTTTTTGTCTTCGTGCTTCAAAGTCTCCTGAAGCTCTTCCAATTCCTCTTCCAGTCTAATTTGGTCCTCTATGTTAAATCTTGCCTGCTCAATGATTATCTCACAGCGGCTCTTTTGTCTCTCAAGCTCAGCTCGTCTTTTTTCCGAATTCTCGACTTTCCTTCCTAACGCCACGTACTCTTCGGGGCCCAAATACGTCTGCTTCAAGTCATCGGTAAGCTTTGCTTCTTCCGTCGCCAGCTTCCTGGCTAATCCCAGCTTTTGTTCCTCAATCTCCTCGACCGTTTTACCATCGAGCATTCCCTTTAACTGGAGCTCCGCTGAGTTTTTCTTATCGAGCCAATCGTGAAAATCTCTTTCTTTCTCATTGAACTCAGCAATCGTGTTGCATTTCGCTTCAGCGAGCACCTCTTGCTCGCTCTTACTGAGGTCATCGAGACCTTTCCTCATATCTTGAATGCGCCTTTCAATAACCGAAATGCTAGTCTTGTCTCGAGTAACGGCAATTCTCGCCCACGCACTTACCGTCAGAAGAGCTGCACCCAGGATTATTAAGCTCAAGAAATAAGACGGGCCAACCATGACTCCGACTACCCCGACTGCCAGTATTGCCGCAGCAGCGGCTATTCCCTTTGCTGAACCAAAGAACACAACAGACTTCCTTTTGCCCAATTTCTCTTCCGCTTCAGCTAGTTCCCCTTCCCTCTGGGCTAAGTCTTTTCCGATAATCTCACGCCGATTCTGAACTGCATCCAGCTCCCTTCTGAGTCCCGAGAGCTCTTGCTTATCTCTAAATCCTTCTGCGGCCGTCAGCGCTTTGCCCGCCTTCTCGGAGCCCTCTCTCAATTTCTTTACGCTACTAAGCAGTTTTTCTACGCCGTCATAATCTTTGGTCTGCCTCTGAATAGACGCCTCAATCTCTTTACGCTGTCTATTTTTGTCTAACAACGCCCTGGAATTCTCGTACTGCTCTTTGACATCAGCCAGTTGCTTGCTCACTTCCACCAGCTCGATTTTTTTTGTCTCAACTTTGGAGACTTCCTCTTTAACGTCGCTGCATCTCTGTGAAGTGGCTTGTATTTTGCTCCTGAGGCTTGCCAGGATACCGGGGTTGCTTGCCAGTTTATCCAGTCCTCTCTTCATCTCGGCCACTTTGCCATCCAGTTTCTGTACCACCTGCCAGGCGAACGTACTCTCCTTGCCCCCCATCACGACTTCCTCCAGACTCTCGGTGATTTGCTTCTTACCCGATGAGATTTCACTTACTTGGGATTGCCGAATACAGGAAGAACACAAGAACAAGTCATCAGATTTGGTTCCCAATAACTCGGCTATTCTCTGGGAGATTTCTTTGAAAGTATCAAGCTCTTCGCGCGTATTATCACAGGTCAGCCTGATGGTTCCTTTGTCGAAGTCCTTCTCCAGCAGATATTTATTCCCTCTCTCCTCAAACTCCAGACTGGTTCGAAACTGCTTGGTTGAGCCCCAGGAAGCATAATCTTTGAGCTCCTTGGCGGTGCTTTTCGGATTATGGAAAAGGGCGACAATGATACCTTCGAGCAAAGTGGACTTCCCTACTTCGTTCAGGGGACCTTTGACCACATTTATTCCCGGGCTGAACTGGGCCGGAAAATCAACAAGTCTCTTAAAGTTTTTGAGCTCGATCCTCTTTAGCCTCATCACAGGTCTTCCTTCGCATCCAGCTTCCCATCCAGAAGAGCTATCCCATACTGAATGGCATTTTCAGCAATGTCTTTCTCTTCCCCTTCAGAACTCTCGATTTGCCCCCTCATCAGCTTAATAAATCTACTCCTGATCAGCCGCTCTTCATTCTCTGTGACTTCTTCTGACTTTGGATGAGATTTATCCGTAACACTAAGATGGAAAAATTTCTCCCCCAGTTCAGTTTCCAATTCTTCAGTATTCACTATGAGTTCGGCATCGCGAAGCCCCTTAAGAGTGACTTTTCTTACCAAATTCTGCTTTGCTCCCTCAGAGATTCTCGCTTTCAGCATCGCCAGGTCCTGAACTCCACTAACATCTATCTCTACTTCATCATATTCACGAAGTCCAATCTTCTTGGGTTCAACCTTAACCTCACCCGAATCCAAAAAGCTAACTAAAAGCACTCCACCTTTCTCTGTTTGGCCAGGTATCCACTCCGGTGGGCCGGAATACCAGGCCAGCAGCTCTGCCGGACATCTATAGACGCGGTGCCAGTGTCCCAGCGCCAGATAGTTCATCCCACTCGCTTGAACTTCCTCGAGCCTGAAGACGTGATCATCCTCAGCGATCTTTTCCGGGATATATAACGACCCATGGGCTATAGCGATATGAAACTTACTTGATGTCGAGCGCTTGAGCCCTTTCAGCGGGCTTATAGATGACCTGTTGCTTAGATTTGGCTTCCCATACACCGTTAGATCGAGACCGCCATATTCCTTGCAGGATATATTTTCATCAGTGAAAATTTTTAGATTTGGGCATTTTCCTTCAAAGTCAACCCTTCGGTAAATTGACGAGGAATCAAAAGAATCATGCGTGCCCGGGATAAGGCAGACTGGAATATTATTTGACCCAAGCAAATTAAATTGCTCTATTACCAAATCTATATTTCGTTGTGGTTGCTGGTTAGCATCGAATAGGTCTCCGGCAATTAAAACAATGTTTACCCTTTCACTTATAGCAGTAGCAATAACATTCTTGAATGTAGCTCTCAGTTGCTCTCGTTGAGAGGCGCCTTTGTTTCCCAGACCCGAGAACTTCGCCCCGAGGTGAATATCAGCAGTGTGCAAAATTTTGAGCATGACAAATGCCCCTTCGCCAGGAGCGTCGTTAAAATTCTTAAACTAAGGCTCTCATTGAGATTGCTTGGCCCACAATAACCTTCTTAGCCACGAACCTTAGGGAGAAACAAAACACCCACGGTAACCGCAGCTGCTATAACGGAAAGCAAATACATTCCTGTCCCTGCGGCTAGACCGACAGCAGCAGCCGCCCACATGCTAGCGGCTGTGGTTAGCCCGGCCACCCCCTGTCCACTCATGCCTCGAAAGATAACTCCGGCGCCGATGAAGCCAATTCCAGCTACCACTCCGGCAGCCACCGCAGCACCATTAAATCCATATATAGATGCCAAGGTGAAAAGGGCTGCTCCTGAGCAAACTAATATATGCGTGCGCATTCCCGCTGCCTTGCCTGCTCGCTCTCGCTGAAAACCAATGCCTGCCCCCAAGGCAGCAGCCAATAAAAACCTCAATATTATTTCCGGTTCAGGATTCAATTCATCACCTCCGCATTCAGAATATCTCAGTGAACTTAATTTCTAAATTCAAGCGCCTTTGCCTCCGACCCTACTACCCCTTTTTGCCGACAATAAACGATTTAGGGCATTCATGTACGCCTTGGCACTGGCCACAATGATATCAGTGGCAGCGCCACGCCCGGTATAGGTTACACCCTCGCTCTCTATTCGTATTAAAACCTCTCCGATGGCATCAATCCCCTCGGTAACCGATTTGACAGTGAACTCCGTGAGTCTATTAGGTATACCAACTATACGGTTGATAGCTTTATATACAGCGTCTACAGGACCCGTGCCCAAAGCAGCATCAGCCAAACTCTGCCCGTCCGGACCGATGAGCCTAACCGTCGCCGTCGGGATATTATGGTCACCGCAGGAAACTTCAACATGGTCAAGATGATACACTTCGGTAACAGTGCGCAGTTCCTCGGCTATCAGAGATTCAATATCCCTGTCTGTGATATCCTTTTTCTTATCCGCTAACCCCTTGAAGCCCTGAAAGGCGCGGTTTAAATCCTCTTCACTTAAAGCATAGCCAAGCTCGGATAGTCTCTCTTTGAAGGCATGTCGACCACTCACCTTACTCAGCACCAGGGTACTTGAGGGGATGCCCACCGATTTAGGGTCCATAATCTCATAAGTGATAGACTTTTTGAGTACGCCATCTTGATGGATACCTGACTGATGGCGGAAGGCATTTGCCCCAATGATAGCTTTGTTAGGCTGGACGGGAAAACCGGTCAGCTCGCTAACCAGACGACTTGTCCGATAAATTTGAGTCGTATCAATATTGGTGGTGAGGTTGAAGAAATCCTGGCGAGTTTTTAGAGCCATGACAATTTCTTCTAGAGAAGCATTGCCGGCTCTCTCACCAATGCCGTTAATAGTACATTCGACCTGCCGCGCACCTACCTTTATTGCCTCGAGACTATTAGCCACAGCTAACCCCAGGTCATCATGACAATGCACGCTGACCACAGTCTTGTTGATATTAGACACTTTGTCCAGTATGCCCCGGATTAAGCTGCCAAATTCCTGAGGAGTAGCATAGCCCACAGTATCGGGGATATTAACCGTGGTTGCTCCAGCCCTGATCACTGCCTCTAGAATCTGGTAGATATAAGCAGGGTCAGCACGACTGGCATCCATCGGAGAGAATTCAACATCGTCTAAATAACTCTTGGCTCGAGCCACCGTTTCCCTGGACATCTTTAGGACCTCACTCCGACTTTTCTTGAGCTGGTGAGCAAGGTGAATGTCTGAAGCTGAAAGGAAAATATGAATCCGGGGATGCTCGGCTTCTTTAACCGCTTCCCAGGCCCTGTCTACGGCTTCAATATTGGCCAGGCTCAAAGCGCAAATTGTGGGACGCTTAAGCTCCCGGGCAACAAGGCTGACAGCTTCAAAATCACCAACCGAGCTGGCAGGAAAACCCACTTCAATGACATCAACGCCCAGTTTATCCAACTGCCTGGCTATTTCCAGCTTCTCTTGAAGGTTTAAGCTCGTTCCCGCAGCTTGCTCACCATCTCGTAAAGTAGTATCGAAAATGATGACCCTTTCCATGATTTTTTCCCTTTTGAAACTCTGGCTAATTATCCAATTTCAATATTTGCGTGAAAAAGCCTAGCTCTTGGCCAAGAATTGTTTCCAGGTGAACAACAATGAATAGAATAAACGCCAAAGGCAAATTTGTCAACGACGGTGAAATCAAGGCATAATTTAGTGCTGGGAGGTAAGCTTAAAAATGGTGCTGATAATAGACAACTATGATTCCTTTGTTTACAACCTCGCCCAATACCTGGGGGAACTGGGCTGGCAACCAGTGGTTCACCGCAATGACCAGATTACTTTAGCTCAAATCGAAGAGCTAGCCCCCAGCCACATTATCATCTCGCCAGGGCCCTGTACACCCTTGGAAGCCGGCATCTCTAACGAGACAGTGCGGCATTTCGGTGGAAAAATCCCCATACTGGGGGTGTGTTTAGGACATCAATGCATTGGCTACGTCTACGGGGGCAAAATTGGTCGGACACTGCCAGTCCACGGCAAGACTTCCCTTATCCACCACGATGGCAAAACCGTCTATCAGGGCTTACCCAATCCCTTTCCAGCAACACGCTACCATTCCTTAATCATCGAAACCGAAGGCCTTCCATCCTGCCTCGAAGTGACTGCCAAAACTCCCGAAGGGATAATAATGGGAGTGAGACACCGGGATTATGTAGTGGAAGGGGTTCAGTTCCACCCCGAATCCATCCTCACCGAGGTAGGACACGATATTTTGACGAACTTCCTTCGTTTTACTAGTCCAGTTTGGAGCAAAAGTCAAATACCAGATCCAAAAAGAGTAAAAGGCAAAAATCAAAATGCAAACTGACAAAGAAAAATTCAAAAACCGAAGTATTTTTGCTCTTTGAATTGTAATTTTGATTTTTTATCTTTGATTTTTAATATTGCCTAGACTTTAGGATTTTTATTACGTGGCAGAAATGATTTACCTTAACGGTCAACTTATCCCCCGCTCTGAGGCCAAGCTATCTCCCTTCGACCATGGCGTCCTTTACGGATACGGGTTATTCGAGACCATGCGGGCTTACAACGGGCACATCTTTCGCCTCGACCGCCACCTCGACCGCCTTCGCCGTTCTGCCGAGGGTCTTGGTTTGGCAAACAGGCTGGCCGCTTTTGACTTAGAAGCCGCTTGCACGAAAACTTTAGAAGCCAATAAGCTCAAGGACGCCCGCCTGAGGCTCACTATTTCGGCCGGTGAAGGAGACATGACGCCCGACCCCAGCACCTGCTCCAGCCCCACTGTCCTAATCACTGCCCAGAACCTTGTTCCTTTACCACCCGAAAAATATGAAACTGGTTTCAAAGCAGCCATATCTTTCCTGCGTCGTAATAGCCAGTCTCCCCTATCTCGACTAAAGTCTACCTGCTACATGGAAAATATCCTCGCCCGCATGGCAGCCAGAGCTGCTGGATACGATGAAGCTATCTTCCTCAATGAACAAGGCTACCTGGCTGAAGGCAGCACGACCAACATCTTCCTGGTGAGTCGTGGAGAGCTCATCACACCATGTTTTGAAAGCGGTGTCCTGCCCGGCATCACCAGGGACGCAGTCCTGGAAATAGCCCGGACTTCAAATATCAAGGCCACGGAAAGATGGGTGCAGTTAAACGAGCTAATCGAGGCTCAAGAAGCCTTCGTTACCAATTCCATACTGGAGCTTATGCCCCTGGTCTCCGTTGAGGGCAGGCTCATCGGTTCAGGCAAACCCGGCAAGCTAACCGGAGATTTGTTGTTTGCTTATAGAAAACTCGTAGACGAGACGCTGCGCTAAGCTACTTCGAGCCGATGGCTATTTGTCCTAAAAGAGCTCTGCAACAGGTATCTCTTTATTTTGCTGGTGATAGGCTAGTATCATTTCGTGTAAAGCGTCCTTGAGCATTTCCCTGCACTCTTCTAAAGTTCTGCCCTCGGTTATCACCTCCGGCCATTCCACAAGCTGTCCCATATAACCGGAGTCAATTTTCGTATACTCGGCAGTATAATTACCCAACATATTCGTTGCCTCCCACACAGTTCATTTTACGCATATTCTCCAAACTTTGCGAAGCCCTCGGAAGTTTGCAGTCAGGTCAGTTATAATAAGCTGTAAAGGAAGCTATGAATCCAAACAAAGCAGGCGGGCTCCTTTTCGGAACAGGTGGTGTTCCTCTCAGCGCTCAATCCCGTTCCACCGAGGCCGGCATTGAGCGTATTGCCGAGCTTGGCCTCGGCTGCATGGAGGTGGAATTCGTCCAGGGGGTAAAGATGAGCCCTCAGGTTGCTGCCTCAGTTGGAGAACTCGCAGCCAGAAAGAAGGTAGTGCTCACCGCTCACGGACCTTACTTCGTAAACCTGAATTCCGTCGAGCCGCAAAAAGTACACATGAGCAAAGAAAGGATATTGCAAACTGCCCGCATCGCCGCTCTTTTCGGCGCCAAAAGTATCACCTTCCATGCCGCCTTCTATCTCAAAAGCACCCCCGCAGAGACCTACGCCGTGGTCAAAAGGCATCTGCAAGAGGTGGTGAATACTCTGCGGAAAGAGGGAAACAAGGTGACGATTTCCCCTGAGGTCACCGGAAAGCCTTCTCAATTCGGCACGCTGGAGGAACTACTTCAGCTTAGCAGCGAGATAGAAGGAGTTCTGCCCTGCATTGATTTTTCTCACTGGCATGCCCGGACGGGAAAGGCCAACTCCTATCAAGAGTTTATCGCTGTCTTGAACCAGGTTGGGAAGAAACTGGGCAGGCGGGGCCTGGATAACATGCATATCCATCTCTCCGGGATTGCCTACGGCCACAAGGGCGAAATCAAGCACTTGATGCTCCCGGACTCGGACCTTCGATACGCCGAGCTGCTCAAAGCCCTGAAGGAACGGAAGGCAAAAGGAGTGATCATCTGCGAGAGCGCCCCCTATCTGGAGCAGGATGCTCTCCTCCTCCAGCAGACCTACCGCACCCTCCCTTAGAACGCCGACTTTTATCTTGACATTACCAGCAGTTATTGTTAGTATGTCTGTACGTATGGATGGAAGTATGTACAATTGGCAGGAGTATGTAACATGAAAAGAAAGGTAACCTTAGTATTTCACGATGAAGACCTCTACATGCAGCTGAAAATAGAGGCGATCAGAAGGCGTACAACCGCAAGCAACATCGTAGCAGATGCCGTGCGGGAATGGCTGGAGAGCCGTGAAGATGCCGAATTGTTGCCCGTAATTGACTCAGCCCGTACCGAATGGAAAGAGAAGGGTGGGCGCCCGTGGTCCGAAGCAGAGCATGAATTAGAAGAATCGATTAGCCGTCGGAAAGGGCGCGCCGGGGCAAAGCGTGTATAGACTTGAGATTTCACCGGCTGCCGACCGCGACCCGGAGAAGCTCAAGAGCCGAATTCGGATGCAGGACTTTGAGCGATTACGGAATGCTGTCAGGAGCTTAGCCGGGGAACCTCGTCCCCGGGAAGTCAGGAAGATAAAAGGCACAGAGAAGGCTTATCGCATCAGGGTGGGCAATTACCGTGTGGTTTATGATGCTTCTGACAGCGACAACCTGGTATTGATTTTGCAGGTTGCACGCGGGAGTGAGACAACCTATCGCCAGTAGCACTGACAATGAACGACAGGCACCCCGGGGATATAATGCCTGATTTGTGGCAGGTTTGATTGGTATGGTGTCCCTGAAATTTGTGGCCAAGAGATATAATTACGAGGCGGGATTTGTTCAAAAAGAAACAGCCTCTCTTTTCCAGGGAGACTGTCGGGCCAAGGCTACTCACCCTAGCGCTGTTAATTATATGATACTGAAATAGCTGGGGTTTGGCAAGTGGCCGTGGTGGTCTAAAAGACGGTAAGGGCAGGGCTAGCAAGCTAACAGCAAAACAACGGAGCGAAGTATCTAAGAAAGCTGGTAGGGCAAGGGGGGATTAGTCAATCAGGGTGAGGTGTTATAGCAATGATAGTGATAATGGGTATTCGCCTTCCGTCTTTGCTTGTTTCATCCGGCCCGTAATGCCAGAGCACCCTATAAGCCCCCGGCGCATTCTGTTGAACATAGGCCTCAAAGACTTTAATGCCATAACGCCTGGTTAGTGATTGATACTCGTGGGTCTGTAAGGATTTTGCACGGAGATTTGTTTCTAAATATCCTAGAGTTTTCCTTACTTGCTTCTGTACACTCTTAAGGGATGAGTCATTCTCAATGATTGTTAGTTGCTTATCAGCTTCAAGCGTAAAACGTAGCTCACGGTGCGTCATTTACTTGCTTTGCAAATGAGCCACGATTTATTGTTTTCCCATCTAGTGACTCACGTATGCCCCTATCGATCGAAGCTAAAATATCTTTATTTTCAAATACCCATAACTCAGAAGCAGGTATGCTTGCCTGCGGGTCCAGTATTATCTGCCCAAGGCTATTATGATATATGAAATAGGTAATACCTTCTTGCACTACTGTTTTGGGCAAAACCACTCGCTTCCTGGAATCCGGCGTGACAGGCTTGCCCACTCTTACTAGATTCTGGTCTTTTATTATAGTTGCCATCTTATTTCCCGTTACACATTAATTAGCTGAAATGTGGGTTGAACCCATTTTGCACCATTTCCCACTATTCTCACTATTATCATAACATATGCCACAATTCTGTCAAGTTTTTGTGGCGGCAGACTACATAGGTATTCAGGGGATATAATGCCTGATTTGTGGCTGGTTTGATTGGGGTGGTGGCGCTGGGATTGTGAAGGTTCACGGGGTTTGGGCTTTTCTCAACATGGCAAACACCATCACTTCCGTTCCTGGCATCTTATCCTCGGAAACAACCTCGAATCCGAACCGCCGGTAGATAGCCACGTTCTTCACGGCATTCGTCTCCAGGTAGCACGGCATCCGCTCGCGGTCGATACGTTCCAGCACCGGCCTCAGCAGCCGGCTGGAAAATCCCTGTCCCTGGTATGCCGGGTCTACTCCGATGATTTGCAGGTACCAGTGAGGGTACGGGACCAGCCTGCGGTGGAGATTATCTACGAATCTACCGTAAGCCTGCATTCGGCTTGCCCCCTGGCGTGCAAATCTGAAAAGAATCGAGAGCGGGACCGAGCGTATAATTTGCCAGCCTCCAAAAGGTGACTTCCCCGGCGGCAGCCAGGCTGCCACGCCCTCCAGCTTCTCTGAAGACGCATAGACCTCGCCGTATTTCAGACAGAGCGCAAGTGAAATGAAAGCGAACGTATCGGCTGCTGCCCGCCGCTCCGTCTCATCGTGGAAATAGTACCGGAGCAACTCGTATTCTGCGAAGGCTCGCCCCAGCACCACAGCCCCGGCATCACGTTCTTTCAGGGTTAGCCTTAACAACTCGCCGTTCCGATTATCCATCTTTACTTTATAGCTGCGCCGGGCGCCGGTGTTATCAATTATAGCAAAGGACGTTGCTGGGACAGAAATAGCCAGGAAAGTGCTTTCAATCGTGAGACCGCCAAGACCATCGTTGTTTCCCTTTCCGGGGTGATTCGTTTTGTAAAAATGGCTATTTTTTCTGGGGTTCAACAGTTCTTTTTCGTACGTAAGGCGACTGCCTCCGGAAGATTCAGTTGTTAAAGTACACACGATTCGTTTCGTCAGCATTTGCCCCTTATATTTGTGGGCTGTGCAGGCTGGCAGAGTGACGCATGGAGGCAATTTCTAAAAGATTCTCGACAACAGTTTTCAGGTAGCTGCGGTCGGCTGGGTCCAACCGGTAAATTCCAGAATACCATTTTACGATTAACCTGGAGGCTTCTCTGATTACGCGGCGGTTACCAGGATCGTACTGAAGAGAAGACTGTAACTTGACGCGAATGAACGCTATTTCAGGGTCAACGCCTTCCAGATTGGTAATGTTCCACAATTGGGATGTTTCGGCAGGGCTAAGGGTACCGGAATAGAAGCCATGTTTGCGGGCATTCCGGTTGCCTTTCTGGCCACCGCGCTTGCTTTTAATCTGTGTTTGGTTTACAGTCACGTTTTGAGAAACCTCACCCGCGGGACTTGATTTGTCAGGGTAGCACACGAATTCCAAACAGAAATTAGCATGAATTCTTTATTAGAACAAGGGGAAAATGTCGCTTAGTGGACAGTAGACAGGAGTGAGTAATCAGTGAACAGTAATTAGTGATTGGTGATTGGTGATTGGTGATTGGTAATTGGTGATTAGTGATTGGAATTTACTGTGGTCGGGAAGGAAGGGCTCACGATTGACAACAAGGAAAATATCTACTATTCCAATATTGGAATCACGATGAGAGGCTAATTCGTGGGCTTTATCCCGCGGTAATGCCTCCCTTTTTTATTCGTCGCCTTTTCGAAATCCTATGGGGCGCCGTTTCGGTTCCGGTGGCGCCATAAGCTGCCGAATAGCTTCAAACACCTGTTTAAATTGAGCATCATACTTCTTCTCAAGAGCGTCTAGCTTGCGGGCAAGCTCGACATGACTTGCTAGCATCTGCCGCAAGCGGATAAAGGCCCGCATTATCTCAATATTTACCTGGACAGCGCGCTGGCTGTGCAGTACGCTGGATAGCATGGCAACGCCCTGCTCGGTGAAGGCATATGGAGGATAGCGTCGCCCACCCCAGACACTTGAGGTGCCAAAATGGAACCTCAAGTTATCGAACTCTTCCTTGCTGAGCTGAAACATGAAATCAGTCGGAAAGCGGTTAATATTCCGTTTGACTGCTCGAACAAGCATCTTGGTCTCAACTCCATAAAGCGCTGCCAGGTCGGCATCGAGTATAACTTTTTGCCCACGGATTAACAGAATTGCCTTCTCAATCCTATCGACAGGAATAAGTGATTTATTATTGACCATGCAAATAACCTGTGGCAGTCTGACCACATTTACTTGGTCTGCCCTTGCTGCGATTATATCACAAAAGCGGTTGCCTTCTTCCTGTCCCATGAACGACTTCCTGACTCAGGCTGGTGCGATGTCCTCAGGCTAGTTGAGGAATGCTGAGGTGTGAGCTCGAAAACAGTAGTCAGGAGTCAGGAGAAGAGCTCGTAGCTCCCCCCGCCCTTCAATGTCTCTAGCGTATCTCGATGTAGCCAATAATCGCAAATCTGAAGAGTCACCCCAAAATGAGCGGGTGAACGAAGCATTACTTAGAGAATAATATTCGGGGCAATAATACCTGATTTGTGGCAGGCCTGGTTGGTATGGTGTCCCTGGAATTCGGCATGTGCCCGATTTCGTTGACCGCTGTTCTCACATAATGTTACAATATGAGAAGCTCTCAGGTGATTGTTACCCTTTGGTAATCTGGGCATACAATACCTAATTCGTGATAGGCTTAATTGGTATGGTGTCCCTAGAATTCCCGGAGACCCGGAAGGAGATGTTATGGAAACAACCATCCAAGTAGTTGGTTTTATTTTGGCAGTCGCTGCAGTGGTTCTTGGTGTTGTCGCTATATGGCTTTCGTTGTATTTCTACCGAAGAACTAATGACCTATACAACTCATTGAACAACATCATTTCAAGGATCGAAGCCTCCGCAAAGGTTACCGAAGTAGCCTCGAAGGATATGATTCGCCCTATTATTCAAACTGTCCAAGAAGTGTTTCAGAGTGGTGCGAGAGGTCACATCGAGAGTCTGCGCCCGACAATCATCCAACGGTCAGCGGCAGGCCTCGATGAAGCCCTGAAAGGATTGTCTGAACCAGAAAAAAGTAAAGCTCGGGAGGCAGTCTATGCAGAGATTGATTCTTTTCTCGGAACCTTGAAGGACCAAATAAGCGTGGAGTTTTCACCAATAAGAAACCTGAATACGGCAAAATCAGTGGAAACCATTCCAATTGAATCAAAGCCAATACCGGGATCAATCTCCTATGACTGGATCCCCTTTATTCGGCGCATTCGAGACCTTCAGGCAGGCCACCGATTTCTCTCTGTAAAGATGGTGCGGGAGAAAGTATTTGGGAATGAACCTGACTCACAAGAGGCTCTTCAAATCGCCATCGACAGGAAAATGCTGTCGACATACTATGTCGATAATCCGAAAAATCCACAGTTTCCAACCCTAGCCTGCGGATTGAACTCTGAGCACCCTATCGTCAAAGAAATCATTCAAGCCATCGGTGAAAAATCATAGCGATCCCTGCAAATACTTTGGCGCTTGACTTATCAAACTGGTTGTTATAATATATATATAGTTATTAGCAAACCTCCTCTGGGATAGAGGCGAGTTGCCTTTATGACAGGGGGGGTTTTTTTATCTAGCGCATTACAACCCACAATGTCACGTTCTAGTATTCCGAGGACATAGACATAATACCTAATCTGTAGTAGGCCTAATTGGCATGGTATCCCTGGAATTCGGCTTGACGACTGGACGGACGATGACGATGCCGCTCTGCACTCGCTCTCTCCCGCTGAACACTACGCTAAAGGACCAAATCGTACCTGTCTGTCCGATTGCGTAAAGATCAGAAAAGTGCAGCCGCCCAGCGTACGACCCAAGAGGACCGAGGTCCCACTGGAATACTATATTACATTATCTATCAATACTTTACAATATATAATGATGTTATTGACAATATATCATAACATCTCTAAAATTATTCATGGTGGGAGTACAATTTATGGCTTCCGACGTATATCTGAATTTAAGAGAAGCTGCCAGATACCTGGGGATTAGCGACATAAAAATGCGGCGTCTTATCAACAAGGGCCTACTAAAAGTCTCCCTCGATCCGCTTGATGACCGTAAACGCCTGGTTAAAAAGAGTGAATTAGATACTCTGAAAACGCCACGTCCGGTTGAGGATGCTAAACGAAAATATTGAGGAACCTCGCCCAGAGAAAGATAAAGTAGTCGTATCGAAGCACTGCTTATAACGAGTCACATCATTAATATGGCCAGAGTTGATATATGGAAGATTTACTAAAGCCATACGCTAATCACTCTGGTGATCACACAATCAGTTCGGTACTAATGCCTGATAGCTTGAGAGAGGCTATTGCCTCGAGCAGGCCGGTTCATGGTTTAACTCACAATTTCTATCGCTATCCAGCTAGATTCAATCCAGAATTCGTTCGTCAAGTTATACTGAATTTCACGGAGCCGTACGATTGTGTTCTTGACCCATTTGTCGGCGGAGGAACTACAATCGTTGAAGCAGTAGCACTGGGGCGTCGTGCTATCGGAATAGATTTAAATTCCTTAGCTTACTTCACATCTCAAGTTAAAACTACACCTTTGAGTTCGAATGACATTGATTCTATTCTACGATGGGTTGACGATGTATTGAAGCCACAAAGAATAACTTCATTAATGAACATAATTACAAAGCAAAGTCCGTTATTAAACATGCCGTCTGATATTGCAGAATTTCTTACCAGGGCAAGCAATTTAGCTTCAGGTTTACGGTTCCCTCGTCAACAGAGATTTGCTCGATGCGTAGTCATTAGAACTGGACAGTTAGCCTTGGATTGTAAATACATGATACCAGGCCTTGATGAAGTAAAAACGACTTTTAGTCGATTAGTAACGTCGATGATAGATGGGCTTGATGAATTTGTGAAAACGGCAAAATCGAGTAATATTCCTAAGAACAAGGTGACCTCAATGCGCCAACTTTATCTCGGATCCGCAGCAGGCTCAGCTGTTGACAAAATCCTATCATCTGTCTTCCCAAAGCCAACTCTGGTGTTGACCTCTCCACCATATCCGCAAATCCATGTCCTATATAACAAATGGCAGATACTTGGACGGCGTGAGACTTCAGCTCACTATTGGCTTGCTACATTGAAAGATGGGTATTCACCATCGTTCTATACGATGGGACCTCGTTCGAGAATAGGGCAAGAAAAGTATTTTCAAAACTTATTTCAGGCCTTCTTAAACTTAAGGAAGTTGGTTACCCCTAAGACTATCTTAGTTCAGCTCGTGGCTTTTCCAGATGAAGAATCCATTAGAAGAAGATACCTTCTGACAATGTCCAAGGCAGGATTTGAGCCAATCGATATTACCGAGTCAGAAACTTCTAATATTGCCACCAGGATAGTGCCAAATCGGAGATGGTATGCCTATTTACATGATAGACAATTCTCAAGCCACGAGGTTCTCATGATCCACCGCCCAATAGTCTGATCAACTGAGAAAAGCTTTAGATCCCCGCTTTAGCGGAGATTTTGCCGAGTTGAATTATAATGGGAATGATTGTTACAGCTGACCCTCTGCAGGCCGCAGCTATCGCATCTTTTACTGTTTGAGGCGGCCACTCAGTGCTCTCTTTGTCGGTTACTTCTTCCTCCGTTTTTTCTGCGGATTCACGTTTTATGTGTAGTATCCCTAACGCCAACAAACTTAGCCCATACTTGAAATAGTACTCAATGAGAGTTTTTTCGGTGCTTTTGCGACGTGCTATCTCATTCTTTAAGTATATGTTATCCATATTGACAAAAAAGTCCAACTGTTCTTCTTCTCCTCTCTTGACTGCTAAGGCAGAAGTCTCGTCGAACCCATGTTTAGCCCATTGATCTCGTCGTACCTCTTTCACATTGGGGATACCCATCAGTTGTGATCCCTTTGGTTTTGGGGTACCACCAGGTGGATAAGACGGTGCATCAGCCTCAATCACCATCACGAATTGCGCTTGAAACGGGATTACACGTGACGGGTCTGAAACTTCAATCTGGATAGAATAATGATCACCCGGATTCGCTCCAACCGGTGGTGCGAACCTAACATTAGCTTTACCATTCCACAAATGAACGCTCGAGAGAGGTGCCACCACTCCCTTCACCGTGAAATGACCGCGTTCTGAAATCCGAGAGAAATAGTCGTTGGAGGCATCAGTTTCAAATTCGACACGGCAGGTATGATTTCTTGGACATAGCTTTGTTAATCCCTCTTTTGGTTCATGTACTAGTTTGAAGAATGTGGGGAATTTTAATCCCTCATAGGGTATCTGCTCCGGAACTACTCCGGCAGGTAATTTCAGTTTTTTCCCAGCCCCAAATAATGCGCCAAGGGTTGGGTCGCCCTTTACAAGTTCTTGAAATATCTCCGATGTGTGTTCATCACTTATTGCCGCCGCCGTAAGATTTTGTCTGCGCAAGGCATTAAGCTGGCGTAATCCAGGGTGGTCTTTTAGATATTCCCCGATCGCAGACTCTATAGCCTGTCGTTCTTCACATTGGCGCATTCGATCTCTAGACCCCATAAATAAGTCTTCGCGCACGGTCGTGGGTAAGGCTGAACAATCTACGACCACTATCATGCTGTCAGCAACATAATCCAGGTTCGATCTCCTCGAAATGAAATCCTTTCCCAGGTCGCTATGCATCTGACCATTGACATTAAAAAATATTCCCGTAGTATATTTATCATCACTGACGGTATCTTTCAAAACGATTAGTCTTAGTTCAAGATGACCTACTCCAGGCACATCAAGCGGACTCCCAGTATCAAATCCGTTCTCAATATCCTCTGGATTATCTGCGATAACTGTCAACATCCCTGACATTGTAGTATCATAGTAGTGAGCTCTGTACCCCTGTCTCCGCTCCGAAATGCGAATTGGAATGGCAGGATTTTGAAGATGCCGCTCAAGAGCCCATCTAAGATCCAATGTTGCGATAGACTTAATTCTTCCAGGAAATTTGTAATTCCAAAGCTTTATGCAGGTCCCAGCTTGCATCGCCTGTTGATGAGCATAAGGATATTTGCCAGGAAGCAATTCCAAAGTATCGCCACCGAAAAAGGGAATCATGCCATTCGGAGCGAGAAAGACATAGCTGGATTGAGGCTGGTCTGCATTTGGCTCCAATCGCCTAGTTAATGTAAATCCCCACTTATCAGCCAACGTTGCGCTAGTCTGGCTAATCCATGGCTGTCGCTTAGATATAATGAGCTGAAAGCTATGCTTTCCAGAGAATTGTAGAACTCCTGTGCCACCCATATTGTACTTACCTTGTACAAAAGGTATACGTGTCTTGTTGTCTCTAAGTAAAGAAAGAAATGTTGATTCAAATCTATCAGGACATTGGCCTTCACCCTGGTCGATTAATACGTAGTTTGGATTTTCCTTTGTTCCTGTGGCGACTAAAACAATCGTTTCAGCTAGCTTTGTTCGTTGAGAAGGGCCCAAGTTCTCAACACGACCATCCTTGACCTGAAAAAACTGCCCAATGGCGTTTTGCATGGTTTTAGGAGCCATCGCACCCGTCGGGTCAATACCTACCCTGAAACACTCCCCGGTAAGCACAGCATCAATTGAATTAACTATTTTTTCGACCAGTGCAGCAACGGGGGAACTCTGTTGATTACCAACTATACCTCTATTATTTTGGACGTTGCCATATGGCTTCCAACTGTTGACATCTTCCCAGAACCCCCATTTTCTGAGTACATCAATGACCTCATCCTCAGTTTCTGACGATAATAGTTCAAAACATAGTTTCTTAGCCTTAGATTCTTCCATAGTTGCCATGATCATTCCTCGTCAAGCCAGGCGCGATGCCCTCGGATCTCAAGCAGATGCTCCTGCTAGAAATACCAGCAAAACTTTGTAGCAGGGCTGGCCGGTATGGTGCCCTTGGAATTGCATCATACGCATCATAGCGCGTTCGCTATCATTTGCGACCATAATGCTGCCAGTCAAAAGATCCGCTATTTTCACCTCCTTAAGCAGCATAGTGTAGAACTGATAATGCTATGTATCGCCAAGAATTAATCTGACCCAATGCTCATAGTCCTTGCCAAAGTCGGTTGAACGTGATGACGTATACTCAAGTGTTTTCTGCAAATCTTCGTAAGACAGAGTAGAAAGTTGCCGGATCACCTCATTCACCATTTGCTCACGTTTCTTTGGCAACATTTCTTTAAGACCGGCAACTTCACCGAACATCCGCAGGCTTCCTAACGTGGGGAGTATCTCTTTTGACAGAAGTTTTAGATAGAAATTTCGCAAAAGTTCAGCTTTTCTAGGATCGGACGCCCTGACCTCTTCAAGCAACTGGGAAATACTACGACGCTTGCCATAAGTTGGTTTGCGCTTCACTTGCTTGCTTAACTTACCTAACTCATCAAAAAGGAGTATGAGTTCTTGGCGTTTAGTATCATCCTTGAGCCATTCTATGATTGTATGCCAATCTTCAATGGGATAGCGTCGTACCAGAAGAGCCAAATCAGTAACTAGCTTTGCATTGATATTGCTATTCATAAACCAATCCTCTCTACGAACTCATTGGCTACTTTTACGAAATCGTCAATCTTCCAAGATCGCGCATAATCAGTCAAGAATATTGGTCGAGCAGCACGTGAACCTGTGACGTATGAATCAGAGTAAGTCACCTCATTCTGGAAAACATACCAATCTTGCTCTTCAGCCACTTTACGTACGAAGGCACGGGAGCGGTCATGCTCTGTCTTTTCACCAGTGGCGTTGAACACTATGCCACAAAGCTCTACAGACATATTCTTATGGGCAAGCCGGAACTCCTTGATAGAGCGAACAAGCAGCGGTAACCCAATGGTGGAAAGGAACTCTGGCCTTACTGGAACGAGAATGTAGTCACTTGATAGATAGGCAGCAGTGGTCAGCATTGATTCGGTAGGGGGGCAGTCGATCAATATGAGATCATATTTGGCTTTGACGTTGCCCAAGAAGTCGTTCAGTAGCTGAACCTTATCGGTCGGATTCTTTAGTGTCCACGCTAACTCTAGCCTTGACGGGAGTAGATCAAGATAACTGCCATCAGACCATTTGCCAACATTTACAACTACCTCTTCAGGTTTGGGTTCCTTTCTTGGAGCACCCGACACGGCCGACGGAGTAATCTGCTCAAAAATATCCAGTACGGTAGGTTTTCCCTCGGTAATATGTTTCTCATATTTCTCCGGTCGAAGAACGTATTGGCTCAAGTTAAATTGAGGGTCTAAGTCTACCAGAAGGACTCGCTTATTCTTTCGATAAGCACAGAACCAACCAAGGTTAGCAGTGAGGGTTGATTTACCGACTCCACCTTTCATGTTAACTAGAGCAACTGTAATCGCCATTTCATCTTCTCCTTTCGTGTCCTCGGATTCAACTCGATCAAGGTCCACGTTCCTAATCGAGATATTGTGTTGTTGCGCCCATAAAGCTATGTCCTCTTTTTCCCACACCGGGCCGCTTTTTAGCTCAGCGACGGGGCTCGGAAAATCTTTGTGTCGTGATCGCCAGTTGGCAGCCACTTGTTTGGAAACACCAAACAAGTCGGCCATTTCAGATAGTCCTATAAGCTCCAAATCTGTACTCATGCAACACTTCCAATATTTGTTGACATTGTAAACATTTTAACATATCCGTGAAAATTGTCAATACCCTTGTGTCATGTATTCCCGAAACTTAGCTGGCGCAGCTTTTGCTTTCAAAGCCTACTTGTTGAACTCAGGGAAACAACAAATTAGCCATTCTCAAAATTTCACCGTGACTGAATTCGAAATAACGGCTCCATTCGTGAGTCCAGTAGAAGAGTTGCCTTTTGAAATCACGAAGTGCCAAAAGGTTTAGGCAGGCGCGATATCCTCAGGCCTCAAGCAGATGCTCCTGCTAAGAACAGTAGTCAGGAGACAGTGAGCAGTGATGAGTGATTGGAGACTGGAGATAGTGAGCAGTGATGAGTGATCAGTGATTAGTGACTAGCACACAGAAGATTTCCGGCTGGCTATTGGATTCTGTATTATTGTTACTACCACCTAGTTCAAGATTTGTCGCCTGGTCACCGCGAGATTGCCGCGTCGCCTTCGGCTCCTCGCAATGACAAGAGGAAAGGGGCGCGCAATGACAAAAAACAAAGTCGCTCGCAATGACGCAGGAGGTTGCTGGTGCTGTTAAAAATACCGGCAAAGCGGGGTATACCAACTGAGTGCGAGGCACAGCTATACGGTACGCTAGTGACATAGCACCTGGGTTGTAGCAGGCTTGATCGGTACGGTGTCTCTCGAATTCTCGCAGAAGGCTGTGTGGACAGCCTGCGATCTCCAAGACATGCTATGGAATCAAAGATTTACAAAAAACGCTACATTGTCTAGTAACAGCACAAGTCTTCAGCCCGACATGCGCAAAGCTAGTGGTTGTCTGAGTGCAATTTAGCCCGAATCTCGTGTTCTCGTTGCTTCAGTATATCTAATTGCCTGGCAGCCTCCGCCGCCTCAATCATCCGTTCCTTCCCTGCGATGAAGCTAGCTCTTGGCTTTCCCCTTGAGGTTTCCGCCGGATGTCTTCGCAGGGCTTTCAATTCCCTTTCGGCCTTGCCTATTTTGGCCGCTATATCCTCGAGTTGCTTATTGAGCTCTTCTTCTGTCTCCATGGCCTCAGCCTTTAGTTATCTTCCTTTGCCTGTCTTATCCAGAGTAAGCTAACCGGCGATCACAGTCAATACCATTCTCTCACACAAAAGCCGGAATTGTTAAGTAACAAGAAGATGGAATGTTTGACAAACCCCGTGTGAACCAACTAAGCTTGATAGTGGGTGGGGGCTGACTTTATTGAACTGGCTCCCAAGAGAGTTTGAAGACATGAGTGGGACGGACATAATTAAACTGATCATAAGTATAGTCGCCTGCGAAGGCGCGGGTGGCATCGGTGCCATTTTCACCACCCGTGCAATCCCCACCTGGTATGCGGGACTCAAGAAACCAACCTTTACTCCACCTAATTCAGTCTTCGGACCTATCTGGATCACTCTTTACCTTCTGATGGGAATAGCCGTTTTCTTAGTCTGGCGGGAAGGATTGGGTCAAGAAGGGGTAACAATAGCTTTTGTAATATTTTGGGCTCAACTGGTTCTGAACATCCTGTGGTCGGTAATCTTTTTTGGGCTTAAGTCCCTTTTGGGTGGAATGGTGATGATTCTGCTGCTCTGGATAGCCATACTAATTAACATCATTACATTCTTTGGCGTATCCCCGTTAGCCGGCTGGCTTCTCATCCCATACATAATCTGGGTCAGTATTGCCGCTAATCTGAACGTGCAGGTCTGGAAACTGAACAGATAATCACTCCTGAACATCAATTCCTTCAGGTAACGAAATGGCTGATTGTGTGATGATGGACACTGGGATTGTGGGGACACAATAACATAGAACTTTTACCGTTCAGGGTGCGTGTTTGAGATGGGATGGCCACAATACGACATCCTCAGTTCGTGTAATGAGGTAACAAAACAGGCTATTGTTGCCCGAGTTGACATTTTAAGTCTACTTTCTCTCAGACAACCACTGTTACTATAAATAATATATCACAAATAAAATACCTTGTTAATACCCTAAACAATATATTATTGATAAAATACTTGACGAAACATATTATCAGTGATATATTAGAGGTGTGTATAAAGAACAGAAGCAAATCACTGTATTCCACTGCTCTCGTTGTAAGTATGAATGGATTCCACGTAATCCCGACAAAGAACCGAAGGTATGCCCAAAATGCCATAGCCCTTATTGGAAAGAACCCCGTCAGAGTGAGCAAAAGAAGATGGTATGAAGTATGTCGACTTTAGACAACTAATATAAAGAAAGGAGGTAAATAGATGATATGTCATTTTACTGATACAACCTGCAAATACATGGAGTGTGGGCTGTGGGACGAAAAGCTGCAAGCTTGTCATTTCATTCTTTTGGTCAACAGACTCTTGGGTAATGCCGATAAACCGATGGAAGACCTGACGTCGAAGGACTGGAACATATTGAACCCGATATGGAAGGCTACAGTAACAAGCAAATAAGTTAATCTCTGAATATGGGTATTCAAACGACCAAGAATCGCTTCTCCAGCATCCTGAAGTGGGGCAGTTCTCACTCATGAGTTTCGCAATAAGCTAAAGGGTGACTTTTGGAGCAAGTGGCACTTATGGAGCAAAGCTCTGCTAGCTCAAGAAGGGATAGGTCTGAATGAGAGACGAATAACTGCTGCAGCGCCGGAATCAATCCCTTCTTCTCAAACAAAAGTTCGGGAACTATCTCCCGAGGCCCACCAAATTGATTTCTAAATAACTCGTCCAATAAGCTATCCTTACTTAACATTTCGTCAGAAAGTTCAACGGGTGTGATGTCCTCAGGCTTCGAGCAGATGCTCCTGTTAAAAATACCGGCAAAGCAGGGTAAATATTACAACCTGAACTTCACTTCTGGTCGAGGTCCTTGATAAGCTCGTCAACCGAGACGAAGGTCTTAACGCGCCCGGCCTTGACATCTTCGGCAGCTTCCCGCTCACCCTCCTGCCACCACTTAGTCCAGAAGTAAGCCTGGCTTTTGTCGACAAGTTTTTTCGGCATTAGCACAGCTCTCTCTTCTTCAACGTCAATGTCAACCAGGTCACCACCGAATAAGCTCGGGGGGAGGTATTCTTCAACCAAGCTGCTGCAGTTTCGCGTAACGTCCTTGTCTAAGCAACAGGCTCTTTCACTGCTACGGTGAGAGACTCGATACCAGATTCCTGGGGAATCGCTTCGTTGTGCGCCTGACATGATTCCAGGTAAAGCTCTATGGCTTCTTTGGCCATAGAAATGGCTTCTTCTTTGGTCTCACCCTGGGTATAGCAGCCAGGGAGTGCCGGGACATCCACCGAGTAGCCTCCTTCGTCTTCGGGAATAAGAATTACTGTATACCTTAACATCGCGCCAATTCTATCACAAAAGTGGTTGATTCTTGCTGTTCCTATCTCTCTCACTGAGAGGGGCGAGATTTCTCGCTCACGCTTCGGAACAAGCCCCGCAATCCTGGAGATTGCCACGCCCCGACAAGCCGGGGCTCGCAATGACAAAGAGAAGGGGCTTCTTTCATAACTCCCCTGACCCCTCTTATCTTAAGAGGGGAAGTTTTGCGAGATTTATGGCCAGCTCAGGAAGCTTTGACCTGGTATCTGGCTTTGCCTTCTTCGTAGAGGTCGCCGCCGTAGATGTCGTTTATGACGGTAACGGGGAAGTCTGCTACCTCCAAACGGCGAAGGGCTTCAGCACCAAGCTCTTCGTAGGCGACCACATCTGCGTTCTTGATGCTCCTGGAAATTATGGCGCCGGCACCACCTATCGCCCCCAGGTAGACTGCCTTGTGCTTCACCATGGCATCCTTGACTGCTTTGGAGCGCAAGCCTTTGCCTATCATCCCTTTCAACCCTTTGGCAATCAAGCGGGGGGCATAAGCATCCATCCTGCCGCTGGTGGTGGGTCCAGCCGAGCCGATTACCCTCCCCGGCCGGGCCGGGCTAGGCCCCATGTAATATAAGGTTGCCCCCTTGATATCGAAGGGCAGAGGCTTTCCCTGGTCGAGAGCTTCGACCATCCTCTTATGGGCGGCATCGCGGGCAACGTAGATGACACCGGTGAGCAAGAGATTATCCCCGGCTTTGAGGTCTTTCAAGACTTCGTCGTTTAACGGAAGCGTGATTTTCTTTGCCACGGACATAATTCACCTCCGAATTCTGTAGTACGACCCTTTAGGGTCGTGCCGCACGAGGCTAAAGCCTCGCACACTACATCCTCGTTCATAACTCCCCTGACCCCTCTGATCCTTCGACTTCGCTCAGGACATGCCTTAAGAGGGGGATTGTCTGCTACGCAGGAGCGACGTTGACTTTCCTCAATAGTCTCCCCCTTAAGGTAAGGGGGATAAAGGGGGTTATGAGCCTTGGAGGGTTATCGTAATTCATAACTCCTCTAGCCCCTCTTATCTTAAGAGGGGAATTGTCTGCGACGCTTCAAATCCGATTTTCACCTCAGAGTCCCCAGGTAGCTTACGGTAAGCTGCTTTTCCTTTACTTCAGGCGTAGTATAATCGGGAAGGAGCATCGGGGCTACTCTATCGGTTTTAATCCCGGCCTCCTTGAGCTCTTTATGATATGCATTTACGTGCTTCAGGGTCAGCTCTCCCTCTTTGGCTTTCTCTTTGGCGAATAGGGCAGCATTTCTACCGGCAATCCTGCCAAATACCACGATATCCATAAGCGAATTGCCCATCAGCCTGTTTTCTCCGTGCAGTCCCCCGGTTACCTCCCCAGCAACATAAAGCCCGGGCACAACAGTTTCGCATTCGGCATTATCCTTAAGTCCCCCATTCTGATAATGGAGTGTGGGATAGACCAGCATGGGTGCCTTGGAAATATCAATCCCCAGGCGGTCATATACCTTCCATTTTCCCACAAAAGCAGTCCGCACCCTCCCCTCGCCATGGAGAATATCAAGCATGGGGGAATCAAGCCACACCCCTACCTTCCCGGTAGGAGTGGGAACACCATTACCATCCAGGCATTCCTTAATAAACCGGGCTGATTCCACATCCCTGGGCTCACGCTCATTGACAAATTTCTCCCCGTGGACATTCAAAACGTCCGCCCCTTCTGACCGGAACCTCTCGGTAATGAGCCATCCCTCTATTTGTTCCGGGAAAACGACGCCCGTGGGGTGATATTGAACGGTATGCATGAAAGTCAAAGGCACACCTGCCCTGTAGCCTAAAACAATACCATCGGCGGTGGCACCATAATGATTAGTGGTCATGAAACCCTGAACGTGGAGCCTCCCGGCACCACCTGTAGCTAAAATCACCGCCTTGGCTTTGGCAACAAGATATTCCTCGGTCTCCATGTTATAGAGCACTGCTCCGGCACACTGTCCGTGCTCGTTGAGGATAAGCTCCACCGCCGGGGAAAATTCCAGAACTTTAATATTCGGCTTGTTACGAGCTTCATCGCGCACAGTACGCATGATTTCCAGTCCACTGAGGTCGGCGCAGTAGTGCATCCTTTTCCGGCAAGTTCCTCCACCATGCATGGCATCCAACCGGCCGTCGGGAAACTTGGAGAACATGACTCCCAGGTTTTCTAACCATTGAAGAGCATCAGGAGCCTGCTTCACAAAAGCAGCGACAATGTCAGGGTCATTTTTGAAATGTCCTCCCCCCATCACATCCAGGTAGTGATAATAAGGAGAATCCTTTTCTCTTTTGGTGGCAGCCTGAATCCCACCTTCAGCCATCATAGTATTAGCATCGCCATGCCGAAGCTTGGTAGCCATAAGGACCTGGGCACCACTCTCCTCAGCGATAAGGGCAGCGATGGTGGCAGCCCCACCGCCACCGATAATCAAGACATCGGTCTCGTAATCAACCTTCGATAAGTCTACCTTATCAGGGTCAACTCTACTCTTAGCTTCCAACAGGTCAACAAATTCGTGAGCTATTCTATAACCCTTATTGGGGCCAACCTTTATCTCCCTTCTCCCTTCCTCTTTGTAGTCAGGGTGATATTTCAACATCTCTTGTCTTTCCTGCAAGGACATAAAGGGAAACTCCTCACCCTTCTTCCTTTTCTCGACACGGGCAGGTCGGGTCTGTTCTACTTTCTTAATATAGGGCTCGAAGAAGTCGGGATATCCTAAGTAACTCATCTCGCCTCCTCTAGATACTTTTTATCTTTTGGCTTCCAATCTTCCCCAGTTGCTACAGGTTCTGTCTCCCTCTCCTCATATATTTTCTTTAACTCTTTTTCACTCATGCCCTTCAACTTCTCCAGAATGTCATCATACTTTCCCTCATTAACGGCCTTCACCATCTCAGCCAGATGTTCTGCCTTAGGGACAATTCTAGCCCCATAAATCCTTCGCGCCAGCTGGAACATATGATACTGAGCTAACTCCCCAAAGCAGCGACTGGTGCATAACCCACATTGGATACACTCGAAACTAAGTCGGGCAACTTCGGCGGTATTCCCTTGCTTCAAGGCTGAGATAGCATCCATGACCTCTATGCCCTGAGGACAAGCCTTGGTACAGGAATTACAGGCCACACAGCGGAATAGCTCAGGATATAATTTAAAAACCTCCTCTGGGGCGGAAGTCAACTCGGCAAATTTATATTGGGCCCGGTTAGCAGGGAAAAAGGGTATCTGGGCCATATACATCTCCGGCTCGATTGTCTTCTGACAGGCAAGCGCCACCTGTAATTTATAATCGCCAGGCTTACGATAAACCGTACCACAGGCACCGCAGGTGCCGCCCCGGCATCCGCAACCCCGAATGAGTATGTAGCCGGCATATTCCATGGCTTTCATGATGGTAAGGCCTTCGGGGACTTCATAGCGCTTGCCCATGATGTATATCGGAATCAACTTGGCCGCTAATTGTCTCTCTTTCTTATCCTCGATTTTCATCGGGGTTTCCGCTGGCTTTTTCTTTTTCTCTTTGGCACTCATTGTTAACCCCCAATCAGTTGAACGCTTCTACTTTGAGAAAGCAGGTTCTTCTCCTTCAGAAGCGATTCCGGGCTACCATAATTTAGCTCAAAATGACATACCCGAGGAGCAAAACCCAGGGCAAGAGCCAGAAGCTGCGTGAAGTAGAATAGAGGCATCTCTTTGAATCCGCTCTGTTTCTTAATCAACTCTTTCTGCCCCTGGCCCAGATTGTAATCACATAAAGGGCAGGTGAGAACCAGGGCTTCTGCCCCATGACTCAACGCCGAGTTTAAGATAGGCCGCGCATATTCGGAGATATCATCTGGACTGCTCATGATCTGATAGGAACCGCAGCACCTCGTGGATTCAGGAAAATCAACGGGACTGGCCCCGAGAGCCTTAAGAAACCCCCGCAAGATGGTAGGGTTCTCCACATTATCTATAGCCACTTCCCGGGGGCGCAGCAGTGTGCATCCATAATAGGGGGCTACTTTTAGTTCCCGCAGAGGGAATTTCACCTTTTGCGAAAGAGCCTCCCATCCTATGTCGTCTCTCAATACCTCTAAAAGATGAACCACTTCTACTTCCCCGCTGTAATCTATCCCTTCATCTATGAAGTCATTAAGGGTATCCCTTTTTTCTGCATTTTCTCTCATCAAAAGATTGGCTCTCTTTAGAGTATTAAGGCAGAAAGCGCACAACGTAACTAACTTGGTCTTCCCCTGTTTCTTCACCCGGATGAGGTTGCGGACAGGCGCTACCTGATGGATTAAATCGTCATCAGCCAGAGAATAAACTGCGCCACAGCAGTTCCATCTGGGAACCTCATCCAGCTTAAATCCCAAGGCTTCCATGGAAGCCACAGCAGGCTCTTCCAAATTCCTGGCTTTGGTTTTCAAGGTACAGCCGGGATAATAAGCCAAGCTCATTTTTTTCTCTAGCCGGTAAACTTCCTCAGGCCGCTGACCATAGCTATTTGAGGAAGTTCGGAGCGTTTTTCTGGTGAAATATCCTCAGGGCGTATGTGGTCAATATTCTTCCTCAGGGTGAGCAGCCTTATCGCCTCCATCACCTTAGAGAGGTCGAATCCCCTGGGACAATTGACAGCGCAGGCCAGACAGGAGGCACAAGTCCAGACAGTCTTAGAATTGGCGATTTCCTCTTCCAATCCTAATCGTGCCAGTTCAATAATCCGCCGAGGGGAAATGTCCATATTGGAAGCCGCAGGACAATTTCCGGAACACATACCACACTGGTAACATAACTGAAGGTTCTGCCCACTGAGCTCTTTGACTTTCTTGACAAACTCACGGCGTCGCCCTTTGGGCGAAATGGTTACAGGCATCTCCTTAGTCATCTTTCAAACCACCCACGAAAATCTTGCGATTTTCGCGGGGACCCGCTAATTCAAATTCCAACTTACCAAGCAATCCCAAAGAGTCGCAAAACTCCTGGCGTCGACTAATCTTCACAGGACTGCTTCCTCATGGCGAGCACACCAGCACTGCATATTGACTGCCACAGGCATGCTGGCAATGTGGCAAGGAAAGGTTTCCACATGAACTGCCAAAGCGGTAACTGTGCCGCCATAGCCCATAGCACCGATGCCCAGATTATTAACCCTTTCCAGAATTTCCTTCTCCAAGGCGGCAACCTCCGGGTCAGGACTGGGTTCGCCAACTTTGCGTAACAGCGCCTTCTTAGCTATAAACATGGCCTGGTCCGTCGTCCCGCCTACGCCGACACCAATGATAACCGGCGGACAGGGATTGCTGCCGACCTCGTTGACAAGATTGACCACAAAATCTATCACACCCTGACGCCCCTGAGACGGAGATAGAGCAGTCAGACGAGAACAATTTTCCGAGCCACCTCCCTTGGGCAAGACGCTGATTTTCAGCTTGTCGCCGGGAACTATATCGGTATGAATCATAGCCGGTGTGTTATCCTTGGTATTTACCCTGGCAAAACAGGGCCCGTTTACTATGGACTTACGTAAATAGCCCTTATCGTATCCCTGGCGCACTCCGGCGTTGATTGCGGCGTAAAGGTCACCTCCGGTTATGTGCACCTCCTGGCCCAGTTCCAACATGACCACGGCGGCACCGGTATCCTGACAAAGAGGAATCTGTTCTTGGCCGGCAATGTTGGCATTCTCCAGGATCCTATCCAGTACGTCACGGCAAACAGGAGATTTTTCTTTTTCTTTTGCTTGCTTCAACGCAGTTATGACATCCGGGGGCAAATAATGGCAGGAGTGCTCGAATAAACGGGCTATAGTGTTCGTTACATCACTGGCTTTGATTTCCCTCATAATTTCTACCGCCTAGTGTCATTGCGAGCGAAGCGTGGCAATCTCTGGGATTGCTTCGTCGCTACGCTCCTCGCAATGACAATGCCTATGTACTTTATCATCTTCGATGAAAAAATTGAAGGTTCTCACATCTATCTTTTTTGGGAGACTGTTTTTTCCCTAGCTTCCCTTCATATTGCCAGCTTTAACTTGAGCGATAAATTCGTCCTCCCTTTTCACTTCGTCAAGAGTCTTGGGGGCATGGGGTGGCTTCCAATCGTCCGGGATGGTCTTATCTATACCATTATCAAACCTCTCTACACGGGAATATTCCCGTGCTTCTTGGGAGGTCTCGTCTCTCGTTTAGTAGAGAGAATTTCCAAAGCTTTGATTATCTTAGGGCGGCTCTCCTGAGGTGGAATAACTTCGTCAACATATCCCCGCGAGGCGGCAATGTAAGGATTGTACAGTAATTCACGATATTCTCGAATCTTCTCTTGTTCCTTGGCCTTAGGATCCTGCGCAGCATCTATTTCCTTGCGAAAGATAATCGGCGTCGCCCCTTCAGCCCCCATCACTGCAATCTCCGCTGTGGGCCAGGCGAAAACAAAATCAGCGCCCAGGTCTCTACTACACATGGCAAGATATGAGCCTCCGTAGTCTTTGCGAGTGACCAGAGTGATTTTAGGAACCGTGGCCTCGGAGTAAGCCCACAAAACCTTAGCTCCGTGTCTTATTATTCCCAGCCATTCCTGCTCTTTCCCTGGCAAGTAACCAGGGACATCGGCAATAGTAAGTAGCGGAATGTTGAAGGCATCGCAGAACCTGATAAAGCGGGTGATTTTATCCGCGGCGTTGACGTCAAGACACCCAGCAAGGCGCATTGGTTGATTAGCGATAATGCCCACCGGTCTACCATTAAGCCGGGCAAAGCAAATAATGGCGTTCTGAGCATAATGATAATGGGGCTCCAGTATTTCACCGTTATCCACAATGGATTGGATAACATCCCTCATGTTATAAACCTTGTTTGGTTCGTCCGGTATTATGGTGTCCAGGGCAGGGTCAACACGGTTTGGGTCATCGGTAGGCTCAATTAAAGGGGGGCTTTCCTTATTACTTGAGGGAAGGTAACTTAAAAGTTTTTTTATGAGTTCGATAGCCTGAGCATCGCTATCACAGGCAAAATGGCATACACCACTTTTAGTGGCATGAGGCATGGCCCCACCCAGCTCTTCGGAAGTAATTTCCTCTCCAGTAACCTGTTTAATAACTGCCGGGCCGGTGATGTGCATGTAGCTTGTTCCCTTTATCATGAACACCCAATCTGTCATGGCTGGCGAATAAACTGCCCCCCCGGCAGTAGGTCCCATGATTGCCGAGAGCTGGGGAATAACCCCTGAGGCTGCCGAATTCCGGAAAAATATCTGTCCATAGCCGGAAAGGGCATCAACCCCTTCCTGAATTCGAGCCCCTCCTGAGTCATTAAGGCCTACTATGGGAACTCCACACTTCATAGCTAAATCCATCACCTTGCATATCTTTTTAGCATGCATCTCACCCAATGTCCCGCCCATGGAGGTAAAATCCTGAGAAAAAGCACATACAGGGCGACCATTCACCGTGCCATATCCAGTAACGACTCCTTCCGCGGGAACAACAACTTTATCCATGCCAAAGAGCGTGGCTCGATGCTGAACAAACAAATCAAGCTCGTGAAAGCTGTCAGAGTCAAAAAGTAGGTCGAGCCTTTCACGAGCAGTTAACTTACCCGATTTGTGTTGCTTTTCTACCCGCTCCTCACCTCCCAGGGCTTTTAGTTTTCTCTCTCTATCCTTCAGTTCCTTCAACCGGTCGGCAACTCTGCCCATATGAATCCCTCCTCACGAATCAGACTCTTTGCGAAGAAAGTTATTTTAAACGGAATTCGCAACTAAGGCAACTTCTCGAGTCATGAAACGACCGCCAAGATTTGCTAATCCCTAATATGTCCGATTAAGGAATTTTCTAGTATAATCTCATCAAATATGCTTGAGGCGCTACTGGCTCTTTCCAAGCTTTCCGAAGATAAAGCGTGGGTAATCTTTAAGTCCTAATTCCCCTCTGCTTGACTGGAAAGGACGTTGGCTCAGAGTTAAAAGCTTGACAGCCTAGCTCAGAATGATATTATGGAGGGAAATTTGAAACCACAGCTAATTGCTATAGACGGGCCTGTGGCAGTCGGCAAGAGTAGTGTCGGCTCACTGCTAGCAAAAAGATTGGGCTATGTTTTCTTCGATACAGGAATGATGTATCGAGCGTTCACCTGGAAGGTTCTCAAATCAGGTATCCCCATAAAGGACGAACAGAAGATTTGTCAGTTGGCCAATACCACTAAATTTGATTTTGTTCCCTTACAGGGATGCTATCTCTCGCCTTTCGTTGACGATGAAGATATTTCTTCCAAGCTGCTTTGCCCTGAGGTAGAGGCATACGTTCCCCAAGTAGCGAAAATTGTGGGGGTACGCCAAACACTGATACTGGAACAGCGTAAGTTAGCCCAGCGGGGAAAGGTAGTGATGGCAGGCCGAGACATTGGCACGGTAGTCTTACCCTGGGCGGAATTAAAGATTTTTCTCACCGCCTCCACCGAAGAGAGAGCCAAGCGTCGTTACAAGGAACTATTAAAGCGAGGAGAAAATTCGAGCTTGGAGACTGTTCTCGCCGATTTAAAGAAGCGAGATGAGCTGGATATCCATAGAACCGTGTCACCGCTTAAACCGGCTGAGGACGCCATAATCATCAATACAGAAAACCTTAGTCTGGAGCAAGTTGTAGACAAAATATATACTCTGGCGGTAAATCTATGACCCTCTCTCAAAAACTTCTCTTAACCACATGCAGACCTTTGCTCAACATTCTTTTCTCCTGGAAAGTGGAAGGAAGAGAGAACATACCTTCAACTGGTCCGCTGATTTTGGTAGCCAATCATGTTCACGTCCTCGACCCATTTTTTCTCATATTTAGGTTTCCGCGATGGATTAATTTTATGGCAAAAGAGGAACTCTTTCGTTCCCCCTTCTTCAGACCCTGGCTTCGCTGGGCTGGCTCCCTGTCCATACGTCGTGGGGGGAAAGTCAGAGAGAAACAGCAGATACTCAAGAGTGCCAGAAATGCATTGGAAAGGGGACTGATCCTGGGAATGTTCCCGGAGGGCGGCAGAAGCCGCGACGGCAAACTCAGGAAAAGCAAACCAGGCTCCGCAGTTATAGCCTCAAAGACAGATGTCCCCCTTCTTCCTGTCGGCATCATCGGCACAGACAAAATCAAAGGCATAAGCTGGTTATGGAAGCGCCCTCGTATAGTTGTCAATATTGGCAAACCATTTAAGCTACCTCCAACCTCCGGCAGGATGAGCAGATCACAAATGGAACTATTGACCACACAACTGATGAAGGAAATCGCTGCTCTTTTGCCACCCGAATATCAAGGCGCCTATGAAAAACATGAAGATTGAGAAGGCTGAGAAATTGGGCCTGTGCTTTGGCGTCAGACGGGCCATCAACTTGTTGAAAGAGGCAGCTAACAAATATGGAGAAATAGAAACGCTGGGACCCGTAGCACACAATCGCCAGCTAGTGGAAGCATTAGCCAATCTCGGAGTAAAACCCATAAATCATCTTGACCAAGCCCAAGGCAAAATTTTAGCTATCACCACTCATGGTGCAAGCCCAGCGGTATTATCTGAGATCAGAGCCAGGCATATTCATATCATTGACACTACTTGTCCCATAGTCCGCAAAGCCCAGAATGCAGCCAAGGAATTAGCCGAGGCTGGTTTTGACGTCTTCATATTTGGAGACGCAAAGCATTCTGAAGTCAAGGGAATACTAGATTGGGCGGGAGACAGGGGCATAGCTGCCCTCAACATGAGGCAAATAGATTGGGCGGGAAGATCATTGTCACGTGTGGGCGTTATCTCCCAGACAACCCAAACCCAATCTGCCTTCATCAAATTTACCAGACAGCTTATAGGGAAAGTGGGACCTAAGATTGAGGAAATGCGCCTTATTAATACTTTATGTAAAGTAACGCAGGGTCAACAAGAAGCTGCTCTAGAATTAGCTCGCAAGAGCCAACTCATAATAGTGATAGGCGGAAGTAATAGTGCCAACGCTAGACACCTTGTTGAAATATGCTCCCCATTGGTAGAAACCCATTTGGTAGAAACAGCCGACGAAGTCGATACTTCCTGGCTCGCAGGTAAGCACCACATTGGTATTACCGCCGGAGCATCCACCCCAGATGAAGCTGTAGAAGAATTAATAGACAAGTTGAGGTCTTTATAATCTTCAGCCAAGTTTGGCATCCAGCTTCCTGCCGCCAATGAGGTGAAGGTGAAGGTGAGGCACCACTTGCCCCCCTTCGGGACCACAATTTATAACCAAGCGATAACCATTCTTGGCTATCCCTTCTTTCTCAGCCAGATTCTTAGCTATGAGTATAAGGCGCCCGGCAAGTTTTTGTTGTCTCTCAGTAAGTTCAGCCACAGATGTAATATGGGTTTTAGGTATAATGAGTACATGCGTAGGTGCTTTAGGCAAGATATCTCTGAATGCTAGAAAATCTTTATCTTGATAGACTATGTCGCTAGGCACCTCGCCAGCAACAATTCTACAAAAAATACATTCTTCAGTCATGATCTAACTCCTTCAAGATACTACACCTTCCTGTCGTAAATTCTCAATCTCCCTCCGCTCATAGCCAAGTTCTCGTAATATTTCATCAGTGTGTTCCCCAGGAAGTGGAGAGAAACTTCTCACCTTGCCGGGTGTGCCTGAGAGCTTAGGAGCTATGCCAACTTGTTTGATCTTGCCCAAGGTAGGGTGTTCCACCTCTATTACCATTTGGCGATGAAGCACCTGTGGGTCACTAAAAACCTCGTCCGGTGTATAAACTTTGCCGGCCGGGACATCATTACGAATCAACAATTCAAACCATTCATCTCTTGTCTTAGTTAGAAAAACCTGCTTCAAAAAAGAGCGGATTTCATTCCATTTTGCATCTTCTGGCTTATGAAAGGTGTGTTCCAAGGCGAAGCGATAGGGGATATATTCTTCCTTGCCTAAAAATCGGCATAGATTCTCCCAAAAATGTGGCTCGAGGCAGCCAATGGTGATATATTTACCGTCCTTGGTTTCATATACCCCGTAATAGGGATAGGCACCATGAAGCCATGATTCACCCCTCTTCAACATTGACCCATCAAAAAAGTAACCACAATTGAACCAGGTCATGAGTGATACTGCTCCATCCATATAAGCCATATCCACATATTGCCCCTCGCCCGTCCTGTTTCTAGCCACCAGAGCTATGGAAATACCTAAAGCTCCATATAAGGCAGCCCCCGCGAAGTCAGCAACCAGATTTAGGGGGATAGCTGGAGATCTTTCACTGAACCCAATTAAGCCTAGGACGCCAGCCATGGCTATATAATTGATATCGTGTCCGGGAAAGGCATGGTAAGGCCCATCCTGACCATAGCCACTGAGCGAGCAGTAAATGATCTTAGGATTTAGCTTACGTATAGTTTCATAATCTATCCTCAAGCGTTTGGCTACTCCAGGTCTAAATCCCTCGACGATAACGTCTGCGTGCCGGGAAAGTCGGTAAAATATCTCCCGCCCTGCTTCCGACTTCAGGTTAACCACGATGCTTCTTTTATTGCGGTCAAGGGCATAATAAGCTGCTGCCTTTCGGTTTTCCTCCCCTTGAGGTGCCCTTAACGAACCCCCTAGTTCAGCTACACCTGGTGCCTCAATTTTAAGCACTTCAGCCCCCAAATCTCCCAGGAGCATGGTGCAAAATGCACCGGGAACCAACCTCGATAAGTCCAGAATTTTCACACCCTCCAAAGCTAACATGTCTACTCCCAAATTGATTAATTGCCCATTATAAGCTATTTAGGCAATCTTTTGCATTTTTAACCTAACTATGTTAAATTAGAACAAATAATATATTTAACTAAAGGTGGGGTTTACCCACCTTTTTACTAAATGAAAGAAACTAAAGGGGAATGGGAAGATGAGAACAGAGCTTAAGGCTGCGATTACTCAGCTTTCGGCTGAGAGAAACTTGCCTAAAGAAGTAGTCTTGGCTGCCTTGGAATCAGCGCTGGCCTCAGCATATAAAAAAAACATATCTGCTCTGGAACAAGATGTGCTAGTAAAAGTTGACCCTGAAAGCGGCGAAATCAACTTCTATATTCAAAAGGCTATAGTTGAGTCAATTACCAATCCAAATCGTGAAATCTCCATCAAAGAAGCCCGGAAGCTGCGAGCCACAGCACAACTTGGTGATGTAATAAACATAGAATGTACACCCCAGAATATTGGCCGTATCGCTGTTCAAGCAGCAAAACAAGTCGTTTTGCAGCGATTGAGGGAGGCAGAACACCGTATTGTTTATGAAGAGTTCACCGATAGGGAAGGAAAGGTTGTTACTGGAGCAATCCAATTCACCGAACCTAAACGAATTTATGTCCGACTGAATAGAATAGAGGCGATACTTCCTGCGAGTGAACAAGTTCCTAATGAACATTATTATAGAGGGCAGCGACTTAAATTTTATCTTCTTGAGATGGTCCAGAGGGACAAGGAGCCCCAAGTAATAGTTTCTCGCTCTCATCCCAATTTGATACGTGGTCTCTTTGAGCTAGAAATCCCCGAAGTCCACAACGGGATTGTGGAATTAAAAGCCCTAGCGCGTGAGGCTGGACATCGAACCAAAGTAGCAGTGGCAACTACCCAAGAAAACGTTGACCCCGTAGGCTGCTGTCTTGGCCCTCGGGGCATAAGGCTCCAAAGTATCATCAATGAACTAAATGGCGAAAAAATAGATGTAATTCAGTGGCATGTTGACCCTGCAGTGTTTATCGCTAACGCTCTTAGCCCGGCCCAAGTAACAAACATTAAAACCAATGAGGGGAAAAACATAGCTACTGTGGTTGTCCCTGATAAGCAACTCTCACTAGCCATAGGCAAAGAAGGACAGAATGCCAGATTAGCAGCGAAACTCACAGGCTGGCGAATCGATATCAAGAGCGTCTCTGCTATTGAGGCGGCAAAAACTCTTATACCAGAGCCAGACACAGCAGAGAAAGTCACTCCCCTTGAAGTTACAGAAAAAGAGCCACTCGAAGCAGAGCCAGCTGAGGAGATTGGAGCGAAAGAGCCGGTTGAAATTCCCAGCATTTCAGAAGCTCCACCTGAGAAGCCCGAAAAAAAACAGATTCGATTTGCTGAAGATATCTTAGCGAAGGCGTTAAAAGCACAGATGCCAGATAAGGCAAAAACCGAAACTAAAGGTAAAAGAAAGGGGAAGGTGATAAAGTATAAAACACAAGATGAGGATTTCATAGACGATGAGAGCGCAGGGTAAGCATCCACCTCAGCGTACTTGCATAGCTTGTCGACAGATCAAAGAAAAGAAAACCTTGATTCGCTTAGTAAGTACGGAGAGTGGCATTGCTGAGATAGATGTGTTTGGGAAGAAGTCAGGCAGAGGTGCCTACTTATGCCCCAAAAAAACCTGCTGGGAGTTAGCGCTGAAGAAAAGCCGACTGGATTATGCCCTACGAACAAAACTTCGTGATGACAATCGACAAATCTTACGGGAGTACAGTCATAACTTGGAGGAAAGCTAAATTTGGATGAGAACAAACCAGAATTGAAAAAAGGCTCACCACAAGTTGAGCTTCCACCTTCCTTAACTGTGAAGCAGTTGGCCGACATATTAAAAGTGGAACCCATAAAAGTAATTAAACAACTCATGCGTAAGGGCATCATGGCCAACGTTAACCAGACCATCGACTTTGACACTGCAAGCATAACAGCTGCAGACTTTGGCTATGCCGCTAAAGCAGCAAAAGAGCGTAGAGCTTCGCCTCCTCGAAAGGAAAAGGGGAAAGGAAAAGGAAAACTGTCGGTTCGTCCTCCAGTAGTTACGGTCATGGGACATGTTGACCATGGCAAAACCACTCTCCTTGATGTCATCAGAAAGACTAATGTAACTGCTCACGAGGCAGGAGCAATTACCCAACATATCGGTGCCTACCAAGCCACGGTAGATGGGCGCAAAATCACCTTTTTGGATACACCGGGACACGAGGCTTTCACTGCCATGAGAGCCCGAGGGACACAAGTGACTGACATTGTAACTCTGGTAGTTGCTGCTGATGACGGGGTTATGCCCCAGACTGTAGAAGCTGTAAACCATGCCAAGGCTGCCGAGGTGCCCATAGTAGTGGCGCTCAATAAGATTGATAAATCTGATGCTAATCCTGAACGTGTAAAACAGCAGCTTGCCGATTTGGGTCTGGTTATTGAGGAGTGGGGTGGCGATACTGTTTGTGTACCCATATCAGCCAAGCAAGGACAGGGAATATCGGATTTATTGGAAAACCTATTCTTAGTTGCTGACATACTAGAACTGAAAGCTGATCCTGATAGCGCCGCAGAAGGGGTAATCATTGAGGCTAAGCTAGACAAAACTAAAGGCCCTCTAGCTACCCTTCTTGTCCAGAAGGGCACCCTTAAACGAGGTGATGTTGTGGTAGCTGGCGATGCTTGGGGAAAAATAAAAGCCATGTTTGATGATAAAGGAAAGCAAGTTCACAAAGCTGAACCGTCTACTCCAGTGGAGGTCCTCGGCTTAAATGAGGTGGCAAAATCGGGAGACCATTTCGTTGTACTTCCCGATGAGCACGAAGCACGAAGCATTGTTGAAAAACAAAAATATCCTAGACCACGTCCTATCCTAAGTTTAAGTGCTCTTTCCAGCCAAATAAGTGAGGGGCAAATAAAAGAACTCAACATAGTTTTGAAAACAGATGTGGAGGGCAGTATTGAACCCATAAAAACCTCTGTAGAAAGGTTGGGCACAGAGAAGACAAAAGCTAGAATCATCCATGCTGCTAGCGGGAGCATCACTGAGAGTGACGTGCTTTTAGCCTCAGCCTCAAAAGGCATTATCATCGGTTTTAATACTCCTACTTCACCTGGAGCAACGCAGTTGGCTGATGTGGAAGCAGTGGGTATTCGCCACTATGATGTAATCTACAAGCTAATAGAAGACGTGGATAGGACACTGAAGGGGATGCTTGAGCCGGCTTATGCTGAAGTGCTCAGCGGGCGCGCTGAAATAAGGGCTGTCTTTCCTCGCGGTAAGCTGGGAAAAATAGCCGGAGTTTATGTTATAGAAGGGAAGGTAGCAAGGGATGCCCAAGTTAAAATATTGCACCAAAATAAAGTTATTTGTGACTCTCGGATCTCCAGCTTGAAGCGTTTTAAAGAGGACGTTGCCGAAGTTTCTACTGGCCTCGAATGTGGCTTGGGGGTAGAGGGGATTGTAGATTTTCAAATTGGCGATATCATTGAATTTTACCGAAATGAAAGAATAGACTAATCGTATTTCCTAGGCAGAAGACTCAAATGAGCAGGCACAGTGAACGAATAAGTAAATCGATCCAGCGAGAAATCAGTGGACTGCTTGAGCGTGAGGTGAATGACCCCCGACTGAGCAAGTTTGTCTCAGTGACAGAAGTTACCATTTCTCCCGATCTTAAGCATGCCAAGATATATGTTAGCACCCTGGGTACCGAAATAAATAAGGAGGATTTGCTGGCAGGCTTTAACAATGCTTCAGGATTCTTGCGCAAAGAACTTGCAGCTCACCTCAGATTAAAGCAGGTACCGCAGCTCAGCTTTTATTACGATGATTCTATTGAGCGCGGGGCGAGATTACTCAAGTTGATGAGTGAGCTAAGCACTGAGAAGGATGATAAAATTAGCTCCCGTAATAGTTGTCGCACTAACAAAGGAGGTAATAATGGAACCAATAAACGTAGCTATAATAGGTGTCGGTAATTGTGCCTCGTCTTTAGTTCAAGGAGTTTATTACTACAAGGATGCTAAAGAAGATGAATTCATCCCCGGCCTAATGCATGTCAACCTGGGAGGCTATCATATATCTGACATCAACTTTGTAGCTGCATTTGATATTGACAAAAACAAAGTGGGCAAGGATTTAGCTGAGGCCATTTACACCAAACCGAATAACACTATCAAATTTTGTGACGTGCCCAAGACAGGCGTCCGAGTTGAGCGGGGTATGACCCACGATGGACTAGGCAAGTATCTGTCTCAAGTTATCACTAAAGCGCCAGGCCCCACCGCCAATATTGTAGATATACTCAAGAAGACCGAAACTGACATAGTGCTCAATTATCTGCCTGTAGGAAGCGAGGAGGCAACTAAATGGTATGTAGAACAAGTGCTAGCTGTCGGCTGCGGCTTCATCAATTGCATGCCTGTTTTTATTGGCCGTGAAAGCTACTGGCAAGGCCGGTTTGCCGAGCGCGGATTGCCTGTCATTGGTGATGATATTAAATCACAGGTAGGCGCTACGATTACTCACAGAATATTAACCAAACTTTTTCGTGACCGCGGTGTTAAACTAGAACGAACTTACCAGCTAAATTTCGGCGGCAATACTGATTTCTTAAATATGCTGGAACGAGAGCGGTTGGAGTCCAAGAAGATTTCCAAGACAAATGCAGTTACATCACAGCTAGACTACGATATCGGTCACGACAACATTCATATCGGTCCCAGCGACTACGTGCCCTGGCTAGCTGACCGTAAATTTTGTTACCTGCAGATGGAAGGTCGTACCTTCGGCGATGTACCTCTAAAATTAGAGCTGAAACTGGAGGTATGGGATAGCCCAAATTCAGCCGGGGTAGTTATTGATGCCATAAGATGCTGTAAATTAGCCATGGACCGTGGCTTAAGCGGGACCATAGTGGGCCCCTCAGCTTATTTCATGAAATCTCCGCCAATTCAGTATTCTGATGAGGAAGCCCGTATAAGAACTGAAGCATTTATCGCAGGACAAGAGCAAGGAGAGCCTATTTCTCTACCTGAACTGCACTCAACCAAGGTCAAGGTATAGGTCGCCTTCGTGACAAAAATACTGGCTTCAAACAACGTAAGCTAAGAGACCAAAGCGAAACTTTAAGTTTGCCACGAGTTAGAGGTAGCAAGTTGCGCGAAGTTTCCCTCTCCACCATGTGGGCTAAAGATAGATTTAGCCACATGTCAGGATTTGCTGCCAAAGCTAGAGAATTAGGCTTTACCCACATAGAAGCAAATACCACAATCTCCCCACGAATGCTCAGCGAGCTTCTCAAGACCGCAATGCCTATTTCAAGCGTTCATTCCCCTTGTCCAGCAGTGGTGTCATCCCAGGGAACCCTCGTAAGTAACCTTTCCTTAAGCTCTCTGGACAAGAGCGAGCGAATGGAGGCTGTTAGCTTCGCCAAGAAAACAATAGACCTTGCGGCAGATGTGAGCGCTCGGGCTATAGTCCTTCATATGGGTGAAGTGCCAGTTGACCTGAGTTTACAAGATAGGTTGTATAAGCTTCATGATGGAGGTTATGTCCAAACCAAAGAATATAGCCAGGCAAAAGACAAACTGGTTTACCAGCGCACTTCCCAAGCTCCTCCCTACCTTGATGCAGCGAGAAAAAGCCTTCAAGAGCTTGGTGAATATAGCCGGCAAAAGGGTATAATGCTGGGACTTGAGACCAGATTCCATCCCAACGAGATACCAAACATGGACGAAATGGCAGAGCTGCTTAGCGAAGTATCAGAAAAGTTGGTGGGCTACTGGCATGACGTAGGACATGCTGAAGTGCAACAGCAGCTTGGATTTAGCTTGCATGAAGAATGGCTTTCGCGGTTCAAAGACAGGATGGTTGGCATCCACTTGCACGATATCCATGGCATTTCTGATCATCAAGCCCCGGGAAAGGGAAATATGAATTGGGAAATGGTGGCCAGATATTTACCACCGGGAATAATAAAAGTTTGCGAAATTGGTGAGTGGAACGACGAAGAGCAAATGCAAGGAGTGGTGAAATTTCTTCAAAAGAAAGGGATAATACATTAGCTGGAAGAACTGAATGAATTTAACGGATATTCGACGTAATTTAGCCTATCGTATTACCAACCCCATAGTCATGATTTTGAGCAAAAGTGGGATAACGCCCAATGCTCTTACCATTATCAACCTGGCCCTGAATATAGCTGCAGCCTATGTCATCGCTACGGGGCACTTTCTTCTTGGCGGGGTTTTAGTCCTAGTTTCAGGCTTATTTGACCTTCTCGATGGAGCCCTAGCTCGCTTCACCAAGCAAACTACAAAGTTTGGCGCCATTCTGGATTCCACAGTTGACCGCATTTCCGAAGCAGCGACTCTTTGTGGTCTCTTGATTTGGTACATACCACAAGAAGGTGCCAGCTTAAAAATTGTACTTATTTTTGTTGTTTTAATTGGCTCTTTCCTGGTCAGCTATATAAGGGCGAGAGCAGAAGGACTCGGTTGGCAGTGTCAGGTTGGCTTGTTTACTAGAGCAGAACGGGTTATAGTATTAGCAATAGGTTTGCTAATAAATCGGATTTTTATTCATAGTATTTTTGTTGCTTTATGTGTTCTGGCAGTCTTTGTTTTTATCACTGTGGTCCAAAGGTTGGTTTATTTATGGAAGCAGGCAAAAAGTGAAGGTGACTAGATGGCTGTTATAGCTATTGTAGGAGGGCAATGGGGTGATGAAGGTAAAGGAAGAATAATTGACCTCTTGGCTGAGAAGGCGAAGATAGTAGTCCGTTTCTCCGGCGGAGATAATGCTGGTCACACTGTGGTCAATCCTTATGGTGAGTTCCGACTGCATCTCGTCCCTTCGGGCATTTTTTACCCCCAGGTAACTTGTATTATCGGCAACGGTGTAGCTATTAACCCAGAAGTGCTTCTTGAAGAAATAGCTGACCTGCATAATCATGGTGTCAATACAAGTCGCCTTTTTATCAGTGACCGTGCTCACTTGATTATGCCCTACCACACCCTCCTTGACAGACTGGAAGAAGAAAGGCGCAGTAAAGGAGCAATAGGTACCACACTTAGAGGAATCGGCCCTGTCTTTGCTGATAAAGTAGCTCGCTTGGGAATTCGCACCGGAGATTTACTAGATAAGGATGTATTTCTGAGCCGCTTGAAGTCGGCTTTGGAGCTCAAAAATACTATCCTGACCAAAGTGTACCGAGCTTCTCCTCTATCACTGGAAGAAATCTATCAACAATACTGCCGCTATGAGGAGCAGCTAGCTCCCTTTATCCGGGAAACTAGCTCTGTAATTCGAGAAGCGGCGACAAAAGGAGAGCTTGTTTTATTAGAAGGCGCCCAAGGAGCTTTGCTTGACCCTGACTTTGGCACCTATCCCTATGTGACTTCTTCTTCACCGTTAGCTGGGGCAGGCTGTATTGGAGCAGGCCTGGGCCCGAGGCAAATCGATCGTGTAGTAGGTGTGTTTAAAGCATATAGCACTAGAGTCGGAGCCGGACCCATGCCCACAGAACTCAAGGATAAAATTGGTGACTTAATACGAGAAAAGGCTCATGAGTATGGTGCTAGAACAGGAAGGCCGCGAAGATGTGGTTGGTTTGACGCTGTGGCGGGTCGCTTTGGCGTTCAAATAAATGGCATCAGTGATATAGCTCTAACTCACCTCGATATCTACGATGGTTTCCCTTCAATAAAAATATGCACCGCTTACAAATTTAAAGGCGAGGTACTGACTTCTTTCCCTAGCGACATAGCCATATTAGAAAAATGCCAACCTATTTACGAAGAATTGGACGGCTGGCAAGAATCAATAAGAGGAATTCGAAATTTTAAGAAACTGCCGGCGGGGGCTCGCAAATATATGTCCCGCCTTGAAGACCTCCTTTCCTGCCCCATCAGCCTCGTTTCCGTAGGACCAGATAGGAGGCAAATAATATTGATTAAAGACTTGCTTAGCTGATAACCATCAGCCATTAGCTCTGGGAAATAGGCAAATCTATCTTATAGTTCTTCAGTGTCGCCTTTATAAGATCGGCTGATTTCTCATCAGGCTCAACAAGAGGCAAGCGAGGCTTGCCCACTGGAAAACCCACATAATTCAGTGCCCATTTGACAGGTATAGGATTGGAAACAATGAACAGAGCATTTACCAGAGGTAATAAGCGTCTGTGAATCTTGGCTGCTTCTTGAAGCTTACCGCTCAGGAACTGCTCTATCATATCCTTTATCTGGATTCCTATTAGATGAGAGGCGACGCTAATCACACCATAACCGCCCAGAGCAAGTATAGAGAAGGTATCGCTATCATTGCCACTGTAAACTAAGAAATTTTTCCTCGTTCCCTGAATAATCTCAGCTATCTGTCCAAAATTGCCACTGGCTTCCTTTACACCCACAATATTATCGATCTGGCTTAACTTGATTAGCGTATCAGCAGCAAGGTTGGTAACCGTACGCGATGGCACATTATAGATTATGCACGGCAAGGTAGTACTCTGAGCAATGGCTTTAAAATGCTCCCACAATCCTTGCTGGGTCGGCCGATTGTAATAAGGCACTACCAAGAGACAAGCGTCAACCCCAATTTTCTCCGCCTCCTTAGTTAACTCCTGGCTTTCTCCAGTGTCATAATTGCCTGTGCCAGCAACTACTACTCCACGGTCAGCTACTGCTGATTTTATCTCAGCGAAAAGTCGCAGTTTTTCTTCCCATCTCAGCGTAGGCGACTCGCCAGTGGTGCCCGAGACCACTACCCCATCACTGCCTGAATCCAGTAAGGATAGTGCCAGCCTCTTAGCCTGTTGATAATCAACTTCACCCTGAGCATCAAAAGGCGTCACCATAGCGGTTAATAAGCGACCTGGTTTATTCCTACCCCGAAACTTTGAAGAGCCTCTGGGAGCCCCTGCCTTATTCATTTAAACTAGCCAAACTTTCTTTAAGGCTTATCCAACCCCTCTCTATCCCTTCCTCAGCAATTTGCACAGCATTGAGCGCTGCCCCTTTACGCAGATTATCAGCCACTATCCACATAACAAGTCCGTTGGGGTGCGAGATATCCTTTCTAATTCGGCCTACAAAAACATGGTCTGACCCACTAGCAGCCCACGGTTGGGGGTAAAAACTGACGGTGGGGTCATCAAGTACCCTGATTCCCGGAGCTTGAGCCAAAACCTTCCTTGCTTCTTCAGGGCTGATGGGCGAATTGAATTCTACGTTAACTGCTTCACTATGCCCAAACCAGACAGGAACTCGGACGCAAGTAGCCGAAATAGCCATGTCTTCAGCGTGCAGTATCTTCCGCGTCTCTTCTGTCATTCTTTGCTCTTCTTTAGTATATCCGTTATCCAAAAAGACACCGATTTCTGGCAGTACGTTAAAGGCTATTTGATGAGAGTAGACATGAGGACAAACACGGCGCCCTTCCAAAACTAACCGTGCTTGATTTGTCATTTCCTTCAAAGCAGCATTGCCACTACTTGATACTGACTCATAAGTGCTCACTACAATTCGTTTTATGGGATTGATCTTGTGCAAGGGATAAAGCGCTACCACCATCTGGATTGTGGAGCACTTCGGACTGGCGATTATTCCCTTATGCCATTCTATATCCCCAGGATTTACTTCCGGGACCACCAGAGGCACTTCAGAACTCATCCTGAAAGCACTACTATTATCAATGACCACCGCTCCAGCTTCAGCAGCCAAAGGCGCTAACCTCCGACTAATATCAGTACCAGCAGAGAAAAAGGCAATATCAACATCGCGAAATGCCTCTGTCTTCGCTTCTCTAACCTCAATTCTGCGATGATTGAAGAGGAGCTTCACCCCAGAAAGATGCTCAGGGGATAATAATTGAACGGAAGCTACAGGGAACTTACGTTGCTCAAGTACCTTAATAATTTCTTGCCCTGTAACATCGGTAGCGCCAACAACAGCTACATTAAATTTTTCCATGGCTTTCTTAAAGCTTTATCAAGGCGTCCAATCCGTAAGTCAGCCCCTTGCGCTTTGTCACTTCCTTAATTGCTAGGATAATGCCAGGCACATAGCACTCCCGATTTATAATATTGTGACATAAGCTTAGAGTTTCACCCGCTCCACTAAATATCACTTCCTGCCCAGCCACAAATCCCGGCAACCTCAAGCTATGGATAGCTATGCCATCCATTTCACCCCCTCTAGTATCGCTGATGACTTCACGTGTAACTTCAGGATAAATAAATGGTTTACCACGCGCTTGCGCCATCGCTTTGGCTGTAGCGATAGCAGTCCCTGAAGGAGCATCAGCCTTTTTATCATGGTGCATTTCAATAATTTCGGCGTGGTTGAAAAACTTGGCAGCAAATTTTGACAGATGTATCAGAAGCGCCGCCCCTAGAGAAAAATTGGGTGCCACTACCACCCCCACCTTATAGGTCTGGCATAATTTTTCAATTTCTGCCAAATTCTCCTCAGAAAGGCCAGTGGTTCCTATAACCATGTTAACTTTTTGTTTAATAGCAATGCGGGCGGCTGCCATAGCAACCTCGGCATTAGTGAAATCTACCACCACATCCGCATCGCAGCTCTTTAAAAGCGAGCCTAAATCGGAAGAAAGAAGTATTAGTTCGGGAGCCTCGGTTAAAGGAAGATATTGCTGAGTTACTTCCTTTTCCACAGCCCCCACTACCCTCAACCCGGGCTCGCAAACCAAAGCTTTGGTTACCTCCTGCCCCATCCTGCCTAAAGCGCCATTAATAACTACTCTTATAGATTCTAAAGATGAAGTCATGTTCCTTATCCCCCCCTCCAGTCCCGATTTATCGGGATTTACTGCGTTTGTCATGTTGTTCACCCTTGTCACGTGGGTGAACAAATTTCCTCTGATGTTCCTCGGGAGCCGAGGAATTCTCAATTTTAGCACCAGGGAGATTGGAAAGCCCTTCCAATATTGCTTTGCGCGATAAATTTATCCTGCCAGAATTGTCGATCCCAATGACTTTCACCATTACCTCATCACCCACTTTAACCACATCTTCGACTTGAGGTACATGGTAGTTAGCAAGCTCGCTGATATGGACGAGGCCTTCCTTCCCCGGCAGGATTTCCACCATGGCACCGAAATTGAATAGCCTGGTTACTTTCCCAGTGTAAATCTCTCCCTGCTCCACTTCCCGAGTTAAGCCCTGAATTATTTTGATTGCTTTCTGGGCTGCTTCCTCGGTTGAAGAGCCAACGAGAACCGTACCATCGTTCTTTATATCTATAGTTGTCTTGGTTTCATCTATAATAGACCTTATAACCCTACCGCCAGGACCAATGACGCTCCCAATCTTACTCGAATCAATCGTTATTTCATACATTCTGGGAGCATAGGGACTGAGTTCAGAGCGACTAGCACTAATCGCTGAACTCATTTTCCCCAGTATTTCCAACCTTGCCTCACGAGCCTGACTCAAGGCTTCAGCCAGGATGCCATAATCTATCCCCTGCAGCTTGATATCAAGCTGCAAAGCCGTGAGCCCACGAGCTGTGCCAGCAACTTTGAAATCCATGTCCCCATAGGCATCTTCCATACCTACAATGTCGGTTAGAACAACATAGCCCGCATCCTTTCCAGTAACTAAACCCATGGCTATTCCAGCCACAGGCGCCTTTATAGGCACACCGGCATCCATCAAGGAGAGGGTCGAAGCACAAGCGCTAGCCATGGATGTGCTTCCGTAAGAACTAAGCACCTCGGAAACCAGACGTAGGGTGTAAGGAAAATCATCCTCCGATGGCAGTACTGGTGCAATAGCCCGTTCTACTAAAGCGCCATGCCCAATCTCGCGCCTCCCTGTTGTTCCTATCCGTTTCACCTCACCAGTAGAAAAGGGGGGAAAATTATAATGATGCATAAAGCGTTTAGTTTCTTCCAGACCTATGCCATCCAATAACTGCTCCCGACTTGTAGACCCCAAAGTGGTAATAGTCAACACCTGGGTTTCCCCACGGGCAAATAATCCTGAGCCATGGGTACGAGGAAGGATACCGACTTCACAGCTAATAGGACGAATTTCTTTAGTTTGGCGACCATCCAAGTGTCGCCTCGTCTGTAATATTTTTGCCCTCACCGCAGCTTTAAGCTGGGTTTCAAAAGCGACATTGATTTCATCTTCAGAAAAAGAATCAACTAACTTATTCTTTATTTCTTCCTTGAGAGACGTCAGAGCCTTATCTCTTTGCAGTTTCCCTGGTTCCTCTAGAACCTGGCTTAATTTTTCACCAAGTATGGCAGCAATTTGAGATGAAAGCTCCGGAGCAAATTCCTTAGATTTGATCCCTACCTTAGCTTTGCCATGAATTCGCTGTAGCTCTTCCTGAAGCTTAATGACCTCCTGATTCGCCTCGTGTCCCAACTTAATTGCCTCGAGCAGTATTTCTTCGGAAATCTCTTTGGCACTTGCTTCCACCATCACAATGTCTTTACTAGTGCTAGCAACGATTATATCAAGCAAACTATTTTCCATTTGAGCTAAGGGAGGATTCACGACTAGAGCATCATTTATATAGCCCACGTGCACCGCAGATATAGGACCAAAGAACGGGATATCCGATAATGTCAAGGCTGCTGAAGCGCCAATAAGAGCACAAATATCAGGTTCATTTTCTTGGTCAACAGATAGCACTGTCGCCACAACTTGAACATCATAATTAAACTCCTTGGAAAGAAGCGGGCGCAGGGAGCGATCGATGAGCCGACTAGTTATAACTGCTTCCTCAGTAGGGCGCCCTTCCCGCCTGATGAAGCTGCCCGGTATTTTACCCGCGGCATAGAGTCTTTCTTCATAATCCACAGTTAGAGGGGCAAAATCTATCCCTTCCCGGGGTTCAGAGCTTACACAGGCAGTAGCTAAGACAACCGTGTTACCATATTGAACAGCGACAGCACCATCGGCTTGGTGAGCGAATTTCCCTACCCGGATGCTAAGTGTTTTGCCAGCTACTGAACGCTCAAAAATATCAGACATATTATTCCCTCAAACTTAATCTGGTAATAAGAGAATAATACCGCTCGGGCGCTGTCCTGTTCAGGTAGCCCAAAAAACGCCTCCGCTGCCCTATCACCCCGTGGAGCGCATGCCGGGAGTGTCGATCCTGAGGATACAACTTAAGATGCTCTGTTAACCGATTTATCCTCTCGGTAAGCAAAGCCACCTGGACCTCGACAGACCCACTATCGTTTTCCTTAAGCCTAAATTGGGTGATGATTTCCCCTTTTTTTTCCTTGTCCACTGTTATAGACTCCCTAATAAGTAATTCCGTATATCATATCACGACAAAAAAATCTTGTATAGAAATTGACCAAAAGAGCGAGATGCTTTATAATTGGCCAGTAAAGGCAACTTTTTATGCATGAAAGTTGCGGCGTTTTTGGAGTCTATGCCCCAGGCATAAATGTAGCTCAGACTACTTTTTTTGCCCTCTTTGCCTTACAACACCGTGGTCAAGAAAGTGCCGGCATCGCTGTCGCCGATGGCAACGGAATAAAAGTACATACCCGTATGGGATTAGTTTCCCAGGCATTTACGGAAACTGACCTCGCTCTGCTCCAAGGATATATTAGTATCGGGCATAACCGCTACTCCACCACAGGTTCAAGCAAACCCATGAATGCCCAGCCCATCATAGCGAAATCAGAAGGTTTGACCATTGCCCTGGCACATAACGGCAATATCATCAACTCCAAACTGCTTCGAGATGAACTTCAAGAACGCGGCTATCAGTTTAACGCCAGCAATGACTCCGAAGTCATCGCCAACCTGATTCTGGCCTCCCCCGGCCAGAACTGGCAGGAAAAAACAGAACATGCCATGTATCGACTCCAAGGAGCTTATTCCCTGGTAATCTTAACTGAAAATAAACTGATCGGGGTTCGTGACCCCTTCGGCGTTCGTCCTCTTTGTCTCGGAACTATTGACGGCGGATGGTGCATCGCCTCGGAAAGTTGCGCCCTAGACCATATAGGTGCCCAATTTATAAGGGAAATCGAAAGTTGCGGCGTTTTTGGAGTCTATGCCCCAGGCATAAATGTAGCTCAGACTACTTTTTTTGCCCTCTTTGCCTTACAACACCGTGGTCAAGAAAGTGCCGGCATCGCTGTCGCCGATGGCAACGGAATTAAAGTACATACCCGTATGGGATTAGTTTCCCAGGCATTTACGGAAACTGAACTCGCTCTGCTCCAAGGATATATTAGTATCGGGCATAACCGCTACTCCACCACAGGTTCAAGCAAACCCATGAATGCCCAGCCCATCATAGCGAAATCAGAAGGTTTGACCATTGCCCTGGCACATAACGGCAATATCATCAACTCCAAACTGCTTCGAGATGAACTTCAAGAACGCGGCTATCAGTTTAACGCCAGCAATGACTCCGAAGTCATCGCCAACCTGATTCTGGCCTCCCCCGGCCAGAACTGGCAGGAAAAAACAGAACATGCCATGTATCGACTCCAAGGAGCTTATTCCCTGGTAATCTTAACTGAAAATAAACTGATCGGGGTTCGTGACCCCTTCGGCGTTCGTCCTCTTTGTCTCGGAACTATTGACGGCGGATGGTGCATCGCCTCGGAAAGTTGCGCCCTAGACCATATAGGTGCCCAATTTATAAGGGAAATCGAACCCGG
>CAVYNS010000007.1:0-4181 GCA_963769975.1 uncultured Chloroflexia bacterium | reverse complement strand
GTTTGCATTGAAGCTATTGCTGCCCATGGGGCTATAGGGTATACCATGGACCATGATATTGGTCTCTATTATCGTCGTGTCAAGGCGGCACAGTTTGTTGCTGGCGATACTGACTTGCACAGGGAAGTGATAGCCATCGGGCTGGGGCTTTAGTTTGTCACTAGAAGGCTCTTGACTTGTGAATCCCATCCTTTCTCTTTAACGACACTTGTACAAAATTTGGTTGATGAACTAAATATTTTAGCTAATGGGTATAATTTCAACCGTCTGCACTAATGTCTCGGCTATCTTGTTCTTGTAGAATATATATGAAAAAACTTGCAAAATGTACTGGCTGGTGTTACTATGTAGGTTAGCTAAGAGTCTTGACAAAATCAAATTATGGTGTTATACTTACTAGTTTGTGTTATGCATCCATTTTCCTTTGGTCTTGTCATCTTAAATTTTCCCAGTTAATGTCTTCAAGAAATTGTTTTGAAGAATCAGGATCGTTTCTTCTATGCCTAATCAAAAGTTAGTGAAGTCTTTCGCTAAATTGCCCGAGACTTTAGAAATACCTGACCTTATTCAGGTTCAGCTTGATTCCTTTCGCTGGTTTCAAGAAGAAGGTTTGCGGGAGCTGTTTGAGGAAATCTCACCAATTCAAGATTATACCGGCACCAGGCTAGAATTACACTTCGTTGATTATGAATTTCGAGAGCCTCAGCATTCTATTCCCGAGTGTCTTGAACGAGGGCTGACTTATTCCTCTCCTATTCATGTCACTGCACAATTAGTGGTCAAGGAGACGGGGGAGATCAAGCAGCAGGAATTATACTTCAGTGATTTCCCTTTAATGACGGATGCCGGCACTTTTATTATTTCTGGAGTAGAGCGGGTAGTAGTCAATCAGTTAACTCGTTTTCCCGGCGTTTATTTCACGTTAGATAGGGATCCTTCAAGTGGGCGGGAATTGTGTGTTGCCAAGCTTGTTGCCGAACATGGGGCATGGCTTGATTTTGATACTTCTAATCGAGACATAATTTCGGTCAAGGTGAGTGGCAAACGGAAGATACCGGCTACTACTCTATTGCGTGCCATAGGCTTTGAGGGCGATGAAACTTTGTTTTCTCTTTTTCAGGATGTAGATAACTCGCCCGAACATGCTTTCATCCGCTCTACAATAGAGCGAGATCCCTTGATCAAAAGCAAGGCTGAGGCCCTTTTCGATATTTATAGGAAACTATCTTCTGGTGAAGCTCCTAGCCTTAATAGTGCTCAGGCCTTGCTGAATAATTTCTTATTTAATCCTCGCCGCTATAGCTTGGGCAAAATTGGTCGTTACAAGCTTAATAAAAAATTAGGTCTTAATATCCCTGGAAATTGTACTGGCTTAACCCCTGAAGATCTGGTGCAAATAGTCCGCCGTGTTATTTCAGTTAACCTTGGTAAGGAAGCTCCTGATGATATTGACCATTTAGGCAATCGAAGGGCCCAGGCAGTAGGTTTTCTTATACAAAAGCAATTTCGTATCGGCTTATTAAGGTTGGAAAGAGCTATTAAAGAGCGGATGAGTATTCTTGGCCCCGAGGTGGCAACTCCTGCTGCTTTGATCAACATTCGCCCTGTAGCAGTTGCTGTCAGGGAATTCTTTGGCCGGTCACAGCTATCTCAATTTATGGATCAAACTAATCCGCTAGCTGAGCTAACTCACAAGCGTCGTCTTTCTGCCATGGGGCCTGGAGGCCTCTCAAGAAAACAGGCTGGATTTGAGGTTCGTGATGTACATCATTCTCATTATGGTAGGATTTGTCCTATAGAAACACCTGAAGGGCCAAACATTGGTCTTATTGGTTCTCTAGCTACTTACGCTTCGGTTAATGAATATGGTTTTATAGAGACACCATATCTCAGAGTTATCCAAGAGGCTCCCAACACTGTGGAAGAGTTGATGGGAAGGACAATCGGGGAGGATATAAAAAGTAAGGGCAAAATTGTAGCCAAGGCTGGAACATTAATCACGAAGAAGCTTGCCCCAAAATTAGCTTCTCTTCGGGCTCGCAATATTAAGGTAGTTCCTTTTGTTTCCAACCAGATGGTTTACCTGTCAGCCGATGAGGAAGGTCAATATGCTATTGCCCAAGCCAATGCTCCGCTGAATGAAAGAAATGAGTTTATTTACGACAAGGTTGAGGTTAAGAGGGGAGACAAATATTTCAAGGAATCAATAGACAAAGTAAGCTTTATCGATGTTTCACCAAAACAGCTATTTAGTATAGCTGCCTGTCTTATCCCCTTTCTTGAGCACGATGATGCTAATCGGGCTTTGATGGGCTGCAATATGCAACGACAAGCGGTGCCATTGTTACGTCCCGAGTGTCCTTTGGTGGCCACGGGTATGGAAAGGGAGGTGGCTAAATATAGTGGTCAGCTGATATTTGCCCCTGATGATGGCGTAGTTACTTCGGCGACAAGCTCACAAATTGTAATCGAAACCGAAAAAAGGGAAGAGCAAGTATTCAATTTGATGAAGTTTGCCAGAACCAATCAGGGGACGTGCATCAATCAGCATCCTATTGTAAGCAAAGGTGATAGGGTCAAGAAAGGACAAGTACTTGTAAATAGCTTTTCAGTAGACGAAGGCAACCTTGCTTTGGGACAGAATATCATTTGTGCTTTTATGAGCTGGGGAGGATATAACTTTGAGGATGCCATTATTATCAGCAAAAGGCTGGTTAAGGATGATGCCTATACTTCCGTTCACATTGAAAAGTATGAAATAGAGGAACGTGATACCAAGCTTGGTCCTGAAGAAATCACCAGAGATATACCTAATGTAAGCGAAGAGAGCCTCTCCAATCTTGATGAAATCGGTATCGTACGTATCGGAGCTGAGGTGAAGCCCAACGACATTCTGGTTGGGAAGATTACTCCCAAGGGTGAAACTGAACCTTCAGCGGAAGAAAAATTGTTGCGAGCTATTTTTGGTGAAAAAACACGGGAGGTTAAAGATAGCTCTCTCAGAATGCCATCAGGAGAATGGGGAAGGGTGATCAGAACTGCAGTCTTTTCTCGTGACAACCACGATGAATTACCTGCTGGGGTGAACAAACTTATACAGGCGTGGGTTGCCCAAAAGCGCAAGATCTCAGTGGGAGATAAGATGTCAGGGAGGCATGGCAATAAAGGGGTCATTTCTATCGTATTGCCGGAAAGTGACATGCCATTTTTGCCGGATGGCACGCCTGTAGATATTGTCCTTAATCCTCTCGGTGTTCCCTCCCGTATGAACATTGGGCAGGTTTTGGAGGCTCATTTGGGTTGGGCAGCGCAGACATTAGGTTTTAGGGCACTTAATCCTATTTTTGATGGAGCTGATGCCTTGACTATCGAGGATGCCTTAGCCAAGACTTGGATAGCTTGGAAAGCTGGTGCTGTTGACTTTAGCTCTGAGACCCCTGGAAATGCCAGGACCGATCTGGGAAAGGTCGGAGAATGGCTTGCTAGTCATGGTTTTGATGCCGCAGAAATAATGGATGAGGGACAAAAAGGTGCGGCACGAAAAGTCGCTCTCTGTCTGTGGCTTGAGGAACTGGGCATAGGTGACAATCGTAAGCTTAGAGCTCTCAGTGATAAAGATTTAGAGCAGCTAACACAAAAAGTTTATAAAGAGCGCAAGCTCTATCCTCCTATTTTTGGCAAGATGGAACTTCGAGATGGGAGAACTGGCGAGCTGTTCGACAAGCCGGTGACCGTGGGCAATATATATATGATGAAACTGATTCACCTTGTTGGCGATAAGGTACATGCTCGTTCCACCGGTCCGTACTCACTCATCACTCAGCAACCATTGGGAGGGAAAGCTCAATTTGGCGGTCAAAGGTTTGGTGAGATGGAGGTTTGGGCATTGGAAGGGCACGGCGCCGCTCATACACTTCAAGAGATGCTCACAATAAAGTCAGATGATGTGATGGGACGGGCTAAAGCTTATGAGTCTCTTGTTAAAGGCGAAGATATTCAACAACTTGGTATTCCAGAATCGACCAAGGTTTTATTTATGGAGCTACGTAGTTTAGGTTTTGCTGTCGAACTACTTAGCGAGGGGGAAAATGTCTCAATTTGATGGCATTAATGGTATTCGAATAAGTCTCGCCTCACCGGAACAAATCAGGAGCTGGTCTCATGGTGAGGTAACTAAGGCG
>CAVYNS010000006.1:0-7711 GCA_963769975.1 uncultured Chloroflexia bacterium | reverse complement strand
CAAGAATCCCAAGCTAGGTCTAACTCACAATTTAGGCGGTTTTCCGCCCATGAACATTGTTAGTATTGCTATTGTAGGATCGTAAAAAACTCAATCCGGGAGGCTAGCTATGGCTAATGGTAGTCTGATTACAGATGAACTGCGGAAATTGATAGGTATGACTTTGGATACCATCGTTTTCAAGGTCGAGGAAGGAGCAATCCAGAGGTATGCAGAGGCTATAGGTGACCCCAACCCTCTGTACAATGACCCGGATTTTGCCAGTAAAACCAAGTATGGACGGTTATTGGCTCCTCCCGGTTTCACTGGTTGGCCAGTCAAGGCTGGACGCCTTTCGGAAAGGCTGCTTGAGTCTCTGGCAAAAGCTGGAGCGCCTTCGCGGCTTCTCGATGGAGGTATTGAATTCGAATTTATTGAACCCGTGGGTGCTGGCGATGTATTAACTGCCACAACTAAAATTGTCAACATGACCGAGCGCGAAACCAGACTGGGCAAGACCATGTTTACCACGCTAGAAACTACCTTTGTGAACAAGAAAGGCAATATGGAACTCAAAAGTCGGTCGACATTTATCCTGTTTTAGCCTGTTTTGACTGCATTGTTATTTTGGAGGAGAGATGGCTAAACAAGTTTATTATGAAGACATTGAAGTAGGCACTGAGATAACACCATTGGCTAAGGTTGCTACGACTCGCATGCTAGTCCAATGGGCAGGGGCATCGGGGGATTTTAACCCTTTGCATTATGATGAAGATTTCGCTAAAGCTATGGGTGTAGGTGCTCCCATTGTACATGGTGCGCTTAAGCGTGCCTGGTTAGGACATTTGATGACTGATTGGATTGGAGAACAAGGAAAACTCAAGAAATTGTCTTGCCAATACCGCGGTATGGATTATCCTCGGAAAATGAAGACAATGCAAGAGCCTAAAGAGGGCGAAACCTGGTGGTGTAAGGGCAAAGTGACCAAGAAGTATGAAGAGGGTGGCGAGCATCTTGTTGAGTGCGAGATTTGGGTGGAGAATGGGAAGGAAGAAAAAACAACGCCTGGCTCAGCCTTGGTTGTCTTACCCGCACGAAAGAAGAAATAAGCGCGAGTATTGGTTTTGATAGTTATTCAGGAGCAATTTCTGAGAATAGTGAATCAAGCCCGTGTTATTGAGAGAACGAATTTTAAGGAGGTAAAAAAATGGGAAGACTAGATGGGAAAGTAGCGGTTATCACAGGGGCGGCGCGGGGCATAGGCAAAGCTGATGCTTTGTTGTTTGCCAAAGAAGGTGCGGCTGTTTTTGTGAGCGATATTGATGAGGCACCGCTTATGGATGTAGTCAAGGAAATTAAAGCGGCTGGAGGAAAAGCTGATGGATGTGCTGGCGATGTAACGAAGCTCGGAGATTGTCAGAAAGTCATGGATAAAGCAGCTGAGAAATTCGGCAAAATAGATATTTTGATCAATAATGCAGGGCTTACTAGAGATGCTTTAATAAATAGGATGACGGATGCTCAGTGGGATATATGTGTTGATATTAGTCTAAAGGGGACTTTTAACTGTATCAGAGCAGCTTCAAAATATATGATGAAGACAGGACACAATGGCAAAATAATTAATGTAGCCTCTGTGGCTGGGCTGATGGGAAACATCGGCCAGATTAACTATTCTGCTGCCAAGTCAGGTCTTATCGGGCTGACCAAAACTGTAGCCAGGGAATGGGGACGATATGGTATTACCTGCAATGTCATTGCCTATGGCTTTGTAGATACACGGTTGACCAGAGAAAAAGAGACACAGCAGGAAGAGGTAGCGGGAGAAGCAGTGGGTATACCCAAGAAAATAAGGGATATGATGCTCTTTCAAGTTAAGCCGATGACGCCTGAAGATGCTGCTAAGCCCGTTCTATTCTTGGCTTCAGATGATGCTGCTTTTATTACGGGACAAGTGTTGAACGTTTCTTCGGGGATATATATGTAGGCCTGAGTGTTTAACTCCGTTATAGTCAGAGATTTTATTGGATATAAGCTGTCAGCCATTTGGGAATTTGGAAATCAAAATAACATGTAAGGAGTTTGACGATGGCAAAGAGGCTCGCAGGTAAAGTAGCTATAGTTACTGGTGCCGGACGAGGCATTGGCCGAGGAGAAGCTCTGGCTTTAGCATCGGAAGGGGCTAAAGTAGTGGTAAATGATTTGGGAGGTGCAGTTGACGGTTCTGGGACAGCAACTTCACCGGCGGAAGAGGTGGTGGCAGAGATTAAAAAACTGGGTGGGGAGGCAGTTGCCAATTATGACTCGGTGGCCACTATGAAGGGCGGCGAGAATATTGTAAAGACTGCCATAGATAGATTCGGTAAGGTTGATATACTGGTCAATAATGCCGGGATTCTACGTGACAGAATGCTATTCAACATGAACGAGGAAGACTGGGATTTAGTGCTTAAAGTGCACCTCTATGGTCATTTCTATACCATCAGGGCAGTGAGCCCCCTCTTCCGCCAGCAGAGGCATGGACGAATAATAAATACCTCATCTGTAGCCGGTCTCAATGCTACTACTTATGGGCAGGCTAATTACGGTGCAGCTAAGGAGGGAATTGTTGGGTTAACAAGAAAAGTGGCGCGGGATATGGGCCGGTATGGTGTGACGTGTAATTGTATTCGGCCTAACGCCGGGACCCGGCTTACCCTCAGCGACGAAATGAAGAAAGCTCGGCCAGAAGCTATGGCCAAGTTTGAGCAAATGAAGCCTGAGGATATTGCTCCTCTGGTGGTATGGCTCGCTTCTGATGATTCTGCTAATGTCAATGGGCGGACATTTTATGTAGAAAGAGGCCGAATTGGGCTCTATTCAGAGCCAGTATTGGAGAAGCAACTGGTTAAAGCTGGCGGATGGACGATTGATGAGCTATTCATGTTCATGCCAGGAACGATGACTAAGGAATTGGTAAATCCAGACCCGCCTCAACCAAAGTAATGGCTCATTTTGTGCTACCATCGGTGCTTTAGCTGGTTGTGTGAAAGTCTGGGCAGTAACAGTTATCACTACAATTTAGTCTGGCTGGGCAGTGTGCTTTGTTGTTTGAATCATCGCTTGCAATGTCATAAGAGCAGAGGTGTTGCACTCTGGACGATTAATTTTCAAGAAAGGTAAGAATGGACTTTAGACTGAGCGAAAAAGAGCTAGCCTTGAAGGAAGAAATTCGCAAGTTTGCCGAAGCCGAATTACCTCCGGATTTGGTGCGCAACACCTTAATTGATGGAGAGTTCAGGGATTTTGAGTTTGAAGTATCTATGTCCAGGAAACTGGCACAAAGTGGCTGGCTCGTTATGAGCTGGCCAGAGAAGTACGGTGGACGTGGTGCATCTCTCTTGGAGCAAACAATATACGAAATGGAGATAGCCTACTGGGGTATACCGGGGGCCTGGATGGGTATAAGCGGAATACAGTGGGTAGGACCCTGCCTCATGATGTTCGGTACCGAAGAGCAAAGGGAAAAATATTTGCCGTTAATTGCCTCAGGCGAAAAAGATGGTGTCTGGTGCACGGGTTACAGTGAACCAAATGCTGGCTCAGATTTTGCCAATATTCGGACACGGGCAGTGAGAGATGGAGATAACTATATTATAAACGGGCAAAAGGTGTGGACGAGCGCTGCTCACCGGGCGAGATGGTGCTGGCTGGCCACCAGGACAGACCCCAATGCCGCTAAGAAGCATCATGGAATCAGTATCTTTATTGTGGACATGAAGAGTCCGGGTGTTACAGTTAATCCTATTTTGAACTATTATGGGCGGCATCACTTTAATGAGATGTTTTTCGATAATGTGAGAGTGCCAGCTTCCAACTTGGTGGGAGAAGAAAATAAAGGCTGGTATTATCTTATGCAGTCACTGGCTTTTGAGCGGCGCAGCCTAGCGCCTACTACCTACGGTAGTTTAAAGAGAATTCTAGAAGAGCTAGCCAAGTATGCTGGTCAAACCGAGTACGAAGGCCAGCTATTGTCTCAAAATCCTGTGATTCGTGCCAAGCTAGCTGATCTGGCTATTGATTTAGAGGTGCTGAAGATGTTTGCCTTTCAGCTTGCCTGGCGGATAAGTCAAGGTCAAATTCCTGTCTATGAGTCTTCAAGGAACAAGATAATGAGTGATGAGGTGATGAAGCGAGGGGCTATCACCGGGGCGGAGATTTTAGGAATATATTCTCAGGTTGACCCGGATTCCGAGTGGGCTAAACTCAACGGCGCCATACAGGGTGCATATCTGGGATTTCCCGGTCAAGCAATCGCGGCGGGCACTGCTGAAGTCGAGAAAAGCATCATTGCGCAATTTAGACTAGGATTACCCAAATCATATTGAGGTTTTTTAGAGTTTGCTTAATAACATGTCCCTGTCGTTGTGAGTGGGGCGAAGAATGTAAACTCTCCACTATGTCGGGGTGATAAAAAGGTAGAATTTTTAAGGGGTTATCATGGACTTCAGTTTTACAGAAGAGCAGGACATGCTGCGGATTTCAGCCAGGGATTTTCTGGCCAAGGAATGTCCCAAAGCTAAAATCAGGGAGATGGATAGAGATGAGAGAGGCTATGACTCACAGATGTGGCACAGCATGGCAGAACTGGGCTGGATGGGGCTCATCTTTCCTGAAGAATATGGTGGTATGGGTGCCAGCTTTATGGACCTGGTTATCTTGATGGAGGAGATGGGCAGAAATATCCTGCCCGGTCCCTTCTTCTCCACTATCGCCCTTTGTGCTCTGCCTCTACTTGAATATGGAAGCAGGGAACAAAAAACTAAGTTTCTGCTGCCAATAGCTAAAGGCAAGGCTATCTGGACTATCGCTTTAGCCGAGTCGTCAGGCAGATTCAAAGCTTCTGAGGTAAAACTTCGTGCTGTATTGAAGGGGACAAATTATGTTCTCCAGGGGTATAAGCTCTTTGTTACTGATGCCCATGTCGCTGATTATATCCTGGTAGTGGGCAGGATCGGAGAGGGTAAAAGACCCGAGGACGGGATCACACTGTTTATAGTGGATGCCAGGGGACCAAATGTAAAGATAGAGGCGATCCCGACTATAGGCGGTGACAGGCAGTTCAAAGTCAGCTTTGATAGGGTAGTGGTGTCCAAAGATAATATCTTGGGCAATGTGGGCAGTGGATGGGATATAGTGGACGTTGTACTACAGCGGGCGGCTGTGCTGAAGTGTGCAGAGATGTCCGGAGCATGTCAGGCTGTTTTGGATATGACCAGCAGCTATGCTAAGGAGCGAATTCAGTTTGACCGGCCGATTGGCTCTTTTCAAGCGATACAACATAAACTGGCTGGTATGTTGATTGATGCAGAAGCGGTTCAGTATTTGCTTTATCAAGCAGCGTGGGGAATAAGTGTTGGTTCACCATTGTCCGGGCAGATTTCCGCAGCTAAAGCTAAAGCCAATGAAGCTTACCAGCGAATTTGCATTGAAGCTATTGCTGCCCATGGGGCTATAGGGTATACCATGGACCATGATATTGGTCTCTATTATCGTCGTGTCAAGGCGGCACAGTTTGTTGCTGGCGATACTGACTTGCACAGGGAAGTGATAGCCATCGGGCTGGGGCTTTAGTGTACTAGAATTACTTCTCTTTAACGACACTTGTACAGAATTTGGTTGATGAACTAAATATTTTAGCTAATGGGTATAATTTCAACCGTCTGCACTAATGTCTCGGCTATCTTGTTCTTGTAGAATATATATAAAAAACTTGCAAAATGTACTGGCTGGTGTTACTATGTAGGTTAGCTAAGAGTCTTGACAAAATCAAATTATGGTGTTATACTTACTAGTTTGTGTTATGCATCCATTTTCCTTTGGTCTTGTCATCTTAAATTTTCCCAGTTAATGTCTTCAAGAAATTGTTTTGAAGAATCAGGATCGTTTCTTTTATGCCTAATCAAAAGTTAGTGAAGTCTTTCGCTAAATTGCCCGAGACTTTAGAAATACCTGACCTTATTCAGGTTCAGCTTGATTCCTTTCGCTGGTTTCAAGAAGAAGGTTTGCGGGAGCTGTTTGAGGAAATCTCACCAATTCAAGATTATACCGGCAACCGGCTAGAATTACACTTCGTTGATTATGAATTTCGAGAGCCTCAGCATTCTATTCCCGAGTGTCTTGAACGAGGGCTGACTTATTCCTCTCCTATTCATGTCACTGCACAATTAGTGGTCAAGGAGACGGGGGAGATCAAGCAGCAGGAATTATACTTCAGTGATTTCCCTTTAATGACGGATGCCGGCACTTTTATTATTTCTGGAGTAGAGCGGGTAGTAGTCAATCAGTTAACTCGTTTTCCCGGCGTTTATTTCACGTTAGATAGGGATCCTTCAAGTGGGCGGGAATTGTGTGTTGCCAAGCTTGTTGCCGAACATGGGGCATGGCTTGATTTTGATACTTCTAATCGAGACATAATTTCGGTCAAGGTGAGTGGCAAACGGAAGATACCGGCTACTACTCTATTGCGTGCCATAGGCTTTGAGGGCGATGAAACTTTGTTTTCTCTTTTTCAGGATGTAGATAACTCGCCCGAACATGCTTTCATCCGCTCTACAATAGAGCGAGATCCCTTGATCAAAAGCAAGGCTGAGGCCCTTTTCGATATTTATAGGAAACTATCTTCTGGTGAAGCTCCTAGCCTTAATAGTGCTCAGGCCTTGCTGAATAATTTCTTATTTAATCCTCGCCGCTATAGCTTGGGCAAAATTGGTCGTTACAAGCTTAATAAAAAATTAGGTCTTAATATCCCTGGAAATTGTACTGGCTTAACCCCTGAAGATCTGGTGCAAATAGTCCGCCGTGTTATTTCAGTTAACCTTGGTAAGGAAGCTCCTGATGATATTGACCATTTAGGCAATCGAAGGGCCCAGGCAGTAGGTTTTCTTATACAAAAGCAATTTCGTATCGGCTTATTAAGGTTGGAAAGAGCTATTAAAGAGCGGATGAGTATTCTTGGCCCCGAGGTGGCAACTCCTGCTGCTTTGATCAACATTCGCCCTGTAGCAGTTGCTGTCAGGGAATTCTTTGGCCGGTCACAGCTATCTCAATTTATGGATCAAACTAATCCGCTAGCTGAGCTAACTCACAAGCGTCGTCTTTCTGCCATGGGGCCTGGAGGCCTCTCAAGAAAACAGGCTGGATTTGAGGTTCGTGATGTACATCATTCTCATTATGGTAGGATTTGTCCTATAGAAACACCTGAAGGGCCAAACATTGGTCTTATTGGTTCTCTAGCTACTTACGCTTCGGTTAATGAATATGGTTTTATAGAGACACCATATCTCAGAGTTATCCAAGAGGCTCCCAACACTGTGGAAGAGTTGATGGGAAGGACAATCGGGGAGGATATAAAAAGTAAGGGCAAAATTGTAGCCAAGGCTGGAACATTAATCACGAAGAAGCTTGCCCCAAAATTAGCTTCTCTTCGGGCTCGCAATATTAAGGTAGTTCCTTTTGTTTCCAACCAGATGGTTTACCTGTCAGCCGATGAGGAAGGTCAATATGCTATTGCCCAAGCCAATGCTCCGCTGAATGAAAGAAATGAGTTTATTTACGACAAGGTTGAGGTTAAGAGGGGAGACAAATATTTCAAGGAATCAATAGACAAAGTAAGCTTTATCGATGTTTCACCAAAACAGCTATTTAGTATAGCTGCCTGTCTTATCCCCTTTCTTGAGCACGATGATGCTAA
>CAVYNS010000005.1:0-5254 GCA_963769975.1 uncultured Chloroflexia bacterium | reverse complement strand
ATCCCTTTTGTAAGGCAGTCCCAGATGTTCATAAGCAAGCTTGGCAGCTACTCTGCCACGAGGTGTCCGTTCCAGAAAACCTAACTGAAGAAGGTACGGCTCGTAAACATCCATAATAGTATCAGCATCCTCGTTAATAGCAGCAGCGATAGTATCCAGACCGACAGGACCACCGTCAAATTTGTCAATTATTGTTTTCAACACCCTATGGTCTATGTCATCCAAACCCACAGAATCTATCTCCAGCTTTGAAAGCCCCTCCAGAGCTACCTCCTTGGTAACCACTCCGTCTGCCATGACTTGAGCATAATCCCTTATTCTCTTTAAGAGACGATTAGCTACTCGAGGAGTACCTCTAGCACGCTGGGCAATCGGAACAAGACCCTCTTTCTCTGCTTTCACCTTAAGGATAGTTGCTGACCTCTCCAAAATCGTCTGTATTGCTGCCTCGTCGTAGAAATCAAGATGATATTTCACCCCGAATCTATCGCGGAGGGGAGGACTCAGTAGAGCAAAGCGCGTAGTAGCCCCAATTAAGGTAAAGTGTGGCAAATTCAACCGTAGATTTCTGGCAGCTGGGCCTTTCCCTAAAAAGATGTCAAAAACAAAATCCTCCATTGCCGGATAGAGTTTTTCCTCTATGGTATGGTTAAGCCTGTGTATTTCATCAATAAAAAGGATATCTCCTTCATGTAGATTAGTAAGAATAGCTGCTAAATCTCCAGTGCGTTCCATCGCCGGGCCGGAACTAACTTTAATGTCAACCCCCATTTCAGCAGCGATGATGTAGGCAAGGGTAGTCTTTCCCAAACCGGGGGAACCATAAAGAATGACATGGTCTAAAGGCTCGCCTCTTTTTTGAGCAGCGAGAATGGCTATTTTTAGATTATCTTTAATTTTTCCTTGACCGATGAATTCACTAAGGCGTCTGGGACGAAGGTCAGAATCAATAAAGTTATCCTCGGTTGCTATTTTACCTGAAATAAGCCGCATCGCTAACCTTTGGGAGTTAAAATTTTACTGGCTCTCTCTAATTCTAAATTCGCAGTCTCCTTTTCATCAAGACCTCCCCCCTTCAACTTTTTCTCATCATCAGGACTCAAATAGAGGACCCGCGCTGGGATAAGCTTACCGAGAATAACATTCTCCTTGAGACCACGAAGCCCATCCACCTTGCCTTTGATCGCAGCATCAACAAGAACACGGCCGGTTTCCTGGAAGGAAGCAGCTGCCAGCCAACTGTCCTTGCTTAAGCTAGCTCTGGTTATCCCGAGAAACGCAGCTTGAGCCGTTGCCGGCTCACCTCCCTCAGCCAACACCTTGGCATTTATATCCTCATAGGCAAATCGACCAACCAACTCACCAGGCAGAAGCTTCGTATCCCCTGAGGAAACAATTCTCACGTTGCTTAACATCTGCCGAACAATGACAGCAATATGTTTATCATGTATAGTCACCCCTTGTGTGCGATATACTTTTTGTACTTCATCAATCAGATACTGCTGGACTGCATCCTTCCCCATAATACGCAAGATATCATGAGAGTCAACGGTACCTCTAGTAAGCCTATCGCCCGCTTTGACCTTGTCCCCTGACTGAACAAGCAAAGATGTATCACGAGGGACACTATATTCCCTCTCTTCCTTCTCTTCATACCTAACATAAACACGGTCACCCTCAATGACGACTTGACCAGCTACTCTAGCTACTAAAGATGGAGATTGTCTTGCTTCACCATGGCTAACAGCTGGTAATTTCTTGCTAGTCTTCTTTGGCAGAGAAAATAGGATGCTACCCGCATCCACCGATTGCCCATCAGTTACAGCTAGCTTCGCTCTTGGCAGAATTGGGTATTCATCCAAATAGAATTCAGAGCTAATGACCTTGACTATGCTTGCTCCATCAGTATGGGCTACTTCAACAGTACCATCAATCTCAGAAATGATGGCACTGCCATCTGGTATTCTAGCCTCGAAAAGCTCTTCTACACGAGGCAGTCCGGTGGTAATATCGACACCTACTACGCCCCCTGTATGAAAAGTGCGCAGAGTAAGCTGAGTTCCAGGCTCACCGATGCTCTGGGCAGCAATAACTCCTACAGCGGTGCCAATCTTTACTAATTGCTTCTTCCCCAAGTCCCTTCCATAGCAGTTTTGACAAACGCCAAATCGAGACCGGCAAGTAAGAGGCGACCTCAGATGTACCCGGGTAATACCAGTCCCGATAATTTGTTGCACTTTATCTTCACTAATTTCTTCATTACGATCAACAATGACTTCATTTGTACCTGGATCAACAATCTTGCTGGCCGCTAAGTACCCGGTAATCCGGTTTTCAAACGGGGGAAGGGACACATCTGTAGTTTCCCGGGATATCCAAACCCCCTCGGTGGTACCACAATCTGTTTCAGTTACAATGACATCTTGAGCTATATCGACAAGACGCCTGGTAAGATAACCACTATCTGAGGTCCTCAAGGCAGTATCAGCTAACCCTTTACGAGCACCATGGGTAGAAATGAAATACTCTATGGGTGTCAGCCCATCACGGAGACTCGATTTAATGGGAAAATCTATTATCCTTCCTGAGGGGTCAGTCATCAACCCGCGCATCCCTGCCATTTGTCTAATTTGAGAAATATTCCCCTTGGCACCCGACGTAGCCATCATGTAAACACTACCATAAGGATCTAGCGCCCGGGACATATCCTCAGCAACTTTATCTGTAGCCTCCATCCACACTTGAACTGTGCTTTCATACTTTTCATCCTCAGTAATCAAGCCACGGTTAAATTGATCCTCAATAAGGCTAACTTTCTCGTCGGATTCTTTAAGAAGCTTGACCCTACCTGGAGGCTCTTCAATATCATCCATAGCGATGGAAATGCCCGACTTTGTAGCATAGTCAAACCCCAATTCCTTAAGTCTATCGAGGACTCCAGCAGTACCTTCATTACCCAACAGGCGAATGCAATCAGAGACTAATGTTCTTAAGGAAGACTTATCTACTGATTTGTTGTAAAAGCGAAGTTGCGGAGGCAAGGCATCACTAAATATAATTCTGCCCACTGTAGTATTTATCCTCCCCCCATCTGAACGAAGCGAAGAATCTCGCACAACAATTTCGGCACCAAGTTCGATAATGCCCAGTTCGTAAGCTAATTTAGCCTCGTCAAAACTGCTGAAGAATTTCCCTTCCCCTTTGGCTCTGGGCTTCAAAATGGTAAGATAATAGCAGCCCAGAACCATATCCAGGGTGGGTGTTGTAGCAGGCTCACCAGAACTTGGCAGCAACATATTATAAGGACTAAGCATGTGCTCCCTGGATTCCTTCACTGCGGCCTTGGACAATGGCACATGAACTGCCATCTGGTCACCATCAAAATCGGCATTAAAGGCGGTACAAACTAAGGGGTGGAGCTGAAAAGCATTACCGTCGATTAACACGGGTTCAAAGGCTTGAATGCTAAGCCGATGTAAAGTGGGAGCACGATTAAGCAATACAGGACGCTCCTTAACTACTTCATACAGTGCATCCCAAACCTCAGGGCTACCTTTCTCCACCAAGCGCCGGGCACTCTTCAGGTTATTGGCATACCCATTCACTATGAGTTTGTGCATAACCGAAGGCTTAAATAACTCCAAAGCAACGTAGCGTGGCAAACCACATTGATGGAGTTTGAGCTTAGGACCAACAACAATGACAGAGCGACCGCTGTAGTCTACTCGCTTACCGAGAAGATTTTGCCGAAACCGTCCTTGCTTGCCCTTCAGAATGTCAGAAAGAGATTTCAAGGCATGCTTATTACCAGTGACAACTGCGCGCCCTCTCCGTCCATTATCAACAAGAGCATCAACAGCTTCCTGCAACATACGTTTCTCATTTCGAATAATTATTTCCGGCGCCCCCAACTTCATAAGACGGCGGAGACGGTTGTTACGATTAATAACCCTCCGATAGAGGTCGTTAAGATCGCTAATAACAAAGCGACCACCATCTAACTGGACTATAGGACGAAGCGCCGGAGGTAATACAGGAAGCACAGTTATAACCATCCACTCAGGCTTATTGCCACTGAGCTTAAAAGCCTCAACTAATTGCAGCCGTTGACTGATTCTTTTACGATATCCTCCCGAGGTGCTACGAATTTGGTCACGAAGCTCCTGGTGCAAAGCATCCACATCAATTTGCTTCAACACCTGCAGAATAGCCTCGGCTCCCATGCCAGCTTCAAAAATATCACCATACTTATCTTTAAGTCTCCTGTACCCTTCTTCATTAAGCAATTTTCGCGGCTGAAGACCTTCTAACTCTGCAATGCTTGTCTTTAGCTCTTCCTCAAGTTTTTCCCTTTTTTCTACAGATTTAGCACGAAGCTCATTTACCTCTTTTATCTTAAGCTCTTCTTCCAGGTCTTTGGCTTCCACTTCTTCGATCTTTTTGTTCAGGCGTTCCTCGTGCTCAGCAATTTTTCGACTCCCCTCATCCCCAATTTTTTGAAGCTTCTTCTCTTTGATTCCCTTGTCCACAGAGATGACTATATACCGAGCAAAATAGATGACGCTCTCCAAGTCTCGAGGAGAAAGATCAAGAAGCAGTCCAAGCCGACTAGGTACCAATTTAACAAACCAGATATGGGTAACTGGCGCAGCCAATTCTATATGTCCTGTGCGTTCCCGGCGTACACTGGAATGAGCTACCTCAACACCACATTTATCACAAATGACTCCCTTATACCTCGCCTTTTTATATTTGCCACAGTGGCATTCAAAATCTTTAACAGGACCGAAAATCTTCTCACAAAATAGACCATCTCTTTCCGGCTTTAAAGTGCGGTAGTTTATTGTCTCTGCTTTGGTTACCTCACCATGAGACCAGCTCCTGATTTGTTCCGGTGAGGCGAGACTTATTCGAATACCATTAATGCCATCAAATTGAGACATTTTCCCCCTCGCTAAGTAGTTCGACAGCAAAACCTAAACTACGTAGCTCCATAAATAAAACCTTGGTCGATTCTGGAATACCAAGTTGTTGAATATCTTCGCCTTTAACAAGAGACTCATAAGCTTTAGCCCGTCCCATCACATCATCTGACTTTATTGTGAGCATCTCTTGAAGTGTATGAGCGGCGCCGTGCCCTTCCAATGCCCAAACCTCCATCTCACCAAACCTTTGACCGCCAAATTGAGCTTTCCCTCCCAATGGTTGCTGAGTGATGAGTGAGTACGGACCGGTGGAACGAGCATGTACCTTA
>CAVYNS010000004.1:0-41529 GCA_963769975.1 uncultured Chloroflexia bacterium | reverse complement strand
CCCCCCGGCTTAGTACTCTGCCCGCGCCGTGACAGGTGGAGCCAAAGCTTTCCTTCATGGCTTTCTCAGTGCCCACAGCAATGAAAGAACAACGTCCCATGTCTCCGGGCACGAGCACAGGTTGCCCTACCTCCTTGTAGCGTCTGGGAATATCCTTATGGCCTGCCGGAAAAGCTCTGGTAGCTCCTTTGCGGTGAACACAGACCTTAACCTGGCGACCGTCTATCGTGTGTTCTTCTATTTTGGCTATGTTATGAGCAACATCATAAACCTGCTTCATGCCAAGTTTCTCAGGACTTTTACCGAAAATTTTAGAAAAGCTTTCCCTAACCCAGTGGGCAATGCACTGCCGGTTAGCCCAGGCGTAGTTAGCAGCACATGCCATGGCAGCTAGATAATCCTGGCCTTCCTTTGATTCTATGGGAGCGCAGGCAAGCTGCCGGTCGGGGAGCTTTATCCCGTACTTCGATACCGCCCGCTCCATGACCCGCAGATGGTCAGTACATACTTGATGACCAAAGCCGCGAGAGCCTGTATGAATTAAGACTAATATCTGACCTATCTCAGTGATGCCCATAATGCTAGCTATGTGGGAGTCGAATATCTCCTTCACCACTTGGATCTCAAGAAAATGATTTCCTGAGCCTAATGTGCCTGCTTGAGGCATACCTCTCTTTACCGCTTTATCGCTTATTTTATCGGGATCGGCACCAGTGAGACATCCACCTTCTTCAGTAACATCCAAATCTTCCTCGGAACCCATGCCACGCTTCACTGCCCAACGAGCTCCCTCAACCATCAATCTGGTTCATCTCTTTTTGACTTACCTTTATCTTCCCTTCAGAGCCAAGACCTGATGGTATATTATGGAATAAGTCATTAATGAGCTCATTAATTCTGGGCCGCACTTCAGCTTCGCTGAGACTGGTACGCAATAACCTTACACCACAATTAATGTCATAACCCACTCCGCCCGGGAGAAACTACGCCATCCTTAATATCCATTGCTGCCACTCCGCCTATAGGGAAGCCATAGCCCCAGTGGATATCGGGCATGGCAAAGGAGTAACCTACTATACCGGGGAGAAAGGCAACATTGGCAACTTGTTCGAGTGCTTGTTCCTCACGTATAGATTCCAACATTTCCTTACTGGCATAGATTAGGCCAGGAACCTTCATGCCAGTTTTATAATTCTCGGGAATCTTCCAGCGATAATCGTCTATCTTAATAAGCTGTCCTTGCCATCGTGCCATGTCCTTAGCTCCTAAATGTCGAGAATTATCTGTGCCCTGTAGCCATCACTATTTTTATCTAGCTTTAGCATATGATATGTGGCTGCTTTTACCCCTCTCTTTATCTTGTGTTTCATTGGGTCAAAATCTTCTCCATAACAGATAGCCTTAAGTTCATTGTGAGTCAAACTTTCAATATCGAACCGGTTGAACAGAATGTGTTTGGCATCGAAAAAATAAATGAGTTCATTAAGCCATTCAACGAGCAAGCTATCTCTATCTTCGCTGCTGACTTTCAAATTGAGGTGCGATTTCTCCTCAATACTTTCGGGCTCAGTTATCAAACTGAATAGAGCCAGAGCAGCGTTGGAAAAGAGCTCTTCGGCATCTGTCCCGTAGGCGATGATGCCTATGTCAGCAGTGTGGTCAATTATTTCAAAAGTCTTTTTCATTCCTCTAATGTCCATTATACAAAAATAGCCATGACATCTCCATTTATGCTTGCTCGTTTTGCACTTCACTTAAGCTGTTGTTACAATCAATGATGAAGACAGCAAAGGGGAGTATCTTCATCATGATTGTGCGATTTGGCAAATTATCAATTACCCTGTATTATTTAAGTTAGTAATGAACAAATGCCTGTGTCAAACTTGACTTCTCTGTGTAGAAAGTTATATGGTTCTAGCAATGCAAAGAACAAATACTGAAAGCAAAAATAACCTACAAGCAGCAGCCCATTATAAAAGATTTGTCTGTAAAAGGTAGACGGTAATGCCCTCCCAGCATCATATGGAATGTGCCCTATCTCTAGCTAGATTAGCTATGGGATATACCAGTCCGAATCCAGCAGTGGGGGCAGTAGTTGTTAAGGATGGACTTGCTGTTGGCATGGGATATACTCAACCTGTCGGCTCGGAGCATGCTGAGGTTATGGCACTTCGGCAGGCTGGTGATAAGGCGCAGGGTGCTACTATGTATGTTACCTTGGAGCCTTGCCCTCATTATGGACGTACTCCACCTTGCACTCAAGCTATAATCGATGCCGGCATTTCAGAGGTCCATATAGCCTTGCTTGACCCCAACCCTGTGGTTTCCGGGCGTGGGGTAAGCAGGCTAAAGGAAAAAGGCATCAAGACTCATATAGGTATGTGTCAGCAAGAAGCTTATGATATAAACGAAGCTTATATTAAGCACATTACTACTGGTTTACCGTTTGTCGTAGCTAAATTCGCCATGAGTCTTGACGGCAAGATTGCTACCAAAACCGGTGATTCCAAATGGATAACCAAGGAAGAGGCAAGAAAGTATGCACATGCCCTGCGCCATACCGTTGATGCCATAATGGTGGGAGTAAACACCATTGTTGCTGATAATCCTCGCCTCACCGCTAAAGGTTGTGGTGGTAGAGGTGGCGTAGGGAAAAAACAGCCTCTACGTCTAGTTGTTGATAGTAAAGGAAAGGTGCCATTGAATGCACATATTTTTGAGCCACCAGGCGAGGTTTTACTCGCTGTGGCAGCACCTTTGGACTCTGTAAAGAAGGAAAAATTTGTGGAGGCGGGTGCTGAAGTACTGGAATTGCCAGCTAAGGAAGGCTCGGTGGATATTAGGGAGTTATTGAGGTTGTTGGGGAGACGTGAGATTGTCACTGTCCTAGTGGAGGGAGGTGGTAAGCTACTTGGTTCACTTTTTGACCAACACTTAGTGGATAAAGTGTTGGCTTTCATTTCCCCAATCATCATTGGCGGCTGTGAGGCTGTAAGTGTGGGGGGAGATGGCGTTGATAATATAGCTAAGGCTTTGCGCCTTAGTCGAGTTGACATTAAGAGTTTCGGTGATGATATATTGGTTAGTGGGTATGTAGAAAAACAATTACCACAAGAGGCGTAGGTTTTTAGGTATACCGTATGTTCACGGGGATAGTTGAAGAGATTGGTATAGTTAGAGAAACAAGCCGAGATCGCCTGGCCTTCGAAGCTCGTAAGGTGCTTGAAGGAATGAAAGTGGGCGATAGCATAGCTGTTAATGGTGTTTGCTTGACTGTTATCTCCTTGGAAAATTATGGCTTCAGTGTTAATGTCATGCCTGAGACATTGCGTTGCACTAATCTTGGTGGACTTCATTATAATGACCAGGTAAACTTAGAAAGAGCGTTGGCCTTCGGTGGACGCGTAGGTGGTCATTTAGTGTTGGGTCATGTTGATGATACGGGAGAAGTGATGAATATAACTAGTGAAGAAACTGCGCGTATTATGAGGATTTCAGCGCCAGCTGCACTAACGCCTTACATTGTAGATAAAGGCTTTATCGCTGTTGATGGTATTAGTCTCACTGTTGTAGACTTTGATGATTTTTCTTTTGTTGTGTCGCTGGTAGCTTATACTATGGAAAATACTACGTTAGGAAAGAAGAGACCTGGAGACATAGTCAACCTAGAGACAGACATCATAGCTAAATATATTGAGAGTCTTAAAGAGCGGAAAAGGCAAAGTTTGAACTTCGAGTTCCTTAGAGAATATGGATTTGCAGGGGGAATAGATGCTGGCTAGCATTTCCGAGGCAATTGAAGATATAAGGGCAGGCAAGTTAATCATTATCGTTGATGACGAGTCACGCGAAAATGAAGGGGACTTGGCCGTGGCTGCTGAGAAGGTTACTCCGGAGACGATAAACTTTATGGCCAAGCATGCTCGCGGATTGATTTGCCTTCCTATCAATGGTCAAAGGCTCGATGAATTAGGAATACCACTGATGGTTACCAATAATACTTCGCGACATACTACTGCCCTCACAGTTTCTGTTGATGCCAAGGATAAAGTTACTACTGGGATTTCTGCCTTTGATCGGGCTCAAACCATAAAAACGATACTTGAGCCTAATGCCAAGCCGAGTGACCTAGCTCAGCCCGGGCATATATTTCCTATTCGAGTTAAGGAAGGTGGGGTATTAGTGCGAGCAGGTCACAGCGAAGCTATTGTTGATTTGACTAGATTGGCTGGGCTTTATCCTGCGGGCGTTATATGTGAGATTATGGATGAGGATGGCACTATGAGGCGTCTGCCTCAACTTGAAGATATGGCTTCTAAGTTTGACTTAAAGATGATAACCATCGTTGATTTGATTGCTTACCGTCTCCGCCATGAAAAACTGGTGCAAAGAATAACCGAGGCCAAGCTGCCTACTACGTATGGCGAATTTACAGCCGTGGCTTACAAAAGTGCTGTTGATGCCGCTGAGCATATCGCTCTCGTTAAAGGTGACATATCGAGTGATGAACCAGTTCTGGTACGTGTTCACAGTGAGTGTCTCACCGGAGACGTCTTTGGTAGTTTGAGATGCGATTGTGGGGCTCAGATTGAAATGGCTTTGGAAAGAATAGCCAAAGAAGAGCGAGGTGTTTTTCTTTATATGAGGCAGGAGGGGAGGGGGATCGGATTTCACAACAAGCTTCGCGCCTATGCACTTCAGGATCAAGGAATGGATACCGTGGAAGCTAACATAGCTTTAGGTTTTGCTCCTGATTTGAGAGATTATGGAGTGGGCGCCCAGATTTTGGCCGACCTGGGTTTACATAATATTCGATTGCTTACCAATAATCCCAAGAAAGTGATCGGGTTGGAAAGCTACGGAATTAAAATAGTAGAGATAGTTCCCTTAATAGCCCCGGCTACCCCTTATAATATCCACTACTTGGAAACCAAGCAAAAAAAGTTAGGACATATTCTAAATCTAGAAAAATAAAAAATGACAAAGCTTAAACGTCAAAGAGAAGTAGTTTGGCATTTAGGCAGTTGAAATTGATTTGAAATTTGGCATTTGTTTATAGGAGGGTAAGAATGGCTAAACATCAGTATGAAGGTATCCTGATAGGAAAAGGTCTTAAGTTTGCCTTGGTTGTTTCTCGTTTTAATGAGTTAATAACCATGAAGCTGCTCGAGGGAGCAAAGGACGCTTTACTGCGCCACGGTGTTGCTGAGGGGGATATCGATATTGCCTGGACTCCAGGTTGTCTAGAGATCCCGCTTATAAGCAAAAAATTAGCACAGAGTAATAAGTACGATGCCATAGTATGCCTCGGCGCGGTGATTCGTGGTGGCACCCCTCATTCTGAGTATGTTGCTTCTGAGGTGAACAGGGGGATTGGCAGGGTAGGCTTAGATACTGGCCTACCGGTAATACAGGGCATAATAACAGCCGATACTTTGGAGCAGGCTATACAGAGAGCGGGGGCTAAAGAGGGTAATAAAGGTTTTGCTGCTGCGGTGAGTGCTATTGAAATGGCAAATCTACTTAAGGCTATTCAGTGACTTTGTAAACTTTGTCACCCCGCCTTACTCTGTCAGGAACTTTTATGCCAACGATGTCGCCAGGCTTACCCACGGTGATGTTAACACGCTCAATTTGCATGGACTCCACCGTCAGTACCATATCTGTAGTGCTACCTTTGATATGGACCTTATCACCTATTTTCAGTGTGCCGCTTAGCTCCAGACCAGCTACTACAGGCCGGGCAAAGAACTCCGTCACCTTCCCAATCTCTACATCCGGCATTTCCAGACACCTCCCTTCTTGGAGATAATGTACACCCTTCGAGGTCAAAAATCAACACATGGAGATGATACTCTGATATTCAGTTGATAGTAACCCACCTGATAGAAAAGCTAGTTGACACTAAAAATAAGAAATACTAATATTATTAAACTAGTAACTTGAAGCACTAGCCAAGTCTAAGACTATATGGATTTAAGAATCGAAAGTACCAAGAAGGAGGTGAGAGAATAATCGTTTCGCAATTTCACTTGTTTTTGAAGAAATTAAGCTAATGTGAACCAGAAAATATATTCAAAATGGAGGTGATTTTATGCCACAGTCAATAGAGTATCACAAACTGATGACGGAGATAGTGTACATCAATTTACCTGGCCCAGGCCAGCCGGTTGACGGAATGACGGGTGGTGAGCTATTGCATGGTTTTCTAACGGATTTGTATACAACGTCGACCCCGGAGACAAAGAACTTTGTCATGACTTTGTGCAACAAGTGGAATGTGCGTTACGTGCAGTCAGGGGGTGGGGCTTCTTATGACATTGGTAAAAAGAAGTAGTGGACTGCCAACGCAAAATACCAGCTAATGCTTAGGATGCTATGGATTTAAGGGAAGAAATTAAGCTAATGTGAACCAGAAAATATATTCAAAATGGAGGTGATTTTATGCCGCAGTCAATAGAGTATCAAAAAGTTATGACAGAGATAGTGTACATCAATTTACCTGGCCCAAGCCAGCCGGTCGACGGAATGACAGGTGGTGAGCTATTGCATGGTTTTCTAGCAGATTTGTATACGGAGTCAGACACGAATACAAAGAACTTTGTCATGGCTTTGTGCAACAAGTGGAATGTGCGTTACCGCTAACCGAAAACCACATCAAGATGTCTTGGTTAGAAGTTTAAATACAAACAAAAAAGCCGAGCAAATAGCTGAGGCCTTGAAAGTACAACAGGGGTGATTGTGTATTGGCAGCCAGAAAGAGGCATAATTGAGACAAGGGTTAAAGGACATTTAGGGGCTTGTTCCTGCTTTCCGGAAGAGGTAGATAGGTATATGTAGTCAGCGAAAGTGGGACAATTGGGCCTTTGAAAATATCTGACATTTTAAGGATTACTACTCTGTATTCTGGCACTTCTATCATAATTCCTGCTTGCTGCTAAAGTCTTACTTTTTACTCCCTTCTTCGTAGTAAGTTATGTTGTTCTCAAGTGAGTATATTGAAAAAACTGCCGAAACTCATAGTCCACTGTTACCCATTTGGTCAGCTACCCAATACCTTGACAAGTTGTGCTGCTAAGCTTATGATAGTAAGTCAAATAAATCTAAGCGGAGGTAGTGCACCGTGACTGAAAGAAAAGAAGAAAGAAAAGAGGGGCAACCATATAGTCTGGAGGAGATACTTTCTTTTGACCGCATCAAGAGGGCTATGACAAGCAGAATTTTGGATAGGATAGAAGAATTGTGGCAAGCCAAGCAGCCCATAAGTGTTGAGCAGGTGAATGAAGTGATCTCGAGTGAATGGCAGAGAGTAAAGGACGCGGTAAGGTCATCCCCAGCAGCGCGGGAAGCATTCCGTAAGTATTTGGAACGCACTGTCTCCGAACAAGTAGAAAAGTTGATGAAGGAAGATAAAACTGAGCTAGAATCATTAGGCGTTGTAGAGAAGAGTTTATAAATTGGTTTCACAAGATAGAGCTAAGCTAAGTAAACAAGCCAATCAGGACCGTGATATAGGGCAGGTAATTAAACGCCTTGATATGTTAGATGAGAGGCTGGATAATATAGATTCTATAGTAACATCACTTATAGAGAGAGTAATGGGAAGGCCTCTGGCTATAGAAGTAACCTGCCCTAATTGTGGTCAGACTATACAGATCAATGTCACCAGTGGTGTAAGACTACGAGGTAAAGAATAGCCAGAGCAAGCATCGTATTTTTATCAATGTTTAATTTCTAAGTCACCCAATGATAAGTAATCTTCTATTTCTGTCATATTATCAGAGGGTTGCTCTGTTTATCTATGTTTGTTACAATCGCCAAATGGGCGGTTAGCTCAGCGGTTAGAGCGCTGCGTTGACATCGCAGAGGCCACTGGTTCAAGTCCAGTACTGCCCATTTTTTGCTGAAATCATGTTTGATTAATGGAAATTTGAGATGAAGTCAGAGAAAGATAGTGAACAATTGGAGCTGATGCGCCATTCCGCATCTCATATCATGGCTGAGGCGGTACAATGTCTTTTCCCTGAGGCTAAATTTGGCATCGGACCGACTATTGAGAATGGCTTCTATTATGACTTTGAGCTGCCACGCCCATTAACACCGGAAGATTTGCCTATAATCGAAGACAAAATGAGGGGGATTATTAGTCAGGATGCACCATTTGTTAAAGAGGAAATGAGTAAGGATAAAGCACGTAAGCTCTTTGCTACCCAGCCTTATAAACTGGAGCTTATCAACGAAATCACTGAGCCTCATGTGACTATCTATAAACAGGGTTCTTTCACCGATTTATGTCGTGGTCCTCATCTAGCCTCTACGGGTGAGGTAAAAGCATTTAAACTTACTCATCTGGCTGGAGCATATTGGCGTGGAGATGAAAAGCGACCCATGCTACAAAGAATCTACGGCGTGGCTTTTGAAGGTCAAAAAGAGCTTGATGATTATTTATCGCGGCAAGCTGAAGCTGCTAAACGCGACCATAGGAAACTGGGCAAAGAACTTGACCTCTTCAGTATTCACGAGGAGATAGGACCTGGCTTAATTTGTTGGCACCCCAAGGGTGCTTTGATCCGACTAATTATTGAAGACTTCTGGAAGGCGGAGCACATCAAGCGAGGCTATGACATCGTTTACACTCCTCATATTGCCAAGCTAGATTTGTGGAAAACTAGCGGGCATTGGGAATTCTATAGAGATTATCTGTTCTCACCGATGGAGATTGAGGGACAGCAGTATATGCTAAAGCCCATGAATTGCTTGGGCCATATTTTGATTTATAAAAGCCAATTGCGCAGTTATCGCAATTTGCCCTTGAGATATGCCGAGTTAGGCACAGTATATAGGTATGAGCGGGGTGGTGTATTGTATGGGCTTGCCAGGGTTAGGGGATTTACTCAAGATGACGCTCACATTTTTTGCCGACCTGATCAGGTTGAAGAAGAGGTAAGGGAAGTTGTGAAGTTGGCACAATTCATGATGTTGAGTTTTGGCTTTAAAGAGTATGAATTGTTGTTATCAACGCGTCCTGAGAAATATACTGGCACAGTTTCAATGTGGGAAGAAGCCACGGGATCTTTGAAACATGTCCTAGAGAAACTCAACTTGCGTTATGAAGTGGACCCTGGTGAGGGGGTTTTCTACGGGCCTAAAATCGATATTAAACTCAAGGATGCTGTAGGGCATGTTTGGCAAGGTCCTACCATCCAGGTCGATTTCAATTTGCCACAACGCTTTAATGTCTGTTATATTGGTGAGGATAGCTTGGAGCATAATGTGGTGATGATACATCGCACAGTTTTAGGTAGCATGGAGCGTTTTTTAGCTTGTCTCACAGAGCATTATGGCGGTGCCTTCCCGGTATGGTTGTCGCCGGTTCAAACAATAATAATTCCTATAGCAGATCGTCATCTTGGCTATGCACGTGAGATAGAGAACGATTTTAAAAATGAGGGCGTCCGAGTTCGTGTTGACGACCGCTCTGAGAGGATGAATTTGAAAATAAGAGAAGCCCAACTGGAGAAAGTTCCGTATATGCTTATAGTTGGGGATAAAGAAATGGCTTCATCCAGTGTATCACTTCGCTTAAGAAGCGGCGAAGATCTGGGCTTAGAAACTGTGGTACAAGTTAAGAATAGAATAAGGGCGGCTATAGAAGCCAAATCCTGAATACTGTTCCAGGGGGTAGAAAGAGCATAGTTAAAGAATTATTAACCAATAGGAGAATCAGAGCCAAGGAAGTTCGCCTCATAGGAGAAGAGGGGGAACAGTTGGGTGTGGTGCTTCTGCAGAAAGCATTACAAATTGCTTATGAGCGTGGCCTCGATTTGGTGCAGGTAGCATCAACGGAGACTCCGCCTGTATGCCGGCTTCTGGATTATGGTAAATATAAGTATGAGCAAACTAAAAAGGAACGCAAGGCGAAGAGGGGCCAAAGAGTGGGCTTACTCAAGGAGATCCGTTTAAGACCCAAGATAGAAGAGCATGATTTACAGGCAAAAATTAAGACCACGAAGAAACTATTGGAGGAGGGCAATAAAGTAAAGTTAATGCTAAGGTTTAGAGGGCGCGAAATTATTTATCCTGAACTAGGTTGGAAGGTGCTGCGTAAAGTAGCTGAAGCCTCCCAGGAAATAGCGGTAGTGAGCAACTCTGTCAACGAGGGGAATAATATAACCTTGGTCTTATCCCCGGTTTCCCAGAAGAAAACTAAGGAGACAAGAGCAGATGCCAAAACTTAAGACTCATAAAGGGGCAAAGAGCCGTTTTAATATAACAGGTAGCGGCAAACTAATGCGCACTAAATGTGGCAAGAGCCATTTCAGACGAAAAAAGGCTCCCAGAACTAAGCGCCTCTATGATGAAATGATTATGACCTCTTCAGTGGATAAGAAGAGGATAATGAGGCTTTTACCCTACAAATAGTGCAGGGAGGGAAAGTAGTTTATTTTGTTGCTAAAGAGAAAAAGGTAACGCCCCAGGATTAAAGGAGGAAGAACTTGCCACGAGCCAGAAGCGGAAAAATCACACATAGACGACATAAAAAAGTGTTTGAGCTGACTAAAGGACATCGGGCTGGCAGGCACAATCTTTATATCATAGCTAATCAGTCCATGCTTCATGCTTTAGATTATTCCTATCGCCATCGTCGTGAGCGGAAAGGCGACTTCAGAAGGTTGTGGATCGTGCGCATTAATGCTGCGGCACGGGCTAGAGGACTTACTTACAATCAGTTTATGGTCGGGTTAAAAGAATCGAATATAGAAATCGACCGCAAGATGTTGGCCGAGATGGCAGTCAAAGATCCTGAAGGTTTTGCTACACTAGTAGCTTCAATAACTGAAACCAACTCACCCCGCCCGAAATGACGCTATGCTTGAAACTCCCAGGATTTTTTGAATAAGGAATATTGCGTGGCAGTCAATGCTGGAACAACTCAAAAACCTTTATGCACAAGCTCTCGAGGAATTAAATAAAGTTAATAACCCCCGGGAGCTAGAGTTGTGGCGTGTCCGCTACTTAGGTAAGAAAAGCAATTTAACTCAAATTCTACGTTCCTTGGCTGCCTTACCTCTGGAAGAACGACGGGAGGTAGGTGCCCGGGCTAACGAAATCAAGAGAGCTTTAGAGTCGAGCATAGAGGAGAAGGGCAAATTACTGCAGGAAGCCCTTTTGACCTCTTCTCGAGAATCCCAGATATTAGATGTTACCTTGCCGGGTCGGCCTCTCCCAACAGGGCGACTTCACCCCACCACTCAAGCACTTAAGGAAATTTGCGATGTTTTCAAAAACATGGGCTTCCAGGTAATTGAGGGACCTGACGTGGAGTGGGATTACTATAACTTTGAAGCTTTAAATATTCCTCAACATCATCCAGCGCGAGATATGTTTGCTACTCTATGGATAGATGCAGGCATGGGAGGGAAAGCTAGACTTTTGCGCACACACACTTCTCCCATGCAGATTAGGTTGATGGAGAAGGAGCGTCCGCCGATAAGAGCTATAGTGCCGGGGCGAGTTTACCGATATGAAGCGACTGACGCTACTCACGAATCCATGTTTTATCAGGTCGAGGGTTTGGCTGTGGATAAGGGTATCACACTGGCTGATTTAAAAGGCACATTGTTTGACTTTTGCCGTTGTCTTTTCGGTGAGGAAAGGAAAGTGCGCTTCCGCTGCGATTACTTTCCTTTTGTGGAACCCGGCGTGGAAGTTGCCATTGGGTGTTCAGCTTGTGATGGATCTGGCTGCCGTCTATGCGGCTACAGCGGCTGGCTTGAAATACTAGGGGCGGGGATGGTGCACCCCGATGTCCTAGCACGCGTGGATATCGACCCCAAGATTTACAGTGGTTTTGCCTTCGGCATGGGAGTTGAGCGTATACCTATGCTGCGCTATGGCATTGACGACATCCGCCTCTTTTATAGCAATGACCTCAGGTTTTTGAGGCAGTTCTAAATTTTAAGGTGACAATATGAAAGTTTCCCTCAAATGGCTCAAGGATTATGTTGACATAAAACTTACTATCGGAGAGCTAGCCGCAAGGCTAACCATGGCTGGTCTGGAAGTTAAAAGCATCCAGACTATAGGTGGCACTTGGGATGATGTGGTAATAGGGGAGGTGATAGCATTAAATCCTCATCCTAATGCTGACCGCCTTAAGCTAGCTACGGTTAACTTGGGCACTGAGCAAGTCACCACGGTTTGTGGTGCCCCCAATATCAGCCTTGGTCAAAGAGTGACTTTTGCCCATATAGGAGCCCGACTTATAGATCCTCACACTGGGGAAGCTGTGGTGCTAAAGCCGGCTAAAATTCGCGGCGTCGTTTCCGAGGGCATGGTCTGCTCCGAGAAAGAACTAGGGATTTCTGATAGTCACGAGGGCATTTTGGTATTGCCGCCGGAGGCGCCTATAGGTGTACCCCTCGGTGCCTATCTAGGCGATGTAATTTTGGACTTGGATGTAACACCCAACCGCCCGGATTGCTTGTCTGTAATTGGTATTGCCCGAGAGATTGCTGTCTTAACTGGTGAACCACTCTGCTTGCCTGAAATTCATTACGAGGAAACAGAGAAGTCAATAGATTCCTTCGCCTCCGTTGATATAGTCGATCCAGACCTATGTCCGAGATACTGTGCTAGCTTGGTTACCGGAATCAAGATAGCCCCCTCCCCAAGCTGGCTCCAGCAGCGTCTGAATAACTGCGGCATGCGTCCCATTAACAACGTGGTTGACGTTACTAATTATGTGATGCTGGAATATGGGCAGCCCCTTCATGCCTTCGATTATCAAAAGCTTAGGGGCAGGCAAATTATCGTTCGCAGGGCCAGAAATGGTGAAACCATAACTACTCTCGATGGTTCAAAGCGCACTCTTAACCCGGACATATTGGTCATTGCCGATAAAGCAGAAACCATCGCTGTGGCGGGAATCATGGGTGGTCTGGATTCCGAGGTTACGGACAAAACTGATACTATCCTCTTGGAGTCAGCGAATTTTAACCAGGCTACTATTCGTCGGGGCTGTAGCCATCTTCAATTCCAAAGCGAGGCCTCGATGCGCTTTGACAAAGGGCTTAATAGTGAACTTCCGTTAGTACCGCTGAAACGGGCCACTCAACTGCTACTGGAGCTAGCCGGTGGCCAAGCAGCCAAGGGCATAATTGATATTTATCCCGGGAAGTCAAAACCAAGGCTCATATCACTTACCACCCGGGAGGTGAAGCGCCTTTCAGGCTTGAAGGTCAACATTGATGAAATTTTTAAGATATTAAAAGCTCTGGGCTTTGAATGTAAAGAAGGCGATTCAGGCTCGCAGATTTCGGTGTCTGCACCTTATTGGCGCAGCGATATTAAATGCCCTGCTGACCTTGTAGAGGAGGTAGTTCGCATAATCGGTTACGACAGGGTCCCTATGACTAGACTCAGTTCTCCTTTGCCTCAACAAAAATCGAAATTATCGCCGGAAGCTAAGCAAAGCGACCTCAAGGATAAGTTACGCGATATACTGACTGGCTTTGGCTTTCAAGAGATATTGACTTATTCTTTAGTCAGTCTGGAAAAGTTGCAAAAGCTTTCTCCAAATCTGGAGTTGAAAATTCCACCGTTAAAGGTGGCTAACCCTATGACAAGGGAACAAGAATACCTGCGTACCAGCTTGCAGGCTGGTCTTCTATCCACATTGGCACATAACCAGAAATTTGAGCAAGCCGGCATAAGGCTCTTTGAAATTGGCAAGGTATTCCTGCCGCAGTACCATCACGTCATTGCGAGCGAAGCGAAGCAATCTCAAGAAGAAAGGGAGCTACCCCAGGAAAAGGAGATGCTGTGTGCTGTGCTCAGCGGCGCAAGGGCCGAATTATCCTGGCAAGCTGATAAAGAGACACTCGATTTCTTTGATGCCAAAGGGATAGCGGAAAATATCCTGAACCAATTGGGGCTGAAAGCAAGTTTTGAGAATAGCGATGATGAAGGTTTATTCCCGGGAAGAGGAGCTAACATAGTCGTTGATGATGACAGAATAGGCATTGTTGGTGAGCTGCATCCCAAAATAACACAAGCCTTTGAACTCTCTAACACTATTTGCCTTATAGAGATTGACCTGGAGAAGCTCTTGGCCAAGTTTACCGGCACAAAGGAGTACCAAGCTATCCCACGGTTCCCCAACGTAACCAGAGATATCGCTCTAGTGATGGATGAGCAAGTGAGCTATGGAAAGGTGGAAGAAATAATCCAAAGCTTTCCGCTAGTGACAAAGGTAACTCTCTTTGACCTTTATCGAGGTGAACAGATAACCACGGGCAAGAAATCTTTTGCCATAAGGATTGTCTACCAATCGCCCAGCCATACCTTGACTGATGAGGAAGTTGACCAAACTCAAGCACAGATGCTCGCTAAACTACATCAAGAGCTGGGTGCCAATTTGAGAAGTTGAGTTAAGGTCAATCAAGACTGAGTTCTTATAACCTCATCTAGAAGCTTCTTCGCCTGTGCCGCCAAATTGTCTAAGGGCAGAAGCTGGGTTTCCTTCTCCGTGCGCCATTTTGCTTCTACGCTCTGGCTTTGTAAGGTGCGTGGGGACAAGGTCAAGCGCAGTGGTATTCCCAGGAGGTCAGCATCGTTGAATTTAACGCCGGGAGAGTCGTCACGGTCATCGAAAAGCACTTCAATGCCTTCTTTCTGTAGTTCCTGATAAATTTTTTCTGCTGTAGGGAAGACTGCAGGTTTGTCCAACGATAGGGGACAAAGGTGGACTTGATAAGGGGCGACGGAGAGCGGCCAGATAATGCCTTTGTCGTCATGGCTTTGTTCTACTATAGCTGCCAACAAGCGCCCCAGTCCAATGCCATAGCAACCCATGACAATAGGCCGGGATTTGCCATCATTATCTAAGAAGGATGCTCCGAATTTCTCACTGATGAAGGTGCCTAACTTAAACACATGTCCCACTTCGATGCCTCGGGCCGAGGATAGTTTGCCTCGACACTTGTGACAGCTATCTCCAGGCTGAGCCAGGGCGATGTCGGCCATAAGGTCAACTTGAAAATCCCTAGGATAGTTAGCATTCCTGAGATGATACCCTGGCTTATTAGCGCCAACGGTGAAGTTGGAGCCCGAGGTTATGGAATCATCAGCAATGATCTTGACTCCCTTTACATCTATGGGTGAGGCAAAACCAGGCACAAATCCAGCTTCATTTACTTCGCCTTCTGTAGCCAAGCGAAGCTCAGAGCACTTTAAAGCATTTCTTAACTTCGTTTCGTTGATTTCCAGATCGCCCCGAATGATAACGAAGATAAATTCTCCGTCAGTAGAGTAAAACACTGACTTAAGAGTTTGACTTGTCGGCACACCAACAAAATCAGCGACTTCCTCTATGGTTTTTGTCCCCGGCGTGGGTATTTCTTCCAAAGGAAGGAGATTCTTCACTTTCCCTTCGCTACTCTCAGGGCTTCGGCTCACCGGAATGACAGTTTTGACAAATTGAGCCTTTTCGACATTGGCGGCGTAGTCACAACTGGAACAATGAATAACCTGGTCTTCACCGTCTTTGGTGAAGACCATAAATTCATGGGAGTCCTTGCCCCCTATGGCGCCACTGTCAGCCTCTACCATCAATGCCGGCAAGCTAAGGCGGGCATAGATATTCTTATACGCCTGACACATCTTTTGGTAACTTTCATCGAGGCCAGCCTCGTCGGCATCAAAGCTATAAAGGTCCTTCATAATGAACTCGCGGACTCTCAATAAGCCACCGCGAGGTCGAGGCTCATCGCGAAGTTTGGTTTGTATTTGGTAAAGGAGCAAGGGAAGCTCCCGGTAGCTTTGCACATAGCGGTGGACAAGGTCGGTAATAACTTCTTCATGGGTGGGTCCCAGAGCTAGTGTATGTTCCTTGCGGTCGGTCAAAGTGAATAACGACTTGCCGAAGGATACATCCCTGCCTGATTGCTGCCACAGTTCAAAAGGCTGCAACACAGGCAGCATCAATTCCTGCCCGCCAGCCTTATCCATTTCGTCTCTGATTATGTTTTCTATCTTCCTCAGCGCCCGCCACCCTAAAGGCAGGTAGGAATAAATTCCGGCAGCCTCCTGAGCAATCATGCCTGACCTGAGCAATAGCTGATGGCTTATACTCTCGGCTTCAGCAGGCGCCTGCCGTAATGTCTTGCCAAAAAGTTTAGAAAAACGCATTTTAATTCAGAAAGCCCCGAGCTTAAATAATTAATCCAAACTAAACGGTGGATATTTATCTGTTAATAAAAGAGAGTAACCGTTTACTCTTGCATTCCAACGAAAATAGCCTGAGACAAAATCGAAAGCCCACTTGGGGTATCTGCCAATGAATAGGATAGCCCACCACGAAATAAAGACCACAACCCCTACGGCTATACCGAGGAAATACAGGACAATGTACTGAGGTATAGCCATGAAGAATCGGAAGAAGGTGGTTAATCGCGAAAGCTTCTCTGAACGCGCTACCTCAATACTTATGGGATAACGTGTGATGGCTACCCTGGCACCACAATTAGGACAGATTTCTGGCGTTCCTATTAGTTCTTTGCCACAATTCCTACAAAACATTTCGGCCTCCTTTTCTCAGAATCTCTCTATTTCAGCCATTAAGGCTTCTAATAGATTATCTTCACTCACTGTGCCCACCACCTCTCCTTTTCTAAATATAGCACCTTTTCCCTTGCCGCAGGCAATGCCGACATCGGCATCTTTAGCCTCGCCAGGGCCGTTAACCACGCAGCCCATAACTGCCACTTTAACAGGCTTGTTTAATTTTTCCAGACGCTTGCTTACTGCCTCAGCCAGGGCAATGATATCAACTTCGGCCCGGCCGCAGGAAGGGCAGCTCACTAAGGTTGGACCTCGCTGACGAAGTCCCAAGCTTTTTAGAATCTCGTAAGCCACAAATACTTCCTCACGGGGATGAGCGCTGAGAGAAACGCGTATGGTATCGCCAATCCCCTGATAGAGAAGTATGCCAATGCCTATGGCGCTGCGTATAGCTCCCGTCCGGGGAAGTCCAGCCTCAGTGACGCCCAGATGTAGTGGATAGGGCATTTTATCGGCAATCATTTGATATGCCTGAATGGTAGTGGGAACATCAAAGGCTTTAAGGGAGACCTTGATTAAATTAAAGTCCAGGCTTTCCATAAGCTTTATCTGCTCTAGTGCCATTTTGACCATGCGCTTAGCCAGTGGAGCCTTGGGTTGAAAATTGGCTGGTAGACTGCCGGCATTTACCCCGATACGGATAGGCACCCCTCTTTCTTTAGCCGCAGCTACTACCTGGGCAATCTGTTCTTTGTCTCCTATGTTGCCGGGATTGAGACGGAGTCCATCAACACCCGCCTTTAGCGCTGCCAAAGCTAGGCGGTAGTCAAAATGTATATCAGCGATAAGAGGTAATGAAGCTCTCTTTTTTATAGTTGCCAGGCTTTCGGCAGCTTCCTTGTCGGGGACTGCCACTCGCACAATTTCACAGCCGCAATCCTTTAGCTCTTTAATCTGGCTTATGGTAGCTGTGATGTCTCGAGTATCGGTCTTGGTCATGGACTGCACCACGATGGGGGCATCGCCGCCAACAATCACGTTGCCAATTCTCAATGGTTTAGAGGTTCGATGTGTCATAGTCCAAAACCCTTGCCGCTAACTAGACGCAAGACATCACTGAACATTACCAGAATTACAATTGCGGCTAGAACACCAGTACCGATGTATTGTACTAAGCGCACCGTCCGAGGGGAAAGACGCTTCCCATGCCTAAAGCCTTCAATGAATGCCACCAGCATTCCTCCTCCATCTAGAGGAGGGATGGGGAAGAGATTAAATATGCCGAGACCCAGGCTGATCATACTGGCCATAAATAGCAGGCTGCTGGAGCCAGAAGAGCGCACTACCTCCACCGTTAACTGACCAGCACCTATCGGCCCCACCAGGGCCGTATCTGGAGATTTTATGATTTGAGGAATAGATTTTATTATGAGCACAGGCGTGTAAAGGATATTCCCAGCTCCCAAATAGACTGCCCTCCACACAGGAGGTCGCTCTTGTTCCATATGCGCCCCTTCCACCCATCGCATCTCTACAGCGGGCAAGGTCTCGTAGCCGACATTAGTCAAAGAGGCTGCAGTCACGTTCCCGTCTCGAAGCAAGACCATGTTTATTTTCTCACCTTCCGCAATGGAACGCAGAGCGCTGGACATGCTCGTTTCATTGTATATGAGTTGTCCATTGATGCTGTAGATAGCATCACCAGGCCTGATGCCAGCTTCGTAAGTTGGCGAGCCTTCCTCCACTTGACTTACCATATCCCACCAAGTCCAGACGCCGATTTTTAGTTGTTGTGACTCGGGGTCGAATTTCGGCTTCATCGTGATTTGTACTTCTTGTCCGTTCCTCAACAGGAGCAAAGTTATTTCTGCCCCTTCTTCGACTGAATTTACTATATTCGACAAGTCTCCAGATTTATGAATAGGTTGCCCCGCTGCTTCCAGAATTATATCCCCTGGCTCAATGCCGGCTTCTTCTGCAGAAGAATTTTCTGCTACCGCACGTACCATGAGTCCGTTGCCGGCAATGACAGAATAGGGTAGCGCAAGGAAAGCGCTGAGGAGAACAAAGGCCAAAAAGATATTGACCAGCGGACCGGCAGCATAGATTCCTAACCTGGTCCAGGGTCCTTTGCCAGCCAAGCTTCGGGGTACTGCGGGGTCATTTTCTCCAGCAGTCTTAACAAAGGCTCCTACAGGTATGGCGTTAAGTGAGTATATTGTCTCGCCTCGCTTAATACCAAAAAGTCGCGGAGGAATGCCTATGCCAAACTCTTCCACCTTCACTCCGGCACGCTTGGCAGCGATGAAGTGCCCCAATTCGTGAAGGCAAATCGCCACGAATATGGTTACGAGGAAAAGGATAATGATTATAGCCACGCTCATCTTTTAATTCTCTATCCTAGAATATCTTCGTCGCTCAGGCTTCTGACAATGATCAATGGAAAAGGCATGTAGCATATTCCCTTGCCCAGTCGTCAGCGGCCACTATTTCGTCCAGAGACGGCTGACTGATGTTCCGATGTTGCTCCAGCGTTTTCTGCACAATTTTGGCTATATCGGTAAAACTGATTCTACGGCTGAGAAAAAGTTCTACAGCCACCTCATCCGCGGCGCAGAGCACTGCCGGGTAAGTTCCTCCTGATTTGCCAGCTTCCCTTGCCAGTTTAAGGCAAGGAAATCTAGCATAGTCTATGAGCTCAAAGTTCAGAGACTTGATTTTATCCCAATCCAGGTGGGGTAGTTCTGAATTAGACCACCTCCGTGGATAGGAAAGAGCATATTGAATGGGCAGTCTCATATCAGGCCAGCTAAGTTGAGCTTTCAGGGAACCATCCATGAACTCCACCATAGAATGGACGATAGACTGGGGATGAATTAATATTTCAATACTATCAAAGGGGCAAGAGAAAAGCCAATGAGCTTCGACGACTTCTAATCCTTTATTCATAAGCGTTGCTGAATCTATAGTCACCTTCTTTCCCATCTTCCATACCGGGTGCTGAAGGGCTTGTTTTGGAGTTACCTTAGCCAATTGCGATTGTGAATAGTGATAAAAAGGTCCCCCGGAGGCAGTGAGAAAAAGCCTCTGCGGCTTGCTTTCTTCCCCTTGCAAACATTGCCAGATGGCACTATGCTCGCTATCAATAGGCAGAATTCGAGCTTGATGGAGACGGGCTTCACGAACAATAATTTCACCAGCCATCACCAATACCTCTTTGTCAGCCAGGGCAATCGTCTTGCCTGCTTGTAAAGCTGCCAGAGTAGGACTCAGTCCGGCCTTCCCCGCAGTGGCCACGATAAGGAGGTCGACCTCAGGATGGCTGGCTATTTCTTCTGCGGACAAAAATTCACCGCTGTAACTAATGTCAGGCTTGATTGGGGAACAAAACATTTTGGGCTGAAATTCCCGGATTTGCTTTTCCAGGAGTTTAAGATTTTTGTTCCCCGTCAGAGCTACTACTTTTAATTCGTCAGGCAGGGCACGGATTACATCTAGAGCCTGCTGCCCTATGGAGCCTGTTGAGCCCAGGATAGCTATTTTTTTCACACCACCCATATCACGTAATAGTATACCACTGCCCCGACGAGGATGAGGCTATCGAAGCGGTCAAGGATGCCACCATGTCCCGGTAGCAAATTACCTGATTCTTTCACCCCCATATTGCGCTTGAGTAAGGATTCAACCAAATCGCCAAGCTGAGCAAAGAGGCTGACGAGAAAGCCCAGGAGTATAATTTGCCAGTACTTAAAGGTGAAAGGAGAGATGAGGTTAAGAACCAGCGATATTACGATAGCAGCCAGAATGGCACATATTAAGCCCCCTACCGCCCCCTCCCAAGTTTTAGCTGGGCTTATCGTGGGAGCCAGCTTATGCTTACCTCTTGCCCTGCCAATGAAATAGGCGCCAGTGTCGTTGGCAAATGTAGTTAGCATAGCCAGGTAAACCCAGCTTCGGCCATCTTCCAAACCACGCAAACTTAGCCAGTAGCTGAGCATCCAGCCTACATAGAGAGCACCGGCTATCATCCATGCCCAGTTGTGGAATGCCTTTTCTCTTGATGGGCGGAGTAATAACCAAATCAAGGAAATCAACATAGTGGTAGTAATAACTATGGGTAAAACATCGGAGTTCTGATAATGAGGGCTTAAGACGAGTGCCAGCGACCATAGCAAACCCAAATAAATCAGAGGCTCTTTCCTGTCAAAATTGGCCGTATGATAGAACTCATAGGTGCCGGCTAACGCTGCTGCAGCTATGAGAAGAGTGAACCAAGGCCAGGGATTACCAAACCAGATGGCAAGAATAATGAGAGGCACACCTACAGCGGCAGTAATAACTCTGTGCTTGAGCATAGGTCTATTTTAGCAGCTTTTGAGCGATTATAGGCTGGCTAGTGTTTGGTCTCGTGAACGGATTTCATCAGACTAACGTAACGTCTGATATGTAGCTCTGAGCAATAGCGAAGGGTTCAAGGACAGAATGGCAAATAGCGAAAGAATGAGATTAGAGCAAGTTTGCTGGATTAAATTATATTTCCTGTATCTCTTTTTCCTTGTGCTGTCCCAATTCACCTACCTTCCCCACACAAACCTCTGTAAGCTGGTCGATTTTCTTAGTATTATTTTTGAGTTCGTCTTCCGATATTTCTTTATTTTTCGCCATCTCTCTTAGTTTCTCAATCCCATCTCTCCTTATATTGCGTATGGCAACTCGCCGCTCCTCTACTTTCCTGGATACGAACTTGACTAACTCCTTGCGCCGCTCCTCACTAAGAGGCGGGATGACCACCCGAACTACATTACCATCATTCGCAGGGTTAAGACCGATGTTGGCTGTGAGAATGGCTCTTTCAATGTCGCGTAGCGATGTGCGGTCCCAGGGTTGAATAATGATTAAATTAGCTTCAGGTATAGACAGGGTAGCAAGTTGACGGAGGGGAACAGGGGTGCCTTGATAGTCAACCACGATGTTGTCAAGCAAGGCTGGAGTAGCACGCCCGGCTCGGATGGTAGCTAATTCTCTAGCCAGCCCATCTACGGCCTTCTGCATTCTGGAGTTCAGTTCAGCGAATAATTCATCTAACATGGCTTAGTGATCGACACCAAGCTCAAATCTGGCAAATCTGCGTACTTTTATGTTTTCGCCTACTTTAGCAATTGTTTCCGTAATAACTTCCTGTACCGTCTTGGCAGGGTCTTTAATAAAAGGCTGGCTCAGAAGGCAAACCGTTTGGGGGTCTGTTTCTGCTTGTGGTGGCATCTCTTCCCTAGTGAGAAATTGTGGAGCAGTTGCAGTTATCTGCATGACTAAGTCGTGAGCAAGTTCTTTAAATTCAGCGGTGCGAGCCACAAAATCGGTTTCACAGTTTAACTCCACTAATGCTCCTACGCGCTTAGTGTGATGGATATAAGCTTCGATTACACCTTCGGTTGCGGCCGCATCCCTTCTCTTTTCAGCGATTGCTGCCCCACGCTGTTTCAAAAGTTCAATCGCCTTGTCCATATCACCACCCACCGCTAACAGAGCCTTATTACAGTCAGCTATACCTACATTAGTTCTCTTTCTTAATTCTTTTACTGTTTCAATTGATATTTTCATGGAGATGCAATTTCTCCTTCTGACTCTTTGGGCTCCTCTGATTCACCTGGTTTCTCTGGTTCAAAGGTATAAGAACCGAGAACTGCAATGGCTTCTTCACGTTCTTCTTTAGCACCTGATTTAGTCACTCCCGCCTCTGCAGAAAACGCCTCAGTTTTACCTTTAATTATGGCATCAGCTATTTTACTGCAAATCAGTTTAATCGCCTTAACAGCGTCATCGTTGGCGGGAATGGGGTAATCGATGCCGTCGGGATTACAATTAGTATCTGCAATGGCAATCACGGGTATGCCTAATTTTTTAGCTTCAGTAAAGGCAATCTTATCTTTAATAGGATCAGTGATGAAGAGGGCTCCAGGGAGGGTAGTCATTTCCTTAAACCCCCCCATTTGAGTATTCAGGTGGGAAATTTCTTTGTCTATCTTCACCCGTTCTTTTTTAGGCAAGCGGTCAAGCTCGCCTTTATCCCTTTTATTCTCCAAACGAACCAAATGATCGATCCGAGCTTGTATGACGGCGAAGTTCGTTAACATACCACCTAACCATCTTTGATTAACATAGCTCATACCGCATCTCGTGGCCTCTTCTTCTATGGTCTGCTGAGCCTGTTTTTTAGTGCCGACAAGAAGAATACTTTGCCCTCGAGCTGCTAAATCTTGGACAAAGATACAAGCCTTCTCTAACATGGTGACTGTCTGCTCCAAATCGATGATGTGGATACTATTGCGCTGGGTAAAAATATATTTCTTCGCCTTGGGATGCCAGTAGCTGGTGTGGTGACCGAAGTGAGCACCTGCCTCCAGCAATTGTTTTAATAAAGCATTCTCTATCATGTCTACAATTTTATATGATGTTGACTGGTAAAGCCAGCATAATGTAGCATGATTGGTTTAGATAATGCAAGAAGGTGTGCCTCACATTGTCCCTGAGTTGACAGAGAATTTGCGCTTATCTATACTATTGAGCCGAAATTGTAGCTAGAGGTCGCCCGAGTAGCTCAATGGTAGAGCAACCGATTTGTAATCGGTAGGTTGGTGGGTTCGACTCCCCTCTCGGGCTAGGTTTTCAGGATACGCTGTGCTAGACTTACGTCACGGAGGGGTGCCGGAGTGGTTAATCGGAGCAGACTGTAAATCTGCCGCCCTTACGGGCTGCGTGGGTTCGAATCCTACCCCCTCCATTTATAAAGTGCAGGAGGCCCACATAGCTCAGCAGATAGAGCACGTTCTTGGTAAGAGTGGGGCTCCCCACAATATCCACTAGTGCTATTGCCACTATTCTTTCCCTCTAATCTTGTCCTTAATCTCAGTCTTTATATCAAGCAATAACGTGATAATCTCACCAAACGAATAAATCAAAAGGCCAGTTAACAAAGAACCACAAATACCGAGAACAACAACCACCACCCCCCAAAGACTACCGTCAACACTTACCAAACTCGACAAGCTAATCCCAAGACCTAGAACCGCCACAACAATCGCAGCAACCTTAAACACCTTCGAAGCAACAACTAACCCTCTATACTTTTCTGGCATATCACCCTCCTTATATGTGACTTAACTTTAGGTGGTGTATCATTTTGAAATTAACGATTTAGTTCGCGGTGCTAAATAACACAACATCATATCGTGTTCTCAACTTTTATCTTACAGGATTGGCTTACCTTTCAGTAAGTGGACTTATCATAGTTGATTATATTACTACGGCGAAAGCCTAGATACTCAACGAACTCCCGCAACTGCTCATTATCCTGAGCAACAAGTGCGCGTACTGTCGGAATGTCTTGAAGGTGGCAGTACTTTATTAACTCATTCACTAATGCAGCGCCAATATGACGCGTCTGATATTCAGGGTCGACGCCCACACTGTAAATAAGACAAACTTCAACAAGTGGTATATATACAAATTCCAGACGAGCCAGAATAAACGCAACCATCTGACCCTTAACCTCAGCCACAAAACTCAAATCAAGCGGCCCACCAGGTTCATTGGCAATCAAATCTCTATAGGTAATACGACTTTTCCCTTTAGTCATTTTGCTGATGAGAACTAAAACCTCGTCTAAATCGTTATGTGTCATGCGCCGAACGTTTATAGCACCTGTTTCTATTGCACTCACTTTAATCCACCTCCTAACTTTATTATATCTAGACAAAAATACTTGTCAATAACCCCGCTCCAGATAAGAATACAGCCTACAGCTATCATAGGGCTTAAATAATAATAACCTTCTTACTCTATTCCTTCTTCAATTCCCCATCCCGTTTCTCTTGGTTTTTAGGAGCAGTTCGCTCAAACCTATGCCAAAAAATTAAGAGGCATATCCCGCATATTCCAAAGATGAGGAAAGTTAGTGCCACCTTATCAAAACCATAGGAGAGTGAACGACTAATACCCGCGGCTAGAAGAAACACTGTAATCCAAAGTGTCCAGTTTTTCTTTTGTTTGAATGTTCGGTTTAATATCTCATTGCTCATACTCACATGCCTCCATTGTTTTTACCAACCAGAACCGAACGATACCCGCAAACTTACTCACCTCTAAATAATTGAAACAACAGAGCTGCAAGCACAAGCAGCCAAAATGCGAAAGCCAATACTATGAGAAAAACCTTATACTCAATTGACTCCACCGCCACTATAAGAAAGTCAGCTGCAGCGATAATAAACAGCCCCAACAATAAATAGAAATTTATCCTATTAACCAAAGCAGTGAGTTTCTTGAAGAATGACGATATAACCAAGAAAAAACCGGTTGCTATAACAAGCGCACCCAATATCTCCCCTATTAGAGCACCCACCCCTGCAGATAAGCCAATACTAACATCAAAAAGGAACATTCCTCCCAGCAAATATGCAATTGCTAGCACTAGTAAAGGGAACGGGTTAGGCACATTTTGGTTTGTTTGCATTTTAACTCCTTATCTCTCTTGGTAAGAATCGGACCTCACGCTATCATAGGGCTTAATTAATAATAACCTCAGTACAATCCAGAAGAAACCTCAGCAACTCCAAAGCCAATACTTCTTTACCTTAGAGCCAACTAAACAATTATTATCTATTCGTTAACCACATAAATCGTAAGAGCAGCAACACATGTAAAAAGAACAGACCCAATTATAGTCATCACGTCCTGCAAGGCTATTCCTGCAACAAACGCCAACGCTCCTACCCCAAGAAGTCCTATTTTTAAGTTTTCCATACCTAATATAACACTCCCAAACTTCATTATATCTAGACAAAAATACTTGTCAATAGCCTCGTTCCAGTTAAGAATCGGACCTCACGCTATCATAGGGCTTAATTAATAATAACCTTCCCCCCAACATTTCTGCAACGACCACAACAACCGCAGCAACCTTCAACACCATTGGCGATTGACAATACTTGCAATTCACTTCAGCGCCTCCTCAAACATCGCCCGTTTTACTCTATTTTTTACCGACATTGCCGCTGTTAAGTATGCTGTATCAAGCATATCTTTTGATTCCGCCTTTTGTTTTATATAACCATCTGGAACATACTTGTACCAAGTCCTACCTTCGTGGATTAAATTAACCCCAACTGAAACACTATTTAACCCATACGATAGTTCGGGTAGGTTATTTATGTCGTTGACAGTTTTGCTAGGAATGTTTAATCCCAATTGGGATTTCATAAATTCATTTTTTAATTGTTCATACTTGGTATCCGCCTTCATAACATCCCTCAACCCCAACTTACTTCTATCTAGGAGATTACCATAACCTTTTAAAAGCGGGAGTGCAGAAAAATAATCACCCTTCTTCAGGGCAAAAGGGCTCCTAAGCTTTCGATATAACTTTTCCTTCAATGTTCCATCTGGATTAATTCCACTAGCCACTTCACTCCGTGATATTTGGAGTGTTTCAAGGAATTTCTCTGACAGTACTTCCCTTATCTTCGTCTTAATGTTTTTCCGTCTATTTTGCTCTACGACGACATCGTGTAACTCACCAATGCGGATATGAATATCTAGAGCTTTCTCCAACACATTATCAAGTTCAGGAATGTCTTTTAGATTGTTCCATAATTTATATCTGTATATGGTTTTTATCATGGCAAAAACAAGAGCTCCTATACCTAATACAATCAGTATTATAGGAATAATAATTGGCACTTTCTGTAATGACGCTATAATCCCTGCACCAGTCACCATACCACCCCCGATAAGCCACAGAATGATTTGGATAATGCCGACAATATCAAAAAATAATTTAATTGGTTGCCACAGACGTCTGATGATAGCGATAAACATGCCCATATCTTCTCTAACTGCCAATACAACTCATTACATAATAAGACATAACTAAGATTACATAGGGCGCATACTACTATCCCCCAGCCCAAAAGCCATACCAGCCATGACTTTGCTAAGCTCCCACACCAACTTAAACGTAGCGATTTTTGACATAATATTATTATATCAGCTTCCCAACCACGAGCATACTTAACCCTTCCATTTTCATCAACTCAGGCAGAATAATCTTATCGCGCACACTCTTGGGCATACGTGCCAGCTTTGCTAATATACCAGGATACTTCTGGTCAGGATAAACGCCATAAATACTCTTAAACCACCGTGACCAACGTACCCAGCCGGGGAACACCCAACCAGCACCATAATATACTTACGCACATGATACGACTGCCTGTGGAGATACTTGTCAATGTATCTAGCAGTCTCAATATCCTTGCCTCTTGCCATCAAATCCATATATATCCTTTCAGATAGGCTTGCCATCTTCCAGACCTCCTTCTTGACTTTCACAGGGCATTGCTCTAAAATCCCTCCGTTAATTTGCCTAAACATGTACATCACGTTCTAAAGTAGAAAATCTATACTTATTTGACTCTTAACCCATGTTGACTTAAAATAATATTTCGTGCATACTTGCCCACATAGCTCAGTAGGTAGAGCACATTCTTGGTAAGAATGGGGTCACCAGTTCGAATCTGGTTGTGGGCTTGGAAATAAAAGGAGGATAAAATGGCTAAGAAAGTTTATGAGCGTGTTAAACCGCACATCAATGTGGGCACGATAGGACATGTTGACCATGGGAAAACCACACTGACTGCAGCCATGACTCAGGTATTGGCTAAAGCAGGATTGGCACAATTCCGACCCTATGATTCCATAGATAATGCTCCTGAAGAAAAAGCTCGTGGGCTGACGATTGCCATTTCCCATATTGAGTATGAGACTGAGAAGCGTCATTATTGCCATGTTGACTGTCCGGGGCATGCCGACTATATCAAGAACATGATAACAGGAGCTGCTCAGATGGATGGAGCTGTTTTGGTGGTCGCTGCCGATGATGGTCCTATGCCACAAACCAGGGAACACATTCTTCTAGCCCGGCAGGTGAACGTCCCTCGCATAATGGTGGCTCTCAATAAGGTAGATCTGGTAGATGACCCGGAGTTGTTGGACTTGGTGGAGATGGAAGTTAGAGACTTACTGAAAAAGTACCAGTTTCCTGGTGACGAAGTTCCCATTGTACGGGTAAGTGCTCTTAAGTCTCTGGAATGTGGCTGTGGCAAAAGGGATTGCAAATGGTGTGGAGCAATATGGAAGTTGTTGGATGCTATAGATGCGTATATTCCCATGCCCAAGAGGGAAAGGGACAAACCCTTCTTGATGCCGATAGAAGATGTATTCAGTATCAAAGGAAGGGGGACTGTGCCTACAGGCCGAGTAGAACGCGGTGTGATCAAAGCCGGTAATGAAATAGAGATAGTAGGATTAAGAGAGACGAAGAAAACAGTGGCGATTAGCTTAGAGATGTTTCATAAGACCATGAACGAGGCAGAGTCCGGCGATGCTGTTGGAGTGCTATTGCGAGGTATAGAGCGAGAAGAAATAGAACGGGGTCAGGTTCTGGCAGCGCCAGGCACGGTCAAGCCTCATACCGAAGCCGAAGTTGAAGTATATATATTGACCAAGGACGAAGGAGGCCGGCACACACCTTTCTTTAATGGTTATAAGCCCCAGTTTTATATCAGAACTCTGGACGTTACAGGCGAAATAAGTCTTCCTGAGGGTGTGGAGATGGCTATGCCCGGTGACAGCCTGGCTCACATGAAGATTAAGACTATTTACCCTGTGGCTATGGAGCAGGGGTTACGCTTTGCTATCAGGGAGGGTGGCAAGACAGTCGGGGCTGGCGTGATTAGCAAGGTTATTGCATAAATATTGACTCCTACGCATTTTGAAACTTTTAAATAGACGTGGCTAAGAAAAAGGGTGATTTACGCATAATTATCCAGCTGGCGTGCAATCAGTGCTCGCGGAGAACATATACTACGACGAAGAACAAGAAAAATGATTCGCAGCGGCTGGAGCTGAATAAGTATTGCCCTAATTGTCGTGTCTATACTATTCATAAAGAAACAAAGTAACTCATGACAACTCACGCTAATAAAGCGAGTATTAAGTCCGCTCCGGCTAAAAAATCGAGGTTCAGTTTCTTTACCGAAGTAGTAGCTGAACTGCGAAAAGCACACTGGCCGACAAGGCAGGAAGCTTTGAGGTTGAGTATTCTAGTGCTCTGTGTGTGTCTTGCTGTAGGACTTATTTTGGGTGCTTTAGATTGGGTTTTTACACAGCTATTCTGGCTTCTGGGTGCTTAATGATTGACGGAGAATGGTACTTATTATATGTCTCTTCGGGTCACGAGGAACAGGCCAGGAGGAATTTGGAGCAACGTATCAAGTATATGGATGTAGGTGACAAGATATTTGATGTGGTGATACCCACAACTAAAGAGATTGAAATCAAAGCTGGAAAGCGGCATACGATGACCAAGAAAGCTTTCCCAGGCTATATCATGGTAAACATGAAATTAGATGAACATAGCTGGGATATAGTACGCAACACCCCTGGGGTCGCTGGCTTTGTGAGTGCCGGTACTAAACCTGTTCCTTTGCCTAAACCAGAGGCGGATGCTATCCTGCAACGTATGGAGGAAGCTCCTACCGAAGTTAAAATGACTTTTAAGGAAGGGGATAGTGTACGTGTAACGAGTGGGCCCTTTATTGATTTCATTGGCAAAGTGGAGCAGGTTAATCTGAGCAAAGGTAAGGCAGTAGTTTTACTATCGCTCTTCGGCCGGGAAACACCTGTGGAATTGGACCTCCTGGGGATAGAAAGGATATAACATGTTCTGAGTGGAAACCCAGAACGCAATGAAAGAGAGAATCAGTAATGGCGAAGAAGGTTAAAGCGATCATTAAATTGCAGATATCTGCCGGTAAAGCTACTCCAGCGCCACCTGTGGGGCCTGCTTTAGGGCAGCATGGTATTAATATCATGGCTTTCTGCAAGGAATATAATGAACGAACTGCTTCTCAAGAAGGTTTCATCATTCCTGCTGAGATAACTGTATATGAAGATCGCTCCTTTACCTTTACAACCAAGATGCCGCCTGTTTCTGATTTGTTGAGGCGTGCCTTGGGTGTGGAGAAGGGTAGCGGTAATGCCGGCACCGAGAAAATAGGCAAGATAAGCAAAGATAAACTTTATGAGATTGCGCGGAATAAAATGAAGGACCTCAATACGACTGATATTGATAAGGCAGCGAGCATTGTTGCCGGCACCGCTCGGAGTATGGGAGTTGAGGTAGAATAAATCCAGGTTTTCAAAAATTCGTAGAATTTTGAGGGTATAAGTAAGTGGCAAAACTAAAACATGGTAAGAAATATCAGGAAGCTAGTAAACTTGTAGATAAGTCAAAGGCCTATTCTCCTGAAGAAGCAATCGAGCTAGCTAAGAAAACTTCCTACGCCAAATTTGATGAGACCGTTGAGCTCCATTTGAGGATGGGAATCGATCCCCGCAGCGCTGACCAACAAGTGCGTGGTGTAATTCTACTGCCTAATGGACTGGGGAAGAAGACGAGAGTGCTCGTCTTTACCCAAGGTGAAGGGATGAGGTTGGCTCAAGAAGCAGGTGCTGACTATGCTGGAGCCGACGAGCTTATTAAGCAAATTGAAGGTGGCTGGCTTGATTTTGATGTATCTGTTGCCACTCCTGATATGATGCCTAAAGTAGCCAAGCTCGGTCGTATTTTAGGACGGAAGGGATTGATGCCCAATCCCAAGTCTGGTACCGTAGTACAGCCTCAAGACCTAGCTCGGGTTATAAATGAATCCCGTAAAGGCCGGGCTGAATTTCGTTTGGATAGAACAGCTATTATCCATTTGCCCATTGGCAAGATCAGTTTTGATAAAGACAAGCTCTTGGAAAATCTGGCAGCAGTGGTCGACGCTATTGTTAAAGCGAAACCCAGTGGGGCTAAAGGACAATATATTAGAAGCGCGTTTCTGTCTACCGCCATGGGGCCAGGATTTAAACTAGATATTTCATCTATGCTTGCTGTCTCAAGTCTTTTAAGCAAATAACTTAACCACAGGCTAGCAAATCTTATAGGGTTTATATTCAAAAAAGTTGCTATCTCCATGACTATGCCTCTTGGGATTAACACAGGCGAAATTCATAATAAACTTGAATCCAGCTAGGACTCAGTAAATGAAAACTCTAATAATCTATATCTCTGTGCATCATGGCAACACTGAAAAAGTTGCTAAAGCGATGGCAAATATTCTTGATGCTGCCTTGATACCGGTGGAGCAAGTGGATGCAAATATACTTGAGCACTATGACTTAATTGGTTTTGGCTCAGGGATTTATTTTGGCAAGCATCATGAGAGTCTATTGGATTTTGTCGGTAGGCTGCCCATGCTCAAAGGCAAAAAGGTGTTCATTTTTTCCACAAGCGGACTAAGGAAAATACGGTTTTTCCATGATTTCGATAAACCGCTGGAAGAGAGACTGCAAGGGAAAGGCTGCGATATTATCGGCAAATTCTCCTGCCGGGGGCTTGATACATACAGGGCAACCAGGCTTGTTGGCGGAGTAAACAAGGGCAGGCCCAATGCTCAAGACTTGAAACGAGCAGAAGATTTCGCCAAAGGCCTCAAAGATTCTGGAGACTCATATCTCAAGTAGACATTGTTGTCCAATTAACGGCTCACCAGCCGTTTCCCCAGTTCTTCAGCTTCCCGCATCAATGCTTTATTATTTGCAATCTCGCCGGCCTCCATCGCACTGCCATACACCATACCAGCGATCTTTGCTCCTGCGTAACGGAAAGCATCTTGAAATGCTCGCAACGCGTTCACACACCCGGATCTGAATGGATCAACATCCCCGTAACTCATTGCAATGGCGATCCGCTTGCCCACAAAAGGATTCTGTGCATAAGCAGTGAGAGCGTAACAGCGATCCATAAATATCTTTGTCTGAGCAGACATGTTGAACCAATAAACCGGGCTGGCAATGACCCAGGCATCTGCATTTATTAACTTCGGGTATATTTTCTGCATGTCGTCTTGGTTCGCACATCCTTTGCTATCAGGCTTTTGGCAAGTGTCACAGCCCTTGCAGGGACTGATTTTCAAGCCTTGAAGAAACACGGTTTCCACTTCTGCACCAGCGGATTTTGCTCCTCGCGAAATCCGGGCTGCCAGAGTGGAGCTGTTTCCCTTTTTCCTCGGACTACCTAAAATGACCAGTACCTGTTTAGTCTTTACTTTGCTTTCCAATGTTCTTGCCTCCTAAATCATATTCATGAAACTATTTCCTGTTCCTGATGGTGATTTTCGTTCCTGTGGCGACCTTTTTAAATACCGTGGCGTCGCCGATGACTTTGCCGAACACAGTAACCGGGCTCGCCGGGCGAATTTCATCTCCCTGGCTTACAGGGGTGGGACCGAAGAAGATACAAAACGCATTGCCCTCAGGCCAGTAGCCTAGGTCTCCTATGCTTACCAATTCTCGCCCAGCCTCTAACTTGAGTCTAAGGGGGATCGAGAAATATATTTCGTCTCCCCAGATATTGGCGCGGCCTATAATAGGCAATGCCTCCCAGATTGCTTGAGCCGTCCTGGTATCGTTTAGCTCAGCTTCTGCTTCGATTGCTCCCACGCTTATCTGAATCTTCTTGCCCATGTTAGCCATCCTATGAATAAGTATATTATACTATCGGTAAGTGTCAGCTACCAGTTTTCAGCAATATGAACTTGGAGTCAATCTCCGACAAGGAGGTGAAAAATGAAAGTAGCTAAAGTGGGCGAAATGAAAGATCTGGACAGGCGCGCTACAGAGAAATTTGGCATCTCGGAAGACCTTTTGATGGAGAACGCCGGCCAGGCAGTGTACTTCGTCATTTTGCAGGAATTCGGCATAAAGGGCAACAAATTCGTAGTCTTCTGTGGTGGTGGTAACAATGGCGGGGATGGGCTGGTTGTCGCCAGGAAGATTCACTCCAATGGTGGGGAGGTAAAAGTCTTTCTTTTGGACGACGAAGCCAAATTTAAAGGGGCGGCAAAAAAGAATTTCGAAATAGTATCCAGAATGCCCATAGAGATGTCCAGGGTGAGTTCAATTGACTCCGTAATACCTGAGCTCCTTGATTGTGACGCCATCGTGGATGCCATATTTGGCACAGGTCTTGTCCGAAAGGTCAGCGGGATATACAGAGATGTCATTCAACTGATAAACGAGAGCCAAAGCACAGTATTTAGCGTGGATATTCCTTCAGGCATAAATGGCGATAGCGGCGAGGTGATGGGTGTGGCAGTAAAGGCCGATTATACCGTGACATTTGGGCTTCCCAAGGTTGGGACTATGCTTTATCCCGGCTATGAGCACTGCGGAAAACTATACGTTTCACATATATCTTTCCCGCCTGCCCTCTATAATTCCAAGTCCATAAAGGTAGCAATCAATAGTCCCGTAGAGCTTCCGGAAAGAGCCAAAGATACTCATAAGGGCAGCTATGGGAAGGCTCTGTTTATTGCCGGCTCTTCAAGCTATCTTGGTGCCCCATATTTCTCCGCCCTATCTTTTCTCAAAGCCGGAGGCGGGCTTTCCTACCTGGCAACACCCAAATCTATTTTCCCATTCATAGCCAGCAAAGGAAGCGAGATTGTCTTTGTTCCTCAAAAAGAGACGCCTTCGGGAAGCATAGCACTGGAAAACAAGGATGAGCTTCTAGAATTCTCCCGAACGGTGGACGTGGTGATACTGGGTCCCGGTCTTTCTTTAGTCAAGGAGACACAGGAGCTGGTACGGAAGTTAACCACCAAAATCGACAAGCCTCTGCTCATAGACGGCGATGGAATTACTGCCATTGCTGAGGACTTAGGGGGAATAAAGAGGAGGGAGGCGCCGACGATACTTACACCTCATCTGGGCGAAATGTCCCGAATTGCCAAAATGGAGATAAGCGATATAAATAAGAACAAGGTAGACGTTTTACAGCGCACGGCAAAGGAACTCAATGCCATAATTATCTTAAAGGGAGCTCATTCCCTCATCGGCTACCCCGATGGCACTGTTTTCATTAACGTAAGCGGCAACTCCGGCATGGCTACAGCCGGCAGTGGCGATGTTCTGACGGGAACCATCGCCGCCATGTATGGTTTGGGATTAGCTCTTGAGGATGCGGTGAGGATGGGCGTGTTTATCCACGGATTTTCCGGCGATGTGGCTGCCGTAGATAAAGGTGAGGACGGGATAACGGCGCAGGACATACTGGACTATCTCCCCGAAACGATGAAGCTTTACAGGGATAACTTTGCCGAAATTTCAGAAAATCTTTATGAAAGTATCTTCGTGATATGAGGGAGTATCGGGACTATTTAGCGCGCACTGCAGGTATGACACAAAGGCAGCAAAACATTAAGCTGCCTAAGGGGAAGGAAGGTGGAAGAATGAAGGCGCTGGTGCTGGAGAAAATCTCCTCAGTCGAAGAAAAACCTCTGAAGCTGGTGGAATTGCCCCAACCTGTTCCCGGGCGAGGTCAAATTTTGGTCAGGGTCTCTGCCTGTGGAGTCTGTCACACCGAGCTTGATGAAATTGAGGGCCGTGTTTCTCCATCTCGATTTCCTATGATTCTGGGTCATGAAATTGTCGGCAGGGTGGGGGGCTTGGGGCTGGGGGCAAAAAAATTCAAAAAAGGCGATAGAGTGGGTATTGCTTGGATTAATTGGGCTTGTGGTAAATGTTCATTTTGCCTCAAAGACGAGGAAAATCTTTGTGACACAGCGAAGTGGACCGGGAAGGATGCCCATGGCGGCTATGCTCAATATACCGTAGTATCAGAGGACTTTGCCTATCCTATTCCCGAGAGGTTTACCGATGTGAAAGCTGCTCCGCTTTTATGTGCCGGAGTGATTGGCTACCGCGCCTTAAGACTCTCCGGAATGGAAGACGGCAAAGTGCTCGGGCTTTATGGCTTTGGCGCCTCTGCTCATATTGCTATCCAGGTTGCCAAATATAAATATCCCGACGGCAAGGTTTTCGTCTTCACCCGGCCTAACCAGAAAGAGCACCAGGATTTAGCCAGGAAATTGGGAGCGGATTGGATTGGAGCCACGGGCGACACTCCTCCTGAAAAGCTCAATTGTGCCATTGACTTTACCCCTGTGGGAGAGCCGGTGCGTGAAGCTCTCAGGAATCTGGAGAAGGGGGGAAGGGTAGTTATAAATGCCATCCGCAAGGCAACACCTATTCCAGAGTTAGACTACACCGAGCATCTCTGGTATGAGAAGGCAGTGAAAAGCGTGGCTAATGTCACCAGAAGAGATGCTCAAGAATTTTTGCCTTTAGCTGCTGAAATTCCCATTGTCCCCGAAACCCAGGAATTTAAATTGGAAGATGCCAACGAAGCCTTGATTCTGCTCAAGGAAGGCAAAATCCGCGGGGCCGGAGTTTTAAAAATAACCGAATGACAAGAATCGAAGGGCTTGCAATGACAGGAAGGAGCTCAGGATGATACGAGATTTAATACGGAAAAACAGAAGCTACCGGCGGTTCTATGAAGAAGTTGACATAAAACTTGAGACCCTCAAGGAACTTGTTGACCTTGCCCGACTCTCAGCATCGGCAAGGAATGCACAGCCGCTTAAATATATCCTTTCCTGCGAGCCTCAGAGAAATTTGCTGATATTCCCACATCTGGCCTGGGCTAGATTTCTTACAAACTGGCCTGGTCCCTGTGAAGGGGAAAGGCCCTCGGCATACATTATTATTCTGGGGGACACAGAGATAAGCCGGTTTTGGGATTACGACGCCGGGATAGCGGCCCAAAGTATCCTGTTGGGGGCAACTGAGAAAGGCCTGGGCGGCTGTATGATTGCTTCAGTAGACAGGGAAGGACTTCGTAAAGATTTAGAGATACTGCCACGATATGAGATACTGCTTGTCCTGGCTCTGGGCAAGCCCAAAGAAAAGGTAGTGATAGAAACGGTTGGCCCCGGCGGAGATACCAAGTACTGGCGTGATAGCAAGAGTGTGCATCATGTGCCGAAGCGACCTCTGAATGATATAATCATCGGATAGATATAAGCTGAGGGGAAGGCGAAGACATTATGCCGCGTTATTTTATTTGGACTATCGGCTGCCAGATGAATAAGGCAGAATCCCAGCAAATAGCTGGCTACTTGGATTCTGCTGGCTATCAGGCAGCGGCTTCTTTTGCCAATGCCGATTTAGTGGTTCTCAATACATGCGTGGTAAGACAAAGCGCTGAGGATAAGGTCTTGGGCACCCTGGGTTTATTGAAAGGCTTAAAAAATGAACACCCCAATCTCCGGATACTTGTTACCGGGTGCTTTGTCAACTCCCACACCCAGGAATTGCAGAGACGATTCCCTCACGTTGACTTATTATTTAAGCCCGGCGATTACCCTGAGCTAATTGCCTGGGGACAAAAACAAAGCATACCAATTGAGCAGAAATTGCTCCGCTACCCTCGCAATGACATTGGGACGGCGTCCTCGCCGTGCGCTCTTATCCCCATCATCCAGGGCTGTGATAATTTTTGCTCATATTGCATTGTTCCCTACAGGAGGGGAAGGGAGGTGAGCCGTCCCTTGGAGGAGATAGTCTGTGAAGTGGAGGGACTAGTGAGACGAGGTATAAAAGAGGTAACTCTGGTGGGGCAGAATGTGGATTCTTACGGACACGATTTGCCCGGGCATCCCGACCTTGCTGATTTGTTGGATAAATTAAACAGTATCGATGCCCTTGCCAGGATTCGCTTTCTGACAAATCATCCCAAGGATATGAGCGTGAAACTCATTGAGGCCATGGCTTCTTTGAGCAAGGTCTGTGAGCATCTGGAGCTGCCGGTTCAGTCGGGGGATAATGACATATTGGAGGCTATGAGGCGGGAGTATACCGTGGAACGATATAGAGAGCTTGTTCACACCATTCGCCGTAAGGTCCCTCAAATATCCCTGAGCACAGATATAATCGTGGGCTTTCCCGGAGAAACCGAGGAGCAATTTGAGCACAGCTTGTCTCTGGTCCAGGAAATGAGGTTTGATGCTATTCATGTGGCGGCTTATTCTCCTCGCGCGGGCACCATTGCCTGGCGGGAATATCAAGATAACATTTCTGCGGAGGTGAAGAAAGAAAGATTAAATAAGATTGAGGAGCTTCAGACAGCTATAGCTAGCGAAATTAATTCGCAGCTTCAGGGCCAGGAGGTGGAGGTGCTGGTAGAAGGCAAAAAGGGAGGGAAGTGGTTTGGGCGCACCCGGAGCAATAAGCTGGTATTTTTTGAAGATGCTGGCGACTGGCAGAGCCAATTAGCGAAAGTCAGGATTGAGAAGACGAGTCCCTGGTCACTGAGAGGGCAAACCAAAAAATAGTTAAATGAAGGAGGACACATGGAACAATTTCTAAGCCAATATGGAATGATCATCTTTTTGGTAGCAATTTTTGCCGTCATGTATTTCTTGATGATGAGGCCGAGGCAAAGGCAACAAAAACAACACGAGGCAATGATGCAGGAACTGAGATCGGGGGACAGGGTGATTATAGCTGGCGGGATTTATGGACAAATTGAAAGTCTTAGTGAAGATACTGCCATTATTAGGATAGAGTCGGGAGCAACAATGAAGGTTGCTAGAGGCAGTATACTGGGCAAACAGGAAGTTGAGGAAAGTAGTAAGGGAATATTCTGACGTTTATGCCTGAGGAATTTTCTCTAGGCCGCCTTTTTTCTCCCAGCAGTGTAGCTATCGTGGGGGCTTCTACAAACCCTTTTTCCGGGGGACACCAGTTCACGCGTTTCCTCATAGACCATGGCTTCCAGGGCAAACTGTATCTGGTTAACCTGACATCAAGTGAGATTTTTGGGCTTAAAGTCTATCCCAGGCTAACAGAAATCCCTGAGTCAAGCGTGGACTATGTGATCTCCTGCATACCTGCCGATGGTGTCCTGTCTCTGCTTGAGGATTGTGGCCGGAAAAATGTCAAGCTTGTCCACCTGTTTACAGCCAGGCTGAAGGAGACAGGAAGGGACAAAGAGACCAAGCTTCAAGGTGAAATCCTGGAAAAAGCCAGAAAGCTGGGCATTAGAATTCTCGGGCCAAATTGTATGGGAATCTATCACCCAAGATTAGGGTTATCTTTTAACCATGAGCTACCCAAGGAAAGCGGACCGGTGGGGGGATTTTTTCAAAGTGGTGGGGGAGCTGGGGAATTTGTCCGCTACGCTGCTTTAAGAGGAGTCCGTTTCAGCAAAGTCATAAGCTATGGTAATGCCTCAGACATTGACGAGACTGAATTACTAAACTATTTTACCTACGATAGTGAAACAAAGGTAATTGCTTCCTATATTGAGGGAATTAAAGATGGCGGGAAATTTACCGAGGCATTAGCGCTGGCTGCGAAAAAGAAGCCAGTCATAATTCTCAAGGCGGGAAGGGGCAAAACAGGGGCGAAATTAGCACTCTCCCATACCGCATCACTAGCTGGCTCTCTCAATGTGTGGCAAGCAGCGCTAAAGCAATGTGGAGCCATTATGGTCAGTAATTTTCAAGAGCTAGTAGACCAGGTTGTGGCATTTACCTTTTTGCCGCCTATTACCGGCAGGAAGGTAATTATTGCTGGAGGTGGAGGTGGCAAGAGTATGGTCTCGGCTGATGTCTGGGAAGAGGAGGGCTTTGAGTTACCAGAATTAACTGTGGAGTTCAGAAACAAGCTTAAAGAGAGAGTCCCCGAACTCTGGGATTGGGTCAGAAATCCTATAGATGCTTCTCTTTTTCAAGGCACACCTGTGGTGGATATAAACTTACTGGAGTGGCTCAGTAATGAAGACGGATCTGATATTTTGGTTGCCAACTTGACTCAGGACGACCCTTTGCCCAACGATATATGGGAAAAAGTGCTGGCAGCAAATTTTTTGAATAGCACACTGGCAATTAAGAAGAATGGTAAGCCTGTAGTCTGCGTTATTGAAACAGCAGAAATTGGTCTGGCGGAGATGGAAAGCTGGAAATGGCGAGCTATTGCTGAGACGAGGAAGCAAATTATCGACCAGGGTTTAGCTGTTTTCCCATCTCCGGAGAGGGCGGCACAAGCAGCAAGGAGATTAGTAAATTACTGGGCGTGGCGGGAAAGTGAAAGCGAATTATTATGATTATATTATAGTGGGCAGTGGCATTGCCGGGCTTTATATTGCCTTGCTGGCTATCGAGCGGGGCAGCGTCCTTGTCCTGACTAAGGGCAGCATAGATGACTGCAACACCAAATATGCGCAAGGGGGCATTGCTGTGGCCATGGGCAAGGATGATTCTCCCGAGCTCCACTTCAAAGACACTATGGCTGCAGGAGGTGGCTTATGTGATGCCGAGGCAGCGCACATTTTGACTAAGGAAGCGGCTGATTGCATCGCCGATTTAATCAAATTTGGAGTGCCTTTTGACACTTTGAACGGCGAAATTACCTTGACCAGGGAGGCTGCTCATAGCGTGCCCCGTGTCATGCACGCTGGCGGAGATGCCACCGGAGAGCATATTGAGGTTACCTTAAGTCACCAGGTGCGCTCTACTCCTATCAAAGTCTTGGAAAATTGCCTGGCTAGCAAGATTTTAGTTCAGAAAGGCCGGGTAATCGGCGTGAGAGCTCTAGATAGTCACACTGGCTCTGTAGAAAAATATAGTTGCAAGTTTCTCATCTTGGCCACTGGCGGCGCTGGGAGGTTGTTTAAATATACCACTAACTCCGATGTAGTCACCGGCGATGGGGTAGCGTTGGCTTTTGAAGCCGGTGCCGAAATAAGCGATATGGAATTTTTCCAGTTTCATCCCACTGTTCTTCACCTGCCGGGAGTAGCTCCTTTCCTCATCTCTGAAGCGGTCAGGGGAGAGGGTGGCATACTCCGAAATGTAGAAGGTCATCGTTTCATGCCGGATTATGCTGCTGAGGCCGAACTGGCGACTCGAGATGTAGTAGCTCGCAGCATCGTCTATGAAATGAAGAAAACTCACAGCGATAGAGTTTTTCTGGACGTTACTCATTTGCCATCTGGGTTCATTACCACCCGCTTTCCCCACATATACCGCTTTTGTCGGGAGCATGGCCTGGATATCACCAAGGGGCTTATCCCCGTTGCCCCGGCTGCCCACTACCTTATGGGAGGTGTGAAGGTCAATAGTTGGGGAGAGGCAAATATTCCGGGGTTATTTGCTGCTGGCGAGACTGCCTGCACTGGAGTGCATGGTGCTAACAGGCTGGCATCAAATTCCCTGCTTGAGTCAGTTGTCTTCAGCAAGAGGATAGTGCAGAGGACCGAAATGGCTGCCTCTCCTCGTCATGGCGAAGAACAGAGCGACGAAACAATCTTATCTAATCTCCCGAATAGAGAGGTGCTACCCAAGGTACCACCGCTTAACCTGCCCAACCTGCAGTCCCTCATGTGGGATAAGGTAGGAATCATTCGTTCTGGCAAGAGTCTCACAGAAGCGGCCAACATTCTGGCTACATGGGAGAGTCTCCTACCTCCATCCAGTGACCGCCCCTCTTATGAATTGAATAATATGGTATTGTGTGCCCGGCTTGTGACTGAGGCAGCTTTGCTCCGCAAGGAAAGTCGTGGCGCACACTTCCGCACAGATTTCCCACGGACTTCGCCAGAATGGCAACGACACATCGTTTTTAGGAAAAATGGCATCAAATAAGCTCCAGATTGAAGAAATTATCGACCGCGCCTTAGCCGAGGACCTTGGTAAAGGCGATGTCACTACTGAGGCCTTAATACCCGGCGACCGGCAGGGAATGGGCTTTATCGTGGCTAAGAAGGCAGGCATCCTGGCTGGTATAAACGTCGCTAAACAGGTCTTCCATCGGGCTGATCCAGAGTTAAAGGTGGAGGTTCTTCTAGAAGATGGAGCTAGCGTTAAGCCAGGCAGTAAAGTAGCTAAAGTGTCGGGCAGCATTGCCAGCATTCTCAAGGCGGAGAGGGTTGCCCTGAATTTTCTCCAGCGTTTGAGCGGCATTGCCTCGGAGACCAATCGCTATGTCGAAGCAGTTAAGGGATTGCCGGTGCGCATTATGGATACCAGAAAAACCACCCCCGGTTTAAGGTTGCTGGAAAAGTATGCCGTCAGGGCAGGTGGTGGTGAAAACCATCGTATGAGTTTAGGCGATGGCATACTCATTAAGGATAATCATCTGGCAGCGCTTCGCAGCCAGGGATTGAATATCAGGGAGATTGTAGCCAAAGCCAGGCAAAATGCTCCATTGTCATTGCGAGGAGTGAAACGACGAAGCAATCTCCAAGCAAGACAGACTCAGATCGAAGTGGAGGTCGGGACCGTGTCCGAAGCTTTAGAAGCCGTGGAAGCGGGGGCAGATATCGTAATGCTGGATAATATGAATCTCGATGATATGCGTAAGGCGGTAAAATCTATTCATGGCCGTGCCTTAATTGAAGCCTCGGGGGGAATTACGCTGGATAATGTTCGAGCTGTAGCTGAAACCGGTGTTGATTTTATTTCCATTGGCGCCCTGACCCACTCCACCAGGGCTTTAGACATCAGCCTCGAGCTTGAAGCTCAATGATAAAGGAGTCAGCGGGCGCTCTTCTCAGCAATAACCAGATATCTTTCCGGGTTGTCCTCGAAGTGGGTTATCTTCAATCCCGCTTGCTTTATCAGCCTTCTGAGATGAGATTCGTCCGGTAGAAGGTCACTGGCGATTACGCCACCGACGGATTGATGAAGCTGGTTAATCATCGCTCGGCTCATGGTATGGCAGATGACCAGCCGGCCATTATTTCTGAGCACCCTGGCTATCTCCCTTAATGCCTTGACCTTGTCGGTAAAATGAGGAAAGACACTGTTGCATATAGCCATGTCCACAGAATTATCAGCTAAAGGAATGGCGAGCACATCAGCCTGAGCAAACGCAACTATCGGCGGGAAGTCTTTGACTTGCGCTTGACATAACATCTGCGTGGAAAAATCCAGGGCTAAAATTTTGCCTTTA
>CAVYNS010000003.1:0-737037 GCA_963769975.1 uncultured Chloroflexia bacterium | reverse complement strand
TGTTCGACGCGATGCCCTGAGCCGAGAATATCGTTATTATATTTTAAATAGCAATACTCGCTCGCCGTTGAGTCGTAGGTTTGCTTTGTTTCTGCCCAAAATACTAGACATACAGGCGATGAATGAAGCCTGCCAGCTTATCCAGGGTGAGCATGACTTTGTCTCCTTTGCCAGTTCTCTGGAGGGCAATAAGAGCACGCTGCGTAATGTTTATGAAGCGGGAGTCGAGAAAAAAGGAGATTTTACCGTTTTCCGTATCGTGGCTAACTCTTTTTTGCCTCATCAGGTACGGAGCACTGTAGGTCTTTTAATCAGGCTGGGTTTAGGTAAGATAGGCATCACAGATTTTCGTGATATAATGGAGGCCAGGAGTTTGGGTTTAGCCGGTCCCTTATCCCCTGCGTGTGGCTTATGCCTTAAGAAGGTCAATTATCCTAAGCCTTTGGGAAGCTAGACCTGTCCTGAATGTATCAAAGGAAATGAAAACTTACAGTACTAAAGCTAAAGATATCGAGCGGCAGTGGTGGGTGATTGATGCCGCGGATAAAACTCTGGGAAGAGTAGCGACAGAGGCAGCTGGTTTACTTATGGGCAAGCATAAGCCGCTTTATGCTCCTTATATTGATACCGGAGATTATGTTGTAGTAGTTAATGCTGCCAAAGTAAAGGTCACTGGAAAGAAAGCCGAACAAAAGATTTATTATAGATACTCGGGGTACCCCGGCGGCTTAAAGAGCCCCAGCTTTAAGGAAGTATTTAGTAAAGACCCTAGCCGTGTGATTGAACTTGCAGTTAAAGGGATGTTGCCTCATAATCGTTTAGGCAGAGCCATGATTAAGAAACTGAAAGTTTATCCTGGAGACGAGCATCCTCACCAAGCTCAGAATCCTCTTCGTCACCCTGAGAGGAGCGAAGGGCGCAAAACGACCAAGAACAAAGAAAGCGAAATATTATCAAAGGAAAGGTGATGACTTATGAGCGAGGAAAGTTACGTTTGGGGAACGGGTAAACGCAAGTGTGCTATAGCCCAGGCCAAGCTTTCCCCTGGCAAGGGGGAGATAATTGTTAATGATAAGCCCTATCAAGAAGCTTTCCCTCGCATTGAGCATCGCCGTACGATTGAACATCCTTTGCAGGCTACCAATACTATGGGCAAATTTCGTGTCATGGTGAAAGTGAATGGCGGTGGTCTCAGCGGTCAGGCTGGAGCCATTCGCCATGGGATTGCTCGAGCTCTTGTTAAAGAAAACGAACTATTTAAGCCCATGTTACGTAAAGAAGGCTTGCTTACTCGGGATCCTAGAATCAAAGAACGTAAAAAATACGGGCTCAAGCGAGCTCGCAAGGCACCACAATATACCAAGCGCTAACTGTGCTCCAACTTATCGATTGGCAGCGTGTAGCTGTTTGCGGGGATTTTCTTTAACCCCAACTCTGACAGTTTCGTAACTAGACACTCTCAGGCATCGTGCTGTTGCTCCAGACAAGGGTAACAGCTATAATATGAACATACTGGGGATTAGTCTAGCGGTAGGACAGCGGGCTCTGGACCCGTGAGGCCAGGTTCGAATCCTGGATCCCCAGCCAATGTGGCGCATTCGTCTAGAGGCCTAGGACACCTCCCTCTCAAGGAGGAGATCACCGGTTCAAATCCGGTATGCGCTACCAATTCTGTCAGTATATAGGACTTCCTTTGGGGAAGTTCTATCTTTATCCAGGGGTGCTGGCAAGGGGGGTAACAGAGCACATTCTCTCTGATAATGGATCTGAATTCACTGTGATATCAATTTGAGTATAATGCGGGATTAAGGAGGATACCATGCCGCTAAGAAAAAATATGTTCGAACATAAATACGCTGATGTCAATAACATACGCCTCCACTATGTAACAGCGGGCAAGGGGAAATTGATAATGTTCCTCCACGGTTTTCCTGAATTCTGGTATGAATGGAAGAATCAACTTGCTGAATTCGGACGAAATTACCAGGCTGTAGCTCCAGACATGCGTGGCTACAACTTATCATCGAAACCTGTCGAAGTCGAGCAATACCGGATGAAATATCTTATCAATGATATTCGTGCTCTTGTCGAGCACCTTGGGTATAAGAAGTTCATCCTCGTGGCTCATGACTGGGGTGGTGGAGTGGCTTGGCCGTTCGCAATACGTCATCCTGAATATCTAGAGAAGCTCATAATAATAAATGCCGTACATCCTGTTGTCTTTATGCGCGAGCTCCGTGATAATCCGGCGCAACAGAAAGCCAGCCAGTACATTCTCGTATATCGTACTCCCAAGGCTGAAGAGATACTGTCCAGAAACAACTATGCTTTGCCTGCTAGCAACCTGCTGGAGGATGGGCTAAAACAGGGCTATTTCACAGAAGAAGACAGGAAAGCATATATTGAAGCTTGGTCGCAGCCTGGAGCGCTTACCGGTGGCTTAAACTATTATCGAGCCGCCCATCTCGGCTCTTTTACAGGTGAGAGCGACGATAGCTTGTCCGCAGACCCTTCATTGTTCGCGGTCGCAGTGCCGACGCTGGTCATCTGGGGGGAGAAAGACAAATGGCTGCTTACAGGAAATCTGGAAGGTCTGGAAAAGTATGTACCAAATCTGACCATCAAGCGCATTCCCGATGGCTCGCACTGGGTCATTCATGAAAAGCCGGGACTGGTCAACTCCTATATCAGAGAATTCATCGAAGGCTGAATTTTTGCGTCGTCATGTTTCCAATGCGGGCTACTAAGTACCTCTCTATAGCCTTGTTACCTGTTTCTTCTATATGCTAAACTTTGCCACAAATAAATGAGAAAACGCGTTTTCTCTGGCGCGCGCCCCACAGGCCGACAACATATTGGTAACTACCTGGGAGCGGTGCAGAATTACGTTGCCATTCAGGATGAATACGATTGCGTCTACTGCGTAGTGGATATTCATGCTCTTACCACTCTGGAAAGCACAGAATCCCTTCGGGAAGATATTTATGAAATGGTGCTTGACTGGCTGGCGGCCGGCATTGACCCGCAGAAGAGCATCATCTTCGTTCAGTCTCATGTTCCTCAGGTAGTGGAGCTCCATACTTTGTTCAGCATGGTGACTCCTTTAAGCTGGTTATTACGCGTTCCGACATTTAAGGAGAAGGTTAAGATGCAGCCGGATAACGTCAATTATGGGCTGGTGGGTTACCCTGTTCTCATGACTGCCGATATTGCCCTTTATAAGGGAGAGGTTGTTCCTGTGGGCGAGGACCAGCTTCCTCATCTGGAATTGGCTCGTGAGATAGTGCGTCGGTTTAACTCCCTTTTCGGGGTTGTATTTCCTGAGCCACAGGCGAAGCTTACTAATTTTCCCTCAGTTTTGGGCCTGGATGGGGTGCAGAAGATGAGCAAAAGCTATAATAACCATATTGAAATATCTGCTTCCCCCCAGGAAATCTCGAAGCGAGTTATGACAGCCGTTACAGACCCGGCGCGGAAGTACCGCTCTGACCCCGGGCATCCTGAAATATGTAATGTGTTCCGACTCCACAATTATTTCACCCAGGCCCGAGTAGAGGAAATTGCTTCGGAGTGTCGTAGCGCTCGCATCGGTTGTGTAGACTGCAAAAAGATACTGGCTGAGAGCATCAATTCGAATCTGAAGCCTTTCCGAGAAAGGCGGGCTAGTTTAGCCTCCAAGCCTGGCTACGTCAATCAAGTTCTTGCTGGTGGAGCTGATCGAGCTGAAGCCATAGCTAAAGAGACTATCAGAGAGGTTAAAGAAAAGATGAAGCTCCTTCAGCGTGCCGATTTGGAGCGACCCAGGTAACGCCTTATCACTCCTTATCAATCTTCTTCAGGTTCGCATGTCCAACATGTAGGTGTATGAAGAAAATATATTATGGCTGGTGGGTGGTAGGCGGGGCATTTCTTCTATTGTTCTGCGCAATAGGGATACAGTTTTATGCCTTTCCTGTGTTCTTTGAAGTAATGGTGAGAGAGATGGGATGGGCACGGACACAGGTAGCCCTTGCGCAGACAATAGGGACTTTTGTCTCTGGTGCGATGGGTGTATTTGTTGGGGGGTTGATTCACAAGGTTGGCTTGCGACCAGTAATGGTGTGTGGGACTATTATAGCTGGACTCGGCTTCCTCCTGCTCAGAACTGTTACTGAGCCCTGGCAATTCTACCTCTATTATGGCCTCGTTTTTTCACTAGGTATAGCGGGCATAAGTACAGTTGCTAATATGACGGCTGTGGGGAGCTGGTTTGACCGCGGCAAAAGCACAGCTTTTGGTATAACTGCAACCGGCATTGGAGCAGGTGGGATAGTTATGCCATTGCTTGCGGAATGGCTCATCTCCAGATATGGTTGGCAGACTGCTTGTGTCTGCATGGCTGGGATAGTGATATTGGTGGGCATTCCCGTAAGCACTATTATCATGCGGACATCGCAGGAGCGAAAGGTCGCGCCTGGGCGAGCACAACAGAAAGGATTTGAGGAGGGAGGTGCTACCATCGAGCAGGCGTTAAAACAAAAGTCATTCTGGTTGATATCCCTTAGCGCAATGCTGTTGTACTTGGTCTATATGATAGGACTGACTCATCAAGTAGCGTTTGCTGTGGACATGAGCATAGACAGAGTAGCAGCCGCCGGGGCCGTTAGTGTACTTTGTGTCTTCAGCATTCCCGCCCGTATTGGATTTGGCAAGCTTGGCGACATTATAGACAAGAGATATGTAATGATGGTGGTAGCCGGCCTGCACGCGGTAGCTTTTGTCGTTCTTCTGAAAACTACCAACTTGGCTATGCTGTATGGCTATTCTGCTCTTCTAGGCGTTGGTGTAGGTGGTCTGACGACAATGTTGCCGGGGCTCGCTGCTGATTACTTCGGTAGAAGGCATTTCGGCGCTGTCTATGGAGCTTTGGAAATGGTGACGACGTTGGGTAACATGATGGGTCCAGTCTATGGCGGATGGATATATGACACCACTAAAAGTTATTATTTAGCCTTTCTAAGCGGCATTATAATAGCCTTGCTGGCAGTTGTTCTTGTCTATCTGGCACCAAAATTGCACTCTCACTGACGCCATTGGAGAGGACGGCTCAACAGTAACAATTGGCAGTCTTGCGATAAAGTATTTAGAAATGGAAAAACGGGGTTTTCAAAAAGGACGAAGAGAGAAAGATAGACAAAGTGATTAATAAGGCTTGTAGGGGCTCTGAAGTGCCTTTGAAGGCATTTTGTTGCGAAGTGAGGATCCGATGATAGGTAGCTTGTGGCAAGCCATTGAGAGAGGACAAAGAATTGCGATGCTTCTTGCGTGTATGGTAAAGTTAATATGTCTTAGTAAATGATAGTATAAAGGTATGGGCAGTTGGCTCAGTGGTTAGAGCGTCGGTTTCACATACCGAAGGTCACAGGTTCAAATCCTGTACTGCCCACCATAGAATAAGGAGGGAAGGAAATGGCATCTAATGGTAATAAGAGAAGCGGGTTGCTTACCGCTGGCGGAATCTTAAGCATAATAGGAGGGGCATTTGAGATAATTGGTGGAGTGATAATAGTGGTTTTAATGAGCACCAGAATACTGCTCAGACTATCGCTTCTTCAATTCCTTCCACGCTTTGAAGGTGCCTGCGGCATGCATATTGTCCCAATCTGTTTGATTGTTATAGGAGGACTTCTTCTGGTGCTGGGTATACTAGCTATAGTAGGTGGCGTCTCGGCACTAAGAAGGAAAATGTTTGGCCTGTCCTTAGCCGGGGCTATTTGTGCCCTTCCATCACACATTTTGGGGATACTGGCAGTTATTTTTGTCTCCCTGTCCAAGAAAGAATTTGAGACAAAAGAATAGATGCCGAAGTGGCGGAATGGCAGACGCGCTACGTTCAGGGCGTAGTGTCCTTAAGGACGTGAGGGTTCAAATCCCTCCTTCGGCACCATGTGGGTGGGATGTAGATACGCCTGTAGCTCAGCTGGATAGAGCACAGCCCTGCGGAGGCTGGGGTCGCGGGTTCAAATCCCGCCAGGCGTGCCATGGGCGGTTAGCTCAGTGGTGAGAGCGCCTGTCTTACACACAGGAGGGCAGAGGTTCAAGTCCTCTACCGCCCACCATAGGTAATGATATTACCTGAAGTTAGCTTCAGATTAGTTGACTCTTGAGCTTAATGAAGTAAAATTTCTATCTGTGGCTAGGTAACCATGTTACCCGTCAATGTTCGTAACTTCCTAGATTTCAATACCAAATTTCTTAAGCTCTTCTGCGCCTTCCTTAGTAGCGAAATAAGTAGCATTCCTTCCTTTGCCTTCTCGAATCACCCATCCTTGTTTGACGCAGTAATCAAGAAACCCTCCACCAATGGCAAATGGGTTGACTGTTTTTCGCCTGGCTTGATTTGAAATTCGCGGCATCTCATAAGTTTTGTGCCATTCTTTATCCTCTTCTTCACTGACACCCATTTCTTTCATTAAGGTTTATGTTGCTCTTGGGTTATCTCTGGATGCTCTCTATGCCACTTTTTGTGCTCTTTTTCTGTAATGTCCATACCCATGTGCCTGATTTTTCTTTCCATATTAGCTCCTACAATGCATCTATTGAACCATATGAATTATATGTGATGCTCTGGTTGGGGACAAGAGATCAATAATTGCTGTAATGGCGGAATTAGCTCTTTCTTCTCAAACAGAAGCTCGGGAACTATTTCCTTATGGCATCCATTGATGATCAGACGATGCTGGTGCTATATTCTGTTTAAGAAATGCGATGAACACTCGTTTATTGAAAATAGGTATTCGTGTTTGGCTTATAGAAACCTTGATTTCTGGTTTCAATTTTTTTGTACTCATGAATCTTGTTTACGAACCACGGTGGGGCGCTCTGGTCGCCCATCAAATTGGCATGTCTACCCGAATCGTCTACATATTCATCTTGGCATACTTCTTGCTGAGAGAAGTTAAGGAATACAGTGTTAAAGACTTAATCCTAATTGGATTGGTATGGCTAGGTCTCGAGGAAATATTCGAATGGGGTGGTAGCTTTATCCTTAGGCGATCAGTTGAAGAAATTCTAGTTGGTTGGAACATATTTGCGGGCTATATGTGGCCTTATGTAATGTTGGCGTATCTACTGTCAAATCTGATTGTTGGTGTGACGCTACACCCGGGCAGAAAAGAGGCGACCCCAAAAGGAATTCGATGAGGTTGGAGGTAAATTCTTCTTTGCGTGTCGGCTGGAACAAGCTCACTCTTCTAACGGCAATTACGGTAGTAGACGAGTAACTGCTGCAAAGCCGGAATCAATTGTTTCTTCTCGAACAAAAGTTCGGGAACTGTCTTCCAGGGCCCACCATATGTAATTGGGTTACAAATTTTTCTTTAATGTATGTCGCCTCCTCGTTTGAACGCCCTCTTGACAAAAAAGGGATAGGGTGTATAATAATATCTAGATATATCTAGATATTATTTAAATCCAGTTAATTAAACTGGCGGAAAGGAGGTTTAGATGTTTAGAGATCGGATATTTCACGAAGAGCGATTTTTTCGAAGTTCACGGAGATGGGCTGCCTTTCACAAAGGTGACCTCAAATACGTAATATTAAACCTTCTGAAAGATAAGCCAAGACACGGTTACGACATCATCCGGGAGCTTGAGGAGCAGTCCTACGGTTTTTACAAGCCGAGCCCCGGAGTTATCTACCCTACTCTCCAAATGCTAGAGGAAATGGGATATGCCAGTTCCAACGAGCAGGAAGGCAAAAAGGTTTACTCGATTACGGAAGAAGGTCTTAAGTTTCTGGCGAATCAAAGTAATATCGCCGACGGTGTGAGAAGTCAGATGAAACATAAGTGGAATTTTGGGAATATTGGCAGGATGATCATGGTAATGAGGGAGTATCATGCACTCGAAGATTTGCTCGGTAGCGGCTTTCGTAGCCTGGATGCCGATAAGGCAGAGCAAATTCGCCAGATTCTTTCCCGGGCTTATCAAGAAATCGAGTCAGTGCTACAAGAATAAAATAGAGGAGGGCTAAAATGGGTTATTTCAGAATATTGGGGGCGATACCGGGTTTCTTCTTGAGTTCGTTATTCCTCATGCTTCTCTCGAATGTCATTGCTACGAGGCTGGGCATCAGTGTGGATATTAACTACGTTACCGCCATGCTGATAAACATTACGCTCTGGATAGCGATAGCTCCCCTGGTCGCAGTTGGGGGCAAAGAGAGATTTTTTCATTGAAATCATGCCTGAGATAGTTACCCTATGCCGAGATAAGACAGGGAAAATCAGTGCAGGCCTCTTTGCCAGGGAAGTGAACTGACGAGCGGAGCAAAAAGAAGGAGCAATCTCGGGCATAGACAATGCTCGTATTAATGCGGCAGTCACGTTACCTGCTGCACAGCCAGTTCAGGACATCAGCAAAACTTGTTGCCACGATGTGCTTCTCATCGGTCAAATCATGACCGGCTGGTGCGAAGAGAATCGTACTAAATCCCAACGCCGCCGCTACATCAAGGTTTCTTCGCTGGTCGTCCACAAATACGGCATCACGAGGGTTTACTGTCAATCGACCAATGAGGTGATCAAAAATAGCCTGCTCTGGTTTCCTGACGCCAACGTCGCCACTTATGACGAAGCCGCGGATATAGTTGTCCAATCCGAAGCGAGCCCGCAGTTTCTTCGACCACTCCGATATGTCATTCGATAAACACCACACCTCATAACCTTGCGAATTGACGGCTTCTAGGAAATCGGTGAGACCATCAGTTAGTTCGTACCGTTGAAGGTATTCATCTTCGAGTCCAGGGTCGAGTCCCACCGCTTTCCAGAACTCGGCAGATGACATGTTCCCAAGACTTGTTGACTGATAGAGCATTTCAATCCTGGACACGTCCTTAGTCCCACCTTTCTCCTCTACAAACGGACAAAGTAACTCTCTGTCGTCATTTCCGACGGAGTATATTACTCCCATCGCGTCAAGAACGAGAATTCTCAACAACTGCGTCTCCAACTAGCGTATGGAGGTGAACTTAATCACAAATAACTGCATCATCAGGATTAGCTTCTGGCAACGACGAAGTGATGACCATTATTTCAGTTTCATAGCTGGTAATCAAATTACTTGTATAAATTTTTAAGTGTAATGTGCTAACTCAATCTTTGAGTAAGCTCATCTACAGTCAGGAACTTCCCAGTAGTCTCCACTTGATGAACCAATTCAACTATCAAAGAATTAACCGGGGTTGGAATACCCATTTTCTTTCCCAAGTTCACGATTTCCCCATTCAAATAGTCAATTTCCGTGTTTTTCCCTCTGTTTATGCTCATCAGGATTGAACCTAGAACAGGTCGCTTACCTAAAGACTCGACGTTATTCTTCATTATCAATGAGGCCTCTGCCAGTGGCATGTTAACCATTTTTTCCATTATGGAGAGCTCCCAGCCAGGTATGGGCGCTGTTTTGATTCCAGCTATTTTGGTGACCTTTAAACCCTCTTTCATCAGGTTGATGTTCAGTTCTCTAATTTGAGGATATTGATTACCTTCCTGCATTGGTAAACCAGTTACTGCCGGCACAGCAGTATTCACATTCCAGAGTAACTTGGTCCAGTGCGCTCCTCGAATATCCTCACTCACATCCGTAGATAACGCTTTATTGAGCAAAGCTGAAAGACTTCGCAATCGGTTTCCATTGGCGCCAAAGGGTTCCCCTATCAGAAGGGCTGGTTTGCGACTTGTAGGAGAAAATACTACCTTGCCTGGTTCAAGGAATGAACTATTAGAAAACACAACGGTGCTGATGATGTTCTCTTTTCCCAAAACCCCGGCTACCAAGTCATCGCTCCGAACCCCGTTTTGCATAGTAACCACAAGAGCGCCAGACAGATATGGTTGTATTTCCCTCACTGAAGTCTCGACATCCTGGGTCTTCACAGTCAGCAGTAGTAAATCCGGTTTGAAATCAAGATTTTCTGCAGCTTTAACCCAGATTACCGTTTTCCCAGATGGTCCCTCAAGGACTAACCCGTTCTGGTTTATTGCCTCAACATGAGGTTTCCGACCTATTAGAGTGACATCTTCTCCGGCCTTAGATAGAAGACCGCCAATTACACTGCCAACAGCTCCTGCACCGATAACAGCTATCTTCATAATAGCGCCTCCTTTTCTAGATACAATTACTCTTTTTCATCGAAGGCAATATCTTATCCAGAAATCGAATACTTACTGGAACTATTTGCCATACTTTAGCTTCGCATATAACATGGCACATCCTAAACCAAACGTTACGGCATTCCATATAATTATTGGTGGTTGATCCAATAAAATCCCGTAGGACAGCCAAAAAGCTATACCCAAAAGGAAAAAGACGGTGAATGGCAGGCTTATCTCATGCGCACTTCTGAGCTTGAACAGACGCCATACTTGTGGGACAAATCCCACTGTGGTCAAAGCTCCAGCGATGAATCCTAGCAGTTCTCTCCAATCCAAGGTATGCCTCCTTTTCTGCACGTTGCGACAGTTTATCTATTGCTTTCTCAAGCCAATATCCTGCCGTCCAATTATACCATTCGAAGCTAAGACGAGGACGTTCTCGACATACTCATGGGAGGTATTTTCCCAAAAAGGTGGTAAATGCCGTTAGCGCTAATAGAGATATCCTGGCGCAGAGGCTGGAGCACGCGAAAAAGTTCAAAAAACCATGTTATTGAACAGTATCAAGAAACGGAGGACCTTGATAAAGTGACACAAAAGCTCACTTTGAGATGCAAGGGAAAAGCAAACTTCCCTTCCTCAGCCGGGAACTTCAAGTCACTATTATCAAGGTCTCAATTCGTAAGATACTGGTATCTTAGTATCTGCGCCCACCACCTCTACCACCAGACCCACCACCTCTACCACCATACCCACCACCAGACCCACCACCTCTACCACCATACCCACCACCTCTGCCACCTTCGGTGCGAGGGCGTGCCTCACTAACACTGAGAGTCCGCTCTTTCAATGATGTTCCATTAAGCCCGGTGATGGCAGCCTGGGCTTCAGTTTTCGTTGCCATCTCAATAAACCCAAAACCTCTAGATTCGCCGCTGTATCTATCCTTGATGATGCTTGCCGTTGTGACTTGCCCAAAAGCCTCAAATGCCTTGCGCAATTCGTCTTCGGTAACCTCGCGAGATAAATTGCCTACATATATATTCACAATATTAACCCCCCTTTCAATTTTTATAGCCTTACTCTTCGTGCAGCCAGACTTTTTAAAGCATACTGAATTCTTCTGCTTCTAAACCTTTGGGGGCTGGGTTTGGTTCCAGCCCCCTTTGAATCTAGCTACAGTGAATTATTTCTGGCCGCTTGACTTAATCTTGCTGTAGCAGTCACTACAATATACTGGGCGGCCCTCTCGAGGTTCGAAGGGCACTTCACATTCTTTGCCACACTCAACGCATACCGCAGTATGCATCTGGCGGCTGGCTCTGGGACCTCTGGTGCCATCGAACTGGGCTCTCTTTGCCTCACGGCAAGCAGGGCAACGCTTGGGCTCATTGGTATATCCTCTACCGGCATAGAACTCTTGTTCCTGAGCGGTAAAGGTGAATTTGGCGCCACAGTCAGCACATTGTAGCGTTTTGTCCGCAAATCCCATTGGATGACCTCCTTTCTTTTAATACTTGGCTCGAGTCTCGGTCATCCAACGTTCGCGAATAGGCCCTGAAGAGCTTTCACAGAGACGCGGTAACCTACACTGATAACCACTGATTTAAGTATAATAAGGCGCTGAAAAAATTGCAACTATCGGAAATAAATGGGTCAAGTCCAGCAATGGCTATATGAGTAACATTATTTTCTCAGGATGGCTAGTAAACCAACCACGATAAGGCCAATGCCCAGGATCCATCTTAGCAGGTCGGGGACAGCTAGGACCAATATTCCGACAATAATCACTGCTATCCCCATCGCTAAACCACTTACTTTCATGATAGTCCTGTACCTCCTTTGTTGAATTTGAGGCTATAATCTCTATTACGATTCTAGAGATGAAGTGCTAGAAAGTCAATAGCCTGCCATGAATCCACCATCTGGGCTGAAGCTAGCCATTACTCAAATTGTCCTCGGTGTATGGAGGAAAATATTGATGTAGTTATCAGCCGTAGGTTTAAGAGATGAGGAAAGGGAGCAAATAATCTTCTTAAATTAAGAAATTTACGCTATAATGCAGGACGGAGAGGAATTCTGAGAAAGATAAAGTCTAGCGGATGAGTTTCTCCCCTGATTAAATGCCCTTATTTTGACCCGCGGCAATACCATATCAAAAAATAGAGAGGTGAAGCTATGATTAAATCAAGATTGTGTGACCGGCTGGGAATCAAATATCCCATTATACAGGCAGGGATGGGTCCCTTCAGCAACAACAACCTTTGTGTCGCTACAGCGAGCGCAGGCGTCCTGGGATTGCTTTCCACTAGTGGCCTTTTTGAAAAGGAAAGACAACCCTGGATCTACAAAGCCTTTGTGGAAACCGGCGAGGCTAAAGTTGAGGATGATATGGCTACAGCCCTGGAAAAAGTACTGAAGCGCACAAACAGGCTGGTTAAGGATAAAGGCGGCATTTTCGGCATCAATGTGATGGTCTCCGCAGAAGTTATCCAGTATTCGCGCGTGCTGATTGATACAGCTATCAGGGTCTGTCAGGAGAACCACGATATGAAAGACCATTTCAAAGTAATCTTTACGTCCGCTGGCGACCCCGTAGGGTGGGCAGAAAAAATAAAAGGCGCTGGATTCACCTGGATTCACGTTGTACCCTCGGTGCGAGCTGCTCTGCGCTGCAAGAAAGCCGGTGTTGACGTGATAGTAGCTTCTGGTCATGAGGGAGGTTTCCATATCTCATGGGAACCTGTTCACTCAATGGTTCTACTCCCGGCTGTTGTAGATGCAGTCTCAGACGATAATACCTTGGTCGCCGGCGCCGGTGGCTTTTGCGATGGCCGGACACTAGCAGCAGCACTGATTTTAGGGGCCGACGGAGCCCAGATAGGGACGCGCTTTCTGGCAACGCAGGAAAGCGATTTCCCTCAGATATGGAAAGAAGGTGTTGTAGCTTGTGAAGATAGAGGTACACTCGTCGCGCGCGGCTTTGTCGGACCAGCACGGTGGATGAAGACACCGCGCAGTAGCGAGCATGCTAAAAACACCCTCCAGAAATCCCCCGGTGTTTTTCTGGGAGTCCCAGAGGATTACTCCACGGCCGATATGTTGACTAATTTTGAGATCGAGTCCATCAAAGCTGTCTATGAAGGGAACAAAGAAAAGGCGATGATGGCTGCCGGTGAAGCGGCTCAACGGATCAAAGATATGCCCAAGGTCAATGATTTAGTGCAGAATATCGTCAAGGACGCCGAAGCTGTCCTCAGGAAAGTCCCGAAAAAGGTTCTGGCGTGAGTTTAAGCCAGACTATATAAGAGCCAGCAGTGTTCTCACTCCGCTCAGGGGTTCTTGCCACTTTTTGGGTTTGTCTAGATATGGAACTCAACTATGTCGCCGTCTTGAAGGACATGTCCCTTGCTGACCCTCTGTCCATCATACTTTCCTGAGCCCCAAACGACAGCATACTTCAAATTTTGATAGAAGTCTTTATGGAGGCTCTCCGCAGCTTCTTCCAGTGTGCTGCCCTTGTCCAGTACCATAGGGTCACTCAGGTCGGCCTTGCTGCCAGGGGTCTTGGTATAAACCCGGATTATATTCAAGGCTTGGTAAATTGCTCTTTTGAACTCCTCCAGGCCGCGACCTTCCCTGGCTGAGATGGAAACCAGGGGAAACAGCTTGGCATATTGCGAACGCAAGCGCTCCCAATTCTCGTTGGAACCTGCCATATCATTCTTGTTTCCCACGATCAACATCTTCCTGGAGTAACTTCCTGGAGTTACTTCTGTCTCATCATTTGTTAAGGGCTCTATTCTGGCTTCTCTTAGCCCTTGCAGGGCTGTCTCTACCTGGCTTACGGGCTCCAGGGATAAATCTACTACAATAGTAATGAGGTCAGCGCTTCTCAGGACGTTTGATAGCAGCACTCTCACCTCTTTGTATCCGACGGGCGGCGTGTCCACCAGTTGTATCTGGATATCTTCGAACTTCATCATACCCGGCATAGGCGTTTTGGTCGTGAAGGGATATTCGGCTATCTCAGGGATGGCTTCGGTTACCGCTGCCAGTAGCTGTGATTTTCCGGTATTGGCTGGCCCGACCAACATTACCTGTCCGGCGCCCTCCCGATTAATATAGAAGCCTGCTCTCCGGGCTGTGGCGTACTTTTTTTCTGCCTCTTGAGAGAACTTGGCAATCTTCTGCCTTAGCACAGCATGAAGCTTATCGGTGCCTTTATGGTGGGGCATAATGGCCAGCATTTCTTCCAGAGCCGCAATCTTTTCCTCTGGCTCTCGGGCTGACCTGTATCTCTTCTCAGCCTCGAAATACTGTGGTGGTAAATTCGCTGGCATATAATAATTTTAACATTATGCCCGTTCTATCGGAAAATCTAGCGCTATTTCCTTCACAAAAAGAGGCTGGTTAGCCGTGATTTATCCTGCTAAGTAACTTTTATTTTTTTATGGTGGTGAAAAATTCGTTAGCAAAGATGTTAATAATAAGACATTCTTGGTGGAAGTTGCCAAGGAATATATAATATGTCTGAGGAATTCCTATGAGAAAAAGCGAGTTACCAGAAGAAGTAATTGAGGAAGTGAGATCTTCTAACTGCGTATTATTCACTGGTGGAGGTATAACCACTGAGCATTATTACAGGCACACTTTTCTAGAACGGATGAAGGAAAAGTGTAAATATCCCAAGAGAGCGAAGGATCAATCATTTCCTGAAATAATGCAGTATTATTGTCAAAAATTGGATGGTGGCAAAAAGAATAAGCTTATTAGGGAAATAATTGAATGGATTGAAGTCTTTAGTGCTGAAGGGGAACCTAACAGGGTTGCCACTGCTTTTTTTAGAGAAATAACTAGAATACCATTTCTGAGAACTATTGTAACCACCAATTGGGACCCATTTTGCGAGCGTACGCTTAATGTGCTTGTGCCAATGGTAGAAGACAGAGATATTCCGTTCTGGGACGAAAATAAACGTCAAGTGCTAAAGATTCATGGTTGTGTAACTAGACCACAGACCATAGTGGCCACATTGGAAGATTATCATGTCTGTATGAAAGATAGGTCACGTGGAGCGATTTTTACGAAGTTACGTGACTTAATGGCCACGAAAACCTTTATTTTTATAGGATATAGCGTTCAAGACCCCGATTTTAAGTTGATTTATGACGAGGTCATTAATAATCTAGGGCTCTTTAGAAGAGGGGCATATGCTATTGACCCAAAGCCAACAGCGGAGTCAGTAATGGAGTGGGAAAAACGCGGCGTAAGAGTTTTGAAAATAAGTGGGATAGTATTTGCATCGGAGCTTGTTAAGCGTCTGGAAAAAGATAAGTTGATTCCTTCAAAGGAATTGATTAGTTTTTTCGAAAAACAGTTAAGTAGAGTAGCTGATATACATATGAAGACGTCTGAAAAGCAGGAAATGGCTGCTGGATTTGCATCATCTATGTATCAAGACGGCCTTATACATTCACTTGAGCACATCGTGGCAAGTAGTATGACGGGCAGATCGATAAAAGATTTTAATGAAGAATTGAATGACTATGAAAAGCGAGTTGATGAATTCAGGAGGACTATAACAAGACATGAAAAGAAGGCAACAAGCAATAAACTCGGTGATGCATTGGTTGAAATAGCGTATTTGAGTGGGAGAGTAGAAGCACTTAAACGATTTATTGGGAATAACAAAAGAGATATACCGGTATTTTTCAGTCCATTGGTACTAAAACCAAGAAAAAGGATTGCGAGTTTGAATTTAGTGTGAAAAAGAGTAACTCCTGATATCTTTCTATTGGCGATTTAGCTTCGATTTGTACCGCTAGGTCACTCTTGGTTCTTATGATGGTGAAAAGTTCGTTAGCAAATTCTGGCGATTTAACTGGTGATTAGGGCAGCCTTGTCTATTCACCGCCACGGTTTGAATAGCCTTTGCCACCATTTTTGCTTAGGGGTTTGCTTAGGGGCTTCCAGAAGCAATAATCGTTCCTGAAGCATTTCTGCTTTAGCTTTCCAATAACCGACTTCCTGAGATAGTTGTTCTATTCTATTGATAAGGGGTTGGACTGTCTGGGTGTCATCTGATGATGGCTTAGTGATAGTAGGTAGGTCGTCGATAATGTATGATTCCCCGAACTTGGAAGGGACTAGCCTGGCCTTGATCTTGCCCGACTTGATATACCGGCGGATGGTAACTATGGAGACCCCTAAAGCCTGGGCGGCCTCTCTCAATGTATAGCCCTTCATTAAGAATATTGTAACACCTTAGTCAATGTCCTGGAAACAGGACTGGTCAGCCTGACCAGGGTTTGGTATGACTTTATTGACCAGGGAAACAGAGATTAGGCCGTACAAGATTCGAATCTGCGACACCCTGATCAGGGGAGTTAAGGAGTCACGAAACGCCATGTTGTTGGATAACTTTCTACTTTAATACGCTCTGTTATTTGTCAGAAGGCAACAGATCAACACACAAGAAGCAAATCACAAATCACGATGTCACCCACCGCACGTCCCCGCAGAGACTAGGAGAGTGTTGGTGGGAAGCGAAAATATTGTATTCCTTCTTCGCCTTTTTAAGATTTGTTGGCCTACCATGCCCGGGATATATCTTAATGTCATCCGGTAAGATAAAGATCTTCTCAGTGATAGACTCGATTATCAATTGAAAGGCTTCTGGATCTGTCGTCTTCCCGGGTCCATCAGGAAGTAAGGTATCTCCGACCATCAGATATTTCCCTATTCTGAAGCACATACTGCCGGGCGTATGACCAGGAGTATATATAGCTTCAATTTTGACTTTGCCGATAGTCAGGATATCTTTACCATTCAAAATCACGTCCGGACGAAATGGCAACCAATTCTGATTATCGCTTTCATGAATTGCCAATTTCGCCGTCAGCCTTTTCCGGATAGCTCGTAGTCCCTGAGTATGATAAATATGATTATGGGTTAAAAGTATCAACTCCAACTGAGTTTCTCTCAGGTTCCTGACAATCGTTCGCGCCCCGGCAGGTGCGTCGATTAAAGCACTTTTGCCGGTCTGTGGGCAGATAACAATATAGGCGTTAGTAGGATAGCTACTTAATTGTAGCCTCTGGATTCTAAGGTCTGTGTTATCTACTATTACTTTTATTGGAGCACCGCCAGAGTCTTGGTGGTTTCAGGGTAGCATAAACAAAATAGGTTGTATAGAATAAGGACTATATTCCATTCATCATTCTTAACCGATTTTGACATCATCAAATTAGGACATGTAGACTAATATTAAACGAACAAAACAGGGGTGGTGGCATAAAAAACGTATCACTATCGACTACTCCCAACTGGAAATATAGTCCCGAGTATTACGATATTTCGAAAAGAACGCTGGATATCGGGCTAGAAAAGGTAGCCGCGTACCGTACATGGAAGCGTTTAGATCCAGGCCGCAATTATGATATCGACTCACGTTTTGCTGCGCTGCCGGCGCTGACCAAGAAAGATATCCGCGAAAACTTCCCGTATGGTATGTTGCCACATGATTGTGATCTGGACCAGGGTATCAGAGATGGCGAAATAACTCTCGTGGAAACCAGCGGCACTACAGATGATAAGATTACCAATATCTGGAATCAGCGGTGGTGGGATGCTTCCGAAACAGCATCATGGAAGCTTAATTCTTACATGTCTCAGATTGCTACCGGCAGCCACAACGAAGCTATTCTGTCCAATCCCATAAACGTGGGAATTATATCGGATGAAATTGACTTACCAATGGAAAGGCGACGCTTGGCCCGCTTCCTGTATCTCAACGAAAAGACTGACCCCGTGGCCTGGACTCCTGCTATTATGGGACGCATGATACAGGAATTGAATACTTTTCAACCGGCAGTGCTTGAGGCTAATCCATCTTATCTTGCAAGGCTGTGCCGCTATATCAACAAGACACATGAAATAGTTTTTCAACCTGGCGTGATAGTCTTTACATACGAATATACTTCCCACTTTTATTTTTGCCAAATCCGCCAGATTTTCCCCAATGTCCCTATGGTTAGCTCTTACGGAACCACTGAGACCGGATACGTTTTCATGCAATGTGAAAAGGGGAAATTACATCAGAATAGCAAATACAGCCGTGTAGATTTTCAACCTTTCCAAAAAGAGCACGGCGGTCCCCTTCTGGGAAGAATCTTAGTTACACCTCTTGGTAACAACTGGAGCTATCTTCTCCGTTTCGATACGGGAGATATCGTTCAATTGGAAGCCAGTGGAAAATGCGATTGTGGAAGGGATTTGGGATTAATCCTTTCCTCAGTGAACGGCCGGAGAGCTAACCTGACGTTAACCTGCGGGGGAAGGCTGGTGACCCTGCATGAATTGGACAATGCTCTTAGTGTATTGCAGGACATCGAAGAATATGAACTGGTTCAAGGTGGTGCCAGTGTTTATGATCTGCATTTAGTCAGCCAGCGACTGGATAAAGAGAAGCTCAGTGAAGATGCTACCCGGATACTGAAGATGCTTTACGGACAGGAAGCCAAAGTATCAATTACTTACAAGGCGGCAATTGCTCCAGAGAGATCTGGAAAGTACCTATTATCTAGGGCTCTCTTTCTCATAGAATTGGAGAAATATTTGGCTTGACAACACTAATGGAGGATCGAATAAAGTTGCATCTATGAATGTTCCAAAACCAGTCTATTTGATTGGTGGTGGGAGGGACGAGAAATCCTTCAAGGCTATCATTAGGACGATTCTAGAGGATACGGGGAAAATCCAGCCGACCATTGCCTACGTAGGTGTAGCGAGTGGAGATAACTGGCCTTTCTATTTAATGATATCCGCCATTATTAAGCAAGCCAGAGATTGCCGGATCAAACGGGTAGTAATCGCTGCCCAAAAAGCCGATCTAAATAAAGCACAGGCCGTTTTGAAATCGTCGGATGCCATTTTCATGAGTGGTGGGGATGTGGAGGCGGGTATGCGGGTTCTGGAAGAAAAGAACATGACGGGATTCCTGATAGACCTCTTCAAGCAGGGGAAGGTTCTCTTTGGAGTTTCTGCTGGAAGCATTATACTAGCTAGAGAATGGGTCCGATGGAGAGACCCAGACGATGATTCCAGCACAGAACTCTTCCCTTGCCTTGGAATAGCACCGATCATTTGTGATACTCATGCCGAAGCGGACGATTGGGAAGAGTTGAAATCAGCTCTTAAGCTCAAGGAGGAGGATACACAAGGGTATGGAATTCCTTCCGGAAGCTGCCTGAAGGTTTATGCCGATGGTCGGATGGAAGCTCTGGATGGGGCTATAACCCGATTCCTCAAACGCGGAAACAGTATAGTAAAACAGCCAGAATTATTACCCCTTAACCAAGGCTAAAATTTATTACCACTGAACAAACATCGGGATGAACGTCAACCCGTAATAAATACTGATTGCAGTGGCGTAGAATGAAATAATCAGAGCTTGCTTACTCGTCAGCATAACCGATTGTCTGTCCGAAAAGCGCTCGCTGATGTGGCTTCAACCGGAGTATTTTGGCTAGTTTAGTCTTATTGCAGTTGTGAAACCACGAAACCAGTCCCAATACAGATGTTGCCAAATAGACATTTTGTGCAATCAGGCCAGTGTCAACAAAGTAATATGATTTCTGAACCTCCGGATCATAGAGTCCCGGTTCCTGATATCCTGCTGTCTTGAACTTATCGACATCCACGACGTAGATAAATCGAACAGGAGCGTTTGCCCCAGACGTTCTTTGTCCCGGCCCGATTGCCAGAGAGCGATTATCACCAGCTGCAACCGGAGTCATCGTGTGAGAATCGGGCTCGTATAAATATGTTCCCTCTTCTTTCGCAACATAGACAGAGATCTCCTGTGAATTGCTCGCTGAACCAGCAGTACGGCCCGGGCCCCCAAAAGGGCCGTGAACACGGTTGACTCCCTGTGCAGCCCAGAGCATATCCGACAAAATCTGCAGTGGGATCTTTTTGTCACTGATCGCTCGACAGGTTCTTCTCATTTTCAGAGCTTCGAAGACTGTACTGCAATGGGGAAAAACTGGTTTGGGAAGTTTGATGGGGCTCAAATCTTCAGCGGTGTTGTTTTTCATATTCCTCCGCACCTTTACTATTGCTCTACTTGATTAGTTGAACGTCTCCCATTAAGAAATATAGTTTGGATCAAGGACGGCTCACCAGCGTGGTGTGAGCAGGCGTTTTTCCGATTCGCCGCGAGGTTCAGTCATGATTTTCTCTCCCTCACCATAGAATATTATTTCCGCATCGTTTTTAAGCCCAGTGATGATGGTTGGAATATACTCTGATACGCTAATCCCTCTAAATTTTACATGGGCGGCATTGCGCCCTTCTTTGTTCAAGTCAGTGTCGACCATTGGTGGAACAATCTCAATTACCTTGACTGATGTGTCTTTAAGTTGCTGCCGCAGTACTAGAGAGTAAGTATGAATAGCAGCTTTTGTCGCGTTGTAGATGGGCGTATCGAGCATTGGCATAAACCCAAGCCCTGAGCTTACATTGATGATGGCTGCTGATGGTCTTTGCATCAGGTGTCCGATGAATAAAGAGGTTAGTTCCACCGGGGAAACAAGATTAATTGCAATTTCGTCTTCACCAGATTTGAGTTCGTCGGCCCCTTTTTTCAGATCGACATATCTTTGTATACCAGCATTATTTACTAGAATGTCCAGGCTGGGAAAGCGACGGAGTACATCCATGGCCAGAGCTTTTCTCTGCCCGGCATCTCCAAGATCACAAAATAGTGCTGTGATATCAGGGAATTGTTTTTCAACCCTTGATAGCTTCTTTTTGTCGCGTCCGCATACAATGACCTTGCTTTTGTATCGTTGAAAAGCTTCAGCGATGCCAAGCCCAATGCCGCTCGTACCCCCAGTTACAAGAACGGTTCTATTTGAAAGTTCCATGCTATCTCCTTGCCAGAGGTAGTCTCCATATTCCAACTTAACTGCATTTGCCAAGTGAGTGTATTTTGAAGGAATCAAATCCTTGTTGGAGTCGGGAAGCAGTAGATACACTGTTGAAACGAACTGAGCAGAAGTCGGGACTACCGCAACTCCCTGACGCATCCACTTGACCACCAGCTTTATATTAGTCTTATTGCACTATAGTACCATTATTGAGGGAATTGTCAACAGTCTTTTGTACAGTATTCAAGGCATGTCACAGAGTTAAGGAGTCACAAGACGCTATTTTGTGCAATACTAAAATGTGGAGGCATTCTGGGGACATAATACCTAATTTGTAGTAGGCCTAATTTTGGAGGCGTGGTGTCCCTGGAATTCCCGCTAGAGTGCACCTGAGAAGCTCAAGAAAGCGCATTAAACCCTGTTCATGGTATTCGTGTCTTTGTGTGGGGGGGAGTTAGTGGCAGGTCTCGCTCGTCTTGTAGTCTATGTTGACCCCGTATAAAGAACGGCCAGTATCTTCGTTGCAGTGGTGCCGGCACATCTAACGAAGTGAGGTTGATCAGAGTCGTAATAGACGGCATCCCCGGGCTTGAGAAAGTCGACGCGATCCCCAACTTGCACTTTCATTTCGCCCTCCAGGACATAAATAAACTCCTGTCCGGCGTGGGTGGAGAACTCTTCTACGTCTGTTGGCACTAGCGTCACAATAAAAGGCTCCATCAATCGGTCAGCCTTTTCCGGGGCCAGGGATTCGTAAAAGTAGCCGCACTCGATGCTCTTCGTCTCTCCGTAGCGAGATATTGGCCGTCGTTCATGCTTGCGCACCACGGTCATGAGCTTGTCAATTCCTGGCGATATGAAGTAACCCATCTTCATATCAAGCGCTCTGCCTAACCTAACTAACTGCCCTAATGCCGGGATTATTTCGCCTGATTCTATACGTTCCAAGGCAGCTATATTGATCCCTGTTCGGCTACTGAGGTCCCTAACGGTAAGCCCCCGCATTTCTCGAACCCTGCGAATCCGATCGCTCAGAGATTCTTTTTCCCCTTCTACCTCTTGTATGCGGGTGAGGTGAGCCGAATCGGTGAGAAAATCATCATGTCTCGCCGCCTTACCCTTAGCCGGACTCAGTCTGGCAGGAGTCTTGCGTTTTGCCTTCTCCTTTTTCATAGTGCCCTTCTTTCTAGATTGCCCTTCCCGACACGCCGATGTTACGGGCAATCACGATGCGTAGTATTTCTGACGTCCCCTCGCCGATCTCCAGAATTCTTTGATCCCGATATAATCTCTCAACTTCATAATCCTTCATCAGCCCGTACCCTCCGTGAAGTTGCACTGCGTGATGGACACAGCGGCGCATAACCTCGGAGCAGAACAATTTTGCCATGGCCGCCTCTTTAGTAATGGGACGTTCGTTTTCTCGCAGCCAACAGACTTTGTAGAGCAAATTCCTGGCCAGTTCAATCTCTAACGCCATGTCGGCTAGCTTGAAAGCGTTGATCTGAAAGGAACTGATGGGCCGTCCAAATTGGATGCGCGAATTGGCGTATTGTAAAGCCAACTCGAAAGCCGCCTGAGACCCACCCAATCCCATGGCAGCGATGCTGAGACGTCCGCCGTCCAGCGTGGCAAGCATTTGGTGAAAGCCGTCCCCTCTTTTCCCCAGAAGGTTTTCCTTGGGCACTACACAATCATCGAAAAAGAGTTCACCCGTGTTAGATGCCCGCCACATCATCTTGTCTTTCATCTCTTTAGCTGTTAAGCCAGGTGTGCCGCTGGGAACGATAAGGCAACTAATCTCTGGCTTGCCATCCTCATGCTTACCAGTGACAGCCTGGACAATAATAACACCGGTTAACGAGCAAGCCGAGTTAGTGATGAAAATCTTATGCCCGTTGATAGTCCAGCGGTCTCCCTTAAGTGTTGCAGTGGTTCGAGAGCTTCCGGCGTCGGAGCCAGCATCAGGCTCCGTCAGACCAAATGCAGCTAGACGTTCTCCCGAACAGAGACTGGGAAGCCATTCTTGCTTTTGCTTTTCGTTACCGAAATAGTAGATGGGGCTGATTCCAAGAGAGTTTCCGGCAGCAATAGTAGCGGCCTGAGAAGCATCCACCCTGGCCAGTTCTTCAACCGCAATTGCGTATGAAATATAGCCCATATTGGAGCCGCCATATTTCTCTGGAACAAAGCACCCCAGCAGCCCTAACTCTGCCATTTTGCGCGTTAGCTCGACAGAAAACTCCTCCTTTTCGTCTAGCTCTCGGGCGACGGGGGCAATCTGCTTTTCGGCGAAAGACCGGATGGCCTGGCGCGTTAGATTCTGTTCCTCGCTCAAATCAAAATTCATGATTCCCAAACCGATGCTTAAATTATTTTTTGATAACTAGTCCTGTTACTTTGCTAACACAACGCCTGCGGGATCTATTTCTTCACGCAATATTTGCAAATGCTGAACAGAGGGTTCAGGGCTTGTTTTGGTATCAGCAGATATAATTATATCAAACTCGCTATTTTCTCTGACCTCGTCTGTACTTACACCTGGATGCAATGAAAGCAACCTTAGTCTCTTAGTCTTTTCCTCGAAGTCGAATATACCGAGCTGTGTGATAACTCGGTATGGGCCTGACCCACTGGCTAGTCCAACCTTCTCTCTTGCCCCAGGACCATATAGATAGCCAGGCGTCGTCAGGAAATCAACTTTGTTGACGAAAGTTCTCCGGGACTGGTTCGCGGTGATGATTATAAGTTTCTGAGCGAAGGAGCCCCCATCATTGGCACCCCCGCTACCAGGTAAACGAACCTTAGGTGCATCGTGCTGACCGATGACCGTAGTATTAATATTGCCATACATATCAATCTGCGCAGCACCCAAAAAAGCGTAATCGATATAGCCTGCTTGGCACAATGACATAACGTCATGCATGCTGGAAGCAGCTACCGCTTTATAATAAGTTCTCGACTCGCCGACCGAAACAGGCAGTTCAGGTAACAGAGGTCCTATTCCACCAGCCTCAAATACTATGAGCAGATTTGGTGCACGGGTTTTTTGAGCCAACATGGCAGCTATTATGGGAAGCCCCGTCCCTACCAAAACCGACCTCTTGTCTTCCAGTAGACTCGCTCCGATGAATGCCAGATACTCTCTTAAGCTGTATTTACCTTCAGCAACACCTGTTATTGGCATATGTTCAGGCCTCTTTCCTCCACGGGGCTATCATTGGCTCCTTGAGGAACTCCCTCCTCTTTAAGTAATTCATCTTCTTTGTGCCACCACAAAGTTTCAAATATTCCTTAAAGGTATCAACGCTGAAAATATATTTTTGGAGATACGATTCCACACCTTCCGGGGCTCTAGAAAGCTTCAGCCACTCGGATATATGTTCTTCGTCATAGTAATACATGCCAGGCATCTCGCAAGGATGAGAACCATACGGAGCTTCAACTACAGCATCAACGACGAAGAATGGTATCTTTGTCTTCCATGGTTCGCTTCGAATTAGTTCGTTGTCCACAATCTTTTCCGTAGTTACTATGAGCCTCCGTGCGCACCGTGATAATTCAATATCTTCCACCACTATACCGTCTATTTGGGCGTTACCATATATATCGCAACGGTGAACATGAATAAAAGCTGCATCAGGATAAGCCGCTGGAATGAGATTTATTGGTTTGCCGCTAAAGGGGTCCTTTACAACTTTACAAGAACTGTATTTGCCTGTATCAGTGCCCAGCAAATTACGACTGGGTATGAAGGGAAGTCCCATCATACCAGCCAAAAACCGCCACTGATATGCAGCATTGCTTGTTTCCGCAACCACCTGGCATTGACCGGTTTCTACCATTCTCCTTGAAGCCGGAGATAATCCCCTGAGCTCGTGACCAAAGCAATAAGCTACCTCAACTTTGTTAACGCAACCCGCCCCCACTAATATATCGAAGTCGTGAACTGCTGTCTTACCAGCCATAGCTAGATTGCGTTTTTTCTGCCGGACTATTTCATAGATGATGGCCATCGCTACTCTTACATGCCCGAATCCCCCGCTAGCTATAAAATCTCCGTCATGAATAAATCTGGAGACAGCCTCCTTGACTGTCATAGTCTTATCCTTTAGTTCGCGCGACTTGTTCTCGCGCACCCATTGTCTGGCCTCATCTGGGTCATGCCAGCCTAGAAGCTCCCCTTTACCCTCGCTTAATATTTCCGTCTTTGCCTCCTGAGGACTTAACAGTTATCCTTCGTAAGGAATCCAGTATATATCAAGAATTGTGTTGGTGGGATCTTCGGTGCGGAAGCCAGCCTGCACCTTCATGCCTATTTCAGGTGTTCCGTATTTCAGATAACCCTTGAATATAGTGCATACGCCAGGCAACTCAACATCAATCTGAAAATAGGGGGTAGTGAGCTCTATGCCAGTGCCAGCGTATTCCACACGTGCATAAGTGTGCACTGTGCCAATGACTGGCTGGGGCATTTCTTCCCAGGACATAGGCTGGTTACAGTCGGGGCAGTCAGCCCGCGGCGGAAGCCACAATCTGTGCTCTGCACATTCGGGATTGGTGCATCTCGTAGCCAGTAGTTTGCCCTCTATCAGACCTTTGAAGAACGGGGAAAGTTTTCCATAGGTATGCCTGTGAGCCAAACTCCTCGGCCACTCTATCACCAGGGCTGGTTCGGATTGAACAATCTTTGCGGGTTTGCCAGTATATTTGGTTATCTTACGTCTTGGTGTCACTGTTTCCCTCCTTTAAAAAGCCTTCCTGAGAATGCCCACTGTTACGTGTGACCCGACGCCAGCGTGAGATACCCAGAGTGCCTGCTTAGCATCAGGTACCTGGAGACTCCTCCAATCTGCGGGCTTTTTCTTGCCAAAAGACTCCCAAATCTTGGAGTTGCCATGGAACTTATCATACTTGCCCTGTATTTGCCAGAGACACTCCACTCCTTGGAAGATGCCAGTTGCTCCTACAGCATGCATGGTGCCTATCAATCCTCCCGACAAGTTGGCTGGACATTTACCACCAAAATAAGCATCTCCAGATTCAATGTAATCAGGTTCCTGTCCGTAGGGACGGAGTCCGATGTCTCCATAAGTTTGAATGTCACTTATGGTAAATGCATCATGCAACTCCACCAGATCAAGCTCTTCAAGTGGGTTAGTGATGCCAGCCATTCGATAAGCGAAATAAGCAGCAAAACGTGCCGCAGCGAAGCTTTCAAATCCCGGCCACCGCTGCCCCTCTCTTTTGTGCAGGCCCTTATACATATCGGGAGTTTCGTGTGGCAGTAATGGGATCTCCATGTCTCTACGGTCGGCTACCCTCAAGGTATGGCTCCCGCCGGCTATGGAAAGCTCACAAGGTTTATCGGTTAGCTTATAGGCAGTTTTTTCATCGCAAAGTAGCATGCAGGCAGCACCATCTGTCATGGCACAACATTCCAGGAAACGTAATGGATATGTTGACATTGGGCTGTTAAGGACGTCCTGAATTGTGTATTTGCCTGGCTGCTGAGAATACGGCGAGTAATAAGCGTAGAGGTGATTCTTGACTGCTACCTTGGCTCTAGTCTCCTCGGAGAGATTGTAAGCCCAGGCGAAACGGACAGCCATAGGAGCATAGTAAGCAGAATAAATGCGGGAAAGCCTGGTCTCAAAATCTTTGCAGGCTGCATTGGCAATGTAGTAGTTGCCTGTTCGTGTATCCACTTCAGACATGCGCTCCCAGCCTACTGCTAACGCCACATCAGCGTATCCACTGGCTATCGCCATAGCAGCTGTTAGCACTGTGGAGCCACCGGTGGCCCCGCCAGTCTTGATACCTATATCATACATGGGGTCAAGGCCGAGGTAGTCAGTGACCTTAGCTTCGCACAGGAGCTGGTCTTGAAAGTGGTCGGCAAATTCACCACAGGCCAGAAAGTTGACTAATCCCTTGATTTCTACCGGAGATAACTTTAAATCATTATTCTCCAACATCTGACGGAATGCCACCATCACCTGCTCTTCGAGCTTCATTTCCGGGCAGAACTTCTTATAATTTGTCAGACCTCCAGCAACGGCAAATACCTTTCTGTTCCACTTCGGAATGCGCCAATTTCCTTTCTTCAAAGTAATCATTTGGATGACTCCTTTCCCTGTCTATTAGTAATACCAGTCTCCTTATCTACCATAATCGACCTCAACATAGCATCGGTCTGTTCTTTTACATATGTTTTGAAAGTCCAGTGTTTTCTCAGATGCCAGCGCCTGAGGGCCCAGGCATGCCCAAGAACGACTATGTCATGAGCAATCAGCTTGGGATCATCAATATTAAACTCGCCCTCTTTCATCCCTCTTATCAGCAACTTCTCAAATACAGTCAATATCCGGGCCTCGGAATCAAAAATGCTTTGCTGGGCATTACCTGGCAGGTTTTTTGTTTCCTGATACGCAAATAGAGTGATATCTTGATTGTCGTCATGCCATTTATAAAACTTTCTCATAAGCTCTACAAGAGCTATTGTCGAGCCTCTTGTTGCCAATTCATTGGCACAATCTTCCATGGAACCCGCCTGCTGTGACGTAGCGCTATTGATAATCGAGTAGAGAATCTCCTCTTTCGAACCAAAATAGTGATATAGCGCACCGGCACTCATCTCACAAGCTTTAGCCAATTCACGCATATTGGTTCGGTCGTATCCCTTCTTAGTAAATACTTTTGTAGAGTATCGAACTATATGATCTCTGCGCTCTTTGACTAAAGCCTCGTTATTGCTAAAGGTGCGTATTGTGAACTCTTTAGGCATTTTCGCCCGGCTGATTGAACGAACATTCAATCTACAATCGTTGCTCAACTGTATCACCAGATAGACCTTTTGTCAACAATCTGTCCTGACTGGTCACATGGGTAACACTGGATATATACAGCCACGTTTTACCAGGGCTACAAGAGGCGGCAGCGGCAAAGTTTGACAGGATTTTTGAGGTGGGTGATAACGAAAATCCGGATGCTAATGTTAGCAAATTCTGATGATTTAGCTAGTGAGCCGTGGGAGACTCGAACTCCCGACACCCTGATTAAAAGTCAGGTGCTCTACCAGCTGAGCTAACGGCCCATGACTTAGTGAAACTATGCGCAGCCTATTTTTCTACCGACAAGAGAGTGGAAATGTAGATGGCGAAGGCGGGATGAATGTCGCAAACAAATCCCCCGTCCATTGCCTCCACAGAAAAGGTTACCCTGTTGGGCTTCCTGAGAGGATCGCCAAATTTATTAAGCCCCGTTTCATCCCAGGGCATATTGTGGCCTAATATTTCCAGCAGGCCCTTAACATCCCGCGGGTCTTCTACTATTACTTCGAAAGGAAGCTGACGTGCTAACCCTTCCAGTTGGCTATTATTTAACTTTATTCTCATTTTCTAATTTATATTTTTGCTGCTTATAGCTATCACCACAGCGGGTGATGGGATTCGAACCCACGACGTCTTACTTGGGAAGCAAGCACTCTACCGCTGAGTTACACCCGCAATTATCTATCTATATTATCAAATGGAATGAGCACTGATGTCAAGGACGGATTACTCTGGTGGTATAAGTGTCAAAAGTTTCCTGGCAATTTTGGGGTATTTGGCAATGAAGACTAATTCATCCTCGACCAGCGGCTTTTGCGCTTCCACATTAGCATATCTTGCTAATTCCAGAATTTCTTCAGCTTGCGCAGTATCCTCAAAACTTACCGCTATCTGGCCCATTATGTGTCTGAAACCAGATATTCCGGTATATTCTCCCGAGCATATTGCCCTGCCGGTCTCTACAAGTTCCGGTTCACCTCTACCTACTTCATCAAAGCTGTATAGCTCGTAATTTTGGGGGTCTTTTAATACACCATCAGCATGGATGCCAGAACTATGAGCAAAAGCATTAGCTCCGACGCCAGGCTGGTTTAGGGGAATGGGGACCTCGAAAGCATAACTGGCAAATCTACTTATTTTCCAAGCCTTTGTCAGGTTTATGGGCTTTTCCAGTTGATATTTTCCTGCGAATCCCTTGGATTTGGTGATGGCTAGAGCTGTGGCGACAAGGTCAGCATTGCCGGCTCTTTCTCCAATTCCATTGACTGTGGTGTTGATGTAAGCATCCTGCCCACCTTCTATAGCTCCTCTGGCCCCGGCGAGGGAATTAGCCACAGCCATTCCCAGGTCGCCATGACAGTGGAGTTCAATAGGCATTCCGACATTTTCCGCTAGCGTTTTGGCGCTCTCGTAAATGGTAAATGGGTTGTCATAGCCCAGGGTGTCACAATATCTAAGCCGTTGAGCTCCATGTTCCTTAGCTGCCGTGCCGAATCTAACTAAAAAATCTATTTTAGTTCGGGAGGCATCCTCAGCATTTACACCTATGGTTTCAGCTCCATGGGCGCGAGCCGCTTCTACAGCATCGACCATCATGCTTGCGACATCATCTCGGCTCTTGGCACCCAGGAATTTGCCTTGAATCATTTGGTCCGATGTGGAAATAGAGAGATTAAGGTGCTTAATTTTTGGGACAAGCTTGAAAGCCTTTTCCACATCAGCCACGACTGCCCTTAGCCACCCCCCTAACCGGATGGGTTTCAAGACACCCATCTCAGCTAATTCCAAGTTCGCCTGAAGGTAAAAGGATTCGTGTCTCGTCGTAGGGAAACCAAATTCGGACTGAAAGACCCCCATTTCGTTGAGGTACATATTTATCATGGTCTTTTCCAGCTTGGATAGACCGAGGCGTGCAGTTTGAACGCCATCACGATTGGTAACATCTATGAGATAAATCTTGGCCATCTTTGCCTCTCAGGTGGATGATGAATTTAATAAAGATAACATTATTCTTTCAGGTTATCAAATTTTAGCTCTGTTAATGTTCTACGATTTTAGCTACCTTAGAAAATCTGGCATGACTGCACCTGTTTGTGGCTATTTTCATCTTCACCTTCTAGCATAATTTAAAACTTCCTTTGTTTTCGTCCTTTGGATTATACTAACAGCGATGATAGCGGAAGCAATAGAATGGATTGATGGCAAGCTAAGGATACTGGACCAGGGCAGGCTTCCGCGAGAGCAAATCTTCGCCGACCTGGCTAACTACCACGATGTAGTTCTAGCCATTAAGGAAATGAGGGTTCGCGGGGCACCAGCCATCGGGGTTGCTGCTGCCTACGGCATAGCTCTGGGGGCATCAGGTATTAAGACAGCAAACAAAGAGGAATTTGTCGCACAATTGAATCAGGTCATGCAAGCTTTTACTGCCTCCAGACCTACTGCGGTCAACCTCTTTCAGGCTATCAACAGGATGAGGAAAGCTGCCAGAGGAGATGACGTTACTGAAATAAAAAATTCGCTTGTCAATGAAGCAAAGCGAATTCACCAGGAAGAAATAACCGCAACTAAGCAGCTCAGTCAGTTGGGAGCCTGGTTTATCCAAGATGGTTTTACCGTGCTAACTCATTGTAACGCCGGTCCTTTGGCCACCGCTGGCTATGGCACTGCCCTGGGTGTCATCAAGGCTGCTAAAGAACAAGGAAAGGACGTGAGCGTCTTTGCCACAGAAACTCGCCCCCTTCTCCAGGGAGCCCGGCTCACTACCTGGGAACTAATGCAAGAGGGCATCCCTGTGACTTTGATTACCGATTCCATGGCTGGCTATTTTATGCAGCAGAAGAAGATAGACTGTGTCATTGTGGGCGCCGACAGGATTGCAGCCAACGGCGATGCTGCCAATAAAATCGGCACCTATACCCTGGCGGTGCTGGCCAAGGAGAACAAAATCCCCTTTTATGTTGCTGCTCCCACCAGCAGTATTGACCTTTCCTTAAGCTCGGGAGACAAAATCCCCATTGAAGAAAGAAGCCCTGAGGAAGTAACTCATATCCAGGGAGTGCCCATTGCGCCCGAGGGCATAAGAGCAGCCAATCCTGCTTTCGATGTGACTCCCTATAACTATATCACTGCCATAATCACTGAGAAGGGCATAATTAGGGAACCTTACGCAGAAGGACTAAAAGGGATGGGCTCCTCGCAATGACAAAAAGAAGTGTCAGTAGGGTGTCGAAGGAGGATGTCTGCTTTACCTTTTAGGAGTTGCAGTGATAAAATAGTATAAAGGATAGCAATGTCAGGACATTCTAAGTGGGCAAATATTAAGCGGCAGAAGGGAGCGGCTGATGCCAAGCGCGGGCAGATATTCACCAAGCTTGCTCGAGAAATCATAGTTGCAGTGCGACAAGGTGGAACTAATTCAGACAGTAATTTCCAGTTGCGTTTAGCAGTGCAGAAAGCCCGTGATAATAACATGCCTTCGGAGAATATCGAGAGGGCTATAAAGCGGGGTAGCGGTGAAATTGGGGCAGCTGTCTTAGCTGAGACGAGATTCGAAGGCTATGGTCCAAGCGGGATAGCGGTTTTGGTGGAGGCCTTGACCGATAACCGTAATCGCACTGTTCAGGATGTGCGCCGTCTCTTCACCCGCCATGGGGGGAATCTTGGTGAGAGTGGTTGTGTCTCCTGGCTCTTTGAGAGTAGAGGAGTAATCACTGTAGAAAGCGATGCCTCAGATGCCGAAGGAATAGCGCTACGAGCTATTGATGCCGGGGCTGAAGATGTTAAGGCCGAAAACGGTTATGTGGAAATTTATACGCAACCACAGGATTTAGAAAAAGTAAGAAAAGTTATTGAAGAGAAAGAACATGTGATTTCGGCGGAGCTCTCGCTAGCGCCTAAAACTACAGTGTTGCTGGAGGAAAGTAAAGCAGTTCAGGCCCTGAATTTCCTCGACGAGCTAGAAGGATTAGACGATGTACAGCGTGTTTTCTCCAATATGGATTTTTCTGAGGCTACCTTAGAAAGGCTGCGCAGTCAAACTTAACATGCGTATTCTCGGCGTTGACCCCGGTACTATAAATTCAGGATACGGTGTGGTAGATGGCGAAGAGGAAATGCATATGGTGGATTGCGGAGTAATCAAGCTCCCAGCACGGCTTCCTATGGAGGAAAGGCTACGCGCTCTCTACAATAAATTAAGCGAAATTATCACCAGGTATAAACCAAACGAAGTAGCCATTGAAGAGCCCTTTATCGGCCATAACGTAAAGTCAGCGTTCGCTATTGGCAAAGCACAAGCTATAGCTATCCTGGCAGCAGCCAACCAAGGGTTGCCCGTCTACTATTACTCACCAGCCAAGGTAAAGAAGCAAATAACCAGCTACGGGCAAAGCGATAAACAACAAGTTCAAGAAATGGTAAGAGTCCAGCTCGGGCTCTCTGAGCTACCTCAGCCTAGTGATGCTGCAGATGCCTTGGCTGTAGCTATGTGCCACATTCAGCAGAGGCGCCTTAACCAATGGCTCACTGAACATATGCCAAGATGATAGCCACATTAGAGGGAATGCTGGAATATCGCGGTGACGACTCCGTTATCATTAATGTCGGCGGAATAGGTTTTCGGGTATATGTCCCCAGCTCAACTTTAAGCCAATTAGGAGCTGGTAAGGGTAGGGTCTTCCTCTATACCCATCTCCATGTGAGAGAGGATAATATTTCCCTGTACGGTTTTGCCTCGAGTGAAGAATTAGCTTTGTTCAAAAACCTTATTTCCGTCTCTGGAATTGGCTCTAAGTTGGCTTTGGCCTTACTCTCGGCTTTGAATCCTGAACAACTTGTCATGGCTATAATCGGCGGCGATATTGACCTCCTGAGTCAAACGCCTGGCATCGGTAAAAAAATAGCCAGCCGCCTTGTCGTGGAACTCAAAGGTAAATTGGAAAAGGAATGGAAAGAGGTAGCCCTGCCCTTAGCCCCGGAGAGTGCCGATGTCATAGCTGCTTTAACTGGCTTGGGCTACTCTGTGGCGGAAGCCACTAAAGTTATCTCTAAACTTTCAGATTCTGGGGAACTAAGCTTAGAAGAGAAGATTAAAATGGCGCTGCAGCAAATGGCAAGGGGATAGGTTGGCAACGGTTGAGCCACGCAGGAGAGGCAAAAGTGCCTCTTCCTTTGAGCTTACAGGGACATGATATAATGAAGTACCCTCTTCTTAATATTCCCGCCTGTGAACAAGGAAATAGATTTAACTGTTAGGATTATGTGAATATGGCCCTACTTTATAGATTGGAGAAGGAACTATGAAGTTTGTGAAATGGTTTGAAGAGATTGGAGCAAAAGACATAGCTTTAGTCGGTGGTAAAAACGCATCTCTTGGTGAAATGATAAGAAATCTGGGTAAGAAGGGGGTAAATATTCCATCAGGATTTGCTATCACCGCTGAAGCATATAAGTATGTGGTAGAGGAAGCAGGTATAAGCCCAAAAATTAAAGACACTTTAGCGGGCCTAGATACACATGATATGGATAATTTGGCGGAGAGGGGCGAAACGATAAGAAACTTGATAGCACATTCTCCCTGCCCTAAAGAATTGGAGAAGGAGATAAGACTTTCATATCGGAAGATGGAAGAGAGATTTGGAAAGAACGTGGATGTCGCTGTGAGAAGCAGTGCCACTGCCGAAGATCTGCCTACAGCTTCATTTGCGGGACAGCAGACGAGTTATTTGAATGTACGAGGAGAAGGTGACCTCCTGGAGAGGGTCATGGACTGCTTTGCATCTTTGTTCACGAACCGGGCAATATCCTACCGGGTAGATAAAGGTTTCAATCATCTCAGTGTTTACCTCTCGGTGGGGGTGCAAAAGATGATTCGTTCTGATTTAGCCTGCTCTGGTGTTATGTTTTCCATAGATACAGATTCAGGTTTCAGAGACGTGGTCTACATAACTGCTGCCTATGGCTTGGGAGAGAATGTGGTACAGGGGGTTGTTGACCCAGACCAGTTTTACGTTTTCAAGCCCACTTTAAAGGAAGGGTTTAGTCCCATTGTAGAAAAGAAACTGGGGACGAAGGACAGGAAATTGGTCTATATGAGACATGGGTCTGGAGCGGAGCAGAAAGAGGTCAAGGTTGAAGAGCAAAGACAGTTCGCACTAAACGATGATGAGATCTTGGTTCTGGCCAGGTGGGCTTGCATTATAGAGGAACATTATGGCGTGCCCATGGATATTGAATGGGCAAAAGACGGGATAACCGGGGAACTCTTCGTAGTCCAAGCCAGACCAGAGACAGTGCATTCACAGATAGACTTAGCTTCGCTGAGGACTTATGTGCTTGAAGAAAAGGGAAAGTTACTGCTTAGAGGGGAGCCAGTGGGTATGAAGATAGGACAAGGTGAAGTATGTGTAATAGAAGACAGCAGTGAGATTCAAAAATTCAAAGGTGGTCAGGTTTTGGTCGCCGATATGACAGACCCCGACTGGGAACCGATAATGAAGGTCGCTAGTGGCATAATTACAAACAAAGGTGGCAGGACCTGTCATGCAGCCATAGTTAGTCGTGAGCTTGGGGTACCCTGTGTAATCAGCACGGGCAACGGGACGGAGGTTTTGAAGGAGATAAAAGAGGTCACGATAGATTGCTCAGGAGGCGAGGGCAGAATATATGAAGGGAAGCTGAAATATAGAATAGATGAAGTAGAAGTGACCAAGCTGCCCAGGCCCAAGACCAGAATAATGATGAACTTTGGCATTCCCGGCGGTGCATTTATTCAGAGTCAAATTCCCAATGACGGTGTGGGTTTAGCTCGGGAGGAGTTCATCATCAACTCTTACATCGGCATACATCCGATGGCGCTGATAGAATACGATGAGTTGAAGAAAGCAGCGAGTAATGACGAGAAATTAGCAAAGGTAATTAAAGAGATAGATGAGAAGAGCGCAGCGTATGAGGATAAAAGAGGGTTCTTCATTGACAATTTGGCGATGGGGATAGCAAAGATAGCGGCGGGGTTTTATCCCAACGAGGTCATCGTTCGGTTTTCTGACTTTAGGACAAATGAGTATGCCAATTTAATTGGGGGGTATCGTTACGAGCCGAAAGAAAGAAATCCCATGATTGGCTGGAGAGGAGCATCTCGTTATTATGATAAGAGGTTCAAGCCTGCCTTTGGTCTGGAATGCCAGGCGATAAAGAAAGTACGGGATGAGATGGGGTTGACCAATGTCAAGGTGATGGTTCCTTTTTGCCGAACGCCGGAAGAAGGGAGAAAGGTGATAGAAGCCATGGGAGAGTTTGGCTTAAGGCGAGGAGAAAATGGATTGGAAGTGTATGTGATGTGCGAGATACCATCAAATGTGATTTTGGCCGAGGAATTCGCCGATGTGTTTGATGGATTCAGTATCGGGTCGAATGATTTAACGCAATTAACCCTTGGTTTAGATAGGGATTCCGAACTTGTGGCACACATATTTGATGAAAGAAATGAAGCAGTGAAAAGACTGGTGAAGCAGGTCATAGAGGTAGCACACAGTCACAAACCGAGGAAAAAGGTAGGGATATGTGGTCAGGCGCCGAGTGATTTCCCGGAATTTGCCGAGTTTCTGGTTGAGTGCGGGATAGATTCGATGTCTCTGAACCCGGATGTGGTATTGTCAACGAGGTTAAATATTGCGCAGGTGGAAAATAGGATAAAAGCAAAAACCAAAGGAAAACGCGCGTGAGGATGCAAGGTGCCGCTGTAACAAATTAAGGATTTTGCCTTGAGTTGCTATATTGCAGTGATTCCATGGTTAACAAGCCCAACATACGTGAGCAGGCAGAGAAGAGAGAAGAGGCCCTTTCTCCTTATGCTGTTAAGAGTAAGTTCAGTCGTGGTCGGCTGAGGTGGGAAGAGCCATGTCCCATAAGAACCAGTTTCCAACGTGACCGTGATCGTATCATCTATTCCAAGGCCTTCCGTCGGCTAAAACATAAGACACAGGTTTTTATTGCTCCTTTGGGTGACCATTATGTCACCAGGCTTACTCACACTCTGGAAGTATCCCAAATAGCCAGAACTATAGCTCGAGCTTTAAATCTCAACGAAGACCTTGCTGAAGCTATCGCTCTCGGACATGATTTAGGGCACACGCCTTTTGGTCATATAGGCGAGGAAGTACTAAACGAGTTGTATCACGATGGTTTCAGACATAATGAGCAAAGCTTAAGGGTAGTCGATTTATTGGAGAGAGAGGGCCAGGGGCTAAATCTTACCTGGGAAGTGAGAGATGGCATTCTCAATCATTCCAAGGGGCAAGCTGACATCTTGGGAGAGGGATGGGGAGATGTCCATACTTTAGAGGGTCAGATATGCAAGATAGCCGATATTGTGGCGTATGTCAACCATGACGTCGAAGATGCTATAAGAGCTGGCATTACCTCCCAGAATGATTTGCCTGAGCCAATAGTAGCCACTCTGGGACATACGCATTCACAGCGAATTAATACTCTGGTTTGTGATATTATAGACTGCTCCTGGCCTGTTAGTGGCAATGGCAATTTAACTAATCCAACTATAGGCATGAGCCCTGAAGTCATTAGGGCAACTAACATACTCCGCCAGTTTCTATTTAACAAAGTATACTATCCCAGCTTAGCTGGAGAGGATGCAATAAATGCGAGAAAAGTATTGCGTTTGCTGTATTCTCATTTCCTGAAGAACAGTGAGAGATTACCTCCAGAATTTGTCTCTTTGCCGGATAATAGGGAGCGCGAAGTTGTTGATTATATTGCTGGAATGACCGATCAATATGCGCTAAGATTAGCTGAAGAGATATCTCAATGAGCGCAATCACAGAAGTAAAGCAAAAGTTAGATATAGTAGAGATTGTCTCTGAATATGTTACTCTGCAAAAAGCGGGGCGTAACTTCAAAGGCTTATGCCCCTTCCACACTGAGAAACATTCTTCTTTTTTTGTCTTTCCAGAGCAACAAAGCTGGCATTGCTTTGGCGCCTGCGGAACTGGTGGAGATATCTTCTCTTTTATCATGAAAAAGGAGGGCATTGATTTTGGCCAAGCTCTTCGTTTTTTGGCTCAAAGAGCAGGCATAACTTTAAGCCCCCTTGAGACACCGAACAAGGCTGAGGATGAAAAGAAAGAGAGATTATTTCAGATTAATGAGGCAGCTACTGAATACTACCACCATGTACTTTCAGGCACTAAAGCAGGGGAGATAGTGAGAAGCTATCTGACAAAAAGAAAGGTCACACCCGAGACCATCAAAGAGTCCCGTCTCGGTTTCAGCCCCAATGCTTGGGAAACCATTAAAAATTACCTACTGGGTAAAGGTTACGCAGAAAAGGAGCTCGTAGAAGCTGGTCTAATAATCGAAAAAGAGAAGGAAGGTAGTTACGATCGATTTCGCGAGCGACTGATGTTTCCTATATGTGATATCCAGGGTCGAGTCACTGGTTTCGGAGCGAGAGTGCTGGATGACTCCCTGCCTAAATATATCAACTCCCCCCAAACACCAATTTTTGATAAGAGTAGCAGCTTGTATGGCATTGATAAGGCTAAATCTGCCATCAGAAAGAAGAACTTAGTAATAATCGTGGAAGGCTACATGGATGTTCTTATTGCTCACCAGCACGGCTGGCAGAATGTGGTTGGCTCAATGGGAACTTCTTTGACTGAGAAACAGGTGGAAGGCATTAAAAGATTAACCAATAACGTAACTCTGGCACTTGATGCCGATCTTGCCGGAGAAGAAGCTACCTTACGAGGCAAAGCGATATTAGCTTACTCCAATGCTGAAGCAAATGTTATCTTATTACCCCAAGGCAAGGACCCGGACGAAGTAATAGAAGAGGAGCCGGCTCTCTGGCAGAAGCTAGTAGAACAAGCTATGCCTATTATGGACTTCGCTTTTCAATCTGTGATAGGCAAGGTTGATATCAATAAAGCCAGAGACAAGTCCTTGGCTGTGCAAAAACTCCTGCCCTCAATTTATGAAATAAAAGACCCCACACAAAAATTCCATTATGTGGAGAAACTGGCTCGGGCATTAAAAATCGAAACGTCGGACATAGAAGTTGCCTTGCAGAAGTTAAAGACCGCCAGCGGAAGGCCTCGAGTTAGTAAGCCCACAGAGCAATCTCGCCTTGCCCGCCAGCTTGTGTCTAGCCCTATTGAAGAATACTGCTTGGCACTTCTCCTTCAGTATCCAGAGCTTCGTCCTTCAGCTCGAGAGCTATCACCAGAGCACTTCGAGTACACGGAAAATCGGGAGATCTTTGTCAAATGGCAACATTCTTCAGATATGTCAGAACTTGAAAGCAAACTTGACACTAGTTTATTAGAACATTTATACTACTTGGTTAATGAAGATTTCCCGCCAGCTATAAAGGAAAGCGAACGAACACGGCATCGTGATCTAGCCCAGTGTATTCTCCGTCTGCAGGAAAAGTTATCCCGGAAATTAGAAACTGAGAAAGAGGCGACGCTTGAAATTGAGAGGGAAAAAGGCGGTATAAGCTCAGAGTTGGCCAAACTGGAGGAGCAAGGAATAAATTCTGGGCAACGACTTCAGGAAGTCTTTATTAAAAAAGAACAAGCCCATGGATTCAATGAAAGAAGAACCCATTAACCTGGATAGTGAAGAGGTAGTGGCTGAAGGCTTACTCAGCGATGAAGCCGAGGTTGAGGATGTCAGTACTTTAGCCGAGGAAGTGGAAGAAAAAGAAGAAAACGAAGAATTACTCGCTGAGGAAACTGAAGAAATCAAGCCACCGGCACCACTAGAAGAACATGAGATAACAGATGACTCAGCTCGTATGTATCTTCAGGAAATTGGCAGAGTGCCACTTCTAAAGGTCAGTGAAGAAAAGTTACTATGCCGGAAGATAGAGCTGGGCAGGAGCTTAGATGGAATTGAAGAAAACCATTTCAAGAAATATAAGAAATTGCCTTCACCCGTTGAGATAGTTATTCAGCTGATTTCTCAATTGTCCAAGGCGTACCCCATTGTTCAGATTGTCGAAGAGCATATTGGTATCAAGCCCTCCAGTAATGTGGTAGAGACAATCAGGAATCCTAAATTTCGCTCCGCCATCGATGATGTTATAGACGCATTGTTAATAGAGACAACTGTTAAAGCCACAGGCAAAGGAACCACTGCAGCTGAAGATGCTATAGTAAATCTTTCCATAAACAGTCAGCTTTTGCCCCCGCAGTTGCTAGAGCTCCTAGCTAAAGATAAAACTTCATGGCAAAAGCTGAAGAATCTCTTGACTAACGACAAATTCCTATCTCGAATCGATTCTCATAGCAATGAGTTTAAAGTCTACTTTAGACAGGTACAAACCGAAGCAAAAGTATCAGAAAGGCACCTCACTGAAGCAAACCTACGCTTGGTGGTTAGCATAGCCAAGAAATACATCGGGCACGGCATGCCTCTCCTTGAGCTTATCCAAGAAGGAAATATTGGCCTTATCCGGGCTGTAGATAAGTTTCAGTATAGAAAAGGCTACAAGTTCAGTACCTATGCTACCTGGTGGATCAGGCAAGGTATCACTCGTTCTATAGCTGACCAATCCCGTGCCATTCGTATTCCGGTACACATGGTAGAAACGATTAACAAGCTATTACGTACAATGCGGCAATTAGTTCAAGAACTTGGACGCGAGCCAAGTTACGAAGAAATTGGCAGCCGCCTAGATATGTCTCCGGAAAGGGTAGAAGAAGTCATGGCTTTGTTTTTCCGTGAGCCAATATCACTAGATATGCCTATTGGCGAAGATGAAGATAGCCGATTAGGCGACCTTGTTGAAGATCATGCCAGTTTAGCGCCGACTGAAGCCACTTCACAGCAGCTGCTCAAGGAACAAATAGATAAAGTGCTTGATGAACTTACCGAGCGTGAAAAAAAGGTGTTGCAACTTAGATTTGGCCTTAAAGACGGACATGCTCGAACTCTGGAAGAGGTGGGTAAAGAATTCAGTGTAACTCGGGAAAGAATACGACAGATTGAAGGCAAGGCTCTGCGCAAGTTACGTCATCCCACCCGCAGCCGAAAGCTTAAGGGCTATCTAGACTAAACCCACCCACGAAAATCGCAAGATTTTCGTGGGAACCCGGTGGATCTAAAATCAAATCGATCAGGGTTCCCAAAAAGTTACAAAACTTTTCGGGTTTGGCCTAGATTGATTTCACTTCAAGGGGATGTCAAATATAGTCCCCATCTTTTTAGGTAACTTGCCTCGTGTTAGTGACTTAGACAACTTTTGTATTTCACGAAACTGATTAAGAAGTTGATTAACATCTTTGGATGTGGTGCCACTCCCCCGAGCAATACGGCTTCGCCGTTTACCAGCAATAATGGCTGGATTACGCCGCTCCTCATAAGTCATAGACAAGATAATAGCTTCTATCCTCTTTAACTGTTTCTCACCTTCGTCATCTGGCAGATGAGAAGCGAATTTGGAAAAGCCCGGTATCATTTCCACCAGGCGCCCTAAGGAACCCATCTTGTGAATTTGACGCATTTGACTGAGAAGGTCTTCAAGGTCAAAATCCCCGCTGCGCATTTTCCCTTCCAAATTCTTGACCTGTTGCTGGTCAAAAGCTGTCTCAGCTCGCTCGATGAGGGTGAGCATATCTCCCATACCCAGGATGCGTGATGCTAAACGGTCAGGATAAAATACTTCCAGTGCATCTATCTTCTCACCCGTGCCCAGGTATTTTATGGGCACCCCGGTAACAAATCTAATAGAAAGAGCAGCTCCACCTCGGGCATCTCCGTCCATCTTCGTCAGGATGAGTCCGGTGAGCCCGATCCGGCTGTGGAATTCTTGAGCTACCCTTACGGCATCCTGCCCAATCATAGCATCTACCGTAAGCAATACCTCTGAAGGCTGTACCAGGGATTTAATATCAGCCAATTCCTGCATCAGGGCTTCATCAATGTGCAGACGCCCCTGAGTATCTACTATAACCCAGGTTGCATCTCTTTCTTTGGCTTGCTTTAAAGCATGCTGGCAAATTGCAGTTGACGCTACGCTAGCATCCTCACTATATACAGGAATATCGTGTTGCTCACCCAGTGACTTGATTTGTTCAATAGCAGCAGGTCTGCGAGTGTCGGCAGCTACTAGTAAAGGACGCTGCCCTTGATGTTTGAGCTGAACAGCTAGCTTCGCTGCTGTGGTGGTCTTACCTGAGCCCTGTAATCCTACAAGCAAAACGACCGCCGGTAAGTCAGCAACCGAAGCTAAACGACCAGGCTCTCCACCCAAGATAGCGATTAATTCCTCATTAACAATTTTGATAATCTGCTGGGCTGGTGTTAGGCTGCGCAATACTTCAGAGCCAAGAGCACGCTCTCGCACCTTGGATAAGAATTCCTTGACCACCTTGAAGTTTACATCTGCTTCCAAAAGCGCCAGCCGTACCTGACGTAAAGCATCGTCGATGTCTCCTTCACTAAGCTTGCCTTTCCTGCCAAGCTTATCAAATACAGCGGTTAACTTTTGAGTCAGAACTTCAAGCATATTAACTCCGAAGTATTTTATTCTTGACTAAATCCTGTAGTCAACTCATTTTGCCACATCCAGAATTTTTCATCTCAACTAGGAATCCTATTGCACTTAACCCAGAATCAGCATACTATATAGGTTTAATGGAATATCTTTGGGCACCATGGCGCATAGAATATATACAGATGGCAGCAGAAAGCGGCTGTATTTTATGCCAGAAACCCAGGGGAAATAACGACGAGGCAAATTTTATCCTTTATCGTGGTCAACACAATTTCATAATCCTGAACGCCTTCCCCTATAATCCAGGGCATTTAATGGTCGCCCCTTATCGGCATATAGCAAATTTACAGGACTTAACTGATGGAGAAGCAAAGGAACATTTTGACATTATCAAGAAAGGCTTAGGACTTCTGAAAGAGGTAATGAAGCCAACTGGCTTCAATATTGGCTTGAATGTGGGGAAGGTTGCTGGAGCTGGGATAGCGGAGCATCTCCATACTCACATAGTCCCCAGGTGGCAAGGCGACACTAACTTTATGCCGGTGTTGTCTGATACCAAAGTCGTATCGGAAGCCGTGAGTGCCACATACAAAAAACTAAGAGCAAAGTTATAGCATAGTTGCCAGCCTACCAAATTTCTGAGGTCATTTAGTAATTCAAAAATACAGAGATTTTTTCAAAAAGGCGAACTGTAACCGTAATAAACGCTATGCCCGCTCTTTCACAAGTATAAGTATACCCATTGTAGCCAGGAGAGCCAGTCCTGCTCCCAGGTAGAAGGTGGCAGCCGGACTGACTGCATTCCAAAGCCACCCAGCAAGTATGCTAGCTGGTAGCAGTACTAGACCAGTAATTCCCTGGAAAAGACCATATGCCGAACCTCTCCGTTCCACAGGTGCCAAGTCTGCGACAAAAGCACTGGCCGCAGCCTGCGTTGTCCCGTAATAAATGCCGTAAGCGGCATACAGTAGCCAAATTTGCCAGATATCCGTCGCCAGTGCAAAACCTAAATATACGAGAGCATAGATGAGCCATCCCAATGCAAGAATGCGGCGCCTGCCCAGTTTGTCGGATAACATACCCATCGGTGTTGAGACGACACTGTACACAGCGTTGAAGACCACCAGCATAACAGCTATCTGTACTAGCGGTACCTGAACATTTTGGGCACGCAGGATCAGGAAAAAATCGCTGGAATTACCAAGCGTGAAGACGGCCATGATTGCCAGAAACAATTTGAATCTTATATCAAAGGGCTGATTTGTTTGGGTCATCGGGGCATTTGTTATTGTCTTCATGGCTACATCTTTTCTAATGTCACGAACGAAGCCAATGAGGATGACTACCGCGATAACCGCCGGGAATATGCCCACTAGCACCATCATGTGATACGTGTTGCGCTGCATATCAAATGCACTGGAACCCTCAATCAAATAAACGATGAGTGCTACTAAAGCCAGCCCAACCATCGCTCCAGCGGTGTCCAGGGCCTGGGCTAAGCCAAACCCCTTGCCCCTTTCTTTGGAATCGAGAGAGTCTGCTAACAAGGCGTCACGGGGAGAACTACGTATGCCTTTTCCCATACGGTCGCCGAAGCGGATGCCGGTCACTGCTCCCCACCCATTGGCTAGCAGCATGAAAGGCTTGACCGCAGTGGCTAGGCCGTAGCCGACCGTTGTTAACAATTTACGTTTACCCATTTTGTCGCTGATGCGTCCGCTAATAAGACGGGAAATGGCATCAGTACTATCCGATATACCGCCGACTACGCCCACCAGCGTTGTGGAGACGTTTAACACGTTCGTTAGAAACAGCGGCACGAGAGTGAAAATCATCTCGCTACTGACATCAGTAAAAAAACTGACAAGACCAAGAAAGAACACATTGGGATGGAGTCCGAGTATTTTTCTATCTGATGTTCGAGCCTTAGGCTGCCGAGCCATTAACTTATCCTTCCAGCCAAATATGATGTAGGTCAGCGTTATTTGAAAAACAAATAAGAGACGCTATTGGGTTAGTGTAGCTGGAATACATAATAAGAGTCAACCGGTAAAACTAGTATAAGATTCTAGCAGCAAAATACTTGCTTGGCAGATAACAAAATGAGTTTCTGTGCAATTCGGCAAATTGCACAATATCAGAATTGTTGGGTTACTTTTCGATAGATCGTTCTGCTCGCGCAACAATTGCCCAATTGCCTGGTTTGTTCAATGAGACAGCACTTGTATAGAATTTAGAGTGCGGCACAAGGATGGCTTAAGCAAAGGCAAAAGCTGCCTCGAAAATCATGTTTGGAGTTCTGTCTATTAACTGACTCGGGGAGCCGGCTGGTTTTTGGGTGGTGCCCTGATGGGGCTACTCTATGGACTTTCTATCAACTACTTAATCCTGTTTGCCGTTGTCATGGAGCTAATCTCAATTCCGCTATTCCTTTTGGTCAAAAGAGCAGCTTAGCATTTTGCCAGAGTGAAAACTGGAAGGGAATCTCCAGAATCTGAGCAAGATTTAAGAAGCGGGGTTATTGACAGCTTAACTTCAGGTGGCTTGAGGATAGGAGCCAAGTATCTTAATGAAAGTAGCCTCTCTCTGTAATTCTCTCATAGCTTCCTGGTAAACTTCGCCATCTAAGTGACCTTCGAAATCAGCATAAAAAACATATTCCCAGGGCTTAGTTCGACTTGGTCTGGATTCCAGTTTTGTCAAGTTTATATTTCTGGTGGCGAAGATACCCAAAATCCTATATAAAGAGCCAGGCTTATGTTCAGCAGCAAAAACGAGAGAGGTTTTGCTTCGCTGGGCGGGTTTAGCCTTCTGCTTGGAGATTGCCACGAATTTGGTGTAGTTATTGACACTCGTCTCGATTTCCGGTGCCAGAATCTCCAGTCCATAAATATCGGCAGCTCTTTTGCTAGCTATGGCAGCACAGTTCTTTAATTTTTTCTCTTTTATCATTTTGGCACTGCCCGCGGTATCATAGCTAGACATAATTTCAACCTTCAGTTTACTTAAAAATTCCGCACATTGAGCTAAGGCTTGAGGATGAGAATAAATTGTTGTTATATCTGCCAATTTTTCCCCTGGCAAAGCCATCAGGCAATGACTTACTTTGAGAATAACTTCAGCAAATATATTAAGAGGATACGCTAATAACAAATCGTAGGTCTCGTTAATACTGCCAGCTTGAGAGTTCTCCAAGGGGACTACCCCAAATTCAACCTTATCCTGCGACACAAATTCAAAAACCTCTTTCAGCCGGATACACGGCAAAAAATCAATGTTCTTGCCAAAAAGCTTTGCCGCAGCATCCTCGCTGAAAGCGCCTCTTTCTCCCTGAAAAGCAACCTTGACCATAAACCTATTGCAAAGTATAGCCTAAACATCCTTTGAACTTCCACTGTGATTTGATATAGAAAGGTTAATTGCGATTTTATGAAGAGATGTATGAATGGGCAAATCAATCCTGATTATGCTTAACCGTTTACATGGCGGCAATTTTCCCTTTTAACTCTTTTAGCCAGGTCAATGATTTAAGCTCTCGTTGCAAAATATATCTTATATATTCGCACAGTACTCGCTCTAACTCCCAGGATAATTCTGGTTTTACTTTGACCCGTCTTGCAGTAGCATAGTCGCAGCTTTGCCACAAACGAAGAACCTTCAAAGCCCCGACTGAAAGAGGAATGGAAGGTTTTGATGCAGTTGCTTCGGTTTGCTCGTAAAGGTGGTCTTCCTCAGAATTACAATGTGGGCACAAGAGCCCTCCTTTGCTGGGGCTGAAAAAATTGACTACCGGTTTGAGGGGCGAATCACAGCTAACACATCGGTGCAACTGAGGACGGTAGCCAAGGTGGTGAAGAAGATGCAACTCAAAATAACGCAATACAGTCTCATTGCCGTCCGGCTCGCTCAACTGGTTTAGGATATCCAGAAATAAATCAAACAAAGGACGATTCTCGCTGCCCTCAACAGTAAAGGAGTCAATAAGCTCTAAGATGTAAAGACCACAAGCCATGCGCCATAAATCGCTTTTCAAAGCCAGGAAACCATTTATCGTTTGACTTTGGGTAATAATATCGAGATTACGTCCTTTAGCTAACAACATTAAGCTATGCGTCAGTGGTTCTACGTTGCCGCCTAATTTGCTCTTGGGACGACAAGCTCCCTTAGCTACTGCCCGTAACTTGCCAAATTCTGGGGTATAGATAGTGACAATTTTGTCGAATTCGCCCAACTTAGTTTGTTTTAAGACGATGCCTTGCGTTTGATAATTCCGAGACATACCCACCTTAAGTCCCCAACTCTAAACACTAAATCCTGAGCAAATCTAAGTACTTAACTTAAAGTTCAAAGCCTTCATTTTGGGGTGTTTGAATTTTGGGAGATATAATAGAGCTTTTCTCCATTGCTGTTACCTTTCCTTTTGGTATTATACTCTGGCCAGCCCGGCAACCGTAATTAAGAGTAGCTACTCGAGTCTCCGCCTAAGGCTTTTTGGCCTGCTTCTCGGCGTGGTTTAGTACTAAGTTGATGGCATTGGCGGCGGCAGCAAAGGAATAGTACACAGGCAACCCGGACGAAATACAGCCACGGATAGCAGTCAGAATGGCCTCAGCCTCTTTGGGCACAATACTGGGTTCAAGCACCATGGCTACTGGCTTGGGAAGAAGGCCCTGCTTTATGGAAAACCTACTCATTAACAAGTCTAGGTGGTTTTCTGAAATCAGAGACGTTGTGAATTGACCTGTCCTGACAAACGTAACTAGGAAGTCAGACCCATCCCATCTTGATAATATATCGAAGGTTTTGATTACGCCCTCAAGGTTCATCATGGCTTGTGAATAATCCACAGGATTTCGCAAGATATTGCCCGCGATGGGAGTAAACTCCCGTATCTGAGCAACGATCTCCGGGGGGATTGGAGGGACTCTTAACCCTCTGTTTTCAAACTCATCGGCGATTAGGACGCTGGCTCCACCTCCAGCACCGAATAATAATGTATTCCTGCCTCTAGGAAGTGGCAAGAACAGAAGTGTGACAAGTACATCGATCATTTCTTCGATGCTGCTAACACTGATGATTCCCAATTGCTTGCAGAGGGCATCCCAAGTGGTCCGACTTCCTGCGAGTGACGCAGTATGGCCGGCGGCTGCTCGAGCGCCTCCCTCGGTAGCCCCACCCTTAAGCAATATCACTGTTTTTTCCTTGGTTGCCTCCTCCAGAGTCCTGCGGAATCGTTTCCCATCCTTAATTCCCTCGATGTAAAGGGCTATTATTTTAGTATCTGTATCATGAGCAAGATATTCGAGCAAATCACTTTCATTTATGTCACATGCGTTGCCGTAGCTTATGACCTTGCTGAAGCGAATGCCTCGCAATGCTGCTTGCCTGACCAAATAGATGGAATTGCCACCGCTTTGACTAATGACTCCCACCGGGCCGCTTTCTTTGGGGAAAGCTGGACTGAAGGACAGGTGTGATTGGGGGCAGTAAATGCCCATACAGTTAGGGCCGATAATCCTGATCCCCTTCCTGCGGGCGACTTCCGCCAGTTCAGATTCCAGCTTTATTCTCTGTTCCTCACCGGTCTCACTAAAGCCCGCTGTACAGAAGTGAATTGCTCGTACCCCTTTTTCGGCACATTCTTCCACAAGCTTGGGAGCAATCTGGGCGTTAACTAAGCCGATTACGTAGTCGATGTTGCCAGGGACATCTTTGAGACTGACATAAACCTTATGACCTTTGATCTCCCCTCCCTTGGGATTAACGAGATAGAGGGGGCGGTCGAATTCAATTTCGATAAGGCCCTCTAGGAAAGTTAGCGTCCAGTGCCAGGTCTCGGCAGTTGTGATGCCAACAAGGGCGATCGAATTAGGGTGGAAAAGGAAGTCTAAGTTATGCTGAGGCATATTCTTCATACTCCTTACTAAGTAATGTTTTGTTAGTTCAGGCGAATCTGGAAGTATAACAGAGAGTTTATGGATTGTAAATGTTACTTTGAGCTTGGAGATTTCCTCTGGGAAGCTATTTGGTGGCTTTTTCAAAAAGTGTATTTGATAGGCTAATCAAGATATGGTAAATTATTTAGATTTTGGGAAAACCAAATAATTGCATAATGCTTTTGCTACAACTTAATCGTAACCCAGTCTAAAATTTCTCGATTCACATCGTAATTAGGAGGCTTGTATTGAAAGAAGAGAGATTGCGAAAGTTCGAGTATATTTTCAACCCAAGAACAGTAGCTGTGATAGGAGCTTCCGACAGCGATGGCTTCTCACAGGCTTTAATGGGCACAAAACTCAGAGACAGTCTGTTCTTGGTTAATCCCAAGTATAAAGAACTCCATGGTAAGAGATGCTACGCCAGTATCTTAGATATAAAAGGTGAGATTGACTATGTCATCATAGCAGTGCCGGCATTACTTGTACCCAGAGTATTAGCCGAATGTATAGGAAAAGGCGTAAAAGCGGTCCATGTCTTTACAGCTGGTTTCAGTGAAACTGGAGTAGAAGAAAGGAAAATTTTAGAAGACGAAGTGCAGAAGATAGCCAGAGGTAAAGTTAGCTTAATTGGTCCTAACTGCATGGGAATATGTTGTCCTAAGTCTGGCTTAGCTTTTATTCCCGATGTCTCAACTGAGGAAGGTCCGGTTGGGGTAATTTCACAAAGCGGCACCTTTGCCGAGCAATTCTTGTCCATCGGTAAGCTAAGGAATGTAAAATTCAGTAAGGTTATCAGCTACGGGAATGCCATAGACCTCGACTGTCCCGACTTCTTGGAGTACTTGGCGCATGACTCCGAAACCAAGGTTATAGCTTTATATATAGAAGGAACAAAAAACGGTAAACGTCTTAAAGCAGCGATGATCGAAGCTGCAAGACTCAAGCCGGTACTGGCACTCAAAGGTGGAGTAACTGAACATGGCCGCCGGGCAGCATCTTCTCACACAGGCTCATTAGCCGGTTCGCCAGAAATCTGGAGTTCACTCTTTAGACAAGCCGGGGTAATCCAGGTGGAGGACTTTGACGAACTGCTAGATACCGCTTTGGCATTGTCCTGTGTTCCACTCCCTTCAGGGAAGGGGACCGCTATTATCACCAACTCCGGTGGTTTTAGCGTGCTTGAAACTGATTTATGTGTGAAAGCAGGACTGGAAGTCCCTCAATTCACGAAGGAAACAATAGCTGAATTGCGCAAAATGGTTCCGCTAGCGGGAACAAGCATAAATAATCCCTTGGACGCTTGGCCAATATTTTATAACATGCCCGGAATAACAGGGACACTTGCAGATGCTATCAAAACCTTATCTCACGATAGGAATATTGATTCAATAGTGGTGCATTTTGACGAAGTGCGTTACCTGCGGCTTGTGTTAGGAGAAGCAACTGAAAACTTCCTGAAGGAACTTGTTAAGATTATGGTCCAAGGGTGTAGATATGCTCGAGATGAAAGGGGCAAGACCATAATGATTTGCGTTTCACTCGATGCCTATTCGGAAGATGAAAAGGACAGAATGTATCACTTGCTGGCTAAAAAGGCTTTTGAGAGCGAGCGATTCCCTGTATATCCCGCGCTTGGTGCCTCAATCAAGGCTCTATCCAATTTGTACAGGTACAAGGCTCAGTGTCGCAACCCCTAGACTCTGTCGCCACCACCAATCGCCAACTTTATCGGATAGAGTATCCGACCTCAAATTTCTGGAGTCGCCAGACAACATCAAACGCAGACTAACAAAAACTCCGTTCCGCACAGATGAGAGCTAATAAGCTACTTATGTAGGACTGGGTTTCAGACCAGTCCAATTTTCTGGGCCACTATCTCCCTGTGGAAGTCCGTGTTGCCAAAAGCAATATCTGCGGCCTTGCTTCTGCGGTAATAAAGGGGTATATCGTGGTCAGCACTGGTAGCGATTGCCCCGTGTAGTCTTACTGCCCACTTGCTAACATCCTTGTAGACCTCGTTGACATATGCCTTTGCCATAGAGGCTTCCTTAGCGCAGGGAAGGCCCTCCGACTCCATCCAGGCTACCTCGTAAACAAGATAGCGGCTGGTTTCCATCGCCGTCCACATATCAGCCATCTTGTGTTGAAGTGCTTGGAAAGAACCTATGGGCCTCTCATATTGAACCCTTTCTTTGGAATACGCCACGGTCATTTCTACACAGGTCTCTATACCACCTATGGATTCAGCACATTTAGCGATGGCGCCTTTGCGCAACATCATTTCCACAATGGGCCATCCCTCGTCTATCTTGCCAAGTATATTTTTCTTGGGCACACTGACGTCCTTAAAACGCACTTCGCATAGCTTATCTGCAGCGGTGGTAGGTATTACCTCACAACTTATTCCCGGAGTTTTGGAGTCGACAATAAAAAGGGTGATTCCCTTCTCGGGCGCGGTGCCATCTTTTGTCCTTGTGACACAGAGGATATAGTTGGCAACATGAGCCATTTCCACGAAGAGCTTTGTACCGTTTATTACAAAGTCATTGCCTTTTGGCGCTGCCTTAACAGCGATTCCGGAAGCATCGAAGATGCCATCAGCTTCGAGGAGAGCCGTGGTAAGAATTAATTCACCTCGCGCTATCTTGGGAAGTAATTCTTTCTTTTGCTCCTCAGTTCCCGCCTGGAGTATGGGGAAAGTGTTGGTTATGGTAGCTATTAATGGTCCAGGAAGAATATTTCTGCCTATCTCCTCCAGGAGAACAACAAGGTCCTGGAAGGTATAACCCATACCGCCGTATTCTTCAGGTATAATTAGGCCCATCCAACCCAGCTCAGCCATCTTCTTCCAGAGTTCGGGAGAGTATCCCTCCTTAGTTTGTTCGAGTTTTCTTACCAGAGTCTTAGGACATTCTGTAGTAAGAAAATCCCGCGCCATCTTCTTTAATATTTCTTGTGTTTCAGTAAATCTAAGGTCCATGATTCCTCCTTATCGAAGCTTGGTTTATCTTATTCTGGGTAAACCGAGGCCATACCAGGCGATGATATTCCTTTGTATCTCATTTGTTCCCATGGATACGGTGGTTATGAAATGTTCGTGGAACATCCTCTCCCATACCCCGTCTAAAGGAGCCCATCGGGAAGCCTTGACCTGTCCATAGGGACCTAAAATGTCTGTAGCCACGAAAGCAAAGCGCTCGCCTAGTTCACTGAAGAAAATCTTACCTGCCGAGGCATCCATCAGAGACATTTCGTTTCTGTTTTGTAAATCAGCGACACGGTATGCCAGAGCGCGGGCTGCCTCTAATTCGCAGGCTAGCTCAGCCAGCCGATTACGGACAAGCGGGTTCTTAGACAGTGGTTGTCCATGTCGCTTAGTCTTGTTGCAAAATGTTACTAAATCTTCTAGCCCACGGATCATGGTCATGATTTCGCTTATGCCGGATCTCTCGAAACCAGCCAAAAGATTTACAACAGCCCAGCCTTCGTGTTCCTGGCCGACAATATTTTTGGCTGGCACATGAACATCGTCAAAATAAACCTCGCAATAAGGAGCCTCGCCATCCAGGTAAGGAATTGGCCTTACCGTGATCCCTGGCGTCTTCATATCGAGGAGAATGAAGGTCATATTGTGATGTTTTTTAGCAGCCGGGTCTGTCTTGAATACGCCAAAGCCCCAGTCACCTTTGTGAGCGCCGGTGTTCCAGGTCTTCTGGCCATTTATAATGTACTCGTCGCCCTTTTTTATTGCTGTTGTAGACAGAGAGGCAAGGTCTGAGCCGGCATTGGGTTCACTCCATAGCTCACACCACATAACCTCTCCCCGGGCAATAGGTGGCAGGAATTTTCTCTTTATTTCTTCACTTGCCGCCTGCAATAAGGTCGGGGCAAGCATTTGCACTCCAAAAATATCTACCCCAGGAATGCCATAGTACCCTCTGGCTTCGGCAAAGAGGACGCGGTCCATCATGTCGCCTTTGCCATCGTATTCGGGTGGCCAGCCCAAGGCAAGCCATCCCCTTTTGGCAAATTCCTTGGCACAATATAGGTTGTACTTCCAAGACTCGTCATCTTCATAGATGGTCTCACCCCCACAATAGCTTGGTGGTTTCCTTTTTTCGAGTTCTTTACATACGTCGGAGAACGCTTGTTTGCGAACTTTTTGTTCATCTGTAAGTGCAAGGTCCATATAAACCTCCTTTGAGTTTGAAAATATTATGGCAATGCCGTTCGAGTGTGCGCCTTATTTTAGATGGTGCAGAAAAAATTGTCAAAAAGCTTTACGATGGTACGACCCTGGAGCGGAATTTTAAAAAAGAGGTTCCATCACTAAGGCTAAGGGTCAAGAAAATGGCATCACATCTGTGGTGGGACTCAAAGATTAAGTTTAATAAAGGCAGAAACCACTATCACGGATTCAAAATCCCTTTGGCAAAGATTGCCAGCCTCCTCCAGAACTGTGACTAAGGCTGTGCATAAAATCTAGGATTGACGGCCCTTGAGAATTGGCTATTATCAATCCTAATTATACTATTTCCAGTCTGACTCTTTTATCTTCTTTCGCTGCTTTTACTCGAAGTAGCGTCCGTAGTGCTTGAGCTACGCGACCTTGTCTGCCGATGACTCTTCCCTTGTCATCGGGAGCAACCTCTAATTTAATTAGTAAGCCCTCCTCACTATTTTCCTCGGTGATCTTTACTGCATCAGGTTGTGCCACAATGGATTTAATAATGTATTCCAGCAGGTCTTTCATTTCGCCTCCTTAAATAGTTAGTTTTGGCCTGAGGTCGGCTTAACTTTATCCATAATGCCTAGTTTGCTGAGCAAGCTGCGCACAGTATCTGTAGGCTGAGCTCCATATCTAAGCCACTTCAAAGCTTTTTCTTCATCAATGCTGATAGTTGCGGGGTCAGTCAAGGGATTGTAATGGCCGATAATCTCAATAAATTTACCATCACGGGGAGAGCGAATATCGGCTATTACCACTCGGTAGAATGGTCTGTTTCTCCTCCCCATACGGCGTAATCTGATTTTAACCATTTAAAAAGTGATTATCTCTTAAATGCTGATGTTTGTCAATGGTTTTGGCTTAGCCTGACGATTTACAATTAAAGTGAAATGCTTTATAATCCAAGACTTGTAATTCAAGGTATGAGAGCGCATGCATTACATTGGTGAGAAATGAGCGTTGCTCGAGCAAGGGAAATACAATTGGGCCTGGCGAAAGGAATGGTAACTGAAAACGAAGTTATTAACCCACCGCATTTCGTTGATGGTCAAGGGATGGCTCATCCCAGGAGGTTTAGCTAATGGGCATAACACTGTTTGAAGTCTTCCGTACCGGCGTTGCCACTGCTTTTGAAAAGTATGCTTTAATCGCTGTCCTAGTAGTGGCTGTATGCGGTTTACTTTATGCCGCTTTTCTTAACCGCCAGATCATGAGGGAACCGGAGGGGACGGAAAAAATGAAGCGTCTATCCATGGCTATCCGCACTGGCGGCAATGCTTATCTTAGGCGGCAGTTCCGCACTATACTCGTGATTTTCTTTGTCTTAGCAGTGTTTGTATTTTTCACCGGGTGGTTTTCTCCATCAAAATACAACCCCAACTGGGTTATCGGTCTGGGTCGCGCTGGTGGCTTCTTGATAGGTGCTCTATTCTCGGCCCTGGTAGGTTACCTGGGTATGAATATGGCGATGCGAGGCAATGTCAGGGTGGCTCAAGCTGCCCGCAGCAGTTTTGCCAAGGCTCTCAAGATAGGCTATCGCACCGGCACTGTAACCGGCATGCTCACCGACGGTCTTGGGCTTCTCGGTGGCACTGTACTCTTCATTATCTTCTTTAAGGATGCTCCCTTGGTGCTAATAGGCTTTGGTTTCGGCGGCACGCTACTTGCCCTGTTTATGCGTGTTGGTGGTGGCATTTATACCAAAGCTGCTGATGTCGGGGCTGACCTGGTGGGTAAGGTAGAAAAGGGTATCCCTGAGGATGACCCCCGAAATGCCGCAGTGATTGCTGACCAGGTTGGCGATAACGTAGGTGACTGTGCCGGAATGGCAGCCGATATCTTTGAGTCTTACGAAGTTACCATTGTTGCTGCTTTAATCTTAGGGATTTTGCTAACCATTGCCACTGGCGCCCTTTACTGGATTATCTTGCCGCTTTTGATACGGGCTTGCGGCGTTCTGGGTTCCATTATTAGCACCTATACGGTTGGGCGTGGTAAGGGGGAGAATGCGATGGATGCTATACACCGTGCTTACTGGCTCGGTGCGGCAATCACTTGTGTATCTGCCTTCCTTTTTGCCCATTTTTACTGCCACGACCTTCGTTTCTTCTGGGTGATAATGATAGGTGTCTTCTTAGCCATAGCCACAAACTATATCGCCGATTACTACACTGGAGACAGACATGCCCCAGTAAAGGAAATCGCCAAATCAACCAAAACTGGACCAGCTACTGTCATCCTCTCCGGGTTTGGCTGGGGATTTGAGAGCACTGTTATGGCTATACTTGCTATTGCATTAGCCATCTTAGGCTCAGCAATCGTGTGGCGGAGTGGTATCCCCGGTTTCGACATGATATCAGGCATGCCAGCAAGTTTACTCTGCATATTCTACGGCGTAGCTCTTTGCGGCATTGGTCTACTTACTTTGACCGGCAATAATATTGCCATGGATACCTTTGGTCCCGTGGTTGATAATGCCAATGGCATCGGGGAAATGGCAAAGCTCGAACCTGAGACTCGCCAGACTTTGAATGACCTGGATGCGGTAGGCAACACTACCAAGGCTATCACCAAGTGCATTGCTATCGCTTCGGCAGTCCTGGCAGCGGTGGCTCTATTTGCTGCCTTCTATGCCGACTATCAGCTTAAAACAATTGACTTGATTCAGTGGAAGGTCTTCGTTGCTTTCCTTATCGGGGGTGCCATACCATTTCTGTTCAGTTCTCTCACCATTAGAGCTGTGGGTAGAGCGGCACATGAGATTATAAATGAGGTGCGTTACCAGTTTGCCAATGTTAAAGGAGTCTGGGAAGGCACAGTTGACCCTGACTATGCCAGGGTGGTTTCTATTTGCACTGGAGCGGCTCAGAGGGAGTTGATCACTCCGGCACTTTTGGCTGTCCTTTCACCCATAGCCATAGGCTTACTCCTTGGCCTGGAAGCGCTGGCAGGATTCCTGGCAGGGGTGATACTGGTGGGGCAACTCCTGGCAGTATATATGGCAAATACCGGGAATGCCTGGGACAATGCCAAGAAGTCCATTGAAGACGGGTTATACGGTGGCAAAGGCTCCGAGGCGCACAAGGCAGCGGTGATAGGCGATACCGTAGGTGACCCGCTTAAGGATACCGCCGGGCCAGCTTTGAACCCGCTGATTAAAGTCATTAACCTGGTTTCGGTCCTGGCTGCCGCACTGATGGTGGTAGTAGTGAACGGTCAAATTGTGCCGCGGGGACTCACACCGGTTACCGTCGGCGTAGCGGTGGCAGCGATTATAGTCATACTTGTAGCCGTCTGGCGTTCGAGGAGAGAAGAATCCTTCGGGCGCGAATACGAAACAGTGGAGGGGGGTTCTGCAACTAATTCAGAAAAACAGGGCCCGCCCGGCAAGTGAGAGCTAAGGGCCGTAATACTAGGTGATGTAGCGCTCCCTCGGGCTTGGTTTCTATCACTCACAGGAAGCGTAGAAACGTACCTGGATACTATCCATGGTAGGAGGCCGGTTAGAGGGGGAGATTTCGCAAGGTTTCCCCCTGCTATTCCTCTCCTTTGGAGGGACAGGAATTCTATACAAAGCCATGAAAAAACTAGAAATTGTTGTTTTCGAGCTTTGTCATAAAGTACCAATGCTTTATAATAAGCTGTATGAGAGTGCACAAATTACACGACTGGGAGGTGAGCATTGCCTTAGCAAAGGAAATACAATTGAGGCTGGCGAGAAGTGTGATAACTGAAAACGAAGTTATTAACCCACACCTTGTTGCCGGTATTGATATATCTTCTCTTGATGCTCAGGGCGTAGCCAGAGGAGCAGTGGTAGTTCTTCGTTATCCTGAGCTTAGCATGGTCGAGGTAGAGGTAGTGGAAGGTAAGATTACATTTCCCTATATTCCTGGACTGTTGTCTTTTCGTGAAAGTCCCTTGATTCTGACCGCTTGTGAAAAACTAAGTAATACTCCCGACCTTATTCTGATTGATGGTCAGGGGATTGCTCATCCCAGGAGATTGGGGCTCGCTTCACATGTGGGACTTTTTCTTGATTTGCCTACTATAGGCTGTGCAAAATCTATCCTTTGTGGTCAGCATCGGCCTGTGGGAGAAGAGGCTGGCTCTCATGCTGAGCTGCTTGATCATGGAGAGCTTATTGGAGCAGCGCTAAGGACTAAATCTGGAGTGAAGCCAATATATGTCTCTGTAGGCCACAAAATTGACCTGGCATCGGCTTTACAATGGGTGATAAAGTGCTGCCGTGGTTATAGGATTCCTGAACCTACCCGCTTGGCTCATCTCGCTGCTGGAGAAATATTGCCCTCCGAACCAAGCAGCCAAGGGAAATTATTTGATTAAGGAGTATTTCAGATGCAAGAAGAGAAGGACAATCTAGAAGCCTTGCTTCGCCAAATCTCAGACATCATGGTGCATCTTTGACATCCCGCGCAAGGAAGAAGAAATTGCTAGAATAGAGGCAGAGTCAGCCCGACCTGATTTTTGGCATGACCAGGCTAAAGCTCAAGCTATCATGCGAGAGCTCAGTGGCAAAAAGAATCTAGTAGATACTTGGCGCGGGCTGGAGAAGAAGGCTGCCGACCTTCAGGAAATGATTGTTCTGGCTATTGGAGAGGGTGATTACTCTCTTAAAGAAGAGATACAACTGGAGCTAAAAAAACTGAGCTCTCGATTTGAACAGTTGGAGAGCCAACAACTTTTTACTGGGGATTACGATAGTCGGAATGCCGTGCTCGCTTTTCATGCTGGTGCTGGTGGCACGGAGTCTCAGGATTGGGCCAACATGTTGCTCAGGATGTATTTGAGGTGGGCAGAGCGGCATGATTATGATGCTGAAGTCTTAGATGTCTCCCCGGGAGAAGAGGCTGGCATCAAAAGCGCTATCGTGGAGATTAAGGGGGATTATGTCTATGGCTATCTTAAAGGTGAACACGGGGTGCACAGATTGGTACGGCTGTCCCCATTTGATGCTGACCATGCTCGCCACACATCTTTTGTTCTGGTGGAAGTCCTCCCTGAAGCCGAAGAAGCAATGGATGTCAAAATAAACCCGGAAGACTTGAGAATAGATACTTTCAGGTCCAGCGGCCCTGGCGGGCAACATATGCAGAAGACAAGCAGCGCTGTCAGGATAACTCACTTACCTACAGGGCTGGTGGCCACTTGCCAGAGTCAAAGGTCTCAGCACCAAAACAAGGAAGCTGCTTTGAAAGTCCTTTATTCTCGCCTCCTGGAGCTTGAACGCAAGAAGAAAGAAAAAGAGAGAGCCAAGATAAAGGGCGAGCGTATTGAAGCAGCTTGGGGAAATCAGATTAGAAGTTATGTTCTTCATCCCTACAAAATGGTCAAGGATCACCGCACCGATTATGAGGTTCACGATGCCGAAGCTGTATTGGATGGAGAACTAGATGGATTTATCACTAGCTACCTTCGGTCTAGAGTGGGGGAATGATTAGACGCATCGTCATAATAACTTGGGGGCTTCTCTTGTTTTTAAGCCCTTCCCTCGTCGCAGCCGGGGCTGGCATTACAGTTACAGCTACCAATGTAGCTATGAATTTTCCAAACCAAGCTGTGTTCACTGTTGAGGCTGAAAGCAATGTTAATATTGTTGATGTCCGTATTTATTACCAGGTGAATAAGATGAGCTACGCTGAAGTTGTCAGCGAGGGTTGGGCTGATTTTACCCCAGCAAGTAAGATAGAGGCTAATTGGACGTGGAATATGACAAATGCGAGCTTGCCTCCTGGTGCTGAGGTCACATATTGGTGGATGATTGAAGATGCTGCCGGGAACAAAATTGAGACCTCCCCTGAGATAATGGATTTCGATGACGGTCGCTATGCTTGGCAGAGTTTGACTGGTACTGTACCTCAGGGTGGCGAGATTACCCTTTTCTGGTATAAAGGCGGTGATTCCTTTGGCCGAGAGTTGATGGATGCTTGCCAAGAAGGACTTGCCAGGTTGACCCAGGATATTGGCACCTATTCAGAGAGGCCCATCAAGATATATATTTATGCCTCCGATAGCGATTTAAAAGGGGCTATGATTTCTTCTAACGAATGGAGTGGCGGCGTTGCCTTTACCGATTTTGGCATAATCGCTATTAGTATTGCACCGAGCGAACTTGATTGGGGCAAGGGGGCGCTAGTTCACGAGCTGACGCATCTTATTGTTCGTCAGGCAACTTTTAGCCCATATGGGCAGCTTCCTATCTGGCTTGACGAAGGCTTAGCCACATATAATGAGGGCGAGCTTGACCCCGTTCTTCGCTCTCGCTTGGAAGAGGCTATCTCGAAAAATGAACTCATTTCAGTGCGCAGCCTGTGCAGTCCCTTTTCCGCTTACTCTGAAAAAGCTTACCTTTCCTATGCTGAAAGCTATAGCCTTGTGGAGTACCTTCTGGATAATTATGGACAGGATAAGATGCTCAATTTATTAGCTCTTTTGAAGCAAGGTAATACCTATGACGAGGCTTTAACCAAGGTCTATGGTTTTGATATAGATGGTCTTGATGCTGGTTGGCGAGCAACGCTAACATCTCCCACTGTAATTGTGAGCGAAGCGCGACAATCTCATCCTGCTTTGATTGCCGCGTTAGCGGCGTTAGCAACGGCACTGGCCTTATGGGGTGCTCTGGCTCTGGAGAAGCGGACTTGGCGAAGGTCGTCTGGGAGATCAACCATGTAAGATAAGCCATGAAAGACTCTTTTACTGTTCACGATTTACCCCTTAGTGAGCGTCCCCGGGAGAGGCTGTTTAAGCTAGGCAGCGAGGCTCTTTCTGCTCAGGAAATCTTAGCTTTAATCCTGGGTCGAGGAATTAAAGGCGAGTCTGTCATGGTGACTAGCCAGAAGTTGTTAAGCCGGTTTGGCAATCTCAAGGGCGTTGCCAATGCTTCTGTGGAGGAGTTGACTCAGACGAAAGGTATTGGGCCAGCCAAGGCGGCGCAGATTAAAGCCGCCCTTGAATTAAGTAAGAGGCTGGAAGACGATGCCGGCGAGAAACCCAAGCCGATACTCAAATCCCCGGAGGATGTGGCTGCTGTGGTGAGGAGTCAGTTGAAAGGCAAGAAGAAGGAGCATTTTTTGGTGCTTTGCCTGGATACCAGAAACAGGTTAATAAATCACAAGCTGGTTTCTATGGGCAGTCTGGATACGAGCATTGTACATCCCCGCGAGGTGTTTAAGGAGGCGGTATCTTCCTGCGCTGCCTCAGTAATTTTTGCTCACAATCATCCCTCAGGTGACCCTGAGCCATCCAAAGAGGATGTTGAGCTGACCAAGCGGCTGGCTAAAGCTGGCGAAATTATAGGCATTGATGTCCTTGACCACATCATTGTCTGCGATAAGAGTTATTTAAGCCTGAAGGCTAAAAATTTGTTCTAAATCAATTTACTGCGGCTCAATTTCTGAGGTATACTATTGTGCAAGAGAGTATCGTGAATACTAACGAAAGAAGCGAGGTTTTCTTTTTCCCCTATGATAAGGGTAGGGCTTTCCTCAGAGGGTTGAGGACTCTTTTCTCTAAAGTAGAAGATGTTGTCTCTACGGGTGATTCAGTAGCGGTGAAGGTTCACATGGGAGAATATGGTGGTAGTGCTTACCTTCGTCCGCCGATAGTACGCCGGGTGTGTGATTTGATTAAGGAGGCCGGAGGCAAACCGTTTGTCACGGATGCCACTACTCTTTATCCCTTGGGGAGGTTCACTAGTAGCAAATATCTGGCTACAGCAGCGCGCAATGGATTTACCGAGGAATCGGTAGGAGCGCCCGTGATTATTGCCGATGGACAGCGAGGCTATAGTGGAGAGTGGGTGGATATTCCCAGGCAGATTTCTGGTTGCTCTTTAGATAAGATAAAAATAGCCAGGAAGATTTTCAATGCTGACTCTCTGATAGTCCTTTCTCATGTGAAAGGGCATGATCTAGCTGGCTTTGGCGGCTCTATCAAGAATGTGGCTATGGGCTGTGTTACCAAGGAATCGAAAGCTGCTCAACACAGGGTAAATCGTGGTGTCATCGACCTCTCTAAATGCACGGGCTGTGGGCAATGCGTTAAAACTTGCCCCTTCAAAGCTCTGTCGTTGGTTGAAGAGAAGATGATGCGCGACGAAGAGAAATGCATGAGTTGTAATCATTGTCTTTATCTTTGCCCGGAGGGTGTTTATTCCTTGCCTCCCCAGGCGCAGGAAAGGTTTCAGGTTTATCTGGCTCACGCTGCCGCGGGAGTGCTAAGCCAATTTCACTCTAAAGTGGCTTTCATCAATTTCATTCAAGATGTAACGCGATTGTGTGACTGTGCTACGCCGTCAGGTTCGCCAGTAGTTCCCGATATTGGCATCCTCGCTTCCACAGATGTGGTAGCTATTGACAAGGCATCGTTGGACTTGATTGCTCAAAGTAAGCCTCTGGGGAAATTTGCCAACATCAGCTCTCCTGATATATTGGGCAAGATAAATGGCACGGATAGCCTGATTCAAATAAGAATTGCCCAGGAGCTTGGCTTGGGCAACATGGCATACCAGCTAAGAGAGCAAAAGTGAAAATGCAAAATGACAGGGCAAAATTTAAAAATGGATTTAAGTATCAAAGAAGGAAAATGATTTTTGCATTTTAATTTGCAATTTTGTTTTTTTATCTTTGCTCTTTGATGTTTTCCCCGGCATTTAGTCACTGTTTGAAACGCTGTGCGGAGTAGCATGGAAGATATTGACCTAGCCCGCTCTCTTTTGGAGGAAGAGAAATGGAATCTTGTTATAGTGAAGAAGGGACAAGTTCTTTTCAGCTCCAGAGAGCGCGGAATAACTCCCTTTTTCCAGGCTGTTCAGAGTATGGGAAAAAGTTTACATAATGCTGCGGTGGCTGACCGCGTTGTAGGCTTAGCCGTAGCTATGCTTTGCCTTCATGTTCGGGTAGCCTCGGTGTATGCTGGCATAGCGAGCCAAGGAGCGCTTGACATGCTCAAGAAGAAAAGAGTGGCTGTTAGCACTAAGAGCACTGTGCCTTATATCTCCAACTATGACGGCACAGACTTGTGTCCTTTTGAGAAGCTGGCAGGAAATTGCCAAAAACCTTCTCAATTATTTGCAGCGTTGCAGTCTCTTTTCGCCGAAGGTGACCAGTGAAAAGAATTTGGCATCTTGCATTATTAGCTCTTCTCATCGCGGCTTTATTGTTTTTGCCTTCGATTGCTTGCCAGCCTTCCAGCGGTCAAGACGTCCTTAATCTCTGGGATACAGGTCCCATGACGCTTGACCCGGCAATTGCTGCCGATATGTCCTCTTATGTCTACATCAGGCAAATCTTCTCTGGCTTGGTTCGCTTGGACCAGAATCTGACCATAGTTCCTGATATTGCTGAGAGTTGGGAGCCAAGCTCTGATGGCAAAACGTATACCTTTCACCTGCGAAAGGGGGTGAAATTTCATAACGGGAGAGAGGTTAAAGCTGCCGATTTCAAATACTCCTGGGAGCGAGCTTGCAACCCCGCTACTGGCTCTGGCACAGCCGCTACGTATCTGGGCGATATCGTTGGTGCCCAAGATAGGCTGGCGGGAAAAGCAACAGAAATCTCCGGAGTCAAAGTCCTTGATGACTATACGCTTCAGGTTACCATTGATGCTCCCAAGGCTTACTTCCTGGACAAGCTGGCTTATCCCACCGCCTTTGTGGTTGATAGGACTAATGTGGATTCCGGGAAAAACTGGTGGCTGAAGCCAAACGGGACTGGCCCATTTAAGCTAAAGGAATGGAAACCAGGTCAGCAGCTGGTTTTGGAGCGTAGCCAGAGTTACTACGGCGAACCTACCAAATTGACCGAGGTCGTCTTTCACTTTCTAGCTGGTGAACCAATGGCCCTCTACGAAACAGGACAGATTGATGTTACCCCTGTTTCCACGAGTTACATTGACGAGGTTAATGATGAGACTAATCCGTTTCATCAAGAGTTAGCTGTAACACCTGAGCTCAGCCTCTATTATATTGGCTTCAATACTGCTAAACCTCCCTTCGACGACGTTAACGTCCGTCGTGCCTTCTGTCTGGCTGTGAATAAAGAGCATATCGCTAAGGTGATCTTGAGGGACATGGTAAGTGAAGCCGAGGGTATTTTGCCGCCGGGCATGCCCGGCTATAACGAGACTATCAAGGGATTGGACTATGATGTGGAAAAGGCAAAAGAGCTCATCGCCGCCTCCAAATACGGAAATGTCTCGAACTTGCCCCATATCACAATAACTACTGAAGGCTATGGCAATGACATTCCCAGTTATCTAGGCGCCATCATCCAAGAATGGCAACAAAACCTCGGCGTGCAAGTCTCAGTGAGGCAACTGGAACCAGAGATTTTCCTTTATAATCTGAAACAAGAGAAGGATGAGATGTTCATGCTGGGTTGGGTGGCTGACTATCCCGACCCGCATAATTTTCTGGATATTCTCTTTCATACCGGGAGCGAAAATAATATCTTCGAATACAGCAACCCTAGCCTGGATGCTTTACTTGACCAGGCAGCTATAGAACAGAATAGGGCTGTCCGCCTGGCTATGTACCAGCAAGCTGAGCAAATGGTAGTTGATGATGCCCCTTGTCTCCCCCTCTTCCATGGCACCAACTATATCCTGGTGAAGCCTTATGTCAAAGATTATGAGCTCAATCCTCTGGGTGTTCCTGACCTGAGCAAGGTTTATCTCGACAAGAGCTAAATTCCAAATCCCAAAGGCGCTCCGCTTCAAATCTCAAATTCTAAGCACTAAATACTAAACAGATACTAAATTCTAAATCCTAAATGTTCGGTCATTTGCGATTTGATATTGTTTAGTATTTAGAATTTAGTATTTAGAGTTTTCCCCTTCAGGGCCTGGGATTTAGAATTTTGCGCTGTAGAGTCGGGGCTTGTCCTCGCCCACAACACTGCCAAGCAGTCTGTAATATATATCTGGGTGGTTCGTGGTGGTATAATGATAGTGGATGGAAAGGGAGGCGATGCTCTATGAGACACTCCCTGGTGGCAGGGCGAGGTGTCATATTTGTCAGTGGAGATGCCTTATTAATCCCGGCAAGCTTGGTGTCTGCCGCATGCGCGTCAATCGGGATGGCAGGCTGTATAGCATGAATTATGCCGAGGTATCCTCCATGGCAGCCGACCATATCGAAAAAAAACCTTTATTTCATTTCTTTCCCGGTACCTATGCCTTCTCTTTAGGCACCTGGGGATGCAATTTCCACTGTAAGGGATGCCAAAACTGGGAGATTTCCTGCATGGATATTCCGCGGGGTTCCCAGCAATTGCTCCCGGAAAGAGAGATAGAGTTAACCAAGAGCCATAATTGCCAGGGCATTGCCTGGACTTACAATGAGCCGGCGATTTGGTTTGAATACACCCTGGACTCAGCCAGACTGGCTAAAGAAAATAATCTATACACCGTATATGTGACCAATGGCTATGCTACGCCTGAAGCTCTGGATACCATAGGTCCCTGGCTTGATGCCTGGAGGGTGGATATCAAGGGCTTCACTGACGGGTTTTATCGGCAGCTAGCCAAAATTCCTCATTGGCAGGGTATTCTGGACGTCGCCAGGCGGGCTAAAGAGAAATGGCATATGCATGTTGAAGTGGTGACCAATATCATTCCTACGATGAACGACGATGAGGAGCAGTTCAGGAATATTGCTACCTGGATTCGAGATAACCTGGGTGAACTCACTCCCTGGCACATAACTCGTTTCCATCCGCTGCATGAATTTACTCATCTGTCGGCTACTCCGGTAGCCACTTTAGAACGGGCATATAAGATTGGGAAGAAGGCCGGGCTGAAATTTGTCTATTTGGGCAATGTGCCGGGGCACGAGTATGAAAATACCATGTGTTATTCTTGTGGCAAGATGGTTGTTCATCGCATTGGCTATGATACCGAGGTAGTGGGACTGGATGGCTCGCGGTGTAAATTCTGTGGGGCTGAGCTTAATTTCCGGACATGAGGAGGTGATTTATGGCAGAGGAACTTCATCCTGTAGTAAAACTGGCTAAGGAGGCTGTGGAAAGTTATATCCGGAATGGTAAAATGCCCAAGCCGAGGGAATTGACTCCGGAAATGAGAGAGAGGGCGGGAGTTTTTGTTTCGCTTCATAAGCATGGGCAATTAAGAGGATGTATTGGCACCTTTGAGCCGACTAAGGATAATGTGGCTGAAGAAATCATGGCCAACGCTATTAGCTCATCTACCGCAGACCCTCGCTTTCCCCCGGTGACTGCGTCTGAGCTTGATGACCTGGAATATAGCGTGGATATTCTCACTAAGCCTGAGCCAGTCACAGATATCAGCCAGCTTGACCCTGAGGAGTATGGCGTTATCGTGGAGAGCGGTTGGAAAAGGGGACTTTTGCTGCCTGACTTGGAGGGTGTAGATAGCGTTGAGGAGCAGATTGCTATTTGCCAACTCAAGGCGGGGATATCTGCCGGCGAGCCAGTTGAGCTCTATCGCTTTCAGGTGAGAAGGTTCAAGTAACAGGTTGCGATTACCAATGATGGACAGTATGCCTCTTTTCGACCTACCGGAGGAAAAGGATTTGCCCCAGAGTATGCCCCTGGCGGCAAGGATGCGACCACAGACGTTTGCTGAGTTCGTGGGGCAGGAGCATTTGGTTGCCGTGGGACGGGTGCTCCGGAAATGCATTGAGGCAGACCAGCTACCCTCTATGGTATTCTGGGGACCGCCCGGCAGCGGTAAAACAACTCTGGCTTATGTTATCGCCAATGTGACCAGAGCACACTTCAGTTCTCTTAGTGCCGTGAGTGCCGGAGTGGCTGATTTGCGGCGTGTTATTGGGGAAGCTAAGAAGAGGCTTAAATCGTCGGGACAGAAAACCATTCTTTTTGTTGATGAGATTCACCGTTTTAACAAGGCACAACAGGATGCCGTATTGCCTTTCGTGGAGAATGGTACAGTGACTTTCATTGGAGCCACTACGGAAAATCCTTCCTTCGAAGTTATCTCTCCGCTTCTTTCCCGATGCCGGGTTTTTCGATTGAATCTGTTGAGCGACGACGAGGTCAGGCTCATTGTGGAGCGAGCGATTAAGGATAAAGAAAGAGGGCTGGGAAAGTTCCAGGTTACTGTCAGTGAGGAAGCTCTGCGCCACTTGGTGACCATGTCCAATGGGGATGCCCGTGTGGCATTGAACGCTTTAGAGATGGCGGCATTTGCTACTTTGCCTGACCGTGATGGCTTGCGGTCAATAGACCTGTCGGCTATTGAGGAAGCGTTGCAGCATCGTGCTTTGCTGTACGATAAGAGCGGTGACCAGCACTATGACCTGATTTCGGCATTGCATAAATCCTTACGCGGCTCCGATCCCGATGCTGCTTTATATTGGCTAGGGCGTATGCTGGAAGCTGGGGAAGACCCCTTGTATATCGCCCGTCGCTTGATGCGCTTTGCCTCTGAGGACGTGGGCGTGGCTGACCCTCAAGCACTGGTGATAGCGGTAGCTGCTCAGCAGGCAGTGCACTTCGTGGGCTTACCCGAAGGGAATCTGGCTTTAGCTGAGGCCGTGGTTTATCTGGCTACTGCTCCTAAAAGCAACTCCTTGTACCAGGCTTACTCCCGAGTCCAACAGGATATACAACAAGGCCGAAATGAGCCTGTGCCACTCCATTTGCGTAACCCGGTAACTGGCCTGATGCGTCAGATGGGACACGGACAGGGCTATAAATATGCCCACGATTATCCTGACCATTTTGCCAAGCAACAAAATCTACCGTCTTCGCTTCAAGGAAAACGTTATTATGTTCCTACTGAGCAGGGCTATGAAAAAGAGATTGCTGACAGGCTAAAGAAGTGGTGGGGGAAGTCACATGAAGAGGTGTGAATCATAGTGGAAGTTCCTTACGGCATGCTATAATGCCAGACGAACCTGAGGAGCCCCTGGAGATAGAAGGTATGTATTGATGGAGGTGCACTTTGGCTAAGTTTTCATTCATCCCTAGAAATATGGGGTTTTACGACCTGTTCGAACAAGACACTGCTAATCTAGTCATTGCTGGAGAAAAGCTGGTTGACTTCTTTAACAACTACGAAAACGTGGCAGAAAAGGCCAAAGAGCTTAAGGAATTAGAACATAAAGGCGACGTTATAACACACGAGATAATAGCCCGGGTGCACCGCACCTTTGTGACACCTATTGACAGAGAGGATATTACTCTCCTCGCCCACAGCTTGGACGATATAATGGATTTCATCGAGGCTGCAGGCAGGACAGCCAATCTTTATCGCATTGCTAAACCCACAGAAAGAGCTCGAGAGCTGGCGTCAATTGTGGCTAAGGTAACCTGTAAGCTAAACGAGGTAATGCCTCAGTTACGTCATCGTGACAAGTTCAAATGGATTCTGGAGCAATGTGTGGAAATCAATACTCTGGAAAACGAGGCTGATGATGTGCAACACGCTGCTCTGGCTGAACTGTTTGAAGCCTGTCCCAGTGACACATGTGAGGTAATCAAATGGCGCGAACTGTATCAACATCTGGAAGATGCTACTGACCGAGGTGAAGACGTCGCTAATGTCCTTGAAGGAGTAGTCCTCAAGTATGCCTGAACTGAATCTCCCCCTGATTCTAGTCCTGTTCCTCGTGCTCGTGGCTGAATTTGTCAATGGCTGGAATGATGCTCCCAATGCTATAGCTACCGTTATTTCCACTAGAGTCCTGTCTCCATTCCAGGCTCTGGTGATGGCCTCTTTTCTGAATATCCTAGGAGCGGTCGCGACAGGAACAGCGGTTGCCAATACCATAGGTACTGGCATCGTCAAACCTGAAGCCATCGGATTACCCGTTGTGGCTGCTGGTGTACTCGGCATTGCAATCTGGGGTGCTGTGGCTACACTTAAGGGGTTACCCATCAGTATTTCCCACGGTTTAGTTGCCGGATTGGCTGGTGCGGCGGTAATCACAGCAGGTCCTCAGGCGCTGCTGTGGCGAGGCTGGCAGAAGGTGATAATTGGGCTTGGTTTCTCGACACTGCTGGGTTTCTTTCTAGGCCTGGCTATTATGGTTGGTCTGTACTGGGCCCTGCGCCATACAAGGACTAGTATCGTGCGTGCCGTTTTTGGTAGGGCACAAATACTATCGGCCGCCTTTATGGCTTTCAGCCATGGGAGTAACGATGGCCAGAAGTTTATGGGCGTGTTCACCCTTACACTAGTGATAGGGGGTGTACTGCCTCAATTCCACGTTCCCCTATGGGTGATATTACTCTGCGGTGCAGTTATGGCCACGGGCACAGCTGTTGGTGGCTGGCGAGTAATGAAGACAATGGGTTTTGGTTTGACCAAGTTGGAGCCAGTACAAGGGTTTGCAGCAGAGACTGCTGCGGCTTCAGCGATACAGATAGCGTCGTTTCTGGGAATACCCCTCAGCACTACTCACACTATTAACACAGCGATTATGGGAGTTGGAGCTAGCCGCCATTTATCAGCTGTGCGTTGGGGGGTGGGTAGGCAAATCATCGCTGCTTGGCTCCTCACCTTCCCCATATGTGCAGCAATTTCGGCTGTATTTGCTCTCCTGTTCCGGTGGGTGTCTTGATTTACTGTAAATTGGACGTGCCCCACTATGGTTACTGAATGTCTGTTTAAGGAATCTTGATTGTGACCTTCTACAGCTCTGGGCCATTGTTTGCCTACTTTGCCCTAGTGAGTTTTGACTGAAGCCCTATCTTCACGTTTCTGGGCTATGGTGCGACCTCCAATTACACTTTTTAGCGGAAAGTTAAAGAGTTCTCTAACCTCGTTTATGACGACTACATTATTATGACTTGGATAATATCCTTCCCAGTCTGTGCTGCTCTCGGCTGGATAATAGCATCGCCTCTGAAGATTGCCTTGTGAAGTGACAAAACCCCTTTGCCTCTTTAGAACACCTGTGCCATAATTTAGCTTCGCTAAATGGGTAGTAAGAGTTCAATAAGGAAAGTAGATTGAGTTTGAAACTATTGCCGGCGGCTCTTCAGAAGCAGGATTACAATCTGGCAGCCCATGTCCTCGTCTATGGCTTGGTCAAAGCCTCGGTAAAAAATCCTAAAAAGTGTTATGGCGGTAAAAGGAAAAGGCCAGAAAAAGAGTAACCTGCGTGGTTTCTATAGCCGGGCTCTGGACGAGGCGGAAAAGCTCGAGCTGGAGGAAGCTTCTCATGTCGAAGGAATTGATGAGGAGATTGCTCTTCTCAGAGTAAAACTCAGGGAACTTCTGGAAGAGCAGCCGGAACGAATTGACCTGCACTTCGAGGCCGCTAATATCATAGCCCGGCTGGTAAGAACCAGATATCAAATTACCAAAGAACAGAAGAAATCTCTCAAGGAAGCCATCCAGAAAGTCTTGACCGAAGTCGCTGTGCCTCTGGGGGTTGAGGTGGGAGGAAAAATCCTAAGCACTAAATTCTAAGCCCTAAACAATAGAAAAGAAGAATTTAATTCCTCTCATCTAATGACCAAAATTCCAAAATGTTTTGGTATTTGAATTTGGCATTTTGAATTTGTTTAGGATTTGGTGCTTAGATATTAGGATTTTATTTTTATGAAGCTAAGACCTTATCAACTGGAAGTGGCACGGGCGGCTATGGACTCTATCCAGAAGGGAATGGGACTGACATTTTCTGTGGAGATTGCCAGACAGGGCGGTAAAAACGAACTTTCCGCGCATCTGGAAATTCTGCTGTTGACGCTATATATAGCCAGCGGAGGCAATATTATAAAATGCTCCCCGACCTTTAAGCCTCAAACCATTATCTCTATGGAAAGGTTGAAGCAGAGGCTGGATGATTTTGGTTTTGATGGCATCTATCGTCCCCAGATGGGCTATATTATTCAGCTCGGCAATGCTAAAGCCATCTTTATGTCGGCTGAGGGCTCGTCTTCAGTGGTGGGACATACCGCTGACATACTCTTGGAGATTGATGAATCACAAGATATTAGCAAGGAGAAGTACACAAAAGAATTCCGCCCCATGGGTTCCGCGGGCAACGTGACCACGATTCTTTATGGCACTACCTGGGATGATAGCACCTTGCTGGAAGAAGTCAAGCAGGCTAATCTGGAACTGGAAATAAAGGATGGCATTAAGCGCCACTTTAGATATGATTGGCAGGAGGTCGGCCGGTACAATCCTGACTATACCAAGTTTGTCCAGGCAGAGCGGCAAAGATTGGGCGAAGCGCATCCCTTGTTCAGAACTCAATATGCTCTATTACCTATTGCCCATGGTGGGGGCTTCTTATCACGGCAGCAGATAGCTCTGGCGCTGGGAGAACACTCGAGGCAATCACAGCCTGAGGGACAGAGGACTTATATTGCTGGCATAGATTTGGCCGGGGAACATGAGCTGGAAATTACTGGGGAAGCTGCTCCTGACAACAATAGAGGAAGAGGATGTGATTCCACGGTAATCACCATTGCCGAGGTGGATGCCACTAATCCATCACAGTCAGTGTTGAAAGTTGTGGAACAATACCAGTGGACGGGAACGCCCCATAGCCAGCTTTATACCCAGATGACGGATATCCTTAAAAATGTCTGGAACTGTCACAGGATAGTGGTGGATGCCACCGGCATTGGTCAGCCCGTAGCTAGCTTTCTGCGGAAGGAACTGGGTAGCCGGGTCATCCCATTCGTCATTACCTCCAGGAGCAAATCCGACATGGCCTTTGAGCTATTGTCCTTTGTCAATTCCGGGAGACTTAAGCTCTACAAGCAGGATGGCTCCCGGGAGTATAAGGAGACCCTATTTGAGCTGGAAAGAGCCCGGGTGAGATATCGCCCGAACCAAACGATTAACTTTTATGTTGACCCTCAGGAGGGACATGATGATTTTCTCATGAGCCTGGCTCTGGTGGTCAAGGCCGCTAAAGATCTTAGTCCCAGGGAAGCAAAGGGCTGGCTCCGGGAAAGCTAGTTCACTTCTTGTCATTGCGAGCGGAGCGAATGCGGAGCGTGGCAATCTTTCTCGTCAATGGCCCCGCGCCGAGATTGCTTCGTCGCCCCGACGAATCGGGCTCCTCGCAATGACAAAAGGGAGGGGATTGCTTCGGTTGACTTCGTCAGCCTCGCAATGACAGGAGAGGAACTGTGCCTCACATTAGCGCACCCTTAGTAAGTAATACGTTCTTTTCCTGATTACGAAAAAGTAAACTGCGGTGCCGATGCCCGCCACTATTGCAATGATGATGACGATGAATGCCCATAGGGGCAGAACTCCAGCTCCAAAGGAACGGGCCGCCGTCCAGTTGCCCGCGTTCTCGGCTCTATCTACGGCTCGCACGATCCAGTAGTAAGTACCATAAGGCAGGGCATCTGTCGCATTCAGGGTATAGTTCGTCGCGGCTATATTTGAAACTGAAACTAAGGGGTGGACAAATTCTCCGCTGGCGGTGACATTTTTACTGGTGGCTATCTGCAGGTTATAGTAAACTCCACTCTCATCGGATACCGCCGACCAGTTAAAAGTTGGCCTCACCTTGCCTATGAACCCCACCCGGCTTCCATCGGCTGGAGATTTCAGTTCTGGCATAGGTGGAGGGACTGATTCCATGGTGAAGATGGCGGTGGCATTGTTTCCGGCAGCATCCTCGGCTGTTACTGTGCGGTTACCTGAGTGGCTCTCGGGCACGACGAAACTTGCCTCAAAGCTGCCTTTGTCGTCGGTCGGGGCAGTCGCTTTCTGGTTACCATCGTACCTTATGACCACATCCTTATTGGCGGCAAACCCGCCGCCAGTGATGGACAGGTCCGTGCCCACGTGTCCTGCGTTGGGGGACAGCACGATGCCAGGCTTTATCTCGAAGCTGAGCGCAGTGATGTCTGCTTTTGGAGTCGACTCTCCGTAGGCAGTCACGTTATATGTGCCTTTGGACATGTCGGGCACCTCGAATACTTTCGTCCAGTTGCCTACGGCGTCAGCGTCAACCCTGGTTTCCGCGTTCACTTCCTTGCCCGCAAACAATATCCTGATGTATCTGTCGTTAGCATAAAATCCGTTGCCCGTTATCGTTATGTTGTCGCCTACGGTACCCGATGATTCATTGCTGCTTATCCCCGGCGTGACTTCGAAGAAGACATCCCTAACCTGGGCAAAGCTGCTACTGGCACCCTGGGCGTCTATCTTATGGCCTCCCATAGAGGAAACAGGAATTTGGAAACTCAATTGCCAATTGCCCGTGGCATTCGCTGTGGTATTCCCCGGCATCTGTTTAGAGTCCGTGCTATTGAGGTAATAGCTAAGCTTGATGCCTGTTTCATTCTGGGCGAAGCCATGGCCTTTCACGGTGACATTAGTGCCCACAGGACCTTCGACAGGACTTACTGTCAACGCCGGCTTGACGGTAAAGTCTCCCGTAGCTTGAGGGGTAGTGTCTATATCAGCACGCACTTCGTGTGCGCCTTTGCAACTTTCGGGAACGGTGAAGGTGACATTGAAGCTGTCCGTGCTGGTGCGAACGTCGATCATCCAGGTCCCGTCATAGTAAATATCAACCCACTTATCAGCCGTAAAGTTATAGCCATAGACGGTAACCTCCTCACCGGGGACTCCTGTGCTGGGGGAAAGCGTGATGACTGGGCCAGCGGCTTGTACCGGCGCAGCCGGCACAGACATAGCTGCAAGGCAGACGATGAGAACAATCAGCAGTCGAGATAGCCAGCGCATTTGACTCACCTCCATTTTGTTATTATAAACGAAAATAGTTAGAAAAAGTAAGAGTCTTATTGGCTAAGCTCTAAACAATGACAAATGACAAAGCTCAAATGTCAAATCAAGCCCAAACCCCAAATAACAAAACGAAGTGGTTTTGACATTTGAGTATTTGGATTTCAATGGGCATTTGGTTTTTGACATTTGAGTTTGTTCAGATCGAGACTGACAATGGCGCTTTCTAATCGTGGTAATATCTTCTTCTCCTTACTACGGAGAAGTAAATCAGGACGCCGAGGAGTACCACTATTGCGACTATGATAAGAATGGATGCCCACATAGGCAAAAGTCCTGCACGGAAGGAACGGGCTGCAGTCCAACCTCTTTCGTTCCCAGCGCCATCCACGGCTTGCACAATCCAGTAGTAAGTGCCATCAGGCAGGGCATCTGTCGCATTCAGAGTATAGTTCGTTCCGACTATATTAGAAACTGAAACTAAGGGGTGAGCGAATTCTCCGGTGGCGGTGACATTGTTACTGGTGGCTATCTGCAGGCTATAGTGAACTCCACTGTCATCGGATACCGCCGACCATTCAAATGTCGGTGTCACCTTGCCCATAAGTCCCACCCAGCCTCCGTTGGATGGTGAAATGAGTGTTGGTATGTCGGGAGGATGTGATTCCATGATGAAAAAAGCGGTGGCATTGTTGCCCGCAGTATCCTCGGCCGTCACCTGGCGCTCACCGTGTTGGCTCTCAGGCACGATAAAACTTGCTACAAAGCTGCCTGTGGCATTGGTCGTGCCTGTTGCCTTCTGGTTACCATCGTATATTATGACCACATCTTTGTTGGCGGCAAATCCATGGCCAGCGACGGTCAAGTTCATGCCCACATATCCTTGGTCGGGGGGCAACATGATGTCCGGCTTTATCTGGAAGCTGAGCGCGCTGAAGTCTTCTTTCCTAGTTGATTCTCCCTCGGCGGTCACGCTATATGTGCCTGCGGGCATCTCGGGCACCTCAAAGCTTCCCTCCCAGTTGCCTTGAGCATCGGCTTTGATACCTGTGACCACTGCCTGGCCATCGAACAATATCTGGATGTTCTTTTCATAAGCCACAAATCTGCTGCCCGTCATGGTTATCGTATCGCCCATGCTGCCCCATGGTTTATCTAAGCTTGTTTCTGACGTTACTTTAAAAATGGCATTCTGGACCTCATAAAACTGGCTTTCAGCACCCTGGGCATCTATATTATGTTCTCCCTTGGTGGAGGGGGGAATCTGAAAACTTGTCTCCCAACTGCCCGTGGCATTGGCTGTAATACGCCTTTGTATCGTTTGGTAGTTGTCATTGAGATAATACAGCAGTTCGATGCCCTGTTCATTCTGGGCAAAGCCCTGTCCTGTCACGGTAACATTAGTGCCCACAGGACCTTCGGCAAGACTTATTGTCAACCCTGGCTTCACGGTAAAGTAAGTATCTACTTTGACAGTCCCTATGTAGGTCCCTACCACAGCAAGCAATTTGTGGTCTCCCTTAAAGCTTTCAGGGATGGTGAAGGGGATTGTGAAAGCTCCACTGCCATCGGTCTTGCCTGTGGCTATGCGGGTCTCGTCATAATAGATGTCCACATACTTGCCGTTATCAAAGTACTGACCAGTGACGCTGACCTCTGTTCCGGGGGCTCCTTCGCCAGGGGAGAGGTTGATGGAAGGTCCTCCGCACTGGGCTTGTGCGGGCGTGGCTGGGAGAGCCATGGCGACAAGACAGACGACAAGAACGATGACCAGTCGAGATAGTAATTTCATCCTATTAAGCTAGTTGCTAATATTCGGTGAACTCCTTATAGTCCCGCTATTATAAACGAAAACGCTACAAAAAAGTAAATGCTTCATTGGCAGCATCCCAAATTCCGCGATTTCAATATTGTAGTGCGACCCTTTAGGGTCGTGCGTGGCCCCCAGGGCACGAGGCTAAAGCCTCGTACTACATGGAGACACTATGGGGCGAATAAGAAAGGGGGCGACTCTAAGTCGCCCCCTTTGGGAATTCGGGATCAGGTGAGTGTTATCACACTCGACGAGTTCTGAAGATGAGGACTATGACCACAATCACCAGGACCGCGCCGATGGCGATAACCACCCACACCCAGAACGGGGTTGCGGGAGCTGGATGCGACGTAGCTTCATGCGATTGCAGTGCCGACAGACTGTCGAAGCACTGACCATCAATTGGATCACAGAACGCACCCTGTGCTCCTGTGGTAAAGGTGCCTATGGCGCTCGTACTCATGACAACACCAGCCTTGTAGGCAGTGACCTGCCAGTAGTAGGTGATGCCGTGGGTCAGCGTTCCGGTATAAGTGCAGGCTGTGGTGGTCACGCCGGTCTTGGTTTGGAGGGGACTGGAAAGATCAGCGTTGGGCGATAGTACCCACTTGAACGTATCAGCAGTAGCTGTCAGGTGCCAGCTGAAGCCCACATTCATTGTACCCACACCGGTGACTCCGGGCGCAGGAGCGACAAGGTCGATCGCGGCAGCTCCCACACTGGGAGCAATTGTGACCTTGATGGGATCAGACCACCAGCTGTGGATTACTTGACAGGTCCCAGCCTGGGTAGCTCTGACCCTCATGTAGTAGGTGGTTTCACAGGAAAGCTGTTCTCCCTGCGTTCCTCCCGCGACCAAGTAGCTAGTAGGAGTTTTGCTGCCTTCGCGAGGAGCTGATATGGTGTCGAAAACAGCGCTGAAGTCTTGGTCGAGTGCAAACTGTATTTCATAGTGGCAGGCATCGCACAGGCCATCCCACTTGACGGTAAAGGGCGAGTTATAACATGAGCAAGGGTCGGCAGGGACGGTCGTGTTGCCGGTAGGCGTTATCACGTTGGGAGCCTTCTTGGCATAGCAGTCCTCGAAGGTCCAGACAGCGCCATCTTCATGCTTGACCATGTCGTAGAAGCCTTTGTTGTCTTGCGCCCAGGAATCAATGGCGTAGAGTTTGGCGTTGCTATCTGGAGTCAGACAGCCGCAAATCTTCAGGGCATCGGGCGTCGCCTGGAAGCCTGCCGGGTAGTCAAGGCCCACAGTCAGGTAATCCCATTCAACACATGTTGCGCACTGTATGGTTTCAGCAGGGTTGAGTGAGCGGGCCACGCCGGTCTGCCAACACGTCAAGGTGTCACAGTTAGGGGTACCAGCGTCGGCACAATACTCATTGACGAAGCTGGCGTAGAGGACGCCGCCGGTGGCAGCGCTGGTGTGGGGATTGCCGTTAATGTTGCTCAGCACCAGGCCGGTGTAGGCTAAGTCATGCTGGGCACCCGTGTCTTCCCACTTGTCACTTGTGCCAAGGACCCAGCGGTATACGCCGCCTTCTGAGTTTCCGCCGCCCCATCCCTCTATGGCAGCATAGATTACGTTGTTGGTGTCGAAGTAGGTATCAAAGGCAACAGTAGCGTGGCCCGCAATGGGGGTCATCACATCGTTGCCACTCCCATCCTTCAGATGGGTGAAGGTCGTACCGCCATCGGAGGAGTACGAAACATCACCATCATACGCGCCGCCGACAAGTATGTCGCTGCCATGAACAGCGATGCTCCAACCATTATCGGTAAGCTTGCTGTCCACCGCGTCATGCCAGCCCTCAGAATCGTACATGGAAACGTCGCCATTATAGTCCAGGGCATAGAGGGCGATGGTAACATTGCCCGCCCCGCCCGTCGCGACCATGTCCACGATGTCGGTTAGCGTGGTGGATGCTACGGAAGTCCAGCAAGCCAGGGTTTCCAGGTCATTCTGGTACACGTTGCCGGTCCCGTAGTCCACGAGATAGACGGTATCGCCAGCTGTTTCACCGGCAGGCAGTCTGAGAAAGCCTGCTTCGTTGCCTGTTTCAAACCAGGTGCCTGTGAGTTCGCCGCACCAGGTCCTCAGCCAGTGGCCGCTGTATTCCTGAGCCTCGGGAAGGTTCTTAGCATAGAGCCAGACGCTGTCGCAGCCAGGACCCGACTCTACGTTAACACTGACCAGCATCATCTTGTTGCAGTCGGGGGATACGGCGACATCCGATAGGTAGTCAATCTGGGTATCAATCAGGCTGAGCTGGTTCCAGGTATTGCCGCCGTCGAAAGTTACCGACCAGGCGCCCTCGTCATAATTGAAAACGCCCTGGAGGGCAATAGCATAAGCCTTATCTGCGCTTACAAAGGCTACTGCCATGGCGGTCTCTCCGGTGGGTGGCTTGCAAGCCTTCAGCCATCGCTGACAGCAGATATCCATGTTGTGGATGCCCGTGTTGCGATAGACCTGAACGCCAACACAGCCGCTGGCTGTAGTGACGGAAGTTCCGGAGCCTAGCACGCCGGCAATAGCCTCACCTTCGGCTGTGGTACCCCAGTAGGATATGTTGGTCAACCAGACGTTGCCGTCCTTGACCTGCTGCACGATGGGGTCGGCAGAATCATTATCCACCCGCACTATCCTGCTCGCGGCAAAGCCTGTATCAGAATCATAGTAGTTCACCCAGACCCAGAGAACTCTGGTATCGGTGCTCTTACTGTTGTAGTCGCTGGGCAGGGTCAGGCCGGCTATTATTCTAGGGTCAAACATGGTGGCAGGCGTTCCTATGATGTTTACATTGTGCATTACAAGCACAGCGTCGATGCCCAGAGTGGACTTCGCGTTCCAGCCCGGGGTTGCTACAAAGCTACCGGCCTGCAGGTAGATATCGAAGGGGCTTGTAAAAACAACGGTGGTAACCAGGATGGTCTTGTCCGTCGCATAGTTGGGCGAGAATTCCATGAAAGTAACGCCAAACGAGGTGAAGGCAGTAGGCCTGCCCTGGTCATCCCAGCCAGGATAGGCTGTGGCGTCCTTCCAGGCGCTGGCAGAATCTCCGGTAACCGTGCAGCGGAAAAGCGCGGCGGTGCCGTCAGAAGCTATGCCGCCGGCAACGATGTCCCGCTTGCCAGCCACTTCAGGGGAGACGGCGAGGTCGGAGAGTCCGTAGCCGGGGGCGCCGTAGGCTAAGGTTAGGGTGCCGTCCGTAACTTCGCCGGCGTTATTGAATGTAGTGCCGCCGTCAGTGGAGAAGTACAAACGGACTTCGGTGCCATTGTACACGAGAGCGATAGCCACGAAGTTGGCGTCTGCCCCGTCGGTCTCGACTCGCAGCAACTGAGTTATGCTCGCTGTCGTGTCTACTTTGTCTAATGCCGTGTTGAGGTCTGTCCAGGTGGCAGCGCTGTCGGTAGACTTCAGCAGGCGATAAGCCTGAGTATCAAATCCGGTATCATTATACGCATATACGACAGCGTAGGTCACTTCTCCGTTGGAAGCCAGGGCATAATCGATGATTGTGGACTCGGGTGCCACGACAAAGCCCGCCATAGTCGGAGTAGAGACCTTGCTCCACTCGGTGGTGACATCATTAGAATTGGCACTCACCTTATGGGCGGGTGCCGCTGTAATAAATAGACCCATGGCCAGTGCCGCGGCGATGAGTATATACATCACCCTCACTGACCATGCTCTTTCTTTAATCATTTAATTTCCTCCTTTAAAGGGATCCAACTTATCTTCACTCTCGCCCGAGGTCGACCCCTCTGGGCTCGAGTCATTGGAAACATTTTTTCAGTAAACCTAGTTTTAAGCCTGCCTCATTTCAGGCTGCCCTTTTTGGCTCCCGCACGAGGCTAAAGCCTCGCACTACGTCGAGCACTCCTTTTTTGCCCGGGCCAGGCATTGTTCTCTTCCCCTTGGCGCTTCGCAATAGCGATTCGCTTCGGGACTTTGCCATAGACATCACCTCCTTTCCATTTTATTGAGTAATGCCATTCTGAGGAGCCCCGATTCATCGGGGCCAGGTTCAGAATGACCGGCAAATGTCATCGAACACTATTCAATTGTTAACGTTCCACTCTATTCTTAGTTCGAAACAACAAAAATACCACCCTTTTACGGGCTTTCCATAACTTTAAACCTATATATTCTATTTTGTCAATAGGTAAACCAACTAATTTGCCAAAATAGCTTGGATTTATTATAGCAACCAGCTTTGTTTTGTCAATATACCTAATATAGCGAGGTATGAGCAGGACAAAATCCCCTTGCTCTTTTAGAACAACAGTGCTACTTTATGCAGTATTAGCAAATCATTTTGTCATTCTGAGCGGTGCGTACCGCGAAGAATCTCACATCTCCCGCACCCAAGCCATCGGTCAGGACGAGGATTCTAACCGTATCGTCCAGGATGCCCTCGACTGGGACTTGCTTGAGCTTGCCATTGACGAACTAGAACAGGTGTACGACCCCAACCTCCAGACGGCCACCCGGGCCCAGGAGAGAGCCGACGCCCTCTTAAGGGAGGCGTCATTGCGAGCTCACCCCGCCACCATCACCATCCCCACCAACGTCGGGCAGGAGCTTTTAGATGTTATCACTGTCACCGACGCCCGCTGCGGCATCTCGGAGCAGAATTACCGGGTCCAGGGGATTCGAACCCTCTACGACCGCCGTAAAGGCCAGTATGACCAAACGCTCACCCTGGGGGCCCTATGATTTGTTTTCCGATTTAGCTAATTAATGCTTGCTTCAAATCATTGAGCCTTGGGGTAAAAGATTCAATGAGCTCCTGACGGGCTAGTTGCCATTGGTGGTTATCTTCGATATTGATAGAATCTACTGCTGTTCCTGAGATTCTCAATTGGTGTAGTGTTCCCCTGTAGTTGCTTTCTAATTCCTGTCTTATCTTTTGTTCTGCCCCTTCATATTCTTGAACAAGCTGGATTATTTCCTCTACCTTTGGCTGCAATTGGGGCTTTAAGCTGCTTATCGCCTCGACTACCCTTTTCACGCTATTTATACCCCGGGTAGTTGTAAACTCGATAACCTCTAGCAGGTGCTCGATTACTGCCTGCTTTATGATATTTCTCTCCTTTTCCTCGTGCTTGTTTAGCTCCGCGGTTATGTCCGGTTGTCGGGAACTGTCCAGCCATTTTTGTGCCAGCACCTGACCGATTTGGCGATACCCTTGTCTTTCTTGCTGTTCCTTTTCCTCGGCAGACAGCTTGCCCAATCTATTTGCTCTCTCTTGAGCGATTTCCCAGGAACTCTTTAGCTCACTCATACAGGCCTTCAGTTTATTAGCACTAGCAGAGCATTTTAGCCTATAATATTGAGGGAGTTCAACAAAGTGAACTTGAGAGCGTTTAGTAATGTCATTCTGAGGAGTCCTGATGGATCGGGACGACGAAGAATCTGTGAGATTCTTCGCTTCGCTCAGAATGACGAAATGGTGTTATTAAACAATCTCTGAGCTTGAGGTTATGGTTATGATTTATCATAAATCTGTGAAGTTAGCGGAATATTTTTATTGTTATGTATGGCAGGGCCGAGGCAATAACTGCAATGCCATTCTCTGGCCCTCGGTTTTAAGAGGAGAGCGTCCGCACGTATTAGTTGACCCTGGCCATGTCAGGAATGAGCTTGGGGAATCTTGTTTTGATTCACTGACTGGGGCTATGGAGAAGGATGGCTTCAAAATGGAGGATATTGGTCTGGTGATTGGTACCCATAGCCATCCTGACCATATTGAAGCCACTGAATTGGTGGTGAATAAAAGTGGTGCTTTGTTTACTTTATCCCGTGAGGAGGATGAATTTTATCGCACGATGGGGAAGATGTTCTTTCAGGCGTTTGGCGGTAAGCCGCCGCAGGTTGATCCCTTCTTTTATCTTAAGGACGGTGATTTGTCTCTGGGAGCTAAAAATAACAAGATGGCAGTGAAGGTTTTCCTTACCCCGGGACATTCTCCCGGCTCTATTTCCCTTTATCTAGAGGAGGATAAGATATTGATCAGCGGTGACGTTGTCTTTGCTGGCAGCATAGGCCGGACTGATTTCCCTGGTGGCAGCCCTTCCTTGCTACGGAAGAGCATTGACGAGTTGTCTCAGCTTGATGTGGAATACCTTGTTCCCGGTCATAGCACTGAAATGGGCAGCATAATTGCTGGCAAGGATAAAGTGAAGCGTAACTTTTACACGGCCAAGATGTTTATCTAACAAATGGAATGATAAGAAACAAAGGACCAGAATGACAGGTTGAATTGGGGTCTATTATGGAGACGGATGACAAAATTAAATATGCTCTGGAGCATACGGAATTGATCCGAGCACCACAGCAAACCCTGGCCACTTTTGGCAGTTCTGTCATCGATTATTACGTTGTCACTGAATTGGTGGGAAATCTTAGTGTGGTTCGGGATGGAAGGGTGGTGGCAGAGAAGCCCAAAATTGTTACCCCTGCTTACCTGGTCAATGTCGAAGGCTTCAGCGAGCAGGCAAAAAAATACATAGGAATGATGGCCCGGGAGCGCCCTTATGAATCGGGCATTTTTTACCGATATAAAAACGAACCCAAGGGAATGAACGTTGTCTCCGAGCCTATCAGGCAGGTGATAAGCAAGCTCAGTTCGCGAATAGAGGAAGAACGTAACCCCTTAAGCGCCATAATTAGAGGAGTGGAGGAACTATGGGATGTGTCCTTGCTCATGTTCATCTATGAGCTAACTACCAAGTCGGTTAGCACTAATATGTCTGAATTTAATCGCCGGGGCTTTTTAGAAGTGGATGCCAGTGGTGTGCCCCAGGGTGCCCGAGATTATATTGAAGAACTTTTCGAGCAAGCCAGTCGCAATCTTTCCCGAGCCCCGGGGTTGGTGCTTGAGTTAAACCGCTGGGGTCTATTCCCGGAATATCAAGACCGTTTCTTTGCCCTGTTCAGAAGAAAGTGAGCGCGCCCTGATTTACACAAAGTTCATTAGGTGGTTACACGTAACACATAGAGATTAAATTCCAAGCTCTAAATCCTAAACAAATCCCAAATCCTAATTTCAAAATTTAAAACCTTCATATTTTTTGGTCATTGGAGATTGGGACTTTGATATTGTTTGCTCTTTCGTATTTAGTGCTTAGGATTTTCTTTTTTGTTCGTCCATGATTGCGATTGCAGGGTCGTTAATGCATTAGAGATAGGTACCAATTCAGTATATTACTTCCCCAGAGTAGTGTTACCATGGCTGCTAAGACCAGGAAGGGACCGAAAGGAATTGTCTCCTGGCGTTTTCTCTTTTTAGCTATCATCAGAGCCACGGCCACTATGCCACCGAGGATAGCCCCCATAATAATGGCAACAAAAACCAGAGGAAAGCCAGTAGCCAGACCAATCAAAGCAGCTAGCTTAACATCGCCCCACCCCATGCCGCCGCGGGAGACTATGGCAATCACAAGGAATATAGCAAAGCCGATGCCTCCGCCTATGGCAGCATTGGCAACCCGCATAGCTGCCAATTGGCTAAACCCGGGCTCGGGCACTAAAGCCAGAAGCAAAGCCACGACCATGCCGGGATAAACCACCTTGTTCAGGATGAGCCCCTGCTCCAGGTCAATGACGAAAATGATAATGAATAGACAGGCGTAGAAAGCCATAACCCCAAAAGCCACAATCCCCAGCTCGTGGTTAAAGACAACGCACCACCAATAGAGGAAAGCGAATATTAGGCCGGTGGCAAGCTCTACCCAGAATATCCTCCGGGGTATAGAGGCTTGACAGTACCGACAGCGACCACGAAGTCTGAGGTAGCTAAATAGGGGGATGTTGTCTTTAGCAGATAGCTTGTGCTGGCAAGCTTCGCAATGAGATGGTGGAAATACAATGGACTCGTTCCGGGGCAGACGGTCAATGCATACATTGAGGAAGCTGCCTATAGCCAGACCCAGAATGGCGAATGATAATATCAAGAGTATTTCCACGGGTGTTTATTGTGGACGTATCACGGACTTAAGTCAATACCTGGTGGATATTATTGCCAGGCGTAGCTTGTTCTGTAGCGACTGGACCATCGCCCAATCCGAAGGGCGTACCCCCTTTTGATATTCAGATACCTGGCTCTGACCGTTTCGATTTTGGGAATACACGATTATTGGCCAGATGGTTGAAACCTTCTCTCAATGCTGCAAGGATTTCAACTCAGATGCCAGCCGCCGACATCGCACTGCCCGTATAAGTCCCATCCCACGGCAACCACGGTGCCGTTGGACTTCAGCCCTACTGTGTGGGAGACGCCGGCAGCGACCTGGACGATGTCCGTCCAGCTGCCGACATCGCACTGTCCGGAGGTGTTCAATCCCACGGCGACCACAGTGCCGTTGGCACAAAGCCCCACCGTGTACAAGGCGCCTGCGGCGACCTGGACGATGCCTGTCCAGTCAGTGACATTACACTGCCCGTAGCTGTTATCTCCCACGGCGACCACAGTGCCGTTGAGCTTAAGCCCCACTGTTTGAGCGCCGCCTGCGGCGACCTGGACGATGTCCGTCCAGTTGCCGACATCGCACTGCCCGTAGGTGTCATTTCCCACGGCGACCACGGTGCCGTCGAGCTTAAGCCCTACCGTGTGACCGCCGCCTGTGCCGACCTGGACGATGCGCGTCCAGTTGCCGACATCACACTGCCCAGATTCGTTATTCCCCACGGCGACCACGGTGCCGTCAGGTTTAAGCCCCACCGTGTGAAGCCAGCCTGCGGCAACCTGGATGATATCCGTCCAGCCTGTGACATTACATTGCCCGTCCCAGTTCAGTCCAGTGGCAACCACGGTCATGTCAGACTTAAGCCCCACCGTGTGATACTGGCCGGCGGCGATCTGGAGGATATTCGTCCAACTGTTGACATCGCACTGCCCATACTGATTATATCCCACGGCGACCACGGTGCAGTCGGACTTAAGCCCCACTGTATGCTCGTAGCCTGCGGCAACGCCATATCGCTTGACGAAGTTGGCTTTTATAGAGTAGTTGTTGCTCATCGTGATGGTGGTTGTGGCGGCATGGACATTGCCCACCTTGCCTACGTTGCCAGTCCAGTCGGCAAACAGGTAGCCGTTGTCGGGAGTCGCCACCAGGTCGGCCACCGTTTCGTTCTCATAGGTAAAATTCCCCACTCCAGGGGTGGTTACAGTACCTCCAGCGGTACTGGCGAGAGTGAGGGTATAGTAAGAAGGAGCGACATACGAACCGCAGCTTACCATCCCGCCAATGAAGGCCAACGTAACTAGAAAGATGCTAACTCTTGCCACGTGATAATGTTTCCTCAAGCTAAGTATCATCTTCATTTTTCACCTCTAGATTCTTGTAGTTGCCTGATGCAGCGCGCTAGAGTGCTCTTACTCATGCCAACTATCTGGCAAACTTCAGCAGTTCTATAACAGATTCGGCTATTTATTTTTACACGCATATTGAACTTCCTCCAAGACTAATTGAATATAGTCTAAGACCCGTTCACTTCTCCGTCAATCACCCATTAGTAACCGTACTTTCGTAAGGGGGCTTGTCCTCTCCCAATTGGTAGGAGCACACAAGGAGTGCTCTGCAGAAACTCTCATTACGACAATACCAATCGAGCCTACTACAAATTAGGTATTATTGCCCCAGAATAGGCCAGTTGGCCAGACTAGGGGTCGGTGAAGTTTGAGGGTAGCTTGAGGCTTTATCGGAAGATTGAGCAACTTTTGTCATTGTGGGGCATTTCTCTCTTGTCATTGCGAGGGGCGAAGCCCCGAAGCAATCTCATTTATGAGGCTGGACACTAGATTAGGATGATAATATAGTAATATAGTAATGTGGTTGCCAAATTTATGGAGTGATATGTCAGCGAAAAGTTATGTTGGTTGCAGTGGCTGGCATTATGAGCACTGGCGTGGGCTTTATTACCCCGAAGAATTGTCCAAGTCCAAATGGTTGCCATTCTACGCCCGGCAATTTAATACTGTAGAGCTCAATAACAGTTTTTATCATCTGCCTTCAGAGAAAGCGTTCACCACCTGGCGGGAATCTACACCCGAAAACTTCGTTTTTGCTGTTAAGGTGAGTCGATTCATCACGCACATAAAAAGGTTAAGGAATTTAGGTTCCGCGGTGGAGAACTTTCTATCTCGGGCTGGTTTTCTGGGAGAAAAACTGGGTCCCTTGCTATATCAACTACCTCCCAGCATGAAGCGCAACGATGAGTTATTACAGAATTTCGTATCTTCATTGCCGCCCAAATATCAGCATGCAATTGAATTTCGCCACGAATCCTGGATTGACGATGCTGTGTTCGATATTTTACGAAGACACAATGTGGGGCTGTGTGTTTTTGACATGCCTGGCTTTAGCTGCCCCCTGGTCGCTACCAGTGATTTTGCCTATGTCCGTTTCCATGGCAGCGAGGGGCTATATGCCAGTTGTTACTCTGGCGAAGAACTTTCCCAATGGGCACGAAGAATTGCTCGGCTGGGCCAAAACGTTAAAGCTAGCTATATCTATTTTAATAACGATGCCGAGGCATTTGCGGTTGAGAATGCTATAACGTTGAGGAATTTTCTACAGTCGCACCGCTCCAAATCCTAAATACTAAGCAAATTTCAAATGTCAAAATCCAAATGCTTAAATACCAAAACTACCGTTTTTCCCTATTTGGGTTTTGAGCTTTGTCATTGTTTAACGAGTTCTTCTTTAACTTTCTTCGCGAGAGCTGGGGTTAGGCCTTTTGTCTGGCTGAGCTCCTCTAACGAAGCTTCTCTGATAGCTTCAATTGAGCCAAACTTTCTTAGCAAGGCCTTCTTGCGCTTTGGCCCGATGCCCGGGATGTCATCCAGAGTGGAAGCAATGACTTCTTTGTGGCGCAATTTCCTGTGGTAACTTATGGCGAAGCGATGGGCTTCATCTCTGGCTCTTTGTAAGATATGGAGAGATGGAGAGTCTTTAGCTATATAAACTGGGTGGGGGTCGCCGGGTATAAATACCTCCTCATTTTCTTTGGCCAGGCTGACCATGGGGACAGCGTCTAGCCCTAATTCTCGCCTCACCTCCAGAGCGGCATTAAGTTGTCCCTTGCCGCCATCAATGAGGACAAGGTCAGGAGCTGCCCAGGTACTTTCACCTGTCAATCTCCGTTTAAACCTGCGCCTCAATATTTCTCGAATCATGGCATAATCATCAGCGCCAGCCACAGTTTTGATGCGAAAGCGGCGATAATGTGCTGGTTTAGGCCAGCCTTTTTCCAAAACAACCATGCTGCCCACAGCCAAGGCGCCCTGAATATTAGAGACATCATAACATTCTATTCTCTGGGGCATTTTGGGCAAATGTAATCTATTTTTTAACTCTCGTAATCCGGAACTTATAACCTCTACCTCCATCTCTTTAACTTGGGCCAGTTCTAGACCTCGGGCAGCGTTTTCCGCTGCTGTATCCACCAACTTCTTTTTGGCTCCTCGCTGCGGCACTTGAAGCTTCACCCTGCTCCCTCTTTGCTGCGCAAGCCATTCAGAAAGCACTACTGGCTCGTCCACCGAATACTGAAGCAATACCAGCGGTGGAATATATGAAGCTGAGGCATAGTATTGTTTCACAAAACCGGTCATTATTTGCCCCGGAGATTCGCCCCGGATGCCTTCCATAATAAAGTGGTCCTGGCTGATAAGTTTATTATTGCGAATAGAAAAAAGCTCGACGTAAGCCTGTGTTTCATTTTGTGCCAGACTAATGACGTCCTTTTCCCCCTGTAACGTTATGGCAATCCTCTGCCCCTCTATGACTTTTTCTATGGCGTTAATTTGGTCGCGTAACAAAGCTGCTTTCTCAAACTGAAGCTGCTGCGCTGCGGTTTTCATCTTGGCGTTTAATTCTCGAAGAATCAGTTCCTGCTTCCCCTGTAAGAATAAGATGACCTGGTTTATTAAGTCGTGGTATTCTTGTTTTTCCACTGCTCCAATGCATGGTCCGAGACAGCGATGGATATAATAGTCGAGACAGGGACGTTTATCTTTCCCCTCGATACGCTTGCTACAACCACGAAAAGGAAAGATTTTCTTTATTAACCTTAAAGTTTTGCGTACTGAGCCAGCACTGGCAAAAGGTCCAAAGTATCTCGCTCCATCTTTCTGAACCCGGCGGGTGATGTAGACACCAGGCCAATCTTCGGTGATGTCTATCTTGAGGTAGGGAAAAGTCTTGTTATCTTTTAAGCGCACATTGTACCGAGGAGTATATTTCTTTATCATATTGCATTCCAGGATAAGCGCCTCTTGCTCGGAATTGGTAACTACGAACTCGAGATCCTGTATTTTTGACACTAATCGTTGAATCTTGGATGACAGGTTGGAAGGAGCGCCAAAATAACTTCTTACGCGACTGTTCAGGTTGGCAGCCTTGCCCACGTAAATAACCTTATCTTCCTTGTCCTTAAACAGATAAACTCCGGGCTTGGCTGGCAAAGCCCTTAATTTAGCCCCTAAAAGTCTGGCGACTTCTTGGGAACCCCCGGTCGGTTTGATTTTAAATTCACCGGGTGGATTTAATTGCTCTGGTTTCATGGCAAATTCATTGTAGCAAGTGGCTCGTGTAGAGGCAAAATAACTTGCATTATGTTAAAATAACTCTGATGAAGCTGGATATCGAAGCCTTCCTTCAGTATTTGACCAAGGACAAAGGCTACTCCCAAAATACTTTGGCTGCTTATCGTAATGATTTGACTCAAATGGCAGCATTTATTGCCGCAGAACAAACAAAGGGCATAATCACGTCCTATGATGGGCTTTTAAAGAGCTATTTGCTCAAGCTCAGGGAGAAGAGATACTCTGTGGCCACAACTGCTCGCAAAGTCGCATCGGCCAAATCATTCTTCAAATTTATGGTTGATTCGGGGAGGATGAAGGAAAATCCAACACAAAATTTGCCCTCTCCTCAAGTTAAAAAGCATGCACTTAACTTCTTATCTCCGTCTGAGTACCAAAAGTTGCTTGCCGAGCCAGCCAAGCTATCTACTCCAGAGGCTAAAAGAGATGTGGTGATGCTGGAACTACTTTATGCTACTGGTTTACGCATAAGCGAATTAGTGGCATTAAATGTCAAAAATATCGATTTGGAGCGAAATTGTGTGCATATTAATTCTAAGAGACAAGTTCCTTTTGACCATCGCTTAAACCTGATTTTAGGAAATTTCATCAGAAATGATAGGCTGGATTTATTATATGATGAGAGAGAAGAAGCTCTATTTCTTAACCGACGTGGTAAGAGGTTGACTAGACAGGGGTTCTGGCAGATTATTAAAGGTTATGCCTCCAAGGCAGGTTTGGGTAGCAAGGTCACACCGCAGACCTTGCGTCATAGCTTCGCCAGACGTAAGTTACAAAATGGCATTGAGCTCCATCAACTCCAGCAACTTTTAGGTCATGTATATATTTCCAGTACAAGAATTTATAAGCAATCTGCACCAAGGAGAGGATAATGGCGAAAAAATCACGACGTGCTAAAGCTAAACAGCGGGCTAAAATGGCTAGGGCGACACAGGCGACACAAGCAACGCAGGCGACGCAGGAGGGGAGTTCACAACAACTAAAGCCACTGCCTGTTAAGTTACAATCACCGACGCCGACCCGAGTATCCCCAAGGGCTCAAACCTCAAAAGCTCAAGATTTGACCAGCCGCTATCAATATGTTCTGCCTGAAGTAAAGCGCATCGGCATCATTGCGGGCTCCCTAATTCTGGTTCTCATAATTCTGTCTCTCATTCTTGGTTAGCATTTTCGGCTGGTGAACTGTGGCGGATTTAGAGTGGGCTAGAGAAAATTTACTTAAATATCTTGACCACGAAATCGTCGACAAGCGTGTAGTTGAAGCTATGAAGCATGTTCCCCGTGAAGCCTTTGTATCACCTGAGTTGTATCATGTCGCTTATGACGATAGACCCTTAAGCATTGGCTTTGGGCAAACTATCTCTCAGCCCTTCATCGTGGCTCTGATGGTACAAGCTTTGGAGCTTAAGGGGAATGAAAAGGTGCTGGAGCTGGGTACTGGGAGCGGCTACGAAGCAGCGATATTGGCTGAGTTGGCTCAAAAGGTGATTACCGTAGAGTGTATCCCGGAATTGGCGAAATCGGCTAAGCAGGTTCTGGATAAGCTTGGTTATTCCAACATTGAAGTTCACGTAGCTGGCAAAACTTTGGGTTGGCCAGAGGGAGCCCCTTACAATGCTATCATAGTTTCTGCTGGTGCCCCCAGTTTGCCTAAAGTTCTTTTGGAGCAACTAACTTGGGATGGGCGGTTGGTAATTCCTGTGGGCTCTCGATGGCAGCAAGAATTGCTCAAGGTCACTAAGCTCAGGAAGGGTAATAGGATAGAGAACTTAGGTGGCTGCTATTTTGTGCCCCTCATTGGTGAAGGTGCTTGGGATAAGTGAAATGTGGATGACGCTGTGGAAAAGCTCGGGGAGAAACATTGACTGTGAAGGGAGCAGGCACTATAATCCATAATCTGCAAATTTCGTGGCAAAACTGGATTATGGAGACCGTTTAATTATCACTCTGCCCCTGAGTGAAAGGAAAGCAAGGGTTCTCTGGATTTTTCGGTCGCCGAGGGCAACCTCAGAATGAGAAAAGGATTATTACACAACGCCGACGGATGACAAGGAGATGACAATGAAAAATAGGAAAATGTTATTATCAGCTCTATTCTCTATCGCTCTCGTCTTTAACCTGCTTCTTTCTGCATCAATAGTGGGAGCTTCAGCAACTGGACATCTGTCAGATGACTATTTGATTACTCATTCTGCAGTGGGTGGCTCCTGCATTGCTTCGGAGGTGGCGCTAAATACATCTCAAGAACAGGTAACACCTATGGTCGCCGCAGGCTCCCATCACACGGTGGGACTTAAGAACGATGGCACTGTGGTCGCTGACGGAGACAACGAGTATGGGCAGTGTGAGATCGGCAACTGGACGGACATCATCCAAGTTGCCGCGGGCAATTATCACACGGTGGGGCTTAAGGCTGATGGCACCGTAGTCGCTGTAGGAGCCGACGAAGTCAAGGAGTGCGATGTTGACAACTGGACGAACATCATCCAAGTCACCGCAGGTGGACAGCACACTGTGGGGCTTAAGACCAATGGCAGAGTGGTTGCCTTGGGGGGCAACGATTATGGGCAGTGTAATGTAAGTGGCTGGAATAATATCATCCAGGTCGCTGCAGGCTACTATCACACAGTTGGGCTTAAGACTGGAGGCACTGTAGTCGCTGTAGGGGACAACGGGTATGGGCAATGTGGTGTCAAAGGCTGGGCGGATATCATCCAAATCGCCGCGGGCAGTGGTCACACAGTAGGGCTTAAGGCCGATGGCACCGTGATCGCCGCAGGGGATAACGTATATGGTCAGTGCAATGTTGGCAACTGGACGGACATCGTCCAAGTCACCGCAGGTGGCTTTTACACGGTGGGGCTTAAGGCTGATGGCACCGTGGTCGCCGTGGGGGACAACACGTATAAGCAGTGCGATGTCAGCGACTGGACAGATATCATCCAGGTCGCTGCCGGTGGTTCTCACACGGTGGGACTAAAGGCCGATGGCACTGTGGTTGCTGTGGGATGGCACTACTTTGGGCAGTGTGATGTTGGCAACTGGACGAATATCGTCCAGGTTGCCGCGGGCTGGTGGCACACGGTGGGGCTTAAGATCGGTAATACAGTGGTCGCGGTGGGAGGGAATGAGCGCGGACAGTGCGATGTTGGCAACTGGACGGACATTGTCCAGGTTACTGCGGGCAACTTTTACACGGTGGGGCTTAAGAGCGATGGCACAGTGATCACCGTGGGAGACAATGACTATGGGCAGTGCGCTGTTGACAACTGGACTGACATCATCCAGATCGCTGCAGGCTGGTGGCACACGGTGGGACTTAAGGCCGATGGCACCGTGATCGCCGTGGGGGATAACTCATATGGTCAGTGCAATGTCGGCAACTTGACTGGCATCACCCAGGTCGTTGCAGGCGGCTGGCACACGGTGGGGCTTAAGGCCGATGGCACAGTAATCGCTGTAGGCGATAACGAAGTGGGGCAGTGTGACGTTAATAACTGGACGGACATCGTTCAGGTCGCCGCCGGCGGCTATCACACGGTGGGACTTAAAGCCGATGGCACCGTGGTCGCCATGGGATATAATGACTATGGGCAGTGCGATGTTGGCAACTGGACGAATATCGTCCAGGTTGCCGCCGGCTTGTGGGGTCACACGATAGGAGTTAAGACTGATGGCACTATGGTCGCTGTGGGATTGAACTACGACGGGCAATGCGATGTCAGCGACTGGACGGACATCAAACAGGCGCCCGCAGGTAAATATCATCATACGATCGCCGCAGGCAGCTGGCATACGGTGGGGGTTAAGTCCGACGGCACCGTGGTTGCCACAGGCCCTGGTAGCAAACTTATCGAATGGAATCTGGGGGGTGTTGGCCTCTACCTTACCATTTCCAGCACCGCTGGTGGTGAAGTAATTCGACCGGGGGAGGGGACCTTCCCTTGTTATCCTGGTAGGATGCTCAGTTTGAAAGCTGAGCCTGAAGATGGCTACCGTTTTGTCGGCTGGACTGGTGATGTGAGCACCATTGCCAAGGTTCATGCTGCCCGAACTACCATTGCCATGAATGATGACTATTTCATAACGGCTAACTTTGAGAAGAAACCACCAGTCAATTGGGCCCTCATTGGCGGGATTATAGCAGCGGTGGTAATTGCGGGGCTGGTGATTTTCTTCGTGCGTAGGAAGAGAACTGTCAGGACTAAATGATGCTGCATTGAGCTTTCTCTCAACAGGCTAACGGAGGTGAAAAATGGATTTCAACTTGAGTCGAGAGCATGAGATGTTGAGGGACATGGTGAAGGAGTTTGCCAATAGCGAACTGGCACCTCGTGCCTTAGCACTGGACAATAAAGGTGAATTTTTCTGGGAACAGGTGAAAAGGTCGGGGCAGTTGGGTCTCATTGGGGTCATAAACTCCAAAGAGTATGGTGGCACGGCTATGGGTCATCTGGCCCGGATGATTCTCATCGAGGAAATCTCGCGGATTTATCCACCGATGGGCTTCTTCCATCAGACGGGCAATCTATTGATGTACGCCATAGAGACTTTTGGCAATGACAAGCAGAAGAAAAAGTATTTGCCTGCCCTCTGTAAAGGTGAGAAGGTGAGTGCTTTTGCCCTGACTGAGGCTAGCGGTGGTTCTGATCCATCCAATATGCAAACTGAGGCTACTCTGAAAGGCGACTCTTACGTCGTTAATGGTAGAAAGTGCTGGATCACCGGAGTCGACCCGGCAGATGTCGTGGGCTTTGTTGCCAAAACCGGGGACAAGTTCGGTGCATTTATCGTGGAAAAGGGCACACCTGGCTTTGAGGTCACCCGCAGGGAAGAAACCATAGGTCTGCGTTCTCTGCCGGTCAACGAATTCGCTCTGACTAACTGCCGCCTGCCTAAGGAAAACCTTGTAGGAGAGGAGGGACGTGGTCTTGTCTGTGCTCTGACTGCTATTGCCACTATCGGCAGGACAGGTGCTGCCGGGGTAGCCCTGGGCATTGCCCGCGGCTGCTATGAGATAGCTTTGAAGTTCGCCAAAGAGCGTGTCCTCTATGGCAAGCCGATAGCTGTCCTCCAGGCGATACAGTTTATGCTGGCTGATATGAATGTGGAGATTGAGGCCGCCAAGTGGCTTTGCTACAGCACTGCCTGGCAGCTTGACCAGGGCAAGACATCCCGGGACCTGGCAGTAGATATAGCCAGATGTAAGCTCTATGCTGTTGATGTTGCCAATCGCTGCGCCTATAAGGCAGTGGATATCATGGGTGCTTACGGGTTGTCTCCCGAGTACCGTGTCATAGGTCTACTAAGAGATGCTCTGGAGCTGGGTGTGGCTGCTGGCAGTCAAGAGGTAATGAAGATTACCATCGGGGCAACCATTACAAGGTAATCTGGCTCTATGGGGCTTGAAATCTTAGTTTGTATTAAACAGGTACCGCACCCCGACCACTTCTCTGAAATCCGGCTGGATGTCGGCAGTGGGCGCATTATCCGGGAGGGTATCCCGGCAATAATAAATCCGCTGGATCGCAATGCCCTTGAAGAGGGGCTGAGGGTTAAGGAAAGGTTTTCCGGGAGGGTAACCGTGATAAGCATGGGGCCTCCCCAGGCTCAAAAAGCTCTGGAAGAGGCCCTGGCCATGGGTGCGGACAGGGGCATTCTCCTTTGCGATGTGGCATTTGCTGGGGCTGATACTCTGGCAACTGCCGATACTTTATTTTATGCTATCCGAAAGCTGGGCAAGTTCGACCTTATCTATTGTGGTAACGAGACGGTGGATAGCGGTACTGCCCAGGTCGGCCCTCAACTGGCAGAACTCCTTGATATTCCTCAGGTAAGCGGTGTTCAAGAAGTCACTTTTGGTGACAAAAAGATCCTGGAGGTCAAGCGTGTCCTGGAGAACGGCTATATGAAGGTGAGGCTGAAGCTACCGGCTCTGCTTTGTGTAACCAGGGATATTAATAAGCCTCGATTGCCTACAGTGCAGAGTATTATGGAGGTGGCACAGAAAGAGATGATTATCTGGAAGGCGAAAGATATCGGGGCTCCGCCGGAGAGCATTGGCCTCAAAGGTTCACCAACCTGTGCCGCCGGCGTTTACGAACACAAGACGGGACGGCGGCGCGAAATGATGCAGGGCTCTACTGAGGAGAAAGTTCACAGGACTGTGGCACGGCTTAAAGAGCTGGGAGCGATATAACGAGGCGCAAAAGCGTGAGTAATTCTGGAGAAATATGGGTCATTGGCGAGCAGCGCCGGGGGAGGCTTGAGGAAGTCTCACTGGAGCTTTTGAGCAAGGGGACGGCGCTATCTCAAAGTATGGATGTGACCCTTGCTGCGGTGTTGTTGGGGGATGAGGTCGAGGAAGCTGCCCGGGAGCTTATCTTCCACGGTGCTGAAAAAGTTTATCTTCTCGAAGATGCCCGGCTTCGGTATTATCAGAGTGAGGCATATGCCAGATTGCTGGCCGAGGTTATCAAGCAGCATGAGCCGCAGATAGTTTTGATTGGTGCCACTGAGATTGGTAAGGAGCTAGCACCTAAGGTTGCGGCTAAGTTGAGGACAGGGTTGACGGCGCACTGCATCGACCTTTATGTGGGCGAGGTTGGTGACGCTCCTCATCTCATTCACGTAGTTCCTGGCTGGGGTGGCAATTTGGTTATGCACATCATTTGCCCGCAAAGGAGACCGCAGGTGGTCACCGTGAAACCCGGGGTGCTACCCAAGGCGGTAAGGGATGAAAATAAGAAGGGCAAGATAATCAGGGTCAAACCTGATGTAAGAGACGAAGATTTCAGTCGGATAGAGACTGTGGCGGTGGTCGAGGAGCCGCCCCAGGGTAAATCACTGGAATCGGCTGATGTTGTGGTTTGTGGGGGTTGGGGTCTGAATGCTCTGGGTGACTTTTCCAGGGTGCAGGAGCTGGCTGATATCCTGGGAGGAGTTGTTGCTGGCACCAGACCAGCCATGGATAAAGGCTGGGTTGAGGAAGCCCGGATGATAGGGCAGAGCGGTAAAACGGTTAGCCCGGGATTCTTCGTAAGTCTGGGGGCCTCAGGGGTGATGCACTACACTACCGGCTTTATGGGTTCTAAGGTAGTTCTGGCTGTGGACCAGAATCCGCAGGCTCCTATCTTTCAGGTGGCCGACATCGGCATTGTTGGCGACTTGCGCGAGGTTCTTCCCTGTCTTATTGAGGAGCTCAAGAAAGACAGAATGCCCGGGAAATTCTGAAATAGATAAGGAGGAAAGCCGAGCATGGACATTGTTGAAGCTATCAATCAAAGGAAGAGCATTCGAGCTTTTAAATCCGACCCTGTGCCCCAAGAAATTCTAAAGGAGATAATGGAGCTGGCTTTACGAGCTCCCTCCTGGGGGAATACTCAGCCCTGGGAATTCGCCATAGTGACCGGAAAGAAGTTGGAAGAAATAAGGCAAGCCTTTGCTGAAAAGGCAGCAGCGGCAGAAAAAGACAATCCCGATATTCCTCGTCCTCGAGAGTTTCCCCAGCCTTACGATACTCGTTACCGCGCTTTAGGCAGGAGAATTCTCGAACTAAAGGGAATAAGCAGGGAGGATAGAGAGAAGAGGGGGATGTGGCTCTTGCAAGGTTTGAGACTGTTTGGAGCTCCTTGCGTCATCTATATCTATATTGACCGCTCTTTCTACCGGCAAGGCGAAGGGTTAAATATCTGGCCCGTATTCGATTGTGGTTTGGTAGCTGAGAACATCATGCTGCTGGCTACCAGGTACGGGTTAGGAACTGTTCCTCAAATACAGGCTGTCGTGTATCCTGATGTGCTGAGGAAGGTGTTGGGAATACCGGATTCCAAGCTTATAGTACTGGGAATATCTGTTGGCTACCCTGACTGGGATGACCCTGTAAATCAGCTCCGCTCCGAAAGAGAACCGTTAGATAATGTGAGCACGTGGCACGGTTTTGATTAGAAGATACAAAAGGTATGTTCCTGAGCGTGAAAAGAAGTAATCCTTGATACCTTTTTATTGGCGATTTAGCTTCGATTTATATCTCTAGGTCACTCTTGGTTTCTATGGTAGTGAAAAGTTCGTTAGCAAAAATGTTAGCAATTTGTATATCATTCCACTAGAATAAGAAAAGGTACTAGCTTAATGGATGAGTTTATTAAGGATATTTCAGAACTGGAAAGGAAGTTGGGTAAGGCTCCGACTAAAGAACGACTAGAGGCGGCGCAAGAACTATTGGATGTCGCACGCCAAGACTTACAGTCATCGAAGCTGAACTACGATGGGGGAATATTCATTTTTGCGGCGTCTCATCTCCAGCAGGCCGTGGAGAAGACGGCCAAGGCATACTATAAGATTCTAGGGGTATTGGATGACAAGACGATTCGGAATACTAGCCACGATTCTCCCGAGCTCTTCCTTAGAATGGTTGAGCTTCCATGGGCTCAGAAATTTGGAAAGTTGGCAGGAGAGTTTACAGGGAGTGATGTTGTAACTGATACATCAGAGGCACAATCCGTTGTAGATACCCAGGCAAAAAGAGCGGAAATTGCCAGACTCGACGCAAAACAAATCAGCAGTTACTTGAGTTTGATTCCAAAGTTGGAGGAAAAGTTGCTTCCTCTTTTCTCAGTAATGAACAAGGACCTTGTTATGGCAATGCTTAGACTGTACTTGTTATCCGGGCTGACTTTTCCCCATGAGCAGTACCCACGGTACCCGGATAGTGGTGTGGTTAAACCAAAGGAGTATACTGCTGAATTGGGAATAATCGCTGCTATAGAAACTGTATGGGCTGAGACGGATGCTGCAATATCTGGAGTCCAGCGAATCATTGACTCTTCAAAAGGGAAATAGTTTAACATTACCCCATCATGGGAGTAGTTGAATATCACTGTGTAATGAATATGTGGTGCTAGCCATCCCTTTGATGTCGTAGGCATTGTGACAATGTTGTCCCTTGGAAGTCTTGCTATCTGTCATTGCTGCCCGCAATTTGACAACTTTGGATCGAAAGATGCAAAAGATATGTTGGCTGAGAGGAAAAAGAAGTAATTGCTGATAGTTTTTTATTGGCGATTCAGGTTGAGATGGTGCTGTGTGGCACCATCTTGTTGTTTATGATGGCGAAGAGTTCGTTAGCAAAAATGTTAGCAAATTAAGTAATTCATGGTATGCTCTTTCTAACGCCTTTGCGCTTCACTATTAGTGTCAGATAGAATTGCGTTGAACGCGATAGATTTGGGGTTATTCGACACCAAGTTGCTTGAAGAAATCAGCGAAAAAGCTGGTGACAGACTTCCGATTCCGGGCATGGCGAGCTGCTTCAAAGAAAAAAATACCTTTAGCCATGCCAGTCGTGTGAAGATAAGTCTTGAAAAACTCTTCCATTACAGCCTTTCCATCGAACATTTCACGGCGTTGCTTCCTGGCATTGAGGTCCGCCACAGCAGCTTCAGCTTGCTTTCTCAAATCTTCGATTCTTGTAGCCGCAAATGTTTTGTGCAGTTCCTCGACAAAGTTCTGCACTTGAGTGGTAATCTCAGGAAGTGGTGGCTTGGGTCGGTATACTGCGGCACCCAATCTTTGGATAGTTCGGCGTTCGATCTCTGGCAAGTGCCTCTGTTCCAAGATTTTATCGATAGCCGCGGCAACGTCGTCTGGTGAGTGTAAGTTAGTTTTCTCTATGATGCTTTGTATCGCTTCCCAGATGGTGTTTGGGTCTACAAGAAAGTTCTCAATCATAGAGACAGGTAGTAGATATGCGCCGTCTTTTGTCGATGAATCGCAGGTGTCCCTATCTAACAAGGAGATGGCTTTCAACTGTGGTGAAAGCAACTGAAAGGCTTCTTGAAGCACGTTGACTAATTTTAGGCACTCAGATATCCCTCCACCTGGAACCAAGGTGACTCGGTCAAAGGACTGGTGTAGAGCTCGGTACAGCTTTCGGTCAGAAATAGCTTTGGACTTGTCTGTTTGCTCGCTTCCTTCAACAACAACGACGGGTTGGAGTGCAGTGACGTTAGAGGTGGTTCCGAAAATATCTCGGAGGAAATGCAGTCTTTCTTCACTAGAAGCAACCTGAATAAGTTGATTATCTCCAGCAGCAAGTAGTTCGACGGGTCTCAAAAGGAATAACTCGTCAAAAGTGGCATATTCTACAATAGTCTGTGAATGCGTCGCAATGATGATTTGCGTACGGTCTTCAGAAGTTAATAGTCGTAGGTAATCAAATACTTTGACCTGTAGGTTTGGGTGAAGATGCAATTCCGGCTCATCAATCAGAACACAAATCTCAGGACTTTGACTCACTGATTGCGCGCCTCTTATATCCGATAGTCTTGCTCTAATTCTTTGCTCCAACAAAGGATAGAACATCTGAATGATGGACTTCTCTCCAGAACTTAGGTCATCAAGGTCAACTAGGGTGTCCTTACTGTGGACCTTCCACAGGCAAGAAATCTGCGAACGGTTCGATGAATCAATCTTGTGAAAGGACAGATGTGGCAGAAGATTACTTGTAAGCTCACGAAGAGGCTGCCAGATATCGGGGAATATATCCTTGCGAATCTCTCCATACCGGTCGAAATGCTCTGCAATTGCACTCTGACGCTCAATTTCCAGTTGACACAGGCTGTGCTTGAGATAGTTACCTGTCTCATCAAAGTCCCACGGCTCACGTGAGCCTCCCCAGATACGTATCCCTTCGTAACTGGGCAAGCTGGGCGCACTCAGAAGGTCCGCCAATACGAGCTGAGAGCCAAAAAGATAGCGCTGCTGGACTTGTTGTCGGCGGAAGTCCCTATGAGGTCCGACGTATAGGATTGGTCCTGTACCAGGCTGGGTGCGTAGGAATTGGAGTAGAGTGGATTTGCCAGACCCGTTTGGACCTGCTATCACCATTAGCCGTGGTACCCGGTCACACGCTGCCAAGCTAACACCTCTTTTACGCTCTACTCGAAAAGAAGGAATTCTCATCTCATGCCTCCTTTGATACACTGTCCTAAGAGATAATTTATCAGACGAATTTAATAGTTGCTACATCAGAATGATAGAAGTTACTGGGAGACTAGTCAATAGTCGGGCGGAAACAAGAACTGAGGCCTATCAATAATGTGAAATTATGATTTTTGACTATTGACAATTTTAGATTAAAAGATAGATTAACGCAAGAAATGCCCCCAAGGGGATTCGGACCCCTGATCTTCAGCTTGAAAGGCTGATGTCCTAGGCCGCTAGACGATGGGGGCAACGTCAAGCATTTTACGGATAAATGGCTAAATGTGCAAGGTCTGACTAAAGTATAGCCTGCTTCGGCTTGCTAATAACTCGGATATAAGGTATGATGTGGCGGTTGTTATGCACACAACTGATAGCCTCAAATTGAAAAGAGTTGCCCGAAATCGTCAAAAACATGAACTGTGCTGTTTGCTCTATATGATACCTATGCTCTACTCGTTTGGTTCTAGAAAAGATGACTCTCGAGGTCAATGTATGTGACTCAAAGGGAGGTTTGATAAATATGACGAAAGAGATAGATAAAGTTGCTTCGCGAGTTGAGGAAGTAATCGATGAAACCAGCGGGAAAGTATATTTGCCTCCTTGTCAGGTCCGTTGTCCTCTCAAAATAGATATTCAGCGCAATCACGTTATGATTTCATGCCTTCCCCTGGATGAGAAGGAGGCCTCCAGCCAGATATTGAAGATAGGTGATGAAGTCTATGACCAAAACCCTCTCTTTCCAATACTCTGCGGCTACATTTGCGGGCTTTGCGAAAAAGAGTGCAATTATAAAGACCAAACCGGAGCGGTGAGAAGAATATTGCTTTTGCGATTTATCGCCGAGCATTATCTGCCCTATCTGAAAACAAAACCATCTTATCCTCCTCCTACGAGGGAAAAGGTGGCGGTGATTGGAGGAGGGCCGGCAAGCCTGATGTGTGCTTATGCATTGAGCAAGAAGGGTTACCGGGTCACTATTATGGAGAGGCGTTCGGATTTAGGGGGCGCTCTGAGATTAATTCCTCGATATCGGCTTCCCAAAAATATATTGGATGATACCTTGGATAGTTTGGTAAGGATTGCTCATATAGACGTCAAAGATGTTAAATTCGAGCCCAGAATGGGGGATTGGGGAAAAACGATGGATGAACTCAGAGAAGAAGGTTACCAGGCCATATTCATTGCTACCGGCACCCCTTTTCCAAGACGCCTCAGATTCGAGGGAAAACTTGTGATGGGAGCAGACCTGGGAGGAGTCATGTTTGGTTTGAACCTCCTCTCTGACGTCAACCAAGGGAAGCTTCATCCTCGGCTCTTTGAGGGCAAAAGGGTGATGGTAATCGGAGGCGGCAACGTGGCTTTTGATGCTGCCAGAACCGCCCGACGACTTGGTGGAAAAGTTACTATTGTCTGTCTGGAGAATGAAGACAAGTCTTCCAAAGATGGAATTCCCGCTGATATTGAAGAAATCGAGGGCGCCACTGAAGAAGGAATTCAAATCGTCTATTCCCGGGGTGTAGAAGAGATAATTGGGGAGGATGGGAAGTTCAGGAAGATAAAGTGCCCTCGGTGCACATCGGTCTACGACCAGATGGGATACAGGGGATTCAATCCTAAGTTCGATAAGAGTGACGTGATATATGTCGAGGGCGATGTGCTACTTATCACCATCGGGCAAACTTGGCCAAGGACACCCTTCCGGCAAGTGGGTCTACTGGATGAAAGAGACAGGATTGACGTCGACCCGCTTACTCTGATGAGCAACCGCAAAAAGGGGATTTTCGTCGGAGGCGATGTCAGGAGAATAGGCTTTGCCTCGGAGGCCATGAGAGAGGGGATGATAGCTGCCGAGTCTATAGACCGCTACCTCAAAGGCGAAGACCTTAAGAAAGGGAGGGAGAAAGACTATGAGAAAGCAGCTATTCCCAGGGCTGCAGAGTACAAACCTCAACCTGAGCTTACATGGTTGTCGGCGAAAAAAAGGATAAACTTCAAACCTTTTGAGAAGGGATTTACCCTGGAGGAGGCGGTGGCAGAGGGTGGGAGATGTTTATACTGCGGCCCCTGTAAGAGTTGTAAAGCGTGTGTGTCGCTCGAGCTTCAACCTGAGATACCAAAAATCGAAATCAATCGAGAGATATGCAGCGGATGTGGGGTCTGTGTTCTCCTGTGCAGCTATGACGCCATCAAATTAGAGAAATCTGGGGATAAGGCTGTAGCAGTTATAAACGACCTCAGGTGCAAGCGATGCGGCGTGTGTGTTGCTGCTTGCCCCAGTGCGGCAATTACCCTCGAACACTGCATTGACGCAGAAGTTATGGCCGAAATCGAGGGCGTGTTGGTATAAATTTAACTGAATAGTGCATTCCTCAGGAATCCTCTTATAAACTAACCCCAGGCGAATTTTGATTTTGAATTAAGCGGGGTCCCACGAAGAAATTGCGATTTTTGTGGGGTAGTGTATGCCAAAGGCAGTAAGGCAGTCCTTTAAATTAGCTTCTATTAGCGTCCGGGGCATTGTTCAGGGCGTCGGCTTCCGGCCTTTCGTCTACGGACTGGCTGTTAAACACAACCTCAAGGGCTGGGTTTATAACACTTCAGAAGATGTCAAGATTGAGGTAGAAGGTGCAGCAGAGGCTATTAAGCAGTTTGAGCGGGAGCTGAAGACCAAAGCCCCACCGCTGTCTCATATCGAGAATGTAACTATTGAGTATCACCCACCCCGCGGTTATAAAAACTTTGAAATTCGGCAAAGCCAGGCACAGGCAGGGAAATACCAGCTTATCTCTCCGGATATCGCTACCTGCCAGGCTTGCCTTGGTGAGTTGCTAAATCCTGAAGACCGCCGCTACCGCTATCCTTTTACCAACTGCACCAATTGTGGCCCGCGCTTTACCATAATTGAAGATATGCCCTATGACCGCCCCAAAACAACCATGCGCTATTTCCAGATGTGCCCCCAATGCCAGGCGGAATATGATAATCCTCTGGACCGCCGCTTCCATGCCCAACCCAACGCCTGCCCGAAATGCGGTCCCCAGGTCCATCTGGTTGATAACCGGGGCAAGCTGGTAACCAAGTCGAATCCTATTGCCGCTGCCAGTCAGCTCCTTAAGGAAGGGGACATTGTGGCCATCAAAGGCTTAGGAGGCTTTCTCCTGGCTTGCGATGCCACCAACGATACCGCAGTTAAAACATTGCGGCAGAGGAAGAAGCGCCTCTCCAAGCCTTTCGCCATAATGGTTGCCACTGTCGACGAAGCTAAAAGGCATTGCTATGTCTCGCCGGAGGAGGAAAAATTGCTCACCTCGCCTCAAAGCCCCATCGTGCTCCTGAGGTGGCGGGAGGACTCAGCTGTATCTCAGGAGGTGGCGCCAAATTTGCGGTTCTTGGGGATTATGCTGCCCTATACACCGCTTCACCACATACTGCTCAGGGATACAGGCCGGCCTTTGGTAATGACTAGCGGCAATCTCAGTGAAGAGCCTATCGCTCGAGACAACGATGAAGCCTTACGGAGGCTTGCCGGTATCGCCGATTACTTTCTAATCCATAATCGGGATATCTACTCCCGCTACGACGACAGCGTGGCTATGGTGGAAAGGAGCGCAAGTCAGCTTGTAAGGCGGGCGCGTAGCTACGCTCCCTATCCCATCCGCCTCTCATTTGGGGCTAAACAGGTGCTTGGTTGCGGCGCTGAGGAGAAAAATACCTTCTGCCTGACCAAAGATAACTATGCCTTCTTATCGCAGCATATCGGTGATATGGAGAATATGGAAACCCTGGAACATTTCGACAGCACTATATCCCTGTATAAAAGACTTTTCCATATAGAGCCTGAAATCATTGCCCACGACCTTCACCCCGATTATCTGGCTACCAAATACGCCCGGGAGTTAGGCGAGTCCGGTATAAAGCTTGTTGCTGTACAGCATCACCATGCTCATATCGCCAGTTGTCTGGCTGATAATGGACTGGAATCCCCCGTTATAGGCGTGGCCTTCGATGGCACAGGGATGGGTGCCGATGGAAATATCTGGGGAGGGGAATTCCTGGTCGCCGACTACCGTAATTTCCGCCGAGCAGGACATCTGGAATACCTGCCTTTGCCCGGCGGAGCCGCAGCTATAAAAAGACCTTACCGCACTGCCATTGGCTATATTCTCACTCTATTGGGGGGAAATGCCGTCAGCGCTGTCATTGCGACCCTGAACGGAATGAAGGGGAAGCAATCTCAATTGGCTTCTATCGGGCAAGTTGGCGAAGTTGAAATAGAGGTTATCAAGCGCCAGATAGAAAGAAGAATAAATTCACCGCTTACCTCGAGCATGGGACGCCTCTTCGATGCCGTATCCGCTCTGCTGGGCATAAGGGGCGAAATAGATTACGAAGGACAGGCGGCGGTAGAACTGGAAATGGCTGCCCACTCCTCTGTCATTGCGAGGCGCGTAAGCGACGAAGCAATCTCTGATGTTAGAGAAAGCTACCCATACCGCATGGCAGAAGACGAGGGAATAAGAATCGTGCGCCTGGGCGACTTGTTCTCAGCTGTAATAGAAGACTTGCATCAGGGTATCTCAAAAGAGAGGATAGCGGTCAAATTCCATAATACCGCAGCCCGGATGATAAATGAGATGTGCCACTTGATAGCCAATGATACCGGCATCAGCCAGGTGGCCTTAAGCGGCGGCGTATTCCAGAATCGCTTACTGTTGAGAAAAACGGTCAGCCTACTGGAGAGCAGCGGCTTTCAGGTTTTTACACACAGGCAAGTGCCCTGTAATGACGGTGGCATCTCCCTGGGTCAAGCCGTTATTGCCAACTTCGCCGTATAAAGAGGAACATGAGCAACGCGGCGATGCTTTTGGCATCACAGATTTCGCCAGAGGCAATAAGTCGCGATATTTCATCCGGGGAAACGCGGACCACCTCGATTTCGTCGGTATCCTCAGCCACGAGACGAGCGGGCACAAGGTCGGTAGCCACAAAGCAATGGAGGTACTCCGTGCCATAGCCAGGGGTGGCATAAAAGCCCCCCAATTTGTCTATTTTCCTGGGGAAGTAGCCGATTTCCTCCTGTAGTTCGCGGCGCACAGAGTCAATGGGCTCTTCACCGGGATCGATGCCACCAGCCGGTACTTCCAGAAGAAACTTGTCCACGGCATGACGGAACTGGCGAACTAGGAGGACATTACCTTGTTCATCAAGGGCCACTACAGCTATACAATCGCTGTGTTCTACCACCTCTCTGGTGGTTTTTGTGCCGCTAGCTTTCTCTACAGTATCCACGCGTATGTTTACCGCGCGCCCGTGATAAATCTGTTGGGTAGCTAGCTTCTTTTCCGGCTTCAACATACTCTTGGCCTCAAAGGTTGCGAGTAAGAGCTACCTCATCGCAGTCGGGAAACTTGGGACAGCGATAACATTCCGCCCAGACCTTGTGGGGCAGCTCCGTTTTGTCGATCGGTTGGAAGCCATGTTTTTTGAAGAAAGCCGGCTTGCGAACGAGACAAAAAACCCTGGATATGCCTAGTTCCTTAGCCTCTTCCAGACAGGCCTGGATCAGCGCAGAGCCAATATTCTGGTTCTGTGCCTGTTCATCGACAGCCAGAGACTTGATTTCTGCTAAATCAACCCAGGTAACATGCAATGCCGCACAAGCGATAACCCGACCTCTTTTCCTGACTACGAAGTAATCTCTAATATCTTCATATATCTCGGATAAGGCGCGAGGCAACACCTCACCTTTATCGGCAAAATGACTGATTAGCCGGTGCATGGAGGTAGCATCGCTCACCCTTGCCCTATCAACCTTTATATCAGCTTTCATTTCTTCTTCCTCCCAGTTTTTGCCACAGCGAACTATAGAAATAGGTTGGCTCGTGAATTCTTAAGAAGCGCGCTATGTGAGGGCTGAGCTTCACTCTGACATTCTGTCCGTCGGACAACGGCAATTCAATCTGTCCGTCAATGCTAAGTATGACCTTTTCTCTGGGGGCGACCTTTAAATCAATGATGCTCTGCGGAGGCAGTACCAGGGCATGACTCAATCCCAGGTGACAGGATATCGGTTGGAGGACGATTTCCTTGGATTGAGGATGAAGAATTGGTCCGCTAGATGCCAGAGAATAGCTGGTGCTCCCGGTAGCGGTGGCGACAATTACGCCATCGGCCCGGTAAGTGGTTAGTGCTGTGCCATCAATTTCGGCTTCTATGTTAACCAGGCGAACCGCCACACTGCGTAGCACGACATCATTTAAGGCATGAAAGGTTTTGTCTGCAACCTGAGCCTCGAGCATGGCCCTTTCCTCAATCCAGCCTTTCCCCTTAAGCAAGCCAGGCAGATGAGACAAGACATCGTCGCCATCTATCTCAGTGATAAATCCCAGCCTGCCCAGGTTTATACCTAAAATGGGCACCGACAAGGAAGCTACGATTCGGGCAGAATGAAGGATAGTGCCATCTCCGCCAATACTGAGAATTAACTCTGTGCCTGCCACCTGTGGTTTAGCTTTATCCTCGTCCCAGGCCGAGCATCGCCACGCAGAGATTCCCTGGGAGGATAAAAGCTCTTCCAGTTTCTCGCTTAAGTCTCGGGCTTTCTCACGTAGAGGGTGATATAGAATACCAATTCGCTTCACAGGTGAACGAAGTCTAGCACTGGCAAATTCTGGCTGTCAAACCAACTAACAGATACGAGGTAATAATTCCCCGGTTAGCATATCCACGATTCGGGAAGGGCCGAGCTTTGTTTTCATTACCACCTTCCCCGGGTGCTCCTTGGTCACCTCGCCGATGATGGTGGCATCTCTGCCATAGCTATTTTTTCTCATGCGGGCAAGAATCTTATTGGCATCGGCGGGGTCAACTATAGCTACCAGCTTGCCTTCATTGGCTACATAAATAGGGTCCAGTCCCAGGAGCTCGCAAGCAGCTTTAACTTCTTCTTTCACTGGTATCTTGGCCTCTTCTACCACAATGCCCACCTTCGATTGCCGGGCCAATTCGTTGAGCGTGGTGGCTAGCCCACCTCTGGTAGGGTCGCGCATACAATGAATCCTGGAAGAGACATCCAGCATCTGAGACACTAATTTATTCAATGGAGCGCAGTCGCTTTTCAAAGTCATGGAGAACTTTAATCCTTCGCGCTGACTCATTATGGCTATACCGTGGTCGCCAATTGTGCCACTCAGCAGAACCTTATCACCAGCTCTGGCGTTAGCTCCGGAGATATCAACTCCGGGAGCGATTATCCCTACTCCTGAGGTGGTGATAAACAACTTATCAGCTTGTCCTCGATTTACCACCTTGGTATCCCCGGTGATGATACTTACCTCGGCTTCTTCAGCAGCTTTCTTTATTGACTGCACTATTTGCTCAAGCTCACTTAAGAGAAAGCCCTCTTCTATGATTGCCGAGAGACTCAAATATAGGGGCTTGGCTCCATTCATAGCTAAGTCGTTCACCGTGCCGCAAACGGCTAGCTTGCCGATATCGCCGCCCGGGAAAAAGATGGGATTTACCACGTAGCCATCGGTGGTGAAAGCCAGTCGCCCGCTGGCTTCGAAAGTAGCTGAATCATCTAATTTATTCAACGCCGGATTAGCCAGGAAAGGCAGGAACTTTTTCTCCACCAGTTCGTGGCTCAATTTGCCACCACTGCCATGGGCTAAAAGAATGCTGTCATCCATAAGTTTGCTCTATATCTACCCTAAAAATCTTGCAAATTTTCCGGAATCCCGTATTGATAATAGGCGGCGCAGGCGCCTTCACTGGAGACCATGCAGGGACCGACAGGGCTTTCCGGCGTGCAGGCCTTTCCAAATAGTTTGCACTCCAGCGGTGTCGCTGCGCCGCGGATTACGTCCCCGCACCGACATCCCTTAGGCTCCCGTGGTGGTCTCAGGCTCACTGAAAAGGCCTTGTCAGCGTCAAATTGCTCGTATTTTTTTCTAATTTTCAAGCCGCTGTGAGGGACAATTCCAATCCCCCGCCAATTAGCTTCGCCAATCTTAAAAATATCCTCCATCAGTTGCCGGGCTTTTCTATTTCCCTCGGGCTTTACTCCCCGGGGGTAAGCTATCTCCACTTTGGGCTCACCTTTTTCAATTTGTTCCACCAGCTTATCTATGCATAACAAGATATCCAGTGGTTCAAATCCCGAGATGACACAGGCCACTCCATAATCCCTGGGGATGAATTCATAGGGATGAGAACCAATTATAACACTGACATGTCCGGGACAAACGATGCCATCTAGCTTTACTTCGCCTGAGTCGAGCAGCGCTTTCATTACTGGCGGGGTCAGCTTATTGAGGGATAGGACGTAGAAGTTTTCTATTTTCTCCTGCTGTGCCTTAAGTATAGAAGCCGCTATAGTGGGCGCCGTGGTCTCAAAACCGATGCCGATGAAGATGACTGATTTCACGGGGTTGGCTTTGGCTATCTCTACAGCGTCTATAGTGGAATACACTATTCGGACATCTGCTCCCTCGGCTTTCGCCTGTTGCAAGCTCGAATAGCTGCCGGGGACTCTTATCATGTCCCCAAAAGTGGTGATGATAACGTCGGGCAGGTGTGCCAGGGCGATGGCTTTGTCCAGGTCAGCGGTGGCGGTAACGCAGACGGGGCAGCCTGGCCCTGACTTCATTTCCACCGTTTTGGGAACTAATTGGCGAATTCCATATCGTAATATGGCATGCGTGTGCCCACCGCAAAATTCCATTACTCTTATGGTTTTGGTGGAGCGTTGAGCAATTTTGCGTGCTAGTCCCCTGGCTAGCTTGCTGTCCTGATACTCGTCAATGAACTTCACTTAGACTTGCTATCTCTTCCAGGAGCTTCAGGGTCTCCTCGGCTTCAGCCTCATCTATAACGCCTATGGCATATCCTGTATGAAGCAATACATAATCCCCCAGCTTGGCCTCTGGAGTAAAGACAATGCTAACTCGACGCTTCACCCCGCCGATTTCTGTTTCCGCCTCATCCCCGTCTATGGAAACAATCTTTACTGGCACTGCTAAACACATGGCATCCGTATTTTAGCCCAAGTTCAGCTGTAGTACAAATCGGGGCCTTATGCCAGAAGGACATCGTATTGACGCTAGTTAGGCATTGTGCTACTTTATGTGACATAATGCATTTTAGGGAGCATAAGTTAAGTCAAGCCCCAAAAATGTATTAGAAATCCGGTAACAATCTACTGGCGCAAACACCAGAAATGGGTTGACGGCGTGGGATGTGAGTGGCAAAATGGTGGACAAAGGTGGAATCTATAGAAAGTCTCTGAGGAGGTGTCAAATGAAAGGACCATTAGTATTGGCCGTAATCGCAATAGTGGTGGCCATTGCAGCTCTAGTTCTGGCCGTTGTCTTGCCAGGGGCACAAGGGCCAGTCGGGCTGACCGGACCTGAGGGGCCACAAGGTCTTGCCGGGCCTGCCGGAGCAACCGGGCCTACCGGGCCTGCTGGACCAGCCGGACCTAGCATGATTGTAGCCATGGGCAGGGTTAGTAGCACCGGGAGTGTTGGAGAGGCATTGAACGTTACCTCAGTAACTTGGAATAGTGGTCTACAACGGTGGGAAATTACACTCACTGGTATAAATTATTATTACTTGGACTATGTAACACTCGTTAGTAGTTACAGTGGATATGCTGACCATGATAGTGTAAGTGGCAAGCTGTTAGTAGAAATATTCGCTTCAAATGGGACTCCAATAAAAGAGGGTTTCAGCTTCGTCGTTTTCAACGTGAGCGCATCGTAGCCACTTATTGTCCATTATAGGTATATTCGGACTTATTGAGGCTCTACCTTAGCTAGGTTTGCCTAATTGACCCTGCTTTAGACATGAAGGAAAGGATTCCTTCATGTCTTGGAAGCCCCTTTGTAGTTGCCTGATTCATCAAGACGAAGTAATCTTGTGGAGGGGTGAGGGGATTGCCACGCTTCGCTTGCAAGGGCAAAAGGGAAGGCTGGCAATGACAACTGCACAATTGCTGAACAATCTCAAAAAACATCGTATTGACGCTAGTTAGGTATTGTGCTACTTTATGTGACATAATTCCTTTGAGGAGCATAGTTAAATCAACCTCAAAAAATCTAACCGTGATTTACCGGGGTCTCCACGAAAAACTGTAAGATTTTCATAGGGTGAGTTAAATGAGAAGCGATATGATAAAGAAAGGAATTGAGAGGGCACCTCACAGGGCGCTGTTGCGGGCTGTCGGTTGCTCATCAGATGACTGGGATAAGCCGTTTATCGGAGTAATCAATAGCTTTAGCGAGATTGTTCCCGGGCACATCCATTTGCAAACAATCGCCAGGGCGGTAAAGGAAGGGATTCGCAGTCGGGGTGGAGTGCCTTTTGAAGTCAATACCATAGCTGTTTGCGATGGTATCGCCATGAACCATCAGGGAATGAAATACAGCTTGCCCAGCCGGGAGCTCATTGCCGATTCAGTGGAAATCGTGGCCCAGGCTCATGCCTTCGATGGCCTGGTATTTATCCCTAATTGCGATAAAGTCATTCCGGGAATGCTGATGGCTGCAGTGAGACTTAATTTGCCCTCGGTCTTTATCAGTGGTGGCCCTATGCTGGCTGGGAAGCTTGTCAAGAGAAACGCTGCCAGGTCTGTTGACTTTATTACAGTCTCTCAAGCTGTAGGTGAAGTAGCTAAGGGCAAGATGACTGAGACTGAGTTGCAGGAGCTGGAGATGGTTGCCTGTCCCGGGTGTGGGAGCTGTGCCGGAATGTTCACTGCTAATACTATGAATTGTCTCAGCGAAGCTTTGGGGATGGCTTTGCCGGGTAATGGCACAATACCTGCAGTGGAAGCACGGCGCAGGCAACTAGCCTATAAAGCCGGGCAGCAAGTCATGGAAACGCTGGCCGAAGGTATTCGGCCTAAAGACATTATCACCAGGGATTCCCTTTATAATGCCTTCGTTGTGGACATGGCCCTGGGTGGCAGCACAAATTCCGTGTTGCATCTTACCGCCATAGCACATGAAGCTGGGATAAATTTCCCCTTATCCCTGATAAGCGAGATTAGTGACTCCGTTCCTACTATCTGTAAATTAAGCCCGGCCGGCGATTATCATATTGAGGACCTGGATTTAGCTGGTGGCATTCCTGCGATAATGCACGAGCTATCGGGGTTGCTGAAGCTTGAGACAGGCACCATTGTGGGCCAGCCAATAGGCGACATAGCGAAGAGAGCCAGAGTTAAAAACAGAGAAGTAATCCGTTCTCTGTCGCAGCCGTATGCTCCTACCGGTGGTATTAGCATATTATTTGGTAATTTGGCACCTGACGGCGCCGTGGTGAAAACCGCTGCAGTAGCTCCCGAAATGTTAATTCATCGAGGTCCAGCGAGAGTTTTCAATAGTGAAGAGGAAGCCACGGCGGCGATAATGAAAGGCGAATTTAAGTCAGGCGAGGTAATCATCATTCGTTATGAAGGCCCCAAGGGTGGGCCAGGAATGCGGGAGATGCTAGCAGCCACTTCCCTTCTCAGCGGTATGGGAATGGATAAGAAGGTGGCGCTCATTACAGATGGACGCTTTTCCGGAGGCACGCGAGGGGCAGCCATTGGTCATGTCTCTCCTGAGGCGGCAGAGGAAGGTCCGATAGCGGCTTTGCGGAATGGTGATATGATTAGCATAAATATACCTGACCGCAAATTGAAAGTGGAATTAAGCCAAAAAGAGCTAAAACAACGGTTGGCTTCATTGCCTGCCTTTAAACCCAGGATTAAGGCTGGCTATCTCAAGAGGTATAGTGATAAAGTAAGCTCGGCCAGCACTGGGGCGGTGTTTGCTGGGTAAGGAGCTATTCAATGAAGAGAACTGGTGCTCAGATTCTCTGCGAGAGTTTAATTAAAGAAGGAGTGGAGGTTATTTTCGGCATTCTTGGTGGTGCTGTCTTACCGCTATATGATACCTTCCCCCAATATCCTCAACTCCGACATATATTGGTTCGCCATGAGCAGGGAGCGGCTCATGCCGCCGATGGCTATGCGCGAGTCACTCATAAAGCGGGAGTATGTGTTGCTACTTCGGGACCGGGAGCTACCAATCTGGTTACTGGCATTGCCTGTGCTTATATGGATTCCGCACCCATGGTAGCTATAACTGGCCAGGTAGCCAGACCTTTTATTGGCAAGGATGCCTTTCAGGAGACGGATATCACAGGCATTACCATCCCCATTACTAAACATAACTATCTTGTTACCGATGTTGCTGAGCTGGCTAAAACGGTTAAAGAAGCCTTTCACATTGCGCAGACGGGGAGGCCGGGGCCTGTGCTTATTGACATACCGCGGGATGTCCAGCAAGAGCAAACGGAATTTGTTTATCCAGATAAGATTGATTTACCGGGCTATAAGGTTATCTCTCGCGGACATCCGGCTCAAATTAAGAAGGCTGCCAAGCTCATTAACGAAGCTGAGCAGCCTGTTGTCATCGCTGGCCGGGGGATAATTATTTCCCAAGCCTACGATGAGTTTAAGGAATTTGCAGAGAAAGCACAACTACCAGTGGTTCACACACTTCTGGGCCTGAGCTCCTTCCCGGGAAGCCATATACTTGATCTGGGCATGATGGGGATGCATGGGACAGGTTGCGCCAATATGGCAGTGCAAAATGCCGACCTTCTTATCGCTATCGGCATGAGATTTGATGACCGGGCTACAGCAAATACCAATGAATTTGCTCCCAATGCCCGCGTCATTCACATCGATATCGACCCTGCAGAGATTGGAAAGAATGTCCCCGTAGATATTCCTGTGGTCGGAGATATAAAAAGTGTGCTCACAGCCCTGAATAAAGAGATTGAGAGAAGAGAGCATGTGGATTGGCTTTCTCAAATAGAACAATGGAGGTGTGAGTATCCATCGCTAGAAATCAGGCAAAGCGATGAGCTATTGCCTCAATATATTATTCAACAGATCTGCGAGGCCACACAAGGTAATGCTTTGGTAGTTACCGGGGTGGGGCAGAATCAAATGTTTGCGGCACGATATTTTACTTATACCAAACCAAACAGCTTTATTTCTGCGGGAGGTTTGGCGCCTATGGGGTTCGAACTACCTGCGGCCATGGGAGTTAAGATCGGTCGCCCTGAGGAAGTGGTATGGTGTGTTGCCGGCGACGGCGGATTTCAGATGACTATCCAGGAGTTAGCTACCATAACACAGGAAAACATTGCTGTAAAAATAGCTATCATGAACAACGGGTATTTAGGCATGGTAAGACAGTGGCAAGAGCTATTCTATGGACGGCGCTACGTTGATACGAAACTTTGGAATCCCGATTTTGTCAAAATCGCTGAAGCATATGACATTCCTGGTGTCAGGGTGAAACGCAGAGAAGAAGTCATCCCGGCTATACAGAAGGCCATGGAGTGCCCCGGAGCTTTTCTCATCGACTTTCTTATCGAGCCCGAAGAGAACATCTATCCCATAGTGCCACCAGGGGAATGCCTGGCCAGATTTTTCGAGCCATCAAGAACAGGAGTAGGAGGAGAGAAGTTCTAGACGTCAATTACAGAATTCCAGTGACCAAAAGAAGTGGTTTTTGAATTTAGAGATTGTATGGGATTTATCTATGGGAGGGCAAATTGACTGATACAAAACATACTTTAGTAGCTTTAGTGGAAGATAAACCAGGGGTGCTTAATCGAGTAGCTAGTCTATTCCGACGGCGCTCCTTTAATATTGAGAGTCTTGCTGTAGGTGGTAGCGAACATCCCGGCTTATCGCGCATGACCATTGTTGCTATCGGTGATTCTGCTCAGGTAGAGCAGGTAAGGAAGCAACTGGAAAAGCTAATCAACGTGGTTAAAGTCTCTGATATAACCGAAGGAGACATGGTGACCAGAGAATTAGCCTTAATTAAAGTGAAGGCTACTGCCTCGACAAGAAGCGAGATTATGCAAATCGTGAGCATTTTCCGGGCTAACATAGTTGATGTTTCTCCGGGTTCAGTGACAGTGGAGGTGACTGGTGACGAAGGCAAAGTGAATTCTCTGCTCGGGCTCCTTCGTGATTTTGGTGTTAAGGAAGTTTCAAGAACTGGGAGGATAGCCTTAACTCGCGGAAGCAGTTCTTAAGTAACTGCTGATAACTGACAACTGAAGATTAAAAAGGAGGGATTATGGCTAAAATTTATTATGACAAGAATGCTAACTTGAATTTGCTCACAAGAAAGACAATTGGCATTATCGGCTTTGGGAGTCAGGGACATGCCCATGCTCAGAACCTAAGGGACAGCGGCTGCCAGGTTATTGTCGCTGAATTACCGGGCACCCAAGCCTGGAAAGCAGCAAAAAAAGCTGGTTTTGAGGTAGCCACCGCCGCTGAAGTAGCCAAGAAGGCAAATATAATTGTTATGCTAGCTCCGGATACTGCACAGCCCAGAATCTACCGGGAGTCAATTGAGAAGGAAATGGCCCGGGGCAAGACACTTATGTTTGCTCATGGTTTTAGTATCCACTTTTCCCAAATCGTGCCCCCAGTTGAGGTTGATGTTAGCATGATAGCACCTAAATGTCCGGGACATATGCTTAGAAGGCTTTATACTGAAGGTTTAGGACCTCCGGCCTTGGTGGCTATCCACCAAGATGCCTCAAGTAAAGCCAAAGATATAGCTCTGGCCTACGCCAAGGGGATTGGTTGCACTAGAGCAGGGGTTCTGGAAACGACTTTTGCTGAAGAGACAGAGACCGACCTCTTCGGCGAGCAAACGGTGCTTTGTGGAGGAGTCTCTTCTTTGATAAAGGCTGGCTTTGAAACATTGATAGAAGCTGGCTATCAACCGGAGATCGCCTATTTCGAGGTTTGCCACGAGTTGAAACTCATTGTTGACCTGATATATCAGGGTGGTTTGAGTTATATGCGCAATTCGGTAAGTGATACGGCAGAGTACGGAGATTATACGCGAGGACCACGAGTCATTGATGATTTGGTCAGGGAGGAAATGGAACAAATCCTGGCGGAGATTCAGGATGGCAGCTTTGCTACAGAATGGATTTTGGAAAACCAGGCCGGCCGCCCCAGTTTTAATGCTATGAAGCGGATGGAAGCAGAGCATCCCATCGAAGTTGTGGGCAAAAAGCTCAGGAATATGATGCCCTGGCTGAAAGGCTAGATATTATTGGAAAAGCTTGCTGCTGAAGCCTTACTGCAAGCTTTAAAAAATTTTTGTAAGACCTGGTGATAATCTCCTGCGCACACGCTAGCGAAAGATAGTGCATTTTGGTCAGCGTTATTTTATAATATTGTAAAGAGACTGGGAGGTGTGGTCATGCCACGCTGTCAATACTGCGGGGAAAAAATAAATGAAGATGTAGTGTTCTGCCCTAAATGCGGGGAGATTTTAGTTGGGGATGATATGGAGCGGCAAGGGTTTCAGATCCAGGGAGAAGTTGATGAAGCGAAAGATAGGGCAAATATGTATGTTATTTTAGCGACAGTGCTTGTAACAGTGGGAATAATGGGTAGTAGTCTCCTTCTTGTCTCATCGAGTCTGCTTGGGTTTTTGGGAATTGCGTTTGTTTGCTTGGGTATTGGATGTACTGCGTCGGCTGATCGATATAAACACAAGGCTGGGAGTTTGAAGAAGCAGCTCAGCGATAAGGTCAGCTAGGATTCGTTTATTTCGGTTTATTTTTGGTTGCCTGACCTCGCGATTGTCTTCTTGAAGGTGAAGTGCGCCTCAGTTCGAACACCACCGGGTTTGTTGGGTCGGGACAGGCAACAATAGCCTTGTTTTTGTCTTTCTCCCAGGGGAACGAACCACCGAATTGCAGGACTTGGGCAAAAGGAAAAAGGTAGTAAAAAGCCCATGAGCAAAGGTTAGGCGGAGTCTGTTCTCCCATGACAAACTCATCGCCAACCTTGTGTTGAGCTTCGCAAGTCCCCTTCTGAGATATTACCCTAGCTATCACATCAGACATCTCAACCTCCTATTTCGTTACCGCTCGAACTAATATCTTTTATCTTCGTTTTTGGTTAAATCGACCTGGGTTATCTATGTATAGTACATCATGGTATGGTTCATTACAAGCGAGTGGGTGGTGCTATAATCATGAAGTTTAGAGCGATGGAGATTGCTCTAGCAAAAATAAGAAGAGAGGCAGGAATTTGAGCTTCAAAGTAGTTGTTACCTTTTATGTGCCGGGAGCAATCCCAATCTACGATGAATTATTGACCAAATTAGGGGCAGAGGTGGAGAAGACCTTCTGTACTACCGAGGAAGAACTTATCTCCGCCTGTTCTGAAGCTGACGCTGTCATAGCACTGGGAATAAGGATAACGCCCGGGTATGTCTTTAGTCCCATAGTAATTGAGAATCTAAACAAGTGCCGACTGATTGCCCTTACAGGTATAGGTTATGACAATGTAGACATAGCCGCAGCTACTGGAAAAGGTGTTTGTGTTGCCAATGTTCCCTATTATTGTTTGGAAGAAGTCTCAGACCACGCTATGGCACTTATTCTCGCCTGCGCCAGGAAGTTTTATCAATTAGTTCCTGACATTAAGAGTGGAAAATGGAGTACCCAGGCGGATTATTTGAGCGCCTTGAAGCCGTTACATCGGCTATCCGGGCAAACCTTAGGGCTTATCGGCTTTGGCAATATAGCTCGTGCCCTTGTCCCCAAAGCCAAAGCTTTTGGCTTCAGGATCATTGCCTACGCTCCCCATGTGCCTAGCATCCTGTTTAAGACGTTTAAGGTGGAATCAGTAGAGCTCGACCAGTTGCTTAAAGAGTCAGATTTTGTTTCCATGCATACTATTCTCACTCCAGAAACTAAGCACATGATGGGGCTTCAGCAATTTAAAAAGATGAAGCCCACCGCTTATTTCATCAACACAGCCCGTGGAGAGCTTGTGGATGAAAAGGCTCTTTATACTGCCCTTTCAGAGGGAATCATTGCCGGTGCTGGTCTGGATGTGTTGGAGGCAGAGCCTCCTAGCCCCGACAATCCCTTGCTCAAGCTTAACAATGTCCTCATTACTGGTCATTTTGCTTACTATTCCGAGGAGTCACGTGAAGAATTATTTAGATGGCCTTGGGAAGAGGTAGCCAGAGTGTTGCAAGGAGAGTGGCCTCAGGGTTTGGTTAATCCACAAGTAAAAGAGAAATTTAGTGTTAAATGGGGCGCTCACCCCAAATGAGCAGCACTAATTATGGCTGAGATGGCTTTGACAAGGTACTGAGGCAATAGCTTGTGGTGCCTTCATGTTGTAGATATTTCTTAGGAGAGACAGCCAATGTATCACATAAAATTTGTTGGTTATGGCTCTGTTCGATAGGCGTCTAGAACTTTGTTTGATAATTACGCTTGTTCTTTGAGGAATTTCTCACACCCTCTTGACAAAGCTTTAGAGGTGTGTTATTATAATAATGCTCCAAGTAATCAAACAAGAACTTGGTGAGTGTGGAACCAACCGCCGAGTAAGTGGAAGCTGAAAAGTGCTGGGAGGTAAGAGGCCCAGCGCAGGGTAGGTGGAAGCAGAAAGGAGACGGGGTGGGGAGCCAAGAAACGGGAGGTTACTTGGGGCAGTTTTTATTTGCTGTGCGTGATATAAATATTACCCAGAAAAATAAAGCTAAATAGGGGTGGTTAGCGCGGCTCTGTGACTTTGGTTAGCTCGGGGTGGAGGATGCCAATGAAGGGCAAATTACGATATTCTCCCTTGTAATCTAATCCATAACCCACTACGAACTCATCGGGAACCTCAAAGCCTACATAATCAAGTGGAACATCTATCAATCGACGTGCTCTCTTATCAAGCAGGGTACAGACATGAAGACTAGCAGGATTGTGAGCGGAGAGATGACTGAGGATGTAATTCAGTGTCATGCCGGTATCTACAATGTCTTCAACCATCAGTACATGTTGCCCTGTTATGCTGCTATCGAGGTCTCTGGTTATCTTAACTACCTGACCATCACCACCGTAGTATGAGATAGCCATAAAGTCCAGGGTGACCGGAATGGAAAGGTGCTGCATCAAGTCAGCCATAAAGCAGACGACGCCCTTCAAGATGCCTATTAGCATTAATCGCTGGCCAGCGTAATCATGTGAAATGCGTCTGGCTAAAGTTCTTACTCTGCGTTGAATTTTGGCGTGGCTGTACAAAACTCGGTCGATTCCCTCTATCTTAGCTTCGCCGAGAGGGCCATAACCATATTTGGCTAGCAGCTTGAGAAAATCATTTTTGTTCAGCAGCCTGATATTAACTTCAGGGTAAAGTTCTCTGAGCTGGCGCAGTTTGCGATTCTTCTCGGTTAGCAGATTTTGTTTTAATGTGGTGAGTTCGACATAAAGGTCTAGCTCGGGCAAATAAAAATCAGGGGTGAACATCTCGGCTATCTTGTTGCCTTCCCATCTAAGAGGAAAGGAACGAGGCTCATAAAGCCATTCAATGCAGTAGAAGTCTAAAAGTTTGGCGAAATCTTCCTCGCTGGGATGAGCGAAACTGGTTGACCGCAGCGTGGTAGTGGGTAATGGCGACATTCGAGATGATTTTCTTCGTTTCTCACTTACCTTATAATTTTGCTCTAGCAATTGATGAAGCTCTGCTTTCTCAAAGACGACGGCGCAAATATTAGCAACGCTGAGGAGGAAGCCTTTATCAGCTTCGGAGAATTGGCGAGGCTCACGAGTGTAAATTCGAATCTCCCCGATGGCTTCTCCTTTCCCAAGTATGGGAACCCCAAGAATAGAAGATATTCCTTGCGATAATGCTATTTGTGGATATTGAACTCTTTCATCTTTGGCAGCATCAGCAATAAATACTACTTTCCCATCAAGTATATCCGGGAGGCTTTTATGGACATCAAGCGGGCCTTTTTTCAGGAAAATGTCGCTCAAACCATATGCTCCTATAGTAATCAGATATTCCTTGTGAGAATTGAGGGATAAAATGCGGCAACCATTTGCCTGCACTGCTTGAGCAGCGCTTTTAGCTATGGAATTACAAATTCTCTTTAAACTAAGAGCCGAATTGGCAACTCTGGTTATCTGTTTAAGAGCTGAATAATAACTACCTCTTGTGCTACCCATCCTTCGACTCCACTTAGGACATGCCTTTCTCCAATTCTATCCACATTTAGTAAAGCCGCAGGCGAGGCAAATGTTGCAGCCTTCCTGGTAAATTAAAGGACCACCACAATCGGGACATTGTCCAGCCCAACTCTTAATCATCTCAGGATCTTGGGAAGGCGTCCCAGGATTGCTCGCAGTCCCTTCTTTTTTAACATACTTCTCAAGCACGCTAGCGATAGCATCGGCACAAGACAAAATAGCGTGTCCCTGCTCCCAAGCAATAGAAGGGCATCTGATGCCGCGCAGGTGCTTCACAATGGAATCTATATCTATTCCAGACCTTAGAGCCACGGATGTAAGACGGCTAATAGCCTCAAGCTGTGCTGCCGCACAACCTCCAGCCTTCCCCAAGGTAGAGAAAACTTCGGATATTCCTTGCTCATCGAAATTTACTGTGACGTAGATATAGCCACACCCTGTGTTTACCCTTTCGGTTACACCCCTGGTAACTTTAGGCCTTTTTCTGGGAGATAGCTTACCTTCAGCCCTTTTTACCCTCTCACCTACAGTGAGGACCTGACTTTCTCGGCTCCTATCCCGGTAAATAGTTATTCCCTTTAAGTCTTCCTGGTAAGCCAGCATATACACTTTAGCTACGTCCTCAGGTGTCGCCTCGCGAGGGAAATTGACTGTCTTGGATACAGCGCTATCGGTAAATTTTTGGAATACTGCCTGCATCTTAACGTGCCACTCAGGTGATATGTCATGAGCAGTGACGAAGAGCCTTTTTATTTCTTCGGAAACTTCCTCTATATCTTTTAATCTCTTTCCCTCAGCTAGCTGCTTCATTAATTCTGGAGAATAAAACCCTCCCTTTTTGGCCGCCTCCTCAAAGTAGGGGTTAACCTCTATGAATTCTTCACCTTCCAGGATATGCCGCACGTAGCTTAGGGCGAATAGTGGTTCAATGCCACTGGAGCAGTTAGCTATTATGCTCAAGCTGCCAGTAGGAGCAATGGTGGTTCGAGAGGCATTTCGAAAGCGAGGACCATCGGGCACGTCATAAATGCTGCCCTGGAAAGCAGGAAAGGCTCCCCTTTCTTGAGCTAGCTCTATCGAGGCTTTATCTGCCTCTGCAGATATGAAATGGGCAATTTCCTCGGCCACAACAAGCCCTGGCTCAGTATCATAAGGAATACCAAGCTGAATCAGCATATCAGCAAAACCCATCACCCCCAGGCCTATTTTCCTGGTAGTTTTTGTCATCTCCGCAATCTCTGGTAGCGGGAATTGGTTGACTTCAATCACATTGTCGAGGAAGCGGACTGCCAGCTTGATTATTTGGGATAGCTTGTCATAGTCAATGTATGGCTTGCCATCTTTATCTGCCACCATCTTAGACAGATTTATAGAGCCTAAGTTACAAGATTCAAATGGGAGCAGTGGTTGTTCCCCGCAAGGGTTAGTGCTTTCTATTTTGCCCAATTCAGGCGTGGGGTTATGCCTGTTTATCTCGTCAATAAACACAACACCTGGGTCGCCAGTGCGCCAAGCCATGTCAACTATTTTGTCAAATACCTCTTTAGCATTAAGCTTATCCACAACATCTCCGGTTCGCGGGTTCGCCAAATTGTAATCGGTACCTTTTTCCACCGCTTTCATAAACTCATCAGTCACAGCTACAGAAAGGTTAAAGTTGTTTAGAGCCTGAGGGTCTTCTTTAGCGTCGATGAATTTCAAAATATCGGGATGGTTAACGTTAAGTATGGCCATATTGGCTCCGCGGCGCATACCACCTTGCTTTATGACATCGGTGGTCGTATCAAAGACGCGCATGAAAGAAACAGGACCGCTAGCCACGCCACCTGTAGAACCCACTCTATCCCTTTCCGGTCTGAGTCGGGAAAAGGAAAAACCGGTACCACCACCACTTTTATGGATCAAGGCAGTATATTTAACTGCATCAAAAATGGACTCCATAGAATCCTTAATAGGTAAAACAAAGCAAGCTGATAATTGTCCTAGTTCGTGACCGGCATTCATTAGAGTAGGGGAGTTGGGTAGAAATTCCAGGTGTTCCATTAGTTGATAAAAAGCCTCTTCATGAAGGGAGACATCTGCCTTGGGATTGTAGATAAGCTCGGCTGAAGCAATGTGCCTGGCAACGCGGCGGAACAGCTCTTGTGGGGTCTCAATAACCTTCCCATCCCCATCTTTTGTTAAATATCTCCTTTCCAGAACTCTTAAGGCATTATCACTAACTTTGATTCCAGAAATGACTTGACTTCTAGTTTGGGGAGAAAATTCATCGGCAGTCAGAATTTCCTTAACCATTGCCCGAATTTGAGAAGAGGACACAGGTTGTTTGGTTTGCCGAGGAACTAATTTCTCCATGCCTGGGAAGGGATGAGTTACCTCTAGGCGCTGACTCACTTGTTCTGTAAACTTTTCCAACAATTTCCTATCACTTATACCCATGGACTCACCAGCAGCGAAAACAGCTTGAGCTACTCTATCTCGACCAATAGTTTTTTGGTTCTCCTTCCGACGGGTTTTGGGCATTTTATCCCCTCTTGCGACCAATCAGGGAATTCACCACCTCAGAAGAGGGCAGCGGTAGTTGGTTTGCTGGCGTTAACTCTCTTCGTACCGCCAGGCTGTCCACCTCTTGTTTTAAAGCGCCGATATCAGCAAATTCCCGATAAACACTGGCAAAACGAATGTAAGCAATGTGGTCTAGTTTCTTTAATCCCTCCATGACTAAATCACCAATATAGGAACTAGAGACTTCGCTTTTACCCACCTTGTAAAGTTCAGCCTCGACGGTGTCCACAAACTTATCGATGGCGCCTGTAGGAAGGGGGCGTTTCTCACAAGCTTTGCGAATACCCAGCAAGAGCTTATCCCGGCTGAATTCCTCACGTCGTCCATCCTTCTTGATAACGAAGATGTCATGTGGCTGTACACGCTCGTAAGTAGTGAAGCGAGTATTGCAAGCGAGACATTTCCTTCGACGTCTCACCCCCTCGTCTAGACTTCGGGAATCTATCACCCTTGATTCCTGTTTGCCACAGTAGGGACAGTTCATCAACCCCTCCTAGATATTGTGGTATGAAAACATTTTACCACTAGATATAGTAAAATGCAATACCTCCAGGGGAAAAAAAGAGGCTCAATGGTGGACAATTCTAGAAAAATATGCTAGGTTTGCATTTTGCATTCATATAGAACTAACGCGGTCAAGATTGTCTTGTGTTTGTGATCAATATCGCAAGAAGGATTTTAAAGAGCATTGTTCGAGGAAATTTTACCAGGTCTTTATAGAATTAATGTTCCTCTCCCCGGAAGTCCTCTGAAAGCCACTAACTCTTACGTGATAAAGGGGACAGAGCGGTCTTTAATTATTGATACCGGATGGAATCGAGAGGACTGCATGACGGCGCTAGTTTCCGGCTTAAACGAATGTGGCGTGGACTCAAAGCAAGCCGATTTCTTCATCACGCACATGCATGCCGACCACTCAGGTTTAGTATCAGCTCTCGCCGGGGAAGAGGCGAGAATTTACTTTGGCTGGGCAGATGCGGAAATCATTAGGTCTGCTACGCCTGAGCATTGGGAGAGGCAGATTGATTTTGCTCGTAAATGCGGCTTTCCTGGAGAGGAGCTTGACAGGGCTATCGGAAGCCACCCCGGTCGTAGGTATAGCCCAAATACCTCCTTGAACTTGTGTGTCTCCAAGGATGGCGATACGATAAGCATCGGGGATTACCTGTTTGAATGTATTGAAACCCCAGGGCATACTGAGGGTCACATTTGTCTTTACGAGCCCAACAAGAAAATATTCATATGCGGTGACCATATCCTTGTTGACATAACTCCGAATATCACCCTCTCCTCCGATGAGCGGAATTCGTTAAAAGAATATCTAATGAGCCTGGACAAAGTCTATGATTTAGATGTTGAACTTGTATTGCCTGGCCATAGGAGTATCTTCAGAAATCAAAAAGAGAGAATTCGCGAATTGAAGCAACACCACCAGACACGGCTTATGGAGGTCATCTCTATTCTAGGAAAAGGTAAGCAAAATGCCTTCCAAGTTGCGTCACAAATGACCTGGGATATAGGTTACAAGTCCTGGGATTTATTTCCTCCGGCGCAAAAGTGGTTTGCTTTTGGAGAAGCTCTGGCTCACCTGAAATATCTTGAGGAAGAGGGGGAGGTGGGACGAGGAATCGATAAGCAGGGGATTGTGTTTTTCATTACGCAGAGTAAGAAGGAGGCACACAAATGAGAGATGCTTACGTAGTCTTAGCTGAGAAGCTTGGTTATGCTGAGTCAGAGAGGCTTAGGAAGGTGCTCAAAAGGCTCATGGATGAGGAAGAAGCGGAGATAGTAGCTTCTCTCCCTTGCCCCGTGACTGAGCTTGCCCAGAAGCTGGGCAAAAAAGAAGAAAAGGTGAACGAAATACTCAAGGGGCTTTTTGAAAAAGGGGTCATCTTTATGACTTCGAAGGGCTATCAGTTTGCCAGGGATATATTTCAGCTCCATGACGGCACGGCCACTGATGTGAGATCGGATGGCGTTTGGGGGCGTGAGCTCCTCGACCTCTGGGAAGATTTCTGTCAGGCAGAATGGTATGCTGATTGGGCGAAGACTGTTCAGACCTGGAAAATGCCTGTGTGGAGGGTAATCCCAGCTAGAAAAGCTATCTCTGAAGGAACAAAACTCCTTCCGTCTGAGGATGTGGAAGCTATTGTTGATAAGGCCACCAAGCTTGCCCTCGCTCACTGCTCTTGTCGCAGGATATCCACAAGGTGTGATTTACCAACTGAGGTTTGTATTCAGGTTAACCGAGCAGCAGAATATGCCATAACCAGAGGGACTGGTAAGGAACTGACTAAGGATGAGGCGATGAAGATCATGGATGTTGCGGAGGAGGCCGGTCTCATACACAGTGTGTTTAACAATTCCGGAGTTCCCAATGTGGTTTGCAATTGCTGCGCCGACTGCTGCGTCTTTTACTATCCTCTTACTAAGTATGATGTCTTGGAGAAAGGGGTGGCTAGGAGCAGATTTCAGGCAGAGGTGGACAAGGCAACTTGCAAAGGGTGTCAGACTTGTGTGGAGAGGTGCCCCTTTGAGGCGGTGGAGATGGTCAAAATCTCAGGGGAAAAGAAACTCAAGGCGCAGGTAAATTCAGAAAAGTGTTTTGGTTGCGGAGTTTGTGCTGTGGGATGCGAGTCAGAAGCCATCAAGCTCGTTGAAATTAGGCCTCCTGAATACATCCCTGTTTAAGAGTGACAGCTTACAAAATCTGTTTCAGGAAGGAGCATTGCCGGAGTGCTATGCCTAAACGGTTAATGGATATCAAATGCTTGAAGTTAAAGTCTCTGTCGCCGCCTGTACCTTTCCATCTGTCCACGCGAGAAGTTGCGGAGCACAGTGAGCCAACTAAATAGCTCTTGTATGTGACGGCTCGGAACAGTATTCAGTAATGTGTGACTTTAGGTATGCCCCAGACGCTATAGCCGGAGGTCAGCCTTGTGACAAGTCTCGAGGAAAGCGACAAGGAGGTTGATTGCGGCCTCGATGTCCTCCTTATGGGCTGTCTCCACCACGGTGTGAACGTAACGGGTAGGGATAGAGATGGTGACCACAGCTACGCCCTCCCGGGCAGGCTGGATTGCTCCGGCATCGGTGCCACCCCGCGGCAGTATCTCAAGCTGATACCGGATCTTTCGTTCTTCTGCTAAGTTCACCAGGAACTGCACAAGCCCGGGATGAGAGATGGACCATGCATCCTTTACCTTGATGGCTACACCCTTGCCGAGGCGAGTTAGCTGCTCGTGAGCTGGCACGCTGGGTATATCACAAGCGATGGTCACATCCAGTGCCACTCCGATGTCAGGGGCAACCGCGAACGCAGATGTCCGTGCTCCCCGGAGCCCCACTTCCTCCTGGACCGTGGCTATAAAGTAGACGTCAGCTTTGTGCTTTCCCAGTCTTCTCATTGCCTCAATCCCTACATACACACCCACTCGGTCATCAAGTGCCTTGCCTGTGACGAGGTTCCCTAGATCAGCGAATGTCTGCACAAGGGTCACGGGATCGCCGACGCGCACCCGTTCTTTGGCTTCCTTGCCAGAGAGACCAATATCAACGAACAAGTCCTTCATTTCAGGTGTCTTTTTTCGTTCTTCCTCTGTGAGAACGTGGACAGGTTTAATGCCGATGAGCCCGTAAGTAGCACCACCTCTGGCATGGACGGCCACCCGCTGAGCAATTAGAGTGCGAGGGTCGAACCCACCTACTGGGTCGATGTGAAGAAACCCTGTTTCTTCATCCACGTGAGACACGAGGAATCCAATCTCGTCCATGTGTGCCGCTACTGCCACCTTCGGACCGGTACCCTTCTTGTGAGCGATGACATTCCCCAGACGGTCCACACTGATCTCGTCCACATGGCCAGTCAACGCCTCGCGAACGATGACCCGCATTGCTTCCTCTCTCCCGGGGATTCCCGGGGTCTCAGAAAGCCTTTTCAGTAATTCCATGTTTTCCTCCCTTTTCGTGGCATGGTATATTGAGCTGTAACATATGGCAACCGTGCCTCAAATAGATATGGTTGCTTCTAGTTGTTTGCCATAGGGATTATAGCAAGGACAGAACAGATTATCTACCATCCTGCTGCTTGATTGTCTCATTTCAATAACTCTGATAACAAGTTGTTACGGCTGCCACCTCCAACACATTTCATTCTATTCAGGTCGGAAGGGCACGAAGGAGAGAATCTATAGCTCTTTCCTTTTGAATACCGACGAAGAGATAAGGCACTTCTTTTGTTCAAACCATGGTAGGTGGTTCTAGCTAAGTCGAAGTGTACTCTTGTGTTATAATCATAGACAAGAATCAGGAGCAAGTGAAATCAAATGTCTGAAGCGAAAGTCGGTATCATTGGCGGAAGCGGGCTGTATAAGATGGAGGGGATGGCAGGGGTGGAGAAAGTGAAGGTTAGCACGCCCTTTGGCGAGCCCAGCGACGCTATTATCTTGGGCAGTCTAGATGGAGTAAAGGTTGCCTTTCTTCCCAGGCATGGCGAAGGACATCGAATAAGCCCTAGTGAACTACCGGCGAAAGCTAATGTCTATGCCTTGAAATCACTGGGGGTAGAAAGGATTATCTCTGTAAGCGCTGTGGGCAGTCTCAAGGAAGAGATAGAACCTCTGGATATAGTTATTCCTGACCAGCTAATTGATGCTACCAAAGGAAGAGCCAGCACCTTCTTCACCGATGGGATAGTAGGGCACGTCTCTCTCGCAGAACCTTTCTGTCCTGTTTTGAGTCAAGTCTCCTTTAAGGCAAGCACTAAGGTTGGGGCCAAGGTGCATAAAGGTGGTACTTATCTGGTCATGGAAGGTCCACAGTTCTCTACCAAGGCTGAGTCGCAGCTCTATCGCTCCTGGGGTGCTGATGTTATAGGGATGACAGCTTTGCCTGAAGCTAAGTTAGCCAGAGAGGCGGAAATATGCTATGCCACACTGGCCATTGTCACCGATTATGATTGCTGGCATCCGAGTTATGGATCAGTGACTACGGAGATGATTTTAACCAACCTGCGGAAAGGCATTGATACTATCAAGAGAATCCTGAAGTTACTACTACCTTCCATACCGCAAACACGAAATTGTGCCTGTGCTAGCGCCCTTAAAGATGCCATAGCCACTGAGGCGAAATACATACCGAAGGAGAAGAAGAAAGAGTTGGAGTTCCTGATTGGCAAGTATTTGGGTGAGGAGAAAGATGTCAGCCAGGCTTGAGTTTGGATGTTTGCCTACTGCTATCGGCAGCATGCCTCATACGAATCCCGATGAGGCTTGTTCTATTATTATGAAGTATCTTCCTGATATTCCCATCTGGCCACAATTACCGAAGCGTTCTCCTAAAGAAAACATGATTACCCAATTCAGCGAAGGGTTTCCGGGGGTGGTTATAAAGGGGGACAAAATTCACATCGAGCCATCAGCTAATTTTGAGAGCGACCTGGAGCGAATCTATGTTGATTGTGAACAGGATAACGCCCATAAATATGGCATCTCGACTGAATATGCTGCCGGGCTTTATGCCTTCCTTTCTAAAGCAAAAGGTAGTAAAATAGTCAAGGGACAAGTAACAGGTCCCATCACCTGGGGCCTGGCGGTTACCGATCAGGATGGTCTGGGCATTCTCTATGACGATACTTTAGCGGAAGCCGCGGCTAAATTCCTGCGGCTAAAAGCTTCGTGGCAGGAGAATATCTTGAGGGAATTATCGCCTAATACCATTATCTTTGTTGATGAGCCCTATTTAGTCTCTTTAGGCTCGGTGTTTACTCCTATTCCTGAGGAAAAAGTGCCTGTTCTGCTAGAAGAGGTGTTCAGGGGAATTAAAGGGATAAAGGGATTACACTGCTGCGGAAACACTAACTGGTCAGTTATTCTAGACACCACAATAGATATTCTCAGCTTTGATGCCTATAACTATGCCTCTTCTTTAAGTACTCACTCGGCTAAGGTGAAATCCTTTCTTGGGCGTGGTGGCAACATTGCCTGGGGGATAGTTCCGAACGAGGAAGAGGCTTTAGCAAAAGAATCTTCGGCTAGTCTTCGTGACCGCCTGGAGGAAGCTATGGCTCCATTCACCAGGGATGGTGTTAAGTTAAAGCAAATCATAGCTCAAGGGCTGATAACTCCCTCTTGTACCCTGGCAAGTTTGTCACTGGAAGCGGCAAATCAAGCTCTGGAATTAATGGCTAAGCTGTCCCATGACTTAAGAAGTCGTTATGTGGTGTGACCTGGCAAAATAGCTGCCCCTCAGGTTGTATCCCCTAAGAGCCAAGGCTATTGTTCTGAGGGATTTCCTTCCAAAGCTCTTATTTTATTCACCCTTTGTACGTGTCTGCCACCTTCAAAATCCGTGGCTAAGAAAGTTTTGACGATTTCCAAAGCCGACTTGGTATCTATATCCTCTCCCCCGAGGCACAAAACGTTGGCATCGTTGTGCTGGCGAGCTCGTTGTGCTGTAAATGAATTGTGGCATAAAGCTGCCCGTATACCCTTTATTTTGTTGGCGGCTATGCACATGCCTATACCAGTATTGCATATTAGAATGCCTAGGTCGAAATTGCCCGCCGCTACTTCCTCCCCGACTTTCTGGGCGATGTCAGGATAATCCACAGGCTCGGTGTTATAGCAACCAAAATCCTGATAGCTATGGCCCGCGTTTTGCAGGAAGGGCATGATTAGCTTTTTTAAAGCCAAGCCGCGATGGTCACAGCCTATAGCAATGCGACTCACTTTGCCTCCAGGTATTCCTCATAAGCTTTGTCAATCTCCTGCGAGGGTATGATGCCCTGACGCAAAATCACCGGCGGTGCATGGGTAATATCTACTATTGTGGATTCCTTGCCGCCGGGGCATTGACCTCCGTTGATAATAAGGTCTATTCTTCCGCCCAATTGTTGTCCAACCTCCTCGGCAGTTAAGGCGGCTGGCTGGCCACTAGTGTTGGCGCTGGTTCCGATTATGGGATTCCCCAGGTGTTGAATGAGAACTTGACAAACAGGGTGGTTAGGAATGCGTACTGCTATGGTGGGTCCTGATGCTAGATAGGCAGGCACCGAATCTGTTTTTGATAAAACCAATGTTAACCCGCCGGGCCAAAACCGCCTCGCCAAAAACCAGGCAATTTCTGGTATTGGCTCGGCCAGAGTATCCAGTTGCTTTACATCAGCGATAAGCAAAGGGAATTGCTGATACTTGGGTCGGTTTTTTATCTCATAAATCCTTTCCACGGCTGTGGAATTGAAAGCGTCAGCACCCAGGCCATAGACCGTATCGGTCGGGAAGGCAATCACTCCGCCCTTTTGGAGGATTTTAACCCCTTTCTTAATTTCTCGTTGTGAAACATCCATCTTTATTAGCCTTAGTATAGCATGGTGCTTGTCTGGGTCAGAAGTTCCCTTCTTTCGGCATTCGAAAGCTTGGAGAGTTTTAATCACAGGTGAGATGTCCTGTCTTGTCACGTAAGGGAAAAGACTTAGCCGTCCCTGTTGATAATAGTTCAGGATAGTGATAAGCTAAATGCATCCACCGCCGTAAATCTGCCATGAAAAAGAAGGTAGAAAGCCACAGAATTGCTGCCAGCGATGATATCGAAGTCTCCACTTATCTGGGGCTGGCTAAAGAGTTGCGCGGCGAGCAACCTGTAGTTGAGCCTAAGCTACCTCCAAGCGAGCGTGAAACCATAATAGTGCTTGACTTCGGGTCTCAATATAGCATGCTCATTGCCAGGCGGGTTCGGGAATGCCACGTTTATTGTGAAGTTGTGCCTTACGATACGCCTTGGGAGAAAATAGCTTCTCTTAACCCACGAGGATTTATCCTCTCGGGAGGTCCGGCGAGCGTTTATGATTCCGGGGCTCCTATGCCTTTGCCATATATTTATGAGAGCCGTCTACCGGTGATGGGCATTTGCTATGGGACGCAGGCTATCGCTTATCACTTAGGTGGCCAGGTAACGCAAGGAACAAAGCGCGAATACGGCCACACAATCCTACACATAAGCGCTGAAGGCTGTCCTCTTTTTGCCGGTCTTCCATCATCTCTCCCCGTGTGGATGAGCCATGGTGACCAAGTAATAGAGCTGCCTACAGGCTTCAGGACCCTAGCTTATACTGAAAATTCGCCATTTGCTGTCATAGGTAAGGATAATAGTATTTACGGACTGCAGTTTCACCCTGAGGTGGTCCACACACCTCAAGGAAAAACCATATTCCAGAATTTTGTACTTAAAATATGCGGTTGCCAGGGCAACTGGACACCAGCTAACTTCATAGCTGAGAGCGTGGATAAAATTAAAGAGCAAGTGGGCGGCAGAAGAGTGGTCTGTGCTCTTTCCGGAGGCGTTGATTCGGCAGTAACTGCTACCCTTATTGACCGTGCTATTGGCAATAACTTAACTTGCATCTTTATCAACAATGGCTTATTGCGTCGTGATGAACCTGAAAGGGTGCTTAATACATTCAAGCGTAATCTCAAAATGGATATAGTTTACGTGGATGCTACCGATAGATTCTTAGAGCGACTTAAGGAGGTTAGCGACCCAGAACAGAAGCGACACTTAATAGGAAACGAGTTTATTCAAATTTTCGAAGAAGAAGCCGCCAAATTAGGTAAGATTGATTTTCTGGCCCAGGGCACTCTTTACCCCGATGTTATTGAAAGTACCTCCGCGGAGACTAAAGCTGCTGCCAAGATAAAGAGCCATCATAATGTCGGCGGATTACCGGCTAAAATGAATTTCACTCTCATTGAGCCCCTGAGGTACTTATTTAAGGATGAAGTGCGGCAGGTGGGGTTAGCTCTAGGTCTGCCTGAGGACATGGTCTGGCGGCAGCCTTTTCCCGGACCGGGCTTAGCCATTCGCATCATCGGTGAGGTAACCAGAGAGAAGCTGGAGATACTCCGGGCTGCTGATTGGATTCTGATGAATGAAATCAAAAAGGCCAAGCTTTATCGTCAGCTTTGGCAAAGCTTTGCCGTGCTTACTGATGTCAGGAGCGTTGGCGTCATGGGCGACTACAGAACTTATGGCTACTTGGTGGCAGTCAGAGCAGTAACTAGCGAAGATGCCATGACTGCTGATTGGGCTCGCCTGCCCCACGACCTTCTCGCTACAATATCTGACCGCATGGTTAATGAAATTCCTAGTGTCAACAGGGTAGTTTATGATATCACCAGTAAGCCGCCGGCAACTATAGAATGGGAGTAGTTATCAAAGGAGGGAGAAAGATGAGTTATTCTTCTGAGGAAATTGATGATGAACAGCTAGCTGTAATAGACGATTTAGAGATGCTCCGCGACGATTTGGTAGGTGAGTTGCAAGCCATTAATCAGTATCATGGGCATATATTAATTCTGGAGAATGAAGAAGCTGTGACTGCACTGGAACATATTATCGAAGAAGAGAAGGAGCATGTTGCAGAGTTGCTGAGACTAATTCAAAATCTCGACCCCGTTCAAGCCGACAAATTTAAGGAGATTTTATAATGCCATGTCACACAGAGTAAAACTAAAGGGTGTAAGGAAGAATAGAGGGAAGCATAAGAAGAAGAAGTAGGTATTCTTCGAGGCCGAGATTGATTGTTGCGAGTGGTAACAGTCGCTATTTATCTCCAGTGCCATCTTTCCAAAAATTAGCGTTGAAAAACCTAGAAAGTGCAGGATTTGGTACAGCTATATCCTGAAGATTGACACGAGAGAGTGAACCTTGAAGATACTAGTTGTTGGTGGTGGGGGCAGGGAACACACTTTAGTCTGGAAAATTGCCCAGAGTCCCAGGGTGGGAAAAGTCTTCGCTGCCCCGGGGAATGCCGGCACCGCCGCCATCGCGGAAAATCTGAATTTGCGCCCCACTGATATAGAAGGACTGGGCAAGGCAGCTAAAGAAAAAGGCATTGACCTTGTCGTGGTCGGTCCTGAGGCTCCGCTAGCTTCGGGCATAGTGGACTACTTTAATAGTCTGGGTATTCCTATTTTCGGTCCCACTAAAGCAGCCACCCAGATAGAATCCAGCAAGGTTTTTGCCCGGGGTCTGATGGAGAAATATGGCATCCCCTGTACCAAAGGCGCTATTTTCTCCTCTTATTCTGAAGCTCGGGAATACCTGCGCAAACAACGTCCGCCTGTCGTCATCAAAGCTGATGGATTAGCTGCTGGCAAAGGTGTGATTATTGCTGGTTCTTTGGAGGAAGCTCATAAAGCCCTTGGCGACATCATGGAATCCAGGATTTTCGGCTCCGCTGGAGATCGGGTAGTAATTGATGAATATCTTAGCGGTCGGGAAGTAAGCCTCATAGCTTTTACCGATGGCAAGACAGTCTCGCCTATGGTGCCAGCCTGCGACTATAAGAAAATCGGGGATGACGACCAGGGCCTCAACACTGGAGGCATGGGAAGTTATAGCCCACCAGGCTTTTTCTCAGTCCGGATGACTAAAAAGGTAACCGAGAATATTTTGTTGCCGACTGTGAGGGCTATGGCTAAAGAAGGCTTGCCTTATAAAGGAGTGCTCTATGCCGGGTTAATGATTATCAATGGAGAGCCTGTGGTGCTGGAATTTAATGCTCGCTTTGGCGACCCGGAGACTCAGGTCATCTTGCCTCTTCTCAAAACCGACCTTGTGGATATACTTATGGCAGTAGTCCAGGGTAACCTCGACCAGGCGAAAATAAAGTGGAGTTCTGAGGCTTGTGTTGGCGTAGTGATGTCTTCGACTGGCTATCCTGGCAGCTATAAAACCGGCTTTCCCATACGAGGGATAGATAATGTGGACAAGGATGTGCTGGTTTTCCATGCCGGAACTAAGTTGGGAAATGATGGCATAATTTATACCGATGGCGGGCGGGTGCTCACCGTAGCAGGTGTGGGCCAGGACATGGCTGAAGCTCGGCAAAAGGTTTACCGCAACATCCCTAATATTTACTTCGAAGGCTGCTACTATCGCAAGGACATTGCTTTGAGGGAGATAGATAGGATAAAATCTAAATCCTAGAAATAAATCAAAAGGCAAAAGTAAAAATGCAAAATGACATGTCAAAATTTAAAAATCAGTTTAGTAAAGCCTTTTTGCATTTTGAATTGTAATTTTAATTTCTTATCTTTGATTTTTGATATTTATGTAGGATTTATTTAGCAATGGCATTAGTGGGTGTAGTCATAGGCAGCAAGACAGATACCGAACTGATACAGCCAGCACTGGACATGCTAAAGCAACTGGGCATTGATTATGAGCTTTCTGTTATCTCAGCCCATAGAAAATCTGAAAAAGTAAGGGAGTATGGCTTGGAGGCGGAGAAGAGGGGGCTCAAAGTTATTATCGCCGCCGCTGGTTATGCCGCTCACCTCCCTGGTGTCTTGGCTAGCTGGACAACTCTGCCCGTAATCGGTGTACCCTTGCCCACCAGCGAGCTTAAGGGCATAGATGCTTTACTTTCTATAAGCCAGATGCCTGGAGGAGTGCCGGTAGCCTGTATGGGCATCGGGGCAAGCGGGGCCAAGAATGCTGCCTTGCTCGCCGCCCAGATTTTAGGCATCGAGCATAAAGAGATAAAAGAAGCCTATCGTAAATATAAACAGGAATTGGCGAGGGGATAATATGATTGAGCGATACTCCAGGCCTCAGATGAAGAAAATCTGGTCTGAGAAAAACAAGTTTGACCAGTGGCTTAAGGTAGAGATAGCTGTTTGTGAAGCTTGGGCTGAGCGGGGTGAAATTCCCCGAAAAGACATAGTCAAGATAAGGAAAGCCAGCTACAACTTGAATCATATCGCTAAGTTTCTGAAGGTGACCCACCATGACATGACGGCTTTTCTCAACTCGGTGGCTGAAAGCCTGGGCGCGGAGTCACGCTTTATCCACCTTGGTCTCACCTCTTCGGATGTTATGGATACCGCCCTTGGCTTGCAATTGACCCAGGCGGCAGATATCTTGGCGAAAGACATAGCTGAGCTTATATCCGTACTGGAGAGTAAAGCTATAGAGCATAAATACACTATTATGATGGGGCGGACCCATGGTGTTCACGCTGAGCCGACTACCTTTGGCTTGAAGATGGCCCTGTGGACTGAAGAAATGAAGCGTAATGCTCAAAGGCTGGTTGAGGCTAAGAAAAATATCTCTGTGGGCAAAATATCCGGAGCGGTAGGCACTTATGCCACTGTGCCTCCGCAGGTTGAAAAAATAGCCTGCGCCAGGTTAGGGCTTGCTCCAGCTCCTATATCGAGCCAGGTAATCCAGCGTGACCGCCATGCCCAGTTTGTTACCACTTTAGCTATTATCGCCAGCTCCCTGGAGAAGTTTGCCACCGAGATTAGAGGCCTCCAGCGAACGGAAGTCCGGGAAGTTGAAGAGCCTTTTGAAGCAGGGCAAACAGGTTCCTCGGCAATGCCTCATAAAAGAAATCCCGAGCTTTGTGAGCGTGTCTGTGGACTGGCCAGACTAATAAGAGGCTATGCTTTAACTTCTCTGGAGAACATCGCCTTATGGCATGAACGTGACATCAGCCACTCATCCACAGAGCGAATTATCTTGCCTGACTCCTGTCTGGCGCTGGATTACATGCTATCTATGTTTACCTCCATAATGAAAGGACTCAAGGTTTATCCGGAAAACATGCAGCGTAACATCGAGCTCACCCGGGGGGTCATCTTTTCTCAAAGAGTGCTCCTGGCCTTAATAGATAAAGGTCTGAAACGGGGAGAAGCTTATAAGATGGTGCAAGACAACGCCATGAAGGCCTGGGAGAAAAGGGAAAGCTTTCTGAGTTTACTTGAGGCAGACAAGAGAATAACTCGTCAGTTGAGCAAAAAAACACTGAACTCTCTCTTTGACTATGGTTATTATCTGAAACATGTGGATGAGGTCTTTAAACGATTGGAGCTAACTAAGACCAAGCGAGGAAAGAAAGCTGGCAAAGCTGGGGCATTGTCATGATGGGGCGTTGACTTAAGAGTTTTCTGCCTTAGCGTATAACGGAGGGAAATAGAAGGATGAAGACTGCAAAAGAATACCTTGATAGCATTAAGAAAATGCGTTTTGAACTCTACATGTTTGGAGAGCGGGTTACCAATCATGCCGATAATCCTATTATCAAACCGACCAGGAATTGTATTGCTGCTACTTATGAACTTGCCGAAGAGTCCAAATTTCCACAATTCCATAATGTTATGACAGCCACCTCTCATCTAACAGGAAAGAAGATAAATCGCTTCTGTCACATCCATCAGAGTACCGAAGACCTGGTCAACAAGTCAAAAATGGGTAGAGGATTGGGTGCTTATACCGGTTCTTGTTTTCAGCGTTGCGTTGAGATGGACGCCTTGAATACTTTGTCGATGCTGACTTATGACATTGACCAGAAATATGGGACCGAGTACAACAAGCGTTTCCTGAAATACTTGAGGTATGTACAGGATGAAGACCTGGTTTGTTGTGGTGCCATGACGGATGCTAAGGGCGATAGAAGTCTTCGTCCAGCCGAACAAGCCGATCCCGACCAATACCTTCATGTAGTGGAAGAGAAATCTGATGGCATTGTAGTCCGTGGGAGCAAATTGCACCAGACAGGAGCTGTAAATTCACATGAAATCATCTGCATGCCGACCAGGGCTATGCGGGAAGAAGATAAAGAGTATGCTATTTCTTTTGCCTTGCCCAGCGACACTGAAGGGATTATATACATCTATGGAAGACAGCCATGCGACACGAGAAAGATAGACAGCCCGAATATGGATGTCGGCAACATTCTTTACGGGGGACAGGAATGCATGGTTGTTTTTAACGACGTGTTTGTTCCCTGGGAGCGAGTCTTTATGTACAAAGAATATGACTTTGCCGGCGACCTGGTAGAGAAGTTTTCTGCCTATCACCGCCAGAGTTATGCCTGCAAGTCGGGCATGGGCGATGTTTTGATTGGTGCCAGTCAATTAATTGCCGAATATCAGGGCACTGCAAAAGCTTCTCATATTAAAGACAAAATCATTGACATGATTCAGTTCAATGAAACCCTGATGTCTTGCAGTCTTGCCTGTGCTTATGAAGGTCACAGAGAGGCTTCGGGGACTTACCTTGTAGACACTCTGAGAGCCAATGTATCTAAACTAAACGTGACGAAATTTCCTTATGACATAGCCAGACTGGCCCAGGACATCGCTGGCGGCTTAATAGTAACCATGCCTTCTGAAAAAGACCTTAAGCATCCCAAGATAGGCAAGTATGTTGCTAAGTATCTGAAGGGTGTTGATGGTATTGCGGTAGAAAATCGCGTTCGTATATTACGACTGATTGAGAATCTCACGGTGGGTTTAGGAGCCGCATGTTATTTGGCGGAATCGATGCATGGTGCCGGGTCACCTATGGCTCAAAGAATTATGATTGGTAGACAGGTCAATATAGAGAGAATGAAAAGCAGTGCCAAGAGGTTGTGTGGCATTGAATCCTAGTTACTGGTTTAAAGGGAAGCGACTTCTTAAACCGTTACCGAGAACATCGTAGTCCGGGCTAAGGAAACTATGAGTAGCAGCCCCACAGTCTTAACAACGACAAACTTACCTCTACCTTTGTTTCGGCGGGGTAAGGTCAGAGACGTTTATGACGTAGGCGATAAACTACTCATCGTGTCCACCGACCGCATCTCGGCCTTCGATGTTGTTCTGCCTTGCGGCATCCCTGGTAAGGGCAAGGTACTTAACCAGCTTTCTGCCTTCTGGTTCCAGAAAACAGCTCATATCCTACCCAATCATCTTATCAAGGTAATTGATAGCAATGTCATTCTGAAAGAAGTGAAGAATCTCTCGACCCAGCCGGATGAGTTACCGGATTCTCTTATCGGCCGCTCTATGCTTGTGGCTAACGCCGAGCGCATACCTGTAGAGTGCGTAGTTCGGGGCTATCTTTCCGGCTCAGCATGGGCGGAGTATAAAGAGACTGGAAAAGTTGGCGATATCCGTCTGCCCCAGGGAATGAAAGAAAGCCAGGAATTCTCTCAACCTATCTTTACCCCCACTACTAAGAGCGACACAGAGCACGACCGCCCTTTAACCGATCGAGACATAAAAGGCCTGGGCATTGAGGACATATTTAAGGAATTAGAGCAAAAAAGCCTAGTTATTTACTCCTATGCTCGGGATTATGCCAAACGCCGGGGCATAATAATTGCCGATACCAAGTTCGAGTTTGGTTTCATCAATGGCCAATTAGCCCTTATCGATGAGTTGCTAACGCCAGACTCAAGTCGTTTCTGGGATGCCAGCCAATATGAGGTTGGCCATTCGCAGCCCAGCTTCGATAAGCAGCCGGTTCGCGATTGGCTATCAGATTCAGGATGGAATAAGGAACCGCCAGCGCCTATGTTGCCACCGGAGGTAATCGAAAGAACATCGAAAAGATATCGTGAGGTGTACAGCAAGTTGACCGGTGGCGTTCTCAAAGGAAAATAAGGCGAAAATTGGCCAGAGAAGCAAGGCCAAGCTGGATATAATTCTTTATCACGTCCTATCCGGCCAGTACCTTGACCAACCGTAGCAAGGTGCTATCCAATTCCTTCTTCTTTTCCCAGGTTTCTCTGAGAGGAGTGAAGGCTATCTTTCCCTTCAACTCCCCCACTATGTAACCCGACATGTCTTTTTTAACCAGAGCATCCACAGCCGCCGCTCCTAACTTGCTGGCGAGGACTCTATCCCTGGCTGTAGGTGAGCCGCCTCTTTGGACATGTCCCAGCACACAAATTCGGTACTCCATCCTTAATCTCTCCCATACTTGTTGAGCAATTGAAAACGCACCGCCTGCCTCATCTCCTTCAGCAACTATCACGATAGAGGATTTTTTACCTCTCTTGAAGCTGCGTCTTATATCCAGGGAAAGTTGTTCTATTTTTGTCTCCACTTCTGGAATCAAGATATCTTCGGCTCCGCCAGCAATTCCTACCTCCAGTGCAATAAATCCTCTACTCCTTCCCATGACCTCGATGAAAAAGAGGCGTTGTAGCGACCCCGCAGTATCTCTAATTTTATCTATGGCATCCAAAGCTGTATTTATGGCGGTATCGAAGCCAATAGTATAGTCAGTGCCATAGACGTCGTTATCTATGGTGCAGGGAATACCAATCACCTTTGTTTTTCCTGTTTCAGCCAGGGCTGTGGCACCGCGCAAGGTGCCATCCCCGCCTATAGTTATCAACCCCTCGATACCTTCCCGTTGGAGAATCTCATTTGCCTTCCTTATGCCTTCCTTGGTTTTCATTTCCTCACAGCGGGCTGTTTCTAAGAAAGTGCCCCCGCGGTAGATAATATTTGCTACCGACCTGCTGCCTAACTTTACAAAGTCCTCCTCCAATAAACCGTAATATCCTCGGCGAATTCCCACGACCTCCAACTTAAGGTTGACCCCACAACGGACCACAGCCCGGATGCAGGCATTCATTCCTGGAGCATCACCGCCGCTGGTTAACACGCCAATCTTTTTCATAATATTCTCTTACTAAACTCCTATTCTACCACGGTTTGAAGCAATTTTACGGATGTAACGGGCTGCTTTCCCAGAATCGTGGCGGTTCAGTTCTTCCAGCGAGCTCCTCTCAAAAGCCAGGGTCTTTTCATCCTTGCCTAGGGCAAGGACTCTTTTTCAATATCCCCCTTAAGATAAGGGGGATATTGGGGGTTATGAGAGCGATATCCCGAGCATAAAGACCTTTACCTTCATAACTCCCCTAGCCCCTCTTAACTTAAGAGGGGAATTTTGGGAAATCTTATCTGCTACTCACGGACTTTGCAGAAAGCCCTCAGTATTCCCAATGTCCAGCTTCCTGGCTCTCTTAGACCTTGTAGCTATCTCGATAATACACCAGCAAGTATAGCTCTCTAAGCAGGTCAGACTCGTTGTGCTTTATGATTTGCTGCAGATAGTTATCATTCTCTGTGTGAAGGAATTTCTGCCATAGCAACGGGACGTCTCTGCCGCTTATCACGGGCTCGTTAAAATAGTGCTCCGCGTGAGAAAACAGCTCGTCCAGCTTAGGCCACTTGAGGTAGAGTGCCTCGGCTTTTTCTTTCCAGGGCTGGAATAAGTCTATCCCTTCAATATCAATCCCTTTAGCTTGGAGGAATCCCTTCTCGAAGGAGAGATTGTAGGCATAGAATGGCTTGGGGAGCGTCGGAATGAGTTCCGCAAGCTGAGCGATAAACGGCGCTTCTTCTTTCGAACTCCGGCAAATTATCCCAAGACGGTTTTCTTGAATATAGCCAAAAAGCACTATTTCATCTTGGCCCATGTCAAGACCGGTGGTCTCCAGGTCAATCAAGGTCCCCTGGGGGATACCTAACATTAACTCTCGGCTGTATGATGTAATCATCCGTGCATCTTCCCATTTCTGCCACTATTATTATACAAGCCAAGTTGTACCAAAGATAGCATGATTCTGAACTTTGTCTTCCGTCTATTTAGATGATGGATGGCTAAGCAGCATAACAGGTAATAAAAAGGGCGAGCTCCAAACTTTGGAGCTCGCTCCTGAATGTCGCTATTCAGTTCTAGATCACCCCTACTCTTCCACTTCAGCTTCCGGCTGAACTGCCGTTGCCCCTTCTTGGGAGCCTTGCCTTATAGACGAAGAGCTCGGGGCTTCCAATTGCTCTCCAGCAGTGCACCCTAACTATCTAAGCCACCTCATCCCTACGCTGCCGGGGAGCTCCCATGAGGAAACATCCATCGGCATAACCAGGCTTCTCTTCGTGTCATGCCCCACCTCCTTGCCAGGCTCGACTATTCTTGCCTAACAAATTTATTTTAGCATGACACAAAGGCTACGTCAAGAGTACAAACGTACCGCTTTTAAAGGTCAAGAATCTGAAAGGCGAAGAAATGTTATTATAGGCGCCAAAGGACCCCCTCAATATGGACATTTGTGAGCAGTTGAGGATTAAGCTTAAGGAAGCTGTGGAGAGGAGCAGAGCCGATGGCATACTCCTATCAGGAGGGCTCGATACTAGCATTTTGGCTTTTGTCGCCAGGCCGAGCGCAGGCTTCACAGTGGCGTTGAAAGGCTCCTGGGCATCTGACCTTGTCTATTCAGAGAAGATTGCCAAGCTCCTGGGAATACAGCATAAGAAAATGGAATTTACTACGGAAGAAGCGCTTGCCACGCTTCCCGAAGTTATCAGAATACTGAAAACTTTTGACCTCGCCTTGCCCAACGACCTTTCCATATATTTTGCTCTTAAGCTGGCCAAGGAGAATAATGTTAGCTCCGTCATGACGGGTGATGGCGCGGATGAGCTCTTCGCCGGCTATTCTTATATGGCAGAGCTTCCTCCTGAAGACCTGGGAAGGTATATAAGGAGGCTTTCACAAAACTGGCATTTCTCAGCCAATGAGCTTGGCAGGGCTTTGGACGTTGAAGTAAGGCAGCCCTTCCTTGATGAGGATTTCGTTCGCTTTGCCCTGGAAATAAGCCCGGAGCTCAAGGTCAAAGACGGAGTAGGGAAGTATATCCTGAGAAAGAGCTTTGAGAGTCTGCTGCCGACGGAGATAGTGTGGCGGAGAAAGGAGCCCATAGAATACGGCTCAGGCTCCACCAAGCTTCACGAAATAATAAACAATATGGTCACAGATGGAGAATTTCAATCAGCAGCTAATAAAGTTGACATAAAGTTCATAAACAAAGAGCACTTCTTTTACTGGCGTATCTATAATCAGGTCGTGGGAGAAATTCTCAAGGCCAGAGATGATGAGATTAACTGTCCTTGCTGTGAAGCGGGCATGGGCGTATACCACTGCCCCACCTGCGGCTTCTCCCGCCCTCTGTTATGAAGCTCCTTTGCTATCCTCTCTCCCCTGAAATAAACTTTGCCTCAAAAGTCTGGAATATCGGCTCGATGCTTAGCTCATAAATAGACTATGCAGTTGAGAAGTGGAAAGTGGGAGACCGTAATCCAAGTAACCTTAAATCAGTTCTTAATCTACTAGACCAGTTAAATAAGCGAAGGCGTATCCCAAAGAAAAAGCGATATAATATAAATCGAGAGGGCTTTACTAAATTAAGCCAAGTTTCTTAAAGAATATTTTGTTTCTTTGTTCAGAATCTTTCAGTATCTTATCCCAAGCCAGGACTTCCATGTAAAGTCTATTGTTAACAAACCACTTGAAGTATCCTAAATCATCAGGCATGGGGGTAAAGTCCTTCTGCTTGAATAACCAATCTTTAACTTTGGCAGTAAGGTCACAAATTAAATAGCCATAAAACGTGGTATTCACATTAACGTATATGTCACGACCTTCTTGTGTCTTATAATGGCCTTCTCTAATAGCTTCAACATATCGGATTATTTGCTCAATCGGGTCCTCTTCACTAGATGGATTTACGAAGTCATCACGTTGAGGCTGTTTAAATTCGAATATCGTAATTGGATTGCTCGCCTCATCCCCACTTCTATAAGCTATTCTTTTATTAAAGATTAGAAGGTCCGGTCTGTCTTTTCTCTTTTTATCTATAGTTTTGTCAGAGCTAATATATTCTGTGAAGTTCAGTTTTTCATCTAGAATCCAGAGATTATGGTCTACATAATCAATGTTTTCTGAATCAGTTTTTGTGGGGAAAATAATATCCTCAATATCTTTCTCTTTGTTGTATTTCCCATCATCCCTTATTTCTAACCGCGTCTTTAATAATTCCAAAACTATTTTCCTTAGAGCTACATAATGAGTTAAATCACTGATTCCTGCTTCCTGAACTGATTTAACTAACTCACTAGCCTTGGCAAACAATTCTGTTTTTGGGTTATCTATTATTTTCCCTAACTCAGACTTCGCCAAATTTTCTTTTTTAAGCTTTACTTGTTGCAAGGCAGATTCCATTGCCTGTTCATCTAACTCGGATGGTAGAGCTGACCAGTCTAAGTCTTTTAGGTAAGATTTGTACCACGGAGCTGATTCATCAATATACTTCTTGAAAGTAGCTTGTCTCTTCTGTCTTCTAGTCTGAACCTCCCCTTTAAACACCCTTTCAACGATATTCGCAGACTGTTTCTCGATAGCATATTGTGACAAAGGATAAACTATATCATTCCCTTCAGCCGGGAAGTTGAATCTCCCTCTATCGAAGGTAACATGATCATTGAGATATTTCCCCAAAACGTAGGCTATGATTATATAATTTTTACTCGTTTTACCATCCATCTCAAAAAACCCATCTTTGAATTCGGGGATGTATTTAGATAGTGATGGTTCTGTTACCTGCCTGCCATGAGCTGTTAGACAAAGTTTGCTCACTACAGTACCTGGATAAATTATTTTGTATATTTTAACTTCAAAATCATTAGATTGTTCTATTTGACCAGCTATGAATCCTTTTAATGAAAAGAATTCGCTGTGAATGTGTTGTATTTCTCGATTATCCCCAATTAAATCATTGAGTATGATTTCATTATCATTTTCTTTAAACATTATTTTTGGGCATTTAAAGGTATCAGTATCTACGAAGAAAACTAGAATTCTCTCAAGTACTTTCTTAGCTATTTTCTTCAATTCTTTGTCATAATCGTGTTGTTTTAGCTCTTCCAAAAACAGTGTTGTTTTAGTATCAGAAGCCATTATTTCGTCGTCTGTTTCATTTTCGATAATGTCTTTTTTTGAGCCTAGACTAAACTTTCTCACGTGATATTTGCCATTACTCTTATATATACTGCGGAATCTAACTTTGGTGAAATACTTTAGAAATACAAACCTTCCTAGCCCCTGCCCCCCTGTACTTATCTTATAATCAGTGCATAGCGTGTCAAAAGCTTCCCTATTGGGAAGGTTAAAACCAATGCCATTATCTTCTACAGTGAATCCTACGACATCTGGTAATGCATCAGTATCAAGCGAAGCTTGAGAAATCCTTATAGGTGTGATAACAATCTTTCCGTCTGACCTCCCAGTTTCTGATATTGCTTCTATGGAATTCACTATAGCTTCTATGAGTGGGCTATAGACAGTGGTTCTTTCCTTTAATGTTGTATCAATGAATCTTGAAATGTTGACACCCATTTCCACTTCCCTCTTTTTGTGTGATAAGGGTATTCTATCATATCGCACCCATATTCCTTAATAAAGCCCTCCTTTTTATTTACTTTGAGGGCTTTACCTTAAAGTAACTCCTCGCCGCCTTTTAGGGCAAAACCTGTGGTGGGAGGGAGTTTAGGGAGAGGTGGAATTTACTCAGCTTGTTCCATGACTGCCGCCGGCTGTGATAAGGGTGGTGGGCAACTTATTAATGGGGTGGGGGTAAACACATACTTCGGCTCCGTAAACCTTCTTGATATTCGGCGCTGTGAGTATGTCGGGTGGCGTGCCTTCGGCGTAAACTTTCCCGCCATTGAGCATGACCATCCAATCGCAGTATTGGGCAGCTAAGTTCAAATCATGTAAAGCGATAATGACGGTCAAACTTTGCTCCAGGCAAAGGCTCTTGACCAGATTAAGAATCTCGACTTGATGGTTTATATCCAGATTGGCAGTGGGCTCGTCAAGAAGCATCGCCTTTGGCTGCTGGGTTAGTGCCCGAGCGATAATAAGCCTCTGTCTCTCTCCTCCTGAGAGCTCACTTACTCTGCGCTCGGCGAAGGATTGGGTATGCGTGGCCTCCATGGCTTGCCAGGCAATAGCCAGGTCCTTTCCTCCCTCGTAACGAAGAAGCCCGAGGTGAGGCGTCCGTCCCATAAGCACCACTTCAAAAGCCGTGAACGCCCCGGGCAAGGCCGGGCTTTGCGGCACTGTGGCCACAAGGCGAGCCAGTTCATCGTGCTTAATAGTTCTTATATCACGGCCGTCGATTAAGATACGCCCGGAAAATAGGTCTATGACCCGGGTCATGCCCTTGATTAATGTTGACTTCCCCGAGCCATTGGGGCCGACCAGCCCCAGTATTTGGCCGGGCTTAGCCTTCATATTTACATTATGCAGGATGGCTTGATGGTCATAGCCCAAACTGACATTGTCCAGCTCAATCATTCTTGCTGCCCGCTCCTCTCATCATATTACCTATTCCTCTTTTCATTCTGATTCCTCTTGTCATTCTGAGCGAAGCGAAGAATCTCGAGACCCTTCACTACGTTCAGGGTGACAGGCAAACAATTCAGAAGAAAGCCAGTCCCTTCCTTCTGCGCAATAGATAAAGGAAGAAAGGTGCTCCACAGAAAGCAGTAATTATTCCTACCGGAATCTCCGTAGGAGGCATTATGGTACGGGCTAAAGTGTCGGCCAGGATGAGGAAGATGGCACCGACCAGCGTGGATAGAGGTAGCAAAAACCGGTAGTCCGGCCCCCAAATAAGCCTCACTGCATGAGGGATGAGTATGCCGACGAAACCGATAAGGCCAGTGAAGCAAATCGCTGAGGAAGTGATAAGGGTGGCAGCCGCCAGTAGTATGAGCTTGACCCTTTCCACATTGATGCCCAGTTGCTGGGCTTGCTCTTCGTCAAGCTGCATGACATTGAGCGGTCGGGCATGAATCCAGATGACTACTAGGCCTGCTAATACACAAGGGAGGACCGTCCACACCTCAGACCATTTAGTCAGGTAAAGTCCACCCAGCAGCCAAAATACAATCCCATGTAGTTCCTCGCCGGAAATGGTCATGAGATAGGATGTGATGGAGGCTAGAAGAGCACTTATAGCTACCCCAGCCAGGATAAGTGTGGTGGCGGGCAGGGTTTTACCGACACGAGCCAGCGAATAGACCACAGCCACGGCGCCTACGGCGCCAATGAAGGCAAATAATGGCACAGCCCCAAAAGCCATCCAGGCTAATGTGAAAGGAGTAAGCATGGCAATGGTCGCCCCCAGTCCCGCTCCCGAAGCCACACCCAAAAGATAAGGGTCAGCCAGAGGATTGCGAAATAGTCCTTGATAAGTAGCTCCGGCTACTGCCAGGGCTGCTCCTACTAAACCTGCCAGAAGGATGCGCGGCAGACGGATATCCAGGATTATCGTTTTCAGAATTTCCAGGCTCAACGGCGCCCCGAAAATATCGGGAGAAGAAGGGGTAATATGAACGAAGGGCAGTTGGGAGAGGAGGACTTGAAATGTAGTGATAAAGGGTATATGAACGCTTCCCAGAGTAGTGGCAAACACGGCTACCACTACCAGCAGTGCAGCAAGCCCCAGTAATGAGTAAACTCTGCTTTGCCAGCGAATGGCAAAAGGGATAACGGGCTCGCTAAATACTTCAGCTACAGTACGTGCCATCGTTTCTAGTATTCAATGCCTTCCCGGCCTTTTATGCCTTGACTATAAGGATGCTTCACTTCCCTCACCTCGCTGACCAAATCGGCTTTTTCTATAATCTTTTCTGTGACGCCCCGACCGGTTAAGACAAGCTCTAACTTTTCCGGCTTTGCCTCCAGAAGAGCAAGAATCTCTTCTTCTTTCAGAAAGCCGTCGCGCACGGCAATGTTTATCTCATCCAGAATCAGCATATCCCAGGATGGGTCCTGGAAAAGCTCCTTAATGAATTCCAGCCCCCGGGAGCATTCCCGGCAGACATCGTCGGGATTCAGTTCCTTGTAGAAGTGAGGATGTTTCTTAGCGAAAAGGAAAGTCTTTACCCCCAGCTTTTTCAGGGAGTTATATTCACCGTACCCGAATGCCTCAGGGTTTTTAAAAAAAGAGACGAAGCCGACCTTGAAACCATGCCCGGCAGCGCGGGCTGCCTGACCGATGGCGGCAGTGGACTTTCCTTTGCCAGTCCCGGTATAAACTTGAATTAAGCCTTTCTTTTTCATCTCAGTTTTCCTGTAGTCCTTATTTGCTACCTCTCATCTTGCTGTTATTCTAGCCCTTCGCTACTGTCATTGCGAGCGAAGCGTGGCAATCTCGAGAGATTGCTTCGGTTGACTTCGTCAGCCTCGCAATGACGGAAAGGGGGGTGCCTCGCAATGACCTCGGCCGAGATATCCCAGAACCATATGTTATCTATTTTCTTACTTTCACCTTGGGTAATCTTGAGTGCTTTCCTGAAAATGGGCCCATCGGTAACGAAGGTGTGATATTCGCCATTTTCACCGCAGGGATGGGAGCCGAGTTTGCTGATTTGTCTTACCAGAGCTTTATCGAGGACTTTTCCCAGGAAATTCTCCTCTAATCTGGTGGCGACTATTGTAGCTTTAAATTTCAATTTAAGGAGTTCCTCGATTAGCTCCTCGGCCTTTATCCCCCAGAGGGGCAAAAATGCCTTTATCCCAACCTCGCTACATACTCTCTCCACCCATTCCCGATGCTCTTCTACCTCAATATCGCCGAACACGCCCCCTTCGATACCTTTGTTCTTAAGTTCCTTGACAACCTTCTTAAAGTTCTCTTCATAATTTTCCCATGATGTCTTCACCTGGATGAGAGGGATGCCGATGGCTTCTGCTTGTAAAGCTACAACACTGGCTTTAGTCCCGTGGGACCTGGACCTCTGGCCATATTCGGAAATGAAGTTGAGCAGATATAGGACTTCGTGCCCCTGGGAAATTGCCTTATACGTCGCCAGAGCACATTCCTTACCTCCGCTCCAGGATGAAAAGACCTTCACTTAGCTACCCTCAGGCTCTCCAAATATCTCGGGGTGAATGAAATGGGCAAACCATTCTAAGCCCTCGACCAGTCTGGGACCTGGGCGTTGAACCAGGTTATCATCGCATGTGTAGATTCTCCCTGATTGACTGGCGTTGGTGCTCGCAAGCTCAGTTGCGTTCTGCGCCCAGTCATACGACAATTCGCTGGTGATGATTATTTCAGGATCGCTAGCAAGAACGTTTTCAAGCGAGATTTCTGCATAACCGGTGATATTTTGACAGATGTTCACCCCGCCTGCTTTTTCGATTAGCTCGTTGATGAAAGTTCCTGAGCCAGCAGTCCATAACGCGCTACCCTCACCCCCCCAGACGATATAAAAGACCCTGGGCCTTTGTTCCGATTCTTCGGTCTGATTAGTTACTGCTTGAATCCTGCTTTCCATTGCAGATGTAAGTGCCTGGGCCTCCACTGCCTTCTCGGTTATTTCTCCTACTCTTCTAATATCATTAAGCAAATCGTCTAAACCAGTAGTCTTTATACCGAATACTGTGAGCCCCAGCCCCGCCAAAGTATAGACAACCTCTATAGGGTTACCATACCCAGCCAGTATGAGGTCAGGGTTAAGAGCCACGATCTTCTCTATGTCCGGGTTGGCATATTCCCCTACCTTTGTCTTGTTCAGAGCTTCCGGAGGATAATCACAATAATTTGTTACTCCCACCACTTTGTCACCTAGACCGAGGGCAAACAAAATCTCGGTGTTAGAGGGAGCCAGGGAGATAATTCTTTGAGGCGTGCCGTTAATGGCGACCAGCCTTCCCAGGTCATCAAATACATAATTTATTACTGGTGTCTGCTCACCAGGGCTGCAGGCTGTCAGGGCAAGAGCTAGGGTCAAAAGCGCCACCAGGAACCAATTTGTCCCTCGGACAAAAAATTGCTTAGAGGGCCTTTTCATGAGAGTCACTTTTGTCTCCTTTTATGCAAAATTACTTGATTTTATACAAGTGTACTTGTTTCAACATTTTAAATATTGCCGGATAAAATGTCAAGGGATTTCAGGCGATGTTTGAGAAAAATTTGCAGTTAGGAGAGATAGAGAATTCCCTATTCTTTCCTCAGGTCAACAATCTCATAATCTAGATTTTCTTCTTCCAATCTCTGCACCAGAATTGGAACCTTGTCCTCACTACAGGCAACCAGGAAGGGCAAGCCACAGTAAGCTGCCTCTATGGCTGCTTCTCGGACACCATGAACGTAATCAGGTTTTACACCAATCTGCATCAATGCTACCAGGGCTTCCGTGCCCAGTGCTCCCACCAGCCTGGCTTCCTTTACCTCCCTTTCCAATCGGGCGAAGTCGGTGCTCCGGGAACCTCCATTCTGCACATTGGGTACTTTGCCTATGGTTACTTTAGCTGGCTCGAGTTTTATTACTCCTTCGATGTTGCCAATGCCGACATCCTGTCCTTTTTTAGCCTCGGTTACGGTTATTCCTTTAGCTCCTTTGCCCCTAATGACCTTGGAGGCGAAGAGGAAGCCGTCCTTCATATATAGCGATGCCGGTTGACCAACGGATAAGTTACTATCAGCTATGGCAGTGGTGGTTGATATATCAGCCACGGCTTTGCTCACAAACCAGGCGTAACTATGTAGCTGCCGGGACATCTGCAAAATCCAATCCACGCCCTCCTTGGTTACCTTATAGCGGGAGCGACCCTCGGAGCTCAGCCAGCCGTCCTTTATCAATTCTCTTATGTATTCGGAAACTGCCTGCGAAGTGATGCCCAATCTGGGGGCGATATCTTTTTGCTGTATGTTAGGCTGATGTGCGGCAATTTCCACCATTATCTGAAACTTAGTAGCCAGATTTTTGCTCTTTAGTATCTGCGCCATATTGACCATTATATCACTTGCTAACCGAGCTAGATTAGCAAAGCGAGCTGGGGCAAGCGCCCCGCAATATGCACATAGCGCAGTGAGACTGGCGAGCGCGGCATATCTGCCGGCCATGCTCTATCATATGGACATGGAATTGATATATCTTGGAGAGCGAAATTTGCTTCTGAAGCAATCCAGGTGCCTTCTCTATAGACGTCTTGGAATCGATTAGTCCCAACCGTTTGGCTACCCGGAAGATATGAGTATCCACAGGCAGGGATGGCCTCCCCAGGGAAAAAAGCAGCACACAGCTAGCGGTCTTACGTCCTACCCCAGGTAGACGCATTAAGTAATCTTCGGCTTCAGTCATAGTCATTGATTTGAGGGAATCAAGGCTGATGCGACCCTGTTCCTTTTCGATTTGCTTCAGCACCTGCTTGATTCTAGCGGCCTTGATTTGGAATAACCCCCCGGACTTAATGACTTGAGCGACATGCTCTGCTGGAGCCGAAGCTACAGCTTCCCAACTATCGAAGCTAGCTTTGAGAGAGGCAAAAGCTCTTCCTGAATTGGCATCCGAGGTATTTTGGGACAGTATGGTTCCTATGAGCACGTCGATAGGATCCCTGTCTGACTGCCACGGGCAATGGCCATATTCCTGTTCTAAGAGCTCAATAACTTCTTTAATAGCCACGGGCTCAAAAATAACATGTCGACGCCTCTTGATGCAAAGATGGCCGACCAAGACGCAAATATGTAGTGCGAGGCTTTAGCCTCGTGCGAGGGCAGAGTTGCACGACCTTAAAAGGTCGCACTACGGGCGTATTTGGAATTTGGCCAATGGGATTGCCACGCCCCGACAAGTCGGGGCTCGCAATGACGAAAAGCGAAAGGCTCCGATTCCATCGGAGTAACTGCAAAGATGTGGAGCATTTGCGGCAACTTGGGTGAATCAGATAAGATAAGCATTTCCAAAACGGGAGATGTATATGACTCTTGTAGAGAAGATACTAGCTAAAAAAGCTGGGAAGAAAGTTGTCAGGCCAGACCAGATAGTCGAGGTCTCTGTGGACCTGGCTATGATACACGATGCGTTAGGTGCGCATACGATTGCTAAGTTCAGGGAACTGGGCGTTAAAAAAGTCTGGGATCCCACGAGAATAGTAGTAGTGCTGGACCACTATGTGCCCAATAAGGATATAGATACTGCCAAAAAGTGTCTTAATATAAAGAAATTTGTCCTCGAACAGGGTATAGAAAACTACTATGAAGTCGGCAAGGGGGGCATAGCCCACCAGGTGCTTGTAGAGAAGGGGCATGTGCTGCCGGGAACTATTCTTGTTGCTGTGGATAGCCATACTACGACATCGGGTGTAATGGGGGCTTTTGCCACCGGGATTGGCGTTGATGAAATGGCTGTGGTCTTCAAAACGGGAAGGTTATGGGAGCGGGTCCCGGGGACTATCAGGATAAATGTCGAGGGCAAACTCAAGCCTCCCATAATGTCGAAGGATTTGATGCTTTTCATACTGAAGAGATTAGGGGTAAGCGGCGCCCTGTTTAAGTCTCTTCAATATACAGGCTCGACCATCAGCCAGATGAGCATCGAGAGCCGCATGGTATTAACCAATATGGCCATAGAGTCGGGTGCTACTAACGGCATCATCGAGCCTGACCAGAAGGTCGTAGATTTTCTCAAGGCCAGAACCAACCAGCCCTTCGAGGTTATTCAGAGCGACCCGAATGCAGAGTATGCGGAAACACTGGAGTTTCAGGCTGATGATATTAAAGAGCCCATGGTTGCTGTGCCCCCGAAGCCATCCAATGCTGTGGGAGTTACCGAGGTCGAGGGAACCAGAATCGACCAGGCGTTTATAGGTTCGTGTACCAATGGACGCCTGGAAGACCTCAGGATTGCTGCCAGAATACTGAAGGGTCGGAAGGTAGATAAGTTTACCAAGGTTATCGTCATACCAGCCTCGCAGGAGGTCTTTAAAGCTGCTCTAGCAGAGGGGTTAATAGCGACATTTGTGGAGGCCGGGGCTGTGGTTGGTCCACCCACCTGTGGTCCGTGTATGGAAGCACATATGGGCATACTGGGACCGGGCGAGGTTTGTATAAGTACAGCAAATCGTAACTTTCAGGGTCGAGTAGGAGATGCCACTGCCAAAATATACCTGGCATCACCAGCGACCGTGGCAGCCTCGGCGTTGAAAGGCAAAATAAGTGACCCACGGGAGTTTTTCTAGGAGGCATAAATGGAACTCAAAGGCCGGGTCTGGAAGTTTGGTAAGGATGTGGACACTGATGAACTCTTTGCCGGAAGGTTTATCATGGGTGGTGATGAAACGAGCCAGAGCCAATATCAGGAGTTCATTGCCAGAAGCGGGCTAAGCGATGTCGGGCATCGCGAGAATGTGCCCAAAGGTTTCCTCACCAAGGTTGCGAAGGGAGACATTATAGTTGCCGAAGAGAACTTTGGCATTGGGTCAAGCAGGCAGCAGGCTGCGGAAACTCTGAAGTTTAAAGGTGTCCAGGCTGTAGTTGCCGACTCAATCCACAGGATATTCTTCAGGAATTTCTGGAACCTGGGCTGCCCGGCCATAGATTTGCCGGGAATTTCTACTGAATTTAAGACTGGGCATGAGATAGCGATCGACCTGAGACAGGGGGCTATCAAGAACCTCACTACGGGCAAGGAGTTTGAGTTTCATCTGATAATTCCGTCATGGTTTGTAGATATGGTGGAAGTTGGTGGTCTGATTCCCTACCATAAATCCCTGAAAGGGAAATCCTAAATCCCAAGCACCAAATACCAATGCCCAAAACATTTAGAATTTAGATATTCGGATTTGTTCGGAGATTGGATTTTGGTATTTGGAATTTGGCCAATGGGATTGCCACGCCCCGATAAGTCGGGGCGCGCAATGAACTTTGTGTCGTTATTTCTGCAACACACTTTATGCTCCTCCGAAATTTATGATAGTGTATCCCGTAGAATTCGATGCACGAAGTCATTTGGGATATGGACCCTGGCATTGATGATGCCCTGGCTTTAATTCTGGCGTTAAAATCGCCTGGAGTTCAGGTTTTGGGCATCACCACAGTGGCCGGTAATGCTCCTGTGGAAGTGACCAGCACCAATGCTCGCCGGGTGTTGGAATACCTGAACATAGAAAGCATCCCGGTAGCGATGGGGGCATCACACCCTTTGGACCGCCCTTTAGAAGATGCCTTAAGCTACCATGGTCCAGACGGGTTGGGCAACTGCAACTTGCCTCCTCCCAAGCTGACACTGTACCCGGCTAAAGCCTGGGATTTCCTTGCCCGGCTAGTTTTGGATGCTCCTGGGGAAATCGCTCTGGTAGCTACGGGACCTTTAACCAATGTGGCTTATGCCTTTGAGCTTCATCCCGAACTGCCTGAGCTTTTGGCTAGGCTGGTTCTCATGGGAGGTGCATATAATCTTACGCCCTACGGCAAAGGAAATCGCACTCCCTTCGCTGAGTTCAATATCTGGCAAGACCCTGAGGCTGCTAATATAGTATTCAACTCCAAGGCGGACATCTTCGCTGTCGGTCTGGATGTAACCATGGATCCTGCAGCTTGCCTGAATAGCCAACATCTGGAACAGATTAAGACCAGGCATACACCGGCTGCACATCTGGTAGCCCAACTGGTAGAATACGATGTAAAATATCATGGATGTTGTAGGATGCATGACCCGCTAGCTTTGGCAACGTTGCTGGATGCTTCCTTACTCGATTTTACATTGGCAAAGGTAGAAGTAATTAAAGGAAATGACTGGGATAGAGGGGTCACTCGTATCCTGCCTTCTGATAGCTCTCAATTGATGCACGTAGCATCTGCTGTGGACGGGCCTCGCTTTTTAAAGCTATTTCTATCGCGTATACTGGAGGAGTAAGATGGTCAACTTGGTAGTATGTGGCGCTATAAACTGGGATATTAGCTGCTTCGTAGAGCGGCTGCCAGTGCCCGGTGAAGAGGTTACTGCAGAACATATCACCCGGGTATCTGGAGGGACAGGGGGCAATGTGGCTGTGGCGGCAGCCCGGATTTTGGGGGCTAAAGAGGTTGCCCTGATAGGCGCTCTGGGAAGGGATGATATTGCTCGCCAGCAAATTGCCATCTTGGATGACGAGGGAGTCGTCACCACAGGAATCCACCAAATTGCGGGAGAAGAATCGGGGCAGGCTTATATTATGATTGACCAAGCGGGAGAGAACGTTATTGTTAGCCATCTAGGGGCGAATGCCAGGCTTGGTCTGAAACACTTGAAAAAAGTAGAACTTAAACGGCAACTACGGGAATGTCAGAGCATAGTCCTCACCGACCCGCCTTTGGAGGTGGCAAAAGGGCTAATAAACCTGGCCAAGCGGCATGACATCCCCGTGTTGTGGGACCCGGGAATTTTAATAAACCCGAATCGGGAAGCAGTGCTCTCTCTTGCTAAGGAAGCCGAAGTCATCTTCTTAAACAAGACGGAGGCGAGTGCTCTACTGGAAACTGAAAAGTTAAATATTAGCTTGCAGAGGCTAAAAGAGCTAGGATTCGGCAATCATACAGTGCTAAAACTTGGCGCTCAAGGAGCAGTCATGCTTGAGCCAGCTAGCAGTACGGTGATCGAAGTCCCTGCCCTGCCTCTCAAAGAGCTCGGTCTAAATGTGATTAACACAGTAGGTTGCGGAGATGTCTTCGCTGGGGTCTTTGCTGCCTACTATGTTATGGGGGCTAATTTGCAAGAATCGCTTATCATGGCCAGCGCTGCCGCCGGCCTTAACGCCACCCGACCTGAAACCAGAGGCAGCCCTGACCGAGCCAAGTTAGAGGAAGTGGTAAACCACAGCCGCAAACTTGGTTTCGTACTTCGGGAACGCAAGCTGATTTGAAACACCCGCCTTCGAGCGAGTCTCCGCCTTGAATAACTTCATACTACACTACTCCTTCGCAACATCAACGACTTTATTCTTACTCTTAAAGCCGCTGAGAATCCTGACCTGGCTCTGGGGAACACCGAAATGCTCTGCCAGTAATTTGATGACTGCCTGGTTGGCCTTGCCTTCCTTGGGCGGCTCCTTAACCTTGACTATAAAGTTATTGCCTTCCCGGCTAATTTCTTCGGTCCTGGAATTGGGCTTTACCTTAACCTGGATTTTCATCCACTCTCTCTCCCCGTATTCCCTGGTTACGAAATTCTACTAGTTTGACAGGCGTTATCTCATTGCTCAGGGGCTTTTCGCTATGAGCAAATACCCTGATGTAGTTGCTGGTCAGCCCTGAATATATGCCGTTGCCGGGACTGGTCTCTTGTTCCCATAAAACCGGCATAATTTGTCCCAAGAATTGCTCACAGAAGCGGCGCCGGCAGCTTCGAGATAGTGCTAGCATCCGCTGGTTGCGCTCTTGTTTAACTTTGTCTTTTATATGCTCGGGCATCCTAGCGGCCGCTGTCTCAGGACGGGGTGAGAAGGGGAAGACATGGATGTTGGCAAAGCCAGCTTGCTGGCAAAAGGAGTAGCTCTGTTCAAACTCGGCATCGCTTTCCCCGGGGAAACCAACCATGATATCTGTGGTGATAGCTACCGCTGGTATCTGCTCTTTAATCAAATTTACCGTTCTCTGATATTGATCCAGAGAGTAGCTCCTCCTCATCCTCTGCAGCACGGTCTCGCTGCCACTTTGTAGTGCTAAGTGGAAATGCCGACAAAGCCTTTCATCCTGCCACAAGGCCAGAAATTCAGAGGATATTTCTGAAGGCTGTAAAGACGAGAGACGCAATCTCTGGATGACAGTGTCGTGGAGAATACGTTGAACCAAATCCCTGAGATCAACACTACCATCTCTATAGGAGCCAACTTTCGTCCCGGTGAGAACAACTTCTTTGTAGCCCAGGGCCACCTTTTGCTTAACCTCGTCAATTATCTGAGAAGCAGGCAAGGAATATTCACGAGGTCTGACTTTGGGCACAATACAATATGTGCAGGGGCCGTGACAGCCATCTTGAATCTTTATCAGGCTGCGAGTCCTTACGGTGGCAGCAAGCACCCGAGATGGCTTTGCTTCGCTATCATCGAGTATTCTTTCTTCAATGGAGAGGGCCTGGATGATGGCAAGCAGGTGCTGTTTCTCTGTGTTATCAACTACGAGGTCAGCAAGCAGGGCTAGCTCTTGGCGACTCCTTTGGGCATAGCAGCCAGTGGCGATAATCAGGGCTTGGGGATTTCTGCGCCTGGCAAGCCTGAGCCAGTGGCGTGACTTGCGGTCGGCGATATGGGTGACTGTGCAAGTATTGGCGATATACATATCGGCCACATCATTCGGGGGTACGATTTGAAATCCCGACTGGCTAAATTGGCCAATTAAGGATTCCGTTTCCGCTTGATTGAGCTTGCACCCCAATGTGTAGAAAGCCACCCTCATTGATATGGATTATATTTGATAACAAACTTAATGACAATGTTACTGTTCTTATTATCGGTTTTACAATTTAGTAACTTGTTACCCACGTCCCATTGACCCCTGGTACAGGCTGACAGCCATACGGATTGCACGGAATAGCGATTTGTTATGCTTGTGGCGAAAGCCAAATGCCTTCCCAAAACAGCATTTTGCCATTCACAATTTCAAGAACCTGCTTGGAAAAGGAGGGAGAAACTAGACAATCGCTGCAATTATATATCCTACAGCTAATAGAGCCTGGGTGCCTATAATTACCATCAAATTAGCGCCCAGAGCGGGTATCAATTTGCTCTCTTCACCATAATGCCGGGCTCCCTTTATTGCTTTCACTCCCAGAGGAAGTGTCAGCAGACCCAGTAAGGCAAATATCGGCATAAACCCCGCTATTGACCATACAGCTATCCACACATACATTGCTATGAGCAACATGGAGTACAATAAAGATGCCTTCTTCTTGCCCATTACAATGGTGAGAGTCTTCTTCCCACCCTTTTCATCAGCCTCCACATCGGGGAATTCATTTAGCAACAGGGCATTATGGAGTAAAATCCCCGAGGGTATAGCTGCAATCACCACCTCCCAAGTATAGGTTCCGCTTTGAACAAAGTAGGCTCCTAAGACTGGCAACGCTCCCAGCCCTAAGCCGCAAGCGATTTCTCCCAATCCCCATCTTTTCAGGTGAGTTGTATATAGAAGTACACAGAGTGCGCCCGTTACCACTACGGGCAGTAAGAGCCAGCCTCTATGGATATGGATAACAAAATAGATGCCTATCGGAATGGCTAATAAAAAACAAACGAGACCAAACCTGCCCACAGAGGCAGGAGTGAGAAGCCCGGCAGATAAGATGCCGCTTCCCCCACTGAAAGGCGTTCTTTTTACTTCCAGGTCTATCCCGCTCTTGTAGTCGAAATAATCATTCAACGTGTTAACGCTGATGTGGACAAGGAGTAGTCCAACGAGAGCCAGTAGACAATACAGAATACTGAAGTAACCATGATACCACCAGGCTACTGAAGTACCGAGAAATACCACCATCAGCGAGATTATCAAAAACTGGGGTCTAGTCTCTAGAAACCATGTTCGCATCATCTCTGAGGTCTTGCCTCCTTTATACTTATATAGGTGGAGATTATATGCAGTCCGCGAAAGTGGAACAATTGAGCCATCGAAAATATCAGATACTTTGGAAGCTATGCCCACACTCCGTGGCGGTCTTATTATAAACTATTTCCATAATCATTTGCTGTCACAACACGCTAATCTAATGCTGTCATGTTTGGTCAAATAAGATACCAGGCAACTCTCTTTTCAGTAATTGAGTTCTGCTAGAGAATGTATTATTCGCTTCAGAGAAGCATGGTGGTTCCTTTCTACACCGCTGGCTTCGAGCTGCGCTAAAGCTCGACGGCAACATTGTTGAACTAGATCCTGGGCGTGGTCTCGGGCACCTGACTGCTCAAGTATCCGCACTACTACGGGTACATCTTTACTCTCAATATGCCTCTGTGAGTAGAGTCTCTCAAGCTCTGCCTTATCCTTGCTCTCTCTAAGTGCATAAACTACGGGTAAAGTCTTCTTTCTTTGTCGAAGGTCCTCTTCTATTGATTTCCCTGTGCGTTCTTTCATACCCCAAATCCCTAATATATCATCACGAATTTGATAAGCCATACCCAATGCTTCACCAAACTGATGGAAATACTGTATCTTCTCTCCTCCTTTACCCAGATAAGCTCCCGTCGAAGCAGATGCCGCTGTCAGAGCAGCTGTTTTCTTTCTTATCATGTTGAGATAATCCTCTACGGTAATATCGATTCTGTCCTCGAACTCGATATCTAGGCATTGCCCCTCACAAAGCTCCTTGCAGGCTTCGGTTAAGAGGTGAAAAGAATATACAATCTCTCTACTGGGTATACCATTATCTCGTAACTTAAGTAAGGCTAGAGCAGCCAAGGCAAACATGAAATCACCAATGTTTATAGCTTGTGACTTACCCCACAACTTCCACACTGTAGGCCGCCCACGACGTTCATAACTTCTATCTTGGATATCATCATGGATGAGAGAAAGATTGTGGACAAGTTCTATGGCTGCTGCAGATGGTAATACCTGCGCTGCGTCTCCTCCAACAGCTCGACAGCTGAGAAGATGAAGGATAGCACGGATAAATTTACCCGGCTTCCCTTTCCGGGCACAACCTTTCTCGTTCTCCCAGCCCATATGATATCGTAGAATATTGCGGATAGATGGAGGGGTTTTGTTAATAATTTCTTTCAACTCATCCTGGACGCTATCACGATACCCCGTCCACTCCTCTAGAGTGGCATCAAGTTCTCTCCAGTGTTCTTTTATGGCCTGTTTATCTACCATCAGCGTTTCTTTTGCCTAAGGAATTCGCAGTCGGACAAATTTAGGGGCTCTTTGTAATCTAGCTAAAGACCATTTTAACAAACTTGTTCGATAATTTTTTGTCTACTTTATGTGTGTTTAGGCCAAGATAGCATGGTTGTAGCACCTCGTCAATTTTGCATTTGCAGGAAGAGGGCATTACCGGATTTTCAATGAAATTTCAGAATACTCTCATCATCCAGCAATTCATTGCCAAGCAAATGCATTTTGACAAAGTGGTCCTGTAGCTCTGCCCGTGTTTCCGGGTCATTTCATGCCCGCAACAATTCATCACAACCAACTTGTTTTGTTACCTCATTACACGAACCGATGAAATATTAGTTTCTACACCACGTCTGCAGGTACCTTGAAGCTGAACGGTATAGGTGTTACGTTGCTCACGCTATTTTTATTGCCGGCCTGAGCGGTCAAATTGCCATGCCCCGGAGTTTGCTTGCTCCCCCTCTCATAGGGTATAGTTAGCGATTCGGACCAGAGGTATTAAGCTAAGGTATGAAATTGAATAAACGGGCTCGATGGAAAGTCCTGCCTCCAGTGCCAAACGAATACTTAAATGCTTCTGGTCTGTCTCCTCTACTTGCCCAACTTCTCTACAATCGTGGAGTTAAGCCAGAAGACATCGCTCCTTTTTTGTCGGCTGATCATAGGCTGGAAGGCAATCCCTTCCTCCTTCCTGATATATCACAGGCTGTCAACAGGATCTATAAGGCTGTGCTTGCCCGGGAAAAGATTGCCGTCTATGGCGACTTTGATGTTGATGGCGTCACAGCCATAGTTATTCTTGTCGAGGGACTGTCCAGGCTTGGTGCTGAAGTCATTCCCTATATTCCTGACCGTATCAACGAAGGCCACGGATTAAAAATTCCAGCTCTGGAGAAACTTCATGCCCAGGGAGTTAATTTGGTCATTACTGTTGATTGCGGCGTAACTGACCTTAAGGAGGTAAAAAGGGCTCAAGACATGGGGATGGATATAATTATCACCGACCATCACATTCCATTAAAAAGCCTACCGCAGGCCGTAGCTATAATTGACCCGAAGCGCAAGGATTCAGTGTATCCTTTTTTGGATCTGGCCGGTGCCAGCGTTGCTTTCAAACTTCTGCAAGCGTTATTCCATAAAGATAGCCGGGAGAAATGGCTAGCCAGATTGCTGGACCTAGTAGTTTTGGCTACCGTTACCGATTTGGTTTCCCTCCTTGGCGAGAATCGTTACCTGGTCAAGGAAGGGCTGAAGGAGCTTAATAATACCTCCCGCGTGGGAATTCAAGGGATGGTTAAATCGGCCGGGCTGAAGCCAGGTGAACTCGATGCTGAAGATATCTCTTGGGTATTGGGGCCTCGCCTCAATTCTGCTGGCAGGATGAATAATGCCTCCACAAGTTACCAGTTGCTCACTACTCAGTCACCAGAAGAAGCTCGCCTCCTGGCTTTAGAGCTGGAGGGAAAGAATGCCGAGCGGCAAAAATTAACCAATGATGTATTAAGTCGGGCGAAGGAGAAACTAACCACTAAACTACACTTGCCGGTGCTTATAGAAAGTGACGAAAACTACTCCATCGGTGTTATCGGGCTTGTTGCCAGCAAGTTAGTAGATGAATTTTACAAGCCTGCTATCATCATCAACCTGGGCCCAGAGTTCTGTCAAGGCAGCTGCCGCAGCATAGCTGAGTTCAATATCGTGTCTGCTTTGGCAGAATGCCAGGACTTACTTACCGCCTTTGGTGGCCATCCCTTAGCTGCTGGCTTCACCGTAGCGCGCCGAAATTTGGCTCAGCTAGAGCAAAGACTTGTGAGCTTAGCTACGGACCAATTAGGTCATCTGGAACTTCACCAAGAACTAGTGATTGATGCCGAGTTTCCGTTATCTACTTTTGGTGGAGACACCTTTAACCTTATCCAAAAATTGAGCCCTTTCGGTCGGGGCAACCCGCAGCCGACCTTTCTCACTCGACAAGTCGAGGTAATCGAGTGTCGTAACTTCGGCAACCAGGGCGAGTGGCTGAGGCTAAAACTCAAACAGGGAAATGTAACCTGGCAGGCTGTAGATTTTGAGTCGCAGAAAAAACGGGAGGAAATTCCGTCTCACATAGATATCGTGTATAACCTGGAAAAGAGCCGTTGGAATGGAGAAGAAGTGCTAAGCCTTAATCTCCTCGATTTTGCTCCGACTCAGCTTCGGTAGCAGACTCGGCTACCAGAGCCTGTTTTTGAGATCGGCGCAGCTTGATAATAAACCAGGGCAAAAATATCGCTACTGCTGCCAGGTCAACAAATTGGGCTTGACGAAGACCCCAGAGCCATGGTTCCTCAGCACGAAGAAACCTCAAGCCAAAATCACCGATGGCAAAAATGCAAAGGAAAAAGAAAAAAAGACTGCCTTCGGGTTTAAATCTTCCCCGAAGTCGCCACACTATAGCAAAAACTATCAGATTCCATAATAAATGATAAATCTGAGTGGGGTATATTGGCACATTCCAATATTGGGGAGATATAGTATCCCGTGGAGTATAGATTACCGCCAACGGGAAAAAGTGAAACGGACTGGGTTGGCCGTAGCAGCAGCCGTTTAGCGTGCAACCAATCCTGCCTATGGCCAGGGCTAAAGGCGCTCCCACAGCAACGGCATCACCCATGGTAAGTAAGGTAGAGAAGCGCATTTTCGTCACCACCATATAGATCAGCGCTGTTACAATGATGCCGATAATCATCCCGCTTTGAGCAAGGCCCTGAAAGCCAATAATCGCTCGGGGGTTCGCTACGAAATACTGCCAATCCCAGATTACATATCCTAGCCGGCCTCCGATAAGGCCGCCAACAATACCCCAAAAGGCAAGGCTGTAGAGATCACGGGTGATGCCTAGTTTTTTTGCCTCCCTGAGCATAACGACTAGCAGCGACGCAACCCCTATAGCTACCATAATCCCGTACCACCGTATTGGTAGGGAGCCAATAGTGAAAGCAATAGGGTTTATGCTGATAGTGAGCATTTATCCTCTCCTTTCCATTTAAGAGAAAATAGCATTAACAAAGACCTCAGCATCAAAGGGAGCCATGTCCTGTAATTTCTCACCAGTACCAATGTAAGAAATGGGTATATTCAACTGGTCACAGATGGCAAATACTATGCCGCCTCTGGCTGTGCCATCCAGCTTGGCCAGAAAAATATCGGTGACGTCCACAGCTTCGGTGAAATGTTTGGCTTGGGCCAGTCCATTTTGCCCTGTGGTAGCGTCCATTACCAGCAAAACTTGATGTGGTGCTGAAGAATCGTGCTTAGCTACCACTCTCTTTATCTTTTTGAGTTCTTCCATGAGATTAAACTTGGTATGGAGGCGACCGGCAGTGTCTATAATCACCGCTTGAGCATGGCGGCTATAGCCGGCCTGGACGGCATCATAAGCCACTGCTCCGGGGTCACCACCTTGTTGATGAGCGATGACTTCGGCACCTACTTTCTCTCCCCAGTGTTCAAGTTGTTCAATAGCTGCTGCTCGAAAAGTGTCTGCTGCCGCCAATATAACCCGTTTTCCCTGCGAGGTCAAACCATAGGCAAGCTTGGCAATGCTCGTCGTCTTGCCCGAGCCGTTCACGCCGACCACAAGAATAACCTGAGGAGATTCTTCACGGCACCCAGAATAGCAGGAAGCGAGGGGTCTCGATGAAGGGACGCTTAATAAACTTATCAGCTCCTGTTTCAAAGCCTCCTGTATCTGAGATACCTCTGAAAGCCTGTCCATTTTCACCCGCTGTTTGACTTTACTCAGGAGTTTACTCGTAGTCTCGACGCCAACATCAGCCGAGACAAGCAACTCTTCCAATTCCTCCCAGACCTCATCCCCGAAAGAGCCCCGTTTAAAAATATTAGCTATCTTGCCGAACCAGGTTTCCTTGCTTCTTTTCACTCCCAGTTCAGTTTTTTTAAACAAATCGAACAAGCTGCCTCCGTAATCAAGAGTACCCGTATAGAGTAGCACAAGTATAGGCGATTCTCGTCTTTCTGGCAAAAATAGCTCTGGCCCTTTTCTCACCAATCTCACAATTCAATTCCGAATATCGGAGCCAGCATAAGGAAGAGACCAAGAGACATCATCAGAATAGTTGTAACTTCTACCCATGCGTTAGATCAATTACCATCAGGATTCTAAATTTACTGTGCAATCTACCGAACCTATTGCTACGCAGTTTGACAGGTAAAACATAGTATGTTATACTATTCAGTAGATGATATTATATTTCAGTTGTAATACTATATGAAACTCACAGCGAACAAGATAGCAGGGATGCTTAGGGAGCAGGGATATAAACTTACTCCTCAGCGCCATACAGTACTGAAAGTCATGGCCTCGAACCATGACCATCTAACTCCGGAAGTCATATATGAGAGGTCGCGGTTAGAAGACCCGGGTATCGGGCGGGCCACCGTCTACCGCACTCTTGACGTGCTGAGCAAACTCAATCTAGTGTGCAGAGTCCATGGAGAGGACGGGTGCCGGAGCTACATGATGAGAAGACCCACGGAGCATCACCATCATCTAGTTTGCTCCGGTTGTGGCAAAGTTGTAGATTTCACCAACTGTAGCCTTGTCGAGATGGAGAAAAAACTGTCTAAGGAAAGCGGATTCGACATCAAAGGTCATCTGCTTGAGTTCTATGGGCTCTGCCGTGATTGCATCATAAGCTCCCCACTTTAGATTTTCGTTTGGTAACACAGGTGAGGAAATATTGTTAACTTGCAATTGAATTACATTATCAATTAACGATGATGATAGCATACACAATCCGGTCCACTAATAGGAGATCGAAAAGATGAAAGGAAAACACATAATAGTAATAGTAGCTGCGCTCGTCGCGTTGGTACTTTTTAGTATGTTAGCCTATCAGCCAAGCAAGGGTACAAGTAACACCAGCAAGAAAACTATTGTTGTTACCTATTCAATCCTTGGCTCCGTTGTTAAAGACCTGGTTGGTGATAAGGCGAATGTAATTGTCTCCATACCCAATGGACTGGACCCCCACGAATGGGAACCTTCGGCCAAGGATATTGAAGCGATAAACAAGGCGGATCTTGTTATCGAGAATGGGCTTGGTCTTGAGGGTGGCATGGAAAAGACCTTAGAAGCAGCCAAAAGCAATGGAGTAAAGTTTTTCACTGCTTCTGACTATATTACGGTAAGACATGTTGGTCCTGGGGAGGGGATACCTTCTGGCGACCCGGACCAAGTGATTGGTGCGCCTGACCCCCATCTCTGGATGGACCCCATAGCCATGAAGAGCATTGTTAGCGCACTTTCCTCTATACTTATGCAAGACCTCAATCTGGATGTTGCTAGTCAGGCTGAAGACCTGGAAAATCGGCTCGATAGTTTAGATAAAGAGGTGGCTGACACGATGGCAGTTATACCCCAGGACAACCGAAAGCTAGTTACTGGTCATGAATCAATGGGATACTTCGCCCAGCGCTACAACTTCAAACTAGTCGGAGTGATTATACCCAGTTTATCAACACAGGCAGAGGTCTCGGCGGCAGACCTGGCCGCGCTTAAAAAGGCAATTCAAGATAACCATGTCAAGGCGATATTTACTGAACTTGGTACATCGCCAGCGGTGGCCAAGACCATAGGCGATGAAACCGGAGTAAAAGTGGTTGAACTTACCACACATGCTTTACCCAGCGATGGTTCCTATTTTACATTTATGAGAAATATCGCTAGCGTTATTACCAATTCACTTAGGTAGCAAAGTCTTTGTTAAATTGCTGTTAGTCATGAACAAAAATAAAAACTCATTCGCCAGATTATCTGGGTTTATGATTTTTAGCTCTAAGAGGTTGCCGTTATGGATTTGCTGATAACTCCCTTTTCATCCAATGGCTTTATGCTTCAGGCCTTGATTGCCGGGATTTTGGTGTCCATTGCCTGCGCCATTGCCGGTACTTTCGTTATCTTGCGTGGACTGGCTTTTATCGGTGATGCGCTCGCTCACGGCGTATTACCTGGCATTGCAGTGGCAATTCTAGTAGGCTTCCCAGGAATGATCGGAGCAGCTGTTAGCGCTGTGTTCATGATAGGCGGTATCACTCTGATTACACAGCGTTCGCGATTATCCTCGGACACTGCCATTGGACTTCTATTCATTGGAATGCTGTCTTTGGGTGTGGTAATTGTATCCCGCTCGGACTCCTTTAGCGGCGACCTCACCCGTATACTATTTGGCGAGATTCTGGGTATCGGTATACAGTCTATCCTGATTCAACTCGTAGCCACAGTCATTATTGCAGCTACAGCTATTATCTGCGCTCGGCCATTTCTGTTGCTCAGCTTTGACCCGGAGCAGACCGAGGTTGCCGGATTCTCGGTCCGCCTCTATCATAATGTCATGCTCTTCATGATTGCTGCTACGGTTATCGTATCTTTCCAAACAGTCGGCACTCTGCTCGTCTTCGGATTGCTCATCGCTCCGGCTGGTGCTGGTGCGCTTTTGGCTCGGCGGATAGAGGCCATGATAGCCTGGGCGATACTCTTCGGCGTATTGTCGATGTACCTGGGTTTACTGATAAGTTATCACTTTAATCTGGCTGCGGGCGCTGCCATAATACTGGTAACAGTGGTAATCTTTTTCATCGTATTTATTGTGCAGAATGTACGTAATCGTCGCCAAGTTCGTATTCAGGGATTAACGCATGGATAGTAGCAAAAAAAACAATTCATCAAAGGGTTTAACCGTAGCGTCCACGCGGAGCACCGACAGCGCTCTCTATATCCAGGCTAAAGCGCTTAGTATTGGTTATTCCAATGAAGTTATCGTGCCGGACATCAGCTTTGAACTGAGACAGGGTAAAGCTGTCGCGCTCATTGGCACTAATGGTTCAGGCAAATCCACTCTTCTGAAGACTATTGTGGGCCTGCTATCTGTGTTGGGGGGCCAGCTATCGGTATTTGGAATGCCACCCGGGAATAACCATCCTCGAATTGCCTATCTTGGCCAATTCCATCACTCTAGTTTTGTCTTACCACTTCGCACCGTTGATGTCGTGCGAATGGGCCGATTCCCTTTATACGGACTGTTGGGACGAATGAGCCGGCGGGATGATGAAATTGTGTTTTCTGCTATGCGTACCATGGGTATCGAGAAACTGGCTAACTCTCCACTACGGTCTCTGTCCGGCGGACAGCAGCAGCGGACTTATCTCGCTCAGGTATTGGCACACCAGGCGGACCTGCTGGTGTTGGACGAACCGACAGCAGGTCTGGATGCCGGTGGCAGAGATCTCTACTTGCACGCAATGAATGATGAACTATGCCGGGGAGCTTCTGTCATTATGGCAACCCATGATATCCAGGAAGAGGCAGCTCTGTGCCACCAGGTAATGCTCTTGGCTCGCAAGGTGGTTGCCATTGGTGCACCGCAAGATGTATTGACACCCCAAGCATTGCTGGAGACCTTTGGCATCGTTATTACCGGAGAGAAGCGGCTGCATGTGCTCGAGACCAAACACGGGCATGACGATGTCGAACGACTCGGTCTCAACAAACCAGGGCGCTAATTTGCTCATCTAGAGCATTCTTATCTCACTACGATAGCTGTAAGGAAGGCTAAATGCAATAATGTTGCAATTAAGTTTGGAGATAATCGCCCCGCATGCTGGTCATTTCCTTTAAGCTAGGAGTTCTTCGAGCAATATTATTGCCACCTCCTTATCCAGGGGCTGGTTATTGTTGCCGCACTTGGGCGATTGTATGCAGGAAGGACAGCCATCAGTGCAAGGACAATCCTCCACGGCTTTCAAGGTAGCTTGCCAGAGCTCTTCAGTTGCCTCGAATCCCTTCTCGGCAATGCCAATACCTCCGGGGTGGGCATCGTAAATAAAAATCTGCGCCTTGCCGGTGTCGGGATGGAAGGGAGTAGAAACGCCGCCAATGTCATTGCGGTCGCAAAGGGCAAACAAGGGAAGTATGCCAATGGCAGCGTGTTCACAAGCATGTAAACCGCCGTGGAAATCAAGCCCGGCATCGACTATTTTGTCAATCGCCTTCTGAGGCAAATCGAACCACAGGGCCTTGGTGGGAAAGTTTTGTGGTGGCAAATCAAGAGGCACCGCTTCGATGACCTCTTCCGTGAATTGTTTTTTTCTCTTAAAGCCCACTACCGTGATAGTGACATTGACATCTCCAAAGTGAACCTTCACCTCGTGACAATCTTTTTCCTTGAGCAACTTCGTGACCCGGATGTCGTGTATCTCCATAGTCTGGGTGTAGTAATCTACAGGCTTCAGTTCTGCCCAGGCAATACGCCGGGCTAAATCGAGTTCCGTGATGAGGTAAGATTCACCTTGGTGGAGGTAAATAGCGCCGGGGTGTACCTGGAAAAAAGCAACGCTGGCTTCTACTGTCTCTAATAAGCAACCATCCCGACCATTAATAATGGCATAATTTTGTCCTGATGTTGCCCTGATATTTATATCCTGAGCGGGATAGGAGATAGAAGGAGCAGGATGCCATTTTTCTTGGCGTTTTCTTAACCTCCCTTCTTGTTCCAGCTCAGCCAGCATGGTGCCAGTGTCGGCCGCGAAGAATTTCTCGTCCTCATCCTCTAATGGTTTCTCCCAGGCAGCGCAGAGGAGGTGAGGCTTCAGGATGTAAGGATTGTCAGGATTGATTATGGCGTTGTCAAAGTTCTTGCTGAAAAAGAAATCGGGATTACGCATCAAGTATTGGTCAAGTGGATTTTCCCGGGCGATAAGAAAACTCAAGGAGCTGTGGGTGCTTCGTCCGCTACGCCCGGCTTGCTGCCAGGCGCTGGCGATGCTTCCGGGATATCCGGTGAGCACGGTGGCATCCAAATCGCCGATATTTATTCCTAACTCCAGGGCTGTCGTGGCGACCAAACCGAAAAGTTCGCCCTCGAAGAATTGATGCTCGATTCGGCGTCGGTCTTCGGGAAGATACCCCGCCCGGTAAGGGCTGATTTTATCCTTCAAAGAAGGAGGTAATTGTTCCTGGGTATAAATATAAATGAGTTCGGTAAGCTTACGAGTGCTGGCAAATACCAGACTGCGAATCTCCTTCTGAACAAGTTCTTCGAGAAGGAAAGCCGCCTCGCTGTTGGCACTGCGTCGGCTGGTCTTAGCCTTATCAATGACAGGCGGATTCCAAAAGGTGAAGTATTTCTCACCATGTGGTGAGCCATCTTCAATAATGGCCTCAAAAGGCAAGCCGACGATATTTTGAGCGTGCTCTTGGGGATTGGAGATGGTGGCTGAGCAGCAAATAAACTGAGGTTTAGAGCCATAAAAAACGCAAAGCCGCCGCAACCTCCGCAAGACATTGGCTACGTGAGAGCCAAAAACACCTCGATAAATATGAGTTTCATCTATTACGACATATTTGAGATTGCGGAACAATTTAGGCCACGATTGATGGTTAGGCAAGATGCCCAGATGGAGCATATCAGGATTGGTGAGCACCACTCTTGTCTGTTTTCTTATGTTTGCTCTGTCATCCTGCGGTGTATCGCCATCGAAAGTAGCCATAGCTCCGGGGGAGATTGCTTCGCCCCGACTTTTTGGGGTTCGCAATGGCAAGGAGTGAACGATTTGTTCTAGGCTACGTAGCTGGTCCTGAGCCAGGGCTTTCGTGGGGAAGATATAAAGAGCGCGGCTATTCTTATCGTGCAAAAGCGCATCGAGTGTGGTCAGTTGATAGCACAGGCTCTTGCCGCTGGCACTGGGTGTGGCTATTATCACATTTTTGCCGGCCAGGATGGCATTCAAGGCTTCTGCCTGGTGGCTATAAAGAGCTGATATACCCAGGGATTCCAGACATGCTTGCAGGCTAGGGTGGAGGGGTTTATCCAGTTTGCCAAATATTGCGCCCTGATGAGGAATGCGTTCAATATGGACGATCTGTTGGCTGTAGTCAGGCAGGCTGACGAGGTGGTGGAGAAAAGCAGCGGCATCCATCAAGGGAGGGTTTCTATTTCCGAACTCAATAACTCTACATCGGGGTAGTTCTGGACAACGAACTTTATGACGTTGGCTAGGGTTTCATCGGCATGTCTTCTGTGGTTGCTCACACAAGCTACGCCTAAAGTAGATAATTGCCATAAATCCTGGTTATCCACCTCGGCTACGGAAACGTTGAACTTGTTTTGTAGCCGTGTGATGATGGACTTAATTACCTGCCTCTTACCTTTAAGGGAATGGTTCTCAGGGAGGCGAAGCTCAATTTGACACACACTGACGTGCATTATTCGTTCCCTCCTTATTTTTCCCCTTCAAAGAGAACTTAAATGGGGACTTATAATCCCCTTTTAATAATATAAGCGACGAGGTCAGCTAGACGACAACTATAGCCCCATTCATTGTCATACCAGGCTAACACCTTTATCAGGTTGCCATCAATGACCATAGTGCTCAGAGCGTCGAAGATAGCACTGGCGGGATTGCCCTTAAAATCCGAGCTCACCAGGGGCTCGTCACAATATTCCAGAATTCCCTTAAGCTCTCCGTCAGCAGCCTTACGAAAAGCAGCGTTAATCTCTTCAGCACTGGCCTTCTTCTTCAAATCAGCGACGAAGTCCACGACGGATACCACCGGAGTGGGCACCCTGAGGGAGATACCATGTAGCTTCCCTTGAAGTTCTGGAATGACTACGCCCATAACACGAGCTGCGCCAGTAGTAGTCGGGATGATATTGGTACCGGCAGACCTGGCTCGGCGCAGGTCGCGGTGAAACACATCCAGTATCTTTTGGTCGTTGGTATAAGCGTGGACGGTAGTCATTAACCCGTGAACAATGCCAAAGTTCTGATGAAGGACTTTGACTACCGGGGCAATGCAATTACTGGTACAGGAGCCGTTGGATATAATGCGGTGCTTAGCCGGGTCATATTGCCCTTCGTTGACGCCGAGGACGATGGATATATCCTCTTCTTCAGCTGGTGCTGAAATAATTACTTTTTTAGCACCGCCTTGAAGATGGTCGGCAGCCTTGCTGGCCTTGGTGAACAGCCCGGTGGATTCAATCACAATGTCTACTCCATAATCTTTCCAGGGGATTTTCGCCGGTTCACGCTCAGCTAAGACTTTTATTTTCTTCCCGTCAATTACAATGTCATCGTCTTTAACCTCCACCTTACCGGGATAGATGCCATAATTGCTATCATACTTGAAAAGATGGGCATTGGTCTTAGCATCGGTGAGGTCATTCACTGCTGCCACTTCTGCCTTACCGCCACAACGCTGGATAATTGCCTTCAGAGCTAACCTGCCAATACGCCCGAAGCCATTGATTCCTACTTTTGTTGCCATTTTTACCTCCTCTCTTCTTGCTAATCTTTAGCTATATACATAGAAGCACCATCCATAGCGACATTGCTCACCCTGCCTTCCACCGCCAAGAGCTTAAGATGAGCAAGGGTCTCGGTAACAGCCATTCGTTTGTCCCAAACTGACAAATCCCGAAAAGCGGTGCCTCCTTGGTCGGTCATCCAGGGGATTTTCTGAGCTATCTCATAGGCTGTCTTCAAGCCGTCGCGCAAAGAGTTCAAGATAGCTCGCTTCCTTTGCTCGTGGTGCTGGAGTATTTTTTCTATTCTCAGCCCTAAGGCATTGAACAGCGGTCCATGTCCCGGGAAGATAAAGTTAGCCTTAAGGCTCTCTAGTTTCTTAAGGGAAGAAATATAGTCGCCCAAAGGATTATCTCCAGAGAGGGGATTGTAGCCAACGTGGGGAGTGGTTTCATACAAAACATGGTCACCAGTGAGAATAAACTTTTTCTCTTTTTCGTAGAGACAGATATGGCCTGGCGAGTGCCCCGGCGTCCATAACACCTTCAATTCGAAGGAGTCATTAGAAATTATGTCGCCATCCTCTAGCATAACTTCAGGCGCATCCGGGGTGACATATTTGTTCATCCATAACGAAGCTTCTTTTAACTTAGGTAATTCGTCCTGAGGAACGCCATTCTGCCGAAGTAACTCTTCGGTCTTTTGAATTAGGTCAGCAAAATCTTTATACCTGGGAGAAATAAAGCCCGCATCAATCCTGTGAATAGCTACTTGGGCCCCGCAAACTTGTTTTATCTTGCTTGCTAACCCATAATGGTCGGGATGTATATGAGTGATAACCACTTTTTTGACATCTCGAAGTTTGAGGTTTGACGCTTTCATCCCTTCCTGGAGAGCCCAGAGGGCTTCCTGGCTATCCCAGCCGCTATCAACCAGTATATGCCCATCACCGCCTTCAATTACATAAACATTGGTAGGCCATGATGCGCTTCCAGGGCCAGGAGTTTTTATTTGATGAACACCGTCTAATATCCGCATTATTTCATCCTCTCTATAATATTATATAACGCTTTTTTGCCAGCGTATTGTGCAGCCTTTCCTAATTCCTCCTCTATCCTGAGGAGACGATTGTACTTAGCCAATCTCTCGCTGCGGCAGGGAGCACCGGCTTTAATGAATCCGGCATTGCTGGCTACCGCGAGGTCGGCAATAGTAGTATCCTCGGTTTCACCAGACCTGTGGCTGATGATAGTTGTCCACCCAGCCTGCTGAGCTCTTTTGATAACAGCCAGGGTTTCACTGAGCGTGCCTATTTGATTAGGCTTAATAAGGATGGAATTGGAGGCTTTTTGGGCAATGCCCTTTTCCAGGCGCTTCATGTTGGTAACATAAAGGTCATCGCCCACAAGTTGAATCTGTTTCCCTAGTTGAGCAGTGAGCAACGACCAGTTTGCCCAATCATCCTCAGCCAGCCCATCCTCAATGCTGATGACAGGGTAATCCGAGACCAATTTGACATAGTAATCAATCATTTGTGTGGGACTGAGGGTAACACCTTCTCGGGAGAGGACGTATTTCTCATCGTGGTAGAATGTGCTGGATGCTGGGTCCAGGGCGATAAATAGGTCCCCGCCAGCTTTATAGCCGGCCCTGTCTATGGCTGCCAGTATCAACTCCAGCGCATCTTTATTAGAAGGGAGTTGGGGAGCAAAGCCACCCTCATCTCCCACATTGGTGTTTAATTCTTTATCCTCAAGCACTTTGCGCAGAGAATGATACACCTCGCTGCTCATTTGCAGGGCTTTGTGGAAATTGGCAGCGCCCACTGGCACTATCATAAATTCCTGAAAATCGACAGAGTTTGAGGCATGCTTGCCACCGTTGAGGATGTTTAACATGGGGACAGGCAATTGTTTAGCTCCTGCCCCTCCTAAATAGTGGTATAAAGGAACACCCTGGAAGCTAGCTCCTGCTTTGGCTACAGCGAGAGATGTTGCCAGTAGGGCATTAGCCCCCAACCGGGCTTTGTTGGCAGTGCCATCGAGTTCAATCAGTCGCTGGTCAATAGCCGCTTGCTCTAAGGGGGACATACCTACTATTGCTGAAGCAATTTCAGTATTAATGTGTTCTATAGCTTTTAGAACGCCGAGCCCTCCATATCTATTTTTATCACCATCTCGAAGCTCCACAGCCTCATACTTCCCGGTGCTTGCTCCTGAGGGGACAGCGGCGACACCTGTGTTGCCATCAACCAATACTACCTCCGCCTCTACGGTAGGATTACCCCGCGAATCGAGAATCTCTCTGGCTTTTACACTTTTGATACTTGCCATTTCCATTCTCGTCATTGTGAGTCCTTGGCTCCCTGTCATTCTGAGGGAGAGAAGCGACCGAAGAATCTCGCTCAGGACAGGCTCCGCGAAGCAATCTTACAGTTTTTACGCCTCTTGGCCAAAGAAATTGCCTTGTTTATCGCTTCGGTAGCACTCTGAACTCTAATTATGGAATTATCCTCTTGTCCATTGCGTGACAGTGACCAGGTATTCAAGCCGATGACCGGGATTCCACTCTTTAGAGCATAGGCAATTTCGCTTAGCGTTCCATAGCCTCCGCCGATAGCAATCACTGCCTGGGCTGACTTCACCACCACGACATTTCTGGCCTCGCCTATGCCAGTGACCACAGGAATATCTACCCAGGGATTGGCCGTACTTGAATCTTGTCCGGGCAGAATGCCCACGGTCAAGCCACCTTTGGACTTAGTTCCGCGACAAACTGCTTCCATCACACCACCTAAGCCGCCGCATATTACGGTGGCACCTTGCTGGGCTAACAATTCACCCACGGTTTCTGCCAGCTCAGCTTCTTCCGGGGAGCAGGAGGAATCTCCAATAACAGCGATAATCATTTCGTAGCTTGGTATATTATATTAGCACACAGCTTGGTCTCAGTGAACTGCATTGTAGCATGATTTCATGCCGCAAAGGAAAACGCGAAAGCTATGGGCGATTATCGAACAATTCGCCCTAATGTTACTTTTTGTGGGATAAGGCTGGGAATTGCGGGTTTAGATGGCTTTGCCGTTGTTAATTTGTCAGGGTTGAGGCTTTGGCTCCCGCTTCAGTAGCAGGCGTAGAAAATGTATTGCTACTACCTCCACCCAGACTAGCGCGTTGCCTATTATAATTCGCTCATACAAACCAAACCAGCCTATTTGGTCACTAAGGAATGCCCCTATTATCAGGCCGAAGCCTAGAACACCGGCAATCAGAGTGTAGACAAAGATGTTTTTCCAATTCGGAGTGTTCTTGAAGCTGGGTGCGAGCAACAAAATGGCGATAGGAAATAACAAGCCCAGCCCATAAGATGCTATCGTGTGGATTATTCCGGCAGTGGTGCGCGAAGCTTCGGGGGCATCCATATGAAAAGTAGCAATCAACATCAACACGAAGCCACAGAGAGCAAGGAACCCGATACCGAGACGAAAGCCCCGTGCCCTGTGAATATTGAAAAAGAGCCCGGCGACAAAAATCTCTAGCAGCAAGGCCATAGCCAGAAAACAAATCGATTGTAGCCAGCCTATGCCAGTCAATGCCAGGCTACTGACTGTATCGCGAACCAGGCTGTAACCGGGAGTGGATAATGATGCCGCGAGGTCCCCGACAATCACCACAATGGGCCCCACGATGCCGACTAGAGCCGGGACACTGTTGATATCTAGACGTTTAGACATAGATGCTAGCTCCTATGTACTGAGCGTGTTCACTGCAATTCATTTAGTCAGCGACCCTAGACATAATATTTTTTCATATTGTAGCAAACATATTTATGTGAAGTATATACTCTGCTATAAAGTGCAACAGCATGTAGAGGCATAACAAGACACCTCATTGTGTCATATAGGAAACAGCGCATCCGACTGAAATACAAACCCACTGCTCTGACTATTGTGTCTTGAGATAGTAAACATGGTCGCAGCAATCATTGCCCATCATCAGGGTCTTGGTTCTAGAGAAGCCGATCATGGGATTGAACGATGAAGCCATAGAAACGTCGCCCTGACACAGCACCCAAAAACCAATGTCTTCAGCTTTTAATTCTCTGAAAGCTTCTGCCCACATACAACGGGTGAAGCGGTACGCTTGACGAGTATCTGAATCTTCGAGTTTTATCCACTCGTGGCTACCCATACATGTCTGTTCCAATGCGGAACACAGAGAACGTAGTGAATTATCATCTGATTCCTTTGCCATTTCTTTGCCTGCTTCAGCCCATGATTCGGCAAATGCACGGCGGATTGTCTCAACACCTTCGCTGCCATATGCTGCTTCTATGGCTCGAACAGCCAAAACAAGATTGTAAGCTCCGGCGAAAATCTTAGCCTGGAGTTTGCCTAAGAATGCTTCTTCAACGGCTTCAGACACTGCCTCTGTTAGTATTTTCTGTAATGAACCCATATCTTCCTCCTTGTCCTTATTCTATTTGCCAGCCTGCTGGTTTAACCACAAGTATTGTGATAATGATACTACTTCCTGTGTCCCTTTCCTAGATTGAAGATTCTCCGTGTCTTCTGTGTCTGCATGCTGCAGAAGGTGTAATCGCTTGTACCTATTCAGTGACGGTGCTAAGATTGGCGCACCAAAAAGTTTCAATTTCTATACGCGTTATGAGAAGGGAGCACTACTATGAACACTGAGGTCTATCGTTTCAAGGTGGGTGATTTTCAATGCATAGCCATCAACGATGGCACTTTTACATATGAACCACCACTCATCCCGCCGCCCGCTGATTTCCTCTTCGCCAACGCGCCGAAAAAACTACTCAAGGAGACGCTCAATGAGCACGGCATACAAGCAGGAAAATGGGTGGCATTTGTGAGCCCATTTACCTGCTTGATAGTCAATACAGGCCGGCATAAGGTGCTAGTGGATACGGGTGCAGACGGTCTTACCCCAAACACGGGAAGACTTCTTCGCAACCTGCAAGCTGTAGGGATTGAGGCTGGTGAGATAGACACAGTCATCCTGACCCACGGTCATGATGACCACATCGGTGGGAACACTGATGCCAAGGGCAAGCCGTCTTTTCCCAGAGCCCGCTATGTTATGTGGAAAGAGGAGTGGACTTTCTGGACTTCAGAACAGCCTGAGGCTCTTTATAAAAATGAAGATTTTACGTTCACACGCAAGAACCTATTCCCTATTCAAGATCAAATGGATTTACTTGACCATGAAGCGGAAGTAGTGTCTGGCGTCCGCGCAATCCCGGCACCAGGGCACACACCTGGTCACATGGCTGTTTCCGTCTCTTCACATGGAAAACAATTGCTTTGTATATCTGACGCGTTTCTGCATCCCATTCATATCGAGCATCCTGAATGGCATGCAGCCCACGAGGTGGCATCTGAGCAAATCATAAAAACAAGACACTTTTTGTTGAACAAGGCGGCGACTGAGAAAGCTTTGATGCTTGCCTTTCACTTTCCATTCCCGGGACTCGGCCATGTAGTCCGTAGGGGAACAAAATGGCAATGGCAACCGATCCAAAGGCTGGCTTAGAACCAACCGCTTCCGACTCCTCTAACTCTGGAAACTGAACCTAAGAATGGCACAACCATTGGCACTGGGTTAGAGAAGGTATAAACATTAGTTTGTGGACTGTAGAGGCAGCCATACCGAAAAGGTGCTGCCCGCTCCCACCTGGCTTTCCACTTCTATTTTTCCCTTATGAGCTTCAGCGATATGATGACATATCGCCAGGCCCAGCCCACTGCCTCCCTCAGCACGCGAGCGAGATTTATCAACCCGGTAGAACCGCTCGAAGATGAAAGGTATGTCTTCGGCGGGAATGCCAACCCCGGTATCGGTGATAGCCACTACAGCCATTTGCCCTTCGCGCCGGAGTGAGACAGAAACAGTCCCGGGGGTGGGGGTATATCTGATGGCATTATCGAGAATGTTCATGAATAGCTCTCGCAGCCGGGCTTCATCCCCTTTCACAGCTAAATCCTGCGTCTGACCTAATTGAAAGCTGAGCCCTTTTTCCTGACAGAGAACTTCTACATCCGTGCTCAGGTTAGCGATGAGCTTGCCGAGATTTACTTCTGTAAAGTTCCATTGTTCCTTTCCGGCGTCAGCACGAGCGAGGGTAAGCAATTGGTCAATAAGGGAGGACATCTGTCTCGATTCCTGGGCAATAATCTCTAAAGATTGGCGGTAATCGCTTGATGGCCTTTCCTTCCGAAGTGCCAGACTGGATTCAGCTTCAATTACCGCTAGGGGAGTACGTAATTCATGCGAAGCATCGCTGGTGAATTGCTTCTGGCGTTGAAACGCTTTGTCCAATCGTCCAATCATTGCATTCAGCGTCGTTGCCAGCCTCCCTAATTCGTCTTTGGTGTTCACATTAATCCGTTGGCTTAAGTCACTTTCCTCGATTTCTTGCGCGGTCTGGGCAATCTTGTCTACTGGCTTAAGCGCTCGGCGGGCTAGAAATATACCACCTCCAGCGGCTAATGCCAGTGCCAGTGGAATAGCTATTATGAGGGTGCGCAGCAAGCCAGCCAATGCCTGGTCTATCTGTTTTGTCGAGTGAGCAATGACCAGTGCAGCCGGCTGGATACCGGGCTGTGGCCCTGATATGCTAATGATCATGGGGACAGCCAGGAGACGTAGTCCTTCGCCTTCCGTCGTCTGGATAGTGGCAAACGAACGCGGCGTGCCGCCAATGCCTTGCGTAATTAATTCATCGGGCACAGTAATATTTGTCCCCTGGGCGGATACCTGTACTAATTGGCCGCCAGAGTAAAAGTACAATATGACGATTTCCCCCAGCTCCTCTTGAAATTCCCCTTGCCGGATGCTTTCCATAATAGCTGGGATGTTACTTAGTTGACTAGAACGTAGTATCAGTGAATCATCCAGACTCTGATAAAGGCTCCGCGAGAGATAGAAATATACCCCGGCACTGAGGGCAATCAATAGAACTGCCAGCACCAACAGGTACCAGATGGTAAATCGGAATTTTATGCTATGAATGAAGCTCATGGCGCTTTCAGTCGATAGCCGGCTCCTCTCACCGTTTGAATCAGGCTATCTTCCCCCTCGCTGTCAATCTTACGCCGCAGCCGGCGGATATAGACATCTACCAGATTGGACAGGCTATCGAAGTCGTAATCCCAGGCGTGTTCTTCGACCATAGTTCGCGTGACTACCACGTTGGGATGGCGCATGAAGTACTCCAGGATGACGTATTCCTTAGTGGTTAGTTCGATAGGTCTTTGTCCTCGCCAAACTTGGCGGGTAAGAGTGTTCATAGTTAAGTCTCCTACCCGAAGCTCTGGCGATTTTATCATTCCCTCTCGCCGCAGGAGCGCCCGAACTCGAGCCAGAAGCTCATTGAAGGCAAAAGGTTTAACCAGATAATCATCGGCTCCTGTATCTAACCCTTTGACCCGATCCTCCACAGTGTCTTTAGCCGTCAACATCAGAATGGGGGTATTAATTTTCTTGGCGCGAAGCTCATGACAAACTTCGATGCCATCTTTATTGGGCAACATGATGTCCAGAATGACGAGGTCATATGAATTGACCTCGGCAAGGTATTCTCCTTCCTCTCCGTCGTAGGCCAAGTCAACAGCGTAAGCTTCTTCCAGAAGCCCGCGCTTGATGACAGCACAGAGTCGCCGATCATCATCAATAACCAGAATTCGCATGACAAACTCCCCAAACGCATTATATTACACCAAGATGAACATGAAATGAAATGGCTCAATTGTAGACTTTTTCTGACGTTCACTTCCAGTTCATGGTGGGTTCATGTTACTGTGATAAGCTGGATTTGTACTGATGGGGACCAATCGAAAAAAGGAAGTCGCTATGTTATTCGAGAAGGGAACATATCCCTATCGGTGGAAAAATAGAAAGGAGGTGACATGACAATGAAGAAACGTAAGTGGTTCATTCCAGTCGTGGTGGCGTCTGTACTGCTGATCGGAGGTATAACTGGAGGGTTAGTTGCTGCTGCAAACAATAGCTCAAACAATACTACTGCAGGGAACCAGACCCAGGCTACCGATCGATACCAGGCGCTTCTGGACAGAGTTTGTGCCATCTACGAAGAAAAGACAGGTGTGGCCATCGACTCAGGGCAGCTAAGGGATGCTCTGGAGCAGGCTCGAAGCGAGATGCAGGATGAAGCTCTAAAAAGCTGGCTGCAAAACCTCGTAGATAAGGGCAAGATAACTCAGGCGGAAGCTGACCAGTTACTGAAGTGGTGGCAGTCCCGGCCCGACATCAAATTACCATTACCGGGGCTTGGCGGACGTGGTCATGAAAGTGGCCTGATGTTGGGCAGATTGTTTAGGGCTTGGGGTGGTCCATGTTCCCTTAATGCTTCCGCTGAAGCAGGCAGTTGATAAGCCAGTGGAGCAGAACTTGTCTGGAGAGTGGGTGAGTCTTCCCCCTCTCCTTTGCACGGAGGTGAAAAATGAGTAAGCTAAGGTACATTATAATAATTGTCCTTGTGGTTGTTGGTATCAGCTTAGTTGTTACCGGCACCGTAGGTAACTCCCCTAGTTCCGCCTCAGGATACGTGTCTGTTGACGAAACAATTAGCTCCGAGCTTAGTACCAAGGAGTTAGTAGCCGAGGTGGCTCCTGCCGTGGTTTCCATCGTCACTGAAACGGTGAGCTACAACTGGTTCTGGCAGGCAGTCCCCCAGACAGGAGCGGGAAGCGGGATAATAATCAGCCCGGACGGCTATATTGTGACCAATAATCATGTAGTAGAAGGTGCCCAAAAAGTGACCGTAACTCTTAGTGACGGAAGTACCTATGCGGCAACTATAGTAGGTACAGACGCGCAAACTGATCTGGCGGTGGTGAAAATTAACGCCAATAATCTTTCCTATCTACATTTTCTGAACAATTCTCTAAAGCAGCTTAGCGTCCTTGAACCGGTGGTAGCTGTGGGGAATGCTCTGGCTTTGCCGGGGGGGCCTACCTGGACTACTGGCGTCATCAGCAATCTGGGACGCTCTATTGAAGAGGACACCGGCGTGGTGCTCAACGGCATTATTCAGACTGATGCCGCTATCAACCCAGGGAACAGCGGCGGACCGCTGCTAGACACGGCAGGGCAGGTGGTCGGCATCAATGTGGCTATCGCCAGCAATTCCGAGAATATTGGCTTCGCTATAAGCACTGATACTGCTATCCCTGTAGTGCAGAGCATAATAGCCAAAGGAAGGGTAGCCCGTCCCTGGATTGGAGTGGAAGTGGCCACCGTCACCTCCACTATCCAGCGTTACTATAACCTCGCAGTCAACACAGGAGCGCTCATTACCAGTGTAACTAGCGGTAGCCCGGCAGATAAGGCTGGCTTAAGACCAGGTGATGTTATCACCAAGATGGACAATAAGGATATCAGCACAACTGAAGACTTGATTTCAGCCATAGGTTCTCATCAAATTGGTGACCAGGTAGAGATTACCTATTACCGTGGGAGTGTACAGAAAGTGACTAATGCCACTCTGGAAGAGTCCCCATCCTAGGTGACAGGAATAGAAAAAAAGGAGGTTACTGTATATGGGTGTAATTCGTAGGTCATTACGCAATCTTATTCGGAGTCCCCTCCGCACAGGGGCGATTGTAGTCATTCTATCAGTCAGCATAGGGCTGGCATTGATTATGGTCACGGTTCATGGTGCCACTGAAAATCAGCTAGGGTCGATAGGACAACAGATTGGCACGGAAATCACGGTATCGCCGGCTGGTCGCTTTGGCACGATGGGTGGAAATGGGACACTGGCCCAAGAAGATGTGGACAAACTCAGTGACATCCCCCATGTGGCCTCCGTGCAGGAGAGTGTCGAGACTGAGTATACGGGCAGCAACCTTCAGTCAGCTATTGGGCAAGGGACATTTGGAGGCCAGGGGGGTGGCCCTGTCATCCGCACCAGGGGCATAATGGTCATGGGGTTTGATGCTGACACGGAAAACCCGACGTTAATGGGGGGCGGACAGATGAGTATAACAGAGGGACGCTATTTCACCACAGAGGAAAACGATGCCGATGTGATGGTTGTCGGTCAAGCCCTGGCTAATAACAACAGCCTCACCGTTGGTTCTACAGTCAGCATAAATAGTACGTCGGTAGAGGTCATCGGTATTTACGACAGTGGGCAAGTCTTCGGAAATAACATGCTGATTATGCCTGTTGGCACCGTGCAGCGTTTGTTTAACTTGAGTGGAGTGACCTCAGTAACGGTGCAGGCAGACGATGTTAACAATGTGGATGCCGTGGTCAACAGTATTCGGGAGGTCTTCCCTACAAGCGTTGCTGACGTTACCACTGCCCAAGATATGTATCAGCGAATAAATAGCTCTGTAGCAAATGCCGAAAGCACCAGTACGATAGCGATGATTGCTGGTTTTGTCGTTGCTGTGGTGGTAATCTTGTTTTCTGTAATCTTGATGGTGCGGCAGCGAGTAAAAGAAATTGGCATTCTGAAAGCTATCGGTGCGTCCAACCGGCAGATAGGGCTTCAATTGGGTGGAGAGGCCCTAGCTATGAGCATTATTGCTGCCATTATCGGTGCTCTTATCACCTATTCTCTGGCTCAGAAGGTTGCCAATTTGTTTGGGGCTTCCTCGGGAGGGGGATTCGGATTCTCTGGTGGGGGAGGGTTCTTCGGTGGCGGCGTTACCAGGGTTGCCGGGATTAGTGTAGCCGTATCGCCAGAAGTTTTCCTGTACGCAATGGGTATAGCCATAGCACTGGCTGTGGCCGCCAGCATATTCCCAGCCTGGTATATCTCACGAATTAAACCAGCGGAGGTGTTGCGCTATGAGTAATGATAAAGGGATAGTTATAGTAGTAGACGGACTGGTCAAGCAGTTTATGACATCGGAGTTCACAACAGTGGCAGCGGTGAACGGTGTTAGCTTTGAGCTGCCTAAGGAGAAGATGATAGCGATCAAAGGGCCTAGTGGCTGTGGCAAGACCACTTTGCTGAACCTGATTGGGGCTCTGGACAAACCCACAGCCGGCCGCATAGTAGTCGATGGGATTAAGGTCTCAGAGCTCAATGGTGTGAATGAGGCAGAGTACCGGCTCAGGAAGGTAGGATTCGTCTTTCAATACTATTACCTCATTCCCAACTTAACAGCTCTGGAGAATGTTATGCTGCCCATGGACCTTCGGGGTATGAAGCGAAAGCTACAGGAGGCAGGGGCGCGCCAACTGCTGGAAAGAGTGGGAATCGACGAGAGTCACCAGGCCCGCCGGCCTACCAGGCTTTCGGGAGGTGAACAGCAGCGGGTGGCTATCGCTCGTGCCCTGGCCAATGGCCCAGCTATCATTTTAGCAGACGAGCCTACCGGCAATCTGGATTCTAAGACCAGCACGCGGATTATTGAACTCCTGCACAGCGTCACTCAGGAGGGCAGAACGGTAATAGTAGCCACACATGACGCTGATGTAGCAGCCAGAGCTGATATGGTCCTGGAAATGAAGGATGGCAAGCTAATAAGCCAGTCTTATGGCAAATCGTAGATAGGAAGCATAATCTAGAAACGGAATAAAGATGCACTAGGGATGCTTTCCATCAGCCGCCGAGGAGTTAATAAATCGTATTTACTAATCTAGCCAAGCCGAGCTACAGCTACTTCACCATCTTCTATGACGACGGTCATTGTCCGTTGACAGTTAGGGCAAGTGAGTGGCCCTTTGTAGTTGGCTTTAGATGGCTCTAGAGGGATACTTTTGCCACAGCCCAGGCAGATTACTCCTGGGGAGCTTCTTGGACCAGCTTGGTGCTGTTTCTTATGGCTAGCTAGCTGCTCTATAGTAGTGAATTCGATTCCGCAGGTAACACATTTGAAATGCATTTCTCTCCTTAGCGAATTCGCAATGTCTAAAATCGCTCAATTACTAAGTTTATTGTCCCACGATTATAGCATAGTGTTCTTCCCTGACGAATAATTTAAGTTTAAGCCTAACATTCCGCTATATTGTTACGCCATAGGTAACAAGACAAACTATTGTTCGGGGCTAGGGATATTCAACTCTGCCATCCTGGGCTATAATTTGGCTGGTTATCCTTTTCATTTTTATCGGTGCAAGGTGTCGGAAAACACTAGATTCAAGCTGATTGTTGGATTCCTGGTAATTCTAGCCTTGGTCATTTCTATTTACGCCCGGTTCGTACCCAGGTTTCCTGGTGACCTGTACCTGACGCTCCGTTTGCAATCTTTTGATAATCATTTCTTGCTCTCATTCATGGACTACGTTTCGTTTATATTTGGGGGCTGGTCCTCGGTGCTGGTGGTTATTATCATCGGCATCCTTGTTTGGTGGAGAATAGGTAGGCTGGAGGCTATCATGATTCCCGTGGGGGGATTACTCACGCTTGTAAATACGGTATTGAAACTGGTCATCAATCGTCCGCGGCCCTCGGCCGACCTGGTTCACGTCTTATCCCGTGAGCAAGGTAATGGATTCCCCAGTGGACATGCATTCTTTGCCATTCTAATATTGGGACTTACGGCCTATTTTATTTCCATCAATCTGAAGAATCGCGTCCTGCGGATGCTGGTTCTTGCCGGTTTGATAGCTTTAATTCTCTTAATCGGTATTTCCCGCGTTTACCTGGGTGTCCACTGGCCCAGTGACGTCATAGGAGGCTACCTGATAGGTGGAGTCTTCTTAACTGCGCTTATCTGGGTCCACCGGACTTGGAAAGCTCATCATTCGTAGCAGCACAAGCAACTTTGAAATCACACAAGATGGGCTATTGTTTAGTTAGGTGACATTCCGCTGTATTGTTACGCCAGAGATAACAAGACAAGCAAATGTGTCACTCAATATCCTATCGTTATCTTCTACTCTTGTTGATTTATTAAGACTTGAAAATGAACCTTAGAATTGTTTTCAGTATATTAAGAGCAGTATCGACATCTCTTCTCTGTGCTTCATTTGAGCGTTCGCACTCGTATTTGTATGATACTATCAATGGAGCAATGCTTTTTCCCAGTCTCTCATCTAGAGGGCTTTTCTTCTTCGGCATTAATTTTTGGCGGAATTGCTGATACTTCGTGAACGTGCCTCTATTGATCCAGATTCCATGACACGATGAGCAACGCACTAGTACAATATCCTGAGGGAAATATTTGTCACTAAATCGGTTCATTGCTGCTTGGTCTCTGGGGCAAATTAAGTTGGAATTTTCGATCGTGGAGGGAGTCCGTAGAATTTCGATATTCAGTGCCTCGATTTTCTCTGCCTCTCCTTGTTTTGCCCGGAATAGCTCCGATTCGTCGAACCAGATACCTCCACACTTCTCACATTGATCCACAATGATTGGCTCACCGTAGTGCCCTACTATTTTAACCTTGTGCATTTCAGTCCTATCGTTGGGGCAAAGCATGGTTTCATTATATCTCCATGATATGTGGCAGGCAAAAAGCCAATTTTTTGAGTATAGTTTGAGGCTGTATCGGAGGATTTAACAGATCGCTATATTGTTAAATTCGCCTTTGAATACGGCAGGGCATGTAGCTTTAGAAAGCGGCTAGTTGAACTTGCTCATTGCCGCTTCTATTCCCTGGGTAAGAAAACAATCGATGGCTTCGGCCACTTTGGCAATTACAGGCTTAATTGTTGCTTCTTCCTGGGGGGAGAAATCGCTGAGCACATAACTGACTATAGCGTCCTCGCTAATGGATTGCTCTTCTACTTGAGGCCGCCCAATTCCCACTCTGATTCGAGGGAAGTCCTTGCTCCCCAGGGCGGAAATAATGGAGTTCATCCCCTTGTGTCCTCCTGAGCTTCCGCTCTGGCGCAGGCGAATTTTGCCCAGAGGCAAATCGAGGTCATCGTAGATTACCAGGAGGTCGCTCAAAGGAATGGCATATTTATGCACCAGGCCAGCTACAGATTGGCCGCTGAGATTCACAAATGTCCCGGGCTTGGCCAGCAGCAACTTCTCGCCCCTTACTTTGCCAATGCCTACTCTAGCCTGGCATTGCCTGCGGTCAAAGCGAACAGAATGAAGCCTGGCGAAGTGGTTCAGGCATTCGAAGCCAATATTATGGCGATTACGGGCATAAGTCTTGCCGGGATTTCCCAGACCAACTATGAGTTTCATCAGCTTAGAGTTTATGGGAATTCAGTCTCCGGATATTATGGCTGATTCCATCGACACTAAGCAAATGCTCGTTACCTTAGACAACAAAACCGCTTAGAGAGGTAACATTTTGGCCTTTTGTTACGGCAGAGGTAAAACAACACAAGCTAAAGTGTAATATTCGGAAAGGCTGCTGATAGGGCTATGCCTTCACTGCTCGACGTCTCCGAAGGACTATGACTGCTATCACGAGCATGACAATGGCTATTATTGTGGCTATTATTGCCCAGCCCCAGGTAGGTATCAGCGGGGGTTCTACAATCTGTACCAGCTTTGTGTAGACGAATTTGGCCCCGTTTTGGAGTGTTGCATTTATCGTCAAAGGATACGAGTCATTACTGCTAAATCCTGATCTGATTAGACCGAGTGTGGTGCTGGTGCTTCTATTAGGTTGCAAAGGATTCGCAGGACTAACATCAAAGATAAAGTCCAGGGATTCACTTAGTTCAAGAGTGGCAGTTAACGAAATAACAGGCTCAACACCCACATTCCTTAGGGTTATTTCGACTGCCCCCCCTCCGGGATTAGGGGGGGGGCCGACAGGGCCCAACACAGACGTGATTTCAATCGGTTCCTGGTTTTGCGACGCTGAGACTGGATGGCAGCTGGATACTGTCGCTGCTAGAAGTGTAGCAGTAAGAAGGATACTGGTAACTATGACGCATGCCGATCTTTTGAGCATATGCTACTTCAGCAATAATTTGTTTTACACTTTTTAGAAAGGCTGCATAAACTAACTGGCCTAGGCCGTTTAGACGGAACTGGAACTTAAAACGCCTCTTCTAGTGAATTGCCACCTCATTTTCCATCTCAGCGAACTCACCTACTATGGGAAAATAAGTTTTAGTTGTAATTCCCATAGCAATTCCCATAGCACATAATGGAAGTGCTTCAATGCTGCTCAGAAAATCTTCAGGAATGCGAAAGCTCATCGTAACTGGTATAGTTTCACCCGCTTTTATTGAAATGTTTCCACTTGGATTGTAACTGACAAGGTCATTAAAGAAAACACCGTACTCATCAATTACCTCTCCTCCAGCCTTTGGGTTCGGGTCTATGTTTAATTGCGCTTCAGTAACCTCAGGGCTGTAAGAAATGAAATGGAGGAGGATCGTTATGTTTATCTCTCCACCTCTATCAACAGATAGAGAGCTTGGAGAGTCGGAAGGGTGAATAATCTCTAAATATCCAGTGATACCATACTTCGAGGCAATCTCAGGGTTACGTATTTCCGTATCCGTTAAAAAACCCGTACTTACCGGTGCATTGATCATTGGTTCATTTAGCTCCGGCGATAAGCTTAAGGGGACCCCAGCATATATGAATGCAGCTAAATTGAGTAGGCAGATAACTACCATCCCGGCCACAAGACCCTTAAGTATCCTTTTTACCCGACAAGGGAACCTAGGCTCAAAGAAAAGTAGTCCCAGGGTGACAATTGCTGTTATGCCAAGTTTAACTGTCCAAAACGCCCAGCCAGTAAGTGACATAATCGGGTTAAACTCGTATTCACCGGCTGCTAGTAGAGACTTGGTGAGAATACCGTCTATGACGTTCAAGACAATGAAAACGGCTAGTGATAGCTTAATAGTTATTGATATGCCTGTCGGGCTTCTCATTTGCTCCGAGCCGGATTTCACTCTGATGCCTTCCTCTATTACCATAATGCAAGAGGGTCGAAAAGGTTGCATTGGCCAGTATTTAGCCTTAACGCCTTAGAATATCCTATTTTAGAAAGGCTGCATAAACCAACTAGCCCAGGCCATATGGATGGAATTAGAATTTAAAACGGAGAAATTTCTAGATACTCCCTGCTGCCTTCTATCTCCTCTTTAGAGAGTCTGTCTCTAAGCTTAATATTAAATCTTTATCGAAGCTATTTCCGGCTCACGCATTGCGTCATTTTTTATGTTTGCTATTCCGCGAATTGTCGATAGGTAAGAATAGCCTTCGCTGATGACTCGATAGACTCCTAATGGCATAAGTAGAAAGAATGGAAATTCCAGCTTAGCGTAGTAAAATACCTTATCTTCCAAAAAATGCGTCAAATGAGCCCGTTTTAGTTTAGGCATTTCCATGCTTATTGGGCTACATAACTCGATAGGATCTATTGAATAATATGCGACACACATAAGTGGGCGTACCTCGTAAATTAAGCACTGATAGTTATCTAGGAACGGACACAGGAGGTTGAGTTCATAATATTGTTCCGATAATTCATTCTCTAATCGCTCCATTTTTTGCAATTTTTGTATAGATGGGTTTTTGAGAGCACGAATTTCCCGCCGGAGCGTTTCTCTTTTTCTATATATTTCCAATGCCTCTTTTTCTTTTTGTCTCCAGATTTGGTAATTCTTTAAGAATGCTTCAAGAATACTTTCGTTTTGATAAAGATAATAAACTATAGCTTCGCATTCTTGTAGATTTGCCTCTACATATTCATTACAACAAGTTGAATAAATACAGCCCTGTTTGCAAGGAGTGGTCTTGCCTTCACTCTCGATTCCTTTTAGAAGTTTTTGGCTTATTGCTTCAATCCATTTCCTTTTCTCTTTTATATAGCTCTGACAAAAGGATTCTCTGCTTTTCCCCAACTTTCCCGCGTAAGCCATCTTTCTGTTTAGCACTATTGATTTATCGACGATTTCCATAGCTCTACCTCATCATGCCGGTATCATTAATTTAGAAGATTAGGCAGGGAAATGCAATGATAAAATCATAGCTGATTACTGTTAATCCTCTTAATCACAATTACTGTTTCTGTTATGACGGCCAGTAAATAGCTGCAATATAAAGTTAACATCACAAAGTAGTAGAAAGTTATCCAACAAAATAGCGTTTTGTTATGCTTGTGACGAAAGCCAAATCCCTTCTCGAAAGTTGCTCAATCCTCAGATAAAGCCTCAAGCTATCCTCAGGCTTCACTGAGCTAGCAAGTGGTATTTCACTCGTGGTGCTCAATTTCCAAAGGTTTCTCAGGGTGACGATCTAGGAGGCATTATCATAAGTCTCTAGTATAGCGACAACGTGGGTAGTTTTCACATCCTAGAAACTTCCCTCTACTGGAATTACGAACTAATAGTTTCCCCCCACACCAGGGACAAATAGAAGTGCTAGCATATTTCTTATGAAGCGTATATGCATGCTGTACACCCTGTAGAAAAGAAGTATTATCCTTGATGTCTCTTAATTGAGTACAAATCCTATCTACTTCGTCATCTGTCAATAGAATCTGTTTCTTACTCTTAATATAGTTTGTATATTGAAATACCCCTTTTACTACATTTTTGGGCATTCTGGTTTTAAATTCACAATCACCCCAAAAGGCTATGACCGAGTGAATCTTGGTATGCTCTATTCCAAGAAATTTAGCGAGGGTCTTGCAGTGCAAGTGATTTTGTCGCAGAGGATTTTGAAAACGCTCCTTCTTACCAAAATTATCTCGTGTCCATTGACTATCATTTTCGTTTCCGAATATCCAAGCACTTCTCTCCTTGGTCTCAACTACAAATACACCATATTTGGATACTATAACGTGATCTATCTGTGTCGTACCCTCTTCTCTCGGGATATAAACATTATTGAACTGATGATACTGCTTAGAATCCAAGAAAAGTTTCTGAGTTGCTTTGGTCTTTAATTCCCCTACCCAACCTTTAAACAATGCTTCAAACACAATTGTTATTATATACTAATCCTTCTATCTATCTAATTGGAGTGACGGTCTAGGAAACCGTGTCACCATTTACGCACGAATCCGATCATTTGGATTGTCAATTTGACCAGCTTTAGCATTAGCTTCTAAATCAAGCTTTTGGTAAAGCCTCAAGCTATCCTCAAACTTCACTGAGTGAGCAAGTGGTATAATTGGGATGAGGATGCACACTGTGGCTAATGAGTAGCCAAGAGAAAGGAGGAGGAAATGTTAGACGTGAAAACGGAGTTCTTATTTGACCTCAAGGTGGATGTGGATTGGGCAGGCGCAGTAGACGTAGGAACCACGCCGCACGGTACGAGAAGGATTATGTACGTGACAGGTGGCACATTGGAGGGGCCGAAAGTCAAGGGTGTTGTGCTTCCAGGAGGAGGCGACTGGCCCATCGTCCGACCTGATGGAGGGATAGTGTTGGACGTACGGGTTGCCTTTCGCACCAATGATGGCCACATAATCTACGCTTACTACCGCGGTTTGTCTACTATACAAATTGACATGTTGGGACGGATTTTGATGGGCGAGGCTGTAGACCCTTCAGAATATTACTTCCGCACAACGCCGGTATTCGAGACTGCATCTGAAAAGTATAGCTGGCTAAACCGGGTGGTAGCAGTGGGCATCGGTCAATTCCTACCTACAGCGGTCGCCTACAAGGTATACGCTATCCTCTAGGCCGGTTACCAACAGGATTGCAAAGGCTTTTTACCACACAAGATGACGTTCTGTTTGTGACGAAAGCCAAATCACTTCTCAAAAATTGCTCCATAAAGTAACGAACTCAAAGCAAGCTAGAGCACTACAGCCCAATAAGATTAGCAAATGCAAATCCGATAAACTTAGAGGTAAGAGAGTTTCTATGACTTGGCTACAGCCTTATCCAGCAAGTTCAGGAACTCAGCTTCGCTGAGCGTCTTTATCCTCAACTTCTCTGCCTTGGCTAACTTGGAGCCAGGGACGGCGCCCACTACCACATAAGATGTCTTCCTGGTGACATCCGAGCCGGCTTTGCCACCCAGAGCCTTTATTTTCGCTTCCGCCTCTGAGCGGGGCAATGATTCCAGCTTCCCTGTTAACACAAATTCCCGTCCGGCTAATGGTAATTCCTCAGGCTTGCCTTCCTTAATTTCCTCTCTTTCCAGCCTCACCCCGGCCTTCCTCAGCTTTTCGATAATTCGCCTATTTCCCTTCTGTCTGAAAAAGGCCACGATGCTTTCGGCTATCTTGGGGCCGATAGATGGAATAGTGGAAAGCTCCTCCTGGCTGGCTTCGGCCAGTTGGTCAATGCTCTGAAATTGCTCTGCTAGTAGTTCGGCATATTGGTCACCAACGTGCAGGATTCCCAGGGCAAAAATAACCCGGGCTAGGGGTCTGTCTTTGCTTCTTTCGATGGAATTAAGCACGTTGGAGGCACTTTTGTCGGCCATTCTTTCCAGACCGAGAAGCTGCTCTCTGGTGAGGTAGTATAAATCGGCGGCATCCTTGACCAAGCCGTCCTCGAACAAAGCCTGGCATAGCTTGTCGCCTACGCCATCTATATCCATGGCCCCGCGGCTGACAAAGTGTTTGATTCTCTCCAGGGCTTGAGAGGGGCAGGCAGTATTGGTGCAGCGGTGCATCGCCTCGCCTTCGGGCTTTATGACCTCGCTGCCACAGACAGGACAGCGACCGGGCATGGAGAAGATTTTCTCCTTGCCAGTACGGCGGCTGACAATAGGTTCGACAATCTCAGGAATGACGTCACCAGCCCGCTGCACCACAACCCAGTCGCCGATTCTGATGTCCTTGCGGTGAATGTCCTCCTCGTTATGCAGCGCTGCTGAACTGATAACCACACCCCCTACTCGCACCGGCTCCAGAATAGCGTAGGGGTTAAGGCTCCCCGTCCTCCCCACATTTATGCCAATATCAATTAGCTTGGTGGTGCCCTGGACGGCGGGAAACTTATAAGCAATAGCCCATCTGGGCTCGTGAGCTACAGTGCCCAGCTCTTGCTGGAGGGCAATGGAATTGACCTTGACCACTATGCCATCAACCTCGTAGGGAATTTTTTCCCGGCTTTCTACCCAGCTCTGATGATATTTCTCCGCTTCATCGAGGGAGTGGCGTAGGGCAATATTGGGGTTTATCTTGAAGCCCAGGGACTTGAGGTATTGCATGATTTCCCAGTGAGTGTCGGGCACTGCCTTGCCTTCCGCCCGACCTAATCCATAAACGAATATGTCGAGAGGACGTCGAGCGGTAATGCTGGAATCGAGCTGCCTTACCGAGCCGGCAGCGGCATTCCTGGGATTGGCAAAAAGCGGCAGCTCCTCTTTGGCCCTCTCTTCGTTGAGCTTTTTGAAACCAGCTTTAGGAAGATAAACTTCGCCCCGGACTTCAAATCTGGGCGGCGCCTCCCTGGGCATGGAAAGGGGAATGCTCCTGATGGTTCTCAAGTTCTGGGTGATGTTCTCACCTCGGTAGCCATCTCCCCTGGTTGCTCCTGTGACGAGCAAGCCGTCAACGTAAGTCAAGGCTACTGCCAGTCCATCAATTTTGGGCTCGCAAACAAGGTCAAACTGGCGCCCGCCAAGGAGATTGCTGACTCTTTTATGCCAGGCTGCCAGTTCTTCATAAGAAAAAGCATTGGCCAGGCTCAACAAGGGCTGGGGATGTTCGACAACTCCGAACGCTTCTACGGGAGGTGCTCCAATCCTTTGAGTTGGCGAGTCCGGGGTAACAAGTTCAGGATGGTCAGTTTCAAGCTGCCTGAGCTCTTTCATCAACTCATCGTACTCGGCGTCGCTGATTTCAGGGCTGTCCAGCACGTAGTAACGGTAATTATGGTAATTAATTATCTCCCGCAGCTCTGCTATCCTCTTCTTGACTTTATTCCCGTCTTTCATAAGGCTCCGTCAATTATAATATATCATAGCTAAGACGGGTGTGCAGAGATGCCGCTCATCGAACGCAGATGTGAAAAACAAACTGTGGAGACTGCGAGGGGAAGTCTTTGCTCACTGGTGTCTCCCGAATGGGCAGATATAAACGCATATACCGCAAGCACTGTGCTGAGCCTCTCGTTTGCTTAGATAGTGGTCACATGCTTCAGCAGCGAATATCTCGCTCCTCGGTCTGGGCTTATCGAAAGTCTGTCCGGTAAAGGCATGTGCCGGACAACCTTTCACACATACATCGCAGTCGTGGCACATCTCGTCCATAGGCACTCCCGCTTCTAACGGAGCATCTGTGAGCACCGTGCCCCACCTCACTCGGGGACCGTGTTCCGGTGTAATGAGCAAGGCACTCTTGCCAATCCATCCCAGCCCAGCCAGATGAGCTGCTATTTTGTGGGAGAACACAGCAGTAATCTTAGTTCTATCTACTGTTTGAGACGACGGGACAACGAAAGCCTGAAAACCGGCTTTATCCAGGGATTGGGCTAACATCGCAGAAATCGAGTCTATGCGGGGATTTATAATTCGATACACGTAATACCAATAAGTATTGAGGGCAGCAATATCTTTGTGATGGACCAGCGTATTTACAATGCCATCTGTAAGAACGAAGCCATGAGAAACAGCTCGTGGAAACTGAGTGAGAAATTCTCCGCCCTGCTCGGAAATACGTTTTTTAGCAGGAGTAAGGTCAGCTATACCGAAGTAGGTTGACCCCATGTCCTTAGCCAAAGATTCCAGCTTGCCTCTAAGATTTGCTTTATCTCCCTTTTTCATAGCTAACTCCTATGTGTAAGTATAGCACAGCCAGGCTTCCCGACCTCAATTTTACGGTCATAGTACAAGACTGTTAGTTACTTCCTAACCCTACGATATTTGCTATAATCAGGGCAGATTTACAGAAGTGAGATAGAGTATAAGCCAGAAGGAGGAGGATAAAACATGGCTACAAAACCAGTTGTAATCAGGTTCTTTGCCCCGGTAATTGATGCCACGGTCAACGCTCTGATGAGCGCCGTCGATCAGAAAATGAAGCAGGGAATAAAAGATTTCATCCTGCTTATCTCTTCGCCGGGCGGCTCTGTCATCCATGGTTTAAGTGCATATAATTATTTGAAAGGGTTGCCTGCTGCCATAACTACACACAATTTCGGCAGCGTGGACTCAATAGGCATCGTCCTATACTGTGCCGGTTCGAAAAGGTTATCGGTACCCCAGGCGAGATTTTTGTTTCACGGCGTTAGTGCACAATTTAGAGGGGAGCAGAATTTGGATGAGAAACTGCTGGAGGAAAGGTTAAACGGATTGAGGATTGATATGGAGAACATTGCCAAGGTAATCGCAGCCAATACAGGTAAAAGCGCCAAAGATATTACTGATGCCATGTTTGAGAGGACAACTCTGAATCCCGAGGAAGCGCAGTCCTGGGGCCTGGTGCACGAAATCAAGTCAGAGCTATTTGAAACCGGAAGCGAGGTAATTGCCATACAACCTCAGCAACAACCGCAGCAATTGCCGAAAGTGTAACAAGGTTTTCCTGAGGCCGAGATGAATATTAAACAGGCTTTGGAAGATACTGCCCGCGAAATCCCACACAAAGAAGCCGTTGTTCTTGGTGCCCAGAGGATTACTTACGGCGAACTGGATGCAGCTTCCAACAGAGTAGCCAATGCTCTCCTGAAGCTGGGGATGAAAAAGGGTACCCATGTGGCTATTTTGCTGTCCCATAGTCCTGAGTGGGTCATCAATTATTTTGGTGTCATTAAAGGTGGGGGCGTGGCTGTGCTGCTCAACACTGCGCTTAAAGCCCCTGAACTTGATTCTTTGTTGCTAGACTCCGACTCGGAAATCCTGATAACGGAGAAGGAATTTTCTCGGATGATTTCCTCAGTTTTGCCGCACATTCCGTTACTAGAGCACGTAATTGAGGTTGATGCGAAGTCTTACACCAGAATGGTAGCTAACAGCTCTGCCGTGTCACCGGCTATTGACATAGAAGACGAGGACGAAGGCACTATAATTTACACCTCCGGCGTCCTGGGGAGACAAAAAGGGGTGGTACATACGCATGCTTCCCTCATGGGCACTCCTCCCATAGTTTCCGCAGCTATACGGCGAACGGAAAAAGATGTCGTCATAGACCCTGCTCGCTTCTCTCATCTTTTTGGCATATGTGAGGTTCTTCTGGGTTCGTTTATCAAAGGCTCTACCATCGTGCTTATTCCTAATTTCACTCCCAGAACTATTCTGGAGGCTGTGGAAAAAGAAAAAGGGACTATTATCTTCGGCGTTCCTGCCATGTACAATGCCCTGGCGATGATGAGGAGCGAAGTTTTGAAAGAATATAACCTGAATTCGCTAAGAGTGGCAGTTACTGCTGGAGCCAAGTCCTTTCCTAAACTGATGGAAAATCTGGAAGATAAATTCGGGCTATCTCTTTATGAGGTATACGGTCTCACGGAAGTTTCCGCTGTTTCTATAAGCAACTTTAACAGTCGTAAACTGGGGACTGTGGGCAAGCCGATTTGTCGCCTTAAGATACTGGATGATAGCGGCAAGAAAGTTCCCCGAGGCGAAATAGGGGAAGCTGTGTTCAATGCCCCTTGGGCGATGAAAGGATACTATAAAGAACCTAAACTCACAGCTCAGGTCCTTAAGGATGGCTGGTTTTATACCGGAGATTTAGTCAGGATGGATGAAGAAGGCTTTGTGGAGTATATAGAGAAGAAATCGTTCATAATAGTCACGTCTTCCGGACTTAAAGTTGGCCCATCAGAGGTTGAATTCGTGTTGCTGAGCCACCCTAGCGTAGCTGAGGCAGCTTATGTTGGTATTGACGATGGTTATGGCGGACAGATACCCACAGCTTTTGTGGTAGTCAAAGAAGGGCAAAGTGCTACTTCCGAGGAACTAGCCAACCTTTGTTGTCACAACCTGGCTGATTTTAAGCTTCCCAAGAGAATTGAATTCATAGACAGCATACCCAAAACTGCCTCGGGGAAGATAGAGAGAAAGAAGCTCAAAGAAAGAGGATTGCCACAAAGCTAACTGAAATAGTAGCTACTAGCCTTGTCTGTTGGCCCCCCAGAATGACATTACTGGACGCTCACATTATCCCAATGTTGACGTGGTTAACGCTTATTGGTAACATCATGAATTGAGCCGTGCTAGGCGGGGAACTAGCGGTGCCCTGTACCCGAAAACCGCTATAGCGGGGCTGAATTCCTGTTTGAGGTTGACAGCCGGCGAGACTTGTTTTTGCTGAGCGGCGTTGATAATCGGGTTCTATGCAACTGGAAACTATGAACCCCGTCAGGTCCGGAAGGAAGCAGCGGTAAGTAGCATTTTCAGTGTGATATAGAGGTGCCTGGTTGGAGCTAGCTGGTAGAGGCAGCTTCTCGGTTTGGAAATCGAGAACAGGTGCACGGCTTACAAAAATTCGGAATAAATAGGGAAAAGTTCACTGATGGACTTCTTAGAGCTTGAAGGTAAAACAGCAATTGTCACTGGGGGTGGTTCCAACATCGGGCGGGTCATAGTTCTGGCTTTTGCGGAACAGGGAACAAACGTGGTCATAGCCGAGCTGGATGAAGCTCAAGGAGCTAAAGTAGCTAAGGAAGCCAATGTTTTAGGCAAGGGCAGAGTTGAGAATATCAGGACGGATGTCACCGACTGGAATTCGGTACAAGCCATGGTGAAGCAAACACTGGATAGGTTTGGTCAGGTAGATATACTGGTCAATGTTGTTGGTTGGGTCAAGGATGACCTTTTTGTCAGGAAACTCAGAAAGGATTGGGAAAAAGAGATAGCCCGCAATTTTTGGAGCGATATAAACTGCACTAGAGCCGTTTTAGACCATATGATTGAGAGGAAGTACGGAAAAATCATCAGCATTAGTTCTGATGCTGCCAGAGTAGGACAATTGAGAGAAGCTGTTTACAGTGGCTGTAAGGGTGCTGTGATTTCTATGACGAAGTCCTTAGCCAGGGAGCTTGGCCGTTATGGAATAAACGTCAATGTGATTTGTCCGGGTGTCGTTGTTCCTGCCAGTAGAGATGTTACTACTTCGGAGAGCATGTGGACGGACGACATGATAAAAATATTTGGCACCCCGGAAGCGCTGGAGAAAATAGCTAAAGGTATCCCTCTGGGACGGCTGGGGACACCAGATGATATAGCCAATGCTGTTCTCTTCTTAGCCTCCAACCGAGCTAACTTCATAACTGGACAGACCATCAGCGTTGATGGTGGTTATACCATGGCGTAAGAGAATTAAACAGACCCAAATAATCAAGGCGGTGACGAATATGGCAATAAAAAAAGTATGTGTTATTGGTTCAGGGACTATGGGCAGCGGCATAGCTCAGGTATCGGCACAGGCTGGCTATGAAACAACCATGGTCGACGTAAAACAAGAGTTTCTGGACCGTGGTATGAACATGATAAAGTCCAGCCTGGGCAAATTTGTGCAAAAGGAAAAAATTAAACAAGAGGAGATGAACAAAGCTCTGTCCAGACTTCATACCTCGATTGACATGAAGAATGCCGCTAGGGGTGCTGACTATGTTATAGAGGCCGTATTTGAGAGGGCAGAGGTTAAGCTGCCGATATTTGGACAGCTTGAAGAAATTTGCCCCAAAGAGACAATCCTGGCTTCTAATACATCCGGAATACCAGTAAGTCTGCTGGCATCCGCGACCAGGCGTCCCGACAAGGTTATCGGCACACACTTTATGAATCCCGTACCATTAATGAAGGGAGTAGAGATAGTGAAAACTTTGCTTACATCAGAGGAGACTCTGAAAGCAAGCCTGGATTTTGTCCAATCTCTGGGCAAGGAAACAGTTGTGGTTAAGGATTCCCCGGGATTTGTAACCAATAGAATCATAACCTTGGTTATGAACGAAGCCGCCAAGTTGTTAGAGGAAAATTTAGCCAGCATAGAAGATATAGATAAGATAGAGAAATTATCACACAACTGGCCTATGGGCCCCTTCGAGCTGGCCGACATGGTTGGTATAGACGTTATAGTTGACCTCCTGGAAGGGATTTACCAGCAAACGGGATGGGAAAGATATAAGCCGGCTCCGTTATTGAAGAGGATGGTCGAGATTGGGTACACGGGAAGGAAAGTGGGCAAGGGCTTCTACCAATTGTTTGGACAAGGCTGAGACTTTTGTACCGGCAATTGCTCCGCAAATCTGGCTTCAAACCGAAGAAACGCTTAGGACAGCATTTCCTTGTAGATGAAGCTGTATTAGAGCGTATTCTATCTGCTGCCGAACTTAGCCCCGGGGACATTGTAATTGAGGTAGGTCCGGGTCTGGGCATACTAACTGAGGGCTTAGCCAGGCAAGGCACTAAGGTCATTGCGGTGGAGCTTGATGCCAAATTAGTTGCCCTGTTGAAAAAGCGACTGGCCGCTTTTCCTGATGTCAAAATTGTCCATGCCGATATACTTAAGGTTACCCCCGCGCAACTTCTGAAAGATAATTTACCCCTCTCCGAACTTGCCCGGGGTTATAAGGTTATAGCTAATCTTCCCTATTACATTACTTCACCGGCATTGAGTCATTTTCTCGAGGCGCAGCCCCGACCCTTGGAGATGGTGGTAATGGTGCAGAAGGAGGTCGGTGAAGCTATTGCTGCTGCCCCTGGTAAGATGAGGTTGCTCAGTGTTAAGACTCAGTTTTATAGTAAGCCTGCTATTATATCCTATGTGCCAGCGGCAAGTTTTTACCCCCCACCCAGGGTGGATTCAGTTATTTTACGCCTGGATGTTTACTCCCAGCCGCCTATCAAGGTATCCGATGCCGCCAGTTTTTTTGATATAGTTATGCATGGTTTCAGCGCTCCTCGAAAGCAGCTTCGTAATTCCCTGGCTCACTCTTTAGAGATGCCACCCAGCCAAGTTGCTTCGTTACTGGAGAAAGCTGGGATAGAAGCTAAACGGCGGGCTGAAACTCTGAGCTTGGAAGAGTGGAGGGAGCTCTGGCAAATCTTTGCTCCCTTTTTGTGTCATCCTGAGCGAAGCGAAGGATCTCGAGATTCTTCGGTCGCCACGCTCCCTCAGAATGACATTAGAGGTGAGTAGTTAAGGGATTACAATGTTAACTGTTTATGCCCCGGCTAAAGTAAACCTTGTCCTTGAAGTACTGGGCAAGGATAATGATTATCATCGAATCTCCAGTATTGTTCAGTCAATAGACTTGTGTGATGTCCTCAGTTTTGAGCCAGACGAGGAAATATGCTTGGAATGTGCTGAGCCCAGCTTAAAGCATGATAACCTGGTAACACGGGCGGCCATTCTGCTTAAGGAAAGCACGAAATGTACCCTGGGGGCACGAATCGAGCTTCGTAAGCACATACCTTGGGGTGTGGGATTGGGGGGTGGCAGCAGCGACGCCGCCGCTAGTCTCTTGGCTCTGAATGAACTCTGGGGACTGAGGTTGTCGCTTTCTGAGCTGGTCTCTTTAGCCTCTAAGCTGGGCTCGGACGTTCCCTTCTTTATTCGTAGGGGCACCGCTTTAGTAGAGGGAAAGGGAGAAAAAGTGACCCCGTTACCATCCTTGCCAGCAACCTGGTTTGTGTTGCTGGTGCCGCCAGTACCTAGAATCCTGGACAAAACAAAGCAAATGTATGGTAGATTAAATGCTGCTCATTACACCAATGGCCGGTTTGTTCAAAAGGCCCGGTCATCTTTGAGGCAGGGGAAAGGGATTGCCCCTGACCTTATGTTCAATGTTTTCGAAAAGGTCGCCTTCGATTTCTTCGCTGGGCTGGATAAATATCGCAATACTCTAGAAGAAACCGGAGCCCCGGGAGTTTATGTCGCCGGCTCCGGACCGTGTCTTTTTACCTTTTCCTCTGGGGAGGAAGAAGCCGGCGAGTTGTTTTCACACCTGAAAAAGCAAAGATTGGAGTGCTATTTGGCGTCTTCTTTGCCGCGATAGTTAGGTGATTTAATGCCAATGGAAAAACTGAAGCAAAAGAGATGGCTTGAGTTAGCGCTTTACGTTGTCATTCTCATTGGTCTTAGTTTCGGCCTTACCTATTTGATTCGATACTTAATGGCTCATTTCAATCTTTCCGTCGAAGGATTGGCCACTACAGCTTATCTGGTTGTTTTTATAACCACTCTGGTAAGTAACGCCAGTATTATTGTGCCAGTACCTATTTTCGTCGCCGTGATGTTAACAGCGGCATCCAAGTGGAACCCTGTTATTGTAGCTCTTGTAGCTAGTAGTGCTGGCACCTTGGGGGAAATAACTGGTTATTATGCTGGTTACTTGGGGAAAAAGATAATAGTCAGTGAGGCTACACCAGGATATGAAAGGCTTGTGGGGTGGATGAAGCGACATGGCCCTTGGGGCATTTTCCTCCTCTCACTTCAACCTATATTGCCATTTGACGTAGCTGGGCTCCTGGCCGGAGCCTCTAAACTACCACTATGGAAGTTTCTCTTGCCTTGCTGGGCAGGAAAATTCCCCAAATATCTTGTGGGCTGCTTACTCGGCGTGGAAGTTTTGCATCGCCTCTTTCCCTTATTGTTCTAGTTTCGCTGATAAGGAGAGGGCTAGTTTTTTTTCGTCGGCCTTGGTTCTAACTTCTCCATCTAATTTTGCCTTGTGCAATATCTGGAGAACTTTTCCCATCTCCCGGTCCCGCGGAGATGCCCAACCTTTTCAGCTCTTCCCCGTCGAGGGCAGTTCTGACATAGCGCAGTTTTGTGAGAAATAGTTGGAGATGGCGCTGTGCGATTAAGGAGGAGGTACCTTCTTTTTCATCTGAGGCTAGGGCATTTGCCTGTATCGCCAGGGGCTCATATTCCCGGAGCAGATAATAAATCTCGCTGGGTTTCAGGGAAGACTTGTTCAAGAGGGGAAGGCTGGTCTTGAGACGGAGCGTATCGCGCATGGCTCGGGATAATTTTGCCGATATGTTAAGACGGGCGAGAAGTTGCTCAATATCCTTTTCGCTGAATGAATAAATAAGAAGGCAGAAATAGAGCGAAGGCAATTGGATGGGCTTCTTTAGGCGCCGTGCCTTGTCAAATTTCTCAACTACCCAGCCATCGCCTTTGAGGGAGGGGCTTATTCTTGGCAGCACTCCTAGCTCACCAAGTCGCTGGATAACCAATTCTGGCTGTTTTTCCTTAAAGATTAGTTCTAGCTCGTGCCTGATGCGGTCGCCGCTTATGGTGTCCAGCATAGTGACATTCCGTTTAAGTAAGCGAGCGGTCTGTGCTTCCAGCTCAAAACCAAGCCGTTGTTCATAACGGATGCCCCGTAAAATTCTGGTGGCATCGTCGCTGAAGCTTCCAGGATGCAAAATGCGAATGAGATGGTGTTCAAGGTCATTTTTACCTTGGTAGGGGTCGACTAATTCTCCATAATCGTTTGCTGCTAGTGATATAGCCATAGCATTGATAGAGAAATCTCTGCGGATGAGGTCATCCTTGAGGGTGCCTGGGGTAACCGCAGGCAATGCCCCCGGTCTGGCATAGGTTTCCTTTCGTGCTGTCGCCAGGTCCAGGGTGAAATTCTCATATCTGAGCTTAGCGGTGCCAAAGCGGTGATGGATCAGCGACTTGGCCTGGCTGGTTTCCGCCACTTGTTGAGCTAATTTCACAGCATCGCCCTCGACTACCAAGTCCAGGTCGAAATTGGGATAACTCAAGAGCAGGTCTCGTACTACACCACCGACGAGATATACCCTTTGTTCCCGCTTAGCCGCCTGTCCGCTGATATCCTGGACCAGCTCCAGGAGTTGCTGGGGGAGATATTGCTTTATTTGCCGGGCTAAATTCATTACATTAGTATTATATCAGCACTTCCCTTGCCGTCGTATAACATAATTCCCATAACCGTGGTTAGAATATATAATTAGAAAAGCCGGAAACATGGAAGCTAAAAGCCCGGAAGGGCACAGAAAAAGACTACGGGAAAGGTTCAATCAATCGGGGTTGGCAGGGTTCCTCGGCTATGAAATTGTGGAATTGCTGCTGACATTTGGGACGCCTCGCAGTGATTGTAAACCGCAAGCCAAAGAAGCCATAAAGAGGTTCAAAACCCTGAGAGGCGTTTTAGAGGCTCCTTCTGAGGAATTGCTGGAGATTAAAGGAATAGGCCCAACCCACATCTTTGTCATCAAATTCATGCAGGAGATAGCCAGGGAGTTTCTCAAGGAACAAGTCCTCGAAAAACCCTACTGTCGTTCGTCCCGGGAGGTCTTCGATTACCTGTACCATTCTATGCGAGACCTGAAAAAAGAAGTTTTCAAAGTCATGTTCCTTGATTCCCAGAATCGAATTGTCGAGATTGAAGACCTTTTCGAAGGGACATTGAACGCCAGTGCGATTTATCCTCGCGAAATTATCCAGGGCGCTGTCAAACATAATGCCGCCGCCTTAATCTTTGTCCACAACCACCCGGCCGGGAATCCTCAACCCAGCGATAACGATAAACAAATAACCCAGGATTTGGTCTTCGCTGGAAATATTATGCAGATTAAGGTTCTGGACCACATCATAATAGGCGAGAATCGCTACTTCAGCTTTGCCGATGCCGGGCTAATTGAGGAATATAACTCAGACTTCTTAAGCCTCAAAGAGGGTAAACTCCGTTAAAGGAAACAAACACGGCGAAACTATAGTTAACTGCATAAATCATAATTCTGGTATAATGTTCGCATGTGAGGAATCAACGATTGAAAGCACAATCAGGTGGGCAGCAAATTTAATGTCATTGCAATATCTATTTAAGTGGCTTTATCGAATGTATAGTGAGGTGAGATAATTGGCTGATTTCAAACGGGGGATCAAAGCTGGCTTAGTCACCGGAATTATCTACATGGTTATCGATGGGATACTTGGAGCAATTTACCAAAATAATCCTTTGTCCCTCCCGCACTTCCCATATGGAGCCGCCGGACTCACCCTATTCTCATTAAGGGATCTAACGGATCCCTCATTCGTGCCCTCACTACTCTTTCAATATGTAGTTCGCGGAATCATATTCGGGGCGGTTTTCGCTGCCCTCTATAATTTCCTGCCCAGCGTCAGCAGCATTTTGAAGGGAATGGTGCTCTCGTTGTTCCTCTGCATAGTCACTGTAATTGAGAATATTTACAAAACCCCGGGGTGGCCTACCGATGGCTACGCTTGGAGTCTTTACGGTATAACGCTTTATCTGTCATCGATTAGTCTGGCATTAGCTGGCATTATATCCGCTCTGGTCTTTGGCGCACTGACCGGCTTCCTGTGGGATAGGTTTCGGGCGAAAAAATTGATAGAAGCGAGAAAAGGTAGTGCAGCGTTGCTGGTCAGCTTCATCTTCGGGCTGTTGATGTGGGTATACTTTGCCACACCCTTCCTCATGGCTGTGGTTATTAATAGAGAGGTTCCAGCAATAGAGCCTGATTTTTGGTGGTCAGAGCTACTTTTTACGTCGGTTGTCTTTCTCGGACTCCCCGGATGGGTTCTCGCCCGCGTCGCTTGGAAAAAGACGAAAGTAGACAAGTCCGGGCTTAAATGGGGTGTGGCTGGAGGGGTAATTATGGCACTGACCGGTCTTATGCTGCTTCCCGGAGTCCTCGCTATTACTGGCGGAGTGTTCAGCGGGCGCAAACCCGCCAGCGAGTCTGGCACTGCCGGAATTGAGCAATAACGATAAACAAATTTGGCGATGCCGGGCTAATTGAGGAATATAAGTCGGACTTCTTAAGCCTCAAAGAGGGAAAGAGAGCTTAAGCCAGAGCGGAATTGAATTTATCCCTTAGCGCTTGAAACCGCCTAGAAACCTAGAAAACTGAATATTCGGATACATAATACCTAATTTGTAGTGGGCCTAATTGGTATGGTGTCCCTGGAATTCCCAGGAAAATCGTTTGAGGATGGAACTTGAGAATGATATTATTTCGCCATGCCGCTAAAAATTACTCTTGATACCAACTGCTTCTTTGACTATTTTGAACGTGCTCCTAAGTACATAAAAGAGCTGATCCATCATGCGGAAAAGGGCAATATTGAATTGGCTATGACTACCCGAGTAATATCTGAAACTCAGGATAAATGGCATGGTAAAGGCGAAAGCCCTATTTGGAATAAGATTCAGTCCTTTCCGTTGATAGAAACAATAGGTACAGCATTTCGACTGGATGTATCCTACCTCGACTCTGGGGACTTTCTTATCTCTGAAGACGACTCTAAAATGATCAATGACCTTAGTGAGATTATGAAAGGAGCTCAAACCGAAGATATCGACCATATTTTTGGACACATAATTGGGAAGCGCGACATATTTGTCACCGGTGATCCGCATTTCCTCAACCATCACGAGGAACTTTTGAATAAATTCGGCGTATTAGTCCTCAAGCCAGAGAGTGCTGTCAAACAAATCGAGAGAAAGTTTCCAGTATAGCCAAAAGAACTAAGAACCATATTAATTGTTCGCTTAACTTCCTCGAACCCTGTGGGGTGGTCAGGCCATTGCTAAGCCATTTCAGGAATGCCTTTGAATCTTAGCTCTTTGTCCTTCGGCGTTTTCTAAGCCAGATTACCAAAGGCGGAATTGAATTTATTCCTTAGCGCTTAAAAGCGGCTAGAAAACTATACAATCTGTCATATCGTGTAAACAAAGGAATTGGTCTTATGCATAGGGTCAAAGATGATTTCGCATCTGCGTTTGACTACATCTGGGCCCCATTTTTTCAGCATGTTGACCAAATAGAGGCAATCCTGAGTCACCAAGCGTCACCTCTCTCACACTTAGCTCGCCAGAAACGCCCTGACAGTAGCTCAAGGCTGGTGCCGCAGCACCAGTGCCCAGCGGAAATACTTCAACCTGTAGGAATTCAGAACTTCAGGCTCACTATTGTCCAAAGTCATCTCACTTAATTTGCCACTGGAGTATTTAGTTGATAGAATCTTAACAACGACAGAAGTAGCTTTGAAGTTACCTTCGGAGGGAGCAGAAGAAATATGTTCCACAAGATTATAATTGCCAACCGCGGCGAAATAGCCGTTAGGATAATAAGAACTTGCCAAGAAATGGGAATACGAACGGTTGCCGTGTACTCCGATGTTGATGCTGATTCCCTTCATGTGAAACTGGCCGATGAAGCTTATCTGCTCGGCCCTGCAGAACCGGCAGAAAGTTACCTCAATGCTGAGAAGATACTGGAAATTGCCGACAGAAGCGAGGCCGAAGCTCTTCACCCGGGATATGGTTTTCTCGCCGAAAATCCTGAGTTCGTCGAAATGTGCGAGCAACGCGGGCTCACTTTTATCGGCCCCCCTAGCCAGTCTATGTATAAGGCGAAACCAAAACACAATGCACGTAATCTGATGAGGATGCTCAATATCCCGGTGGTCCCGGGGCATGACGAGACCTTGGCGGACCCAAACAGTGGCAGATTAGCTCAAGTTCAAGAAATAGCGAATGGCATCGGTTACCCGGTGATTGTTAAGCCTTCTGGTGGCGGCGGCGGCATCGGTATGGTTATTGCCCGGAACCAGGAAGAGCTGGTAAATGCAGTCCGCTCGGTGAAGGAAAGAGGTAAGAACGTATTCGGTGTCTCCTCGTTCTATGTAGAAAAACTCCTTTCCGGGATAAAACACATCGAGTTTCAAGTGCTCGCCGACAAACACGGTAATGTGATTCATCTCGGAGAGAGGGATTGCTCTATTCAGCGGCGGTTTCAAAAGTTGATAGAGGAAGCTCCATGCCATATTCTGTCACCACGTCTGAGAATGAAAATGGGCGCCGCGGCTTTGGATATTGCCCTTGCTTTGCAATATGTTAATGCGCTGACAGTAGAATTCTTCTACGTGCCCGAAACGCAGGAGTTCTACTTTAATGAAGTGAACACACGATTGCAAGTGGAACATTGTGTCACCGAACTGGTCACTGGTGTGGATATAGTTAAGGAACAAATCAGAATCTCCACCGGTGCACAATTGACTTATACTCAAGACGATATTGCCACCCGTCAGCGGTGGGCCATAGAATGTCGGATTATGGCGGAGGATGTCTCACACAACTTTTTTCCCTGTCCCGGGACAATAACCGGCCTGCGGTTACCACACGGCCTGGGGCTGAGGATAGATGAAGGAATATATGAAGGCTATAAGGTGCCATTCTACTATGACCCGCTACTGCTTAAACTGATGGCGTGGGGAAAAACGAGGGATGAAGCTATATCGCGCATGAAGAGAGGCTTGAATGAAATGAGAATTGAAGGAATACAAACCAGTCTTCCCTTTCATCGAATAACATTGGACGATGCGCTTTTTGAGAGCGGCTTATATACTACAGATTTCCTGGATAAGCAGCATATTGTGGAAAAAGTTCGTGAGCAGGTAAGAAATCTAAGAAGCTAAGACAGGTAGCAGCTACATGGTGCTGCCCAGGGCCAAGGTCTCCTCATAGTCGCTATCACTAATCTGAACAATTAGACAAATTGTTTGCTTAACTTCCTCGAACCCCATGGGTGGTCGGGCAATTGCTAAGCCACTTCAGGAATGCTTTGAATCTCACCTCTTGCCCTTCGGCGTTCACTGGGAGACAGCTTAGTGCCTGTGCTGTGAAGGTCATATTCGGGCAGAAAAAGTCCACCATAAGGTAATTACTATGGCTGGCTATCGTCTCTATCCTGCTTTCGTTCCCCACATCACTATGGCCGCGCCTCGAAGCAGATGCTTGATTTCCACGACAGAGAAGCTGTTTTCACGCCATATTGCGGCGAGGCGATCAACAGGATACCGCTTACAGAAGCCTGAAATACTCGGACCCAGGAAACGGCCCATACGATGCCAACCTCGTGAAACGGGGATGGTCATTACGGGCATAACGACCCTATTGTAGATTTCCCATAGAGCTCTTACCCAGAGGGCTTCTGGAATGCCGAACTCAAGCGAGAGCAATTCCCCGCCTGGTTTCAGTACCCGAGACAGCTCTCTTATTGTTGCATCCGGGTCCTGGACATAACGCAACAGGTAGGTGAAGACAACCGTATCGAAGGTCTCATCAGGAAAGGGTAAATGCTCAGCGCGGCCCTGGATAAGTTGGACTCTGCCGTCCAGATTTTTCTTCTCGATGGCGCAGAGGCCAGCTTGCAGCATTGAGTGGCTAACATCGAGCCCCACGATTTGGCCATCATGGTGGTCGGCAATCTCCATGGCGACACCGGCTGTACCGGTACATACATCAAGCACAAGGTTTCCCGGTCGAGAAGCCATTTGCGAGACCAAAAACCTGCGCCAAGGAAGGTACTGAAAGAAAGTCAGCACTTGCGCCCAAGTGTCGTACGAGGGGGCAACCCCATCGAACAGGTCTTGGGCAAGGGTTCTCCTTACTGGGTCCGCAGCTTGGGATTCAACCAGCGAAGTCGATCGGTCCTCTCCTTTATTTATTTTCATTCTTTATCCTCCATCGGACTGTCTTTTCTGTAGACTACCTCACGAAATTAGCAGCACTGAGATGCTATGGGCTCGGGGCACTCTTGATTATGCATAAGCTACGTAATCCAGGCAAACAAATCATGCGATTTTAGTTAGACCATGCGTTAAAGCTGAACAATAGCATAAAGTTCTGTCTGTCGTCCAGTACCGCCCACTTTACCGGACTTTAACACTATTACATACCCAATTCTTGAGTAGTTCTAAACTACACGTTTCGTCATGTTGTTACCTCTTGTTATTTGATGTGCATACATAGTAAAATTCTGTAAATACGTGGTTAATTGACTTGAGAAACAACATAGACTCTATCTCTGTGTGGGTTTGGCGTCAGTCGATAACCAAAGAGGTGCACAATGGATGAACAATCTGAACAACTGAGATTTGCAGTACTGATTGATGGTGACAATGCCCAGGCATCTCTTCTTCCTCAAATCCTGGCAGAGGTCAGCAAAGTCGGACTGATAACGGTCAAGCGGATATACGGAGACTGGACCACTACAAACATGAATAGCTGGAAGAATTCGCTTCATAAATATGCAATTCAACCCATGCAGCAGTTTAGGTATACGGTTGGCAAGAATGCCACAGATAGTGCAATGATAATTGACGCGATGGATCTACTCCACAGTAACAATGTAGGCGGCTTCTGTATTGTCGCCAGCGACAGCGACTACACACGACTGGCAACAAGAATAAGAGAGGCAGGCCTTTTCGTTATTGGAGTGGGGGATAGAAAGACTCCGGAAGCTTTCACCAACGCCTGCAACCAGTTCATCTACTGTGAAAATCTAATTGGACCCGAGGAAATAGGCAGGAAAGCAGCAAAGGAAGAGAAGTCTGATGTATCTGACCCTTTAAACCTTCTTCTCGAAGGATTCAATCTAGCTGCGAAAGAAGAGGAATGGATTCATCTGGCGGCATTGGGCATCGTTCTTCGCCAATTGGATCCGGCATTTGATCCCCGTACTTATGGTCATCAACGTTTACAGTCTCTCATTAAAAAATATCCAGAAACATTTACGCTCAAACGAGATACATCGAGAAAACCACCGGTGGTGTATGTCGCGCTGACGGCTCTTAAATCGGATGCAGACTAATCATGGACTTGTGGTAGATCCTACAAGTATTGTGGGGACATAATATCTGATTTGTAGTAGGCCTGATTGGTATGGTGTCCTTGGAATTCGATATCCCATGGCGGGACTTGACAATCTTAATAATGGGTGTATGATGTATTTTAGTGGTTTAAGTTTAGGTTATTACAAGCTTCTTAGGATTCTATAAGATTCATATCAAGTATTGGATGACCCAGGCTCTAACTAAAATTTTTGAGAAAGGAGGTCATCCAATGAGTTTTCAAGACAAAACGATTCAGTGTGCCGATTGTGGGACTGACTTCAGCTTCACCGCTGGGGAACAAGAGTTCTTTCAATCCAAGGGCTATACTAATGAGCCCAAGCGCTGTCCGTCATGCCGCCAGACAAGGAAGACAGAGCGGAATGGAAATGGTGGTAACAGCTACGGGCTCCCACGCCAAATGTTTTCTGCCATATGCGCCGAGTGCGGCAAAGAGACCCAAGTGCCTTTTGAGCCTACCAATGGCAGGCCGGTCTATTGTAGCGATTGCTACAGTAAAGTCAGACTGAGTAGATAATGCTGGTTTGACCACAGGACATACACGGGCCGGGGATACCTGGCCCGTGTATGTTTATAAAATGTGGCGATATATCATCTCAATATGAGTTTCGACACATGAAGGTGAATCCCAAGATTCCTTACTGTGTCGCCTTCAAGGTATGATGAAAATGAGTGGAATTCTGCGCGAGACAAAGTCCCACCGCCATTTTCTATGCAAGGATTACGAGATTAAACTAAAGGAGGAACACTGGTATGAAGATTTATGTCGGTAACTTACCCCGTGAGGTAACTGAACAGGAATTACGTGAGGAGTTTGCGACTTTTGGAGAAGTGACGTCTGTAAGCATTGTAAAAGACAAGTACAGCGGGCAACCCAGGGGATTCGGATTTGTTGAAATGGCAGTGGTATCTGAAGGTCAAGCCGCAATTGCCGGCCTCAATGGGAAAATGCTGAAGGACCAGACGCTTAATGTTAACGCGGCTCGCCCACCTTCTGACAATAGAGGTGGTGGGTCTTACGGCAACAGAAAAGGCGGTGGACCTAGTAGAGGAAGACAGAGTAGGTATTAGACTCCTGCTCATTTATTTCTACCTGAGACACACAGGATATATTCGTTACTCCAGAGGGCTGTTGTGGTTTGGCGCTGGTGCCCAACAACAGGCCAAGAAAGCTCTGTTACCGCCAAAGGGAGGCAACATGAATATATATGGAGGTAACTTATCTCGCGAGGTGACTGGCAAGGAACTGCAACGAGAATTCATGGTTTCGTCGTTTTCCTGAGCCAGATTATCGGAGGCGGAACCGAATTCACTCCTTAGCGCTTAAAAGCGCCCATCGGAATCACAAGTGACGAACAGATAGGGAGCAATTTGCGTCTTGACCGTGCTGTTAAAATGGAGTAAATTCAGTAGGAAATTTTCCATAATAGCCAGCGGATTTACTAATTTATGCCTACGCTCTTATTAGATAGAAACGCCGTTAAAACCCTGATTAGGATGGCGGATGTTATTACTGTGGTGGAAGAGGCTCTCAGAATGTGCGGCGAAGGCAGGGGAAAAATGCCGCCCAAAGTATACCTGGCGGTTGAACATGGTGATTTCAGGGCAATGCCTGCTGCCTTGCCGGGATGTGCGGGCATGAAATGGGTAAACGTACACCCTCAAAACCCGTCTCGTGGGCTACCTTCGATTATGGCTATCCTGATTTATAATGACCCGGAAACAGGGTATCCCCTGGCAATAATGGACGCTACTGAAATCACGGCTTACCGAACTGGTGCGGCAGCGGCTATCGCCTCGAAGTATCTAGCGCGACGAAATGCGCATACAATTGGAATTATCGGTGCCGGCTTTCAAGCACACACGCAGATACTGGCTCATGCCGAATTGTTTAACCCCATCTCGATAAATGCCTTCGATGTTTCCCAAGCTGCGGTGGATAAGCTAATGCATTCCTTCTCGCAGTTTCCGATTAAAGACTGTTCCATTCAAGAGGCGGTGGCATCAGATATCATATGCACTTTAACCCCTTCTCGCAGCCCTATTGTCAAGAAAGAGTGGATAGCCGCCGGGACTCATATAAATGCCGTCGGCGCTGATGCGCCAGGTAAGCAGGAGCTGGAACCCTCGATATTGAAGGAAGCTATCGTTGTTGTCGATGACGTGAAACAGGCAAGCAGTAGCGGAGAGATTAACGTACCTATTCAGAAAGGTGTCTATAGTATTGGTGAAATCTATGGAACACTCGCCGAATTAGTTGTGGGCAAGAAGAAAGGAAGACCAGATAACAAGGCTATCACTGTATTCGATTCGACGGGAATTGCCGTCGAAGACATAGCTGTGGCTAAGCTTCTATTTGAAAAGGCTCAAAAAGTGGGTGGTTATCCGTCAATGGACCTGGTAGGAACATGAGGCAATGAAAGATGAAAGTGATTGATTTGCGCAGCGACACTGTGACTCATCCCACACCTGAGATGCGGCAGGCAATGTTTGAGGCGGAGGTGGGCGACGATGTTTATCGTGAAGACCCCACGGTCAACCGTCTTGAGGCCATGGCGGCAAGGATGATGGGCAAGGAAGCCGCACTGTTCACTACCTCCGGCACCCAGAGTAATCTTATTGCCGTGCTCACTCATACCAGGCATGGCGACGAAATCATCGTGGGAGATGAGTCACACATTTTCTGGTACGAAGTAGGTGGCGCTGCTGCCCTGGGCGGTGTAATTATGCACACCGTGTCCACTGATAGTTGTGGATGTCTCAATCCGGGTGATATTGATCGAGCAATCCGGAGCAAGGATATCCACTACCCGGAGACCACGCTCCTCTGTCTCGAGAATACCCATAATCGCTGTGGCGGTGCCGTCCTGACCACAGACTATACAGACGAAGTCTGTAATCTAGCCCACACACGTGGGCTAAAGGTACATCTGGATGGCGCCCGCATTTTCAATGCCGCAATTGCTCTGGACGTACCGGCGTGTGCACTGGCCCAAAATGTTGATTCAGTAGCACTATGCCTTTCGAAGGGACTGAGTGCGCCGGTGGGATCGTTGCTGTGCGGGAACAAAGATTTTATTGAGCGAGCCCGCAAGTTTCGTAAGATGCTGGGTGGGGGCATGCGGCAGGCGGGGGTTATTGCTGCTGCCGGCATCGTGGCACTGGAAACAATGATAGACCGCCTGGCTGAAGACCACGCCAATGCCAGACGTCTGGCCCAAGGACTCGCAAGCGTCAAAGGGATAACGCTGGCTCAGAATAAAATACCGACGAACATCGTGATGTTCCATCTCTCTCCCGAGTTGTCCTTCGTCGAGTTTGTGGAAGGCCTTGAGAAAGCAGGGGTGAAGATAGGCTTACGTGATGGACGTCCGTTCCGTGCGGTTACTCACCGCATGGTCTCATCCTCAGATATTGACGAAGCACTGGCATGCATCGAAGCAGTTTGCCGCAAACTTCGTCGTCGAGCTCAGAAGTAACCCTGGTATAACACGTTACCGCAATCGCGTTGTGATGTATTTCAGACTGATTGGCACTCCATTTAAGTCCAAATAGAGAGAAGAACTGTCGACGTGTTACAATCCGTTCGCATGGACTATTCGCAAAGTGTTCTGCTCTATCAAGATAAGCCTAAATATGGGCTTCTTATGAAGCTTATTCTGATAATACCCGTGGTATTGCTGGCGTCGAGTATTTATTTATGGTCCACGGGTGACGCTCTCGGTAGTCTAGTCTTATTACCTGAGGTTTTCGTAATTGGACTGATATTTTGGTTTGTATTACCTCGCGAATATCAAGTATATGAAAATCATTTACGCATAGTGCTAGGTGGGCCATTCTCAGTCAAAGTTGGATTTCAGAACATAGAGGCTGTAAGAGTCACAAGCAGGATGTCTTTCAATATCCATTTTACCACCACGATAACCAGGAGTTATGTAGAAATAGTGATAAAGAAAGGAATGAGCATCGCGATCACCCCCACAGATAAGGAATCATTTGTGGAAAAGGCTAACCAGGCGTTGAGTCAGTGGGTAAAGACAGGCGCCTGGGTAGAGCCTAGTAGAAAAACCACTCCATAGCGCTAAAGACTCCCGGGGTGCCAAATTGGCTGTCAGACACATTTCGTCGGATTGTTCATTTTGCCATGGTATTCTGGGGTCATAATACCTGATTTGTAGCGGGTCTCTAATCTTATTCGAAAGGATATACCTTGCCCGTTTCCCTTCCCATTGCCTGCAACAATGCTTTACCACCTGAGAAAATGGGAGAAGCTTCTTGAGGCGATTTGCGCACCATGGTGATGGACCCCGTGGGACACGTAGATGCACAGAGCCCACAGCCAATGCATTTATTCCTGTCGATGATGGTGTGGTCGTTTTCACTTCGGATGGCATTTACCTGGCATCGCTCCACGCAGGTACCGCAGGTGATACAGGTCTCCTGGTCTTTTGTGGCATAGTAGTTTGACCTTACTATGGCTTGGAGATTACCGTATTTCGTGACGTGTGCTAAAGACTTACAACAGCAGCCACAGCAGTTGCATATGAATGCCTTGTTGCCCGCGCTGTTTGTGGAGCAGTGAATCAGGCCATCCTCCTCAGCTTTCAGCAGTATCTTCTTGGCCTCCTCTTTGGAAATTTCCCGGCCGATTCCATTTTCAATGTAGAAATCCGCTGATGCTCCGAAACTCATACAAGCCTCCAGCAGCTTGTCACACCCCTTTCCAAGCATTCTACTTTCTTTCCGGCAAATGCAGTCGGCAACGGCAAACCTGGTATGTGATTCGATAATCTGTGACACCTTTTCGTAGGGCTGAATCTCGGTGCTCCCTTCTATTTCTTGCTCAACAGGGATAACGCGAAATCCCCCTGTTTTTCGGTTTCGCTGTGCAGGTACCATTCCCTCTTCGAAATACTTCTCGTAAAGTTTGATGTTTTCCTGGGTCAGGCTATTCAACTGGAGCTCCCAGATTCCGACCACCCAGGGTATCAGGGCGTAGTAAACCTCGTTGTCAGGCGCTGTATAACGCATTATTAATCCCCTTCTAGACATCTTGTACAGGGTTTCTCCAAGTTCAGTTTTATCCTTCCCTGCCCTCTCTGCTATAGCCGCTACGTTTTCTGGAAACGGTCGCAAGTGCAACATTATCTCGGCTTCATTTGGAGTAAAGAGATGCTGCAGTATCTCCAGTTCCACGCCGCTTTCAGTTTTAGGGAATCCCTGGGGAAACATATCCAATCTTTCACGAAGTCTCTCATAAACGTTAGACATAGCAATCTCCTTTCACTTTAGACAGGAATAAATTCAACCCTGAATTATACTCTTGTCTAGGAAAAAATGTACTGCACCCCTGAAGCATAGAAAAGATGAGCGGTATTTCGTGACATAATACCTAATTTGCAGTAGGCTTGATTGGTATGGCGTCCCCGGAATTCCCGACGTAGTTAAGAACATCTTGCAAGAAGCTTTAAAATAAGAGTATACTGTCGGTCAAGCTACAATATAGTATAAGGAGGTAAAGGAATGATCGTTCTTTGGTATCTCTTGATTGGCATAGTCGTTGGTATTCTCGCGAGGTTGATTCATCCGGGCAGAGAGAATATGGGCTGGCTCATGACTATTCTTATTGGTGCCCTTGCGGCTTTCATAGCGGGAGGGATAGGGACTTGGACCGGCTGGTACGCCTTTTGGTGGATTGGATTCGTCGTTTCGATAGTCGTAGCAGTTATTCTTGTAGCGATCTACGCCAGGATAAAAGGCAAAAAATAGGCACCAATCCGGTGCGTTTGAACAAAGCAGCTACTCTCCGGACCCAGCTCTGTTGATCGAAAAGGCACCCCTAGGATCCGGACAGCAGAGTTTTGTGTATTTTATCCGCTGGCTATCACGGGCAGGTAACGTTCGTTCGGGTGCTGTTCCAGCAATGCCAGTTGTCATCGCCGAAGTGATTGGAGTTCTTGACCCGCCCTTCTCCGGTAGTGCTGCTCCACTCGATATATGTGTGATTGTCCGCGACCTTGTTGTATAAATCCCAGATGTGGTTATAAGGAACACCTTTGGTATACTGGGTATCGATATAGCCTCCGTTATTCGAATCACCGGGGACTATGTTTGTGTATCTGACAGCGTATGTGCCTGCGGAGATATTGCGGGACCAGTCTATTCGCAACAGGTCGGTTGGGACAGAAGGGCTCTCCCTGAGAATCCACCAGCCCTCGGTTGCGGGGAGGTCATTTTCGCCATAATACCACAGAAAGTCCGCATACTCGCCTTCTTTCGATATGCTCATATTCCAGCTGACTGCCTCAGTGATAAACTGTCCGTGCAGCTTGGCGGTGTATGTAGCGTTGCCAATGTTTACCGAATATGACCAGATCCATGAGCCATCATCCTGCTGCACCGGGGTATGCTGGAAGGATGCACGAAATGCTGCTACCGGCACCGCGAGTTTTGTTACGAGAATTACACCCCATGTTAATACGGTGCCCACTGCATAGTTCCAGTTTGATTGATTGCCTGTGTCGAGACAGATTAAACCGCCCGTCCCAGTGTTCTCGAAGTCTTCAAAAGGGATGACAAAACTCTCTACTGGTGGAATAGTCGGCGCCGCTGATGCGTTGTTGCATCCAGCGACGGTCAGAAGCGAGATGACCAGAACGAGCAATAAATGCAGCAGAGTTCTACCTCTCAATATTTTCATAGATATCCTCCTTTTATACCTTCGCCTGTTGTCTAGATTGTGGGATAAGGCAAACATACCTTGGAGTAGCCCAAGTAATTAACAGGCATATAGGAAAATGATAACATCTGAACGGAGGACAGTCAATTACATGTTAGATGTGTGCTGGCAGGCTATGGTCTTGTCACCCCAGATGTTCTGTGCAAATGTCATCAAGGAAGGCGATGACGGCATTGCAGGTCGCAAATCGTCATGATACACAACAAGTTTCCTTCTACTTTGCTATTCTTCCGATGACTTGACAAAAATAGTTAATATAAATTAAACTATCAACACTAGGTTTATGGTTAACCAAATGTTTAATAATACACTCTCCAAAAAACCGGGAGGCTGAGTATGGGCAAGTCACAATTGATTCAGGAAATAGTTGAGTTGGAGCGGCAGGTTGGCCGCATTATAGGACAACATGCCCAGATTATCTGGATTGATTCAGGACTTACCCTAACACAGCTCAGGAGTCTGTTTTTAATTGCTAGCAAAGGAAGCACCAATTTCAGGAAACTGGCAGAGGCTCTGGGAGTGACCCCCTCCAACGTAACGGGCATTGTTGACCACCTGGTAGAACAGGGGCTGGTCAGTCGAACACAAAATCCAGAAGACCGCCGCGAGATGACACTGCAGGCAACAGACAAGGGAAAAGCTCTTGTGTCTAACCTTAAGGAGGTTGGAATCAAGCACATGACCCAAATCCTGTCTCTTCTCAATCTAGAGGAGCTTTCTGCTCTCGCAAAGGGACTTTCGGCATTTATCAGAGCAGCGGAGACCTATAAAGGACAAATCAAAAATGAACATGATTGAAACTGAAGGGTTGACCAGGCGCTTTGGCGATTTCACAGCTGTAGACCATATCTCATTTACAGTTGGAGAAGGGATGGTATTCGGATTCCTTGGTCCTAACGGAGCCGGTAAATCAACTGCAATACGGATGTTCTGTACGTTGCTGCGTCCCACTGAGGGCAATGCTCGGGTGGCTGGTTTTGACATAGTCAAGGAACAGGACCAGGTCAGACGGCACATTGGTCTAGTCGCCGAAAAGATTATCCTTTATGACCAGCTAACTGCTGAAGAGAATCTCAGTCTTTTCGGCAGGTTGAATAATTTACCCGAAGAGCAAATCAAACAGGCTATAGATAAGTGGCTTGACAGCCTTCATATGGAAGCATGGCGTAAACATCGTGTAGGCACGTTCTCAACAGGTATGAAGCAAAGAATTAACGTTGCCCGCGCTCTGCTCCACCATCCCGATGTGCTCTTCCTGGACGAGCCCACTCTCGGTCTGGACCCGCAGACGACGCATGCAATACATGAATTTATTAGGGAGTTGAAAGGGGAAGGCATGACCATTGTACTGACTACCCACGATATGGTTGAGGCTGAGACCCTGTGCCGGCAGATAGCCATTATTGACCAAGCTAAGATAGTGGCTTTGGACACGACGACAAACCTGAAGAAACTCCTCTCTGCTGATAATACCGCTGTGATAGATGTGGAAGTAGCGAACTTCAATGAACCGATGCTCTCCCAGCTTAAGAGTGTGGAATCAATAGCTTCGGTCACACGATCGGATACCTACCGCGTCAGAATTCATACACGTAACACCGATAATATTGCCCCGATTCTGAGTGCTCTCAGCGCTATGGGAGCAAATGTCCGCGCCATTAACACCGTACTACCTACTATGGAGGATGTCTTTCTCCATGTCACGGGGCGAGAGATGAGAGATAAAGTAGCTGCAAATGTTCCTTCAGTCGGGGGGCACCGTTGGCGCGGAGCCTCCAGAGTGAGGTAAGAAAGGATGACTGGTATGTTGGGAAATTTAAAAGGTCTGATTATGCACAGCCTTCGCCTCGGGATAAAGGACCTGTTAGTTTTCGCCCGCGATCGCATGATGCTTATCTCCTTTGTTATTATGCCCATCTTCATGATGCTGATGGTGGGTTTCATCTTTCCCTCGCAGAATGTTTTAAAGAACGTCTCTTTTGGCGTGGTCAATCTTGATGAGGGATCGATGGGTGGCCAAGTAGTATTGGCGCTGCAACAAATGAGCCGGAGCCAGGATGAGCGAATATTTGCCATTACCTATTTGAACAGCAAGGGGACCGCTGTAGACCAAATCAAATACCAAACAATTAGTGGTGCTCTTATTATCCCAGCGGATTTTTCAGCCAAAATCTCGGCGGGTGAACAGGCTTCGGTGATACTTATAACCGACCAGTCCAATCCGCAAGTATCGGCCGGCATTACTGGCACAATTAATGGGCTTATGTCGGCGATGGCAAGCCAACTGATTGTCCAGAAGGTGGCGGCACTGGTACCAAATTTTCCCAACCCTCAGCAATTAGTTGTGCCCTTCACCGTTGAGACGGAAGGCATCGTCGCTGGGACGCCTAACTACTTCGAGTTCGTGGCTCCCGGCATTATGGCGATGACGATTATGTTTGCGGCGATGACCGGATTGGCAGGCTCGATATCAAGAGAGCGGGAACTGGGCACACTCGATGGCATCATATCGGCTCCCATCAGCCGGCTATCAATCATACTGGGTAAGAGCTTTGCCCAGGTGGTACGCGGACTTTTACAGGCACTACTTGCATTGATTCTCACTGTGGTGCTTTTTGGCGTGGTAGTTCACGGCAGTTATGGCCTTCTTGCACTGCTCCTGCTGCTGACGGTTTTTTCCTTTATTGGCATTGGCGTCATGATATCGGCGCTGGCTTCACAGCAGGAAACCGCCATGACAATTATGATGACCCTGACCTTTCCGATGCTTTTTCTTTCCGGCGCGCTCTTCCCCATCCAGCAAATGCCAGTAGTGATGCAGTGGATTTCAAAAGCACTGCCTCTAACCTACGCCGTGGAAGCGCTGCGGAAGTGTGTTGTGCTGGGCACAGGCATATCGGGCATGATGACCGAAGTCTGGGTGATGGTTGGCTTTGGTGTGATATTCACGGTGATCGCCATACCCGTTTTTAACAGGGCTATCACCAGATGAAAGAAAGCTAATTATTTAATGATTCCAAGAAATACGGAGGGACAAGTGATTAATAAAATGCGTTTTTGGTTGATAATCTTGGTGGTAGTGGCTTTGCTTGCCTCGATTGTGGGAACTGCTGTGCCCGTACTAGCCTCGGTAGCTGGGAAACCTGATTTGGAAGTGACAGTGGTGGGGAGCCAGGAACTCACGGTGGGGCAGGTCGGAGCCATCCAGATAATGATTCAGAATACAGGAACTTTTTCGGGAGATGTCGAAGACCCAGCAGACCAGGTCATGGCACTGGGCTATCTCACCGCTACGGGTGTCGCTCTGGTGCCACCGTGCACAACCGCTGTAGGTGTCACTGCCAATCTGACATCCGGGTCGTCTTCAATTGAAGTCATAAGTGGAGCAGCCTTCATTGGCACACTGTCTAGGGGCATGTCTACTACGCAACCACTTACCTTCCAGCTCTATATCCATAAAGACGTCCAGCCTGGCACTTATGAACTTAACCTGAAACTGGAGTACCAGTATCTCAGCGATGTTGATTGGCTCAATCCTGGCGGGGCATCGCCCCAGTTTGATTTTCACTGGGGCAATAGAGTGCAACAAGTGCAGATATCGATAACGGTCGTCGGTACTTATTTCTCGGCAGTAGTCACACTGACGGAGGGAGTCAGAGCTGGAGCAACAGGAACTATTACTGTAGACATCCAGAACAATGGAGCCAGTGAGGCATATGGTGTTACTGCCGAAATATCCCAGGGAACTAGTATTTCCCCTATCGGCCCGGCCAGTTTTCTGGGGGATATGTCTGGAAATAGTTCGGTCACTACCCAGTTCAAGGTGGCGGTCTCAAAAGATGCGATTGCTAAGGATTCTTCTGTCGGCATCCTAATCAAATACAAAGATGACAGGGATGTGCCAAGACAGTCGCTGCTGACCGTAGGTGTAATGGTAGAGGGCAAGTTGAACTTTGAGGTTCAGACTATCCAAGTAGATGGCAGGCTTACTCCGGGGTCTGAGAGGATTATCACCATTCCTATTGTGAATGCCGGCGACTATGAGGCAAAAGACGCCGTCGCTAGAATCAATATTGTCAATCCGTTTGCCACTGCTCCTTTTTCAACCACTGATGATACCGCCTACATCGGGACACTCCAACCTGGCGGAAGTGACTTAGCCAAGTTCAGGATAAGAGTCGATGCTGATGCTGTGCCCAAACCCTACATACTTGAGGTGGAAGTCCAATACTGGGATTCCTTAGGTAATTCCTATACCGCCGACACCGTGAGAGCCACGGTGACAGTCCAACAACCATCAGGGTTGTCAACCACGGCTATTGTTCTTATTTCTCTTGCTGGCGTAGTCGTTGTCGTCGTGCTGTTGAGTGTGATGAGGAGAAGAAGAAAGCGCGCATGAGCCGCTGCTATGAGTGACAGGCTGCCACTTTCAAAAATGCTTGAATCGTTCTCAATAGCTATGGTCACAGAAAGCCATTCTGTTATCCTATGAATTACCCAAGCTGACCACTGGTCACTACGCGGAATAAGTAAATCAACTTGCAGTTTATCTCAATGCTTTCCCAAACTTGGCTAGAAGATGTGGTTGGCGCGGAAGGTTTCGCTAGCCTGTTATCAAAAATCGCCTGCGGGAATACCTCTCGTAGTCTCAGAACAACGGTACCAAAGTTTGTGAAAGAAGACGCAGCTATCTTTGCTCCTAAGAACGAATAATTCATGTGGTGTTGAAGGATGTCTACGCTAGGATCTGGCGATTTTCGTTCGTAGAGCCTGGCAAAACACTCAGCCTGAGCAGAGTGAGGTGTGGTTTTCTCATCAACTCTTCGCCAGACGGGTATGCCGCCCATGAGCAATGTCCTGGACAAACTAAACTTAGTCTTCTGCTTTGTAGGCTCTGCCTCCGCGGAAGTTTCTATCCTCCCCACAAGAACCAAAAAGACATTGCTTTCTACTATCCTTTTCTCGCGACCAGCGCTGTCTCGGAATAGAACTCCTTTCTCTTTGAACTCTAGGGTTTGTGCCTTAAAGGTTTGTGGAAAATGACGGAGTTCAGAATCCCTACACGCAATTGCAACAAGACCAAGGTCTCGCAGATTATGAATTATGGATTCTGCTATTTGTATGCTGTCGTAGTGAGCAATGATTTGAGGCAACTCACCGGCCAGAAGAAGGCGTGTTTGGGAATGACTCTTGTTGATGAGAGTTGCCACATTTCTTACGAGGTTTGTATCGAGGTTGGCCGGAGAAGCTACTGCGATATGTATTATCTCATGATCAGTCATAAGCATTTCCAATATAGGTTGGTAGCTTCTCGCGATAACATACACTCTTATTATATACCTTTGGTGAGCAGCAATTCATCGCATTGTTAACTTTGTTGTCTCTGGCTAGCGAGGCTACGAGAAATACTCTTAGTGCTTAAAAGAGACTGGGAAAATCGCACATTTCGTCAAATTGTGTGGTTAACTATGGCAGCAATAAGATAGATAGTGCTAGACGACAGGTCGTCGTGATGGTCTAGGCAGTAGTCTGGCATAACGGATCTCTGCGTTGGCCTCACTCAACTGCACCTCAAGTAAATCTCGCATTGAAATCATGCCTACCACTTTCTGTTGGTCTATGATAGGAAGGTGCCTGATTCTCTTCTGCTTCATAACGCTGATGGCATAGTCCAAATCGTCCTCAGGAGCGCCTATAGCTACTCTCTCGGTCATCACGTCTGCAATTTTGATGCTGGTCAGGGCGCCAATACGCGCAAAGCACTTTCTTATTATGTCTCTTTCAGTAATAATCCCCACAAGCTCGCCCTTCTCATTACAGATAGGAATTGAACCACGGTCATAATCGACTAATTTCTGAATAGCTGCGGCAACGGTTTCATTTGGCCCGATGGTAATTACTGAGCGACCTTTGATTTTCAACAAATCCCTTATCTTCATGTCATACCTCCCGTTCAACTGTGGAAAGTTATGGATTCTCTAATCTCAACGAGAATAATTAATAATGTGCCATGATGTTAGTAAACTGTCAACCCTTTTAGTAACAAAAAGCCAAATTGTATCTGACCTTCTTGTGTGTGGCGAATTTAAAAATGGTCTTTACACCGTGAAGCTTTTAAAGATATGATGGAGATAAAGAACTATTACATTCATATGATCGGAGGAAAAAGAATTGAGTAAAGCAGAGAAAGCAAAAAAGCAATTTGGAAAAGGTTTTTCTTGTGCTCCCGCAGTATTATCAACATATAGCGAACAGCTTGGTTTGGAAAAAGCACTGGCTTTGAAGATTGCCTGCGGTTTCGGTGGTGGAATAGGACGTACAGGCAGAACCTGCGGAGCTGTAACCGGAGCAATAATGGTGATTGGTTTGAAGCATGGTCAGGCGGATGTGGCCGATGAAGAGTCTCGACAAAAAACCCACAAGTTAGTAAAGGAATTTATTGATAAGTTCACAGCACTTCATGGTTCTATTGAGTGTCGGGAGTTGATCGGTTATGACTTAAGCGATTCCGCTGAATCTAAGTTAGCGAGAAAAAATAAGGTCTTTGAAAACAAGTGTCCTAGCTTTGTGTATGACTCCGCTTGTATCCTGGAAGATGTGCTGCATCTGTGATAATGAGCACCACAATTGAAAATGAAAAATCCCAGTTTAGGACCATCAAAGATGTCAGGATTTTGAGCAGTTACTAAAAAGCAGGAGGTAGTATGAAAATGGCAGTAAAAGGGCTGAAGACAATAGATTATGAAGAGAGGGCCAAGGACACAGATTATAAAAAAAGATTGAACAAAGTGATGACGGAGAAGGAAGCGGTAGAAACATTTCTCCATGATGGTGATTCATTCTGCATGGGGGGTTTTGTTATGTGGCGGCAACCTGAATCCGTCATGAGAGAGATAGCACGTCAGGGAAAGAAGAACTTATCTCTGATAGACGAGAGTGGCACTTTTGAAGGTATAGATTTACTGGTAGAACTGGGGATACTGGACAGGATAGACACAGCCTATGCTATAACACGCCAGGTAGGTGGTATTTCAGGCACGCCCGCCCTGGAGCGCGGTCTCAAGGAAGGTTTGCCACGCCCGGTTGAAGCGGGTGGCGTTCTGGCTACACCCAAGGATAAAATCAAATCTGATGTGCCTCCGTTGAAGATAGTGGACTGGACGAATTTTCAAGTTGCATTACGATTCGTAGCCGGGGCATTCAATGTCCCGTTCATGCCCTGCCGCTCTTCGATTGGCTCCGATATCCCCAAATACAATAAGGAAATCAAGGAGATAAATGACCCCTATGAGAACAAGCCACTCATCCTTATCCCAGCTTACAAACCAGATGTTGCCTTCATATCAGTTCAGCGAGCAGACCGGAGGGGTAACGGTCAGATATGGGGGTTTAAGGGAGTGGATTACTGGAAATCCAGGGCTGCCAAGTATGTAGTCCTGCTTACCGAAGAACTTGTCCCCACCGAAATGATATATGAGAACCCGGGGCTGACGGTAATACCAGCCTATTGTACTGATGCCGTTGTCCACCTGCCTTTTAATTGCCATCCCACAGGTTGTTTTGGATGCTACACAGTGGACAGCATGAACTTCATATCTCTCTTGTTGCAGAGGCAGAGTCGTGACGGAGCCTTGAAATGGCTTGATGAATGGGTCTTTGGCTGCAAAAACCACTTCGAGTATTGCGATAAGTTAGGCTGGGAAAAACTGGATAGGCTAGCTAAATCGGAGCATAAACTGAACAGGATACCTGCGTGAGGGATCCTGATGAAAACTATAGAAGGAGTATGAAAATGGGACAATTGTATACTACCAGGGAGAAATATACGTCGGAGCAACTTGAAGTAATGAAGAGAAAATATACACCTCCTGAGCTTGTCTGTTGCGCCGGGTCCAGGGAAATAAGGGACCGGGAGGTTGTGTTTGTGGGCATCGGCATTTCCGACCTGGCCGGTGCCGTAGCGAAACTGGTGCATACGCCAAATGTCATACTAGTGGCCGAGGCTGGCTATATTGGGTTCCCCAGCGTTGCTGTCTTAATCAGTCCGGCCGATAACGCGGCAGGCACAATGGCTATGTGCCATCAGAGTCTTCCTGAGGTGTTCATAGACCAGCAATCGGGCTTCATTGATGTAGCTTATCTGGGATTTGCCCAGATGGATAAGTATGGGAATGTGAATGTCAGCTATATAACTGGAAAACAATTGAAAATGAATGGCAGTGGCGGTGGAGGCGATATAGCATCGTCTGCGGGGAGAGTGGTTTACACTGCGGAGTTTAATCCCCGGCAATGGGTGAAGAAAGTTGATTATATGACTGAGCTAGGTTTCCTCGATGGCAGTCGTGATGCTCGAAAGAAGGCGAACCTGGTGGGAGGAGGGCCTTCTGCTGTAGCTACTAACAGAGGAGTCTTCAGATTCGACTCCGAGACCCATGAGCTGTATTTAGCTGAGGTATTCCCCTGGCAGGATGAGAAAAACATTGAAGAGGTCAGGAAGAGTTTTCCCTGGGATTTGAAGGTGGCTGAAGAGCTGAAGATAATGGAGCCGCCTACGGAGAGGGAGCTATGGGCACTGAGGTTAATGGACTCTACGAGTAACTACATTTTAGCCAGTGTTATAGATAGGCCTATCGGTAAACTTATACTGGCCGGGAAGCTTAATTTAGAGGGGTATGATGAATATTTGGGAATGCAGGAGAAAGCATTCAGAGAAATACTGGAGTTTGTTTCTTAAGGTCACGGCTCACCTGAAATTAAGTTGACCCTATAATACTTTGGTAAAGAAGGCAGTCACTTCAGCAGCCAAGATAGATTCATATCCCCACCAGAAGTGGTCTGCACCTTCAATGCTTTGGCACTCTTTGGGCTCAGGCAGATTCTGGCAAAAGCCAAGGAACCGGTCGATGGGTGTAAAATTATCTCTGCTTCCCGAGATAAAAAGTTTTGGCTTTGTGCAATCTTTGAGAAAATCAAAATCGAACATAGCGAGTGGAGGCGAGACGGCTGCCAGTGCCTTAATTCGAGCATTCTTACAGCCAACGGGAAGAGCAAATCCAGCGCCAGCCGAATAACCAGCGATACCGATTCTCTTAGAATCAACTGTCTTTACCGTGCTTATAAAAGAAATGGCGGCTTCCACATCTTCTTGCTCACCTATCCCCTGACCAAACTCCCCTTGGCTCCCACCCACTCCGCGAAAGTTAAACTTGAATGAAACGAGCGAGACTTGTGTCAATGTCTCGGAGAGGCTATAGACCACATTGTTATCCATGCTGCCGCCGTAAAGGGGATGAGGATGGCAAACTATCACTGCCGGGAAAGGTCCGGTACCTTTGGGTATAGCCAATATTCCTTCTAGAAGAAGCTCACCGGAGGGGAAGCTTACTCTTGTTTTTTTCATCTTATTGTGAGATTAACATCTAGGCAAATAATGGTACTTCATGCAGGCTCAATGTCGCTGAATCTGGCACGAAGAGTGGCCAAAATTATCTCCTCAGCTGCCTCGAGCCCCACTGCGCTTGTATCAATAGAGAGATGATAATGTCGCGCATCCATACAGTTTTGTCCAGTAAGTGACCGGAGATAATGCTCCCGTTCCTTATCAATGGATTTTATTAGCTTAAGCGCTTCTTTTGCCGACACATTATATAGTTCCTGCACCCGCCGTTGGCGGAAGGTAATGTCAGCATGTAAAAGAATACTTAGGCATCGTGGATGTTGGTGCAGCACATAATAGCCACCACGCCCGACAATGACTGCCGAGCGCTGCTGAGCAATTCGTGTGATAATGTTTGACTCGGTGCTGTAGAGTTCTCGATCAGTCGGCATATGTAACGGAGGCGGTAAATATGACGTAGGAGTGATATAGGCGTACGATTCTAATAGCGACCGCCAGAATGGAGTCAGTTTCTCATCACGAGCCTCTAAAAACTCTACCGGCGTTTTGAGCTCCTTGGCAGCCTGGCTCACGATTTCACGGTCCAAATACAAAACATTCAGACGAGATGCCAGCCGCTTGCCCAAATATGCCCCTCCACTCCCTTTTTGGCGACTAATTGTAATTACGAAAGGCGAAGTCTTCTTCATCTTAACCACCTCCTCATGAGTTACATCATTCTCAGAATTCCAGCTTAGTCTTGCTGTTTATCCTCCTCGTGATATATGTACTTTCCACCACGAACCCAAGATGCACCAGCTGCGATGAGACATATGGCAATAGAGAAGATTAGCACCTCGACAAGACCGTGGTGGAAAGCATTGTCGATGAGCTGTGGAAAGAAGGCTCTAGATGTGATGGTTGCTGCCTGCTGCGGCGACAGAGCGTTAAGTATATTTGAAGGAATGAGGGTACGTAACGGGTTATAACCTAGGAATGCGGCAAATAGATAGCCTACAGGCGGTGCGCTGGCTATGTGTTGCGCAACCTGGGCAGGTATACCGTTCTGTACGAGACCACTATATAGGGCTGCTGGCATGGATGCATTTAACCCAAGAATCATCAGAGAGAAGATAATTGCCATGGACAACGGATTCCCCACGTTAATAAGTGTTGCCCGCATACCAGAACCTACCCCACGGTGCTGAGGGGGAAGGCTATTCATGATCGCTGCGGTGTTGGGTGCCATGAACATCCCCATGGATATACCATCCAGCAGGATTACTAATGCGAACTTATGATAGGTGAAGTTCACCGGCAGGGCTAACATCAGTGCGAAGCCCACTGCCATCAGTATCATGGCAATGGTAGCAAAATAGCGTGCCCCGAAGCGGTCGGATAGGCGACCCGAAAGTGGTCCGGCTACAAGGATGCCGAGACTAGAAGGTATCATATATATACCTGCCCATAGAGGTGTTACTTCGAAATCATAACCGTGAAGGGGCAGCCAGATGCCTTGTAGCCAGATGGTGAGCATAAGCATTAGTCCACCCCGGGCTACAGACGCTAGAAATCCGGCCACATTTCCTGCAGCGAAGGCGCGAATGCGGAACAAATTGATCCGGAACATGGGTGCTCGCACACGTTGTTCAATGAAGACGAATGCCGTCAAAAGGACAACACCACCGACTATCATGCCTAGTACGAAGGGCGTTGTCCAGCTCATAGGGGAGGTAGGGCTGGGATTGATGCCGTAGATTATGCCCACCAGAACCATGGTCAAGCCAGCGGCAAAGGTGATGTTTCCTAACCAATCTATAGGCTCTCTTCTTTTGGTACCTACCTCATGAAGTGACCGGTGTGCCCAGATAGTTGCTATTGCACCTATGGGCACATTGAAGAGGAATACCCATCGCCAACCTATCTGAGAAAGAAGCCCACCGACTAGAATGCCCAAAAAAGAGCCGGCGATACCAGCTACCTGGTTTAGACCCATAGCCATGCCCCGCTGGTTTTCGGGAAAGGCATCGGTGAGAATGGCTGGCGAGTTAGCAAATAAGAAGGCACCGCCTATTCCTTGCACGACCCGGAAAAGGATTAGCTCAAGCGCTGCAGCCGGTCCGGTACTCCAGGGGATGGCACACAGAAGGGATCCCACAGTGAAGATAGCAAACCCGAGAGTGTACATTCGGGTTCGTCCGAACATGTCTCCTAAGCGGCCGAAGGCAACGACAAAAACAGCCGATACCAGCATATATCCCATCAGTAGCCAGAGCATGTAGTTGAAACTACTTGGGGCTAGAGGGTCAATACCAATACCCCTGAAAATGACCGGCAAGGCTAGGAGCACGCTCGATCCGTTGACAAAGGCCAGTAGTATTCCCAGGGTGGTGTTGGAAAGAGCAATCCATTTGTAGTCTACCCTACTACGGGGCTGGTTATGCATCATACAAAAGCTGTATTATACATCACTAATTGGTGATGCTAAAATCCAATCTATTCTCATCGATAGGTATATCAAGGTTTTTAATGGACGAAGACTAAGTCTTAGCAGGAATGTACTGGGTGCAAGCTCTGGGTTTATTTAACTATAACCTTAATCAAGATGTCACCGGGCGAGCCATCGCTTATCTGGCGAGCATTCTTCAATTTCACTACGTTGCCGGTTCTTACCCCGGCAGGAATCTTCACCTCCAGTTTTTTCCCCTTCCTCTTTAATATTTTCTTCACCCCGTGCAAAGCCTCTTTTGGGCTAATTGTAAGCTCATAATCATAATGAATTTTCCGGGGTCTTCGAGCCTGGCCGAATACTTCATTCAGATTGGTTTCTCGCCCAGGCCAGACTTCAAATCTCGCTCCCCCAGGCCCAGCGCCGAAGCTTCTAAAAGAGAAAGAAGAGCCTCTGCCCTGCAGGAAATCGCCAAAGATGTCGTCGAGGAAATCAAATCTCAGACCAGCCCCGCCGAAGTCCTTCATCATTTCCTCGAAAGTGGTTGTAGTGGAGGGACTGCCGAAGATATCGCCTATATTACCAACAGTGCCAAATTGGTTATATTGTTTTCTTTTTTGAGGGTCACCAAGGACTCCATAAGCCTCGTTTATCTCTTTGAATTTCTCGTTAGCCCATTTCTCTTTCCCGGGATTGCGATCGGGATGATATTGCATGGCCAGTTTCCGGTAGGCCTTCTTAATCTCTTCATCTGAGGCGTTCCTGGGTACGCCTAAGATTCCATAGTAATCTTTAGCCATTTATTCAAAAGTAATTGCCAGAATTTTGCTATCTGGCCGCTCTCAATATTCGCAAAAATTATAGCAAAGCGCTGAAATTGGCGTTAATTGGATGTGTTTAGCAACCCGCTTCTGTGCTCCTTGGCTTGATAATAGTAAGAAATGGATATGGATGCCAAATTTGCTATAATAAATGGGGTTTGACAAACAGATTTTTCCTTGCTATATTGCGATAGTTTATTCAAGACCCCAAACCAATAAATCGGAGGTACTCGATATGGTCATTATTGGCGAGAATATACATGTCATAGCTCAGGCAGTTTCCACAGCAATAAGAGAGAGAAATGCCAAGGTAATCCAGGATTTAGCTAAAACCCAAACTGAAGCTGGAGCCGATTATATTGACTTAAACGTCGGCCCCATGAAAAAAGACACTGAAGAGACCATGCAATGGTTGGTCAGCACAATTCAAGGAGTTACCGATTTACCGTTGTCCATAGATACTATGAATCCGGTAGCTATGGAGGCAGGTCTGAAAGCTTGCCGGAAGAGACCTCTACTTAACTCTGCTTCAGGTAAGACTAGCTCCAAAGAGCAAATGCTTCCCTTGGCCAAAAAATATAACTGTGATGTAGTGATTTCGGTGATGACAGATAAAGGGATGCCTCCTGATGTTGATTCCAAGATAGAGAGTATTATGGATACAGTGACATATGCCAATGAGTTGGGGATTCCCAACGAGGACATTTGGGTTGACCCTATACTTCTTCCCGTGAGTACCGCTGGCGAGGGCCAGAGGTTCGCCGTAGCCAACTTGGAATTTATAAAGATACTTGAGGATGTTTTGCCCGGCATTAAATCGACGGTGGGGCTTTCCAATACATCCAATGGCGTGCCCGACGAGCTCAGGCCGCTTATTAACCGCACTTATCTGATGATGCTAGGGAGAAATGGGCTTTATTCTGCCATCGCTGACCCTTTGGATAAAGAACTTATGAGCTTGGCTAGAGAAAGGATGCCGGAAATTGTTGAGCTTATTTATAAGACCATGGATGGGGAGGATATAAATCTCTCCGCTTTGTCTCAAAAGCAAGTTGAGTATGTTAAGACAGCCAGGGTTCTTAAGGCAGAGACTTTATACTCCAATGCCTGGCTTGAAAGTTAAGGAGGATAAGGAATGGACTATAAAGCACCAGTTGAAGCGTATAATGGTGTAGTTAGAGAGGTAACCATTGGGAAGGGAAATAAGAGCTTAAAAATTGGGGGAGAGAATATTCTTCCCCTTCATTTTTTTGACCAGGGCTCAAATCCCAATCCAGCGAAGTTTGCCTTGGAAGTTCTTGATATGAAGCCGGAAGATTGGCCGGAGCATCTGGTTGAGCCCTTTCAGGATGTAATTTCCAACCCGGTTAGCTGGGCTAAGAAATGCCAGGGCTTTGGTGTGAATGCCGTTTCACTTTTCCTTATGAGTACCGACCCGGCAGTTAAGAACGCTCCTGCTGACAAAGCAGCGGCATTGGCTAAAGAAGTAGCCGAAGCTATAAATGTGCCTTTGATTGTCTATGGCTCAGGGGACGAAAAGAAGGATGTTGAGGTTCTCTCCAAGGTTGCTGAAGTATGCGATGGTATGAATCTCCTTATAGGCCCTGTGCTTAAGGAAAATTATGAAGCGGTGGGCAAAGCAATTCTGGACCATGGGCATACAGCTATTGCCCAAACTCCTTTAGACATCAATTTGCTTAAGGAGTTGAATGTCAAGCTCAGTAAGTTCTTTCCTCCGGATAGGATTGTGATCGACCCCTTGACTTCCGCGCTGGGCTACGGCATGGAATATAGTTTCTCTTTGGTTGAGCGGGTAAAACAGATTGGGATTATGACCAAAGACAGTATGACCATGATGCCGATTGTTGCCAATCTTGGTGGGGAGTGCTGGAAGACAAAACAGGCTAAGGAAAACAAGAAACAAGGGTTGCTTTGGGAAGGAATGACAGCGCTATCGCTTTTACTGGCTGGGGCAAATATCCTTATCTTAAGGCATCCCGAGACCTTGAAATTAATAAAAGAAACGATAGAAGCGAGGTAAGAAAATGGCAGAAGTAAAAGAACTAACACGAAAATTAGAAGAGATTCATAAGAAGATAAAAGCAGAGGTTCCCTGGGAGCCAGTCGGTCCCACCCCAATGCCTGAAATTCCCGACCTTAGAAATTGGGACATGAGGTTATTGAAAACATATGCGCCGTTTTATGCGCCGTTCTGTGATTTATGTTGTTTCTGTACCTATGGCAAATGTGACCTCACCGAGACGAGGAGAGGAGGTTGTGGTATTGACATAGCTACTCAGCAGGCAAGATGGGTGCTCTTGCTTTGCTTGATGGGATGTTCCGCTCATGCTGCTCATGCCGGGCATATCCTGGAATTTCTGATTGAAAAGCACGGTCCGGATAAGAAGATAGATTTAGGCGGATCAATCAATATTGAAGCACCGCACATAAGGACAGTTGTAGGTTTAAAGCCTGAGACTTTAGGTGACCTTGTCATAGCCATAGAATATGTCTTCAAGGAGGTCACCCATCTCCTGGATTCCACTGCAATGGGACAGGAGGGCAGCTATCTGGACTATGAATCGAAAGCTCTTCATGCTGGAATGCTGGACCATGTGGGCATGGAAGTGGCTGATATTGCTCAGATAGTGGGATTCAATTACCCCACTTCAGTTGCTGATACACCCCTGATAGATTTGGGGTGGGCGGCAGTTGACAAAAGCAAACCGGTAATCCTGTTTGTGGGGCATAATCCAGCCACCTCCACCGTAGTCATTGATTACCTCCGAGAGAATAATCTCTATGACCAGGTTGAATTCTGTGGTGTCTGTTGCACTGCTCTGGAGACAAGCAGGTATTCTGATAAAGCCAAAGTTGTTGGTCCTTTTTCCCGCCAGCTTTTCTTCATCAGAAGTGGCATTGCCGATGTGATAATGACCGATGAGCAATGTATCAGGACCGATATGCCCATAGAGGCATCTAAAGCCGGGTCAGCGCTTATAGCTACTCTGGATAAGGCTATGTATGGACTTGAAGATGCCTCTGAGATGGATACTGCAGAGGTAGTCAGACAGATGGTAGATGACAAGAAGCATTTTGCCATTCTTAACCCTCGAAAGGCAGCTGAGGTAGCGGCTAAGGTTGCCATGGAAATTGCTCCTCAAAGGAGAAAGGAATGGCTGACGGAGGAAGAGGCTAAGGAACTGGCCACAAAGTGTAATGTCTGTGGCATGTGTGAGCAGGTATGCCCTAATCTTTTCAACATTGGCGCTGGTATAGCTGAGGTCGCCAAGGGCAAATTTGATCTGATAAGGGAGCAATTCAATCTCTGTGTTGGCTGTGGAAAGTGCGAGCAGGAATGTCCTCGCAAGATTCCCATCTTCAAGATAATGCAGGTAGCAGCGAGCATGGAAAAGTGGAAAGTGAGAGCCGGGCGTGGTCCGATTATGGATACAGAGATACGGACTGTCGGGGCACCCATAACCCTGGGCACAATCCCCGGCGTGGTTGCCATTGTGGGCTGCTCGAACTTTCCGGACATTCGGGACATCGCCGAGATGGTGGACGAATTTGCCAAGAGAAAGTACATCGTGGTTGTTTCGGGCTGCAGTAGTATGGTTGCCGGTATGTGGAAGGATGCCGATGGCAAGACCGTATATGAAAAATATCCCCCTGCTTTTGACATGGGAGGGGTAGTGAACGTTGGCTCCTGTGTTGCCAATGCTCATATCACCGGAGCGGCAATAAAAATTGCCAATATCTTTGCTGCTCTGCCCCTGAGAGGAAACTATGAAGTAATGGCTGACTATGTCCTCAATCGCGTAGGCGCCGTGGGAATAGCTTGGGGGGCATACTCACAGAAGGCGGCTTCCATCGCTACAGGTTGCAACAGGTTAGGCATTCCGGTGATACTCGGACCTCATTCCTCCAAATATAGAAGGTTGTATCTCTCGAGAAAGGAAGAAGACGATTGGAGAGTCATGGATGCCCGGAAGAAAGAAATTGTGGATACCGGAGAACCTTCTCCTGAGCATCTAGCTTATGTATGTGAGACTAAAGAGAAGGCTATGGTGATGATTCCCAAGTTGTGCATAAGGAAGAACGATACTCCTCAGGGAAGGGCCATAAAACTGAACCATTACATTTCCCTGTACAAGAAATACATGGGGGGCGGGCTTCCTGAGGACATTCAATTGTTTGTGCGCAGAGACCCTGATATTCCTCTTGTCTATAAGAAAGAGGTGAGAGCATATCTACAGGAAATCGGATGGAAACCCAGGGAGCCTGTGGGACTTCCTACCCTGATTGGAACTTATCCCAGCAAGGTTTCTGTGGATGCAGTGATACATTAAAAGGAGGATAAAATGAGTGCGGTGATACCATACCATAGAGTAAATGTCTTAACCGGGATAAAGTCAGCCAGGCTGATAGAAGACGCCCAGGAATATGCTGGCTTGATACAAAAAGCAAAAAGGCCGCTTCTCGTACTTGGTCCCCTTCTCCTGAAGTGGTCGCTTGACGGGAAGCTACTCATAGAATATGCTCTGGAGATTGCTAAGACTGCTAATATCCCTACATGCGCCACGGCTCAGGTTAGGGCGAAAATGACAGAACTGGGCGTAAAGCCGGATAGCGTCTATGATGTTGTGGAGATAATCAATGCCCTCAAGGACCCAAATTGGCGGGGGGTCAAGAAGGAAGGTAACCATGATTTGGTACTCTTCTTTGGTATAAGAAGCGATCTCGGAGAGCAGGGCCTCTCTGTGCTCAAACATTTTGCCCCTCATCTAAAGACTATGACGCTGTGCAAATTCTATTTTCCCAATGCTAATTATTCCCTTCCCAATTTTAGGAAAGATGAGCAATGGAAGGCATTTCTGGAAAGCTTAATAGATAATTTAAGGAAAGGAGCATAAAAATGGCAGACGGATTTCATGTTGACATCGGACCCCAATACGAAGGTGAGGTAATAAGAAAGGAAGACCTGTACATCGAATTCGGTGGGCCAAAAGTAGCACATAAGTTTGAATTAGCGGCAGTCAAAAGTCTTGATGAAATAGAAAATGAGAAAGTAGAAATTATCGGCCCGGACATAAGTGATTTGAAACCTTACGATGAAGAAAAAGGAGGTGGCAGCTATCCTATTGGCATTCTGGTAGATGTTGCCGGAGGAGAACTGGACAAGGATGCGGAAGCAATCATTGAGAGACGGATTCACATGTTCACTAACATGGTTGAGGGCTGGTATCACATGAACCAGAGGCAGGATACATGGATGAGGATAAGTAAAGCCTGCTATAAAAAAGGCTTTACTTCCCTGCGAGAATTAGGTGAAATTTATATCATGCTTTATACATCCGAGATGCCAATCATCGAGAAAATCCAAGTCACTATTATCACCGACGAAAAAAAGGTAAAGGAACTTCTGCCCCATGCTTTGGAAGTTTATGCTGCCAGGGATGAACGAACGAGGAAATTGAATGACGAAGATGTGGATACTTTCTATGGGTGTGTCCTATGTCAGAGCTTCGCCCCAACCCATTGCTCCATTATAACGCCCAACAGAATCGCCAACTGCGGGGCGATAAACTGGTTTGATGGCAGAGCTGCTGCCAAGATTGACCCCGAGGGGCCTATATTTGCCATACCAAAAGGCGAGCTTTTGGATCCTGTAAGAGGTGAATACTCAGGAGTGAACAAAGTTGAAGCTGAAAAGTCCCTGGGGACCTATGATAGAGTTTATCTCTATAGTGCGTTTGAGCACCCCCATACATCTTGTGGCTGTTTTGAAGCGATTGTTTATTACATTCCTGAAACAGATGCCTTTGGAGTGGTGCACAGGGAGTATAAGGGCGAAACTGTAATTGGGGAAACATTTTCCCATATGGCTGGTGAAACTTCTGGAGGTAAACAAATAGAAGGAAGATTGGGAACTGGACTGCAGCAACTAAGGTCTTCCAAATTCATACAGGCGGATGGTGGCCTGGCCCGTATAGTATGGATGCCCAAGGAACTAAAGGAAAGGTTTAAGGATGTCCTGGAAAAGAAAGGACTCTACGATAAAATAGCCTCGGAAGAAGATGTCAAGAATGTAGACGAGCTTCTGGCATTCCTGGAAAAGGTAGGGCATCCTTGGCTAAAGGGGGAAGTACAGCTTCCAACATAAATACAGGAAGGAATTAAAAAGTGAAATTCATAATCCTATCCCAGCTTTAATTGAGGAGGTTTGCTATGCCAATTGCAGGTTCTGAGATTGTAAAGATGCTTCCCGGAAGGAAACCATGTAAGGACTGTGGCTTTCCTACTTGTTTCGCCTTTGCCATGAAGCTGGCGTCGGGTGGGGCTACTGTGGACAAATGCCCTTACCTATCCGAGGAAGTGAAAGCCAAGCTACTGGATCTTCTGGCACCGCCGATAAAGCTTGTTACCATAGGCTCGGAGGAGAACGCTGTCAAAATCGGAAACGAAGAAGTGATATATCGGCACGAGAAGACATTTGTCCATTCACCAGGCATTACACTCCTTATCTCTGACAAGGATGACAGTGCTAAAGTCGAAGAGAAAATAAAAAAGATAAAAGAATTGCAGTTCCCTTGGGTCGGAGTAAACCTGAAAGCAAATCTTCTGGCACTTTATTTTGCATCAGGGGACAAAAACAAGTTTCTGGCTCTGGTGAAGAAGGTTTACGATTCAACAAACGTGGGCATGGTCTTGATCTCAGAAGACCTGGACGTCTTATTTGCAGCACGGGATATATGCGCGGATAGACATCCGCTTGTTTATCCCATAACGAAAGAAAACGTTGATAAGGCTATCCCCAAGATTAAGGCAAAGCTTACTCCTGTTGGCCTTCGTGGGAAGAGTATAGAAGAACTTGTTCCACTAACTATCAAGTTAAAAGATGCTGGGATTGAGGAACTAGTTTTAGACCCTGGTTCTAAGAATTTGCTGGAGGCGATAAGAGATCAGACTTTTATCAGGAGGACAGCGTTAAAGCAGGGTTTCAGGCCTCTGGGCTATCCCACTATTGCGTTTCCTTGCTTCATGGCCAAAGATGGGCTGAAGGAAATGCTAATGGGCTCGGCATTCATCAATAAATGGGCTAGTATTATTGTTTTTTCTGATTTCGATCAATCTTCTCTGCTTCCTCTTCTAGTTCAGCGGCTTAATATCTATACTGATCCTCGTTTCCCCATGGCAGTTGAGGAGAAGTATTACGAAGTGGGAGAACCAGACGAATTGTCCCCAGTTCTGGTAACTTCAAACTGGGCTTTGACCTACTTCCTTGTCTCATCGGCTGTCGAGGCTACTAAGGTTCCTGCCTATATTTGTGTTAAGGATGCGGAGGGGCTTGGTGTTCTCACTGCTTGGGCAGCTGGTAAGTTTAGCGGCGATTCCGTGGGAACATTTATCAAGAAGTGTGGTATTGAGAATAAGGTGAAACATAGAAAGCTAGTTATCCCGGGGAAAGTGGCCAGAATCAAAGGTGAGCTTGAAGATGCCTTGAGCCTTAAATGGGAGGTAATAATTGGTCCCCGAGAAACGACCGGAATAGGAGCTTTCTTGCCTGGACTTGCTAAGCAACTCAAGGGATAGTCTTGGGTCTGTTGAAGGGATGATTACAGAAGAGCAAAGTAGCCAAGTTGTAGCTGAGATTTTAGGCCAGTATAAAAAAGAAAAGAAAAACTTAATTCCATTGCTTCAAGAAGTCCAGACAAGGCTTGGGTATCTCCCCCAAAAAGCGTTGCAAGCAATTGCTGACTTCTTGGGGATGCCGGATGTTGAGGTTTGGGGGGTTGCTACTTTTTATAATCAGTTTCGCTTTGTTCCACTAGGGAAATACCATACTGTGGTTTGTATGGGGACTGCCTGTCACTTAGCGGGGGGCAGACTTATTTTAGAGGCGCTGGAGCGTGAGTTAAGTATCAAAGTGGGCGAGACTGCCCAGGATGGTAATTTTAGTTTGGAAAGGGTCGCTTGTATTGGGTGTTGCATGCTGGCTCCCGTCATAGTAATAAGGGATAAAATTCATCCTAAGATGACGCCTTTTAAGGTGGAAGAGGCTTTGATACCGTATAAGCAAGAAACTCAAGGCGAGCTTAAAGAAGGGAAATCAAAAAGCGAAAGTTAAAAATCAAAATTAAAGATCAAAATGCAAAAATATCTTACTTAATGGTTGCTTTGTCATTTTGCATTTTGATCTTTGAATTTTGGTATTGTTTAAGATGACTTTTGAGGAAATTAAGAATAGAGCACGGTCAGAATGGACAGCCCTGCAGAACAGTGTCCATATCCTTATCGGCACAGCTACTTGTGGACGGGCAGCCGGCGCCCTGGATGTAGTGGATGCCTTTAATAAAGAGCTAGCACGGCGAGGGCTGGAGGTCCCAATTATCAAAGTTGGCTGCACGGGTCTATGCTATGCGGATCCATTTGTTACCATATCCAAGCCTGGCTCTCTTCGTGTCGCGTATGCTAATGTAACTCCGGAGATTGTACCCAGACTTGTGGAAGGTTACGTTGCTGGTGATGACCCGTGTCTTGAACTTGCCTTAGGTACTGTTGAAGGGGGTGGAGGAGAAACAATCTCTATTCCCGAGCTTCCCAGATTTGAGCGTGAGCTTCGTCTTATACTACGCCACTGTGGCTACATCGACCCTGAAAACATAAATCACTACATTGCCAATGGCGGCTATGGCAGTGTGGAAAAGGCGTTGAGGATGTCGCCTGAAGAGATAGTTGGGGAACTGAAGAAATCTGGGCTGCGGGGGCGGGGAGGAGCTGGATTTCCCACTCATCAGAAGTGGGAGCTTTGTCGTCAAGCTAGAAGCACATCAAAATATGTGATATGTAATGCTGATGAGGGAGATCCCGGTGCTTTTATGGACCGGGTCATTTTGGAAAGCGACCCGCATCAAGTTATCGAGGGTATGATTATTGCCGGCTACACTATAGGTGCCGAGCAAGGCTATATCTATGTCCGTGCTGAATATCCTTTAGCTATTGAGCGTATCCAAATTGCCTTAAAACAAGCGCAAGAAACAGGTTTGCTGGGAGATAACGTCTTAGGGAGTAGTTTTGGATTTCATATTGAGATAGCGGCCGGGGCTGGTGCTTTCGTCTCTGGTGAAGAAACGGCGCTGATAGCGGCTGTTGAGGGAAGGATGAGCACGCCCAGCCCCAGACCACCTTATCCTGCTGAGTCTGGCTTGTGGGGTAACCCTACTTTGTTAAATAATGTGAAGACCTTTGGTTATGTCCCTCTGATAATTGAGCGAGGAGGGGATTGGTTTGCCTCCATTGGCACTGATGGAAGCAAAGGCACGGCAATGTTTACGCTGGCAGGTAAGGTAATCAATTCAGGACTGGCTGAAGTGCCTATGGGAACAACGCTTCGAGAGCTTGTTTATGACATTGGTGGGGGGGTTGCTAAAGATAAGAAGTTTAAAGCGGTACAGATTGGGGGGCCTTCAGGAGGCTGCCTTCCCGAGACTTTGCTGGACATCCCTATTGATTATGATTCCCTTCGAGAGGCTGGTTCGATGATGGGCTCAGGGGGAATGATTGTCATGAATGAAGACAACTGCATGGTTGATGCTGCGAGGTTTTTTCTTGATTTCTCAACCAAGGAGTCTTGTGGCAAGTGCACTATGTGTCGCTTGGGAACTTTGCAAATGCTACGTATGCTTGAGGACATCACGGCTGGCCGAGGCAAAATAGAGGATCTCGACCTTCTCCTGGCATTGGCTGAAGATGTTAAGATAGGTTCGCTTTGTGGCCTGGGGAAAACGGCTCCTAATCCTGTCCTCACAACCCTGCGCTATTTTCGAGATGAATACGAAGCTCATATTTTGGAGAAACGCTGCCCCGCCAGAGTATGTCCCGAACTCACTGTGTATTATATCCTTCCCGACAAGTGTGATAGAGCCTGTGAGCATTGCGTTTTGACCTGTCCCACGGAAGCAATTAAGGGAGAGAAAGGGGAAGTTAAAATCATAGACCAGGAAAAATGTTCTAAGTGTGGTACTTGTCTGGAGGTATGTCCTCCAGAGTATAATGCAGTGGTGAAGCTTTCACCTGTTAGCTTACTGCCTTCCCCGAATTTGTCTGGAAAGAGAACCGGGAAATGACTAAAACGATTGCTATCGCGGGGAAAGGTGGCACAGGCAAGACTACTGTAGCTGCCTTACTCATCAAGCTCCTTTCGCAAAAAGGGTTGGTCCTGGCTGTGGATGCTGACCCTAGCACCAATCTTAGTCAGGCGCTGGGTGTGCCTCTGGATGAGAGTAAGACTGTAGGTGGAATACGGGAGAAGATGACAAAGGATGTCTCTGAAGGTCGTTTAAGTCCCACTATTAGCAAGCCGGAATATCTGTTTAGCAAGATAGTGGAGTCACTGACTGAGTCCAAAGGCTTTGACCTTTTGTCCATAGGACGTCCGGAAGGGCCTGGATGCTATTGTGCTTCTAATGAATTTCTGCGTGCCTCCTTAGATAAGTTAGTGAAAGATTATAAGTATAGTTATATCGTCATGGACTGTGAAGCAGGCATGGAACACATCAGCCGTCAGACAACCCGAGACGTTGATGTCCTGCTCATTATGTCTGACCCCACAATAAAAGGTGTCACTACGGCAGCTCGAATGAAGAAGCTCATTGAGGAATTGAGATCCAACGTGGGCAAGGTTGGGCTTATAATTAATCGTGTCCGGGGAGAATTATCCTCGGAGATAAAAAAAACAATTGATGAATCTGGCCTTCAGGTTATCGCTCTGATTCCAGAAGACCCCGATATGGCGAATTTGGAAATGAAGGGAAGGCCTGTGACTGAACTCCCTCAAGAGTCTCCTCTTCAATTGAAGATCAACGAAATAGCTGAAGGCTTACGTTTATGATTGAGGGAATATCCTCCCGGTGGAGGATTTGCGAAAATAAGTCGAAAGGCAGGTGAGGACTTATGGCTACAAAAGAATACCCGGCGATATGGTTGCAAGCCGCCAGCTGTACGGGCTGTTCCGTCTCTCTTCTCAATGTGATAAATCCCTCTATCAAAAACCTCTTGGTTGATGAGGTACTCCCGGGCAGTCACATAAATCTAAGGTTTCATCCTACTGTCATGGCTGGGGCAGGAGCGCCGGTAATTGAATTTATGGTGGATACCTCACGGAAGAAAAAGGGAGGTTATATCCTGGTTGTAGAAGGAGCTATACCCACTGCTAAAGGTGGTATCCATGGCATAGTGGGCGAGAAAGATGGTAAGCCAATGACTATGCAATCCTGGGTGGAAACGTTGGCCAAGGATGCCTTGGCGGTTGTAGCTCTGGGTAGTTGTGCTGCTTTTGGTGGAATTCCCGCAGCTCATCCTAACCCTACTCAGTGTCGCAGCGTCGGTGAAGTTCTACAAGCCAAAAGCATCAATACTCCCTTGGTAAACATCCCTGGTTGCCCACCACACCCTGACTGGTTTGTCGGCACAGTGGCAAGTATCTTGCTTTCTGGTCTGCCGAAGCCGGAGGATTTGGATGAGCATAGGCGTCCTAAGGCTTTTTATGGGCAAACAATCCACGAGAACTGCCCGCGGCGAGCCTACTACGATGAGAATAAATTTGCTAAAAAGTTTGGCGATCCTGGGTGCAATTATGAATTAGGATGTAGGGGACCTATAACCCATGCCGATTGTCCTGTGAGGTTGTGGAATAATAAAGTCAATTGGTGTGTCGGCGCTGGTGCTACTTGTATTGGCTGCACCGAGCCTGGGTTCTTTGACATAGCCCCGCTTTACGAAAAAATTAACGAAGCTGCTTTGCCAGAGGAGGTTTGAATTAATGGGCAAGATTGTAATTGATCCAGTCACGCGTATTGAAGGACATCTTAAGATAGAGGCAGTGGTTGATGGCGGCAAGGTGAAGGAGGCTAAGAGTTCGGGTATGCTGTTCCGCGGTCTAGAGTTAATCATGAGGGGCAGAGACCCCCGCGATGCTCAGCGAATCGCTCAACGTGTTTGTGGTGTATGCCCGACAAGTCACTCTACTGCCGCTACTTTAAACTTAGATAGCGCTTTTGGCATCGCTGATAAAATTCCCGACAATGGCAGAATTATCCGCAATCTAATTCTGGGAGCAGCTCATATTGCTGACCATATCCTCCATTTTTATCATCTGGTAGCACTTGATTATGTGGATGTGGCTAGGTTGGCGAAGTATGAGGGAAATAATCCCGCCTTAAACTCGATAAAGAGCTTTATTGCGCGGGGAGAATTGGGACCTTTTGTACCTCGTTATGAAGGTGATTATCGTCTGCCCGACGGGGCTAATGAACAGGCAGTAGCTCATTATGTCGCGGCATTCGACATGCGTCGTAAAGGACAGGAAATGCTTGCTCTGTTCGGTGGCAAGATGCCTCATAATATGGGCATAATGCCTGGTGGGGTTGCTTCTGTACCCACGGTTGACAATATGACATCCTTCCTGTGGAGGTTGAAGGAGCTTCAGGAATTTATCGATAATGTTTACCTCCCTGATGTACTGGCGGTAGCTCGTGTTTATTCAGATTACTTTGAGATTGGTCATGGCTGTGGAAATTTGCTTGTTTATGGTTCTTATGAATTGGATGGAAAAGAAGCTGACCTCACCAAGAGAAACAGATTTTTTAAGCCCGGGACCACCTCTATTGATCTCAAGTTTAGTGAATTCGATCCGGCTAAAATTACTGAAGAGGTGAAGCATTCCTGGTATGCTGATTCTATCAGTGGCAAACATCCCTCTCAAGGTGATATTGTTCTTGACGAAGGGAAGAAGGGTGCTTATTCTTGGGTGAAATCTCCTCGTTATGGTGGAATGGTTTTCGAAGTTGGACCACTGGCTCGAATCATGGTCAACTATGTTGGCGGTAATCCCAAAGTCAAGAGCTTAGTTGACTCTACTTTGTCGCAAGTAAATCTAAAACCAAAAGCTATGTTTTCTGTCATGGGGCGAAACCTCGCTCGAGCTCTGGAAACCAAACTCATAGCCGATGCCATGGTTGATTGGATTTTGCAACTTAAACCTGGTGAGCCAGCTTACATAAGCTATAAACTCCCTGAGGAGTCTACTGGAATGGGATTGGTTGATGCAGCGAGAGGTGCCCTGGGACACTGGATAGAGATAAAAGGAGGCAAGATTGCTAATTACCAGGTCATTACTCCTTCTACCTGGAATATTTCTCCCAGGGATGATAAAAACCAACCTGGACCCTTAGAGCAGGCTATCGCTGGGACCAAAATAAAGGATGAGGCTAATCCCTTTGAGATAGTGCGCATTGTGAGGTCATTCGACCCTTGTCTCGCCTGTTCTATACATTTGCTCAGTCCCAAAGGGCATGACCTAGGTAAATTTATGGTTTGTTAGTAAAAATTTGTAGGAAAGTTCAAGAATGAGAAAACTTGTCCTGGGAATAGGGAATGTCTTGTTGAGAGACGAAGGAATTGGTTGCCATGTGGCACATGCTTTGGAGTCCCAACTTGTCGGGACTCTCTCCGATGTAAAAATAATGGACGGAGGGACGTGCCCCGATATGTCGCAGATTTTTGAGGGCCTTGATAAATTGGTCATAGTGGATGCTGTTAAAGGTGGAGGAACTCCTGGACAAATTTACCGTTTTCACCCTGAAGATATAACTCTGGAACAAAAACCTCTCCTATCACTTCACGATATGAACTTAATAGATAGCTTAAAGTTAATGCAGCTTTGGCATCCTCATAAAATCGGGATAGGTGAAACTGTCATTATTGGGGTCGAGCCCAAAGAGATTAACTGGGGGTTAGAATTATCGCCTGAGCTTGAGAAGAGGATGTCTCAGATAATAGATGCCATTTTGTCAGAACTTGATAATTCAAATCCCAAAGGAGAAATGAAATGTTGATTTCAAAACAAAAACCACTTGAAGAAATACTAAGCTATCTTGAAGAGGATAAGAGTATCTTTCTCATTGGTTGTAAGGGCTGTGCTGAGGGCTGGGGCAGCGGGGGAGAAAAACAAGTAGCAGAGATGAAAAGCACTTTGCAGGAGAAAGGTAAGACTGTTACCGGTTCAGTAGTTGTTGATATGCTATGTGATGGTGCGTTAACCAAATTAGAACTAAGAGCTTATAAAAAAGAAATTACTGCTGCCGATTCTATCCTGGTTCTGACTGATGGGGCTGGGGTGCAGACTGTAGCAGAAGTAGTGAATAAGGTAGTGCATCCTGGCTGCAATACTCTGTCCTCAGGTGGCGCTCATGCCGAGTGGAAAGAGGCGGAGCGCTGTCTTGAGTGTGGTGATTGTATGCTGGAATTTACTGGTGGCATCTGTCCCATTGCCCGGTGTTCTAAGCATCTGCTCAATGGTCCCTGTGGTGGCTCACAAGGTGGTAAATGTGAAGTTGATTCGGATATACCTTGCGTCTGGCAACAGATCGTCGATCATCTTGCCAAACTAGGACAACTTGATGAATTAGAAAGGCTCGTGAAACCGAAAAATTGGAGTGTGAGCCTCATATCAGGGCCGCCGGTAAAGAGGCTTGCCAAGATGTGATTGTGGGCGAAACAATTGGAGGAACAATGAAGACGAAAAGTAATTTGGAACGGGTGTTAGAATCCAAAATCTTCGCTGTCACAGGTGAATTGGGACCACCACAGAGTGCTGACCCTGAAGTGATAAAAAAGAAGGCAAAGATACTGAAAGATCATGTAGATGCTTGTAATGTCACTGATGGTCAGACTGCGGTAGTACGCATGGCATCTTGGGCAGCTTGTCTTATAGCCAAAGAGGAAGGTTTAGACCCTATCGTCCAGATGACATGTCGCGACCGTAATCGTATTGCCCTTCAAATGGATGTGTTAGGCATCGCGGCACTGGGCATAAATAACATGTTGTGTCTTACGGGGGACCACCAGAAATTTGGTAATCATCCTGCTGCTAAAGGCGTTTATGACCTCGATTCTATTCAACTAGTTAAGATGGTAAAAGACATGCGGGACGAGAAAAAATTCCAGTGTGGCGAAGCGATGGCGGTTGAGCCACATCTTTTTATTGGAGCTGCTGAAAATCCTTTTGCTGACCCCTTTGAGTTCAGGGCAGCACGTCTTGCTAAGAAAATGGCAGCAGGGGCAGATTTCATTCAGACCCAGATTGTTTACAATGTGGATAAGTTCGCTGAATGGATGAAAATGGTGCGGGACAGAGGATTACATGAAAGAGTAAAGATACTTGCTGGTGTTGCTCCCATAAAGTCGGTGGGTGCTGCAAGATATATGAAGACTAGAGTTCCCGGAATGGATGTGCCCGATAGCATTGTTGCCCGGCTTCAGGGAGTGCCTAAGGACCAAGTGTCTAAGGAAGGTATCAAGCTCTGCATTGATATTATCAATCAGGTGCGTGAGATTGAAGGTGTGGCTGGTATTCATCTCATGGCTATTGAGTGGGAAGAAACAGTGCCTGAGATAGTGGAGGCGGCAGGCCTTTTGCCCCGCCCTAGGTTTGCCCCATAATGAACCAAGGTATATCAGAAAGGAGAGATAATATGGTGGGAACAAATAATTGTGAGGAGATATCAAAAAGGAGGTCAAAAAATGTATAAAAAGATTTTAGTTCCATTAGATGGCTCCAAGTTAGCCGAATGTGCACTTCCTTATGTAGAAGAGTTGGCTAGAGGCTGTGGCACAGAAGAGGTCATCTTGGTCAGTGTTACTGAGCGCGTTCCAGGCTATAGAGCCTTTGAGGACGCTAGCCAGCCACTCGGTCAGCGATTTATACCCGAGGCAGCCGGCAAGAAGGAGAAGCCAGCACAGAGGTATCTTGGCAGAATAGCGAAAGCAATGAAAGCTAAAGGTATCAAGGTAGATACGGAGGTGCTTCTTGGTGATCCTGCCGAGGAAATTGTTAGTTATGCAAAACACCCTGGGTGCGATATTATTGTCATGTCTAGCCACGGTCGCTCAGGCCCTAGTAGATGGGCTTACGGCAGTGTTGCTGACAAAGTTTTCAGAGCCAGTTGTGTTCCCATATTAATGGTTAGGGCGCCGGGGTGCATAACGGGTATTTAGACCATTAGAATGGAACATCGCCATTCCTCGTCAAATAGTCCTTGGGAACGGGGTTTTGAGTTATCTTATAAGTTTGCGCGTGAGCAGCTAGCCCAAATTAGCGCTGTAGAAGAACAATGTCATAAGAGCGGCGCTAGATACCTGGGACCCCATGAAGTAGTCATTAAGTATCTAAATCAACCGTATCATGTCATGCTTCCTGATGGCAGAATTTTGTTGGAAGATGGTGGCATAGATGCTCCCTTGAGAGACAAGATCCTGATACTTCACTATTTTACTGGAGCAAAGGGCACCTCAGCTACTGGGAAATTGATTGCCTATAAACAGCTATCAGGAGGCGTTAGCTACTTCCCAACATTTTCCCACAGATCGATAGCACCTTTGGTGAAAAATTTTGGCAAAAATCCCGAGCTATTAATAAAGACGGCGACAAAATTAGGAGGCCGTGAAGCAGACTATGGAGATGTTTCGGTGACCGTCAATGCTTTCGCTCGTGTGCCCATAACCTTAGTATTGTGGAGAGGCGATGAGGAGCTTGCTCCCAATGGGAATATATTGTTCGATGCCAATATTTCTGATTATCTTTCCACTGAAGATGTAACTGTGCTTTGTGAGACTATCATCTGGAAGCTGGTTAAAGATACTTCCTCTAGTTAATCGTTTTGGACATAAGGGTGAGGGGTTAAATGGGCCAGAAGAAGTTTGTGAAAGGAGCTGGCAATGGTTAAGCAAGACATAATTACTGTGAATGTTGATGGCAAAGAGGTAAAAGCTAGGCAAGGGCAGACAATATTGGAGGCCGCCAGATGCTCAGGAATTTACGTTCCCAGTCTTTGCTATTATCCAGGTTTAAGACCACTACCCCATGTAATGCCTGACGAGGCTTGCCAGCTTTGTGTAGTGGAAGCAAATGGCAATATCGTTCTCTCCTGTGTCACTCTCGTCTCTAAGCAAATGGTAGTCAAGACGAAGACGACAAAGGTGCAAGAGCTTCGGCAAAAAAAATTACTTGCCATTTTAGCTCGACAGCCCATGGATATCTGCTTTGAAAAAAAGGAATGCGAACTTCAGAAGGCTATCGACTATAGCGGTTTGAAGGACATACCTGTTCATATTCCTAGGTCTTTGCCACTTTTAGAGGACAATCCTTTCTTCGTTCGTAATTCTAGCTTTTGCATTTTATGCCATCGTTGCCTTCGGGTCTGTGACGAGATAAGGTACAATAGCGTAATTGAGATTGCCTTTCCGTGTTACAAAGCTTGCCCCGCTGGTATAGACATTCCTCGGTATATTCGTCTTATTGCCAGAGGGAGACCGAGCGCATCCTTGGCAGTGATAAGGGAAAAGGTTCCTTTTCCTGCTGTATTAGGTAGAGTATGTGCTGCTCCCTGTCAGGAAGAGTGCCGGCGTGGCTTAGATGTAGACAAAGCATTGCACATAAGAATGCTCAAGCGCTTTGCCGCTGATAATGGTGATGATAGCTGGAAGAAACAAGCGAAGGTTCTACCGTCAACAGGCAAAAGGGTAGCCGTGGTGGGGGCAGGGCCGGCAGGACTCACTTGTGCTTATTATCTGGCCAAGCTGGGACACAAGGTAACTGTATTTGAGGCTCTCCCCGAGCCAGGAGGGATGATGAGGGTGGGAATCCCTGAATATCGCCTTCCGCGGAATATACTTCGCGATGAGATTCGAGAAATTGAGATGGCGGGAGTGGAAATCAGGCTAAATACTCGTGTCGAGTCTTTGGATTCTCTTTTTAAACAAGGATACCAGGCAATCTTTCTTGCCATTGGTGCTCACAAGGAAATGAAGCTGGGGGTTGAGGGTGAAGACTTACTTGGGGTAATCGGCTGTGTAGAATTCCTTCGTCGGTTTAATCTCGGAGAGAAGGTGAAGTTAGAAAGTAAGGTAGGAGTGATTGGCGGAGGGAACGTTGCCATAGATTCTGCTCGTGCTGCCTTGCGGCTTGGTGCTAAGAGGGTAACTATCTTCTACCGCAGGACGAAGAGCGAAATGCCAGCCCAATCGGAAGAAGTAGATCAAGCATTGGAAGAAGGAATTGAAATCATCTTTCTCGTCGCTCCTTCCAGGGTTTTCAGGGAGAACGGTAAGCTGAAGCTAGAGTTAATCCGTATGGAGCTGGGAGAACCTGATTCCAGTGGCAGGCGCCGCCCTGTTCCTATCAAGGGAAGCGAGTTTATTGCCGAGCTTGATACTTTGATTGCTGCCATAGGTGAACAGCCGGATGTTCCTGCGGGCTTTCAGGTTGAATTAGGACGGGGAAACATAGTGAAGACCAATGCAGATTTAAGCACTAGTCGGAGGGATGTTTTTGCCGGTGGCGATTGCGAGAGCGGGCCAGCTTTAGTCATCAATGCTATTGCTGCGGGAAGGAAGGCAGCTCAGTCCATTGATCGTTACCTTGGTGGCAAAGGAGATATTACAGAGTACCTTGTGCCTGCCAAGGAAGCTATAGTTTGGTTAGAAGAAGTACCTACAGGAGAAAGATTAGCTACCATTTCTCATCTTGCACCCCAGACACGCATTGATGGTCTTTCCGAAGTGGAGCAAGGAATGAATTGGGAGACAGCAGTTGCTGAAGCTCAACGCTGCCTCCAATGCCATGCTATTGCCCCGCTGGGAGGGCAAACTCTTCGTGAAGTTGGCTGTAAGTTCTGTGGTGCCTGTGTTGATTCTTGCCCCACAGGTGCCCTTACTGATTTGGCTACCCGTGGGTTGGGGAAGCTCGACCGTGCAGTTACCACAGTTTGTCCCTACTGTGGTGTTGGTTGTCAGCTAAAGCTTGAGGTCAAGGATGGGAAGATAATAGCTTCCAAACCTGATTCAAATGGTGTGGCTAATCATGGGCAGGCTTGTGTCAAAGGACGCTTTGGCATCGCCGAGTTTGTTCATCACCCTGAGAGGTTAACCATTCCTTTGATAAGAAAAGATGGGGAATTGAAGGAGGCATCTTGGGATGAAGCGCTGGACTTGGTGGCAAGTAAATTGAGAGGTTATACGCCGCGTGAAATAGGCGTTATCGCCTCAGCCAAGTGTGTCAACGAAGAGAACTATGTCATGCAGAAATTCGCGCGAGCAGTGCTGGGCACCAACAATGTTGACCACTGTGCCCGGCTGTGTCATGCCCCCACTGTAGCTGGCTTGGCGCAAAGCTTTGGCAGTGGAGCTATGACTAATTCCATCAGCGAAATTGGCGACGCCGCCTGTATCTTGGCTATTGGCACCAATACTACAGAAGCCCACCCTGTGATTGGGCTTGAAATAATAAGAGCAGTAAAAGGCGGGGGCAAGCTCATTGTAGCTAATCCCATGGAAATTGACCTCTGTCGCTTTGCTAGCCTCTGGCTCCAGCATAATCCTGGCACAAATGTTGCTTTGCTCATGGGGATGATGCGGGTTATAGTGGATGAGGAACTATTTGACTCGGTCTTTATCAAGGATAGGTGTGAAAACTTCGATGCTTTCAAGGAATCATTAAAGGACTTTGACCTTGATTTTGTAGAGCAGGTTACCAGGGTGCCGAAGGACAAAATAATAGAAGCTGCTCATATGTTTGCTGGCAATAGTCCTGCCACTATCATCTATTCCATGGGCATTACCCAGCATTCCCATGGCACCGACAATGTGCTGGCTACTGCCAATCTGGCAATGCTCACTGGGAACATAGGCAAGCCCTCAACTGGGGTCAATCCACTCAGAGGCCAGAACAATGTGCAGGGTGCTTGCGATATGGGTGCCTTGCCTAACGTCTACCCTGGCTATCAGGCAGTAAGCGATCCAGCTATCAGGGGGAAGTTTGAGGCTAGCTGGGGGTGTTCTTTGCCTCCTTCTCCAGGGCTGACCTTGGTTGAGATGGTTGAAGCCGCCTACCGTAAAGATATAAAGGTGCTATATCTGATGGGTGAGAACCCGGCATTAAGCGATCCTGATGTTCAACATGTCCGGAAGGCGTTGGCTCAACTTGAGTTCTTTGTTGTCCAGGACATATTCCTTTCTGAGACAGCGAAGTTTGCTCATGTTGTTTTGCCCGCTGCCAGCTTTGCCGAAAAGGATGGCACCTTCACTAACACTGAGCGCCGAGTGCAGCGAGTAAGAAAAGCTATTGAGCCAATCGGCAATTCTAAGCCTGATTGGTGGATTATCTGTCAGATAGCTCAAAGGCTAGGGGCTAAAGGCTTTGACTACAGCCACCCATCTGACATAATGGCGGAAGTCTGTAAGCTTACTCCTAGCTATGGTGGCATAGGTTACCAGTGCTTAGAGAATGGGGGACTCCAGTGGCCTTGTCCTGTTGACGGCCATCCAGGCACACCGATATTACACACGAATACTTTTGTTAGAGGGAAAGGCCGATTTATCCCGCTAAAGTATATTCCTCCAGGGGAGATGCCGAATGAGGACTATCCTTTGATTCTCACCACGGGGCGCAGCTTGTATCATTTCCATACGGGAACGATGACCCGTAAGGTCGCTGGGCTTAATGTCATAGAGCCTGAAGGTGTGGTGGAAATCAGCACCAAGGATGCTTTGCAACTTGGTATAGCCCAGGGTGACAAGGTTAAAGTCAGTTCCCGACGCGGGGAAGTTATTGCTAAAGTTAAAGTAACTGGGGCATTGCCTTCAGGAGTGGTGTTCATGACTTTCCATTTTGCTGAAAGCGCTGCCAATATCCTCACCAATCCCAAGCTCGATCCGGTAGCCAAAATTCCTGAGTACAAAGTTGCAGCAGTGAAAGTGGAGAAGCTATAAACGCTTTATAGGAAATAACATTGTGGTGAACTGAAGTTCCAAATTCTTCGTCCCTCGCCAGCGGTTAAGGGCGAGGGTAAAGGCTGGCTGCATTGCAGATCTTGGGAATAAGTTCCTCCCGTTGCAGAGTCATGATATGGACACCAGCTACTCCCTCGGTTTGCTTTAATTGATTTATTGTTTCCACGGCAATGTTTATCCCCTCCTCTGCTGCTTCCTCCTTATTGCGAACCTTTTTAAGCCGTTCAATAATTCTATCAGGAATGTCCATATTGGGGACTTTTGTTTTCATATACCTTGCTGCTGCTAGGGATATCACAGGAGTAATTCCAGCCAGGATTTTTACCTCTTTATGTAATCCTTTTGCTCGGACCAGTTCCATCCATTTCTTGAATCCCTCAATGTTATATATAGGCTGAGTCTGGACAAAATCTGCCCCAGCGGTAATCTTATCTTTAAGGCGATCCACAGAGGACTCTAATGGTTGGGCAGAAGGGTTTATGACTGCCCCGATGAAAAGTCTAGGCTCTGTTCCCACTAAGAGCTCTCCATTATCAAATTTTTTTTCATCTCTTAATTGCTTGACCATTCTGATAAGCTGGAGAGAATCGAGGTCAAAGACGGGTTTTGCCTTGGGATGGTTTCCAAAATAGATAGGATCCCCGGATAGACAAAGGATATTGTTAACATCGAAGGCGGAGATTGCCAAGATATCCATTTGAAGGGCAATTCGATTTCGATCCCGACAAGTCATATGGACTATGGCATCAAGACCCTCCTCTACTCCTAAAAGGCAAACTGCCCAGCTTGCCATCGCCACCACCGCTGCTTGTCCATCAGGGACATTAAAGGCATCGACATAACCTTTGATGAGGTTGGCATTCCTCCTGATCGTATCGAACTGCGTATTTTGAGGAGGGCTGATTTCGGCAGTGACTGCAAATTGTCCGATATCCAGTATCCTCGCTAGATTACTTTTCGTCTTCATTTTTGAACTCCCGCCAGAATTTTAACACAGTATGCCAGAATGCCACATTTAGAGCAACATTGCAGAATTACCCTACCTTCAATTTTTTGCAATAATCTGCAAAAATGGTTATAATGTGTAGCGGCCAATGAAAACAACGACCGAATTAAACTCAATTAAGGAAGCATTAAGATCCTCCGAGATATTTCAGGGCTTGACCGATGAGGAACTAGATACGCTGCTCCCGCTTTGCCAGGAGCAGTCCTATGAAGCAGGAGCAGTCATGTTTTGTGAAGGCGCGCAGTGTAACTATGTTCAGACTCTCAAATCAGGCAAGGTAGCTTTGGAGACGGAGCTTGCTATAAGCCGTAGCGGAGCTGAAAGGGCCACAATTGACGTGCTATCCAACGGTAGCAGTTTTTGTTGGTCAGCACTGATGGAACCTCATATTCTTACCTCTTCTGGTCGGTGTCTGGAGAAGACTGAGATTATCGCCCTGGATGGGGAAAAGCTTAAAGCCTTGCTGGACGAAGAGCCTCAAATGGGTTACAAAGTGGCAAACAACCTTGTGAAAGTAGTTGCTTCGAGGCTGCAACATACTAAGCAAACGATGGAGCAAATTCTGTCTGTAATTTTCCATGACTTGAAGGCGCCATTGGCTGCTGCGGAGAGCTACAATCGGCTCTTGCTCGATGGCTTCGTTGGAGAACTGAGTGAAGAACAAAAAAACATAGTGCAGAGGAGTAGCAAGAGACTTTCTGACCTACTCAATTTAATAAGCAACATGATTGATTTCTCCCGTGTCGATTTCGGAGAATTCAGGACAGAAGAAGTTTCCCTGACGAAAGTGATAGAAGATTGTACTGAGACCATGCGTCCCTTAGCTGTGGAAAAGGGTTTGGAACTGGTTGTCGCATTACCCCGACAGCTTCCTACAATCATCGGAAACGCTGATCGGCTCAAGCAGGTAATGACAAACTTGTTATCAAATGCTATCAAGTTTACTCCCTCCGGTGGAATCACAGTTAGAGCAAAAGACGAAAAAGATCATGTGCGGGTTGATGTAATAGACACAGGAGTTGGAATACCTACCGAGGGCTTACCCAAAGTATTTGATGGTTTCTATCATGGTCTGAATGTGGAAAAAAGAGGGGCTGGCTTGGGGCTTCCTATCTGTAAGAAGATAATTGAAGGTCATGGGGGTAAAATATGGGCAACAAGTCCCACTCCTGAAACAGGCAAGGGAACGAGGTTCACATTTATTTTGCCAAAAAACTCCAAACAAGCGGAGTGAGGTAAATGGCGAGAGTTTTGATAGTGGATGACGACCCTGATATGAGGCTGGCAATTTCTAGTGTGCTGAAGTCTCGTGCTTATCAGGTAATTGAGGCTTCTGACGGATTTGAGGCGTTAAAAAAGTTGAAGGAAGAAAAACCGGACATAATGCTTTTGGACCTCTTAATGCCAGGGATGGATGGCTTTGCTGTGGTTAGGCAATTAGAAGATTGTCAGAAGAAAGGATATCCTGATATCCCTGTCCTTGTCATAAGTTCAGTAAGGGAGGAAGCCAGTCAGCGACGCTATGAGTTGGAGCTAGGCCGTAAACTTGCTGTTGATGATTACATAGAAAAACCCATCGAGCCTTTTGTGTTGCTTCAGCGTGTGGAAAAGCTTTTGTCTAAAGGAGGGAAGGATGCCAAAACAGACTAAGATTTTGGTTATTGATGATGATCCTGATGTGCACGCAGTGGTGAAAAAAATCCTTGAGCCCAAGTCCTATGAGGTGACATCTGCGTATGACGGATTCGAAGGTTTGCGCAAGGTGGTGGAGGGAAGGCCTGACTTAATCATCCTGGACGTGATAATGCCTGGTAAGCATGGATTTGAGGTTGTTCATGAGCTTAAAACCGACGAAAAATACCATTTTTTCTCTAACATCCCTGTGTTGATGCTCACTGTCTACCCTGAAGATAGAGAAAAAATGCATCTTTCCATGCGGGAAGGAATGATGATGGAGGCGGAGGATTATCTTCAAAAACCAGTTGACGCTAAGGAATTATTGAAGAGAGTGGAGGACTTGCTAAAAAAGTAAAAAGGGTATAAAATGACACGATTTTTGGAATTTAGGGAACGATCTTGGAGAACAAAAATGTTTTGGTTGTTGGGTCGGGTATATCGGGAATAGCTTCAGCATTAGAATTAGCTAATGCGGGTATAAGTGTTTATTTAATAGAGAAGGAGGCAGTGGTTGGTGGGCACAGTGCTTCTTTTTGTTGTAAGGCAACGGATATCTGCTCTAAATGTTCTGCCTGTGTAGTTCTCGACAAGATTAAAGATGCGGTAACTCATCCTCAAATTAGGCTCCTTACTAATTCCACAATAAAAAAACTTAGCGGCGAGCTGGGCGATTTTCGTGTTGAGATAACTCAACAGCCTCGATATGTCGATGAGAAGAGATGCATAGCTTGTGGTCTTTGCACTGAGGTCTGCCCTGCTGACCCCAAGGCGATCTATCCACCTTTTGCTGAAGCAACACCCTTTTCCTATATTCTCGATAAGGGACGTTGTCTGCGCTTTAAAGGTGAGAAATGCGATCTCTGCCGGAGGAGCTGCCCTACTAAAGCTATCGAATTCGAGCTCAAGCCAAAAGAGCAAGAGTTGAACGTTGGTGCCATCATTGTCGCCACTGGTTTTGATGTTTTTGATGCCAGAGTGAAAGGCTCTTTAGGTTACGGTAGATATCCTAATGTCTTAACCGGTCTTGACCTGGAGCAGGTTTTCACTCGTGAAGGCTATCTTAAACTTCCCACAAACGGTAAGGAGCCGCGAAACATTGCCTTTATTCAATGTGTTGGCTCCAGAGACGAAAGTCATGGGTATTGTTCACAGGTGTGCTGCAAATATGCTATGAAATTTGCCGGGCTTATCAAGTATCAAAATCCTGATGCCCGTGTGACTATCTTTTACATCGACCTGCAGACTGCTGGCAAAGGCTTTGCTCAATTCTATAAAGAATATAAAGACAGTATACGGTTTGTCAGAGGAGTACCGGTCGAGATTTTACAAACTGCATCTGGTGAGCTTGAAGTAAAGTTTGAGGATATCTCTCAAGGAAAAGTTTGTCGGGATACCTTTGATCTTGTAGTCCTTTCCGTGGGTATTTCTCCTGGAAAGAACACCTGGGATTTAGCCAAGATTTTGGGCATAAATTTAGCTGACGACGGATTCTTTGATAAAAAGGATTCCCTCAGTTCTAATGCAACCAATGTTGATGGTGTTTTCCTCGCCGGAACTTGTCAGGGCCCCAAGGATATACCTGATTCTATCGCTCATGGGATGGCAGCAGCGTCCAAGGCAATTCAAGTGCTAGGCGAAGTTGCGAGTCAAAGGCGAGGTCATCAAGGAAGACATTGAATGGAAACAAAAATAGGCGTTTTTCTCTGCAATTGCGGCGGGGCTATAAAAAATATTGATTTTGATACCGCTATCAAAAAGGTAGCGAAATTCCCCGGTGTCACCTCTGTCAACTTGAGTTCCAACCTTTGTCTTGAAGAAGGAAAGAAAAAGATGATTTCCTGTATCAGGGATGAAAAGATAGAAAGGGTTGTTGTTGCTGCTTGTTCTCCTGAGTTCCAGGAACATATTTTTCGGGAAGTATTGGAAAAGGCTGGACTGAATAGTTATCTCCTTTCTATGGCAAATATCAGAGAGCAATGCTCCTGGGCTCATGATGGGGATGTTACCGTGAAGGCTGTAGAACTTGTAAAGATGGCGGTAAACAGAGTTCGGTTGCTCCAACCGGTGGAGAAGAAAGAGTTGCCCGTGAACAAAGAAGTTCTCGTGGTTGGCGGCGGATTCTCGGCAGTTAACGCTGCTCTTCAACTTTCTCGGGTTGGCTTGAGGACAACCCTATTGGAAAAAGAGGCGGCTTTGGGGGCCGGGACTGAGGGACTGGAAAGCTTTTATGGTTTTGACACAAGTCCAATGATAAGTGCAGTAGAGAGAGATGAAGATATCGAGGTTCTCACCTCTGCACAGATTACGGCAGTAGAGGGGAAGATAGGAGATTTCAGTGTCAGGATAAGGAAAGGGGACGAGGAAATCTTCCGCAAATATGGAGCGATAGTTCTTGCCACCGGATATCAAACCAAGCTTGCTTTAGATTCCGAGCCAAAGTTGCGAGCCGAAGGCGAAGCAATCTCTGGCATTAACATTGTGTTACAAGAGCAATTCTGCCGTATGCTTGGGAACTCGGCTCTGGAAACAGAACCAAAAACCATAGGTTTCATGTTTGATTTTTCCGATGAAAATTCTCGCTTTCCTACATTGGCTACTCTGAATAATGCTTTGGCAGCCAAGAAAAAATGGGGCAGCGAGGTTTACGTCTTTTACAAAAGCGTCAAAGTGGATAGCGAAGGGACGGAAAAACTTTACCAGGAAGCGAGAGACTGCGGAGTGGTGTTCTTGAAGTCTGAAGTCCCGCCCAGGATTACTGTAGAGAATGGGCGGGTGAAAATCGAAGCTAAAGACGTTTTTCTGGGGGAAGATGTAATCCTGGCCTGTGACGTTCTAGTTGCTGAGGAACTTTATCTCCCCGCCGAAGGAACTGAAACTTTGAGTTCCTTGCTGAATATCAAGAGAGACTCCAGAGGCTTTTACCAGGATGAAAATGTGCACCTCTACCCTGTTGCCTCGGAGAAGAAGGGGATATTTTTTATCGGTGGATGCCGGGGTGACTTAGACCTTGGGCGGGTGTTGACAGATATTTCCAGCGCGGTCATGAACGTCCATGAACTCTTGTCTTCGGGAAAAATTTCGGCGGAGGTGGAGAGAGTAAAGGCTGATCCTCAAAAATGCGTGGCGTGCCTTACTTGCATTCGTGTCTGTCCGCATGGTGCTATCCAATTAATTCGAGTAGATAATGGTAAAGAAGTAGCTGGAATTTCAGACCTCGCTTGCTATGCTTGCGGCATTTGTGCCGCTATATGTCCGGCTAAGGCAATACAATTTCAAGGTTATAGGGATGAGGAGATTCTGGCCCAAATTGAGGCCATATGAGAAGCATGAACGGGCACATTGTAGCTTTTTGTTGTGAACATTCTGCCTATCCTGCTGCTGACTCGGCAGGGAAATTAAGGCTTCACTACCCGGAGAACATACGGGTAATCCGGGTTCCTTGTGCTGGTCGAGTGGATTTGATCCATATCCTGAAAGCTTTTGAGAAAGGCGCCGCAGCAGTGCTGGTGATGGGATGTGAAGACGGAGCTTGCCATCACATCACCGGAAACACGAGAGCACAGGAAAGGGTGAAATATTCCGAAATGCTCTTGAAAGAGGTCGGCTTAGATAGTGGACGTGTGAGGATGTTCAATCTTAGCCCCAATGCGCCCCACAAGTTCGTTAGAGCAGTAAATGAAATTACCAAGATAATAAAAGAGTCCGGGAGGTAAGATGATAATCGCTGAACGAAAACCTATGGAAGAAATCAAGCAATTAATTGCTCCCTACAAGAAAGTGCTTGTGGCGGGTTGTGGGACCTGTGTCACGGTTTGTTGGGCTGGTGGGGAGAAAGAGGTGGCGATACTTGCTTCACAACTCAAACTAGCTCGAAGTGCAGAAGGAAGCGAGATTTCGGTTCTTGAAGCTACTGTAGAGAGACAATGTGAAAGAGAGATGGTAGCAGAAATTAAAGATAAAGTTGCCGGAGTTGAAGCGGTTATATCTTTAGCCTGTGGTTCAGGAGTGCAAACTATGGCTGAAATGTTTGAGGACAAGCCAGTGTTCCCGGGAGTTAACACTACCTTTATCGGGATGCCAGAAAAAGAAGGGCTGTGGGTGGAGATGTGTGGTGCTTGCGGTGATTGTTTTCTAGACCGAACGGGAGGTGTTTGCCCTATAGTTCGCTGTGCCAAAGGGCTTCTTAATGGCCCCTGTGGTGGTACGAGAAAGGGAGGAAAGTGCGAAATAGACCCGGAGAAGGATTGTGCTTGGGTTCTGATTTATCGCAGGCTGGAAAAGCAAGGTAGACTTGACCTGATGCGGAAATACTACGCGCCGAAGAATTCTCGGGCGGTGAAAAGACCCGGCAAAGTCCAGGCGGTAAAAGCTTAAGGGGGTGAAGGATGGCAAAACCTTTTAGGGAAATTCTTAAAACAAAAAACTTCGTTGTAACAGCTGAGGTGGGGCCAGTAAAAGGCTCTAATGTCTCAAAGGCCATAGAGCATATTGAGCTTCTCAAGGATAAAGTGGATGGTCTGAATGTGACTGATAATCAAAGCTCCGTGATGCGTTATCCCTCCTTGGGGGTTTGCCTTTTGATTAAAGAACACGGTGGTGAGCCAGTATTTCAAGTAACTTGCCGAGATAGGAACCGCCTGGCAATTCAAGCCGATCTCCTGTTCGCTTACTCTCGAGGGATAAATAATATTCTTTGCCTCACTGGTGATTCCATTGATGTTGGTGATCATAAAGAAGCCAAGCAAGTGTTCGACCTCGATTCGGTGCAGCTAATCCACCTTGTTCACACCATGAACTCCGGCAAAGACATGGCCGGCAATGAACTTGATGGAGGCATTGACTTCTGTATTGGAACGACGGCTACTCCTTCTGCCGATCCCCTCGAGCCGCAGCTTATCAAGGTTGAAAAGAAGCTCAAGGCGGGGGTTAGCTTCATTCAAACACAGGCGGTTTATGAACTTGATGAATTAAAGAGATTTACAAAATTCGTCCGCAATATAGATGGGAAAGTTAAAATCCTTGCCGGCATAGTACCTGTTATCGGCGCAAAGATGGCTGCGTACATGAATGAGAACGTCCCGGGTATTTTTATCCCTCAACATCTAATTGACGAACTGGCTCAAGCTCCCAAGGGAACAGGGGTTGCCAAGGGAATAGAAATAGCTGCCCGGATGATAAAGCAAATAAAGGAAGAGAAAGTTTGTGATGGAGTGCACATCATGTTTATCGGGCGGGAGGAAAAAGTTCCCGAGATACTGAAAGCTGCTGGATTATTATAAGATTCCTTCCCCGAGTGGGAATTAAGGAGGCGAAAATGACTGTAGCTTTGAATGAACTGGATACCAAGTTCAAGTACGATGTTGCCAATGAGCCAGGCGGAGAAAATATTAAGCTTTGTTTTGCCTGTGGCCTCTGCACTGCCAGTTGCCCTGTTGCTGATATCGACCAGAAATTCAATCCCCGCCGGATAATTCGTATGGTGCTTTTGGGGATGAGGAAAGAAGTCCTTTCTTCAGACACTATCTGGTTCTGCATCCAGTGCTATAACTGTCAGGGACACTGTCCTCAGAATGTTGATTTTGCCGATATCATGAAAGCCCTAAGAAGCATAGCAGTTAGAGAAGGATATGTTGCCCCGTCTTTTGTTGCCAAGATAAAGGAAATCGATGTCTTCTGCCAGAAATTACGCCATGAGATGGTGAGTACAATTGTTGACTCGCGGTCTCGAGGAGCGGAGGTAGAGCCTTCAGGACTTGCTAAGGAGGCATTGCAGAGATTGTGATTAATATAAAGGTGTGATTATGGAAAAGCAAAGTGGAAACGGCAAAATAGGGGCAGTTCTTGTCGTAGGTGGGGGTGTAGGAGGGATTCAAGCGGCTTTAGACCTTGCTGAATCCGGATATTACGTCTACCTTGTAGAAAAATCGCCTTCTATTGGGGGCGTAATGGCTCAGCTCGATAAGACTTTCCCTACCAATGATTGTTCCATGTGCATTCTTTCTCCGAAATTGGTGGAGGTTGCCTCGCATCAGAACGTCTCCCTCTTTACTTATACGGAGATAGAGAGCATTAATGGTGAGGCGGGAAATTTCAATGTGAAGCTGCGCAAAAAGGCGACTTTCGTTGATTGGGATAAGTGCACTGGCTGTGGGGTATGTAGTGAATGGTGTCCCGTAGTGATGCCAAGCGAATTCAACATGGGACTCGGGTCTCGCCGTGCCATCTATACACCTTTTCCTCAAGCGGTTCCCAAAAAGGATGTGATTGACAAAGAAGAGGAGCGCCTTTGTCATGCTGCCTGTCGTGATGCTTGTCCTCTCCATATGAACGTTCCTGGCTATATTAAGCTGATAGCTGAAGGACAAAATGAAGAAGCCTATAGGCTCATTAGGGCAACGAATCCCCTCCCCGCTATTTGTGGGCGAATATGCTACGCTCCTTGTCAGGAAGCTTGTAATCGTGGTCAGGTTGATGAACCACTAGCCATACGAGACCTCAAGCGATTTGTGACTGACTATTCCGATGTAGAAAAGCTTGAGGTATCTACTGTTGAACCCAGTGGGAAGAAAGTCGCCATAATTGGAGCAGGACCGGCAGGCCTGGTTGCAGCTCATGACCTCGCGCTTAAGGGACATAAGGCAGTTATCTTCGAAGCTCTTCCCAAGCCAGGCGGTATGCTCCAGGTTGGAATACCCGAATATCGCCTTCCTAAAGAAATTGTCCGTAAGGAGATTGAATACATAACAAGACTTGGCGTTGAGATAAAGACCGGCGTTGAGGTCGGTAAGCACATTTCTCTGGGCGAACTTAGAAAAGAATTCAACGCTATCTTTATTGGTATTGGTGCTCATCAGGGGATGAAACTAGGAGTTTCTGGTGAAGACCTTCCCGACGTTGTGCAGGGGACTGAGTTTTTACGCCGGGTGAGCCTCGGTGAAAAGATAAAGGTGGGTAGGAAGGTTGCTGTCATCGGTGGCGGGAACACAGCGCTTGACTGTGCCAGGACAGCTAAGCGCCTGGGGGCTGAAGAAGTTACCATCCTCTATCGCCGTACCAGAGCAGAGATGCCAGCGTCTGTAGAAGAGATTAATGCTGCAGAGGCAGAGGGCATCAAGCTCGAATTTCTTGTTGCTCCTAGCCGCTTTATTGGGAAGGGAAAGCTATCTAAAGTTGAACTTATCAAGATGAAGCTTGGCGCTCCCGATGCCTCGGGACGCCCTCGACCAGTACCCATCGAAGGCTCTGAATTTCAACTTCCTGTAAATACTGTCATAGCTGCGCTGGGACAGGTAGCGAAAACGGATTTTGTTAAGGAACTGGGCATTTTACTTTCTCAGCGCGGAACCATAGAAGTGAACCCCGGTACCGCTGCCACCAATATCGAGGGTGTTTTTGCCGGCGGTGATGCGGTAACCGGTCCAGCCTTCGTAGTGGACGCAATGGCAGCAGGCAGGCGAGCTGCCCGCTCTATAGATGCATTCCTGCGTGGCATGCCTTTGCCGGTAGAGGAAAGGTCGGAACCTCAGAAACTGACAGCTGAGGAAATCCAGAGGTTGAAGAATCGCTTTGCTGAGCAGCCACAGCATAAAATGGCGGAAACCCCCGTGGAGCAGAGGAAAGGTTTTGAGGAGGTCACCTTGGGTTATTCGGTGCCGGAAGCATGTGAGGAGGCAAACCGATGCCTTGCCGGGCAGGTCACGGGATGCATACAATGCCTTGAGTGTGTTGACAGATGTGAAGCCAAGGCTATTGACCATTCCATGAAAGACAAGTTCGAGGAAATAAAGGTGGGAGCAATTGTCTTCGCTGGGGGGTATGAATGCTATAACCCGACTGAACTTTACGAGCTTGGCTATGGCAGGCTTCCCAATGTGGTCACCAGTATCGAATTCGAGCGTATATTAAGTGCTTCTGGACCGTTCCAGGGCGTCTTGCAACGGCTCTCTGACGGAGTTCCTCCACAGAAAATAGCTTTCATTCAATGCGTGGGCTCAAGGGATGCCAAGCATAATAGACCTTATTGCTCTTCCGTCTGCTGTACGTATGCCATTAAGGAAGCTATGATTGCTAAGGAACATAGTACTGTTCCCCTGGATATAACTATCTTCCTCATGGATCTCAGGACCTACGGCAAAGATTTTGATAGATACTACGAACGTGCCAAGGAAGAAATCGGCATACACTTCGTCAGGTCGAAGGTTTACAGCATTGAAGCAGTAGATAGCACGGGTGACCTGGTAGTCAGATTTACTACCGAGGATGGCGTAACAAGGACCGAGAAATTCAGTATGGTGGTTCTTTCTGTAGGGTTCCAGTCTTCCCCGGAATTAGTTAAGCTCGCTAAGAAGGTTGGAATCCAGCTTAATCCTTACGGATTTTGTCAAACCAAGCCTTTCTCACCGGTGGAGACCTCCAAACCCGGAATATTCGTCTGTGGGGCTTTTTCGGCACCTAAGGACATTCCCGAGACAGTGATGCAGGCAAGTGGTGCTGCGGGTGAGATTTCTGCTTTTTTGGCTTCTGCAAGGAAGACCCTGACCAAAGCAAAAGTGTACCCGCCGGAAAAAGATGTCAGTGGAGAAGAGCCAAGAATCGGGGTCTTCATCTGCCACTGCGGAATCAATATCGGCGGATATGTAAATGTCCCTGATGTCACTGAATTTGCTAAGACCTTGCCCAATGTGGTCTATGCTGAAAGAAATCTCTTTACTTGTTCTCAAGATACTCAAGAGCGGATAAAGAAAGTAATTGAGGAATACAAGCTTAATCGGGTTGTTGTGGCATCTTGTACCCCGAGGACTCACGAACCTTTGTTCCGAGAAACGATCAGAAGGGCCGGACTCAATCCGTATCTCTTTGAGATGGCGAATATTCGGGATCAATGCTCCTGGGTACATATGCGTGAGCCGGATAAAGCGAGTGAGAAGGCAAAAGACCTGGTGAAAATGGCGGTAGCCAAAGCCAGGTTGATTGAGGCCCTGAAGCCTTTGTCTCTTCCGGTTAACCGTGCTGCATTAGTTATTGGAGGAGGGGTAGCCGGAATGACCGGCGCCTTAACATTGGCAGAGCAGGGCTTCGAGGTTTATCTTATCGAGAGGAGCAACGTGCTTGGTGGAATAGCCAGAAGGATACATTACAATCTTGGCGGTGAGGACGTCGAGCAATTTCTGGGCAAGCTCATCAAGCGAGTCCAGGAACACCCTAAGATTAGAGTGTATACCGACACCTGGATTGTGGACGTCCATGGGTATGTCGGCAACTTCACCACAGAAATAATGAGGTACCGTGGTAGGGTTATAGAAAAGATAGACCATGGTGTCACCATAATTGCCACCGGAGCCGAAGAATATAAGCCGGACGAATATCTCTACGGAAGAGACCCCAGGGTACTTACTCAACTTGAACTTGAGGAAGAAATAGTAAAGAAAAACCCGGACATCACCAACTGTGACAACCTGGTAATGATTCAGTGCATAGGTTGTCGAAACGACGAACGTCCTTACTGCTCCAGGGTATGCTGCAACGAGGCAATTAAGAATGCCTTGAAGCTTAAAGAAATGAAACCTGAGATGAACATTTATATCCTTTACCGGGATATAAGGACATACGGATTTTATGAGGAGTATTATGAGGAGGCAAGGCGGAAAGGGATTATCTTTCTACATTACGATTTGGAAGATAAACCTCGGGTAAGACAGGAGAGGAAAGGTAGTCAGCTTCTGCTCAGGGTTCAGGTTAAGGATAAAGTGCTGGGCGATGAGGTAGTTATTGATGCTGACTTTCTTGTCCTGAGTGTAGCGATGGTCTCTTCACCGGATGTGAGGGAGCTTGCGATGCTATACAAGGTGCCCGTGAATGAAGATGGCTTCTTCCTGGAAGCGCATGTCAAACTTCGTCCTGTGGATTTTGCCACAGACGGGGTCTTTGTCTGCGGGCTGGCTCACGCGCCGAAATCCCTTGAGGAAAGCATTGCCCAGGCGAAAGCCGCTGCCTCTCGTGCTACTACCATATTGGTTAAGGATGCCATAATTGGCGAAGGAATCGTCGCTTCCGTGAACGAGGCACTATGTAGTGGTTGTGGCGTATGCGAAGTCCTCTGCCCTTATGGGGCAATAGCTGTGGATCGAGAAAAGGGAGTTTCTGCTGTAAACGAAGCTCTTTGCAAGGGCTGTGGCACTTGTTGTGCTGCGTGTCCCTCCGGCGCTGTTCAGCAGCGAGGATTTACGAGAAAAGAAATCTCAGCAATGCTTGAAGCTGCTTTGACAGAAGTATAAAAATACTAAGCACTTTGGTATTTGAATTTAGAGATTTGAATTTGTTTAGAGCTTGGGATTTGGAATTTAGGATTTCTCCGAAGGAGTTAGATGGATAAGTTTGAGCCCAGAATTGTTGGCTTCTGCTGCAACTGGTGTGCCTATGCCGGTGCTGACCTTGCCGGGATAAGCCGGTTCCAATATCCACCGAATTTAAGAATGATAAGGCTAATGTGTTCTGGAGCGGTAGCTCCTGTGTATATTCTGGAAGCCTTTAAACTGGGAGCTGATGGCGTTTTTATAGGAGGATGTCACCCTAGAGATTGTCACTATCTGGAGGGGAACTACAAAACATTAAGGAGAATTTTGCTTCTCAAAAAGCTCTTGCCCCAGCTTGGAATCGAGCCAGAGCGGCTAAGGATGGAGTGGGTTTCCGCTGCCGAGGGGCAGAGATTTGCTCAGGTTGTCACTGATTTCATTTCAGAAATCAAGAAGCTCGGCCCCAGTCCCTTGAAGGGGGACGCTCATGAGCTAGCCAAAGTTACCCATCAGGCTGAAGCGTCCATTGCCCAGGCTCATAAATAACTTTTAGTTATCTTTGGGCAGCCACCCTCTCTCGGCTGCCAGTTTTCTTGCCTTATTCAGATCAGCCTGGCTATTTATATTGAAGAAGCTCAAGTGCTCCGGGTCAAAGCTGTTCATCTCGTCTTCTTCAATGTACTTCACCTTGACCATACTAAAGAGTTCGCTAATCCCCAGTTCATTTTGCTCCAGCAACCTCTGGATAGGGGCTAAACAACTCTTGGAATACACCGCGCAAAGGGGCTCTACTTTCTTTTTTATCCGGGGAACAACGACATCAAATGTAGAAGAGAGCTGAGTCATATACTCAAGCAAGCTAACGCTCAGAAACGGTGTATCGCAGCCAACAACGATAGCCCGCGAACTCGATGAAGCTATTAAACCTGAGTAAATGCCCACCAGCGGCCCCTTTCCTGGATAAATGTCAGCTACCGTTTTTATCCTTACAGCCGAGGAGCAGGGAATTGCTTCGCCATGGGCAGTCGCTATGATGATTTCCGTGCTGAGGATAGCCAGGCGGTCAACCACCCACTGGATAAGACTCTTACCCTCAACAACCTGAAGAGCCTTGCTCTGACCAAGCCTCGAACTTTTGCCACCGGCGAGAATAATAGAAGTCATGCCAAAACACCTGAAATACAAAGCTACGTTAGCATACTGGACAAAGCCAGGCAATCCGTTATTGCTTGCCTGGGCTCTCTTTCTCTATTAGAATACTAACATAAATGCAGGACGAGGCTTCACTGCGATAACAGGTAAGTTTTTCCAAGATTTCCCCTCTTAAGGTAAGAGGGTCAAGGGAGTTCACAGTTCCCCTCTTAAGATAAGAAGGGAAAGGCAAGCTCCAAAACCCCCCTCTTAAAATAAGAGGGGCAGGGGGAGTTATGAAAGTAGGTGTGGAGTTAACAAAATGAAAATTCTGGGTATTGAAACCTCTTGCGATGAAACTGCTGCTGCCATAGTGGAGGACGGCAGCAGAATTATCTCTAATGTTGTCGCTTCACAGATAGACATTCATGCTCGCTATGGCGGCGTAGTCCCCGAAGTTGCCGCAAGGCAGCATCTCCTCACTATTATCCCGGTTATCAGCCAGGCCATGGCCGGAGTCTCCTGGCAGGATATCAACGGCATTGCTGTGACTTTCGGTCCGGGGCTGGCCGGTTCGCTGTTGGTGGGCGTCAATGTGGCCAAAGCAATGGCCTTAGCCAAAAAATTACCTCTTATCGGGGTTAATCATCTTGAAGCACATATCTATGCCAATTGGCTGGTACCATCACCTGAATCCTCTCCCTTGAAGGGAGAGGGAACGGAGAGGGTGAATTGCGGAGTGAAATTCCCCTGCCTTTGCCTCGTTGTCTCTGGTGGGCATAGCGATTTAATATTGATGAAGGGGCACGGACAATTTGAGAAGTTAGGGCGGACGCGTGATGACGCTGCCGGCGAGGCCTTTGACAAGGCCGCTAGAATCTTGGGCTTGGGCTACCCTGGAGGTCCGGCTATTGAGCAGGCAGCCTGCACTGGAATCCCTTGCTTGCCTCTCCCCAGGGCCTGGCTCAAGGAAAGCCATGACTTCAGCTTCAGTGGCTTGAAAACCGCCTTGTGGCATCTTGTTGACAAGGGTGGGGTCTCAGTCGCCGATGCCGCAGCAAGTTTCCAGCTGGCTGTAGTCGATGTGTTAGTTGTCAAGACAATTGAGGCCGCCAAGCAATTAAATGTGGAGCAAATTTTACTGAGCGGTGGAGTAGCCGCCAATAAGATGTTGACCCAGCAGTTCCTTGCCAGCTCGCCAGTGTCGGTCCTTATTCCCCCTCCCCACTTATGTACTGATAATGCCGCTATGGTGGCTGCCTGTGGCTATTATCATCTCCAGGCGGGCAAGATAAGCGGTTATGACCTGGATGTGGTGCCCAGTCTCAGTCTTGGTTAACCTATTAGCCTTTGTTATGAGATCATCGGAATGCTACCCATAAATTTGAAGTAACAAAACAGGCAAATGTATGATGAGGTTAATAATCTCCGAAAGTTGCTCGTTGACAATTTGCCTATACGCATCCCGCTGCCAGTCTATAATTCGTTCAATACTCACAAGCTTGTCTCAACCTGCTGGCGAGATTGAAAAAATCTGGGTCATGAGTGTAGCGCACCGTGGTAGATTTTATCAAGCGAAGTTCCTACCTGCGTATGCGGCTCAAACTCAAATTTTTTGTTTCTAAAGAGCGTCAAACATGCGTCCACCGCCTTGGAGTCATACAGCACACCCTTGTTTCGTGATATTTCCTCTAACGCCTTGTCTATGCCTAGAGCTGCCCGGTAAGGCCGGTGAGAAGCCATAGCATCGACAACATCAGCTACGGCCAATATCCTCGCCTCCATGATGATGTCTTCGCCTGATAGGCCTGAGGGATATCCGGAACCATCCATCCTTTCGTGGTGTTGAAGCACAATCTGGGCAACTGGCCACGGAAAGTCGATGGTCCTTAATATTTCGTAGCCGAGTCGGGGGTGTGCTTTAATCATCATAAATTCGGGTTCAGATAACCCATCGGGATTCATGAGGATTTCAGCAGGTACACGGACTTTGCCAATATCATGAATGAGCCCAGCTAGGCGGAGCCCACCAATCTGTTCTTTAGAAAGGCCCACCTCCTTCGCTATGGCACAGGCAAGCTGAGTTGCCCGTTGTTGATGACCTGCGGTATGGGGGTCCCTCATCTCGACTACGATGGTCATGGCCTGTATGGCGTGCTCCATGGCTCTTATTAGCCTCTCAGTGTTCTGCTTGGCTTCCTCCTGCGCCTGTTTTTGCTCGCTGATATCGCGAGCTATCGCCAGAACCTCGACAGGCCGTGCTTGGACGTCACGCAGGAAGGTATACTTAACCTCGACTGGGACTAACGAGCCATCCTTGCGAATCAATTCTAGCTCTAACGTCCGCGACCTAGCGAGGTCCTTCTGGTCCCTATTTTCTATGCCCAGTTCCTCTTTCAGAAGCCCCGTTACAAGCTTGAATGAAACAGGAGTAAAGATTTCCTGCATGGGCCTAGCCATTGCTTCCTGAACACTATAGCCCAGCAGGCGCGTTATAGAGGGACTCATGTATGTGGGCCGCATGTTCATATCCACGGTCCACATGGCATCTGCGGCGTGCTCGACTATTAGACGGTAGCGTTCCTTACTGTCAAAAACTGCCCTTTTCACTCGCCTGCGCGTCCGTTTTGACATCAGCGATTCGGTCGCCCCCTCATCTAGACCTACTTGCCGGTGAACTACGTTTCTGACTAGTCCCGCACCCTTATCTTGCGCTTTTCTATGTGATTTGGCCATCATATACCTTCACTTAGCTATACTTCGTACTCACATTGTAGGCTCACCAGCAGGAACACAGAGCCCAGTTCACACGTCTACATATGCTCCACTGAGTATTATGCGGACTGTTGCAACTTTCTGACGCGCATACTCGACCACCATATTTATGTTGGTCTAAAATTACTCTTTCCTATGAAAACTATTATACTACTACGCAAGAAATAATCAATACTTCTTTTGTGGGGCGCCTAGAACATGCCATACAGTTAGGAGTCACAAACGCTAGATTGTGACTTACTTATCAAAACAAGCTCCAGGTTGAAATTCTGCAATAGCCCTAATTAGCTATTTTTGGCCATCTTCAACTAAGTTCGTTCTACTTGGGAAACAGCAGAAAACCCTCTCTCCCAGTACTTTTAGGCTATAGCCAGAAAACCTTGATGTCCAGGTGTAGGACTTAGGGGTCATAGACAGGATGTAGAACTACTATTAAGATTTTAATACGAGGGTGATAGCAAATCGAGGGAGTAAGAAATTGGAGATGGAAGTAAAATACCTACATGATGATGTCATGACTCTTAAAATGGCAATCGAGGAGGCGATAATAAAGGGGCAAAAATCCATAGGTAGCCTCAATGATATTCTAGGGTCAGGCCTGGTTTCTGATGATGACTTTGCCCTCACCTGCGTGAATGCAGGTCCGGGGGTTGTCGGCTGGCTCGACGATTTTTGAGCTTGTACCTCAGCATTCCTCACTTACGCTCGGAGCAGGCCACTTTTGTTTGTCATTGCGATGCCTTCCTTTCTTGTCATTGCGAGCCCCGACTTGTCGGAGCGTGGCAATCTCATTGGCTAAATTCCAAATACCAAAATCCAATCTTCAAACAAATCCAAATGCTGACTACTGTCTCCTAGTTTCCTAAAAGTGATTGTCGAGCCGCAGAGGTAGTGGCTGCCTCCTGAGCAGCGGGTCGTGCATTCGAATCCCTCCAGGGACGTAACAAAGCCAGAGCGATTACTTTTCCAAGTAGGCAAGAACATCAGGTAACAATATGGCTAATTGTGCATTTTAAGGCTTCGAGTTTCATAGATAGTTTGAAGTTCTATACACTGGCGTTGCCCTGGCAATTGTCAATGTGAAATCTGGACACTTAGCGCGTGGGGCTTAATTTTTCTTGTAATAAATAGTAGAATAGCAATAGGCTATGACGGTGTGGTGCTCAAATGTCCAAAGAAGATAACAACAAAAAATTAGAGTTACAAACTCAAATTCCCAAGAAAGAAAAGCTTAAAAAAGACCTTGGTGTTGAACAAGTAGTGCACATGAAGGTTGCTGCTCAAATTGTCCAGCATCTAAGCAAAGGCATATATAGTAATCCAGCCAACTGCATAAAGGAATTAATTAACAACGCCTTCGATGCAGACTCTTCCAAAGTGATAATTCGAGCTAAACCAGAGTTTGATACCTTCTCTATCACTGATTACGGCGAAGGCATGAACTATCTAGATTTTGATAATAAATTCCTATTCATTAGTAGGTCAGATAAGAGAGACGCTAGCCTTTATACTAAAAGTGGCAGAAGACCTTTGATTGGGAAAATTGGCATAGGATTTGTGGCAGTATCTGAAATATGTAACAAGATGACTGTTATTTCCACAAAAGAGGGGGAAGATTTCAAGTTCCAAGCTGAAATCGATTTCAGCAAATTTAAAGAAATTATAAGCCAAAAACGTGAATTCTATGAAATCAGCGAGGTGAAACTCATTAACCTGCCGGAAGATAAGGAGGTTCACTACACTATCATTCTCCTTGAAGAGCTAAGTCAAGATTTTAAGGAACTGCTACAGGATAAAGACATTATCGAAGCTGGGATCAAAGTCCGAAGTTTTGATGGGCAAAGCTTTGAAAACATAGTAAATCAGGTCGTCGGACAGAAGCTAAATCTTTGGAAAGATATAGCAGAATATTGGCGATTGGTCCTCGGGATTGCCGATATAATACCTGTGGGTTATTTGGAGCAGGGTCCTATAATCGTGAAGAATGAAAAGAATAAAAAAATATTTAAAGAGCAAATCCAAGATATCAAGGAAATAAAGGATACTTTAGATAAGTTTGACTTCAACGTTGATTTTGATGGAGTTCTGCTTAAGAAGCCTATACTTCTTCCCACTGAAGAGGATATAGCGTTGGGCGAAGGAAAATACGATATCTACACATTCAAAGAGGAGTTTTCTGATTTTGGTGATGAATCGAAACTTAAATTCAGAGGGTATATATATGGACAAAATCGTCAGATATTGCCTCCACAAATGAGGGGGCTAATAGTAAGAGTAAAAAACACTTCGATAGGTGATATTGACCCAGACTTCTGGGATTACCCCTATCCTGAGAAACTCTTTATACCATGGGTATTTGCTGAGGTTTATGTCGAAGATGGGTTAGAGGACGCGATGAATGTTAACCGAAACTCTTTTACCGTAACCCATCCACATTACAGAAGACTAAGAAGTTATATACACAATAAACTTCACAAAGAAGTGTTCACCAAGTTTAGGAGCCGCTATATTGAAAGGAGAGAGGCAACTAAACTAATAAGGGACTTTGAGAGGCAGACCAAAGTGAAGGAATATCTTAAGACTGCATTTAATCAAGATATACGAATTGTTAAAACAGAAGGAATGACTGAAACACCCGTCAGTTTAAATATAAAAGAGAATGAGATAGTTATCAATCCTAAACATCCTCTTCTAAGGAAGCTCGAGAGGAAAGGAAAAATAAAGATTGAGGATGTCCTCATCATTTTTGAAGCTTCATGCGAGCGAGCGCAAGGCGATTTAGACGAGATGCGCCAGCTATTTTTTGAGAGTTTGAAGCAATGGTAGAATGAACGCATCAGGGGAATCCTTCCTAAGATCTGAAGAAGACCAAATATACAATAGTCCAGAGAAATGGTTTGTCAGGGAGAAGTGGGTTAAGTACGCTTCTGCAAGGAAGCAAAAGAATAATACGAATTTCATCAAGTTCTTAACATTGACCTCCACAAAGTGTTACGACGTGAGATTTTTTAAAGACCAAGGTCTTTTATTGACCACAAATACAGGTTATGCACCCGAAAGCGTAACATTTTGCGAATGTAACTCTGAAAGGTATGTATTAATCCGGAATAGTCTACCCGGGGCACAGGACTTCGGTGGCAAAATAGAGGATTTCGTCGCTGCAGGAAGTGACTATCTTACTCCTCGTGCTCAAAGATGGTTCCCATATGATGTAGTGAACTTGGATTTCACTACGCCTGGATTCAGACAAAAAGGAGAGAAGACTTCAGTTACCATGCAGACTATTTCCAAGATATTCACGATTCAAAGGTTAAAAAGTCACTCGTTCACACTGTTTGTGACGCTCCCTGCAATTGAGCATGGCAATGACGCAACAGGAAAAACTGAATTGAATAATTGTTTAAAAAGCAATCTGGATGGTAGCTATCCTGATTTTGAGAAGAATTTCTTACAGAAGTACCCAAAGAAGGCTTTCCACGATCATCGTGAGTTTCTACTCGTCGTCGTTCCTAAGTTAATCATAAAGTATGGGCAAAGCGAAAACTTCGATACCAAGTGTTTGGAAAGATGCTGCTATGTAAATGAGGGAGCAAGAACAACAATGGTAACCTTTATGTTTGATTGTGAGTTTATCAGCCTGCAGGGGGGGTATGGTAGCAAGAATCCTACAGAAATTTTGGCTGAATTATATCAGCCGCGGATTACAGAGATATTGGAACATGATTTCGAGGATATAAATACTAGGTTTGCTAAAGAACCTGAACTAAGACAACACTATGTTAAATTTCGGGAGAAGTTTGGCTGACTTTTATTCAAACTAAGAACATAACTTATAGAATAACAAGAATAGCGGACATTACAGATGAATATTCTGTTAGTTGAACCGGAGTTCCCTATTCCCCCCAAGAGTAAGAACCATCGGGATTTCCTTCCTATTGGTCTCTTGAAATTAGCCAGCTATCATAGGGATAAAGGTGACTGCATTCGATTAATAAGGAGCAATGAGGATATTAATGGCTTTATCCCAGATGAAGTAAAGATTACTTCTTTGTTTACATATTGGTCACAGTTCGTCTGGAGTAGTGTTGCTTTTTATAAAAAGAAATTCCCCAATGCGAAGGTTACAGTGGGAGGAATCTATGCCTCTTTAATGCCAGAGCATTGTAAGAAATCCGGTTGCGATGAAGTCTTCGTTGGTATCAATGACGAGGCTGAGAAATATCAGCCAGCCTATGATTTAGTAGATGTTGACTATCAGATAATTCATGCCTCAAGGGGCTGTATCCGAAGGTGCGATTTCTGTGGAACATGGAAAATTGAGCCTATATTCACTTTCAAAAAGAGTATTAAAGATGAAATCCGCAGTAACAGGTTAATATTTTATGACAATAATCTCCTTGCAAATCCTAATATCACCGAGCTCCTCCTAGAGCTTTCAGAAACAACATATGACAATAGGCCGATATATTCTGAATGTCAATGCGGACTAGACGGTAGGTTACTTAATGTAGATCTGGCTAAATTACTGAAAAAGGCTAAGTTTATTAATCCTAGAATAGCTTGGGACCATAGCTACTCACAATCTAATATAATTAAAAGGCAAATTGACATATTAGTAGATGCTGGCTATAAAGCTAAAGATATATATGTTTTTATGATATATAACTGGAATCACGATTTCCAAGAAATGGAAAAAAAGAGGCTAAAGTGCTGGGAATGGAAGGTGCAAGTATCTGATTGTAGATACAGGCCATTAGAACAAATCTATGACCATTATAACCCGCAAAAAGGGCAAACTATGGACGATTATTATATCCGCCCTAACTGGTCCGACGACGAAATAAAGCAATTCAGAAAGAATGTAAGGCGGCAAAATATCTGCGTTAGGCATGGTTTTGCTTTCTATAGCAAAGATCTAGAAGAGAAACGCGTGGACCAAACGGTAGCAAGCAGCATAAAGGGCTTTTCTCCTAGTAGAGCGAAGACCTTACTCAATAAAGGAATAATCAGCGACTATTGGTATCCGGATAGAATAACCTACCCTTATTCTCCTCAATAACCTGGCTGGTCTATAGACTGCACAATGTGACGAACTGTGTGATGTATCGAATTATCATTGAACAAAACTGACATTCGTGCAATCGGACAGACAGGTTCGATTTAATCTTCTAGCGTAGTGTTCAGCGGCAAAGGGCGGGTGCAGTGCGCCGTGAGCATCGTCTGTCCACTCATCGGAATTCCAGGGACACCATACCAATTAGGCCTGCTACGCATCAGGTATTATGTCCCCGGAATACAGGTAACAATCTAGCGGCTTGTTCAGCCCGGAAGCGCTTGCTGTGTGCTGATAACATCTATCATAGTTCCGGAGTTGTCATGGGAATGCTCGACTAGCTAGAGGACACTGTGAGCATCTGCCCTCTCGACAGTAGTTCCTGAAGATGTGAATTAAGCCTTGCTGATGGCAGGCAGTGAAATTGGAAGGCTCTTCAAGGCAAAGCTGCTTCGCCATGTGGCGTGTTATCTCATTCTCTGCTAGTTTGGGATAACTATTATAAAGTTCCATCGCCTTTTTCATTAGTTCCGGCTCATTGGACATTTTCCCCCAGGAGAAAGCAAAGGGCAATACCACGTTTACTATAATTTCACCTGCTTTGCTATTTCCCAAAAGAGCCGATATCTTTGTTTTACTTCTGACATCAAAATCGAAATGGTCCCGCCAGTAGCCATCGCCAGCCACGGTTAAACCGTTCTCCAACGCATGGTGCCCGTTGGACAGTGGTGCTTCCTTCACTAGCTGCAATATCCCTGCTAACAGTTTTCCTTCGCAGTAGCGTTCAAGAAGGTAGCTCTGGGCAACAATGCGTCGTACTGGAGAATTGTTGGGGTATATGTGTGAGAAGTGCCAATCACTTTCCCTCATGGTTTTAACTTTTTTACCCGCTGACTGCCATATTTGCTCCAATTCCTGGACTTCTTTTTCCCTGGCAACCTTTCCTGGCCGTCTTTGAGAAGGTAATAACCCGGCTGTGCCTAACAACAAAGCTTGCTTTAGGGCCAGGCCCTCTCTGGATTCGATGCAATTGAGGGGCATTCTGTCAGCAAGGTCTTCAAAGGGCTTTGTGTTTTTAGCATAACCCAGAGCCCTCATCATACCCCGGAAAAGCACCTGCCCTGCCTCCTTCTTCTGAGCCCTTCGCTTCCTGTCGTTTTGAGTCCTTCCTTCCCTGTCATTCTGAGCCGAAGGCGAAGAATCTAGCGCCCAGGGCAGGCTCCGCGAAGGAATCTCGTCTTGCTCGGGGTAAACTCCGCGGAGAATCTCGGCTTGAAAATGCCTCGCCTTCTGCTCAAACCTTTCCTCACCGGCAGTGTTCAGTAGTTTTTCTGGGGTTTGCCTATCCACGTGGTCCAGTACCTGGAAACAAGGAAGCTGGCGAGGCAGCAAATAAGCCTGGTGCCGCAATGCCTTGGCCAGACAGAGCACGGGAACCGGCTTGCCGCTTTGTAGTAAGGTAGCTGAATTACAATCATGCCACATCACGACATGAAGGATGACATTATTGTATGCAGCATCAGCATGATGCTCATGGCCATACCAATCGCTGGATTTAACGTGAACCTCGACATCCCCTTTCGTCAAATGAGATTTATTTACAATAACTGCATCCCGAAAATCGGGGCCGTTGTCACCATTAGTCCTCCCCGGGTAGATTACACTGACTAGCTCGTCTTCCGAGGAGGTCAGCTCTTTTCCCACAACTTGTTGCCATATTAGAGCTGCTTGCTTTTCCGAGAATTTTATCCGATTACGTGTAATCATGACGTAAAAAAATTACTTATCGCGTTGATTCATCGTGCTTCTTTCCAGCTTTGTAAGTAAAACCACTACGCTCAGCAACTATGCTGAGCAAGGTAGCCGATGCTCCGCGAGGGCGATACATCCCATTTTCCCATTCGCTGATTGTTTGCTGACGCGTGCCTAGTTCCTCGGCCAGTCTGGCTTGAGTTAAGTTCAGATGTTGCCTCAACGCCCGGACGTCTTCTTTACTCCATTGTCTTTTTGCCTTTTTTCTTTGCTCCATCGCTTAAAATTATACACGGTTTAGTGTAATAATTCAAGAAAAATTCGCCAAATTTTCGCAAAAACCTTTTGCTTTTTCGGTTTTTCCTGATATAATAGAAATTTAGCAATCTCAAAGGCAGAGTGCTAAAGTAAATCTAGGAAAGGAGGAAATATGGCTAAAATTGAACCTTTGGGAGACAGGGTAGTGATAAAACCCACACCCCAGGAAGAAGTAAGCAAAGGGGGGATAGTTTTACCGGATACAGCCAAAGAGAAGCCCCAGGAGGGGAAAATTATTGCTGTCGGTCCAGGCAGGTTGACTGAAGAGGGCAAGCGTATTGCCATGGATGTGAAGAAGGGAGATAAGGTTATTTACTCCAAATACGCTGGCACTGAGTTTAAGTTGGAAGGCGAAGAGCTGATTATCATGCGTGAAGGCGATCTCTTGGCCAAGAAGATTTAAGAAAAGGAGGTAAGCGAATGGCAAAACAAATTATTTTCGGCGAAGAGGCAAGGAAAGCCTTGAAGAATGGCGTAGACATTCTAACTAATGCTATCAGGGTGACTCTGGGGCCACGCGGGCGGCCTGTAGCATTGGACAAGAAATGGGGCGCTCCTTCGGTTCTCAACGACGGCGTTTCTATAGCCAAAGAAATAGAGTTGCCCGACCCGTTTGAGAATATGGGGGTGCAGCTAGTAAAGCAGGCAGCCACTAAAACTAACGACCAATGTGGCGATGGCACCAGTACATCCACCATTCTAGCCCAGGCCATTATCAGTGAGGGCTTCAAGAACATCGCCGCTGGAGCTGATTCCATGGCTCTAAAGCGTGGGGTTGAGAAAGGGGTGGAAGCCATAGTTGGGGAGCTCAAGAAAATGTCCATACCGGTAGCTGGTAGAGAACAGGTAGCTCAGGTAGCCGCTATATCGGCTATTGACCAGGCAATTGGCAACTTGATTGCTGACGTTATGGAAAAGGTGGGCAAGGATGGCGTTATCACTGTCGAAGAAGGCAAAGGGCTGCAATTCGAGACTGAATTTGTTGAGGGTATGAAGTTCGACCGCGGCTACATCAGCGCTTATTTCATCACCAACGCCGAACAAATGAGAGCAGAGCTAGAAGACCCTTATATCCTCATCACCGATAAGAAGATTTCCGCTATAAACGATATATTGCCGGCTCTGGAAAAGATTGTTCAAGTGTCCAAGAATCTGGTTATTATCGCTGAAGATATCGAGGGCGAGTCTTTGGCTACACTGGTGGTTAATAAATTAAGGGGCACTCTGTCTCCGCTGGCGATAAAGGCACCTGGCTTTGGTGACAGGAGAAAGGCCATGCTTCAGGATATAGCCGTTCTCACCGGAGGCACTGTTATATCTGAAGAAGTTGGCAGGAAGCTTGATTCAGTTACTGTGGGAGATTTAGGGCAAGCCAGAAAAGTGATTGCCGATAAAGATAACACCACCATTGTTGAGGGTAAGGGTAAAACAAAAGAGATTGAGGCTCGAATCAAACAAATCAGGTCGGAGATTGATATAAGCACATCAGATTATGATAAGGAGAAATTACAGGAAAGACTGGCTAAATTAGCGGGCGGCGTGGCAGTGATTAAAGTAGGTGGGGCTACGGAAACAGAACTTAAAGAGAAAAAACACCGTGTAGAGGATGCCCTGTCAGCCACTCGAGCTGCTGTGGAAGAAGGTATCCTGCCTGGTGGTGGTGTTGCCCTCCTCAATGCCTTGTCGGTCTTGAAGAAGCTCAAGTTGGAGGGTGATGAGGCTACCGGGGTAAATCTCTTGAAACGAGCTTTGGAAGAGCCTCTGAGGTGTATCGCTACAAATAGCGGCAGAGAAGGCTCAGTGGTGATAAATGCCGTGAAGGAAAGCAAACCCGGCATAGGCTACGATGCCCTCAAAGATGAATTGGGTGTAAATATGATAGAGAGAGGCATTGTTGACCCGCTCAAGGTCACCAGAAGTGCTCTGCAGAATGCTGCCAGCATTGCCTGCATGATTCTAACCACGGAGTCTTTGGTGACTGATATTCCCGAGAAGGAAAAGATGCCGGCGATGCCTGGAGGAGGAGGAGGATACGAGGGCATGATGTAGCCTCTGTGGCTAGAATTCGACTAAATTCATCAGGAACTGGAAGGACCGCCTCAGGGCGGTTCTTTCTGTTTGATATTAAATCTTAAGCAATTTTCTTAAAGGCTTTTCCTTGATCGGACTATCTCGAGAAGACCCTTCTTCCTTAATCGGCCCTGTTACGGCTAAATTAAGCCCGCTATCGGTTAGAATTTCCTCGGCCACCTCTTTTAGCTCAACCATGGTGATGGCATCCACAATAGAAATAACATCGTCTATGTCCAGGATTTGTCGCGTTAATATTTCTTGGCCGCCGTACCATAACGCAACATTTTGGCTATCCTCAAACCGCAAGTATAATCTTCCCTTGGATAATTCCTTGGCCCTGGTAAGCTCACTTGCTGTAATTTCCTGCTTAACCTTCGACACCTCCTCAAGGATAGCCGCCACAGCAGTCTCCACCTTCTCGGGGTCAACGCCAGCATAAATACCAAATGAGCCCGAGTTAAGAAAATGCTCGGTATAACTGTGAATATCATAGGCTAACCCCCTATTCTCTCGTATCTCCATAAATAAGCGGCTGCTCATGCCACCGCCCAGCACTGTGTTAAGTAAGTCGAGGGTAAAACGTTGGGGGTGAGAGTGAGAATAGCCGTGAACGGCGAGGCAAAGATGCGCTTGTTCGATATCTTTGGGCTCGATACGCAGCCTGGCTTCCCTTTGCTTGTCATTAGTTATGTAGCCAGTCATTAGCTTCCCGGCAGCCCATTTGTCGAATATGGGCTTGATTTGAGCCAGCACCTCTTCATGCTGGATGTTGCCGGCAATGCTAAACACGGTGTTATTGGGCATATATCTGCGAGCAACGTAGTTTAATAGGTGCTCTCTTGTTATCGAAGGCACAGTTTCTTTGTATCCGGTGACCTCGCGCCCCAGAGGCTGCTCAGGCCATAAGAGTTCGTCTATGAGCATGCTTACCCTTTGCTGAGGAAGGTCCAGGTTCATATTGATTTCCTCCATAATGACATGGCGCTCCTGCTCAATATCTTTATTGTCAAAACGAGAATTGAGCAACAGGTCAGATAACACATCCAGGGCAAGGGAGAAATGAGGGCTGGCGACTTTACACCAGAAGACGGTTAGCTCTTTGTCTGTGCCTCCATTGATTATGCCACCAACGCCTTCAATATCTTGAGTTATCTCCTTAGACGTTGGTCGCCGCTCTGTGCCTTTAAAAAGCAAATGCTCAATGAAGTGGGAGATGCCCGCTTCCTCTTTACTTTCGTAGCAGGAGCCAGCACCCACGAAGATAGCCAGGCATACCGAGCGGCTATGGGGCATAGTGCTGGTGATAACTCTCAAGCCATTATCGAGCGCAGCCTTGTTATACATTGTTGCATCCCCCCAGGCATGTAGGGCTACTCTTTCTTAACAAACCCTTGGGCGGCTTCACCCATTGTGGCACCGCTACCTGAGCTAAGACATACGTCGGTTTCCATGCGCAGCCCGACGTCGAGCGGGGTCGACGTGGTAAGATTGACCGCTCTTTTGGCACCCTGAATAAGGTGGGGATTGATTTTGGCTATTTCTTCGGCCAGTTTCTTGGCTTCAATCATTAGCTGGTCTTTGGGATAGACATGGTCTACCAGCCTGACCCGCAGTGCTTCGGCAGCGTCAATTCTCCGTCCGGTAATAATCAGCTCCTTGGCGATGCCCGGTCCCACTATCCGGGGTAACCGCTGTGTGCTTCCCAGGTCCGGGATAACCCCCAGCTGAATCTCAGGAAGCCCGAACACGGCAGTGTCACAAGCCAGGCGTATATCGCAGCAAAGAATGAGTTCGAAGGCTGCCCCTAAGCAGTAGCCGTTTATGGCAGCGATAACAGGGACGGCCAACTCTTCGTACATGGTAAATATCATTTTCAAGCTGTATAGGGAATCATAGCCCTGCCGGTAACTGGGAAAAATGTCCATGGGACCGCTCCCGGAGGCTACCATCTTCAAGTCCAGCCCGGCGCTGAATGCCTTATCACCGGCGCCGGTCAGGATAACAACCCTGACTGCAGGTTTTTCCTTGATAGCCTGCGCTGTTTGCTGAAGCCCCAGTAAGACCTCATGATTAAAAGCATTCAATGCCTTCGGTCGGTTCAGCAGCACTGTGGCAATACTACCTTCGATATCCAGTCGAACAGCGTCTTGATTTGCCATTCGTTTCTCCTTTCATAGATTACTTTCGGCTAATTTTACATCTCATCTCCGACCAAGGTCAATTGCCTTTCCCTGTATCCCAACACGAATCAATCTCGAATATCTAGGGTGATTCTCGCCAGCAAGCAGTGGTATAATCAGTATGGAATAAAAATCCCGGCGTATTTTTAGAGGAAACATGGCAGTTTTACAGATTCGCACTTTGCCGGACCCCCTGTTGCGGCAAAAGGCCAAAAGAGTAACCAGGATAGATGCCTCCATTCGGAAGCTAATCGATGATATGATTGATACGTTACGCGCTGACCCAAACAGAGCCGGTCTTGCTGCCACGCAGGTAGGAAGATTGCTCCGCATAGCCGTCATCGAGCTGCCGGAACAGGAACTTATCACTCTGATTAACCCTGAAATAGTAAAAAAAGAGGGTGAGAGAATAGTTCAAGAAGGCTGCTTATCCATCCCCGGCTACTTTGGGGAAATAAAAAGAGCGGTAACAGTGAAGGTCAAAGCGAAAAACCGAGACGGTAAGGAATTTCGCCTCAAAGCAGAAGGGCTTCTGGCTCAGGCCCTGGAACAGGAAATTGAGCATCTCGACGGCATTCTATATATTGACCATCTCGAGAGCTCGGAAAAGCTGTTTGAGGCTATTAAGGAAGAAGAGGATTAGGTAAGCTTTGACCTAGCTATAGTTTCCCGCCCACCAAGTTTTGCAAAGATTTAAAGCTTCCTCTCCACAAAAAGTGTCCTGGATTGTGTAGTCGCCTTCGTTAACAACCCCATCACTTGACGGCTCTACCCAGAGCCAATAGTTCTGAGTTTCGTTTTCAATGTGAAACTTAACTACCCAGTGATCTTGTTCCGTACCCTGCTCCCAGTGCTTTACCCAGACCATGCAAGCCTCCAGTCCCTGCATATAGGCATTCCACCAGAGATCAGCGGCAAAATGTCCACACTCATAGACCCCTTTTATCCATACATTCTTGTTTGTGGGGTCCTGAGCGAGAAAATCCAGAACTTCCTGCTCAGTTGCCGGCGAAACTTTAGAGGCATTGTAAATCTCAAAGGAATAGGTAGAAGGCTCTCTAGTCTGAGCTATAACCGACGTACATCCTGAAATGAATGCTGGTAAAGCCACCAGCGAGACGAGAATGACGAGAACTAATGCGCGCTTCATATCTGTTGCCCTTATTTCTTCACCAGTTTATCTAACCTCTAGCGAGTGTTTCCCTTATTAGCTACCAGGATTCATGAACTAGTACTTTCGTCATATATTTAGTCGCTAAGAACAGGGAAAATCCCTCACTTTACTAGTACTTTTGGAGGATTTTTTTGTCCTGGCTTATTTTCTAGAAAGTGGAAAACTGCGAAAAAAGATAACCACGCTTGCTACCTCACTCCACTTTAGCTTCAGATATGGTTAGGAAGGAGCTTATCCCCTCGCAATCTACTCCCTGAAGCAATCTCAATCAAAGAAAGGGGGATAACCGAGCTTCAATCTCGGTTATCCCCCTTTTTATCTTTACTATGATTTACTATGCCTCTTGGCGTGCTTTGCGCCTTCTTCTTATCCCCCAGACCACTCCCCAGATAATCAAGCCAATCGCGACTATTATGCCGACGATAAGCCACCAGTTGATGGTTCGTGACGCTGTGAACGTGCCGCTCAACCCAGCAACGTTCACCTCATATTGCCCGTAATCTAATCCAGACCGGATAAAACTCACCTGCTGGCTCTGTCCGGCACCTAGTATCACTGTCTTGGTATCTACTGTTTTGCCATTTAGCTTTAGTTCAACAGCATAGGTGCCTGACTGCCCACCGTCGTTGGCTATGTTGGCGGTGATGGTAACGGTTTCGCCAGTCTTGGTCACGAAGGTGGTCTTTTCCACACTGGGCACGATGCTCAAGCCACTGGCTGCAAAGTGGGCAGGCGGGGTAGGTGCTGGAGAAAGCTTAGCCAATACGCCATAAATACTGAAGTGGTTTATCGGTGCAGATAGGGTCAACTCTGCCACAGTATTGTTGCCTGCTTCATACTCCAGAGGTACCCAGACTCCGTTAACATCATCATAATAGGCCATGGTTACATTCGAAACATTCGCGGGCAATTGTGTTTGATTCAAGCCCAGTGTCAGGAGAATATCCCTGTCGAACGCAGCGCCCGCCGGAGTTATGTTGAAGACCACAATAGCTACGGTATTCACTGGAAGAGCAGGTATTTCCTCGAGCGTTCTGATTACTATCCGGTAATATGTCCTTGCGTCAACAATGGGTGCGTGAGTTCCCCGTCCTAGTAACAAGCTGTCACCGCCATCGGGGCTAGGCCCCAGCAGGTCTACCGCTAGCCGGTCATTGCTGTAAAGGGGCTTCGTGGTGTTAGTTCCTTCCCAGTCCACCGTAAGGTATTTAATGGAAGGACAACCACCGCCGCCAACGGCAGGCGTAACTGGAGCGCAGTTTTCAGCTGTTATGTATCCAGTCTTGGTCTCGGTGTTCTCGCCGCAACCATTGCTCACGGTTAAACTCACGGTGTAGGTGCCGGGTGTGGTATATGTGTGGGACGGGTTTTGAAGATTGCTGGTGCCTCCATCGCCAAAAGTCCAAGACCAACTAGTGGGGTTTCCTGTAGATAAATCTGTAAAGACAACAGTTAGAGGAGTACAGCCGCTGGTTTGATCAGCACTGAAGTTCGCTATGGGACTGGGCTGAACTGTAATGTAATTCTCTTTGGTCTTGGTGTCTGAGCCGCAGCCATTGCTGATGGTCAGGCTGACGGTGTAGGTACCGGCAGTGGCGTAGGTGTGAGACGGGTCTTGAGCAGTGCTGTTACTGCCATCGCCGAAGTCCCAGAACCATTCATCGTAGGTGCCGGTGGAGTTATCGGTGAAGTCAATCTCGGTACCGGCACAAGGCTGGGTGTTGCTGGCGTAGAAGTCAGCCTTGGGTAAAGGTAAAACTTCAATGTAATTCTCTTTGGTCTTGGTGTCTGAGCCGCAGCCATTGCTGATGGTCAGGCTGACGGTGTAGGTGCCGGCGGTGGCGTAGGTGTGAGATGGGTCTTGAGCAGTGCTGTTGCTGCCATCGCCGAAGTCCCAGAACCATTCATCGTAGGTGCCGGTGGAGTTATCGGTGAAGTCAATCTCAGTACCGGCACAAGGCTGGGTGTTGCTGGCATAGAAGTCAGCCTTGGGTAAAGGTAAGACTTCAATGTAATTCTCTTTGGTCTTGGTGTCCGAGCCGCAGCCGTTGCTGATGGTCAGGCTGACGGTGTAGGTGCCGGCGGTGGCGTAGGTGTGAGACGGGTCTTGAGCAGTGCTGTTGCTGCCATCGCCGAAGTCCCAGAACCATTCATCGTAGGTGCCGGTGGAGTTATCGGTGAAGGTAATCTCGGTACCGGCACAAGGCTGGGTGTTGCTGGCATAGAAGTCAGCCTTGGGTAAAGGTAAAACTTCAATGTAATTCTCTTTGGTCTTGGTGTCCGAGCCGCAGCCATTGCTGATGATCAGGCTGACGGTGTAGGTGCCGGCGGTGGCGTAGGTATGAGACGGGTCTTGAGCAGTGCTGTTGCTGCCATCGCCGAAGTCCCAGAACCATTCATCGTAGGTGCCGGTGGAGTTATCGGTGAAGTCAATCTCAGTACCGGCACAAGGCTGGGTGTTGCTGGCATAGAAGTCAGCCTTGGGTAAAGGTAAGACTTCAATGTAATTCTCTTTGGTCTTGGTGTCCGAGCCGCAGCCGTTGCTGATGGTCAGGCTGACGGTGTAGGTGCCGGCGGTGGCGTAGGTGTGAGACGGGTCTTGAGCAGTGCTGTTGCTGCCATCGCCGAAGTCCCAGAACCATTCATCGTAGGTGCCGGTGGAGTTATCGGTGAAGTCAATCTCAGTACCGGCACAAGGCTGGGTGTTGCTGGCATAGAAGTCAGCCTTGGGTAAAGGTAAGACTTCAATGTAATTCTCTTTGGTCTTGGTGTCCGAGCCGCAGCCGTTGCTGATGGTCAGGCTGACGGTGTAGGTGCCGGCGGTGGCGTAGGTGTGAGACGGGTCTTGAGCAGTGCTGTTGCTGCCATCGCCGAAGTCCCAGAACCATTCATCGTAGGTGCCGGTGGAGTTATCGGTGAAGTCAATCTCAGTACCGGCACAGGGTTTGGTATTGCTGGCATAGAAGTCAGCCTTGGGTAAAGGTAAGACTTCAATGTAATTCTCTTTGGTCTTGGTGTCCGAGCCGCAGCCGTTGCTGATGGTCAGGCTGACGGTGTAGGTGCCGGCGGTGGCGTAGGTGTGAGACGGGTCTTGAGCAGTGCTGTTGCTGCCATCGCCGAAGTCCCAGAACCATTCATCGTAGGTGCCGGTGGAGTTATCGATGAAGTCAATCTCAGTACCGGCACAGGGTTTGGTATTGCTGGCATAGAAGTCAGCCTTGGGTAAAGGTAAGACTTCAATGTAATTAACCTTGGTTGTGGTGCTATTGCCACAGGCATTGTTTACAGTTAAGGTGACATTGTAGGTGCCGGGGCTATTGTAAGTTACCGTATGAGGCCCCTTTGTATTAGCACTTGAAGGACTACCTCCCGGGAAAGTCCAGTTCCAGCTTGTCGCATTCGTGGATGAATCGGTAAACAGCACAGTTAATGGCTCACAACCACTGGTCACATTGCCACTGAAGTCTGCTGTGGGTGGTACGCACTCCGTAACCGTTACCACCACATCATCGCTGTCGGTGCAACTCGGTAACGCAGAGCAGCGGACTTCCAGGGTATAGGTGGTGTTTCCTGTGGGGGAGACAGTTACTGTTGGGTCTGTGGACCAGGATTGTATAACTGCTCCTCCCTTTATTCTCCATTGGTAATCTATATGGCCGCCAGCTGCTGTGCAGCCTCCGTTTATGGCCGAGCCAGAGCCATCCAGCTCAGTAGATTGACCTGAGTTAATCGTCACATCAGCGCCAGCTTCTGCCACTGGCTGTAATACCCTGACGTGTGTCTCGGGAAATTCTTTGGATACGGAGTTACCTAAATAATTGGTGTAGTTCACTCGTGTGTCGGGATAAACGTCTACCAACTGGTAACCGGCGTTATCAAAGGTTACATTGAAGGTTATGGTTTTTGTATCGCCTATGCTGATGGAACCCAGATTCCAAGTCAGGGTCTGGCTAGCGATAGAATCCGGCGCGGGCACAGCACTGCCGCTCACATAATCAACACCTGAGGGCAGGACCTCAGTGACCACGACATTGGTGCCGGCTATGCTGCTAATTTGTTGGGATATTTGTTCGAACATGAATTGCAGGTCAGCGGGGGTGGGGGCGGGGTAGAAATGCCCACCACCGATATAGGCCAGGCCATTGTGGGGATAGTTGTCACCGGCCGGGTCTCCGGGACGATAGGTGTGCCCGCTCGCAGACTTGTCGTCAAGGAAATAGTAGGAGATACCATTAGAAGGGTCAGTAGAAGCCCCCAAGCCAATGGTGTATAGCGTAATGCCAGCATTATGTGCCGCTTGGGCGAAACCGCGGGCATATTCAGCATCAGACTCAGTGAAAGAACTACTTGTTCCGTAGGGGCGGTTGGGGAGACCGTCGGTGAGCAAAATCTCCACCCAGACGACTCCTGGGCTGCGCCCATGGTTGGTAAACTCAGTATTGGCGGTTTTAATGGCGTCGCCAATATCTGTGTATCCGCCCGTTGATAAACCGTCAGTTGCGGTTTTCGCTGCGGCGAAGTCGGTAGTCAAGCCTTGATTTAGGGTGGCGCTATCGCTATAGGAAACCAGCCCCACACGGTCCTGGGAGGGATCGAGGAGGTCAATGAAAGCTTTGGCGGCTGCTTTCGCGGCAGTCATTTTGCCTCCGCTCCCCATTGACCCCGAGCGGTCAATGATGAGGATAACGTCCACGGGTAGGCGTTCCCCGCTTGGCTCGCCAGCGCCGGTAACAGTGAGGGTCACCGTCGCCGCTCCACAGTTGGGGTTTGGAGACGCGCTCTTGGCAACATCCAGATGGGGTGGATTGGAGGGGGGTGGCTGAGTCGCAGCATAGTAAACCGTAATCCGAATGTGGTCCACATACGCAGTTCTATCATGATCGGTACTATCTTTTATTGCTGATATGACAACACCAAAATTTGAACTGTTGATATCGGCCGGAGTCCAATTCAGCCCCCAGAGGTCAGATGGACCACCATAGGATACATATGTATTCGTGTCAGAGTTTGGCCATGATAGACCCGCGCTTTTGTCATTTCCGCTTATTACTCCGCCTTTTACCAACTTAATACTGTTGTCGGTCACTCTTAACGTTGAGCCGCCGCTTTCGTATCTATCTACTTCCACGACAATACCTTGTATGGTTGCGTTGCTGGCAATAGAGAAACCGAAATTAGTTGCTTTTAGATAATGACTGGTCCGGGCGGATGACGTGAGACTTGCGGTAGCGTAAACGTCATTTTGAGTCTGTGCGTTGGAGGGACTTGACCAATCTACTGTTCCAACCGTGCTGTCATTGGCAAAAGTCCCACCATTATTTGGTCCGCTTGATGGATCACTTGACGCTGCCAGCACCAGTGATGAGTTGGTGGGGGGCAGCACGAGCACGCCGCCATCAGGCTCAACATTTACTTTGGGTGCCGGGTTAAGTGTTACGGTTTTATTCGTGCTGGCGACATCGCCGGCTTTGTCAGTCACCGTTAGGGTTACGGTGTAGTTGCCGGCGCTAGCGTAGCGATGCCTGGGATTCTGTTGAGTGCTATTACTACCATCACCGAAATCCCAATTGTATTTATAGGGTTTAACTCCATCCGCGCTTTTGTCTGTAAACGTAATGCCCGAGCAGGAAGAACATGCAGGAATATAAAAGATAAAGTCGGCAACAAGAGGCGACTTAGGTAATGACTTGAGAAACGAATTTGGACTTATACCGCTATCAAGCGGGACATTTGTTTTGGGTGCCAGCGTTACGGTCTGGCTCTTGCTGGCGACGTCGCCGGCTCTATCAGTAACCGTTAGGGTTACATTGTAGGTTCCATCACTGGCGTAGCGATGCCTGGGATTCTGTTGAGTGCTATTACTACCATCACCGAAATCCCAATTATATTTATAGGGTTTTACTCCTCCGCTGCTTTTGTCTGTAAACGTAATACCCGAGCAGGAAGAACATACAGGAATATAAAAGATAAAGCCGGCAACAAGAGGCGACTTAAGAAACGACTTAGGAGACGAATTAGAAAACGTCCCGTTGGTTGCTGTTTGGTTATTCCATCCCTGCCCCCTCGCCATCGCAATATCAGTGGGCAGCATCATCATGACCAGCATGACCACAGTCACTAAAGAAATTATTGTCCTTTTCATATTCATCCTCCTGCTAGAACTAACAGACTATTACTTCTGTCATATTACCTTTGTCATATATATAGTCGCAAAAAAAAGGGAAATCCCTCACTTTTTTAGTACTTTTGGGGGAATTTTTCCAGATTTGTCCCCCAAGTGGTAAATACTAATGGTACTAGGAACCCACTTGCCTTGCACTACCTCCCCCTGAGTTCAAACGCGGTATTTAATGCTAGCACAGCCCTCTTTTACCTGTCAAATAGTACTGGTTAAAAAGTACTAGGACCAGGCTCTGGGCTAAGACGGTACTTTCCCCAGCATCCCTCCGCTGGTGCTCTTGATGTCTCTCAGCTAATGAGTCCTAGGTAAAAGGTCACATTACCAAATTCTAGACAAAATAGTACCGAAACGGTACCGACGGGTGATTCATATTGGATTGGATGGCTGCTAAATATAAGTATTATGAAGGGGCTAAAATATTTAGCCATAATCCTCACGCTGGTTGCAATACTTGTTGGTGCGTTAGTACATGGTGTGTTGTTTGCCAGAGAAAATGCGGCAGCTTATAGTTATTCGCCTGTCTATAATGTGGCACCTGCCGGTAATAACGATTCCTTAAACTATGGTCCTTCCTCAGAGGCGACATACTCTCTCAACGATAGCTATCTGGCCGAGGGTTGGGGAGTAAGCAAGATTGAGGCACCTCAGGCCTGGCAAATTACCAGAGGGAATCCGTCAATTATAGTGGCTGTGCTGGACACGGGCATTAATAAAGATAACCAGGATCTGGCTGACAGGGTGGTGGCTGAGGTCAATTTCAGCGATAGCCCGACAAGCGATGACCTCTATGGACACGGAACTCACATGGCAGGCACCATTGCCGCCATCGCTCCGGGATGCCGGCTAATGAATGTGAAGGTGGCTGATGATATGGGGAAGTGTGACCCATCGGTGGTGGCCAGAGGCATCATCTGGGCGGTGGACCACGGAGCCAAAGTTATCAACTTAAGCCTGTCTACGACAGCATCGCCGGATTTGGAAGAAGCGGTAAACTATGCCTGGAGCCGAGGAGCGATAATTATAGCAGCAGCAGGCAATAAAGGTACATCGGAGCCTTCCTATCCAGCTTATTATAACAATTGTCTGGCAGTGGCTGGCACTAATGAAAACAATTCTTTAGCTTTGTTATCCAGCTATGGCAGCTGGGTGGATGTAGCTGCTCCAGGCTTTAACATTTACTCAGAATTGCCCCACAACCAATATGGCTATAAGACTGGCACTTCGGCAGCCGCGGCTCATGTCTCAGGCGTGGCTGCCCTGGTTTTCAGCGTGGCTAAAGATACTAACGGCGATGGTGTAGTCAATGACGAGGTGCGGTGGGCTATTGAAAGTAGTTGTACTTCTATCGCTGGGGATGGTATGGGGCATGGGCTGGTCAACGCCTTCCAGGCGGTAACAGAAGCAGTATCTTTATCTTCACCATAACCTCCTTCAACCTCCTCCTATCGAAGCGGGAGCCCTTTGTGTGGGCTCCCGCAGATTGAGAGGAGACTGCATCGTTGAGAGTAATTGCAAGCCGTGCTCTCCCTTTGTCATTGCGAGGAGCGAAGCGACGAAGCAATCTCGGTGGGACTGTTGAGGATGGAGATTGCCGCGCACCTTTCAGGTGCTCGCAATGACAGGGAGAGAAAACTCACAATGACATCGTGCTGCACGACCTTGAAAGGTTGCGTTACAGAATTTGGAGGTGAAGAATTCCCTGGATACTCAAGACAAATTTGAATCCGAGGCCAGAACAAAATTAAGTGGCTATATTAATCTGGAGGGGGATTCTGTATCGAAATTATAGGGGAGGTTATAATCAATGTTCGTGGTTGTTGTCCCCCAAGTTATCCCGCATAGCCTTCCGTGCCCGCGACAGCAATCCTTCAACCGACTTTGGTGAACGACCCATAATCTGACTTATCGCGAGGACAGGCATATCTTTGAGGTATTTCAATACCAGCACCTCCTGATAATCCTGAGGCAGGTCCGCCAAAGCCTGGTGAACTGACTGGCGAATCTCTTCAGACTCCATCATAGTGAAGGTCGCTGGTTTATCATCCCCGATTTGTTCTAGCTTCAAGACATCAAAATCGGGGGACGAGTTCCTAGGTTTGGGCTCTCGCGCCTGGCGACGATAAAAGTCATTTATCTTGTGGAGTGCAATACTGCGCAACCAGGTATAAAGCTGGCTGTCACCACGGAATTTATCCAGCGAACCCAGGGCAGCAAGAAATACTTCCTGAACCAAATCCTCAGCTACGGCCTCGTCTCGGTCCACTTGCTCCAATATCAGGGAGTAGAGTCTGGTCCTATAAAGGTTGTAGAATTCCTCCATGGCTGCGTCGTCGCCCGAGCGCAGCTTCTCGACCAGCTTAATCTCATAACTTTGAGAGGTGGAACTAGCTATTGTCATGTTGCTATACCTGTTACATCATGCTCCTGTAATACCTTTAGAATATCAGCTAGCCAGGTCTCTGAGAATCACCTAGTGGTACTGTTTTGCAGTAGAAATTAGTACTATGACCCTCTGGAAATAGCGCTGAAGTACAAGGCTGGAGCCTGATGTGCTGAAGCTTAAGAGTTATTCAGTCTTGGCTTTGCGTCTGAGGTAATAGTAGCTACCATAGCCAAGAAGTACTATGGCTACAGCAACCCCGGCGAACAATACTATATTGGACTTGCCTCCCGCTGTGGATACTAGGCAACGAACATATAACTTTGCACTTAAGAGGTCACTGGATTCAGCAGCGACTCCCAGCCATATCTCCCAGTCGTGGCCTGCCCATTTTTGCTCTTGCGGTATAGCTACCGTTACTGTTACATTGGCCTCGGAATTAGCGGCTACTTCGATTTTTGGAAAGGGAAAGCTTATCCAATTATCATCGGGAAATTCAAGCCTCCCTTCTCTTCTTTCCTCTTCTGGAGGTTGAAAGGTTGCGAAGGTAAAGACATGGGGTACATCATCCTTATTGTGAATGGTCAGTTCGAATTCTGCTGTTTCTCCCGGGGGCAAGTCATCTATTCTTACCTCACCAGGGGAGACGCCGAAGCTGACGTCCTGAGCCAGAGTAAAAGCAGGCAGAAAGATGACCAGTAAAATGGTAATGAGCCCAGCTAATTTGATACGCCCTACCATTAAGCAGCTACCGCGCTTATGGTGATCTGGGTTTGCATCTGCCGCCCACTAACGAAATACGTGGGCGTCAGCAATCTCAAACCAAATTGCTTGGTATCCCCGGGCGCTAAGCTTGAGCTTGAGCCCCCAGAATAAGGCCAAAATTCGCCTTGTGTTTTGGTGACAGGGATATAGCCTCGTGTGGTATCGCCAGATATGCGGAACCATAACCCATAGATGTGCGCACCATTAGTGCCATCATTGCTCAGCGTCCATTTATAGGCGCCGGGATCGCTAACCCATTTGTGGTGTCGCAATAACATAATCAGAAACAGGTATAACCCCGGTCACTTCCACGTTGTAACCGTCTATCCAAACCTTGATGTCAAGCATTTCTAGCGCCATGCGCTTTGTCTCAAAGTCTAGCGTAGATAGTTTTTCTCGTATCAGTTCGACGAAATGTTCAAGTTTCGGTAAACTAATAGCCGCTTCCTGGCTTGCCTTAATCTTTTGCTCTAATTCGGCCTTTTGTGCTTTCAGACTTTCACGCCCAGCGTTGAGTTTCTTATTCTCTATGACAACCATATCCTCTGGGAAGTCCTTAATGGCCCACTGTAAGAGCTGAGCTTGCTCACGGTCTATTACCTTAAGCCGCCGCTCTATCTGGCTTAGCTCAGTCTGTAAATGGCTAATATCACCAACGCACCGGCGTTCCTTTTCAATCTCAGTAAGGATAAGCCTAGGATTGGCCAGAATACGCTCTATCTGTGTCCATACCAGCGCCTCGAGCTTATCGGCTGACCATCCTTTATTGTGGCAGCGGTTCACCGGAAACGAGTCCGACATGCAGGCCGCACAGGAGCAAACATAGCGCCGATATTGATAGGTATTATGTTTCGTGTGTTGAATTGTGATTTGTGTTCTATAAGGTTTACCACACTGATGGCATCTTATATGGCCGTGCAGTAGATACTGCCGCCTCATATTGCGCTTTGCTTTTTCAAAGTTCGTTCTTAATTGCCGCTGGGCAGCCTCAAATAGCGTCTTGTCTATTATCTGTGGGGTTATATTTGGTAACTCTATCGGCTCTCCCTGATGGTAGATTGTCACCCCCGTATAGGCCAGATTGCTTAGTATTTGGTGAACTACCTTCCTTGACCAGTAATTATTGTGCTTAGTAGGAATTTGCAGCGAGTTTAACTTCGTGGCTATAGCTCGGCAAGACATACCATCATTGACTAGCCAATCAAACATCTGCCGCACCCACTTTGCCTCATTCTCGTTTACTATGCGCCTGCCGCCGTTAGCCTCGCTGACCTTGATATAGTCATAACCATATAGCCGGGAATAGCCACCGACTGGCACACGGCCTTGCTGCGCCCTGGCTTTTCTGCCTCGCATAGTTCGCTCTCTTATCTTTTCTGCTTCAAGTTTTGAGGCAAAGCCCCGGATATAACTTATCAGCTTTCCCAGCTCTGAATTGTCCACGTCCTCGGTCACGGCTTCCAGTTTAACACTGTGCCTTTCAAGCTCCTGGGTGAGTATGACGCCATGCGTAGGGTCACGGCTTAGGCGGTCGAGGCAGTAAACTACCACCACGTCAATTTGGTCAGTCCTTACCAGATCCCGCAATTCATTCAGGCTTGGCCTCTCAAGCGTTAGCCCAGAATATGCCTCACTAAAGCGATGAGATACATCATAGCCTTTGCCCTTGCAGTAGTTAAGACAATGCTCTAGCTGTGTCTGTAGGCTAGTTCCCTCCCTCTCCTGGTCTTCGGTTGATACCCGGCAATAAATCGCTGCCTTCATTTTTACCCGCTCCTTGTGTATTTATTGAGGAAAGCTTCAATGTCACTTTTACGAAAGCGAGTAATTTTTGCACTCGGCTTGATAGCTGGCAAATCCCCTCGCTTTACAAGTCGATAAACAGTAGCCTCAGCAACCCTTAACAGCTCGGCAACCTCTTTGACGGTTAGCAGACGCTCTTCCACTTTTTATTTTTACATGGTAGCATGACTTGCAATGAAAGTCAATGACTGACTTTAAAGTGTTTTTATAAACAATTTTGTGGTATACCAGAAAGACCTATATCACCAACAGCAATATGCTAAAATAAATTAGATTGCTCCCCAAAGTAGAAGGCCTCAACTGCGGCTAGAAAGGCTAAGACGATGTGGTATTGGTGTTTGCATTGTGAGAGAGCACAGCGGCAAGATATTGAACCGAATGATAGCCTGGCAGAGACAATACAATGCAGGTTTAGCGACTGCAACGGTCGCTTATGGCCCTACGTCGAGACTCTGAGCCGATTTTCTGAGATAGTCTCCGGATGGCCTGAGGTGCCTGAAGAAGGAAAGGTCTATCCTCTGTTCTCGCCCTACTACAAGGCGTTCCAGGGGAGTAAAGTTGTCTTGAATGATAGTGTGGCAGCCTACCTTGAGAACTTGAGGAAGTGTTGAGCCATTGAACAACATGGCTTTTTTTGGATGATTTTGGGTCCCATAGTGGTCACATCATTAGACTATTATCATTCAGCAGATGCGGAGGCTTAACGCTGAGCATAAGTATATGGGAAGACGTGCTTACGGTATTAAATCAGCAGTGATTATGAAGCTTTGACCAGTTGTGATCGGTTGTTATAATAAAGAAGACTCTGGTGACTGAAATTTAGGAGCATAATATGCCGCGTGACTGCCTTGTTATCATGCCCTTTTCTGCAACTGCATCTTGCACTGAAGACGAATGGACACAGATATTTGAGCAGGTTCTAAAACCAGCAGTAGAATCAGCTGGTTTAGACTATGTTTGTAAGCGATCAGTTGCAACAAGGGGAAATATAATTGGCGCCATAGTGCAGGACCTTAATGACTCATACGTAGTTTTAGCTGACTTGACTGACAAAAATGCTAATGTCTTTTATGAGCTGGGTGTACGACACGCAATAAAAGACCGCTCGATACTTATCGCTCAGAAGAAGCAAGATATTCCATTTGATTTGCAGGCATACGCTTATCATGTGTATGGATGGAAAACCCCAGAAGAGAGACAGGCTTTGGCCGATAAAATCCGCCAGTTATTAGTGGAGGTGGACAGCAATCCAGACCGTCCAGACAACCCAGTAAGTGATTTTCTTAAAGTTAGGCGCCCTGCAGAGACTGAAGTAGAAACCGTAACCATAACCCCAGCCGAGGCGAAAGTTGCCCAGCCATTGGCAGGTCCTGCCTCTGAGGGAGTTGATATACAGAAACTAGTCGAAACTTTAATGGAGCGTAATCGTCCTCAGGACGCTAGAATGATATACCGATTGACTAGGGTTGAACTAATGCCTCTAATCAATGAAATTCTAAAATCTCTAAATGAAAAGGGGAAAGGCGGACAAATAGCAAAAGACCAGATATTTGGGAAGGCTATTGAATACATATCGGTAATCGAGCCTATGACCAACACAATTGAACATTTTGGACTTGAGAGCACGCAAGAGGGTTGGACGCCGGGGCTTAAAACAGCTATGAAGTTAGCGGGGAATTTAATTTCAGTCAGCGAAAGACCTCAGGCTGGACAAGTGAGTAGATTTGCCCAGGGAACACCGGCCTTGCTAGCTTGGAGGATGCTGTGTTTATGTGGTGCGAAAGCATTGGATGATGAGCAGTTTGACCTAACAGAAATCATTTTGACAGAGCCCATTGAAGTTGAGGAGGCATCCGGCGGATTCAGCAATCGCCCATTACTTGAAAGGCGCGATTTATTTTATCCGGAAGCCTTTCTAGGTTATGCGAACTACCCGATGCGATATATAGCGGAGTTATGGAATAGTAATAAGCACTTACAATCATACTTTGACTCGAATGATAATTTTCATATGGCAGTAGCACGATTTTTTATCCTGACCGCACTAGCAGTGAAGCCTAATAAAATGGGGGGTCCGATTTATCCTGGGTATCGCCTATTACCCCAAGCAAGAAGAGCGATGTCATCCTTAACTAGCCACGTGTTCTCATCAGAAGCCTATCTAAATAATATCGCAGGAGCAATCGGCGACACAGCGACTAATTTAAAGGAGACGTGGGCAGCCAGGGTCAAGGTAATCAATGAGGTCCCCTCAGGCGAATGGGCGCCTTTCAGAGATGAAGTTGGATTCCCTTCTAAGTTCGGTGAAGAAGCACCCTCTTGACAAATGCGCAGTCGTCTGCTTATAATTAACTATGCGCAGGAAACCGGGTAACCTTATCCCAATCGAATGGTCTATAATACAGGCGGCGTTCAAACTTCGCAAGGAAGGTATTGAGGAATTTCATGGCGTTCAGATTGCCATGAAGATCAAAGATGAGAAAGAAGCGCGCCTCTTAACTGGGTATGGGACATTATACCGTGCACTAAATCGGCTCCAGCAACGGGGAATCCTCCAAAGCCGATGGGAAGAGCTACTACCTACAGATGGGAATCGACCGCGACACAGGTATTATCGACTCACTGGTGAAGTGGAAGCTACAATACTCTCAAATGCAGACCCTGCAAGTACATCTAAGGTCTGTAAGAATTGGGGATTGGAGGTGTTGCGGGCATGATGCTACTGTCTATAAGTCTGAGTATCATTATTGGTATACTTGTTAAAGCCTACGCTCTGCCTATTGCGCTGCGCATCGTGGGAATCAGGAATTGGCTATATGGTATCTTTTCCTCTGAAGAAGGGAAGGCGCATGGCGAGGAAATGTTGGCTGACCTGCCTAACGAAATCGCTTACTACCGGCTTGAGGGCGATTCAAATGAAGTAATCGCAGCCAAAATCTTCTTCCGTCTCATGACTGGGCTGCCAGATGATATTGCTATATGGGCACCCTCTGCTACGGCCCAGTTTGCCGATAAAGTTGCTGGGTGGAGCACAACTCTGAGGCACTACAAGATACCAAACACCATGATTGCAGGGGTAGCCACTCTGGGGCTAATGAATTACGCTTTCTTCAGCTCTAACAGCCAGACATTCGTCAACTGGCTTATCGCAAATGGTATCGTTGTCATCATAACGGTGTTGCTGTGGAAAATAAAGCACCCGCTGGCCCGGCGAATCTTTTACTCTTGGATGGGTGTGGCGATGGTAGCCACAATAGCAGTTATGGTGTGGGTGAGCATCCAGTACCGCCTGTATGAGATAATGACGTTCAAAATTCTCATGCTTGCTATGGTAGCAGTATCCCCAGTAATAATAGTGGTTGATAAATCCTGGAGGCAACGTTTCTTCAGGAGCAAGTGGTGGCTCATTGTCATCTGCTGGGTGCTTATTATCGCAGGATCATTCGCCGGTTCTTTACTGATAACGCATAGTATCAAGCCTCTGCTAGAGATGTTGGCAGCGATGGCGCTGTTTGCAGTAGGTATGTTCATAGTATGCGGTGCCATGGACTTAGGCGCCTATGTTCTATGCTGGATTGGAATCAGGGGAACCGCAGGTGGGTTCCGCCTAGTGGCATCAGGTATCCGTCGCCTGCACTAGATATCCGAGCAAGACCACGAGGACAAGATAAAGGAATCATTTTGGCAACGGGGAATTGAGGTTGATGAAAAGGGGAGCATTATCGCTCCCTTTAGCTTTGTCTTGGTAGCAGAGGTTGGATTCGAGCCAACAACCACTGGGTTATGAGTCCAATCAGCTTCAACCGTCGATGCTCTCATTAAACAAATTGACGTTTTGTGACCTATTTACTTCATGCACCATTAGGTGCGAACAGATTCGTTGGCCCTCGCTACTTTGAGCTGCTTGGAGTTATATACAGAAGCAGGTTTGGTCGGCTTCAAAGTCCACGCACGAGTAGGAGGATACCCCGTTAGATCATTAAATAAAGCGCTGGTGCTACTAACCGAGCACGCCTAATATGCGTGTCTCTAAAATGGATATGAGTAGAGGGAGATAGGGGCCTATCTTCCTCTATGTTCATGATACATCAATCCTTAGAGTCATTACCTTCATTTTGCTCAAGCATCGACAATAGATGTATAATTCTTCCATCTGGAAAAGATCGATTGTGACCCTCGAACAAGTGCAGTCTTCTGAGGAATGGAATGACGAACAAGGAAGCCAAAGCCCGTATCAAGATCAACAAGTTGCTTGAAGCGGCAGGTTGGTGCTTCTTTCCGGAGGGAAATGCACCAGCCAACATCTGCCTCGAACTCAACATCATTATCAAATCATCTGATCTAGATGACCTTGGTGACAACTTCGAGAAGACGAGTAAAGGCTTTGTAGATTTCTTGCTTCTTGACGCAAAGGGATTCCCACTTATGGTTCTCGAGGCCAAATCGGAAGATAAGAACCCGCTCGTCGGCAAGGAGCAAGCCCGTAAATACGCCAAGTCTCAGAAATGTCGTTTCGTGATCCTTTCCAACGGCAACATGCACTATTTTTGGGACTTGGAGCGTGGCAACCCCTATCTGATTACATCCTTTCCCAAACCCGACTCAGTGATCGGCTACCAAAAGATCACGCCTGACCCGCAACGTCTTGTAGAGGAAAAGGTCAGTGATGACTACATTGTTTTGACTCAGCGTCCAAATTACCAGTCTGAGGCCGCTTGGCGAAGCGAAGTCGAGCGTCCCGGTTATATCCTGGCCAACAAACTGCGTTTCTTGCGGCCTTATCAGTTGAAGGCTATCCAAGCCCTACAATACGCTGTAAAGGACGGCAAAGATCGATTCCTGTTCGAGATGGCCACGGGCACAGGCAAGACACTCACAGCCGCCGCTGTCATCAAGCTCTTCCTCCGTACTGGTAATGCTAATCGAGTGCTGTTTCTGGTGGATCGTCTCGAACTGGAAGACCAAGCTAAGAAGGCTCTCATAGCCGCGCTGTCGGCTGATTTCCAGACAGTGATTTACAAAGAGAACCGCGATGATTGGAGGCGGGCGGAAATCGTTGTCGCGACAGTGCAGTCACTGCTCTTCAACAACAAGTACCAAGTGCTCTTCTCACCTACAGATTTCGACTTAGTCATTTCTGACGAGGCTCACCGCTCTATTGGTGGCAATGCCCGTGCCGTATTCGATTACTTCATCGGGTACAAGCTAGGTCTCACCGCCACACCACGTGACTACCTTAAGCGGTTTGATAAGAGTACACCCACTATACGCGACCCACGGGAGGCCGAGCGTCGATTGTTACTGGACACCTATCGCACCTTCGGCTGCGAGAATAGCCAACCTACATATCGCTATTCACTGCCTGACGGTGTGAAAGAGGGCTATCTGGTCCCCCCCACCGTGGTGGACGCCCGTACCGAGATTACCACTGCACTGCTTTCCAAAGAGGGATTCATCGTCTTATTTACAGACGATACTGGTGAAGACCAGCAGGAAGCCTTCAAGCAGCGCGAGTTTGAGAAACGCTTCTTTGCCGAAGCCACCAATCAGGTCTTCTGTAAGACCTTTCTGGAAAAGGCCTTTCGCGACCCCATCAGTGGAGAGATTGGCAAGTCTATCATATATGCCGTTAGCCAGAACCACGCCGCCAAGCTGGCGCAGATCCTCAACCAGATGGCTGACCGGATGTTCCCCGGCAAATATCAGTCTGACTTTGCTGTTCAGGTTACTTCACAGGTTCCCGATGCACAGCAGTTCACAATCAACTTCACCAATAACAACCTGCTCGGTTCAGCGAATTTTTTCCCATCCTACAAGACCAGCAAGGCTCGTGTTTGTGTTACGGTTGGTATGATGACCACTGGCTACGATTGCACGGACATCCTTAACCTTGGCCTATTTCGGCCAATTTTCTCGCCGACCGATTTTATCCAGATTAAAGGGCGTGGTACCCGCAACCACAACTTCCTCGAGCAGCTATTCGATGAGGGCATCAAGGCAGGTGTGATAAAGCCGCAGAAATCCACCTTTAAGATCTTTGACTTCTTTGCTAACTACGAGTATTTCGAAGAGAAGTTCAATTATGACGAGGTGCTAAAGCTACCCCGACTTCGAAGCAAGGCTGTCATGGAGGCAGGGGGAGCTGGCCCAGTAGTGATCGGTGGCAGCTACGAGCACCTGGGAGCGGATATCTTGGCATCGATCAAGGAAGAAGCCATTGGCTTGGAGGGTATGAAGATCGACCGCATGTTCTTCGGAAAATTCGAGGACACCGTCCGCAGGAATGAGACAGTCGCCGCAGCGGTGGAGTCGGGACAATGGGACCACGCTATTGACTACGTGCACCGTGAGGTCTTTGGCAAAGCCGAGGAATATTACACTCTCGATAAGCTGCGCAAAGCCGCTGCCGTTGACCGCCGCCTAACACTGCGTGAAATGCTCGAAAAGATCTTCGGTTTCATCCCACGCTTCAAGTCCAAAGATGAACTGCTCGAAGAAGAGTTCGTCAAATTCATCGCCGATACCAAACCGGAGATGGTCGAGGCTATCCCAGCTATCAAGACCTACTTCAAAGCCTACATCACCAGCGATCAGGTACGTCACATTATAGAGAGCCGTAATTTCACCGATCTGGCCACCAATGCCATGTTCTCCACACGCGACTTCCGTGCCGTTCCGGAGAAGTACCGTACGCTGGTTCCTGAATATGTCAAGGACTATGTTCCTGTGGATCAGTTCGCCGCCTAAGGAGATCTCATGCTAGACACCGAGACTAAACGCCGTATCGATACCGCCCGAGATATTCTTGTGGGCAAAATACCCGACCCGAAGAGTCAGGTTGAGCAGATTACTATCGCGTTGATCTTCAAGTTCATGGACGATATGGACGCCGAATCCGAGGAGATGGGTGGTAAGCGCAAGTTCTTTGCCAATGAGTTCGCCAAGTACGGATGGTCCAAGCTAATGCGCTCTGGGTTGGGGGGACACGAAACCCTGAACCTCTACGCCGACGCCATTGCTAAGATGCCGGAGAACCCCGGTATTCCACCGCTTTTCCGAGATATCTTCAAGAATGCGTATCTGCCCTACCGCGATCCGGAAACCCTGCGCGCCTTCCTCAAGATCATCGACGAGTTCACTTACGACCACAGCGAACGGCTTGGCGATGCCTTTGAGTATTTGCTCTCCGTACTCGGCTCTCAAGGTGAAGCCGGGCAGTTTCGAACCCCGCGCCACATCATCGATTTCATAGTTGAGGTGGTCGACCCTAAAAAGACCGAGACTGTACTTGACCCAGCCTGTGGTACCGCCGGGTTCCTCATCTCGTCCTACAAGCATATCCTCAAGGCCAACACCGATACTGAGCGCAATAGCACCCTGACGCCGGATGAAAAAGGCCGTCTCGCCCAGAACTTCAAGGGCTACGACATATCGCCTGACATGGTGCGCCTGTCGCTTGTGAACATGTACCTGCACGGCTTCGCCGACCCACACATCGCCGAGTACGACACTTTGACGAGTCAAGAGCGCTGGAACGAATATGCAGACGTCATCATGGCTAATCCACCCTTCATGACACCGAAAGGGGGCATCAAGCCACATAACCGCTTCTCGGTGCATTCCAGGCGCAGCGAAGTTCTGTTTCTGGACTACATAATCGAGCACCTTACTCCGGCAGGCAAGGCAGGGGTTATCGTACCCGAAGGGATCCATTTTGTTGCACAGTCGGGTCACACTCAATTACGGAAGACTTTGTTGGAGAAAGGATTCTTGCTCGCCGATGTTACTCTTCCCCACGGAGTTTTTAAACCTTACGCAAGTGTCAAGACTCATATCTTGATAATCGACTGCAGTCTCGCACACCAGAGCGATTCAGTGCTGTTCGTGGAGATCGAAAACGATGGCTTTTCTCAATCCGATACCCGAGATCCAATAGCAGGATCGCAGCTTGAGGATGCTAAGCAGTGTATCCTTTCGTTTAAGCGTGCTGTGAGTGAGAGGCGTGCTTGGAAACGGACTCTCACTAGCGTCAGGTCATATGAAATATCTAAAGTGACACTTCTGGGCAACGACAAGGCTCATCTTCTGGGCCGATGGCATGATCTCCCCAACCGAGTCATACATCGCAAGGATATCCCGTTGATGCGCCTTGGTGATCTGTGTGATATCCGTGATGGGCTATCTCCCAATATGGCGACTCCGCCAGGCGACTTCGTCTTGGTAGTCCCAGCAGATGAGCGAAAAACGGCCGACCACTGGGACTTCGAAGGCAGTGCGATCTGCATTCCATTAGTCTCGTCGGCGGGACATGGCAAAGCGGATATCAAACGGATCCACTTTCAGGAGGGAAAATTTGCCTTGGCGAGTACTATGTGTGCACTATTCGTCAAAGATGAAGACATTATCCGGCCGCGATATTTGCACATTTTGTTGAGTGCCATGTGCGACGAACTTTTGGTCCCACTGATGTGTGGAGCTACTAACGTAACAATGAGCAGCGGTCAACTCGGTGGTGTAATAATTCCCGTCCCAAAGCCTGACCTTCAAGATGAGGCAATTGAGTCTCATCTAATCGCCACCAAAGCAGCTGCAATGATTGACGCAGCAACATTGCTTCGAGATTCCTCGTCGGATGAAGAAGTTATTAAGTTGGCAGAGCGGATAATACGTGAAACAGAAGGGCTGATGAAAACTTCAAAGAGGCGCGTTACTATCTCTGACTTTCTGCCGTCGTGATTCCTTACCAAGGGAATAAAGAGCCGCTGAGGGGAGGCTTGACGCTTCCCCTCTCGGATTTTAACGCTTAACTACTCGCTTATCGCGAGTGTTGGCAGTTGTAGTCAGGTGTAACCCCTCGTGGTGTCGGGCCGTCGGGTCTCATTTCGGCACGATGAAAACGCCACCCTAGTCTCAGTCTCCGAAGACCGGTGTTCTTTGCATTAAACAATACTGACAATTGTTAAGCCTTGGCATACCATGCGTAGAGATAAGCAAGGTTTTACAGCTAGGATCATGAACCGTTTGGTACACATGTTAAAAATGGTAAAATAGGAATCTGGGTCATAACTCTCACGAGAACGCGAGGCTAAAACATGCCATCTAACGAACTGACGGATGCAAGGACAAAAGAAAGAGCCTTATTATTGATGCGCCTTTATTGGCTGGAGGACCTCTATAATGTAGGTAAGATCCTGCGTATTCCTTATTTTGAGAAATTCGCGAATTACTGGGACATTGGATATGGGGATGATTCTAGGTTAAAGGCGGCCTTAGCTATTGCAGAAGTGATTTCTGACGAAACGCTGGTCAAACTCATAATGAAGAAACCGCCAAAGTATGGCCTTGACCTCGGTGGATTCCAGGGAAATTATTACACTTGCGATGAAAGTGGTCGACTGAAGGTCGAAAGTTCCTGGGATGCTGTACGTGCGAACGTGCAAAAGGCGCTCAGTCGCTGGGGAGACAAAGCCTACGGTGTCTTGCGAGGAATTATCGATAAAGGCGGAAGAAGTGAATATTTCGAGCTTCTTGATGCCATTGAATCAGCGCTCGGTTATGAATTTGTCCCATCCTATTTGCTACCAAGATTCCGCACTCTAAAACTGATCTTTAAAACCGGCAGTAATAAATACCCAGATTGGACCATGCCAGCTGAAATCATTCCTGTGGTAGAAGCGGAACTGTCTGCCTATAGGAAGAATCGTAAGCCAGTGTTAAAAAAGGACAAGACAATACCCAGCGCTTTCATCAGCTATTCAAGTAAGGATGCTGAGTTTGTAGAACGCCTCGTGAACGACCTGAATAACTCAGGGAAGCAAGTATGGTGGGATCGTTGGGAAATAAAGGTTGGCGACTCTATTGCGAAGAAGATCAACGAAAGTATTAATAGGAACGACTACCTCATACTCATTCTATCGCCTAATTCAGTAAAATCGTCTTGGGTTGAGAAAGAGCTGAGTGCTGGCTTAATGCGTGAACTACAAACAAGGAATGTAGTAGTCCTGCCAGTTCTGATTGCTGATTGTGACATTCCACCTCTCATTGCGGATAAGCGGTACGCAGATTTCAGGACAAACTACCAACGAGGTCTAGAGGATTTGCTCCCAGCCATTGAGGCTAGGTGAAGCATTCTCTCAAATGAATGTGAATGCACGCTGTCCTGCGCGGGAAGGATTAAGGAAAAACCCATTCTGTGAGTTCGCGTAATTGAAAAGACGAAATCTCAATGAACGTATCCAGCTAGTGTGGCTAGGTGGTAAGAGTTCAAAGGATAAGAAGCGGGTTGATGAGCTTGAACTGCCAGATGCCGCTAAGCTACATGACCAAATCAAATCAGAAGCGTCGCAACTGGAGTCCGCTATTGCCAGATTTGATAAGTCAACCTTATTGCCCCTAATAGTAGTATTAAACATGGCACGTTCTGCACAAGTACGGAGGGGGTACGTAGACCCAAATTCTCCGGCATTCATAGAATACATTACAGCTTTGGCACTGAAAAATAATGTTCGGAATCTGCAGTATCCCAGCATCAAAGACGCTACCGCAATTCGTGACCTCTCCGAGAAAATATTTTGGTTGTGCAATGAATACTGCGCAGCACAATTCTACAGCTCAGAGCATGCAGACGAGGATAAGTGGAATATCTTAACAAATGCACGTCTGAACTATATGCTCGTCAGAGGTGAAACTTATGACACGTACTTTCTTGAGATGGCACAACAGCTATTTGATTCACAGGCACGGTACCTTGAACAGAAGTTTGGATTTAATATAGCTCAAGCGATTGCCTTTGTAAAGACGATTTCTCGCCTCAAAATTAATAGATTCGAGAAGGAAAAAGAAAGACTGATTACGGTTTTTACAGAACTGGCCTCAACAGAAGTTAATGCGACCGCCTGGCCTATAGGTATTTATAAAAAGAAACGCAGCCAGAAGCAATCTGTTGAAGCAGGGCATGTTCTGAATACACTCCCAGAACTGGCTAGAGGTTTGTTTTTCATTTCCGAACAGGAACTACTTCAAAATGTTAATTCTAACGATCAAGATTCTTTGGTTTCTTTTCTAAAATGGGTTTCCATTGAACCGGGACAGGTTGATGGTAAGTTCACCAGTCCGTTAGATGACAACCCTCTTCAGGACACCCCTGTAGTCAAACTTGATCAGGCATATCTCTTCCATTCCTCAGCCTATTTGGCCCGCTGTCTATTTTATTCCCTGGACAAGGAGTTGATGGGAGATTCATTGTATCGAGAAAAATATAACCGTCTTAGGTCACGCTACTTAGAACAGGAATCATTGAGGCTTTTCAAGAAGATTTTCCCAACAGCTGCTGCCTACAATAGACTTAAATACAATGTGATAGAAAATAGCAGAAGGATCAGAGTCGAGTTAGACGTTCTGGTTCAACATGACAACAATCTGTTCCTGATAGAATGTGCAACCCACCCAGTAACCCAGGCATCAAAAAAAGGCGTGAAAGAGCCTATAGTACATGATATTCAGCAATCTATCGAAAGGACCTTTAGACAGGCAAGACGCGCCAAGGACTATATAAAAATGAGTGACCAAGCAGAATTTACTTTGTCTGACGGTTCGACAATTACGATAGATAAGAGGTCCATCAAGAATTATTTTCTCATAAGTGTAACCTTTGATTCATTTGACGTGCTGGCAGCAGATCCAAGAAAGTTAAAATCTCTGGGACTGTTCTCAGCAGATGAATATCCTTGGCCTATTTACATAGGAAGTTTGAGTTTGATCTCAGATTTTATCGATTTTCCTTCTCAATTTGTGCATTACTTCAAAAAGAGGATGAGTGTATCGGAGAAGGTATACGCATCTGACGAACTTGACTATTTTGGGTGCTACTTTATCTTAAATCTGGAAATCCCGATGCCCAAGGTCACCGATCCCATAGAAAAGATTCATATTGTTAACGCAACCAGCGATTTTGATCAATATTTCTATTATAAGAGAGGATTGAGGTTAAGAGTCCCAAGACCGGGTCAGTTCATACCGAGACATCTGAAAAGCATCTTGCTGGCTTTGGAGCGGATTCACAATCCGGGTTACACTGATGTTTGCTGCTCTCTACTTGACATTAGTTATCCGTTTCGAAAGGCCATCGAGGAAAGTATTGTGTCCACCTTGCGTCGATCCAAAGATAGCGGCGGAGCGCTCAAAGACTTCACGATAATCGACACATCTAATCAATGGGGGTTCACCTATTTCTGTGGAGATGGCACACAAAAACCAAATCTTGAGCGCATGATGTTCTTGCCAGAATACTGTGTGCATAAAATGGATGAAGCAGGTATTTTATCCTGGGTAGGTCTAGCGCGCGACACATCTAGTCGGGAACCTTTCATGAGTATGTTTTTCAGTGAAGGGGAAAACAATTCGAACAGCAAATGATTGTTGCTGATTGCACAAACACTCAAATTGTTTGGCCCAGTTGGTTTATCATTAATATCATCTGATTAAGGCGCCCAGCACTTTTTTTGTTGTACGCAAAAGCAATTCTGGGTTTTAATGAGAGGTTCGGTTCGTCTTCTTCCTCTTTTAGAGCGGGTGTTTTGGCAATTTCCCCAGACTCAACGAGGTCCTGAAAAGACTCGTTTAGTTTCCTAATATGACTGCCCAGAAGCTCTTTCTCTAGCCTGATGACAAGCTGGTCTCGTACTTGGCGTGTTGAATGGTAGGTTGCGTAGTATGACCTAATCCATTCTACCGCCTCCTCGGGAGAATGGATGATCTTGTAAAGGGAAAGGTCCTCCGGGGAGATAAAGCGCCGGGTTAGCAACTGCTGCCTTATAAATTGATCCCAAGTTTCCCAGTACTGTTCCCCTGGCAATTCCATAAGCACTACAGGCATTGGCGGTGCTTTACCTGTCTGTAGCAACGTTAACACTTCAAATCCTTCATCATGCGTGCCAAAGCCCCCAGGGAATAGCGCAATAGCATCAGCTTCCATTACAAAGAATATTTTGCGCGTGAAAAAATATTTAAACCGAACCACCTTTGGATCATCTCGAATTATACTGGTAGGCCCCCTTTCAATTGGGAGCAGGATGTTAGCTCCAAAACTGTTTTCAGCGCCGGCACCTTCAATTCCGCCCTCATGATACCTTCTGCAGCTCCAGTGATTACCATGAACCCTTTTTCAACTAGCAAACGGCCGAGTCTGCGCGCTAGCTCATAGTCGGGGCTGTGCCTGGTTACTCGAGCGGAACCAAACATGGACACTTTACGAACCATCCTGTACGGTTTGAAGACACACGCGGCATGTCGGAACTCGGCCACTGCCCGATTGATGACCTTGAGATCAAGAATATCAAGCTCATCTCGTTTGCACTTCAGCGAATTCAGGATAATGTCTTTGTAGAGCAGTGAGCGGAGGTCTTTTCTGTTAGCTGTCAAGACCTCCTGTACCATTCTAAGTGTATCCTCTAAGTTGTCTGTTTTCCTATCCGTCACGGTATTTCCCTCCTGATCGAGAATTCTCACAACATACTCTATTTTACTTCATGTCTGAGGCAGGGTGAAACAAGGATGGTTACCGAGATGGTGGGACTCGACAATTTGTCGCTCAGTCTCTAAGCACCAAACCTCATCCTCTCCGCAAGTCAACTTAGTACCAACTATGCGATCACCTAGTTATATCTGATTGCACTTTTTAGCGTTTTGTGACTTCTTGCTTTGACTTGATACCTGTAACCACAAAGCAACAAAAGGTATTAACAGCGTAGTCAGACACACACCCTGAAGACAAAAACTGAGTGTTATTGTGACCATGTAAACACAGCAACATGAACCGGGAGTGAACGGCAAATTAAAGAATACGATTTAGCTATTTCATCCCCTATTCATCTTGATGTAATATAATTGACCAAAATGTTCCCCAAAAAGAACATAGGGGCATCGATTCTGGCATTAGGGGTCAGCCTGTGAGGTGGCATAATGTTGCAGGCAGGGATGTCATATGAGAAATGTCGGTTAAATGACAAGTACGATTCTCGAATAAGAACCATGGCGAGGTCGTGTGGCCAAACGAAGGAGGTTTAGATGAAGAAAAAAAGGTTGGTCTATCTGATATTAATAGTATTAATAGCAACCGGGTCGGTATTGTTGGCTTTAGCACACGGAAAATCCGCAAGCAACGAGGGGGTTAATCCTTCTGGTGATATTCCAGACAACCAGGTCTTCGTGATGTACAAGCCGACCAGCGGGAGTTTTGAGGTCAAGGTACCGGAGGGATGGGCGCAGTCGACCTCTGAGTCAAGTACTGAATTCACCGACAAGCTGAACATAGTATCCATCAGGTGGGTTCCTGATGCTCCAGAGCCGACTGTCGAGCGGGCAAACTCGGTCGATGTGCCGGAGCTAGCAAGCACCGAGCCTGCATTCCAGCTTGTCGAAACCAAGCAGGTCACCTTGCCCGGAGGTACGGCGATACTTATCAAATACCAGAAGGACAGCGCACCAAACCAGGTCACTGGAAAGAAGTACAGGATGGATGTGCTCCTTTACGAGTTTTATCGAAACGGTCTCCAGGTGAATCTGATGCTTGCGTCTCCGGTGGGCGCAGATAATGTGGATCCCTGGAAAATTATTTCGGAGAGCTTCAAATGGCTCTAACGGGTAGCCTTTGCTCAGGCGAGCTCCTCATCCGTGTCTCAGAACTATACCGGTTTTACCATAACGGGGACGATGAGACTTTTGCACTGCGTGGTGTATCCCTATCGGTCCACGCTGGCGAAATGGTGGCGGTTGTAGGCCCCTCCGGAAGTGGAAAATCTACTCTGCTTGCCTGCATCGCTGGCCTCGACGAACCTAACGGAGGTCATGTTGATATTGCTGGGGACCGAATCACCAGACGACCGGAAACAGCGCGAACTGAGCTGCGAGCCAAGTGGATGGGGGTGCTCTTGCAGTCAGGAAATCTATTGGAACACCTGACGGTCGCACAGAATATTAAAGTTGCTCAGTATTTGGTCAAGGGAGAGCATCCAGATGCCGGTACCATTTTGGCCGCTGTAGGTTTAGAGGCCCGGGCTAACGCCTGGCCATCAACACTCTCCGGAGGAGAGGCAGCACGTGCCGGTCTAGCCGTAGCTCTTGCAAACAACCCACCTATCCTCCTTGCCGATGAGCCGACCGGCGAGGTTGATGCCAAGAACGAGGCAGCAATCTTGAAAATCATGAGGGACAGGGCCGAGGCCGGGGGTACTGTTGTTGTGGTCACGCACAGCGAGCGCGTGGCCAGAGAGGCCAACCGCCTGATTCGACTCTCAGATGGCAGGATCACCGATGCATGACCCACTGGTTAGAGCGGATAACATCGGGAAAATCTACGGTACAGGTGAGCGCGCCGTTATCGCGCTGGAGGGCGCTACTTTTCAGATCTCTGCCCATTCGCGCATAGCGTTGGTCGGCTCGTCGGGAAGCGGGAAGACGACGTTGCTCCACTTGGTCGCGGGGCTTGATTCGCCCACAAACGGCATGATCCAGTGGCCTGCTCTAGGAGCAAAAGAGCGGCTGAGGCCTAGGCTAGTGGCAATGGCATTCCAGGGGCACAGCCTCATTCCGCCCCTGACCGTCGCCGAAAACGTGGCTTTGCCTCTTCTTATAGCCGGTGATCCCGAACCCGAAGCGCTGAAGGCTGCTTGGGAAATGCTGGAACGCATGTCACTTGCAGACGTTGGCTACAGCTTGCCTGAGGAGATTTCGGGGGGCCAATCACAGAGAGCAGGTATCGCCCGGGCATTAGTTACACGTCCCGCGCTGTTGCTGGCCGATGAGCCGACTGGGCAACAAGACAGTGAGGGCTCCCGGTATCTGATGGACTCTCTTCTAGATTTCGTTGAAGAGATCGGTGCTACCCTGGTGGTTGCAACGCATGACAGAGTCGTGGCCGACTTCCTCCCTACCCAATGGTCGATAGAGCATGGGCATTTACAGATGGGGTGATCATTTGCTCAGTCTGACTTGGATCAGCGGGTTAATACAAAGAAGAAGAGCGCGTTTGATCGGCATGGTTCTTTGTGTCGGTCTCGCAGTGAGCCTGATTGCCTCGCTAGGCATGTTCTTTGTATCCAGCAGGGCCCACATGACCAAAGAAGCCACCGCTGGGGTCCCGGTCGACTGGCAGGTTCAGCTCTCGCAGGATGCAGACTTGATACAGTCCATTCAAACTATCAAGCAGACCAAGGGGGTCGTAGAGGCCCAACCTGTGGGCTACGCTGATGTTGTTTATCTACGGACTTCCGCAGGTGGGACCGTTCAGACAACAGGACAGGGCAAGGCCCTTGGGATCCCTGACGGGTATGCGTCGTCATTCCTCGGAGAGGTCCGGTTCCTGGTCGGATCTACCCAAGGCATATTGTTGGCGCAACAGACCGCGGCAAATCTTCAAGCAACGGTGGGAGATACCATGACGGTTGGTCTACCTGGTGGGACACAAACGGAGCTTCTAGTGCAGGGAATCGTCGATCTGCCGGCAGCCGATTCTCTGTTCCAAAGCATCGGTGGCGTGCCCGGGGCCAACCCCACCGCACCACCTGACAATGTTGTCCTCATGCCCCTCTCAACCTGGCATCAGATGTTTGACGAGTTAGCAAAGAGTAATCCCAATTCCGTTCACATGCAGGTTCACGTGAAGCTTGCGAGCGATCTTCCTGCGGATCCCACGGCAGCCTTTAGCGAAGTTATCCACCGGGCACATAGTCTTGAAGCAGAACTTGGAGGCGCCGGTATTGTGGGTAATAATCTCGGTGCTCAACTGGATGGGGCACGTTCTGATGCCACCTACGCACAGATATTATTCCTGTTTCTCGGCCTTCCCTGCGTCGTCCTTGCCGCATTGTTGGTGTACGTCATCGCTATGAGTGGCGGCGACAGGCGGCGGCGGGAACAGGCGCTTCTCATAATCCGCGGAGCATCGCCCCGGCAGGTTCTAAGGCTTGCTGCAGCAGAAGCTGCGCTGGTTGGAACCATAGGAATAGTATTGGGCCTCGGAGGAGCAGTGCTCGCAGGTCATATTGCGTTCGGTACCTCGCGGTTCGGAGCAACGCCAATACAGGCGGTGTCTTGGGTTATCGCCGCCGTGGTTTTGGGGTTCGCCATTTCTTTTATGACAATCCTTCTACCAGCGTGGCGCGATGCTAGAAGTCTCACCGTTAGAGCGGCACAGTTAACTATAACGAATCCCCGCCCGCCACTGTGGTCGCTCATTTATCTTGACATCATTTTGCTTGCCGGCGGTGGGATCATATTCTGGCAATCAATGCGAAATGCCTACCAGGTCATCCTCGCGCCGGAAGGCATCCCGACCATTTCTATTAATTACCTAACTTTACTGGCCCCCCTCATGCTGTGGGTTGGTTTCGCCTTGCTGATCTGGCGACTTTCCAACCTTACGCTGGCACGTGGAAAACCATTCTTACGTCGAGCTCTAACCCTGATCGCCCAACGATTGTCAGGGGTGGTAACGGCATCGATGTCAAGGCAACGAAGTCTGCTATCAAGGGGGCTTGTCATCCTCGCGCTGGCCTTCTCATTTGCCGTGACGGTTGCGGTATTTAACACCACCTACTCGCATCAGGCCCGGGTAGACGCTCAACTCACCAATGGTGCTGATGTAACGGTTTCAACGACTGCTTCAAGCGGATTTCCGGAGGGGTTGGCCCAATCTGTAGAGAATATTACGGGTGTAATCGACGCAGAGCCTATGCAGCACCGATTCGCATATGTGGGTAGAGACCTCCAGGACCTCTACGGCATAGACCCCGAGCTAATCCGCAAGGCAACCCCGATGTCCAACGCTTTCTTCTCAGGCGGAAGCGCGAATGAGATGCTCAGCAAACTGGCCTCAAGACCCGATGGCATCCTAGTATCGGCAGAGACCGTCAATGATTTCCAGCTTCAGCCTGGTGACTTAATCCGCATCCGGCTTCAGTTTGCCAGCGACCACGCTTACCATCTGGTGGACTTCCATTACGTGGGGATAGTACGCGAATTCCCTACAGCGCCCCGAGATTCCTTTCTCATCGCTAATGCATCGTACATCGCTCAAGAAACCGGTTCGTCAGCCTACGAAACCCTGCTTGTGAAGACCAGCGGCTCCCCACAGGTTGTAGCCGGTCGCATCCGCGACCTACTCGGCCCAGCATCGGGAGCGACTGTTCAGGATGTCGAAACCCAATTGCATGTCACACTCTCTAGCTTGACGGCGGTTGATCTATCCGGCCTCACGAAACTCGAACTGCTGTTTGCATTGATTCTGGCTGCGGGGGCTTCGGGCCTCGTCTTCCTTCTTGGCTTGGCCGAGCGCCGCAGGATATTCGCTATATCAGCCTCCCTTGGGGCAAACGCCAAACAGTTGTCCTCCTTTGTATGGAGCGAGGCGTTCTTCCTGACCGTCGGTGGCATAGTCCTCGGTGCACTTGCCGGATGGTCACTATCCCTAGTCATGGTCAGAATAATGAGCGGTGTGTTCGATCCGCCGCCGGAGCACCTTTTTGTGCCCTGGACATACCTAGCTCTGGTGCTAGGTATAGTGATAGCGGCAGTATCAGGCGCCGGTGTTGTGATGATTCGCGCTGCTCAAAAGCCTGCAATCGAGATAATTCGCGATCTCTAAGTGAACCTCCCCGCAGCTTGCTGCGGAGCACTCTCGCTAATACAGCAAGTCCCTAGACAAGCTAGTTTTGAGAGGGAGCGCTTAAGGTTCAAATCTTGATTTCGTTGATTAGTCACATTGGCTATACAATCTAGCGGTTTGTTTATCCTCATAACCGAAGTTAGCACGCTTCCCATATGCGAATCGTGGTAGAATTTGAATGGCTGAATGATGTTATTCATTCCGGGCGACCAAATGGCAAACGAAAATGGAAATGAACTAATCGAGACGCTATGGCTTAGGGTTAAGCCGGGTATCAAGAAGTTGATGCCGAAAGCTAACCAGATAGACTCGCTCCGAACAGAAGTACTCGTAAAGCGTGCCCTCAAGCATGTCGTGATAAGGCGAGATTCGTCTTCTTTGGACATTGCTGATAAATACCTAGGCGCTGGAGAAGCAGATCATAGGGCGGCAAATTTACTCTTTCAACATGGGGAACTTGCTCTGAGCGTTTATCACATCCAGCAAGCAATTGAAAAGGCCATGAAAGCTTTCTGCTTATCGATTGGTGATGTAACCATTAAGGAACTGCTCACAACTCATCGAACTCCACAACCTCTATTGAAGATCATTGAAGAAAAGCCCGGCAACGAGATGATGAGTATACTGAACTCACTTGATAACCGAGACTACAAGACAGCCATCACCCAAGTGAAGAAACTAGTTAACAGTGATCAACAGCGGCTAGCCAAGCTGCCCATGAACTCGTCCCCCCGTGTACTCGGCATAGAGGGACTGATCAGAGTTGCTGACGCACTCTTCACAACACATCCATTATTAGAGCAGAAGGAAAATGAAGTCAAAACCGTTTTTGCAGAATACCTACCTGAGTACAAAGAATCAATTGTTACCTATTCCTCGGTGAAATTTGGTCAGGCAGCAGGTCAGTGTTATATCTTTGGAGTGTTAACCTTCCCTCACGAGAGTTATACACGATATCCAGGAGGTTTTCTGGAGCCACAAGATTATACTCAAGGACTCGGAATCGTTCAGGCAATACCAACTATAATAGAGCGAATTCCCAGAACTTTAGGCCTAGTCCGAGACGTCACCTTGATTTGTAGAAAGCAAATATTCCAAGGAAACGCGAACAATATCTAGCTTAACATTTGGGCGATTCGTGCCCCGGGCCTTGTAGTACACGGTTTTGAACCAGGTTCGGTAAGTCTAACGCCGCTATGGTATACTGAATCGGCGTAAGCTCAACTGGAGGACAATAGATGCGTGACACTCTAAAGATTGCGACGTTCAATGCGGAGAACTTATTTCGCCGCGCAAAAGTCTTTAATTTTGAAGAGCGGAGAGATGGGGATGAAATACTCGCCAAAGTTGACCAACTACAAGTGGAGTTGGAGAAGAAGGCCTACGATGGCAAGAAGATTCTTGGTCTCTATGAAGAACTAAAGGATTTCATCGACATAAATGAAGTGCGCCAGAAACTATTCAAGCGTGACCGGAAGTTCAACGTCGTCGGCGTAAAAGCGAAAGGCAGGGATGACTGGGGTGGCTTCATCGCATTCAAAGCCGACGACTTCACCGAAATCACAAGAAAGAACACTGCGAAAGTCATCAACTCTGTGAGCGCGGACATCATCAGCGTGATTGAGGTAGAGAGCAAACCCACCCTTGATATATTCAATTCTCAATTCATTAGAAAGAGGTATCCGTACAGTATGCTGATTGACGCATTTGATCCCCGTGGAATTGATGTCTCGCTCCTTTCTCGCTTCGAGATGTGCGATATCAGGACCCACATGTTTGAGAAAGTTGGACGTTCACGCATTTTCTCTCGCGACTGTCTTGAAGTCACAATCAAGCTCCCAGACAACGATTTCCTGTACCTTTTCGTCAATCATTTCAAGAGTCAAGGATACGGCTCACAGGAGCAAAACGATGCCAAAAGACTGCGTCAAGCACAACGGGTGGGTGACATTATTAGAGAGCGGAATCATGACCTGACGAGAGACAAAGTCGTGGTACTCGGAGATTTCAACGCGGCGCCTGACAGCAAGTCACTATCGCCGCTGATGAATGTGAGAGAGCTAAAAGATGTACTGGCGCTGAAAATCGCAAAACCTGAGGACAGATGGACATACCATTACGATGTGAATCAGCAGCTTGATTTCATTCTTGTCTCGGAACCGCTCCAGAATGCGTGCAGACAGGCCGGAGTCGAACGCAGAGGTATTTTTGATGTTGCAAAGTACTCCAACGGGGAAGTAATTGCTTGGCCGGAAGTGCAGGACAACGGCATCACCGCATCAGCGTCGGATCACGGAGCGGTCTGGACAGAGTTTGACCTGTAGCGCGACTGAAGCACTTCAGGACGAACTGATACGCCCCTCTCGGCCCTATTTTGGGCATTTGTTTCAATAACAAATGTCCAAAATGTGCAATCAAGGCTATTTCTAGGGACAGAGTTTCGCAGTAAGGTTTGCCTCGTGTTGCCTGAGCCACTTCTTATACTCCCGCCATCTGTGACAGTGTTGAGCTACCAATTCCCAGAACCTCTTTGAATGATTCATCTCTTTCAGATGGGCAAGTTCATGGATAACAACATAGTCGATCACAGGCTCTGGCGCCATTATTAGTTTCCAGTTAAAGCTAAGATTTTTCTTATGAGAGCAGCTGCCCCAGCGAGTCTTTTGACCTCGTATGACAATTCGTTTGCAGTGAATGCCCATCTGAGAACTCAGCCTATCTGCTCTCTCGTTTATCAGCCTAGCAGCCTCCGCCCGATACCACTGTTCCAAAGCCAACTCCAAGATACCATTTTTAAATAATCCGTGACTCACTGCCAGTGTATCTCCCTCTAGCGTTACACTATCAACTTCACTGTGGTTTTCCCGCTTGACTAGCTTCAAGTCTCGGCCAAGATAGGGGACAGTATCGCCACTCCCGAGTTCCTTCTCGGCATAAGGCGATTGGAAATTGCTACATCTTGCCAAGCTACTTGAGATCCATCGTTCCTTCGATTCTAGAAGTCTAGGGAGTTGCCCAATCTTGTAAGAGTGAGGAACAACTACCGTAAGCCCCGTTTGCCGTCTCACCTCGAGCCGAACATGCCTTGCCCTAAGGCTTCGCTTGACTGTATATGTGATGGTTTGCCCATTAATACTGGTTTCACGCTTCTCTACCATAGTTGGTTGATGCCAAGTTTCTCGTGCCATGTCTATAGTCTAGAGGTTCAACATATTGTCTGTCTAGAACATAGGGCAGAAGGAGGAGAACAACGGCTTAAAGTCACAAAAGCCTGTTTTGTTACCTCTAGCGTAACAATTCGTCATATTGTGACGTCGGGACGGATTATTAGAAATGTGTCAGCTACCTAACCATGAATAAGCTATATTAATTTCACCCTCACCGAGCACCTAATAAACCTAATGAAGACCTTGTTTGTACACAAGTTCAGCAAGGGGTCTATACAGGCTCCGATCGTGTGGAAGTCTGACTTTGCGACCACCGAACCCACCTACGAAGCGCGTTACCACGGCGAAGGTTTGATGCCTCACTCCAAGGCAAATCAAGGTGGGCAGACAGAGTTTTACCGATTTCCGTTGCTGATATGTTGGGAGATTTGCAGATAAGCTCTGAAACTATCTTAAAAGACCTAGTGTTGGTTACTGCTCCAACTAGTGAAGCCTCCATGTCCTTAGTATCTTCTAGCCTGTAAACGATGCCATCACGTGTGCTTGCGAGCTCCAGCATTATTGCACATGCTGTCGCGTTCCTCAGACGAGACTTATTCAAGACTGCTCTCGGCACAGGAGACTCCGACAGCTTCTGCAGCACCTCCAAAACTCTTCCAGGAGGAGCATCTCCTAGAAACTCACCTGCACCTCTAACTCTTGGCATTAATATCAACTGTCCCGTCAATTCATCAATGAGTATCCATACGCTAGGAACACGCTCGAGAAAGCGGGTTGCCGTCAAGTATTTGGCGAGTCGGAGTGTGTACATTCTCTTTGTGACATCACGGAGTGACGCATACCGGAATGCCTCATTAAAGAACCCAAGCAAATCCTGTTCAGTAATCTCTGAACCCTTTGCTACATTCCTACGAAGTATAATTGTAAAGGTGTGGTTATTTAAGGCGCGAGCGATTAGTCTTGCGATCTCAGCGACTGCATCTCTTGTCTCCTTGATAGCTATCGTTGAAACGATATGATCACCTTTTCTCTCTGCAAGACTAAACATCTGTAAATCTCGAACAACATTACCTGCTGACCTACTATTTATAGACAGCGATGTGCTCAGTTTTTCTAATGTGACTCCTGCTGGCCTGTTCATAACAGTAATAACAGCTGCTCTTGCTAAAGTTCGGATTTCAGTTCCTGGCAGAAAAGACACAGGCACATGTGGGATTTCATTGGTGCGCAGATAGTCTCCGAAAATATCCCAATATGGGTTCAGCCTGTCGCCACTACGAACTATCAACAGTTTACCTAGTAGTGAAGTGTATGTATCATTCCCGAATTGTTCGACAATTTGTACCCATTCAACAGGTGCCAACCGCGCGATTTCTTTAAGGCACAGTGTTTCCTTACTGGAAAGCCCACTTAAATCTGCTTCGAACAGTCCTCGTACATCTAGTCCTCGCTCTAGCACCTGCAGCTGACTTAGATCACGTCTTACGAGGTTAAGAACATGAATACACAGCTTTTTGAGTAGCCAAGGAAAACCTTGACAATGCTGTACCAATTGTGAGCGTAAAACAGGATTCAAGCGTTGTCCCAATTCGGTTTGGAAGTGTGTTAGGGCTTGCGAGACGTCCTTTGAACCAAAACGTGGCACAGCCAGATCAAGACGTCTGTCCTTGAGTTGATGCCAAAGATAGTACGCGGGGTGATCTTGTGGAAGAAAAGCATCGCTTTTCCAAGCAAAGCCAAGGACAAGATTCTCTTTTTGTGCATCCACTGACAAAGCGAGTAACCGAAGTCTATCAAATAGCTGCCTCAATTCGGGTTTAGTAAGTACCTCCTCAAACTGATCAAAAACTAAGATGAGTACTTTGTTCTTATCTTTAAGCTGTTGTAAACAATCTTGTAAGGATTCACTTTCAAGAGGCGTTGTGGGAGCTCCCACTTGCAGTGGCATAACAGGCCGAAGAATAAAATTTCGTTGGATCGCTGACGAGAAACACCTTAGGAGAGCAGCGGAAACATAGTTTGACGATTTGGCGGCTCTCATATCAAATGCAGTCATGTAAAATTTCTTACGATTTGCCTTATTACTACAGCGGTCCCGTAGTTTCGCAATTAAAGAACTTTTACCCCATCCCGACGGTCCAGTTATTGAGAATAAACGAGTGTTAGTACTTCTATTCCTAATACCTAGAAATAAATCTCGCATAGTATCTTGAAGATCATGCCGACCCACAAAGTCTTGAGGTCTGGCAGGACGATAATCCGCCCAAGTATCACCAGTCGCGACATCAACAACCGTTTCCGATAAGTAGGCAAGCAACTCTCCCACCCCTGAACCATTGGGAGAAGGAATTGGCCAATTGAAATCGCGGAGGCTAGTGTCAGTCAGTTTGAGTTTTTTCAAAAGCTCCGCATCGTTTACTAACACGCCTGTCTGTGCATTATAGACGATGACTCTACTCGGTATGCCTGCCTCTACTACCAACTTTGCCCAGTAACGACCAAGATTAGTCAGAAGAAAATACCAGTTACCCTGCTCCGTTCCTGAGGTAGCTGTTATCTTGGCTGGATCAAAGATACGGTTTGAAGCTATTAACAGAGTTAGCAGTCTAGGAGGATTGTAGACCTGTAATCGACGACGTTCTTCTGGAGGTTTCTTCTCCCACTCTTCCTTTGATCCCTCGGCGTCCTTAGAAAGCTTAGATGTAGTTACCAGCCATCCCTGGTCTACGTTCTTAAGAAAAACGTTGCCCAATAGTTTTGAAATAGTATCTGCTGGTATAGGTTCTCTATAAGCCTTGCACTCGGCATATATCTTCTCGCCGGTGACATTATGAGTAGCAGTAGTATCTATCTCCATACCAGTGACCCTAATAGACGGACCACTGGTATGGTTAGTCGCATCAAATACATCGCGCATCAACTCTACTAACAAGTTTCCACGCTCAGTATTTGTCGTACCCTCGGTAACTGAAACCTCTATGCTGTAGTCAACCACTTTGCCTCTTCCCTCTCAGGCCAGGTGAGTTTATTATAAGGAATTTATTACCTTATGACAACGTACTAAGACGACCTGTGGTCTCAAGCCTGTGCCTATTGGTTGATAAGCTGATATCCTAAGGTAACAATCAGCCATAATGTGCAGGTAAGTCTCAGGGAACGCTAACTAAACTATGTTGTGCAACTTCTGAGATTGAAGCCCTGGTGCCAGAAATCCAGAACGCTGAGCTTAGCACAAGTAAAACGCTGAGGATAACAGTTTTATTCATCGTCACACCAAAACCCGTCTTTTATTAGCATAGTCTTCGGCTGCTTCTCGAAGCACGAAATTCTCCCTGCCAATCTTCCGAACGATTGAAAATGGGGAGCCGAAGGCAGCTGGTTTGCCGCTCGCTATGATGTTTTGAGCCTGTCTGTCGCTAACAGACCACATCCCCCCACACTGATAGCTGTTGATATACTCAAGCCGCCGTCCGCTATCCTTGTCAAAGTGGTAAATCGAATATGCCAGACCACTGCTCTTGATGTAACGACTCCCCACCTCTTCTATGTGTCCGCTATCAAATTTCTTTTGCCCTTCACATATTTCAAACCACACCTTGCCCGACCCAATCCAGTTCCTAAATTGATCTTCACTTAACAACGAGTCGGCGGCTTTTTTCCCCACGCCCATTAGTTGAAGCTTACGTAGTGCTTCCTGACTGGTCAGCCACATTTCTAACTATTCCCGAATTATCGGCCCAATATTGTTTAATCAATACTAAAATTCTAGAGGTAGAATTTTAAAATGTCAAAAGTAAACCTAAGGAAAAACAGAGTCAAACACAAAGTGAATGACCCCATTACGGAGAATCGGCGGGTGATTTGCATCAATGGTTCCTACTACCTGAATCTCCCCAGGGAGTTCGTTGATGCCCACAACATCAAACCAGGACAGAAGGTTCCAATTACTGCCGACCATTTGCTAAAAGTTATCCCTCACTCGGAGAGATAGGATTTCAAGATGATTGCAGACGGTGAACTGACTATACGCCCTCTCAAAAGAAAAGATGATGGCGAAGCAGCCAACGAAGACAAGAGATAAGGCCGAAGTTAAGGTCATTATGAGCATTCGGCCAGGGCCGCCAGCATCACCGCTGGCGTGGCAACAGTGGCGGAAGTTCTTTTCACGTCTAATCGCTGAGTGCCAGCGTGAATTGAAGGCTGAAAGTGAGGGAAAGAAATGACCACGGCAACGGCTAACAAGTGGATTCGTGTTACCAAGCATAACCTGTGCCCGGTATGCGGTAAGCCTGATTGGTGTCTTATATCACAGGATGGGGAAGCCGCTATCTGCGCTCGCATTGAGAGTGATAAACCCGCAGGCAAGAAAGGTGCAGGTTGGATACACAAACTGGACACCATGAAGTCATTACCGCTACCTAAGCCTAGACCTGATGCAAAGCAAATACCAAAAGCGGCGCCAGACGTGCTTGACAGAGCTTACCACGCCCTGCTCGTAGAACTGTCACTATCAGATACCCACCGCACAAACTTACAACGCCGGGGACTAACGGACGATGAGATTCTCAGACTAGAGTACAAATCATTCCCGGTAAACGGGAGGCGCGGCGTAGTGCAAAGTCTCAAAGCAAAGGGATTCAAGCTAATCGGCGTCCCGGGCTTCTGGCTTGGGTTTGAGGAAGTTAGGCTCTCAGGCCCAGCCGGGATTCTGATACCCGTAAGGGACACTAAGCGCCGTATTATAGGATTGCAAATCCGGTGTGACAACACAGAGAACGGTAGCCGCTATAGGTGGTTAAGCTCTCGCGGCTACTTCGCCGGCTGTTCTCCAGGAGCGCCGGTACATGTAGCAGGGCCAGTGTCCACTAAGAGCGAAATGTGGATTACCGAAGGGCCGATTAAAGCCGATATTGCCGCTCTGAGGCTGGAGCGTGTTGTTTTGGCCGTGCCTGGTGTTGGCAATTGGCCGGGCATTATACCGATAGTCCGTGAACTCGCACCAGCAAGGGCGATTGTTGCCTTTGACATGGACAAGCTATCTTATCCTGTTGTCAATCTCCATAAGAACGCCTTAATTGCTTGCCTAATCAAGCGTAGAATACGCACCTTTGAGGCTGATTGGAACGCAGAGTTTAAGGGGTTGGACGATTTACTAGCGACAGGGGGGCAGCTATGCCAGAGATAATAATTACGGAAAAGGCACTCTCAAAGCCGATTACTACTCCGGCCAGTCTGGAAATACCCGCTATCGCATGGCGAGGCTTATTGAAAGACTATCGAGATATGGTAGCAAATACTACCGAGGCGGCAGATGCCTTCCACTATGCCACGTTTCTTCAAGTCTTTGGGTGTACCATCGGCAGGCGCCTTTTTACGTATCACGCAACAAGGCTATTCCCTAACTTCTTTAACTGCCTTGTAGGTAGAAGCGGGCTAACACGCAAAGACACCACATGGTCAAGGGGCCGCAGCGTATTGGACATGCTTCACGCGTACTCAGAGGATGACCCAAGTCCGCCATTCAAAACACTTAGGGGAATCAGAAGCTATGAAGGCTTGCTGGATGAACTGGCCGGAGAGCGGAAAGTCAGGCTCATACAGCTTGGCGAGCTGCTATCTTTACTGGCAAAGGCCAAACAAGATTCGCTAGGTAACATTATCCCAGCGCTCAACGAGTTGTACGATTCTCCAGACCTGTTAAATCCGCCAGTGCATCAAAAAGACGTGAAGCCAGCTAAAGAGCCTTTCCTCTCCATAATGGCGGGCACGACACAGGATTGGCTACAAAAGGCGCTCACCGAGAGGGACATATACGGCGGCTTCGCAAATCGCTGGTGTTACTTTTATGGCTTGCCAAAAGACCCCATGCCGAATCCGCCAAAGGTTGACCTGGACAAGCGCAATGAGCTAGTTCGGGAGTTGAATCAGATTCGTAGCTGGGCTGAGGACGTGCCCAACGGTGAGATAACCATCTCAGACGAGGCAAGCACACTGTTTGAGGAATACTACCACGAATATTACCGGCGCTGTCAGCAACCGGGATTGATACCCACGCTTATTGTCAGGATTCAGGACTTCATTTGGAAGATAGCTTTACTCTATGCGGCAGACACGATGTCAGAGAGTATATCAGTAGACCACCTAGAAGCGGCGATTGCAGTGGGGAACTATCTAGAAGCGAGCGTAACTGAAGTATTCGCCAGCTTCGGAACGTCAAGTGGCAAGGCTCAAGAGATTAAATTACTAGAATTTTTGCGGGCTGAGGGCGGGTCGGTCCCGGAGCGGGAAGTTTACCGGCGGCTCTCAATATCAGCGAAGGAACTCGAAAGCCTGGTAGCGCCACTTGCGAAGATTGGACTAATCAAGAACTCGTACCAGAAAACGGATAGAGGACGGCAAGTCAGGAGATACGAGGCGGTTTGAAAAAGTATAGAGACACTGACAGTTCTGACACTTTGACACTTACGCACGGATTGAAGCTAAAAAATTCTCTGACAATTGTCAGCCCACGCACTGACACTTTGAAAGTGTCAGAAAGTGTCAGTAAAGTGTCAAGAGTACTGTCAGTGAAGTGTCAGTGCGTAAAGCCATGCGCAGTAGGCACGAAAGTGTCAGAGAAAAAATTTGGAGAGTAAAGCGGGGTGAAAGTTACTTGTCCGCACTGCGGGGGAATGGTAACGGTGAATGGTTTAGGACGCAGACGGCTTAATATACCATTCAAAAACGTTTGTGAGTCGTTAAAGGCACACCGTAACGTGGTGGCGGCGGCCACCGAGCTGGGTTGCAGTCCGGCATATATCTTTGGGGTCCTGAAGGCCAACGGGCTAAAGCTGAGGGACGTAATCAATGGGAAAAGCGCACCCTGATTGATTCTTTTGTTGAATTATCTAGGGTAAAGGAATAACGGTTGAAAGCGGAAATACTAACCTTCCCGTGCCGATTGAAGCACCATTACGCAACAAAAGTGGCAAGGCGTTAGCGATAAGACAGTCCGAGGCTTACCCCTGTCTCCCGAGCAGCCGTCTCCACCGAGGTTGTTTTGGTAGGGCCGATATAGGGTCAAGCGCTAGCGTCACCCAGTTTTGCCGGTCGCTGGGACAGCATTACCAACACCCAATGTCCAGTCCCGATTTATCGTCAGGGCAGCTTTGTCCCATGTTGCTTCTTCAACCAAAGTGGATGCTCCTGCCCTGGACGCCAGGGCTACCGCTACGGCTATTGGACATTTTACTTCGCGAACCTCATCGTGATGAAAAAGTTGCAGCCTGGCGTAAAACGTCTCACCCTCCAGATAAATTGTGGCGCATTCAATCTTGGACTCAATCGCGTTGATACTGGCCAGGAAGATATCAGGAGTCGTGCTCTTGTCGGGTCGCTGCAGGAGCTCACCGATTATAATATCTGCCTGGGATGGGCTTATCCAGATTGGCAAAAAATAGAGTCCAATTGACGGGTATCCTTCTGCTACCTTCTCTTTTAGTAGTAGCGTCCACACATCCCGCAGTGTGCCACGTCTAACAGCATCGATTGTAACTGATACTTGGGCCATGTTACCCTCCGCGTGTGCTTGAGCCCACGCCCTAGCTTTTACCCGCAGCCTCATTATAGCACGTTTGGATGCTCTAGGGAATGCTTACTATGGAGCGCAGTTTTCGCCGAATAGTAAATGATTTTCGCACGGTGGAAAGCAAATTACTTTCCCCATCTCGAGAATCTCCTCAAGAAAAAGCTGCTTTTGAGCTGCTCGGAGCTGCTCGGCCAACGTAAAATCTTGAGCTGCTTCCGGACCTTGATTAGTTGCCTTAAGATAGCGCCTTCGTAATCAGGGCTTCAAAAAAGCTGCTTGAGCAGCTGCTCGGAGCTGCTCGGCCAACGTAAAATCTTGAGCTGCTTCCGAACCTTGATTAGTTGCCTTAAGATAACGCCTTCGTAATCAGGGGGTCAAAAAAGCTGCTCCGAGCAGCGCTCCGAGCTGCTCGGCCAAACGTAAATTCAGAAGCTGCTTCTGGGTTTTGACTAGTTGCCCCAAGAGACCCTTCGTAATCAGGGCTTCAAAAAAGCTGCTTTCGAGCTGCTCACCCCGAGCTGCTCATCTAATATAAAATTAGCAGCTGCTTTTTAAGCGCTTCATTAAGCTAAAAAGCATGCTTCTCTGGAGCAGCTTTCGGAAAGCACGTGCTTTCCCCTCTTGGCAGGAATTTTTGACAACACAGGGCTATTGCTACCCTTGCTTAGAAGATGCCATAGGGTTAAGCAGTCACAAAACGCTATTTCGTTCAATACCCCGCAAGGGTTAAGGCAACATAATGAGTATTTGTTAGATGTCCCAAAGTATTCAGCTAGATAAGAAGCGGTGGAACGCTACTACGATGCCAGAGCTCAAGGTAGTGACCAGACTTGCTCTCAACGTATTTATGCCCTGCCATTACTTTGCCTCCTGCTGACCGGACATTGATACCGGGTTCTAAGAAGATGGCATCGATGTTGAGGATCCGCTGGCATAAAGTATCCATCCAGGTGAGCAAGATACCTTTGCCATCCTTGAATCTTCCGGCATGGAATTTTAAGTCCAATCCTGATTGTGAAGTGTTAATAAGCAGGAGCCTGTACGGGTCATAGCCTCGAAACTTCAAATCACCTTCCTCTATCAATTTCTCAAATACACTTCGCAGTTCCTTGGCGATGGGATGGGCATCAGTTAGGTCAAATGGTAGTTCCGGCGAGGTAATCCAAGGTACTAGCTTACTGCCTTCGCTCCTTGCCTTCCAAAGGATAAACCCTGCGCTCAATTGTTGAGTATCCTGCAAAGTGCCATCTTTTAATATTCTAGATATTTCCTCCGCTGTTTGCTTCAAAACCTCGGGGGCGATCTTGCCCCGCCCAAGAGGATCGGTCAAGTGGATATGCAACCCGTAGGTACCAGGAATTTGGTACTCTACTGGAGCACAAACTTGGGCAGCTACCGTATTTTCGAGGTTGCGTAACTTTGAAGTTAGCAGCCGAGTCACTTCCAATACATACTTACGCTTTCTCGAGTCCTGGAAGATAAAATCAGGGTTCCCTCCCGGCCTCGATGGTTGGCTGCAATCTGGCTTGTCAATTGGAACAAGAGTCTCATGTGTTATCCACCACATGAGACTCTTCGCTGCGTCCAGTTCTAATGATGATTTGGACGATATGCTCATATAGGCTACCTCGTCGCTCGTAACTAAACACTTGAGTCTGTTGCTACTTGCCATTATAACACTTTTAGCCTATCTGCCCAGCACAGATGTCTCCCCGAAATGTGAGGTTTTTTCATCGTTAATTTTGACACCTATCCCCCTGGGATTACCGACATAATAGCTAGTTCTTGAAATTTTGCCTTATGTATTTTTATCGAGCAGGCGCGAGATTGCACATTTGTCAGTTATGTGCAGCAGTGAGCGTTGGAGCAGGAACCGACCGGGCTGGAATTCTTGGAAGAAGGGCTGGTTACCTGAGGAGATTGACTATCATGGAGAGCAGGGTTAGGATATGTCAGACAGGAATTTTAACGAGTTATGGGACACAGCCAGCATGGAAGATGATTATTATTTAACTAAAGCCCAAATTGCATGGACTAAGAATAAGAAAAAGTTAAGTCCTTCTCAGCTTAGAGAGCTAATAATCAGGCAGAAAGGGCGATGTTCCCTTTCCAATGCGTCAATGCTCTTCGAGAAGAAGTATGGAAATCCAAATATCAATGAGGCGGGGTGCCATCCACTATACGCTGCTATTGATCACATTTCCCCGAACGACGAGTCCTACGGTTATCAACTTGTTTGTTATGACCTCAACGACCTCAAAGGGCATCTCCCTGTGAAACTATTCAAAGAACTTCAGGAAACATCTGCCTGGAAGAGCTTGATGCAGCAGTGGAAATCCCAAGCTGAAAGCGATCCCTTTGATATTCAAGCTTTTAAAACACTTTTGAAAGACTGATTGACTTATTTAGACCGACCTTAGCATTGTCTCAGGTGGAGTTCGGCAAAAAAGTTTATGAAAGGGAAATTACATGGCACATGATCGTAAAATAATTGACAAAATCAAACAAAAAATGGGTAAACCAGTCTCATTTAAGTTTCCGGGAGGCGAAGGGAATAAGAGAGGGATATTAAAAGACAGAGCTGTCATCATTAGCAATCCTAGAACCAAGGGTGTTCCATATTGGGATGTTGTGGACCTCATTGAATTTCAAGGTGAACTGAAACCACTTTGGATTAGAATCGGGTACTATCGGAAACCGAAGGATACATTAAATTGGGGCAGTCAAACAACAATTACAGAACCTGTCGATGTATGGAAAAGACTCCTCGTGCAAACTGCAAGACAGAAAGTTTGGTTTCGAAGACTTCTTGAAGATGTTATGAATGAGCTTCAGGCGTAGGACACCGGCTGGCTACACAAGACATCTTATTGTTAACTCTGCTATCCATGACTAGGAAGGCTAGGAAAGGTGCTCTTAGCGCTTAAAAGCGCCTGGAAAACTACACAATCCGCTATATTGTTACTATTGGGCGAGCACGGGAGCCGATTACATCCTTCTGCATATTGGGAATGGTGCCAAAGATTGCCTTTGACAATATTCTCAAGAGGCATGTCTTTCTGCTACACTTGATCTTCGAAACAGGCAAGTTGTTTGATAGAAATATCTTCAACATAACGTTGTTATGCAGATGGTATGGGCACTAGACTTTCGAGGATGAGTGGTACATGAGGAACAAGGATGAAAACTAGGTGGAAGCTGGTCTTAATCTTGGCTCTACTTGCCTGTGCAGCAGCCACCATAGTTGTGTTTCACCCCCGTCTTTACCCTGACGTTGAGTGGCTCATTCCGCCGAATATACCCAGTGGCCCTTCTACTGGATATGTAGGACAAACCCTGACGTACACAATTGGGGGAGCAAGTTCTAGCCTGGGCTTTAGTGTTCAGTATTATGTTGACTGGGGAGACGGTAATCATAGCGAGAGTGACTTGGTAGACTCAGGATCTTCTATAACCGCATCCCATACCTGGCATATCTCCGGCCTCTACTGTATCAGAGCAAGGGTGGTGAGTACTGGTAGCGGCGTTTCCTCTAATTGGTCTCCTTGCAGAGAGGTCACTATATCTGAGGCAGATTCTAAATAGCTCACTCCAAAGTCCGAACGAATTATGATTAGCATAGCGCATAATCACACCTTCGTCAGAATTGTCAAGTAACAAAAAGATGAAATGTGACCTGACTATGTGGTTTCTTATTACATCTTTGGCGCCCATTTGCACTCGGAATCTTTAGATTAACATTCCTGTTAAAATGAGGAATATCGGTGATTGTCTATATCCATAGTGTAGGCACATAAAAATGATTGAAGGTCAGAAGTGTCTTAACAAAGTCCGTTTCTTTTACGACAAAGCGGTTGCAGTTGAAATGCAAGACCGAATCCAGTTCAGCCACTTTTTTGAAACGGCTATTGTATGGGCAAGAAGCGTTACCTTTCTGCTACAAAAGCAATATAATAACACTCCCGGCTTCAAAGAATGGTATGAGAGCCAACAGAGCGCACTAGGAGCAGACCCACTAGCACAATTCTTCCTAAATCAAAGGAACTTCGTTTTAAAGGAAAAAAGTATTTCTGTGCGAAAGGTCGTCACCATGAAAGCACACGTATCTATAGGCGTTCATGTTACAGCGACTGCTACTGTAATTCGAGGCTCTTGGAGAAGTAAGCTACGTTACTTACGTCAAGATTTTTTGGCATACTTTAAACAACGAATTGGAACGATAAGGAGACGGCTCCGCCGGAAAAAACGTAAGCGAGAATCTACAACAGTTGCGACTATTGACCATATGTATTTCGTTGATGAGCCATGGGACAAAGAGCCAGCAATCGACCTGTTCGATAAGTACCTGAAAAGTTTACAACTCATTGTGGATAATGCGGCTAAACAGTTTGCTGAGCCCGAGTAAGTGATTACCAGACATCGTCCAAAAGAGATTATCCAACCTACTCCCCGTCACTTCCGAGCTATGATAGAACCATAACAGATTCGTACATGGATGACACAATCTGACGTATTGTTCAACTCGGGCAACAATAGTCTGTTTTGTTACCTCAAACACACACCCTGAACGGCAAAAATTCTATGCTATTGTGTCCCCACAATCCCGATTGTGGCGCACTGCACAAAGCAGCGTTTTGTGACTCCTTAACTCCATAGTATGTTTTGGAAACCACGAACAAACTATTGACAATTTCTCTTAAATAGTTGTATAGTAATTTCTATAAGAATATTTTAAATAAGAAGTAGCCCTTAGAGACTAATGTCAAAGTGCGTAGTCAAATGTATGTGTTACGAATTTACAGATTCGGCTAATTTTCGTATAGAGACTTACCTTGTTTAGCAACACTTGAGTTCCTAGGATTATTTTGCTGCGAACATTGGAATAAGGAGGTAGAAATGCAAGAGAAGGAACGGTCTGCCGATAAAGTGTTAAGCATTTTAAAAGAACACCCCCAGACATGGCGAGACATAATAAGCACTTCCGATCCCACCCAAGCCCTCCGAGAACTGCAAAAGGTGGCCGACAAGGCCAAAAAAGAGACGCCGCCACCAGCATATTATAGTGACAAGTGGATATACCGGATGATCGTCGGCGCACTTGGTGCGCTCGCATGGATGGCTGCTGTGGGTGGCATTATTCTGGTGTCAGGTGGTAAGACTGCCCCAGACATACTCGTGGCGCTTGGATCAGCGGCTGTAGGTGCGTTAGCTGGTTTGTTGGCACCATCTCCGATCGGCAAGTAACACTCAATGGACTAAGTCAATTTTGCCGCCTCATGACTGCAACAAGATTGAACATTAGTCGATAATGTGCAGCTATGACAAGAGAAGCTTGAGTTGTTACCTCTGATGTAACAAAAGGATATTTCGTGCAGTTCGGGTAACAATTGCCTGTTTTGTTATTTCATTACACGAACTGGGAGTGATGTATTGTGATTATGCGACATTAAGCGCGCACGCTGAACGGCAAAAGTTCTATGTTATTGTGTCCCCACAATCCCTCAAGCTATCCTCAAACTCAATCTCAGTGCATCCTTCAGGCGTATTGACTGTTATTCTTGATTCTCATATGATGTATAAAAAGGGGGAATACTATGCCTGACGTGAAGAAGCACTGTGCTATTAGTAAAAAGAGAACTGGTTTTGCATTCGGTGAACTGCACGACTGGATTGACAAGTATGCTAAGAACACGGGAGTTAGCCATCGCAAAGAGCGACACTATTTCAACCCGGAAGACCAGAAGACAATAAAGGATTACTGGGATGAAAGGAAGGGCAAAGGTTGGGGCGAAAAAGCAATCGTAGAATGGTTGTTTCATATAGCTTTGGATAATCTAGATACTGCCTACCAATTCTCTTTAAAAAAAGGCAGTTACGGCCAGAAAACATATAATTGCATTAAAGTTGTTTTCAAGCCTAACGGTTACATAGATTGTAAGTTTGAGCGGTCAGCCGATGTCTAGATAAGCTAAGTGGATTTGGAGAGGATTGACATTGCTTAGACCAGACATCCTAGTTCTGCTTGATAATGCTAATAGGGGAGAATTGAATGAGTAAGAAAAAGCTGGCAGGAATCATCGTAGGTTGCACCATAGCTATTATCGTAGCGATAGTCTTATTTGTTTTCAAACCATGGGAGGGACCAGCTTCTGCCGAGACTTACAAGCTTACCACAGTCGTTGACCCCATAGGAGCAGGCTCGGTCTCCCCTTCAGGTGGCCAATATGAATCTGGTGCACAGGTGACACTAACAGCCAGCCCTGCTAGTGGTTATACTTTTGACCACTGGACTGGTAGTGCGTCGGGCAACACATCCAGTATTGCCATTACCATGGACTCGGATAAGAACATCGCCGCTAATTTCAGGGCTACTACCTATTATAATCCTGAAGTAGCATGGAGCAAGACCTTTGGCGGTTCAGGTACTGACCGGGGCTACTCAGTCCAGCAAACCTCGGACGGAGGATACATCATCGCCGGTTACACGGATTCCTACGGCGCTGGCAATGTTGATGTCTGGCTGATAAAGACAGATTCTTCAGGAAATTTGGCGTGGAACAAGACCTTTGGCGGTTCAGATTATGACTATGGCTACTCGGTCCAGCAAACCTCGGACGGAGGATACATCATTATCGGTTACACATATTCATACGAGGGTGGCGTTTTAGATGTCTGGCTGATGAAGACGGATTCTTCAGGAAATCTGGCGTGGAACAAGACCTTTGGCGCTTCAGGTTATGACGAGGGGTACTCAGTTCAGCAAACCTCGGATGGAGGATACATCATTGCCGGTTCCACACAATACTACGGGGCTGGCGATAGGGACGTCTGGCTGATGAAGACGGATTCTTCAGGAAATCTGGCGTGGAACAAGACCTTTGGCGGTTCAGGTTATGACGAGGGGTACTCGGTTCAGCAAACCTCGGATGCAGGATACATCATTGCCGGTTGCACAGATTCCTACGGGGCTGGCAGTCGTGATGTCTGGCTGATAAAGACAGATTCTGCAGGAAATGAAACGTGGAACAAGACCTTTGGCGGTTCCCTGGATGACGAAGGCGACTCCGTGCAGCAGACCTCGGACGGAGGATACATCATTATCGCTAACACATATTCCTACGGGGCTGGCTGTAGTGATGTCTGGCTGATAAAGACCGATTCTTCAGGAAATTTGGCGTGGAACCAGACCTTTGGCGGTTCATCTTGTGACTATGGCCACTCAGTCCAGCAAACCTCGGACGGAGGCTACATCATTGCCGGTTACACGGCGTTGTCCTGGTATAGCGGTGGGGATGTCTGGCTGATAAAGGCCGATTCTTCAGGAAATTTGGCGTGGAACAAGACCTTTGGCGGTTCAGGTGACGACTATGGCTACTCAGTCCAGCAAACCTCAGATGGAGGATACATCATTGCCGGTTCCACATCTTCGTACGGGGACTATGATGTCTGGCTGATAAAGGTCACTGTTTAACCAGAGCCATAGCATAGCGAAGTGTGAAATTGCACAACCGCCTGTCTTGTCACCTCAAACACACACCCTGAATGGTAGCATTTCTATGTTATTGTGTGAGCGCAATCCCATTTAGCATCATCCCCTACAATAAAGGTATTTACATTACAATTGCCCTGTACGGTCAGTGTGCACCACTCTATGGGCGGGCTTGTCTCATATTCTGTGTTTGAAGCCACGTTCCCGAGAGGCCATTGTGTCTTATCCAGGCTAATGGAAATTTCATTGGCTCCTGTCATAGTGATGGTGATGGTACTGTTTTCTTGGGCTAGAGCCGGCAAGGAAAAGATTGAAGCTAGTACAATGGCTACCATAATACTCGTTATTATTGCTTTCATCTGCCCCTCCAAATTTGCTGAACCTTTGCTTGCCGTATTGAGTCAGTCGTTTTCGAACAAATCGGCTAGGATAAAATACTACAATCCTCATCAGTTCTTGTCAAGACCTTGCCCCATATTCACTTGCAGCCCGCAGAATATTTGAAATCTATTTGCTGTTTGCCTAGGAAAAAGGTTTTGACTTAGAAAAGCCTAGCAGTTCTATTTTTTGGTCGATTCTGAGGTCGCTGATGTCCTAGCGATTATGGCGGCGCCCAGAGCGGTAATGAGCTGGGGGTGTAGTGGTACCAGGAGGTTGGTGTTTAATTCGCCTTCTATGGTCTTGACAAGAGCGGTGTTGAGGGCACCGCCGCCGCAGATGGCGCAGGGTTCTTCCAGCTTAAGCTTCTTGACCAGTGAGGAAATCTTGCTTGCCAGGGCTTTGTTAACACCAGCGGCGATGTCTTCTTTTGGGATGCCTTCGCTTATTCTGGTGATGGCTTCGGATTCGCCGAAAACAGCACAGCCCGTACTAAATGTGATGGGGGTCTTTGACCTGGCTGCAAGCGGGCCAAAATCGCTCAAATCTATTCGCAGCACGTTGGCGATGACCTCAATAAAGCGACCGCCGCCGGCGGCACATTTCTCGCTGACAGTGAAGTTGGTCACAATTCCTTCTTCATTTAGCCGTATTACCTTGGTGGATTGACTGGCTACATCGATTACAGTCCTGGCTTGCGGGAAGAAGTTGTTTATGCCTCTGGCAGTGCAGACTATATCGCTTGCCTTCTGGTTGGCAAAATAAACATTGTCGGCACCGGAACCAGTGGCAACAGTATGGGCTATGTCATTCTGAGTCAGATTGACCTGTCTTATTAACTCCGTCCTTATAGCCTCGGCAGATTTTCGGTAATTAGCTCCAGATATGATTATATGTGAAGCAACAAGCTCGAAGTCTTTAATTATGACTCCTTTGCTGTATGCCGAGCCTATGTCAATGCCCATAAACCAGCTCATCGGTGCTCCTAACTGAAGAAGGTGGCTTTTTCTAACCGCCGTGATTTTGTGGGCAAGGCCTCACCCACTGCCACTGCTTTCATGTAGATTTCCTTTGCCATGATGGCAGCGCCAAGCGCCCCGGTCAGAAGTGGCTCTTCAGGAACGAAGATTTCGCAGCCCAGGCTTTCTTTCATTGCCCTAACCATGCCGGTGTTCTTGGCAACGCCACCTGTGAGCACCAGGTCGGGCTCTATCCCGAGCCGCCGTGCCAGCGCTGCTACGCGGCTGGCCAGGGCATCGTGAAGTCCGGCCAGGATGTTCTCCAGCTTTTCCCCGCGGGAGAGGAGCGCTACTACTTCTTGCTGGGCGAAGATAGTGCACAGGTTGCTTATCTGGATTTTTTTTGTGGCTTTAAGGGAAATGTCTCCCATGTCTTCCAGCCTGATACCAAGTGTAACCGCAGTCACTTCAAGAAACCTCCCGGTTCCAGCGGCGCACTTGTCGTTCATAACGAAGCTGGTCAGCTTGCCGTTATTAATTTTCATACACTTGGCATCCTGGCCGCCTATATCAATGGCAGTTCTGACATTGGGAAAAAGGCTGGAGACGCCTCGGGCATGGCAGGAAAGCTCTGTTATTTGACGGTCTGCGAAAGGGACGTTGAACCGTCCATAGCCTGTAGCTACGATATAGGAGATGTCATCAATCTGCAAGCTGGCTTGCTCCAGTGCCTGCCGCATAACCTCGTTGGCAAGCTGGCGATACTCTGGACCGGTAGGGCCCTTGATGGCCGAAAGTAAATTGCTGCTCTTGTCGATGAGCACGACTTTGGTCATGGTGGAACCTATGTCAACACCGGCGAAATACAAGCAGACCTCTTGGGGGTTGCTATTAGCTGATTGTCTCAAGGAAGGCTTCGACCCTGGTCCTCAATGGGGCCAGGGCTCCTGTAGTATAGTCGTATTCTATATAGGTGCTGGGAACGCCGAGGCTGTTGAAATAGTCTTTGAGCGATGGCATTTCGAAGGCAAAGGGGTCACAGTACCTGACGAGCAGCATTATGGCGCCGTTAATTTTCCAGTCTTTGATGATGCCTTTAAGATAGCCGAAACGGCTTTGCAGGTCTCGGGCATAGTCCTTTCTGGTCTCGCCGAGGGTGGCCTGCCTGAAGGTGCGGGCGCAGGTGATTTCGTTGAGATAGTAGTCGGCCAGCCCTTCCAGCGGGTCAGCAGTGGATTTTACCTCACTTCTGTAAGCCCTGATACCGCCACAGCTTTCGTTCATCACCACATTTGCCTTAGTTTCGAATACTTGCATGATGTCGGTATCGTCAAGGGTACTGCTCCATATAAGGAGACGCGCTGATTTCTTTTCTGGTCTATCGGTACGGTTTTTGACTCCGCTTATAGTCTCAGTTAGCAGGTCATTCCCTTCAACTACAGGCAGGCTTGTCAGAGTTTTTACTACCTGAACGATTTCCGTTCCCGAGATATAGGGAGGAGAAGACTTTGTCAGCTCGTATAGTTCTCTCACTAGAGCCCGCTGCCGGTTATGGGCTTTAATAGCTGCCTTAAGCTTGTCTGTAGACAGTTTCTTCCCGGTGAAAGCCTCCAAAGTCTTTCTGAAGTCGCTTAGCTGGCTTTTGAAGTATTCCAGAGCCTCGGGACGGACTGTTATGGGCATGTCTATGAAGTGGAAGTAGGGATAGTTGGTATAAGATTCCCAGACGCGCGCTGTTTTTTCCTGAGGGTCGCTGGAGTGAATGGTAACCATGCCATCAAGGAAATCGTTTTTGCCCTTCAGGGCGCAATCGAGGCAGTTGCGCATGATAGGGCAGAATGAATGAGGCAAAGCTCTGTCTGCTTCAGTGACCGGTTCCTTTATATCGCCGCATGTCCGGTAAGGGACAAGGTCAAGGGCAGTCAGCATCTCCAGTGGGACGTAGACACAAGGATAGCCTATTATTTTTTTGCCCGCTGCCTTGAGCTCCCTGGCTCTCTGTGAGTTATTTGAATAGATTTCCCGGGCTTTGCTGAGACCTTTATTTTTGTCTGACATCGCTGCCTCCTTGTTAGATTGAAATCCTGGATTATTTCACCAGTCGGACCCTGCCTGTTTCCTCATTTTTCTGTAGTGCTCCATAGTTTCCTCGAACGGCTCTGCCTTGGCTAAGGCGTCTTCCGGGTTAAACAGGCGGAGGTCTACGATATCGCCTTCGATGCTCAGTGAGGGCACCTTCAGTTTCTCCATGAGCATATCTGAGACGTATGGAAGGTGTGTAGAAGCGCTGCGGCAGGTGATAAGGGGATGAAGAAGCGCTCCATCGCACTTCCATTCCCTGGCATACTTCAGGTAAGGATAGGCGGTGGTGCCGCCGAGCACGTTCTGTTTCCGGGCATCTTCGTAGTAGCCGACAAGGAACTGGAGGCTGAACTTGGTGATGCGCTCCAGTGGGTCACTGACCTTGCTGAGGTCCAAGGGTATAGGTGGATGGTAGCCAACGCTCTCAATGACGAAGTTCCATCCTCTCTCAGCCAGCCTGTCGAAGAAGGCTAGGCTATGCCAGGGGGGAGCTCGGCGAATACCAGCCGGTATTTTTCATCGGGGATGGCGCCTACATGGTTATTGACTCTATCTTTGACCTCCTTGTACATATCCTGGTAGAGTCTCAGTGAGTCCTCGAGGTCGCCAGCCAGGAACAGGGCAGCGGGCATGGCACTCCAGAAGTCCCGGCTGTGCATTGGGCAAGGCTTTGCCTTGCGCAGTTCGTTGACTTCATGCCAAACACGGTTAACCTCTATCATGAGGTTCGCTGTTTTATCCAGCTTGTCCCAGTCCATCTTCTTGCCTACCATGCCTTCCACGAAAGCAACAAAGTCCCTCAGGTGCTTGACTCCCAGTTTCACCATTCTGTCATAATAGCCCTCGATGAAAAATTCCTTGATGCCTGGGAGAGGGGCTTCCAGTGGCCATACCGGGACATCCATATAACGTCCCAGCGCTTGGAACCACTTGTACCTTGCATCACAGATGGCAGCTGAGGACATTAGAAATAGGGGCTTGGGCATTCCTCCGAGGGGTGCTTCCGGAGGTATCTGCCCCTTCAATTCTTTCATCATCCTGGACGCATAGCCTAGGGTGGTCAGGCTATAACCGCAAAGATGGGTGGGAAACCCCTCGGCATCAGCCCGGTCCAGGTATTGCCGGGCAACTCCTGTAGCCGCGGCAATGGCGCCATAATTTTCGGGGTAGACCACTTCTATATCCATGGCTTTCAGGATGGGGTCGCCATAGTAGAAATTGAGCATACCCCAGACAGCAGGCTTGCCTGCTTGTATAGCTTCAACACTCTTTAGATATGTTTCATTTACCTTAGCCCTGAGCGGGTGCATTGATTTCAGCCGGTTTATCGCCCTTTTTCCCTTTTCTCCAGCCATAACTAATTCACCTCCTGAGAAAATTCACGTAGAGTCATTCTTTCCGTTGCTAATGGGGTCACACTGAGAACTCCTGTCATCCCATACCCCACGGGCAAACTGGTACGCCTTTCGGAAGAAATGAGTAAAACTCAAGCTTGTTTCTAATTTGCCTCTTATGCTGTGGATCGCCTGCTTTTTCTGATGAATCTGTCCATTCTTCTCAGTGCTTCCTCGATATTGGGTAACGAAGTAGCGTAACAGCAGCGGACAAAACCTTCACCGCATGGTCCGAAGGCAACGCCCGGGACCACGGCAACTTTTTCTGCCAATAGCAGTTTTTCAGCAAATTCTTCTGAATTCATTCCAGTAGCTTTTATGGAGGGAAAGGCAAAGAAAGCACCCTTGGGCTCAAAACAGGACAGATCAATCTCATTCAATCTTTTGACCATGAAGCGACGGCGTCTGTTGTACTCTTGAACCATCTTTTCGACCTCGCTCTCACCATTTTTTAAGGCCTCGATGGCTGCCATCTGCGTCATCGTCGGGGCACAGAGCAAAGTGTATTGATGAATTTTTGTCAGGGCCTGAATGAAACGGCGATCGGCTGCCACATAGCCAATACGCCAACCAGTCATGGCGTGAGATTTAGAAAATCCGCTAATCAAGAGGGTACGCTTCTTCATCCCGGGAAGGCTGGGAAAACAGACATGTTCCACCCCATAAACCAAACGAGCATATATCTCATCCGATATTACCAATAGGTCATGCTTTTTGGCCAGCTCGGCAATGGCATCCGCCTCTTTTTTGGACATGACTGCACCCGTGGGATTCGCCGGGTAACCTATCAAAATAGCCTTCGTCTTCTTCGTGATCTTGGCTTCAATATCGGTGGCCCTGATAACAAAGTTGTTTTTTTCGTTTGTGGGAATAAGAATAGGCGTGCCACCAGCCAGAGTGATGTCGGCAGGATAAGCTACATAGCAAGGGTCGGGGATTACGACCTCGTCACCGGGATTGATAATTGCTCTCAGAACAAGGTCTAGTCCTTCACTACTTCCTGCAGTAATGAGGATTTCGTGCTCAGGATGATAGCTTACCCCGTAATGAATCTCCAAATAGCTGGCTAGTTCCTGGCGTAATTCCGGCATGCCGGAATTCGAGGTATACATTGTATAGCCTTTTTCCAGAGAATATATGCCGGCCTCCCTGATATGCCAGGGAGTAACGAAATCAGGTTCACCTATGCCAAGCGAGATAACGTCTTCCATGGAGGAAAGCAGGTCGAAAAACTTTCTGATGCCTGATGGCGGCAGCGTAGCTACCTTTTGTGAAATCAGGTTATCTGGGGCTTCGGTTGCAGTGGACTTTGTCTTTGGCATATTACGGCGTTATTGGTAAACGTCTATTTGTTTCCTTAGGAAGGTGAAAAGTTTCCCCATACTCCTTATATCGTTTGAGCAGAAAATGGGTGACGGAACTTTGCACCTGGTCTAGAGGAGCTAGTTTCTCTGCGACAAAGCTGGAAATTTCCTGCATATTTTTGCCTCTCACTAATATAGATAGGTCATAGGTGCCGGAGACTAGATAGGCAGAATACACTTCGGGGAATTGATAAATGCGCTCGGCAATGGCATCGAAGCCCACACCACGTTGTGGTGTTACTCTGACTTCGATTAAAGCCCATATATCTTCCTTTTCTAATTTAGGCCAGTTTACTATGGCTTTATATTTCAGAATAGTCCCATCTTTCTCAGCTTGCTTAATTATTTTTTCTACTTCTCTGACGGGTTTACCCACCAAGGTGGCAATCTGTGCCGGAGTGGCTCGGGCATTCTGTTCTAGAATTTCAAAAATCTCTTTCATGAGTTCTCCTTAAGACATCACATCAATTCAACCGCAGACCATTGGTCATCCGCTTCATTGTAACACAGTTCAAATAGTTTGCCATCCTGAGTAACAACCCTGAATAGCCTTTTGCCTGGTTCCTGCCAGGCTTTTTCTATTGACTTTATTCCTAGTTCCTTTTCTTGCCAGACAAAAGACCGTGGTTCTTCAGCATAGACGTAGCCTGAATAGCATTTCACTTTTATCTCCATATTTTGCCACCGTCATACCACAAAGTAGTTGACATAATAATAAAACCTGACAGTCTAGCTTATCCTCTCAGGATAGAATCAAGAGTGAGTTGTCTTGAATGTTAGGTGTTCGTTTCATTGTAACACAGTACAAGTAGTTTACCATTCCCAATAACAACTCTGGAGCTTGTTGTAAAGTTGTGTTTTACGAATTGACAAACGTGATGCGCTGAAGTAGTATCAAGAGAGACGAAAGATGAAAAAGGATTTGCTCTCAATAGTTGACCTTAACTACAAGGAAATTGAGCAACTCATAAAGCAAGCCTGGCGTATGAAAAAAGAAGGGGCGACAACTCTTCTTTCAGGGAGAACCTTAGCTCTCCTCTTTGAAAAGCCTTCCTTGCGAACAAGGGTCAGTTTTGAGATGGCTATGTATCAACTGGGCGGACACAGCATTTACCTATCTCCAGAAGAGGTAGGCTTGGGCAAGCGAGAATCAGCGGCTGATATAGCTCGGGTGCTCAGTCGCTATGTCGATGGCATTGCCGCCCGCACATTTTCCCAGGAGACTTTGCACATTCTCGCTGGTCATTCTTCTGTGCCTGTGATTAATGCTCTTTCTGACCTGGAACACCCCTGTCAGGCTCTTTCTGACCTTCTCACTATTTATGAAAAGAAAGGGAGGCTTTCCGGTTTGACTTTAGCATTCATTGGCGATGGTAATAATGTCGCCAACAGCTTGCTTCTCTCTGCTTGCCTAGTGGGTATGAATTTCCGCCTCGCCTCTCCTCCAGGTTATGAAATCAAAGAGAAAGTATTGAGTAAGGGGAAGGGGTTCGCTATTCGGAGTGGCAGCCAGATTCAGTTGACTAACGACCCTCATGAAGCAGCCAAAGGTGCTGATATAATTTATACCGATGTGTGGGTTAGCATGGGCCAGGAAGCGGAAGCAAAGAAACGCCGTCGTGCCTTTTCAGGCTATCAAGTGGATAATAAGTTATTAAACTTGGCTAAAAGAGATGTTTTGTTCATGCATCCCTTGCCGGCCCACCATGGCGAGGAAATTTCCGCCGAGTTGCTAGATGACCCCCGGTCAGTGGTCTTCGACCAGGCAGAAAACAGGATTCATCTGCAAAAAGCATTGCTGGTGAAGCTTATGAGAGAATGAGCAAATGGAAGAATTGGGAATGGAAGCAGCCAAAAAAGCTGCCAAAGGTGTTTTAGGAAAAGTAAAGAGCGCTTTAGGGGTTGGTGAGGCGGAGATAGAGGTGAGCGATAAAGGCATAAGAGTAAGAGCGCCATCTGTCGAAAAGACTAAGGAGCTTCTTGATTATGGCGTGGAAACTTTGCTGAAGCTCCCTCAAACTAGAGAACTCTTGAGCAAGGCGGACAAGAAGGAATTTGAAGACCCGCAGGTGCGGAGCAGAAAGATAAAGCGGAGTGAAGATGCCCAGAGGCTTCTGAAGGCTCCTAAGGTTAAAGCCTTGTCTAAAGAAGACAAGCTGCGATTTAGCACCTTCGCCTTTATTGCCTATGGAGACGAGAGCTTCCACTCCGATGCCTTTTCCGAAGCTGAGAAAGCTTATCGCCGAGCCTATGAATTTGCTCAAAAGCTCGATGATAAGCCCCTTCAGGCCATTTGCCTTAACCTCATCGGCGCTGCTCTGTCGATGCAGGCGGAACGTGAGAAGGCTCTGGTTTACGTTACTGAGGCGGTAAAGCTAAAGCCAGATTTTGCTGAGGCCTGGTATAACAAAGGCATGGCGCATGGCAAGCTTGGGCAGCCTAAAGAAGCCCTTGCTTGCTATGATGAGGCGATAAAGTTAGAGCCAGATGATGCCGAGGCTTGGAACAACAAAGGCGCGGTGCTTGCCGAGCTTGGGCAGCCTAAAGAAGCCCTTGCTTGCTTTGATAAGGCGATAAAGCTAAAGGCAGATAATGCTGGGGTCTGGTATAACAAAGGCGTGACGCTTTATGAGCTTGGACAGCCTAAAGAAGCCCTGGCTTGCTTTGATAAGGCGGTAAAGCTAAAGCCAGATTTTGCTGAGGCCTGGTATAACAAAGGCGTGACGCTTGGCGAGCTTGGGCAGCCTAAAGAAGCCCTTGCTTGTTTCGATGAAGCATTAAAGCTAGACCCCAATGATTGCCAGGCCTGGTATGGCAAGGGCGCGGCGCTTGGCGAGCTTGGGCAGCCTAAAGAAGCCCTGGCTTGCTTCGGTGAAATATTAAAGCTAGACCCCAGTGATTGCCAGTCTTGGTATGGCAAGGGCATGGCGCTTGGCAAGCTTGAGCGGTATAAGGAAGCGCTTGCTTGCTATGACGAGGCGATAAGGCTGAAGCCAGATTTTGCCGAAGCTTGGAACAACAAGGGAGCCATACTATGCGATGAACTTGGTGAAATTGACGAGGCAATTGTTTGCTTCGACCAAGCCTTGGAACTGAAACCTACTCTTATCGAACCCTGGGTCGGCAAAGGCGTGGCGCTTGGCGAGCTTGGGCAGCCTGAAAAAGCGCTTGCTTGCTATGATGAGGCGATAAAGCTAGAGCCAGATGATGCCGAGGCTTGGAGCAACAAAGGCGCGGTGCTTGCCGAGCTTGGGCAGCATAGAGAAGCCTTGGCTTGCTTTGATAAGGCGATAAAGCTAAAGCCAGATGATGCCAAGGCCTGGTATAACAAAGGCGTGGCGCTTCAAAGGCTTGGCTTGGAGAGCATTAGATTGGGGGACATGAAAGGAGCTGAGGAGAGAGCTTTGGTGCTGGTTAAATTGAAGAACGAGGCGGACAAAGAGGGGATGGCTCAGGTGGTGAAGGAAGCAATGAAAGAATTTAAAGAAAGGCTTTCCGAGGAAGATCTTAAGTCCTTGAAGGGATTTGAAGAGATTGCAAGGCGTTTTGAAGCTAAGAGGCCATGACTAGGTCTATTGTAGCCATTGTGGGGAGAACCAACGTGGGCAAGTCCACCTTGCTTAACCGCCTGGCGGGCAAGCAGATAGCTGTAGTTGCTGATTTACCGGGAACCACCAGAGACCGCGTTTTTGCTTTTGTTTCCTGGCAGGGGCGGGAGTTAACTGTGGTGGACACTGGTGGCTGGCAGGCAGACCCACAAGGGTCTTTGGAGCAAAAGGTCAAACAGCAGGTCGAAGCAGCTATTGCTCAGGCAGATGTCATCATCTTTTTGGTAGATGTCAAAGACGGAGTTATTGCTGCCGATGAGGAAATTGCTGATGTACTGCGTGCCGCCAATAAGCCAATCATACTAACAGTAAACAAGGTAGATTCTGCCAAGAAAGCAAATCAGGTGGCCGATTTCTATCGCTTGGGCATGGGTGGGCCTATAGCTATCAGTGCTCACCATAATCGAGGGATAGATGAACTAATGGATGCCGTGTTGGCTTCTTTGCCTCCAGAGCCTGTCAGTATTGCCGAGTCGGCAGAAGCTAAATTAGCTATCGTGGGGCGACCTAATGTCGGCAAGTCAACTTTGTTGAATGCCTTGCTAGGTGATGAAAGAGCCATTGTCCATGAGTCTCCGGGGACGACTCGCGACTCGCTCGATGCTATAATGAAGTGGGATGACAAGGAGATCTTACTTGTCGACACCGCCGGGATTAAACGACGTGGAAGGGTTGATGCGGGAGTGGATTATTATAGTCTGCTGCGCGCTCTTCAGGCTATCAACCGCTGCGATGTTGCCTTATTGTTAATTGATGCCGGTGAATTTATTACTGCCCAAGATATGCATATCGCGGGCTATATTATTGAGGTTGGAAAGGGCATGATGCTCGTGGTTAATAAATGGGACCTTGTTCCCCGAGAACAAAGACAAGAATTTAAAGGAAGCTTGGAACGAAGACTTAGATTTGCTTCCTACACACCTGTTGTTTACATCTCTGCTAAACTAGGACAGGGGATAAACAGGATTCTACCTCAAGCCTGGGAAATCTGGCAGGAAAGACAGAAGCGAATACCTCAATCAGAAGTTGACGAGTTAATCACACAGGCAGTAAATAGTTATCCCCCACCCCGCACAGGTTCTAGGCGATTACACATTGCTCGAGCCTATCAAAATGAATCTCAGCCAGCGACTTTTGTTCTCCAGGTTAACGATCCTAAGCTGGTTCATTTTTCCTATCGACGCTATTTGGAAAATAAGCTTCGCCAGGGTTTTGGTTTTCGCGGCGTTCCTTTGAAGTTGATTTTCACCAAGGCCTCCCGCAAAACCAATAAAAAGGTAGAAGTGCGAGCATGATGATAGCTAAGTTTGTGGCTGTGGTAGTCATTGCTTATCTCCTTGGTTCCATTCCCTTCGGCCTGATAATAGGCAAATTTAAGAGTGGCGTTGATATTAGAGAACAGGGAAGTGGTAAGACTGGTGCCACTAACGTTATGAGAACCGTAGGGACCAAGCTTGGCGTTTTAACTCTGGTTCTCGATGTGGTTAAGGCTACTGTGGCGGTCATGCTAGCCGCAGTAATTATAGATAAAGGCAGCGGCGTTTTAGCCATTGGTAGCGTATCTCTTAACTGGCAGCATGTAGCCCAGGTTGTAGCTGGCTTGGCGGCAGTGGCAGGACATACCTGGCCTGTATTTGCCAAGTTTAGGGGTGGTAGAGGTGTAACCGCCTATTTTGGCACATTGTTCGCTATTTTCCCTCCCGCGGGTATATTTGGTGCCGAAGTTTTGGCTATAGCAGCATTACACAGCCGGCATATGTCCCTTGGTTCTCTTCTGGGAGCCTTCGCTGCTTGTTGCTTAATGATACCCTTAACCATCTTGTATAACTTCCCTCTCATCTATCTAGTTTATGGGTTAGTAGTTACCGCATTGCTCGTCTACCAGCATCAAGACAATATAAAACGCTTAAGACAAGGCACGGAACGCCGATTATGGTAAAAAAGCGCGAGAGGCCATGTCTGAAAGTCACTGTCATAGGCAATACCTCTTGGGGCAATACTTTAGGTGCTTTGGTGAGTGATAAAGGAGCAGCAGTAACACTGTGGACGCGAAGCAAGGCTGAAGCCGAAAAGCTAAATCAAGGACGGCGTAGTTATTCATCTACTAGCCACATTGGGGAAGCCTTAAGCGAGGCCAACCTGGTAATCTGGGCGGTTCCCTCTCAAAAGTTGAGGGAAAATGTCAGGCAAGCCAAGGATTATCTGACTAATTCGATGCTATTGATGAGCGCCGCCAAGGGATTGGAAGTGGATAGTGGTAAAAGGATGTCACAAGTGCTGGCAGAGGAGATTGCTCCTTCCTTAAGAGGGCAAATTTGTGTTCTCTCTGGTCCTAATCTAGCCGGGGAAATCGCCCAGGGCCTCCCGGCTGTTTCGGTCATTGCCGCTCTGGACATAGTTTTAGCGGAAAGAGCGAAGGGATTGATGGAGTCGCCCAAATTCGTTCTTTATACTAGCGATGATGTTATCGGAGTTGAATTAGGCGGAACTCTGAAAAACATTATAGCTCTAGGTGCTGGCATGATAGATGGATTAAGCTTAGGTGACAATGCTAAGGGAGCTTTCATTGCTTGGGGGTGGGATGAGGTTGTTTCCCTAGGGGTAACTTTGGGAGCCAGGGCTGGCACTTTTTATGGACTAGCTGGTTTAGGTGACTTGATAACTACTTGCGCCAGCACTCTCAGCCGCAATCATTATGTTGGCTACGAATTGGCTAAGGGTCGCTCTTTATCTGAGATATCTGCCTCTATGACACACGTCGCCGAAGGAGTCTCCACCACTGCGGCGGTCCACCAGTTGGCGAAAAACCAGGGACTTAAATTACCCATTATCAACCTTATTTATGGGATTCTTTTTGAAGGCTTGCCTCCCAGTCGAGTATTGAGCAAATTCAAAGGACTAGTAGCAAGTCATCGCTGCTCTCTGGATTGAGTGTCCTGAGGCGGTTCAGTCCGAGGTAATACCTTAGACAATTCTTCAAAAAGATGACGCTGGTTTTTATCCAGGTGTTGTGGAGTTGTTATCACTACTTTGACAAGCAGGTCTCCTCTGCCCTTGCCATCAATGTAAGGAATTCCTTTGCCTTTACAGCGAAAGGTTTTCCCATTTTGAGTTCCTGGCGGTATTTTTAAATCTACCTTTCCATCCAAAGATGGCACTTTTACCTCATCACCCAAAGCGGCTTGAGCAAAATTGATGGGTAACTCGTAAAGAATGTCACTGCCATCTCTATGGAAGAAATTGTGTGGCTTTACTGAGAAAGTGACATAAAGGTCGCCGGGGGGGCCTCCATATACGCCGGCACTCCCCTCTCCATCCAAGCGTAATCGATGTCCTTCATCCACGCCAGCTGGAATAGTAACCTTTATTTTGCGCTTCACCTTTATCCTTCCCCTCCCCTGGCATTGAGAACAAGGATGGCTTATCACAGTGCCGCTACCTCCACAACGAGAGCAAGTGGTGGTGCTGGTGTAGCGCCCAAAAATGCTTTGCTGAACTCTCCTCACTTGGCCTGTGCCGCGACAATTGGGACAGGTTTCAGGATTTGTCCCCGGCTCGCTGCCAATGCCATGACAGGAGGGACAAAACTCGATGCGGGGTAATTCAACTTCTTTATTACAGCCGAATACCGCCTCCTCAAAGGAAAGAGTAAAGTGACTTTGTAGGCTATCTCCCTGCTGGGGAACACGCTGAGCAGTGCGCCCACCAAAAATGGTGCCAAAACCATCCCAGAAGGATTCAAAAATATCTCCCAAGCCACCAAAGCCAGAGTCGGGAAAGCCTCCCTCAACATCTACCCGGCCATAGCGGTCATACCTGTTCCTTTTGTCGGGGTCGGAAAGAACCTGGTAGGCCTCGTTTATTTCCTTAAATTTCTCCTCAGCTCCTGGCTCTTTATTGCGGTCAGGATGGCACTGGAAAGCTAATTTGCGAAACGCTCTCTTAATTTCCTCACCACTGGCGTTTCGAGGCACTCCCAGCACTTCATAATAATCTTGTTTTATCGCCATAAACTTTAAGTATAATCCTTAAATGCTTATGCGACAACTTTCAGCTACTGAGCTTGCGAATATTTGGCGTCTTAGGAAGTGGTATAATCACAACGCCGTGAAACAGCAGATTAAAAAAATCCTCCGTAATCGCAAGAAAAAGAAAATCATCGGCGAAAGCCTTAAAGCTTCGGCAGTGCTCATACCTCTTTTTTATGACCAGGGGCAATATCATGTTCTGTTTACCGAAAGAAGCGATGAGGTAGTCTTTCACAAAGGGCAGGTCTGCTTTCCCGGGGGGACCCGAGAGCCATCTGATTCCAGTTTACTCCAGACTGCTCTCAGAGAGAGTAAAGAAGAGATAGGTTTAGAGGTCAAAGATATTGAAATTTTAGGGGAGCTTGACGATAGTGTGACTCTTGTCACTAACTATGTTATTTCGCCTTTTGTGGCCTTCATACCCACTCCTCACTCTTTGAAGACCAACGGCCGAGAAGTAAAGGGAGCCTTTTCTGTTCCCCTGTCATTTCTGATGGATGAAGCCAATTTCAAGCAAGACTCTTACGCCTATGAGTATGAAGGTCATATCATCTGGGGGGCTACCGCCAGGATTTTAAGACAGTTCATCGATTTGTTGAAGTCTGAGAGCGGGGCCCTGCAATAGTCATTTTCTCTCTTTTATAGCCGTTTAGCTCACCTCTTTTTTTAGTTTGTTACTGAGCCCCACTCTCAGTTCAGCTAAGTATTATAAGGGGATTAAACAATCCTGTTAAGTTTCCTCGAAAGCTGTTGAAAAATGTTTGACAAAATATTTAAACAATTTTATAATTAGGAGCGAAATCACAAGGGGAGAAAAATGACAGGCAAGGACTATTATCAGATTTTAGGCGTAAGTAGGAATGCTTCGGAAAAGGAAATCAAGCAGGCCTACCGCCGTTTGGCTCGCAAACATCATCCTGACCTCAATCCTGGCGATAAATCGGCTGAGGCAAGATTTAAGGGGATAAATGCGGCTTACGAAGTCCTTTCCAATCCTGAAAAGCGCAAGAAGTACGACCAATTTGGTGACCAGTGGGAATATGCTGAGCAATTTGCTAAAGCTGGAGGTCGGGAGGGAGTCCGGTGGGATTTTGGCAAAGGTGGCACAACTTTCGAATATGGCGACCGCAGTGGCTTTGGCGATATTTTCTCAAGTCTGTTCGGCGATGCTGGCATAGGTTCCAGGATGAGACGTGGGCCACAACGTGGTCAGGATATAGAGTCCCCAATTGAGGTAAGTCTTGAAGAAGCTTACCATGGCTCTGCGCGTGTTATACAGCTTGAGACCGAAGAGCCTTGTACAGCTTGTGGCGGCACAGGCAAGGTAGGCAATCGAGTCTGTACTATTTGCAACGGTGCTGGTGGCAAAGTGATTCCCAAGCGCCTGGAGGTTAAGATTCCCGCGGGAGTCAGAGATGGCTCGAGGATCCGTATAGCTGGGGAAGGCGGCCCTAGCCGTGCTGAGGGCAACGGAGGTGACCTTTATCTGGTCGTGAAGGTTCTCCCTCACCAACTCTTTGAGCGCAAAGGAGATGACCTTTATGCTGAAGTCTCAGTGCCTTTAGCCACCGCCGTGTTGGGTGGGGAAGTCGGATTGCCCACTTTGAATGGCAATCTATCTCTTAAAATTCCACCGGAGACTCAAAACGGCAAGGTTTTTCGCCTGGCTGGGAAGGGCATGCCCCAACTAGGCAATGCAAATTACGGCAATATGTTTGCTAAGGTAAAAGTGGTTCTGCCTACTAATTTGACCGAGGAGGAAAGGAAACTATTTGAGAGATTGCGGTCTCTGCGACCCGCATAAAGCGAGGTGCCACAATGGTAGACTGGGAATCTAAACCGAGATACGTGATAAGCATAGCCGCCAGAATGATAGGCATAGAGGCTCACACATTGCGGTATTACGAAAGGCTGGGGCTGGTACAACCAGAGCGCTCCAGTGGCAATATCCGTCTCTATTCCGAGGAAGATGTTGACCGCTTGCGCTATATTAAGGCTCTGATGAGCGATTGTGGCGTTAATTTGGCTGGGGTAGAGGTGGTGTTGAAGTTGATGCAGAGGATGAAAGATATGCAACGCCAGCTTGAGGAGATGGAAAAGAAAGCTAAGATGATTGGCGAAACTGAAATAGAAGACATAATAGAGGACATAATAGAAGACGCAGAATGGAAGGAAGTATAAAAACCATTTAACAACTCATCTGTCATTCTGAGCGTAGCGAAGAATCTCATGCTGCTCAGGGCAGGGTCTGCGAAGAATCTAGACCCTTCGCTATCGCTCAGGGTGACAAAATAGACAATTAGGGGGTATAAAAAGTTGAAACCGGAGAGATTTACTGAGCAAGCACAAGGGGTTCTAGAAGCCTCACAGGAGCTAGTTCGTCGCTATCGCCATAACCAGTGGGATGTGGAGCATGTCCTGTTAGCTTTGCTGGAGCAGGAAAAGGGAGTAACCAAGGACATATTACAGATGCTGGGTGTGGATATTGATATGATAAAAAAGCGGGTAGGAGCAACGCTTGAAAGTTTCCCCAAGATAACTTATGAGGTGGGGCAAATTTATGCTACTCCGCGAGTTGCTGCTCTTCTCGAGAATGCCAACAAGGAAGCTGACAGGCTCAAGGACGAGTTTGTCAGCACTGAGCATCTGCTCATTGCTATTGCCGGAGAAACCAGGGGCGAAGCCGCAACAATTCTCGCTGAATCTGGCGTCACCCAGGAAAAAATTTATCAAGTCTTGCAGAAAATCCGTGGCGGTCATCGCGTCACCGACCGTCAAGCGGAAAGCAAGTACCGTTCCCTGGAAAAGTACGGGCATGACCTCACGGAGTTAGCTCGTCAGGGCAAGCTCGACCCTGTAATCGGACGGGAAAACGAAATCAAGCGTGTGATACAGATACTTTCCCGGCGCACCAAGAACAATCCTGTGATTATTGGCGACGCCGGCGTGGGCAAGACTGCCATTGCTGAGGGATTAGCTCAAAAGATTGCTGCTGAAGATGTCCCCGATTCCCTGAAAGGGAAAAGGGTGGTGGCTTTGGATATGGGAGCACTGGTAGCGGGAAGCAAATTCCGCGGGGAGTTTGAGGAAAGGCTAAAGGCGGTTTTAGATGAAGTCCGGCAGGCGGCTGGTGAAGTTATTATGTTCATTGATGAGCTTCACACCGTGGTGGGGGCTGGAGCTGCCGAAGGAGCAATTGACGCCAGTAATATGCTAAAGCCAGCACTGGCTCGCGGTGAGATTCAATGTATCGGGGCCACTACACTGGATGAATATCGCAAGCACGTGGAGAAAGATAAGGCGCTGGAGAGACGTTTCAGCCCTGTTTATCTAGATGAACCCAGCGTAGAAGCCACCATAGAGATGCTTCGAGGACTTCGTCCCCGATATGAAGCACATCACAAAATAAAGATCGAAGATTCCGCCCTGGTAGCTGCTGCCAAGCTGAGCCAGAGATATATATCCGACAGATTCTTGCCTGACAAGGCAATTGACTTAATCGATGAGGCAGCCAGCAAGCTACGCCTTGATATGGAAAGCGCTCCTGAGGAAGTTAAAACTTTGGACCGAAAGATGAAACACCTGCGTGATGAGGAGGAGGCTGCTTCGCAGCGGCAGGACTATAAGAAAGCTGCTGAATTGAAAGCGGAAAGGATACGTTTGGAACAGGAATACAACCAGGCCAAACTCAAGTGGCAGAAAGAGAAGAAGATTGACAGTGTGGTAGATGAGGAAGATATCGCCGGACTGGTTGCCCAGTGGACAGGCATACCCGTTTCGCGGATGATGGAAACGGAAACTGATAAGTTGGTTCATATGGAGGAGAGGATTCACCAGAGGATAGTGGACCAGGATGAGGCAGTGGCTGCCGTTTCTGAGGCTATCAGGCGTGGCCGAGCCGGGCTCAAGGACCCCAAACGTCCTATCGGCAGTTTCATCTTCCTCGGCCCTACCGGTGTGGGGAAAACCGAGCTGGCTCGTGCCTTAGCCGAGTTTCTCTTCGACGACGAAGACGCCATGGTAAGGCTGGACATGTCGGAATATATGCAAGAACATACTGTGTCCCGTCTTATCGGGTCGCCTCCCGGGTATGTGGGCTATGAGGAAGGGGGACAATTGACTGAGGCCGTGCACCGCCGTCCTTATCGGGTCATCCTGTTCGACGAGGTGGAAAAGGCTCATCCCGACGTCCTTAGCATATTGTTGCAGCTACTGGAGGATGGCCGGCTTACCGATGGACATGGCCGGACTGTGGATTTCAAAAACACGGTAGTAATCATGACCAGTAACTTAGGCTCCAAGGAATTCCAGCGTGGGGGCATAGGTTTTCTCCGTAAAGAGGAAGGCGACGAAGAAAAAATGAGGACCGATGTGAAAAGCGCCTTAAAGGAACACTTACTTCCCGAGTTACTCAACCGGATAGATGATGTCATCATATTCCACCCTCTAACTAAAGAGCACTTGAAGAGCATCGTTGACCTACTTATCCGTGAGGTAGAACGTGGGTTGGCTGAGCGTAATATTCAGCTTGAAGTGAATGAAGAAGCCAAAGCCTGGTTAGTCCAGAAAGGCTACGATCCGGTATATGGAGCTCGCCCCTTACGCCGGGCTATTCAGAAGTATGTGGAAAATCCCATATCGACCAAGATATTGCAGGGTGAGTTCAAAGAAGGAGATACCATAGCTGTTAGCTTGAAGGAAGATAACCTGAGCTTCGCGGCCTTGAAAACTGCCAGGGCTAAGACTAAATAATAGGTTGTTCAGCAACTCGCTTTCCTCTATGACCTTTTCTCTTTGCCACGCTGAGCCCATGTTATTGCGAGCCCCTCTTTCTTTCGTCATTGCGAGCGAAGCGCGGCAATCTCTTAGCCCCACCGAGATTGCTTCGGCTGGCTTCGCCAGCCTCGCAATGACAGAGAGGAAGTGTCATTCAGGTACCGCGAACGAGGACACCCCTTTGACGCCTGTGAATAAAGCTGGTAAGCTAAGAAACTCAAAGGAGACGTGAAGATGCCTGCTAAAGTAGATATGGATAGAATCGTTTCTCTATGTAAGCGGAGGGGTTTTATTTTCCCCAGCAGCGAAATATATGGCGGTTTAGCTAGTTGCTGGGATTACGGTCCTATGGGGGTGGAACTTAAGCGCAATGTCAAAGAGGCCTGGTGGAAGGCGGTAGTCCATGAGCGGGATGATGTAGTAGGTCTGGACACATCAATCATGATGCACCCCGGAGTCTGGGCTGCTAGTGGCCACATTGATAATTTCACAGACCCCCTTGTAGAGTGCAAGTCCTGCCACCTGAGGTGGCGTGCTGACGCAGTAGAAGGCAAGAAATGTCCCCAATGTGGTGGTGAGCTAACCGAGCCTCGCATGTTCAACCTGATGTTTAAAACTTTTATGGGTCCTGTGGAAGAGGAAGCAAGCATTGTCTATCTCCGCCCCGAAACTGCCCAGGGCATATTCGTTAACTTTGAGAATGTGGTCACCACCTCTAGGAAGAAGTTGCCTCTGGGCATTGCTCAGATAGGTAAGTCTTTCCGCAATGAAATCACCCCCGGCAACTTTATATTCAGGACCAGAGAGTTTGAGCATATGGAGCTGGAGTATTTCGTTAAGCCCGGGACTGATGAAAAGTGGCTTGACTACTGGGTCAAGGAGAGGTTTGACTGGTATGTCAAACTGGGTATCAGGAAGGAAAACCTTCGCCTGCGCCAGCATGGCAAAGATGAGCTGGCTCACTATGCCAGGGACTGCTATGACATCGATTATCTCTTCCCTATGGACTGGTCGGAGCTGGAGGGTATCGCTAACAGGGGCGATTTCGACCTCACCCAGCATGCCAAGCATAGCGGCAAAGAGCTCAGTTACTATGATGCTGAGGCTGGCGAAAAATATGTTCCCTATGTTATTGAGCCTTCGGCTGGCGTCGACCGCTCTCTTTTGGCTTTCCTCGTTGATGCCTATGATGAGGAAGAAGTCGAAGGAGAAAAAAGGACAGTTCTGCATCTGCATCCTTCTCTGGCTCCCATTAAAGTAGCTGTTTTGCCCTTAAGCAGGAATGAAAAGTTAACCCCCCTGGCTAAAGAGGTTTTCAAGCAACTATGCCCGAGCTTCGTCACCGATTACGATGATTCTCAGAGCATAGGGCGAAGGTACAGGCGTCAGGACGAAATCGGTACCCCGTTCTGCGTGACCATAGATTTTGAGTCCTTAGAAGATAAGCAGGTTACCATTCGGGAAAGAGACAGCCTATCGCAAATTCGAGTGCCCATAGGAGAATTAAAGAAAGTCATAGAAGCCAAACTCAAAGGAGAGGCTTTCGATGCTTCATCACTATGGGCCACCAGGGAGAAGTGATAATTCTGGCAATTAAGGGGACATCGTACATATATATCTCTTGATGTAGATAAAGAGTTGACATAATCTTTGGAATTAAGCATGGTGTCCCTGAAATGAAGAGCATCTTTCTTTCGCTCGTCGCAGGGTCGTTATACCCGCCGTTATGAGTAGGGAAAGAGAGGAAAAATGAACCAAATTAACATTCAACTTCACAAAACTGAGATTGGGGGAGTCGTACTGGGTTCTTTTCGTGGCAAACTGTGTTTGCTTGGTTTCAGAAGCAGAGAAATGAGAAGAACCGTTGATGATAGGATCAAGAAGGCATTGAATGCCGAGTTTGTCGAACACGATGATGAAATTCTGGAGAAAACGAGAACGCAACTTGATGAGTATTTTAAGGGACTTAAGAGAAAGTTTGACATTCCTGTATTAATGGTGGGGACTGACTTCCAAAAAAGCGTCTGGAATGCGCTCATGAAGGTGCCATATGGAGCTACATCAACATACTCACAGATAGCAAGGGAAATAGGCAATGAAAGAGCTGTTCGAGCTGTGGGCAATGCCAACGCGGCAAACCCCATCAGCATAATCGTCCCTTGCCATCGAATAATTGGAAGCGGTGGAGAGCTTGTCGGATATGGTGGTGGATTGTCGGTTAAGAGACGATTGCTAGAGCTGGAGCGAAGCAATACTCGTGCATGTGACCGCCAGATGGAGATTTCGAAGCAGACCAAGCCTTGGTGTCTGGGAGCGGAGAGTATCGAGAGGTAGACACAATTCTCGGACTATGCCAGGTGGAAAACGCTGCCCAGCATCGGCTCTATGTGACCGCGGGCAACTAGAATGGGCATAGAAAATGGGTATAAAAAAATAGATGTTAGACGGCAAACGAGGAGGTAGAAAGTGACAAAACGACCGACATTGGCACCGAACGGAAAGTATGTCAACGGCACGCCTCGTCTTGCGCCAGATGGTACTTACGTCGGTGACGGAGGAGCGATACAGATGGCTCCAAACGGAAGCTATGTGGCTGGCACTCCGCGCATGGCCCCAAATGGAAAGTATGTGGGCGATGGCGGCGAAATAATGATGGCTCCCGACGGCACCTATGTTGCTGGCCAGCCTGTGATGTGTCCTGATGGGAGCTATATCTAGCCTGGAGAATGCAGCGATGACGCACCGAGTGTACACGGCCATTATCAAAGCCGTTCGCAAAGGGTCACTGAGCGAGCCTTTCTCGAAAGATGATTTTCGAGCGGCTTGTCCAGGGTTTGGCAATGGAACTTATAAAGCATTCTTGGACAAGCACTCAGTAGGGAATCCTAGGAAAAACTCTGAATTGTTCCGACGTGTTTCGCCTGGACAATTTGAATGTGTCAGACCTTTTCGATACGGGCTGTAATCAGGAGTGAGCCATCTAACAAGCGGTTGCAACTGACCTGCAGACCGTTATACCGAATTACCCCCTCACATTTCAACATAATCTAAATAGGGAAATCCTTAATATTTCATACTTGATATTTCGTGCTGTCTTATCCTACAATATATACTTATAGAATAAGTATAGAAAATAAGCATAAGATATAGATATTTGGTGAGCCAAAATGAAACTCGCGAGATTACGCCTTCGTAACTTCCGGTGTTTTCAGGAAGAAATACCTATTGAGTTCGAGGATATCACAGCTTTTATCGGAAGGAACGATTCCGGTAAGTCTACGGTCCTGGACGCACTGTACTTGTTCCTGAACGACATTGATCCAGATAAAGATGATGCTTCAAAAGGCGGCGATCCGAATGATTTGAAAATAATCTGTGAGTTTACTGATCTTCCAGATGAAGTTGTCTTAGATGACGCAAATCCCACAAAATTCGGCATTGAGTTTCTCCTAAACGATGAGGGGAGACTGGAGATCCATAAGTCTTACAGCGGACATCTGCAGAAGCCAAAATGCACGAGCATCGAAGCCTACGCCAACCATCCAACTGTGGATGGGGCAAATGATCTCTTACAACTCACGAATCCTGGCCTTAAACAGCGGGCCAAAGATCTGAACTTAGATCTCGAGGGTGTTGATCAGAGAATCAATGCTCAGATACGCGCACGAATACGAGATCATTTTGTTGACCTGCAGCTTGCTCCATCGTTGATCCCGCTGACCGCAGCAGACAACGCCAAGAAGATATGGACTGAGCTTCGCAAGTACCTTCCTGCCTTCGCGCTTTTTAAGTCAGACCGCGAAAGTACTGACCAAGACTCTGAAGCCCAGGACCCGCTGAAGGCTGCCGTCAAAGAGGCTATCAAGGCTAAGGAAGCAGAACTTGCGGAAATCACTGAATACGTTCGGGCTGAAGTGCAGAAGATCGCTAATTCGACGTTAGAAAAACTCCGTGAAATGGATCCCACTCTCGCAACGGAACTCAACCCTACCTTTACCACACTTAAATGGGATAGCCTCTTTAAGGCCAGCATTACCTCAGATGACGACATTCCCCTCAACAAGCGTGGCAGCGGTGTTAAGAGACTCATTTTACTGAACTTCTTTCGTGCAAAAGCGGAACAACTTGCAGGAGAAACAGGTCATACGGCGGTGGTTTATGCCATTGAAGAGCCCGAAACTTGCCAGCACCCGAACAATCAGCGAATGCTGTTGAGAGCTTTGTCAGACCTGTCTTCCGAAGCCCAAGTGATCATAAGTACGCACACGCCTATGCTCGCACGTGCTTTACCCGATAGTTGCCTACGCTACATCGAGATCAATGAAGACAAGTCCAGGAGAATCCTGAAGGGCGGCCCCCAGACGAATCCGATATTTACCAAATCCCTTGGGGTTCTGCCAGACAATACAGTGAAGTTATTCATTGGCGTAGAAGGCCCGAATGACATTACTTTTCTGCGGACTATAGCTTCCGCTTTACGCAATGACGGTGTTGACGTTATTGATCTGGAAAGGCTAGAACTGGATGGTGAAATCATCTTCTTTCCTCTTGGCGGCAGTACGCTGGCGCTCTGGTCCTCCCGTCTTGAACCCCTCTGTAGACCCGAGTTCCATCTTTGCGATAGGGATGTCGCTCCGCCGGAACCGGCGAAATACCAAGGCTATGTAGATCAGGTAACTGCTCGTGAGGGTTGTAAAGCCCGAAACACAGCGAAGAAGGAAATGGAGAATTACCTGCACAAAGATGCCATTGTTGCTGCATATAAAGAACTAGATATTAGCTTGCAGATAGGATCTGATTTCGGGCCGTTTGATGATGTTCCGCGAGAGATCGCGCGATTGGTTCATGAAACCTCTGGAAGCCCCAAACCGTGGGACGACCTTCCCGAAGAAGTGAAAGAGGACAAGGAATCCAAGGCAAAGAAGGTACTCTGTTCCCGTGCTACAAAGAATATGACGAAGGCTTTGCTTGATAAGGTAGATCCAGATGCGGAGCTCCTTGAGTGGTTTGGAGACATGAAAGGTCTTATATCCGAATGAGGCGCAAGGTCACCCAATTAAAGGGACACCATGCATATCTCTTGATGTAGATGGGGGGGCGACATAATCTTTGGAATTAAGCATGGTGCCCCCCGAAATTCCCGGCAGTGAGCCCTTTGAAAAAGCAACCATCGTATGCAATAGGGGAGAAGTAAAACTTTCTTAACTATGAAAGACTGGGAAAGAATTAGGAAAGAAAGGACCGACATTACAGATTATGTGATTCACTGGATTAGGCGCAGGTACGAGGGGGGATATATTGAACCCCTTACAACTTTACTAAATATAATTAAATGTGGGTACTTAAAACCAAGTTTTGCCCCTAGGCCGTCTTTTTATGGTGGACCTAAACGTCCTACAGTTAGAGGACCCTATCCAGCCGTATCATTCACTGAGCAGACTTTTGAAAACTTTATGAAAAGCTGCAAAATTTTGCCAAACCGATATAGCCCTTATGGCATAGCTCTTTACAAAAGAGCTCTTTATCGATATGGCGGTAGGTCGGTAATCTATGATTCAGGAGACATCCTCGGAGAACTGCTTAGCCCTAATGAACCTGGATATGAGGAAGGCAAAGAAATTTACAAAAATGGCTTAGCAAAGGATTACCAATATTTATGGGTTAGATATGAACCAATACCAAACGTAGATGGATATGTAGTAGATTGGACTCATGAGAGAGAATGGCGTTGTCGAGTTAATATTTACCATGATGCTAAACTAGGTGATACTCCTAAAGATGGAGTTCCACTTCTCCTCCCTGCTGTTTACAACCATGAGATTAAGAAAGAAGCCCGCTACCTCCCCAAGATCTTGGTATCGGAAAAGTCAGAGAAAGAGCTTGTAGAAGAAACCATCAAAAGTTCATGGCAACAATGGGCAGCAGAGTGCCAAGATAAGTATCTTCAAGGCTATTTTAAATTATTACTGCAAACAAAGATAATTGCCTTGGACGAATTAGAAGACAATCCTGAAGCTGCAAAGCTTGACTGGGTGCTTTTAGAGGAACGTCGGTCGGATAAGAAAGAAAACTGATTCACCATACATATCGCTTGATGTAGATGGGAAGGTGACATAATCTTTGCTGCGCAAAGGAGAAGGTAATGAACAATTTCCCAGAATTTATGAGAAATCCATCAAATCGGATTGCTTCCCAGAGTCAATATACTCAGGGGATTGAAGGTTATGTATTTGATGGAATAGACGGAAGCCAAATAGCGATATGGACAAATCGAAAGGGAGGGATATCAGCCGAACACACTCATGAATATGACGAGTATTTTGTTGTGGTACAAGGGCAATATGATGTAACAATAGGTGGTAAGCGGATTCCTGTAGAGGTGGGTGAAGAATATTTCATTCCCAAGGGTACGCTGCATGGTGGGGTAAGTCTTCCGGGAACAAGAACTATTCATGCTTTTGGCGGAAAACGGGCTATAAGAGAAAAGGAGGATGAATAATGACCGTGGAAAAAATCAACCTTTCGGATAAGTTCGGAAAGTTGCCAGCCGGTGACTACGCAGTGCGTTTGGTGGCTAAGATGAACAACTACGACTTCAAAATCGTAAAATTCAAAGGTGACTTCATTTGGCACAGCCATCCTGAAACAGATGAAACATTCATTATCATGGAGGGCACACTTGTTATGAACTTTCGTGATTGCAATGTGGAAGTAGGCGCTGGGGAGATGATTGTTATCCCGAAAGGAGTCGAGCATAAGCCTTCTTCTGAGAATGGATACAAAGCTATCCTTATTGAACCAGAGGGTGTGCCCAATACGGGTAACGTTCGAAATGAGATTACAATTGAGAAGGTTGAATGGGTATAAGATCAATGATTGTATAACCAGTCAATCCAGCGGGCGGCTTTCAACTGTCACTGATCTCGGGCTTTGAGAACTCAGACTTAATTCTACTTGAGCAACTTAAACTCTACCACGTCCACTAAGCCTAAGTCGGTCAACCTGAGCTCGGGAATCACAGGCAGAGCCAGGAAAGATAAGATAGAAAATGGAGCTGGAGGTAAGTTGCCCAGGCTGGCAGCAGCCCTCTCAACAATTTCATACTGGGATACGACCACATCGAGCGGCTCCGGTGAAAGGAGGCCGGCGATAGGCAACGGTAAAGAAGCGAGAATTTCCAGGTCGGCGCAAACAACCAGCCCGCCTTGCAGCCTATTAATTTCCTCAATTGCCTTGAGGATTTCGAGGTCATTGGTGCCCACCGCTATTATGTTGTGAGAGTCGTGAGCCACTGATGAGGCTAATGCTCCTTTTTTCAAGCCAAATCCCTTGACCAGTCCCAAGCCGATATTGCCGCTAGCCTTGTGTCTTTCCACCACCACCAGCTTTAGAATATCTCTTTCCACATCGGGCATAAGTGTCCCATTCACAACTTTTATCTCTTCTATTGTCTTTTTGGTGACTATCTGTCCGGGGATGATTTCGATAACCGGGTAGCTTTCCTCACTGAGATTGCTTTGCTTCGCTCGCAATGACAACGATTTCACCATAATGGGCTTGATGCGTACCGTGTCTTTTAGCTCCAGAGTAACAGGAGGCAAGGAGGACAAGAGCTTGCCTTGACTTGCTACTAGCTTTCCCTGGTAAAACACCATGTCTATCTCTAGTTTAGCCAGGTTGGTGATGGTTATGAGATTGGCCATATAACCCGGACCAATGGCTCCTCTGTCATGGAGTCTGAAATACTCGGCAGTATTAATCGTTGCCATTTGAATTGCCCGAACTGGCTCCAGACCTTGGTTGATAGCCTTTCGGACCACAGCGTCAATATCGCCTTCCCGAAGTAAATCCGAGCAACTACGGTCATCCACCACGAAGAAGCATCTTTTATAAGTATTGTCGGTAACCAGAAGCAGAAGGGCATCCAAGTTCTTTTCTGAAGAGCCTTCTCGAATCATGAGGTACATGCCCCGGCGCAACTTCTCCTTTCCTCCCTCCAGGGTAGTGGATTCATGGTCGGAAAGAATGCCAGCGGACAAGTAAGCATTCAGTTCTTTACCACTGAGTCCCGGAGCGTGTCCATCAATAACTCTGCCCTGAGAGGCACCGATCTTCTGCAAAACCTCTTCATCCCCGCTGACTACGCCGGGAAAGTTCATCATCTCTCCCAGACCAATTACATTGGGGGAGGCTAGAATTTTCTTTACTTCTTTGGAACTGATTTGAGCACCTGATGTCTCCAGATGGGTTGCTGGCACGCATGACGGAGCCATGAACAACATATCCAGTGGGAGCTTTCGTGCCCAATCCATGACAAATTTTATGCCTGCAGGTCCACAAACGTTGGCGATTTCGTGTAAGTCAGTAACCACAGCCAGAGTGCCTCTGGTGACCACGGCTTGAGCATACCTTGCCGGGTGAAGCATAGAGCTTTCTATATGCGTATGCCCGTTAATCAGCCCGGGAGCTAAAAACCGGCCTTGTAAATCTATAATTTCCTTGGCATTATCATAATCCCCTACGCCGGCAATCCTATCGTCATAGATGGCTACGTTGCCTTGCTCTATTTCTCCGATAAAAGTATTTACTATCCGGCAATTTTTCAGGAGCAAATCAGCCGGTGTTTCCCCTCTAGCCACAGAGATAAGCTTCTTTAAATTCATCTCCTAATCCTCTAGGGTATATATATCGGGCAAATTGCGGAATTTCTCGTCGAAGTCCAGTCCATATCCCGCGATGAATTTATCGGGCACGGTGAAGCCCAGATAATGAATGGGTACCGAAACCCTGCGCCGAGACGGCTTGTCTGTTAAAACGCAGAGCTTAAGCGAAGCTGGGTTCTTTTTCTGCAAGTAATCGAGTAAGAAAGAGATGGTAATTCCAGTATCCACGATATCCTCGACCACCAGAACATCTCGGCCTCTTATAGGCGTCTTGATTCCTTGAACTACTTTCACTTTGCCTGAACTCTCCCTGGCAGCGCCGTAGCTGGAGAGCCTAATAAAATCGAGCTCTAGAGGCAAATCAAGCTGGCGAATAAGGTCAGCCATAAACACAAAGGACCCTTTCAGGACGCTAATAAGCAGAGGCTGCTTACCTTGATAATCCCTCTTGATTTCACGAGCCAGCTTCGCTACAGCTTTAGCTATCTCGTCACGGCTGATAAGAATCTTGAGTTGCGGCTGAACGACCATTACATCATTTCCAAACCAACTATTATGATAGCATAATTGCATCTGGTTACGGATGCTGGATTTTTCCTGTGCCCTGTTGTATACTTAAAATAAGAGAGTATGATGCGGTCCAGCCTTATCGGGAAGATTGAAAAAGCCAAAAGGTATGCTCAAGAACCGGATCGTGTCACTTTCTCAGGTTTAACCGCTGTTTTCCGTGGGGAGAATGATGACCATAAGCTAAGCTATGCCCATGGAAAATGGCATTGTACCTGCCATTTCTTTTCCCAATGGAAGATATGTAGCCATATCATGGCGCTCCAGCAAATTCTAGGCAAGATGTTACCCAAGGAAGCCATGGTCTCTCCTATGGAAACTCAGCCCCCTGAGAAATAATCTAACGCTTCCGCCACGACAAACAGAGAGCCGGTAACGCAGATAATATCTGTCCTGCCTGCCAGAGACAAAGCTCGGGATATAGCTTTGGTTACAGTTTCTCCGGTTTTAGACTCAATGCCTTGTTTGGCGAACTCGGCAACCAGAGTTGAAAGAGGGGCGGCACGGGAGTGGGATGCCTGCGTGACTATAACTTGGGGGGAGAGGGGAACTAGCTCATTTATTATCCCTGGTATGTCTTTGTCACAGGATGTCCCAAAAACAAGAAAAATCCGTTTGTGAGCGAAGTATGCTTTGATATTACTCACCAACTTTTTCATTGACGCCACGTTATGAGCACCATCAACCAACACCGTAGGGTGTTGCTGCAAAATTTGAAATCGCCCCGGCCACTTAACTCGGGCAAGCCCTTGAGTAATATCGGCGGTTGAGATGGCAAAGCCCTGAGAAGCCAAAATCTCTAAAGCAGCTACGGCAGTGGCGGCATTCTCAAGCTGGAAGTCGCCTAAAAGAGGAATGCTAACTTGATATTTATTTGTTCTACCCTCGATCTCTAGCGATTGCTGATGAAGGTCACCGCCTATCTTATGCCAGGTGACATCCTTGCCTACCTGAACCACCTTCGCTTTTTTCTCCCGACAAATATCGGTGATTACCGAAGCTGCCTCTTCTGACTGGGGAGAAATTACCACCCAACAGCCGGACTTGATAATGCCTGCTTTTTCCCGGGCTATTTCCTCCAGGCTATTACCCAGAATCTGAGTATGGTCCAGGCTGATAGAAGTGATAATACAGACCGCAGGATTAGCCACAACATTAGTGGCATCGAGCCTGCCTCCTAAACCGACCTCCAGTACTTGAAAGTCCACCCGCTTTTTCTGGAAATAAGCGAATGCCAGCGCAGTCAATGCCTCGAAATAAGTCAATTGCCTAAAAGTTGCGTCTTGCTTTATGGATTCGATAAAAAGCTTGACTTCTGCCATAGCCGCAGCAAAATCAGCTTCAGAAATCAAGTTGCTATCTATGCTAATACGCTCCCTTAGATTATGAAGATGGGGGGAGGTATACCGTCCTGTTTTATATCCTGAACTACTCAAAACCTGAGCAATCATAGCCGCCACACTCCCTTTCCCCTTGGTGCCGGCGATATGAATCGTCTTGGCTGCCAACTGAGGGTTGCCCATACGGTTTAGCAACTCTTCCACATGCCTTAAGCTGTAACCAGGCTGGGCATAAGTTATGCCCGGAATCAGCTCATAATTAGTAAAACTATTGAGATACTCTTCCGCTTGGCTGTAGTTCATTTCCTCGCCTCATTAATCCAGCAATTATACTACTTACGCATCATGTGCTGCTCAGTCTGTGCTAAAATCTTAAAATATTATTTGAGAGAAGAGAGCAAGCAAAAATTTAAGTGAAAATCACGCTTAAACCGTTAGGTAATGTAGCTGACGAGATAATAGAGAAGCTTAAGGATAGTGTTGGCGGTATTTTCCATTGTCCAGTAGAAATAAAAGCAGGCTTTAGCGATTTGGCCCAGGCTTATAATCCAGAGAGGAAGCAATACCTTTCCTCAAAATTGCTGGCCTCTCTTGGAAAGTCGGAAGGAGAGGAAAGGGTTGTAGGTATAGCTGATGTTGACCTTTATGTTCCCAGGCTTAACTTCGTATTTGGCGAAGCCGATGTCATCTCCGGAACAGCCATCGTATCCCTGTGCAGGCTAAGACAGGAATATTATGGCTTGGTCTCGGACGAGGCTTTATTTTTGAAAAGAGCCACCAAGGAGATAGTCCATGAATTGGGGCATACTTTTGGCCTGGGGCATTGCCCCAATAACAAATGTGTCATGCACTTTTCCAATAGCCTGGCTGATACCGACTTTAAGGAGGCGCATTTTTGTAGTAAATGCCGCCCCAAGATAATTCTTTAATGTAGCCCAGGAATTTGATATAGTAGGGAGATTATAAATAGCATCCTACTCAGGAGGTGAAATGCGAGGGCGAAGAAAATTGGGAAGGGGGGTAGCTGTGGTGGGTGCAGGGATGTCGAAATTCGGCATGTTTAGCGACAAGGACTCAAAGTACTTGTTTGCTGAAGCTTTCCGTGAAATGCTTTCCACAGTGGATAAAGGGATAGACCCCAAAGATATTGATGCCCTTTATTTGGGGAATTTCACGAACGATTTTTTTGTACATCAAGGACACTGGGGGCCGATAATCTCGGATTTGCTGGGGCTTACGCCAAAGCCGGCAACGCGGACGGAGGGTGCCTGCGCTTCCAGCGCCCTCGCTTTTAGAGAGGGGGTTTTTGCTATAGCCTCAGGATTTTATGATGTGGTTCTAGTTGGTGGGGTCGAGGAGATGTCGAAACGCAGCACAGAAGAAGTTACACAAGGCCTGGCCATGGCGGCTAGTCCTTATGAAGTAAAAGCGGGATTTACCTTCCCGGGTGTTTTTGGTGCCATGGCCACTGCTTATTTTGCCAGATATGGTGCCAGCCGGGAGCATCTAATGAATGTCACCATAAAAAGCCATAATAATGCTCGCCTCAATCCCAAGGCACAGTTTAATGTCTCAATCCGCGATATTATGAATCAGAGAATTGAAAAGGCTAAAAATAAAGGGGAGCCTGTACCTACCTGGAAGGACGAGAAGGAATTCCTCCGTGATCCCAGGGCTAATCCTGTGGTTGCCTGGCCGATGCATCTCTATGATTGCTGCCCCATAAGCGACGGAGCAAGTTGTGTTTTGTTAGTAGCCGAGAAAATAGCCAAAGACTTCACCGATAACCCACTATATGTTGTTGGTATAGGGCAGGGGAGTGGCAAGGGATTGCATGCCAAGGAAGACCTTACCTATTTTGAAGCCACGAGATATGCAGCACAAGAAGCTTACGAGCTATCAGGGCTCAAGCCCGAAGACGTTCAAATTGCTGAGGTGCATGATTGCTTCTCCATAGCTGAAATCCTTCACATCGAGGACCTGGGTTTTTTCAAGCCCGGGGAAGGATATAAAGCAGTAGAGGAGGGCCTGACAAGATTGGATGGCTCCAAGCCCATCAATACCTCGGGGGGACTTAAATGCAAAGGTCATCCTGTGGGAGCCACAGGCACAGGGCAACTTGTGGAAATTTGGAAACAATTAAGGGGTGAAGCTGGAGAAAGGCAAGTTCCCATTAAGGATTTGCGAATCGGGGCAACCCAGAGCCTGGGGGGGACAGGAGGTACTTGTACGCTTACCATTCTTGAAAGAAGATAATGAAGGAGACACAGCCAATGGAAGTAAGGCCCTTTAATGATATTTCCTATGAGCGATTTCTCAGCGAGGATAAACTGATGGGGTCGAGGTGCCAGAAATGTGGTGTCCTTTCTGTACCTCCCCGCTCCATTTGCATTAAGTGCTATGGCTCGGAAATGGGATGGGTTGAGATGAAGGGAAAGGGTAAGCTTGTTGCCTTCACCTGCATAGCTATAGGCCCTCCACTCATGATAAAAGAAGGTTACGATAGGAAACATCCTTATGTTTCTGGAGTCGTAGAGTTGGAGGAGGGGGTGAGGGTTGTCGCTCGCATTGAAGGAGTGGATGGGAACAAGCCTGAAACCATAAAAATTGGCACTCCTCTTAAGGTAGAGTTCTTACATAGGGGCGAAGGAGAAAACTCGACGACCTTTTTGGCATTCAAACCTTCATAGCCTGTATTAAAGTGCTGAACTGTGATTTGGCTTCGCTCGGATATGTGGATTGCACTATCTGAGAGGAAATTCTGGTAAAAGGAGATTAGAGCATGCAAAAAGAAGTAGTTGTCGTCAGTGGTGCCCGGACAGCTATTGGCGCTTTTGGTGGTTCTTTAAAAGATATATCTGTTGTTGAGCTGGGTGCCGTGGTAATCAAAGAGGCGCTTAAGCGAGCTGGACTAAGGCCGAAGTCCGGTGAAAAATTACTCGGTTATGGCTCTGATGCACTCAAGTCTGATGGAATAATAGAGCTGGAGAAAAAGCACTATGCTTACGATTCTTCTTTGCATCCTGTTCAGGTTGACGAAGTAATTATGGGGAATGTCCTTCAGGGCGGGCAAGGACAGAACACAGCTCGCCAGGCCTGTATCTACGCAGGCATTCCTAAAGAAACCCCCGCCTTTACAGTGAATAAAGTCTGCGCCTCCGGTTTAAAAGCTATCACTTTGGGAGCAGAGGCTATAATGCTGGGCGAAGCCGATGTTGTGGTTGCTGGAGGCATGGAATGCATGAGCAATACTCCCTATCTTCTCCCTAAAGCCCGCTGGGGCTATCGCATGGATGTTGGAGCCAGGGGAGAGATTATAGACCTCATGGTCTATGATGGATTGTGGGAAATATTCTACGGCTATCATATGGGAAATACCGCAGAGGAAATCGCCAAGAGATATGGCTTCACTCGCCAACAGCAGGATGAGATAGGCTGTCTTAGCCATATTCGGGCGCGCCAAGCCATAGTGGAGGGTTTATTTAAGGATGAGATAATTCCTTTTCCTATTCCTCAGAAAAAAGGCGAGCCCATTGTTTTTGATACCGATGAGAGGCCTATGGACACTTCTATGGAGAAAATGGCCAAGCTCCCTCCGGCATTCCGGAAAGATGGAACGGTCACTGCCGGTAACTCTTCGGGAATTAATGATGCGGCGGCGGCCGTAGTGCTTATGTCCAGAGACAAAGCTAGAGAATTGGGGCTCGAACCTATGGCAACCCTGAGAGCCTGGGCTTCAGGCGGGACAGACCCCAAATACATGGGACTAGGTCCTGTGCCGGCGGTAAGGAAGGTGCTCAAAAAGACGGGGCTGGGTAATAAAGATTTGGATGTTATTGAGCTTAATGAAGCCTTTGCTGCTCAGGTACTAGGTTGCCTGAAAGAGCTGGGTTGGGATTTCGACCACGTTAATCCTCATGGTAGTGGCATATCTATGGGTCATCCTATTGGCTGCACCGGAGCCAGGATAGCGGTCACCATTATCTATGATATGGTGCGTAGAAATCTGCATCGTGGCTTGGAGACCATGTGTATTGGTGGCGGGCAAGGGATGGCAGCCGTATGGGAAAGGCCCTGAAATTTCGCGAGAAGTACGGTGTCAATATTACCATCTACAGTTGAAGCTCTTCTTAAGCCCCAGGCCTATCCCCACAAACCACCAAGGATAGAGCTGGTCCAGACCCAGATGTCCTTTATTTTCCTTACCGGCGAATATGTATACAAGATTAAAAAGCCGGTCAACCTAGGCTATCTGGATTACACCACTTTGGAGAAACGCCATTTCTTCTGTCGTCAGGAGCTGGAGTTAAACAGGCGCCTTTGTCCCGATGCTTATTTAGCCGTGGTACCGATTGTGGAAGAAAGAGGCGGGTTTTGCATCGAAGGACAAGGCAAAGCCATAGAGTATGCGGTTAAAATGAAGCAGTTGCCCCGGGACCGCATGATGGATGTGCTTTTGCCCAAGGGTCAGGTAACTCCGGAAATGGTGGCCAGGGTGGCGGAAAAGCTAGTGAGCTTTCACCCAAAAGCCGAAACAAATCCAAGGATTGCCGCCTTCGGCAGGTTGGATGTTATACGCCAAAATACCGATGAAAACTTCGCTCAAACCGAGAAATATATTGGCCTTACCATTCCTAAAGTGCAATATGAGCGAGTTAAAGGCTATACCGATAATTTCATCGACAGTAATGCCAGCCTGTTTGAGAAGCGGGTAAGAGAAGACAAAATAAGGGATTGCCACGGCGACCTTCATGCTGCCCATGTTTGCTTCACTGACGATATCTGCATTTACGACTGCATTGAATTCAATGACAGGTTCCGATATTCCGACGTAGCCTCGGAGATCGCCTTTTTAGCTATGGACTTAGATCGCTATCAGCAAGCTGGTCTTTCCCGGCATCTGGTAAATACCTATGTAGGGCTGAGCCATGACGAAGAGCTCCTGAAATTGCTTAATTTCTATAAGTGCTACCGGGCTTACGTCCGGGGCAAGGTGGAAAGCTTTAAGCTCGATGACCCCTACATTCCCGAAGAGGAAAAGACAAGAGTGTTAGCTTCCGCTCAGGGCTATTTCCAACTTGCCGAATCGTACGTATGATATGTACTGAGCGAGAAATGAAACGAGACGCTTGGTACGACATATAAATACCTGCTGTTCAGGTTGCGTATTGCCCCATCTGTAATATATACTTTGGCGTCGGCTTTTATCGAAGCTGATGAATCTTATTCAGGAGGTGCGTAATAATGACTATTTCCCCAAATGTTTTTTCTCTATCAGGCAAGGTGGCTCTGGTGACCGGTGGCAGTCGGGGCATCGGGAAGGCTATTGCTGTGGGGCTGGCCAAATTTGGTGCCGATGTAGCTGTAACCAGCCGCAAATTGCCGGACCTCGAAGAGGTAGCGAAAGAGATAAAGGGGTTGGGACGGAGGTCAATGGCTGTGGCCACACATGTAGGCAGGACGGAGGAGATAAATAATCTGGTCCCGAAGATAAAAGATGAGCTGGGCAGAATTGATATTCTGGTGAATAACGCTGGTACCAACCCGACTATGGCTTCGGCTATAGATATAGAAGAGCGTGCCTGGGATTCTATTATGAATCTCAACTTGAAAGGACTCTTCTTTCTCAGCCAGGCGGTAGCCAGGGTGATGAAAGAGCAAGGTGGGGGTAAGATTATCAATGTCGCTTCAGTAGCCGGGATTACGCCCGACATTTTGCCGGTTTACTCCATAAGTAAGGCTGGGGTGATTATGGCAACAAAAGTGATGGCACAACAGTGGGCTCAGTATAATATCAGGGTGAATGCGATAGCGCCGGGGCTGGTCAAAACTCGATTCAGCGAAGCTCTCTGGAGCAATCCGGATATTGAACAAGCTGTCATGGCGAGGACTCCGTTGCGGCGCGTAGCCGAACCTGACGAAATGGTGGGGGCTGTGATTTTCCTGGCTTCTGATGCTTCCAGCTATGTAACAGGACATGTTCTGGTTGTAGATGGCGGCGTTGTTATATAGCAGAATATTTTGAATTTGGTAAACAGCCAAGTTCCCTCACGGGTGGAGAGTGCACTGTAAGGGGATAGGGTTGATGCTATAATTTGGTTAAACTTTGTCTCTTAAGCTTGGGCCCAGCAAGATTTGCACGCAGTTTCGCCCTTTTTCTTTAGCCTTGTAGAGAGCCTCGTCAGCGCGAGAAATAAGAGAATAGGTATCTTCACCTCGTTCCCATCCGGCTAACCCCTGACTCACAGTTATAGCGAATACATTGCCAGCAGAGTCTTTCATCTCAGCCTTCTCGATTATAGTTCGCAATCGCTCAGCGACGACCCAAGATGAAGACAAAGCGGTTTTTGGCAAAACAATGATAAACTCCTCCCCCCCATATCGTCCGACTATATCTGTATCCCGGATATTCTGACGAATTAAAGCGGCAATTTCCTCTAAAACCGCGTCTCCAGTGAGGTGCCCATAGCGGTCATTGACCTTCTTAAAATGGTCGATGTCCAGCATGCTCAGACTAAAATCCTCTTTGTAGCGATTAGCCAAATTGATTAGCTCACGCAGCTTGCCTAAAATTGCTCGGCGATTGTACAATCCGGTCAGCGAATCAAAAGTTGCCAGTTGTTCCAGCCGTTCCTTGTCGGCCATAGCTTGCTGTAGCCGCGTCCATTTATCCAGCGCAACATCGATGATGTTACTTAGCTTTTCTCGGGATAGACTGCCCTTTGGCAAGTAACCAATTGCTCCCTCTTGAAAGGCCTGGGCTACGATTTCTTCAGTTCCAGACCCGGTCAACATGACTACGGGGGCAAGTTGTTTTTTTGCGATTTCTGCGAGCCACTCCATCCCCGATTTCCCGGGCATTTGATTATCCATCAAGACCAGGTCAATTCTACCTTTATCCAGGGCGTTCTGGATTTCCTCGGTATGCCCCGCCTCTAGCAACACGATTTCCCTGTCAGTTATCCGCTGCAGATATGTCCGGACCAGCTTGCGGTCTGCCGGGTCATCGTCGCAGATGAGGATTTTAAGCAGTGGTTGTTTTATTTCCTGTACCATTGGTGCTACTTGGGTACTCGTTTGCAAAGCAGGAACCAGTATTCCTTGAGTTTCTTCATAGCTTCCTTAAATTCCTCCAAGGTCACCGGTTTATGCACATATCCGCTGGCTTGCAGCTTGTAGCTGTCTATGATATCTTTCTCAGCTTCCGAAGTTGTCAGGATAACCACGGGAATCTGTTTCAACTTTTCGTCCTTTTTAATTAGCCTCAGAAATTCCTTTCCTCCCATCCCGGGCATGTTCAAATCCAGCAGAATCAAGTCAGGCTGAGGAGTTCCATCGCCGTATTTCCCACGATGGTACAAAAAATCCATCCCCTCTTCACCAGTCTGCACAGTGTAAAGGTCATTAGCAATTTTTTCGTTTCTCAGAGAGATCTTAATTAACTTTTGGTCTGCTAGGTCATCCTCCACCAGTAATATAACCAGCGGTGCTAATTCTTCCATCATTTACTTCCTTTCCTTAATCCTCTTTTAGGTAGCTTTCTCTGGGCAGTGTAAACCAGAATATCGACCCTTTACCAAGGGTTGACTTTATTCCAATGTTGCCTCCGTGGCGCTCTACGATTTTCTTACAACTGGCCAGTCCAATCCCGGTCCCTTCATACTGTTCCCGGGAATGGAGGCGTTTGAACATGGTAAACAACTGGCTATGATATTTCTCATCAATTCCTATTCCGTTGTCTTCCACCTCTATGCGAATCATGTTGTTCTCTACATCATGGGCGCGGATGACTATCTCCGGAGGCATTTCTTCCTTATGGAACTTTAGCCCGTTCCCAATCAAGTTTTGAAAGAGCTGGTGCATTTGAGATGGGTCGGCCTGAACCGAGGGCAGTGGCTTGGGAACAAGGATGGTTCCCCGCGTTTCATCCAGCATAGTTGCCAGCTCCAACTTCTTTAAGTTCTCTATTACCTTATTCAACTCCACCCATTCGGGAGGCTTGGCTTTAGTAGTAAGTCGGGAATAAGTAAGCAGAGCGTCTATCATATCCTGCATGCGCCGAGCACCGTCTATCATAAATTCAAAGTTTTCCTGCTGGTCCTCATTCAGCTTTTCTTTCAGTGAATCCTGAAGGAGTGTGCCGAAGGAAGAAATCTTTCGCAGCGGTTCCCGCAGGTCATGAGAGGCAATGTAGACAAAATCCTGCAGTTCTTTGTTGGCCTCCTCCAGCTTTTGGTTGATTTTCCTTATTTCTTGGAGCAAAACCTCTCGTTCTTCTTCTAGCTGCTTTTGTGTGGTGATGTCGCGAGAAATGCCCCGAAACCCATAGATTTCGCCTTTGGCATTCTTCATCGGCGAAATTGATACGTTGCTAAACCTCTTAGTTCCGTCTTTTCGTATGACCTTGTGACCCAAACTCAGGCTAGGCTCACCTGTCCGATAGACCCGATTGTAAGCTTCGTATACGTTTTTGATCTCTTCCGGGGCAGTGAAAGTTCTGTAATTCATTCCCAGTAGCTCTTCTTTTGAATACTGCAAATGTTGGGTCATTTGGTCATTGACAAAAGTAAAATTCCCCTTAAGGTCCACTTCGAAATAGGCATCTCCTATCTCGTCCAATACAGTTCGGTATTTCTCCTCCGATTGCGTCAGTGCTTCCTCTGCCTGCTTGCGCTGGGTGATGTCGGTCATGAAACACAGTACTGCCGGTCTATCGTCCCATGAAATTGGCACAGCATTAAGCTCACCCCACCTGATATCACTGTCTTTCCTAAGAATCCTGAAATCATATATTTGGGGAGCGGGATCCCCTTTAAGCCTCCCGGCGTAGCGGTTAACCACCAGATTAACATCGTCAGGATGGATGAATTTGACAAACGGTCCGGAGGCTAATTCTTCTATTGAATAGCCGGACAGCTCGGCCCCCTTGGGATTCATGAACTTAATCATGCCGTCTTGGACGACGAAGATAGCCTCACCGGCGTTCTCTGCAAGCGTGCGGTAACGTTCTTGGGATTTTTGAAGCGCTTCCTCTGCTTGTTTGCGCTCGGTGATGTCACGCCCAACGCAACGGAACCCAACAATTTCGCCCTTGTTATTTCTCAAAAGAGAAACTGATGTTTCATAAAACCCTTGGCCTCCGTCTTTGCGGTGGCTTTTCGAATAGAAGCCCTTGTTGGGCACACCGGTTTGGTACACTTCATTAAAGGCTCGAAATACGGATTCTATATCATCTTCTGTTGTGAAGTTTTTGTAGCTCATTCCAATCAGCTCTTCCATTGAGTATCCCAGGTCTCGGCATACCGCATTATTGGCAAAGATGACATGCCCGCCGAGGTCAACCTCGAAATAGCCATCTTGCATCTCATTCAGTATAGTTCGATATCTTTTCTCTGAATATTTAATAGTCTCCTCCAGTTCCTTGCGAGCGGTGATATCCATAAAACTTCCCACCGTAGCCCGTTTCCCTCCATAGTTTATAGATGTGACTTCTTCCAGAACCCGTAGTATCTCGCCATTCTTTTTCACAAGTCTGTATTCATAAGAAACAGAACCGCTCACACTCTTCAGGTTTTCTACCGCCTTTTTCTTGACCATCTCTCTATCTTCTGGATGAACGAGGTCGAGAGAATATTTCCCTAGTAGCTCTTCCTCAGTATAGCCTGTTAAGTTTTGAAACACGGGGTTAACATATAAAAAACTTCCTTCCTGGACGATGTATATCCCTAGCCCGGCATTACGCAATAGAGCCTGGGCCACCTCTTCCCACCCTATGGGCAAGGCTTGGCTTTTCTTATCTCGCTTTTCTGCTGGAATTGATTTAGTTACCATTGCTGTTTTATAACTCGCCTTGAATATATTTGATTAAATTACGTCTGGTTTCACTATATCATTCATGTTAGCTAGTGTAAATAGCCCTTTAGTAAGATTTCTAATAGCTAAGATGTACTAAAAAGAGCAATGGACGTCTTGTTTAACAGCAAAGAATCCGCGAAACAGTAGCAACTCAAATGGGGCTCATGGCTGAAATGGTCCCGGTAGGGGAATAATCCTGCGTATTTCAAGGATAAATGGCTAAAGCTTCCAGCCCTGTGGTCTCAGGCAGGTCGAACATCAGATTCATATTCTGCACTGCTTGCCCGGCCCCGCCCTTGACGAGGTTGTCCAGACAGCTAATAACTATAAGCCTGCCTGTCCTCGAATCGACAGTGGGATAAATAAGACAGAAGTTAGTTCCACAGACATGCTTGGTGTGGGGAGGCTGGGTCGTTATTTGAACGAAGGGGGCATGTTTGTAGAATTTTTGGTATAGCCGTTTTAGACTGTCAGCCGTCAGCCGACGGCTATCGACTAGTCTCGCATAGCAGGTGCTCAGTATGCCTCTGGTCATGGGCACCAGGTGGGGCACAAAGGTTATCGATGGAGAAAATGATGGGTTAAGTGCTTTCAATTCCTGTTCTATCTCGGGCAAATGGCGATGTCCCTGGAGGGCGTAAGCACAAATGTCTTCGTTGACCTCGGAATAATGAGTGGTCAAGCTCGGAGTTCTGCCAGCACCTGAGATGCCTGATTTACTATCTACCACTATATCGGGATAAACAAGTCCCTCTTTGACTATGGGTGCCAGGGCTAAGATAGCACCGGTGCTATAGCAGCCCGGGTTTGCTACCAGTGAAGCTGAGGCAATTTCATTTTGATACAGCTCGGGTAAGCCAAAAACCGCCTCTCTTAGCAACTTAGGCGATGGATGGGTAAATCCATACCACTTGGGATATTCGCCAGCGTTTTTTAACCTGAAATCAGCACTGGCATCGACGACTCTGATGCCTTGTTTTAGCAAAGGTGGTACTACATCTACGCTGCTTTTATGAGGCATTGCTGAGAAGGCGATGTCGATTTCGCTATCAAGCTCGGCTTTTATTATGTAGTTAGTTCCCACGAAGTTGGGGAAAACATCGCCTAATTTTTGCCCGGCTGCGCTTCTCCCGGTAACAGTGACGAGTTCTACTTGGGGATGTTGGCAAAGTAAACGAGCCAGTTCGGCACCAATGTACCCGGTGACATTTATTATACCTGCTTTTATCTTTGGCATAGTATGTTCTAAGCATTATACTATATTTGTGCGATTGAAGGGTATTCGGAGCAGCCATGTGCCTGGACTGTTATGCCTATTGTGGAGATAGTACATAGTTGGTAGTTGATTACACAAAGTAGCCTTTTGTGACTCTTTAACTATACAGTACGTCTTGGACAGAACATAAGAAGCTATTGACAATTTGTTAGAATATAGTGTATTAATATTAGAATGACATTTGCAGAGAAAAGGGTTAAGTTAACTCGTGGTTGTTTCATAGTATAATATCTCCTACGGGTGATGACGATGACAACAGGAGTAATTTTTCATTCCTTAATCAAGGTCTTTACCCCTTTCCATGATACTAATATAGCTATAAATTTTGCTAATATACTCTGCTAAAACACTGAGAGACTCGTCTTGGAGTATGCGTTTTTCAGTATCAGGGATAGGATTATATTGTGTTCTGTATATTCTGAGGAATATCTGATATGACCTCGCAATATGCGTTCTACGAAAAAGCTGACATACCATCCTACGAATTTTCTTATTTGAAAGCCTGCTAGCAATATTCTCTAGTTCCATACGAGTATCACCTAATTCATCATTTACAATTCGTGCAAAACAAGTATTGTTTATCCCGATGTCTTGGAACAATACTAATGCACTTGGTTTTGAGATATAGTGGTAGCTTTCATCAAGTTTATATAATGTAGGATTTTTTGCACACCGAAATGTAGACCTTACATATTCACCAATAACATTTCTGAGACTATCTAAATCAGGTCGCCTCTTATCTCGTATCTCCAGCCATTGTTCATGGGTTAGTTCCTCTCTCCGCAAATTCCACACAAATAGTAGAATAGCAAAGAAGAATAGAACACAGCCACTTATACCAAGAGGTGTTAGCATCGGTGCTGCCCCCTTCTCGCCCCATCCTGAATAAGCGAAGCTGATACCAAATGTGGCGATGGAGACAAGTATGGTAATATAGGATGCGATTGCAACTTTGTTATAATATTTTTTAGGCATACCCATATTCTACCACCTCGTATTGGTATGCTAGAATAACAACCAAGAGTTACCTTAACCAAAAGTTCTATGTTATTGTGTCCCCACAATCTCGATTAGTAGACCACCTTATTGCGCTAAATTGACATTAGCCAGAACTGGAGTATAGAATCAGCCTGGTAGTGAACAGAATGTAGCTAAGGAGGGAAATGGCTAAAGAAGCTAAAACAATCCAATGTCACCAGTGCAAGAACAACGAGTGCTTGCAGCGGTATCCCCAGGGAATCCCTGAGTATTGCCAGGCGCAAAAATTTCCGGAAATAATCGAAGAAAGTAAACGGCAATATCTTGAGCCCGACGCTGGAAAGGTCCATTTAGCTGCAGCCAAAGTGCTCAAAAGAGGGGGCTATGACTGGTCTCGAGTCCAGCAGTGCATTGAGTTCGCCAGGGAACTGGGTGTCAAAAAGGTGGGATTAGCTGTATGTGTAGGCTTAATCCGAGAGGGTAGAGAATTTGCCCGCTTTTTAGATAGAGCCGGTTTTCAGGTTATTTCTATAGCTTGTATGGTAGGCGGTCTGAAGCCTCAGGAGACGGGAATACCTGACGAATGGGTAAATCAACTAGGCATAAGCTGTAATCCCATAGTCCAAGCGGAGATTATGAACCGAGAAGGTACGGAGCTGAACTTCATATATGGTCTATGCGTCGGGCATGACACTATTTTCATCAAGCGTTCTCAGGCTCCTGTCACTTACGTTGTAGCTAAAGACATGGTCACCGGCAATAATCCAGGCGCTGTCCTCCTATCTCCATATCATCGCATGAAGTTTGCGGCAACTTATGGAAGGGGTAAAGCCGCTGAAAAGGGATAAGAGCAACAAAACTGAATCATGTTTCGGATGTCATATGGCAGTTCTCTTTGACAGAGTTGTTGGAGTCTATCACTTTCTGGGCGACAGGATACCCAGGGGTATTCCATGTGTAGAGCCAAAGCCACGAAGGAGTAATCCGTGGCTTAGGAATAATCAGCCAATCGTGGCCAAAGTAAAAACAAAAGGGGATATCCGGCTAGCTATTAGCCAAGCCATTGCCTTAATGGGCAATTTAAAACAGACTATTGGTAGGGGTGACCGAGTTCTTGTAAAACCAAATTTCAACAGCCCGGACCCGTTTCCAGCATCTACTGACCTGGCTTTTCTTCAGGTCGTGATTGAACTTATTCTGGAAGCTGGGGCTAAAGTTACCATCGGTGAGAGTGCTGGTGCTGTTTGGCGGCCAACTAGAAAAGTCTTCAACCAACTCGGTGTCCCCGAGTTAGCTCGAAGGCTAGGTGTTGAACTCATTGCTTTTGATGATAGGCCTAATGATTGGGTACAGGTCAATATCAATGGAGATTATTTAAGCAAAGTTATGCTGATAAGATGGTTTATCTGCCCTGCATGAAGACTCACACCCTCGGTGCAGTTTCTGGTGCCATTAAACTTGCTTTTGGCTTTGTTGCTCCTGGACAACGGCGTAGTTTTCATCTTGGTCATTTGCAGGAAAAGTTGGCTGAAGTAAATCTTTGTTGGCAGCCAGATCTCATCGTCATGGATGGCAGGAAAGCCTTCGTATCCGGTGGCCCGGATAGGGGTCAATTGGTTGAGCCAGGCTTAGTCCTTGCTTCTGGTGACCTTATTGCTATCGATGTCGAGGCAATGAAGGTGCTCTTAGATTACCGGGCTTCTAATAAGATTCCTGACGATCCCTGGGAACTACCACAAATTGCTACCGCATTAAAGCACGGGCTAGGGGCAGGAGAGGGCAACTACATAGTAGTTGACTGAATTTATTTCTAAGGTAAATTAAATGCACCGGATATCCTGATGTTGCTGTCTAGAAAGCCATTTTACTTAGTTCCTCGTTTTGCATTGACCTAGATAAGCAACTGTACAATTCGTCAGTTTGTGCACTCTTGAAATCTCCCCACTTATTTCCGCTTCAGTCCGCAGCCCGAATCTTTCAATCCTCAACGGCAGCAATTTTTCCGACCTCGTTGCCCACATAGCCGCCAGTGCCTCCCATTGACGCCCCGCTAGTCTCTACATGATATAATTAAGCGATACATATCCGAAGGGCTTAGTAGCTCGGGCTGACAGTCCCCACCGTCGAAGGAGGATGGAATGAGTAGGAATAAGCTCGCAGGAGTCACCGCGGCCTGTACCATAGCTATTATCGTCGTGATAGTCCTAGTTATACCCCCTTTATTGCGAACACCAACCACGACACATACACTTGGCGTAAGTGTCAGCCCCTCCGGAGCAGGCTCGGTTTCTCCCTCAGGTGGCCAATATACATCCGGTGCACAGGTAACGCTGACAGCCAGCCCGGCCAGTGGTTACAGCTTTGATTACTGGAGCGGTAGTGCGTCGGGCACCACATTAAGCATCACCGTTACCATGGACTCAGACAAGAGCATTACCGCTAATTTCAAGTCTACCGGTACAATTACTGACCCGATAGGAGCAGTTTGGGATTATCTATTCAATCTGGCCGACAATGGTGGCAATATAACGTTTTACGATTTATTGAGAGCTAATGTATATCGTGCTGATTCCATGTCATACTCTCAGTTCTTAAGTTTATATCAATCTGGAGTATATACTACAAATTGGTGGGATTATCCGACTGATAGCTATTATGTCAGTGTTTTTGTCTTTGTTGATACCTCTCTTAGTTTATATAGAAGCACCTGTTACTCAACCATTGAGAGTAGCGATGCATATCCAAATGGGAGATTGGTTGATTGGTTCAGTTATATTGTTTATGGGGATGGCTCGATTCATACGCCCAATGGTCGTGCTTTATATTATGAGTCAATTCTGGAAGACAGCCCTATCGTAAATCCGCCGTGCAAATCTTCGTAAAGAGGGCATCAAGACAGTACTGTGGACAGGCCAGTGGAAGCTAGCCCATGAAGAACCAGCTCGGCGGTGTTCACAAGAGGTTATGGGGCTTCTAATAAGATCCCTGCCAATCCTTGGGACCTACCACAAATTACTACCGCATTAAAGCATGGACTAGGGCCAAAGGAAGGCAAGTACATAGTAGTTGACTGAATTTGTTCCTACAGTAAATTAGCTACACCGGACATCGTAATATTGCTGCACAAAAAGTCATTTTGTGATTTTGCCGAAATCAGTAAGGTTCGATACAATGACTGCTTAGCTTTAGAGTGAATCATGCAGGTAACTCAGATAATCAGACAGAAGGTGTTGATTCGGAATCTTATATTGGCGACCAGCACATTTTTTGTTAGTCTTGTATTAGGTACGCTTATTGGTCAGAATACCGTTGAGGGGCTTATGAGACAGGTCGGCGCTATACTAGAGCCCTTGGCACCGACTGGCAACCTGTCTATCCTATTTCTCTTAATGATATTCATCAATAACGGAATCAAGGCTCTCGGGCTAGTTCTCTTAGGTATTCTACTGGGAGTACCGCCTCTACTTATCATAGGCCTAAACGGCTTTATCCTTGGAGGCCTTTGCTCCGCGCTTGAATCAGTCAACGGATGGAGATATGTTATAGCTAGCTTTGTACCGCATGGTGTGATCGAGATTCCAGTGATCTTGCTAGCCACCGCTTTGGGTCTCACGGTAGGTATGGAATCACTTAAGTGGCTAGTACGAAGAGAGAGCCGAGTCAAATTGCAGTTGTCAGATTGCCTTAAAGTTTACTTGAGATGGATTCTTCCTGGACTTGCCGTTGCAGCCATCATAGAGGTCTTTGTTACCCCCTTGCTAATCGGGCTGGTTAATGTTGGTTAGCTTGGCTTCTGTAAATACCCTCGCAGACAAATGTGAACAGGCTTGAGGACATTTTTCCAGTCTGTTGTGGGTTCTCAATGGAGATTCAGGCACTCAAGGAATACTGAGATGGCTTCCTTATGGTGAATTGCACGATTGCCTATGTTGTTTTACCTCTGACGTAACAATAAGCCATTTTGCGTGAATGAAATACTATTTGCTCTCTTTGTTAGGCTTTCCAACAAGTCTGTATTGGCGTCATACGATCATAGACCTCTGAGAAACTCAGGCCTGAGTAGAGAAGGGTCTCTTGCTGCCAAAACTACTTTTAGATCCCTGAGCATCCTCTCTTTGTCCTGCGGCAACTTGCCTCGGACGGAAAGATAGTTTGAGGCATGCATTGAGCTAAAGAAACAATCGGTAAAGTTGGAATTCTCTATGATTAACTTCAGTTCCTCTAGGGATTGGAAAGGAGAAAGTGGATGGAATTCATTCCGTTCCCACTGTTCATAGAGTGGGGTACCGGGGACGAGGGTCAAAGTCAAGGCTCCGACATAATCAGGGTCAATCCCCGTGAGTATTTTAGCTGTCTCAAGTACGTGTTTCTTACTCCCCTCGATGCCGCCAAGTCCTAAAATTATCGTCACAGAAAAGCTTATCCCCGCTTCCTTCACTTTCTTTCCCGCCTCGACTACTTTGTCTGAGCTTACCCCTTTACCTATCTTCTGGAGCAGTTCAGTATCGCCGGTCTCGAGCCCGGTGTAAAAAATGCCTAGCTTGAGTTCTTTTAATTCCTTTAATTCATCGGAGTTCCTGCGCAAGATATCTTGTGGCGTAGCGTATGTGCCAATCCTTTTGACAGCAGGCAGTTTTTCATTCAGGTACCGGAGGACCTCACGCAATTTGGGAAAAGGGTAGACAAGGGCATCGCCATCTTGGAGAAATATCCTCTTGCCATCCCAATCTTGAGCCACAGCATATACGACCTTAGGAACATTAGGAAGACGAATGCCACTTTGAGTGAATAAGGCTACGGCATCTGTTTCGGTCTTGATGTCCTCAACGTCTCGCATTTGAAGCTTTGAACCATAGTATCCACAGAAAATGCAGGTGTTGTTGGAGCAGCCACTGGTCAAAGGGAGAAAATAGCTTTTCCATTCACTGGGAGGTCGAATGATATCAGGTCTACTGAAGCTCATGTGCCCATTGAGTTTCACAGGATACTATACTGATTTAGGGGTATCCTTCAAGATTTATTCTATCACTGATGATAATCTGGCCTCAAGATTAGAGAGATATGGATGATGTATTTACTGGGCTAACCCGTTAGATTGTATAATGATGGTATAATATTGTGATAATACGAAAGGAAGAGTTTGACAGGCATGAGATTTGAGAGCAGTGTCGAAATTAATGCCCCAGCCAAGAAAGTCTGGGCGCTGATAGACAAGCTTGAAGAGTGGCCACAATGGATGCCGTCCATCAAGAAGATTGAGAGGGTCTCTAAGGGGCCTTTAGAAGTAGGCTCACAGCTTTCTGTCACAGCTAAGGTAAGCGAGCTTACGGTTACACTATTGATGACTATTACTGAGTTTGTCCCAGAGCGGACCGTGGTGATGGAAGGAAAAGCTTTGGGTACTAAGTTAACACGCTTCTACACTCTAGGACCTGTAAATGGCAAAACGAAGGTGACCATTGGCGGCGACGTTTCGGGGGCTTTAGCCTGGCTGGCGCGCCGGGGTGGTCAAAAAGTCTCAACCGAGATTGCCCAGGCAGCAAAGAAAAAGGTCGAGGAGTCGGAATAGCAAGCCGAAAACCTTTACGAGAGTAGGTACAAACTCAATCGGTTCAAATATAGCCATGATGGTGTTGCTATTTGTCTAGTGCCAGACTACTATGCAAAAGAAAACGAAAAGTTCAGCCGGTTCAATCCCCCTCAATTGCGTTGATAAATGCCTGCTAGCTCTTGATAGCATAAATGAACCCATGCTTATTCACGTGATTCTAAACCTTGAAGGGGAGATAGATCATATTAGATTGAATCAAGCAATTTTCTCGGCGCAACAAGCTCATCCCGTAATGAAAACGATTCTGCGCAGCAGAAATTTCAGACTTTTTCGCGAAATACAAGAAGACCTTGGAAAAGGAGTCCTGAGCGTTGCAGACCAGGCTCAACTCCAGGATACGAACCACGAGAGCTATCTTTCTTCATGGATGAACCAGCCCTTTAATATTAGAAGGGAGTTCCCGGTGAGGGCCCTGCTATTAAGGGAAAATGAGCGAGAGTCCTCGCTGGTTTTCACTTTTCATCACTCGGCAGCAGACGGACTCCGAGCCCTACTTTTCGTAAGGAAAGCTATCGAGAGTTATAACAACGAACTTTATAAGAATTCTGAATCCCCTGGGGATATCCGCATAAATCGTAAGGGAGACGAATTACTGGAATTTGCCCATAGCCAGAGGGCAAAGGTAGGACATTACTATAGAAAGATGATTTCCAGCCTTTTCCATCGCTTCGTCATAGCTGCCCTTCCTCCCCCGACAAGAGTTTTCCATGATAAGTCGGGAAAGTCCAAGGAACTCCGTTACTGCTTTGAGATTATAAGTCCCAGGGAATTCGAGCAAATTCAGTCTAAAGCAATATCAGCCGGGGTTGAGCTAAACCATATTTTTCTGGCAGCTTGCTACAGGACAGTGGAAAAGTGGAATAGCATGCATGGGAAAGCCAGTAGAAAAATACGAATAATGGCTCCAGTAAACATCAGCCCGAAGGGTTTTCGTTATGTAGTTTCCAACCAGGCATCTTGGTTTTCCTTACCAACCACGCCCAAAGATAGGGCTGATCCCGCCAAGCTATTACGAAAGGTAAGAGCAGATACTATAGATGAAACGGTGAATAGAATAGCCTTCTCCTTAGTTTATTTCTTCTACTTTTGCTCTCGTTTTCCTCTTTGGGTTATGAAGGGGATGTGTCGGTTCCTGATGGTTACTCGAACATATGTTGATACTATTCTCTTTACCAATATTGGCTTTATCTGGCCGAAGCTAGGCTCTGAAGAACCGGCAGTGCGCAACATAGGCAATGCTAAAATACTCAATGGTACTGGCTCGGCACCGGTGGTAACTCCCATGGGACTGAGTATTGCCGCCGGTATTTATAATAAGAATTTAAATCTCTCTCTCACTTATAGGCCTGCCCTTTTCTCTGAAGAAAAAGCTCGAACGTTCCTGGACCTATATGTTGAAGAGATTAAAAACTATCAAGTTGGTGCATAGAACCCATGACAGTATCGCTAGTAAAGTTTGACGGCTCCTTGGATTCGCTTCGTAAGGCTATAGAGCTCTGTGGTGGATTTGAGAAGCTTAATAAGAGCGACAGAGTCCTGATAAAACCCAATAATTGTTTCCGACATAGAATAATGCCGCCCTATGGAATGGTGACCACGTCGTGGATTGTAGATGGAGTCGTGCAGTTATTGCTCGAATATGGCTGCAAAGATATTTCTATTGGTGAAGGCGCCATCATTGGTATATTTGACGAACTTGAGCCGTATACGAAACAGGGTTTTAAAGGCACTGGCATTGAAAAGATAGCGAAAAAATACGGAATTAAACTTGTTGATTTCAATGCGGGTGCTTTCAATGAGCTAGATTTGGGGGGAATAAAGGTCCAAGTCTCGAGAGCAGCCTTAGACACAGACTTTCTCATCAATGTCCCGGTGCTTAAGACTCATTTTCAAGCAAAAGTCTCTTTGGGTTTCAAGAATCTGAAGGGTTGTCTCAACAAAGATTCAAAAAAAAGGTTTCATACTAGTAAGCGACTGGACACCTTAATTTGCCTTTTAAACGAAGCTATCAAAAGCGACCTGGTCATAATTGATGGAATATACATGCTGGAGAAGGGACCGGAAACTCTTGCGGGTGTAGCTCACCGCAAGGATTTGATTATAGCCAGCCCAGATGTATTCGAATGTGATGTTATCGGAGCCACAATCCTGGGAATGGATCCTGCGCAAGTTGACTATCTGAGAGAATTTGCCCAGAGACACAATCGCTCTTTTGATATCAGCGCAATTCAAATCAAAGGGGAGGATATAGAATCTCTGAAGGAGCAACTTGAGTGGCGATTTGAACCGGATAAGGAATTGCTGACCCCGGCGAAAATAACAGGACTTTCTGCTCCTCATCCGGGGCAGACTCTTTGTTCCGCTTGTGGTGCCACGCTTGCCCTGGCGCTCTCCATATTCGGTAAAGATAATCAGGGAATGGATTTTGGCGGTGTTGCGTTTTATTATGGGCTAGGATTGAGGCCAGAAAGAGATACTCAAAAGGTCTTCCTTTACGGTGACTGTGCTATCAGAAGTAATAAGGGTTTACAGAATGCCACTAACATAGAGGGATGCCCGCCTACACTGACCAAAACCCTTCTTGCCTTGATGAAAGCACTGCTAGGTAAGCCTAGAATGTTCAGGATGCTGCTTCTGCGAGCTATAAAGTTAATTGGAATAAGGCTGGGGATTTATAAGGAGATTTTTCCCAGATGGGAACGATACCAGTCAAAAGAGTTTGACAAAACCCACTTCTGAAGAAAACCCCAAGCACTAAATACGAAATACTGAACAATAGCAAAGAAGAATCTAATTCCTCTCATGTAATGTCCAAAATCTAAAAAATGGTTTTGGTATTTAAATTTAGAGATTTGGATTTGTTTAGAATTTCGTGCTTGGAAATTAGGATTTGTCGAGCACTACCCATTCGATCTTGTTATCGTCCTTGAGGACGGAAACAATGTGGTTCTTGTATCGTAATTGCTCTACCAAAAAAAGTTGCCCCTTATAGTCCAAAGTAATATGGTTCTCGTCGGGGACTGAGGTTATCCGGCAGGTCTTTAACCCGCCTATACCAATTCCGATGACTTTCAGACTCGCTTCCTTTGCCGTCCAATAGCGAAAAAGAGTGTCCCAGGACCTTTCCTGTAGTTCCCATTCCTTGTCACTTGCCACACGAGCAAAGAGTAATTCAGACCGGGGCTTTATTTCTTCAATATCAATGCCGATCTTATCTTTGCTAACCACTGCCGCCACGTACTTAGGTTTATGGGAGAGGGACCAATAAATGCCAGCAACTGGACAGGGTATACCCTTTTCGTCTTTGAGCAGTTCTCCAAGCCTGACTCGGCTTTTTTCGGCGCTTACTTTTAGCGCCTCTCGAGCACTCCGGCTCAGATGATCTACCTTTTCTTTCCCGGAGGGTTTATGTCCAGTTTCGATAACTGGCATGACTACCGGAAATAAAGTCATGGGCTTACTAAAACCTTATGGCCTTCTTGATAATATCTTTATCAAAGTAGTTGATTGACATTCCAGCATCTACAATGATGCCTTGGGCGTTAATGCCACTGGACCGCTCGCTCAGGAGAAACGCCACGGTATTGGCTACTTCCTTGGTGGTCAAAGCTCTTTTGCGCAAGGTTAATTGCTCGGCAAAGAGATAATAGTCCAAATATCCGGGTATCCCTGCGGATGATGAAGTTTTTAACAGTCCGGCGTTCACAGAATTAAATCGGATTTGGGAAAAAGAGCTGAATGATTTAGCCAGAAAGCACAGGGTTGAGTCCAGGGCGGCTTTTACCGGAGCCATGAAGCCATAGGGTTCGGCTGCCATTTTGGTGGTTGAGATGGAAATTGTAACTACAGAGGCCTTCACATCTAGCAGGTCTTTAAACGCATTAGCAATGGCGATTAGGGAATAACAGGATATATCAATTGACTGCAGGAAGTCCTTCTTTCTTGTTTCGTGAAATAGCTTAAGTCCTCCTTCGTAATTGGCAAAAGCTATGGAATGAACGATGCCATGAATTTTGGGATACTTTTTGGAAATGTCTTCAGCCAGTTTTTTGATTTCCTGTTCTTGTTCGACATCACACACGAAGATATCAGCACCAGGAAGGATTTTGGAAACACTCTCTTTTCTTTCTGCTGATTGAACACTATAGATTACATTTGCCTTGGCCTCGGAAAGAACCTCTCCAACAGAGAAGGCGACGCTCTTTTTGTTAGCCACCCCAAAAACAAGATAAGTCTTATCTGCAATGTCTAAGAAATCCATATAGTGCTCCTTTTATTTTCCTAGTATATGTCAAGGTGCTTCTTTAGCCAAGGTGACAGTAAACTCGACCATGACCGATGTTTTTCCGGCCACTGAGGCCTTACCCTTCATGAAATAGGCATTACTGACTTTTTCCACCAGCTCCGCTTCAATATCTAAAGTATCGCCGGGTCTGACGATGCTTTTGAACTTGGCATTATTAATTCGGGTCAAGACAGGAATACCTTCCCCCATACCGCCCATGATTTTGGAGAGCAAAATTGCCCCTGTTTGGAAGATGGATTCACAGATGAGTGCCCCGGGCATGATTGGTTGTCCGGGATAATGTCCTGCGAAAACTGGCTCATCGGGTCTTATCTCTTTTATTGTTTTGATTTTTGTTCCGCTTATTTCTACGATCCTGTCGACAAACAAAAATGGTGGACGATGGGGTATAGCATTTAGAATCTCTTCCATCTCACAGTCCTCCACTCACCTCAAGAGTAGAGCCGGTAACATAGGATGCCTCTTTGGAAGCTAGGAAAAGAACACAAGCGGCTACCTCTTCAGGGTTTCCGAATCTCTTTAAAGGAATTTGGGCTAGATAAGCTTCACGCAATTTATCAGGAAGGTCTTGGATGAGTTCGGTGGCAATAAATCCCGGAGAGACGCAATTTACCGTAATGCCCCGAGTGGCAACCTCCTTGGACAATGATTTAGTCAATGCACTGAGCCCTGCCTTTGCGGCTGCATAGTTTGCCTGGCCTTCAAAAGCATATCTTTCCATCACCGAGCTTATATTGATAATACGTCCATATCGTTTGCGCATCAGACTCCTCACAGCAAATTTACACATGTAAAAGATTCCGGTGAGGTTGACATTCAGCACATCGTACCAGTCCGATTCTTTCATCATCGCTAGGACAGAATCTTTTCGGATACCGGCGTTATTCACCAAGACTTCAAAGCTCCCGTATTTTATATCTACGTATTTGAAAAACTTTTCCACCTCTTCATACTTGGTCACATTGCATTTTTGAGTATCAATGTTTTCGGCAAACTGGCTGTTGTCTTGTTTAAATTGTGCCGTCGCAGCTTCATTTGTCGAATAAGTGACAATAACTTTAGCACCAGCTTTCAAGAAACTCTCGGCAATGGCTTTGCCTATTCCTCTGGTTCCACCAGTGATTATGATAGTTTGTCCTTTAAAATCATACATTTTTGGCACCTGCTAAGAGAAATTTGTCGACATCATTGGCGACAATTACTCCGTAGTTAGCTGCGCCCAGCCAACCTGACATAATGATCCCTACCGAGCCAGTATGGAAAAGTCCTGCTATCTCTTTAGGAAGCTCCATACTGGCCTTTAATCCCTCAAATTTGGTGCCAAAGGAAGCACCGCTTAAATGGAGTGTATATCTTTGAAATGTTTTGGGAGTAGAGGCTTCCACGAGGTCTATTTTATCGCGAATTTTGGGGATATATTTTTCCAAAGCATTAAGCGTTCGTTGAATCAATTCTTCCTTGGAATTGCGATATTCTTCTTCGGACAAATTTACCCAGTCGTCATAATTGGCATTGGAGGAGGCAACGATGGAGTACATATCAGAGCCCGGCCGGGTTTGTGGATAATAGATGGAAAACGTCCGACTGGTAGTATTTTTGCTGCAAAGTTCTTGAGGGTCAAATTTCTTGGCTTCTGAGGTAAAAAGCAAATCTCCGATGTAGTCAATCTTCTCGCCTTTCTTGATGCCGATATAGACTTGACAACTGCTGTTATTGAGGCGCACCTTGTTAGCCTCCGCGACAAAGCTTTTAGAAAAGTTCTCGTCTCCAACCAGTTTGTGGATGGTTAATAGCAAATTGCCATTGGAGACAACAGCCTTACTTTTGATTGTTTTCCCATTGGCTATTACCCCGGCAACTTTTTTATCCTTAACAAAAACCTTTTCCACCAAGCCCTTGGTCCGAATATCAACGCCATTTTTTAGAAGCTCTTCCCGCATTTTTCCAATAAACTGGTCTGTTCCTCCTCGAACAGTATAAACACCTTTGCTCATAAAGTTGGAAAACACAATTCCATAAGTTATCGCAGGGTCATCTAAGGTTGACCCGTTAGCGTAAGTAATTGACTCCATTAGCAGGCGGTGAACATCGTCACGGCCAGGAAAGAATTTTTCAAAAAATTCTCTTGTGGTCATACTTTGGTCATCGTAAAAATTCATGTTTCTCGCTGTATCGAAGAAGCCTTCGATATTTTCGCGAGGTATTTTGAATTGCTGCTCCAAGATGCGTGTAAAATCTTCCCTGTCATAAGTTGTAGTAAAGGAGAACTGGGGGTTGTCAAATCTGATCCCTTTGAGTTGGACAATCATGTTGGCAATTTCAGGAGTCCAGTATTTGCGACAGGTTTTAATCATGCCCACTGGAAATCCATGTAGGGCGATATCAAAGATATGCCCCTTTCTTTTGAACCAGGTAGCCAATCCACCAAGGTTGTAGTGCTGCTCCAGAAGTAAAACTGCATGTCCTCCTCTGGCTAACATATTGGCACATGTTAATCCTGCCAGTCCACCTCCAATGACGATGACATCATATTCTGATCTTGTATCTTTCGACCAATCGTGGCTCATAATTTCCCTTTTCCTACGTCTTCTGCAGAACGTGAAGATTCGCCATGGAGATACCGCTCAGCATTGCTCCCACTATTCCCAGGAATCCCTGGTCCGTGCCACAGATGAATAGATTGTCTAAATGGGTCTTTCCTGTTTTGATTTTATTTGGCGTCCCGTAGACAGCGCCATTGATACGGCCAGTGAATTTGTGGATCGTTTTCGGGGTAAAAATATCGGTAAAAATAATTGAATCGCGGAAATCGGGTACAAATTTCACTACCTCTTTGAGCGTGGTTTCCAGCCAGGCAGCTTTCTGGGTCTTGTACTCTTCCTCACCTAATCTGTTCCAAAGGTCGAAGTTAGCCAGGTTGGTTATCCTTAGCATGCCCTCTGGTAAAGGATTTTCGAATTGAAAGTTATTGGGGCAGCAGATAACGCCACTGGAAACATCAACCAGCTCGTCAGGTTTTCGATAATCAAATCTATCTGAATTGTTGTAAAAGGTGATTGTTGTGGTATAGCCCATTTCGGCAGGTTCCTTATTTAAAACCAGAATAAACTCCACAAATGAAAGTTGCCCCACATTGTAATTGAAATCCGAGGAATTGTGGTTGGTCAACAATTTCATCGTTTCCACATAGCCAACGGATGATAGTATCCTATCGGCTGTCAGGACCCCACCGTTTTCGAGCAAGATTGATTCAACCCTGCCATTAGCGCATTTGAGACTTTCTACCGCACATTTCATCCTTAATTCACCGCCGCAAGCCTTGTACTTTTTCACCAGCACATCGAGTATTTGACGTACCCCAGCTTGAGGTCGGGCAAAGCCTTCGCAGAAGATGCTCTTGAACATGATAACAAATTGTCCGAACTCCATGTCATTCTCTTGAGCATTTCCGTAAAACATAAGCGGGCAAAAAATCATATCAACGAGGATTGGGTCGGAAATAATGGAACTCACAACTTCGCGAGCCGAAATTGGTTTGGCATATAGATTCAGTTCATCATATTCGAAAATGGTCTTAAGCAGTTTTTGGAAGTTGTCAGCTTGCTTGGGGAAATTATCGACGACTTTCTGGACGAAAAAGTCGAAATCGTTATTAAACTGGAGGGTCTTATTGAGAAATTTGATTACCGACATCTGTTGCGGGCACAGGGCGAAATCTTCAGCTTTTAGCTTTAGCTGTCGAAGCAGTTTGGGCAATGGTGCTAGTTTAATACCTTTGGGAACATAATTGGTCATGGCATGAAGGCCGACATCGAATTTATGTCCTCCAAGGTTGTAAAAAGAGTTCAATCCCCCGACGCGATAATGTTTTTCCACGATGCAAACTCTCTTACCATAGTAGGCTAATCTAATGCCGGCGGCAAGGCCAGACATTCCCGCACCGATAATTAGGACATCGTAATTCATAGTCAGGCTCTTTTCAAAATCAGAGGCTAACTAAGCCTTCAATCCTTGGGAAAATGCGATAAAAACTTGTGTTCCTGGCTTGCCAACACTATTGATTAAAGTTTTTTCATCCGTGGCTCTAGATAAGCTACAGAACCATCTAACGTGGCTAATTGCATATAGTCATTCTCGGGTACTTCGATACCATAGCGTTTTCGCAGCTCCATAATGATGTCTAAGAAATCCATTGAGTCTAGTTCCACTTGTTCTCGTATTGGGATATCGCCCTTGAGATTGCTCAGGTCTTCATCAGGTATAATTTGGGCTATGATTTCTAGGATGGTGGCTTTAATTTGTTCCTTGGTCATGTACCCCCCGTTTGTTTATTTCAGGAATGCTTTTAGCTTTATTCCTCAAATCTTTTTACGATAACAATCGAATTGATGCCTAACATTCCGAAGGAATTATTAAATATATAGTCGACCTTGTCAATCTTTTTTGGTTCATTGATAACCAGGTTGTTAAGATGACACTCAGGGTCTAAGTGGTCCAAATTGATTGTAGGGTGGACGATATAGTCTTCAAAAGAGGGTAAATTACCCGCTAATTCTAAGGCACCGGCAGCTCCCATAGCATGACCGATAAAACTCTTGGTGTTGTTTATATAGGCATGGGGATGCTCACCAAAAACTGCTCCAATTGCCTGGCACTCTACAGTGTCTCCTTCAACTGTGCCTGTCCCGTGGGTATTGATGATATCGATGTCTTCTGGAGATATGCTGGCTTTGTTAAGAGCAAGTTTCATACACTGAATTTGTCTTTCTTTATCGGGGAAAATAAAGTCACTGGCATCTGAGTTGATAGCATAGCCCACGATTTCACTGTAGATCTTAGCTCCCCTCTTAAGGGCAGCGCTCAATCTTTCTAGAACAAAAATGCAGCCGCCTTCGGAAACAACCACACCATTCCTGTCCTTGTCAAAGGGGCGGCAAGCCTTCTTAGGGTCTGGATGAGAAGCCAAAGCGCCTTCACTTTTAAAGCCAGCAAAAATACCAAAGGAACCAGTGCTCTCCGAAACCCCTCCACTCAAAGCTAAATCGACTTCGTTCAGCAACAGCATTTGCAAGCCCTGTATGAGTCCAATGTTACCGCCGGCACAGGCAGCCCCCAATGTATAGTGAGGTCCGGTAATTCCCAGGTTCAGGGTGACTTCGCCGGCGGGATTGTTAGCCACTACTCTGGGATTATGATGGTGAGACCAATATTTTACATCATAGTTAAATTGCTTAATTTCATAGATTTCATTTTCGGTTTCCACGGTGCCGTGCTCGGTAATCCCAAGGTAGACACCAATCCGCGACTTATCAAGGCAAGCAAGGTCTAATTTGGCATCAGCGATTGCTTCTTGGGCGCAGTAGATAGCAATAGAGCCTGCCCTCGTTCCCCGACGCAAATCCTTCTTTTTTTGATACTTCAGGGGGTCGAAGTGGCATATGCCAGCCAGCACCTCACCCATGTAGCGGATATTGAATTTCTGTATTCCCGATTTACCAGCAAGTAAACTCTTTCGAAATTCCGCCAAATTATCCCCATTTGGCGCCGTCAGGCCAACCCCGGTAATTACGATTCGTGATGCATTAGATTTATTAGCTAACATAAGGTAAAACTTCCATTAAAAACGTAGATATTAGAGCGGTTTGAAGAAATCTATCTAATTGCATCGCTGTCTGAGGGAGTATTTCCCTGAACTCATCTTGCTAGGGCCATTCTTTCTACCATTCCAGACCCAGCATAAGGCAGACTATGCCGCTACCAATCCCCATCATGGCAACTTTATCACCGGATTTAAGGCGACCCTGGTCAATTCCAATAGCCATAGTAATGGGAAGGGAAACCGACCCAATGTTTCCTAGATATTCCACAGTGGAGAAGTCTTTTGTGTAATCTAGTCCCAGGGTCTTGAACAATAGTTTACTATGCACGGCGCTAACTTGATGAGTAAAAAACCTATCTATGTCGGAGTTCTTCCACCCAAGCTCTTGTTTTGTGGCTTCCCAGGTGTCAGGTGCCAATTTCAGTCCATTTTTCAGGACCCCTTCATAGTCTGTGCGCATATCTGGGAGCTCATCCAAGTCGAGGAAAGAAGCATCGGCTTCTATACGACAAAGGTCATTGTGTTGGGAAGCAGCGCGTGTTACCCCGCCCAGAAGCTTATGACCGTCTTGCGACAAGGAGGAGTGGGTTAACACTGCCGCCACTGCTCCTGACCCCAAGGTTAGAGTGGCAAAGGCAAGTTTGAGCTTATCTCTGGTGATGTCAGGGTCTTTCAAGAGTTTATCGATGGTTGTGTCAATAAGCCGTTTGCTGCTCTCACAGCCAACCACAATTCCTGCTTTTATCTGACCCAACTCAATCATATTTGCCAGAGTTACCATGCCGTTGATGAAACCCAGGCAGGCATTGGAGATATCGAAAATGGTAGCTGTGGGAGGAAGGCCCAAAGAGTCATGGACCACAGTAGCTGTCGCTGGTTCTAGGAAATCACGGGATACCGAAGTGTGAAGGAGGCATCCGATATCCTCTTTGTTGACTCCGGACTTATTAATGGCTTTTTCTGCCGCTTTTATACTGGCCTGACTCGGAGTTGTGTTATCATCCCACAATCGCCGTTCGCGAATTCCAGTTAGCATTTCCAGACGCCCGTAGGAAAGCTTGAATTTGTCGTATATCGGGGCTAATCTTTCTTCCAGACTCAAAGATGTAACGATATTCCCCGGAAGTTCATAACCAAAGGACTCAACACAAACCTTTTCGTACTGCATTCAATATCCTACTTCTTCCTCACCAGTATCGTGAGGAGCTATAACGTAAATAGCTATATCCACTTCACAGGCTCACTTTGGCCTGTTCGATATTAGTTTCGGAATATGAAACTTTGTTTTAAGATTTTCCCACCTTCCTGTGGACTCCGGGGGAATTATCTCATCTGGAATGTACTTTCCTACTCCAGCAATGACAGCACAGACTTTTCTCGAGTTCGCTACTTCGTCAGGAACATACTCATCAGCGGCAGCAATAGCGGTAGCACGCAGTCTAGTGGAAGCCAATTTCTTGACCACCTTAATTGCGAAAGTAATCAACCTATTTGGGACATGTTTATCCAAAAAGTTAAGGGCAAAAAGCAGCAGCCTATCCGGAGCGTATTTATCTACTACTTTCACAAAAAGGGAGAATCCCTTCTTTGCAAGAGACCTGATTATAGAATCAAACTTTGGTTTTTTTTCCTGTACTGCCGTGTCCTCTGCCATATCCTCTCTCCCAGATACTATATTCTTATCATTTTTACTACTATTTGTCAAACATAATAACACAATATTTTGTCTTCACCCTGATTGACATACCGGAGTGACTGGAGTAAAATGCATTGTTTTGATATGGCTGATGTAAAGATTGGCTCAGGCGAGAGTTTCGAGGGCCTGCTGCGTAGATTTAATAGGCAGGTGCAGCAAGACCGCATTTTAGCTGAAGTTCGCCGCCGCAGGCACTTTGAAAAACCTAGTGAAGAGAGAAGAAAGAAAGCGGCAGCGAAAAGGCGCAAAAGTTTTAGATAATTACCCCGGGAAGATTCGTTTTTCAGGGAGTCCGAGATTTATTCATTGGTATCCACGGAGTTCCCATGAAACAGAGCGAAGCAAATTTTTATGAGGTGCTGGTAGTCAAGAGATGGCACTGAAGGATAAGATTCAGGAAGCTCTCAAGGGAGCGCTTAAGAGGCGGCAGGGAGTAGAAGTTTCTACATTAAGGTTATTATTATCTGAAATAAAGTATGCTGAAATTGCACAGCAAAAGCCCGCTGACGATAACAAGGTGCTTGATGTTATTAGCAAAGAAATAAGACGTCGTCGGGAGAGCATCGAAGCCTTTAAGAAGGGGAACCGTAGCGATCTGGTGGCGCAGGAAGAAGCAGAACTGGCTGTTCTTATGAGTTACCTTCCCAAGCAAATGAGTCGTGAGGAAGTTCTCGCTGTGGCACAACGAGTAGTTGATGCAGTTGGAGCTAAGGGACCAGGCGACAAAGGTAAAGTCATGGCTCAGCTTATGCCTCAACTTAAAGGCAAAGCTGATGGTAAGGAAGTCAACGAGATAGTTTCAGAATTGCTTGCTGCTCACTAAGTTTAGAAGGCAAGCGAGGTTTTTGAATTATGATGTGGTGGCGGTAAAAAGCACCGCCATTGTTCTTTTAATTCTCTGAAGAGCATGGAAGTTTCTCCATTTCGGGGTATACTCTATAACCAGAGTATGGTTGGCGATTTAGCCCAGGTTATCTGCCCCCCGTACGATGTTATCACTCCTGAACAACAAGAACTTTATTACCAAAAAAACGATTACAATGCTATTCGCTTGGAATTACCCGAATTGACAGACGAGCGCTATCAAAGAGCAGCTATTACCTTTCAGCAATGGCTAGAACAAGGAGTTCTTCAGACTGATAGATTACCCAGCTTTTATTTGCATGATCATCGATTTGTGTATTCAGGCAAAAAAATGGTAAGGCGTGGGCTGATAGTTCGTGTCAAACTTGAACCTTGGGGCAGTGGTATATATCCTCACGAAGAAACATCTCCCAAAGCGAAAAGTGACCGTTTGCAGTTAATGCGAACCTGCCGAGCTAACTTCAGTCCATTGTTTTCTCTTTATCATGATTCTGAGCGAAAGATTGCCTCGATATTATCCCAAGTAGTACAAGGAAAACCATTAATGTCATTGCAAACGAAGCGAAGCAATCTCCCTGATTCTAACGAATGTCATGCTCTATGGACGATAACCGACTCAGAAACAAAGCGAGAACTAAGTCAGTTTCTATCATCTCAGCCCATTTATATTGCTGATGGTCATCACCGCTACGAAACAGCGTTGACCTACCAACAAGAAAGATCACAGGAGCAATCTCTAACCGGCAAAAGAGCCTTTAATTATGTGATGATGGAGTTAATTGAGTTTTCTGATCCCGGGCTGCTTGTTCTACCTCTACACAGACTCGTGCGGGGCGTAGGGCCTGCTATCTTGGTAAAGCTGGGAGATCAACTTAGGAATTTCTTTACCGTTGAGTCGGTTCCTTTAAGAACCGGTAGCTTCGACGCATCGAAACTACTAGTTGATAGCTGTTTGGGAATTCTGGGTTTACAGCCGGGCTCACTGGTCATGTTGAAGGAACGTCGGGATATTTCTCTTGAGGCCTTGATGCCTGCTAACAGGTCCCAGGCTTATCGAGAGTTCGGCGTTAGCATCCTTAATCATGTTATTTTGAACGGTGTACTGAGCAGAGCGAAGAATCTAGAAGTCGCTTATACCATGGATTTGAAAGAAGCCTACCGGCAGATAATGGAAGGGAAATATCAATTAGCTTTTCTATTAAATCCTCCACAGCCGGAAATGGTCAAGGCTATTGCCGATGCTCAAGATCGGATGCCCAGCAAATCAACTTACTTCTACCCCAAGCTCCCCGCTGGTTTAGTCATTAATCCCCTGGATTGACTGTGTTTGCAAAAAAGATTGTCTATAGCTTTACTGCTTTGGCACTGTAAATGCCAGGAAGGGCATGTATCTCCTGCAGGTGCTCTTCACCTAGAGGCTGATCCAGAGCTAGAATCATGAGGGCTTTTCCCCGGGGCTGGAGTCGAGATAAGTGCATGGAGCTGATATCAATATCGGCGTTACCGGTTATGTTACCGATGGTGCCAACAAGCCCAGGGCGGTCAAGATGGTCGCAGAACAGGAAATAGCCCCCGGTGGGCACAATATCCATCCAGAAGTCATTGACCTGGACAATATGTGTCTCGCCATCTCTAACTGTGCCCGATATTGTGGTGGCTCCGACATTGGTATTGACCTCTAGAGTAAGCAAGTTAGCATAATTCTGACACATCGGCTCTTTTTCCTCGCTAATCTTCAAGCCATGCTGAGTGGCGATAAGGCCAACGTTGACCAGGTTGATTCTTTCCTCGCTTGCTTGTTGCAATAGCCCGCTGATGAGCGCCGTCTTAATTGGGTTGCAGTCGTAGTTAGTTACTCCGCCGCTATACTTGATGTACGTTGAACTTATTTGTCCCTCCATTAATTGACTGGCAAGGTTGCCGATAGTTGCAGCTACCTTCATAAACGGTACCAGCTCAGGAGCTATGTGTGGGGCATTAACAGCGTACTTGCTGAATTGTCCCTGAAGTACAGCTAAGACTTCTGCGGCAACGTCCTTGGCTACGCTAGTCTGGGCCTCAATAGTGGAAGCGCCTAGATGAGGGGTAACGATTATCTTGTCCTCTTTGAATAGTGGACTATCTGTTATTGGTTCATGGTCAAAGACATCGAAGGCAGCGCCAGCTATTTTGCCAATCTTAAGTGCTTTGACCAGCGCTTCCTCGTCGATCACTCCACCCCGGGCACAATTGATAATCCGAGCCGTGGGCTTTAATTTTGCTAGTTCCTTACTCCCAATCAATTTCTTGGTAGTCGCGGTCAACGGCACGTGGAGTGTGATGAAATCAGCTTCTGCAAGAAGTTGGTCCAGGGATACGAGCTCTACTTTGAGGTTGTGGGCGTAGTCTTTTGAGACGAATGGATCGTGGGCGATAACGCGCATTTCAAATGCCTGGACTCGTTTGGCTACTTCAGAGCCGACATTACCCAAGCCGATAATGCCCAGTGTCTTGTTCCTGATCTCCGTGCCAACAAATTCTTCCCTGCGCCATTTGCCTGATTTAAGGTAGCTGTTCGCTTGTGGCACATTACGTGCCAGAGCAAGCATGAGGGCGATGGTGTGTTCTGCGGCAGCTATAATGTTGCCTGTGGGGGCGTTAACCACCACAATGCCCTTTCTCGTAGCGGCGTCGACATCAATATTGTCTAGGCCTACTCCAGCTCGACCAATTACCTTGAGGTTTTTCCCCGATTCAATAACCTCTGCTCCTACTTTAGTTTGACTACGCACAATGAGGGCATCATAATCGCCGATTATAGCCTTAAGCTGCTCAAGCTCTAGCTTGGTCTTAACATCGACTTGAGCGCAGTTACGCAGCGCTTGTATTCCTTCTTCGGCGATTGGGTCAGCGACCAAAATTTTCATCTTGCGGTTAGCCTTTCTTCGCTCGGGGTAGAGCTTTATTTAAAGCCTCCAGTACCGACTTGATATCCTTTTCGTATACCAGGCCGAGATGGCCAATGCGGAAGATCTTGCCGGATAGTTTTTGCTGACCCCCAGCAAGAATTACTTCATACTCCTCCCGGAGCAATTGAATCAATTTAGGGACATCAATTTTGTCAGTAGCATTTACTGCTGTCACTGTGTTGGAAGCATATTTCTCGTCAGGGAACAGGGATAGACCTAATGATTTTACTCCCTTTCTTGCTGTCTGGGCTACTCGAGCATGCCTGGCGAATATATTGTCCAGTCCCTCGCTTAGCATTAAATCTAGAGTAATATCAAGAGCGAAGAAAATGGAGACAGCTGGTGTCCAGGGAGTTTGCCCTTTCTGCAGGAAATCCTTGGCTTTGCTGAAATCCCAATAATAACGTGGCATTTTCGCTTTAGCATGAGCCTGCCAGGCTTTTTCATTTACACTAATCATAGCTAGTCCGGGAGGCACCATAAATCCCTTCTGGGAAGCAGTGACCACTATATCGCAATTCCAGTCATCGGTAGGCAAGTTTATGCAGCCCAGGCTTGAGATAGCGTCAACCAGCAAAAGCTTATCGAATTTTTTGACCACGGCGCTTATCTCCTTAATATCGTTGGTCACCCCTGTTGATGTTTCATTATGAGTTACCAGTACTGCTTTGATATTGCCATTTGCCTTCAGTGTCTTTTCCGTGGCATCAGGGCTAACTGGCTTACCCCATTCAAAGTTCAAGCGGATTACTTCAGCGCCATATTCTTCGGCGAGATCGGCAAAGCGGTCACCAAAAAAGCCATTGGCAAGGGATAAAACCTTGTCCCCTGGCGACAGAGTATTGACAACGGCTGCTTCCAGGCCGCCCGTACCCGAAGCGGTAAGTACGAAAACGTCTCCCCTGGTCTGAAATACTTGTTTTAGTTTCCCCGTTATTGAATTGAGAATTTTGCCAAATTCACCCCCCCGGTGGTTCATCATTTGCCGCCCCATGGCCTCAAGAGCCTGTGGTGGGCAAGGTGTTGGTCCTGGAATACGTAACTGCATTTTTACCTCCTGTTTAGGAAGTGGCGGTTTCCCACTTCCTTTTCGCGCTATCTACCATTCTCAAAAAACGCCGTTTGCCTACTTTGATAACGCTTCCATCCTTTAGAGTCACAAGATTGCTGCTAACTTTCTCCCCGTCAACCTCGATGGCACCTTGAGCTAACAGGCGGTTTGCCTCGGATCGACTCTTTGCTAAACCAGACTCGACTAGTAAGCTTGTAATGTCTCTCTGAACCTCAATTGTGAGCTTACCTTTGGGGCGAAGGGCACCACGTAATTCGACCGTACTTGTTTCTTTAGGTATCTCTCTCTTCTGGAATACTTGGGAAAAATGTTTTTCTGCCTCGTCCGCTGCCTGTTTGCCATGGAACTGCCTGACAATTTCATGAGCCAATCGTTTCTTAAGGTTCATGGGATTAACTGAGTGAGTTTTCAGTTGCTTCTCGAACTCCGCGATTTCTTCTTCAGGAACGTCGGTCACTAGCTCAAAATAGTCCAAGATCAGGGAGTCCGGGACGGACATAACTTTGCCATATATTTCCTGGGGAGACTCAGCAATCCCTATGTGGTTATGTAAGCTCTTGCTCATCTTTTGTTTACCATCAGTGCCAATCAAGAGGGGAACAAGGAAAACTTGTTGGGGAGATTGCCCGGTGCTTTGCTGAAGCTCTCTGCCTACAAGGCAATTGAATTTCTGGTCAATGCCACCGAATTCAACATCAGCTTTGATGGCTACCGAATCATAGCCCTGAAGCAAAGGGTAAAGCATTTCGGCTAGGGATATGGGGTTGCCAGAACTATACCGCTTGTTAAAATCCTCTCTGGCTAAAAGTTGGGCGATGGTAAATTTGCTGGTAAGTTTAATTACTTCGTCCAAGGTGAACTGGGAAAACCATTCGCTTTGCCATCTTAGCTCTGTTTTATCCTTATCTACCACCTTGAAGAATTGTTCCATGTAGGTTTGAGCATTTCTTTCTATTTCGCTGGATGAGAGCATGGGTCGAGTAGCTGACTGACCGCTGGGGTCGCCAATCCTAGCTGTCCAGTCACCAACTATAAGAGTAACTTTATAACCTAGCTCTTGAAATTGACGCAGCTTCCTCAAGCCCACCACATGTCCCAGGTGAATGTCAGGAGCGCTGGGGTCGAAGCCTTGTTTCAGGGTCAAAATTCTCCCAGAGTTCAACAGCCTTAGGAGCTCCGACTCCGTTATAATTTCGGCCACTCCGCGTTTTAGTATGGCGGCAAACCTTGCATCAGTCATTTTAAATCTTTGGCTAGAAGTGCCTTTACTTTGCGAATATCCTTTTCAATTTGTATCTTTAGCTCTTCAGAAGAAGGAAAGCGTTGCTCGTTCCTTAATTTTTGCACAAATTCGACCCTTATCTCTTTGCCATATAAATCACCTTCATAGTTTAACAGGTGAGTTTCCACCATTTTTGTCCCTTCCCCGAAGGTGGGGCGGATGCCGATATTGGTTGCTGAAGGGAATCGCTTGCCATTCACCTGAGTGATAGTGGCATAGATGCCGTTGCTTGGTAATGCCTGTTGTGGCTTCATATCCAAGTTAGCGGTGGGAAATCCTAAAATCCGTCCGCGTTTGTCGGAAGTGATGACCTTGCCTCTCAGGTAGAAATGGCGCCCCATTAGCCTTTCTACCTTTTTCATATCGTCTTGGATTAACGCCTGGCGGATGAGAGTGCTGCTCACTACCTCGCCGTTGATTGTATAGGGAGTTATGACTTCCACACTGAAATTCATTTCATGTCCCAGGGTGTGGAGTAGATCGATATTGCCTTCCCCGCCTCGTCCTAAAACGAAGTCGGGCCCCACCATAATGCCCTGCATTTTAAGATGTTTTTTAAGCAAGGATATAAAGTCCCGGGCGCTTAGCTGGGCTACCTTGGGAGTGAAAGTCAGCACTGCGACTACGTTTATGTCTAGCTCTTGGAAGGCCTTGACCCTATCCTCTAGGTTGCTGAGCCAGGGTAGTTGCTTATGCGGATGTAATACCAATTGTGGGTGGGGGTTAAAAGTAACTACTCCGCTGAGCAAGTTTTTCTCCACTGCTCGTTGCTGCAATTTTTCCAGCAGGTAGCGATGTCCGGTATGGACACCATCAAACACGCCTATGGTAAGGAGTGTTTCCCCTTGAGGAGCTATACTGGCTAGTTCTTGCTCGATTTCCATGGTCTCAGGGTTTGCTCTTTGCGCTTGAAGTAGCTAGCTTTCTATTTTCAGCTTTGGCTATGGGCAATAATTGAGACATAAGGAGATGGAAGCTTTCAAAGTTGAGCGATTGAGGACCATCGGCAAGTGCCAGGTCAGGATTAGGATGGACTTCTATGAGCAGTCCATCTGCTCCGGCAGCTACTGCTGCTAATGCTAGAGGAGGTACTAGGTACCACTTACCCGTGGCATGACTGGGGTCGGCGATAATGGGCAAATGGCTGACCTTTTCGATAATTGGTATGGAGCTAATGTCCATGGTGTTACGGGTGTAAGTCTCAAAAGTTCTGATACCTCGTTCGCAAAGAATAACCTGCTCATTTTCTTGAGCCAGAATATATTCAGCGGCTAGCAGCCACTCTTGAATAGTAGATGATAAGCCGCGTTTGAGCAACACTGGCTTCTTTGTTTTTCCTACCTCATCAAGCAAGGTAAAGTTCTGCATGTTTCTCGCTCCAATCTGAAGTATATCCGCGTATCTGGCTACTAAATCAACCTGGTCTGGCGACATAACCTCGGTAATCACGGGCATTTTATTTTCCTTTCCTACTGCCGCCAGTATTTTGAGCCCAGTTTCCCCTAACCCTCGAAAGTCGTAGGGAGAAGTGCGCGGTTTGAAGGCGCCGCCGCGCAGCACAGTCGCCCCTGCTGCCTTTACTGCCTGAGCAGTGGTCAAGAGTTGCTCCTCGCTTTCTATAGCGCAAGGTCCAGCCATGACCACTATTTCATTGCCACCGATAGCCACGCCTTTTACTTCCACTATGGTATCTCGAGGGTGGAACTCCCGGCTGGCAAGTTTGTAGGGTTTGCTTACGAGTAAGACCTGTTCTACCCCGGGGAGCAATTCCAAGGCATCACGAAGTTCCGAGAAAACTTTCCCTAGCACGCCGATAACAGTATGGTCAACACCTTCTGATATGTGTGCCTTCAGACCGAAGTCTTCAATTCGTTTTGTAACCTTGCTGATTTCATTATGGCTGGAGCTAGTTCTCATGACTACAATCATGTGTCGCCTCCGATTGATGATAACGGTTTGTCCTTTAACTTTTTTGCCTCTCCTAAGTAAACATGTATAATTTCCTCAGGTTTTTCTTCAGTGTTTACGAGCATTAAAACTCTCAGACAGTGGGGTAGAGCATCGGGGACATTCATTTCATGCCCACAAAGCAAAGCCAGGCTAGATGGCCATCCTAGCTCTCGTGTCGCTGCCGCAGGAAACTCAGCATTCAGGTCTGGCGTGGTGGTGAAAAAAATAGCGGCTATATCTTTAATTTCAATCTTATTGGCCTTCGTCATTTCCGTGAGCAGTTTCTTAGCTGCTGTTAGAATGCTTTTTTTACTGTTTGCTGGAACCGCGATAGCCCCTCTGATGCCACGGCACTGCAATTTAACATCTCTCCTTTCCAGATTTAAGCTAATAGCCTACCTTAATTCTCGTCCTTCGTCAAGAAAGCTCGCCTTGATAGCGGGGTAAATTGCCATAATTACATCTCGTAAGCAAAGTGATACCTTTAATTGTTATTCGTTTGTCTGGCAGCAATCTCAAGTGGTAAGATGACAATAAATACCTTTCACTTATTGGCAATATTTGTGATTCTTAAATATGGAGAGAGAAAAATTTGAAGCTCTCGTGGAGAAGGCAATGGATAATTTGCCACAAGAGTTTAAGAGCAAGCTGGAAAATGTGGATGTTGTGGTAGAGGAGTGGCCCACACGAGGGCAACTGAGACAGGCTAAGCATATTCATCCCACTCAATTACTTGGCCTTTATCAAGGTGTGCCTCAAACTAGGCGAGGACGTGGGTATGGATTGGTTTTGCCTGATAAGATAAGCATCTTTCAAAGGCCCATAGAGGCACAGTGCCGCTTTGATGATGAAATTGAAGCAAAAATAGAAGAAGTGGTGCGCCACGAAATAGCCCACCACTTCGGCCTCGATGACGAGACCCTGCGGAGGATAGAAGGGGAGAAACGCGGCAGAAAATAGTTACCCAATTTGTTTCACCCCCCAAAAATCTGTAATTTTGTGGGGACTCCTTGGCAAGCCTTTTGAGACCCCATGCCTGACTATAGAAAGTCTCTTCTAATTTCGGGTTTATTAGCTTTGATAGTAGCCAGGGTAATCTTGCGCAAAAAGAGAGCTGCCAAGGAATCCATGAGTTAAGATGCCTACGGGTGGGTAATATACAAAGAACAGCAAAGGCCTAGATGGTTGCTAAATCACTCAGAATGCTTAACCCACTGCATTCTAGCGGTGAGGGTACCGGGCCCAATCTTGGGTATCGCCTTCATCGGCGGCTGGTTCCATAAAATAGCTTAGAGGTTTTCCTAAGGCGCTGGCGATTCGTTCCAGATTGGCAAGATAAAGTCGTCTCTTGTCCAGCTCATAATTGGATAAGGCTGCCTGTGTGCAGCCTAATCTGGTTGCCAGTTCCTGTTGGGTGATGCCCAGTTCCTCTCTGGCTTGCTGAATCCTCATGCCGATGCTGGGAGAGCCCACAGTCGGATTTTATCACATTTTGTAATACACGGTAAAGAAATTGTTGAAATGTATAACAATTCGTTATAAAACCTATTGACAAGCCCACTATGCCCTGTTATGCTGTTAATAACAAATTGTTATTAAGGGAGGAAACAAATGAAAATCAGCGAAGATGTCTGGAAATTCTATCAGCAGCACCTGGGTTACAGTGATAGGGAAATGAAGAAGTTCAGAGAAAATCCCAGAAACGAGGACATTATTTCTAAAGCGCCAGCGTTGCTAAACAAGACGATTGTAATAGAGGTTGTGGACTCACATGGCTGCAATAGTCAGCATAAGGTTGGTGATAAGTTCTATTTTGACGGCGCCGGCAATATTTTGACCAAACTCTGTCCCAAAAGAATTTGCTTTGGTGCCTTGCATTCCATGCCGACATTAATTTATGCGGCACAGGAGCTATTCTATGCCGGTGTGGACCCTAATGAGATGCGATTTAAAAGGATAGGCTGTGTTGATGTCGGCGTCAACTGCGGTGGCTGGGGGCATATCGTCATGGAACTGCGGGTGGAGGAACGCAAGAAAGAGTGAGTTGGGGGTTGTCTGCCAGTGCAGAAAGGGGAGACGCCGAACATGAAGACACTTAAGAAAGATGAGTTGAAGGAAATCTTAATTAAGAATTGGATGACCCATGATGCCATGTGGTTCTATTACTGCTTGCAGGAATGTGGCATTGAGAAGACAAACAAAATAAACAAGGCTGCTGTCAGAGCCATGGGGATGATAGAGATAAGAAGAATCCAAAAGGCCCTAGGCATGGATAAGGTGGAAACATTCGAAGATTTCAAATTGCTGAGTGACGCTACCTGGGGCATAGTTAAAGGGAAGTTTATGAAATTTTCCTATAGCTATCCTGCGAAAAACGTTTTCCGTGGTGATTTCGAGAGCTGTTTTGCTTATGAAGGAATAAAGCAACTAGGTGCCATTGAGCAATACCAGTGCGGCATTTTTGAAAGAATCTACGGCTGGTTTGACGGCATGGGAATAAAGTACAGCGTTTCTCCGCAGGTAGAAGGTTGCATGATGCACACCGCTGGAAAATGCTTCAGGGATTTCACGTTTAATTTCGATAAATAGTGGTCTAAGGTCAACTATTTGGACAGGTGGCTGAAATATGAGTTCACCGAAAATTAAGTTGACACCAGAGCAAAAGGAAAAGCTGCTGCGCAATATATGGCTGTTGCACGACGGCAGGTGGTTCTTGAAATCGACAACAAGATTTGGCTTCGATACCGCCACTGAGCTCAACCTTGAAGTAGTCGAATCAATCGGGAAAACGGAGATGAAGCAGTTGATCGCCGAGACCGGTTTCGGAGATATAAAGAATATTGATGATTTGATGGCGTTGATGGAACTTACGGCACCGCTGTATTTCCCTCCTGAGCACAAATATGAGATTAAGGTCATAGACGATAGCACGATGCTGGGACGTGTCCTGGAGTGCTATGTTCATCGGATGGTAAGCAAAGCCGGTACCACACGAATTCATCAATGTGCTGCCAGGCTGAGATTCGATTCCTGGCTTAAAGGGATGGGCCTTAACGGCGAGGTTATTAATGAGAAAAATACTAGTAACTGCAACGGGACTTGCGAAATTATTTTTAAAATCAAATGGTGACGGAGGATTAGAGACTTAAGAATGTTCGGATGCGGGCAGAGATACTGCAATGGCATGTTGAGCTTGATGATGGGTGGATAAAAAAACAGCAGAAGTTCAGTTGGTTGCACAATTACTCAGATTGTTAAATCTCTATTGAACATTTGGTCTGTCCACCCATAGTTATTTACGTTTTCCTGTCTGCAGCGGCTTTCAACACAAAAATCATAATTACAAAAAACCACGCAAGGCCAATCCAAGATACTATCGGAAAGGCAAATCCATCTGCGGGAATGCTTGATAGACCTTTGAGCCAGCCAAAGATATAGACTAACCAGAAGATTAGCCAATATGCAAACTAGAACTGGCTTTCTAAGAAATTTTCAAGTTTGCTCGCTAACCGTTTACAGAAAACCGCAACCATGAACGCTACAGATGTTAGAAGACCTATTATCCCTAAAGCTGTAAAAAAGCAAACAGGAATTGGTGGTATTAACCATAATACAAATAATAAAAGTAAGACTAATATTATCCCAAATGCCACCTTATAACGCCGCCGTTTCTGCCATATCTTTGCAACAACGTACATCAATATGAATGATATTGCAATAAGAATTATTCTTAAAGCTATAGAAAAGCAGACAGGCGGAGTAGGTACTAGCTTCAATAGAGGCGTTGATTCCCAGATAGAGGTTTCTCTCACCTGCTTTATCGCCAGTAATAGCAGGCTAAAAGTGAATAATAGGATTCCATATCGGAGCATATTTTTATCTATCTCAATTCTCTTTATCACATCTCTATTCTACCACAGGACTTTTGGTATAGGAGGTTCGCAGCAAACTAATTGTCAATTGCTTAGGGGTGGTAAAGTCAGCACGAAAGCTTAGATCCTTACGTCATTGCACAGTCTGGCGGTTTGTGCAATTCAATACCTGAAAGCTGAGAGAAACGTTTGAAAACCATTCGTGTTTATACTCACTTAAGAGGTTGCTATACTTAGCGGTGCATGGGCATTGCATTGAGAGAAACGGCGTGACTGAACGTAAAGCGCAGTTTTCTAAACCTTTAGCCTTCTTTTGGCTGCTGCGTCTTAATCGCACCGTGATGGTGGCTATGGTTACTGGTGCGGCAGCCTTCACTGCCAGCGCCGGGGTGACAACCGCAATATGGATGACCCTGGCAGGTTGGTGTTTGGCTGTGGGCGGCTTCTCTCTGGACTTCTATGCTGATCGTGATCTGGATGCTGAGGGACCTCGGGCAGAGATGCGCCACAACCCTCTGACTGATGGCTCCCTATCCCCATCGATAGGGCTCGCCTTTTCGATAACTTTCATCGTCGTTAGCTTCGTTGTGATGCTTCTGGTTGCCCCCTGGACCCTGCTGCCATGGTGTATCATACTAGCTATTATCGTAGGCTTGGCACTACATGTTTTTGAGCGTCCTCTGACTCGTGCACTTACTCTGGGCTCGTTGCAAGGCCTTTATGTGCTTATGGGGAGCGCGAGTGGTCACTTGAGCCCGGGATTGTGGCTTCTGGCTGGTACGTTCTTTTTCGCCATGTTTGGTGGGCGAGGGATGATTGACATCCGCGATTTCCCGCAGGATGAAGTTACTCGTGTACAGACCCTGCCGAAGCGTTATGGAATAAGGCGCACTGCACAATTCACAGCTATCTGCTTGCTCATAGCGTATGTCCTGAGCCTGGCTGTGTACTTTACAGGTGAATTTAGGCCAATCTATCTATACCTTGATTTGGCTTTTGTCGCCGTGGGTGTGGTGTGCGCTTGGCTGTTCGCTACCCGGCCCAGCCCCAGACTGGCCTACATTTTGACCCTTGTGTTTATGATGGGCATGGGATCTCTCATTTGCCTGGCGGTGATTCTGGGCAGCATGTAAAGGTCAACAGATCCTGGTTTTTCGCGGCAGAGTAGGTACAGCATCAGCCGGGCTAAGCTACTGGTTATAGTATTTAGTGTAGGCACTCAACATTAGTCCATAATGTGCAACGCAGACAACAAAAATCTGGAATGTTACCCAACATTTCTGACTATTGTGTGAACGGGGTGCCATTGTTAAGATGGGTTGATTAGACAGTCAAGAAAAATACGAACAAATTCCAGAAAACGACGATTGTATAAAGTGCCAAAAATACCGCCGTGATTGTATATACGAGTCTGGGTTTTACATTATAGTTAATCCATAAAAGTAAGGTGGCTAAAAACGCACCTGATACCTTTATAGCTAGAAATAAGCCGTGGCTTACCCAAGCGCTCAGGAAAGGATTCGCTTCTGATCCCTGTCCACCTGTCACCAGAAACTGGGTTATCAGTCCGTCTGCAATTATTATGCAAAATAGGGCGTAGAGAGTGTACCTAACGGCTCGACTTTCAATACGAAAAACCTTGGGAACTTTTAATGCATTCATATCTTTCAAATATATGAAAATAAAAACTCTGGCAATCGGTTTTCAATCTTATAGAACAACCATCTTGGAGTCAATAAGACTTTGAAGTGAGAACAACAGTACTAAGTTTTGTTATTCTGCAGCAGAAGCCTGGATTGTTACTTCAGAGGCAAAAACAAGGCCGAGGAGGTTAACCTTGACCCTATTTGATTTGAAGAAGACCTTGGCCAGCCTTGGTTACTATGTGGTGCTGAGCCAAAGGTCGTCTCTGAAAATCCCAAAAGTAGACATAAGCTTGAGTAAGGACTAAAATTTAGCTTCTATGCCAGCGTAGCTCAGGGGTAGAGCAGCGGTTTCGTAAACCGTCGGTCGTCGGTTCGATTCCGACCGCTGGCTGGGGGTAATAATATGAGCAAGTTTGTAGATAAATTACAAAGTCTTTCTAAAGCTGCAGCTACACCCATAGGTTTTCATTCGTTTGTCTCTGAGCTGAAAAGCCCGTCGATGTTGCTCGTTGCAGGATTGTCAGGGACACAGGTCAAGGAAGCCAAAATCGTGTCTGATGTCAATGCCGATGCTGGGTTGATATTGAGCGAGGGTACAAGCGCCAAGGTTGTTAAGCAAATGGTCGAGACCGTGGGCAATGTCCCTCTGGGTATATTTGTGAAGGGCATGAGCGAGGAGAAAATAAATGAACTTACGAGCGTGGGATGTGACTTTATGGTGTTTGATATTAGGATACCTGCTGCAGTATTGCACAGAGAAGGGGTAGGCAAATTCTTGATGATAGAGCCCTCATTAGACCAAGGCCTCGTGAGAGCAGTTAACAGTCTTGAAGTAGATGGTGTGTTCATTACTAGTAAGGGTGGAGATTCTTTTGTGGCTGTGGAATACCTGCTTGTTTGTCGAAGGTTTGTCGAACTCTTAGAGAAGCCGGTTATTACAGCGTTGCCTTCTTCGGTCACAAAGGCTGAGCTAACCAGTTTATGGCAAGCGGGAGTAGATGGCGTAGTTGCTCCTTCAGCACAGTCGGTTGAGGCATTGGCAGAGCTAAAGAAGATGATTAGCGATCTGCCCAGGGGAGCCAGAGGTCGCCGCGCTAAGGCAGGTGTGATACTCCCTCATTATGGTGTCGGTGTGGCTGAGGAGGAGGATGAGGAACAAGAAGAGGTTTAGCCTGAATCTGGTTTTGCCCAAAGTAAGTCATGGAGACAAATCTGGGCATATTCTTGGTGTTAGCAGTCGTTATTTCTCTTACTGGTGTTATGTCGCCAGGCCCGATGACTGCTGCCACGATAGCCAAGGGTTATGGTAGTAAGAATGCTGGTGCTTGGATAGCGGTAGGGCATGCTGTCGTTGAGATGCCCCTTATAGCCGCAATCTATCTGGGGTTTGGTCATTTGATTAGCTTCCCCTACGTTATAAAGATAATTCGTATTGCGGGTGGGCTGGTGTTAATTTATCTGGGTCTCAGGATGTTTCGAGCTGCTGGCAATATGCCCGGTCAAGTAGGCGGATTGCCAAATAGCTCTTTAGTCACTGGTATTGTATTTACAGGCGCTAACCCTGGTTTTTACATGTGGTGGGTGTTCGTGGGCACAAATTTAATTGTTGGTAATGTCAGTGTAGGTAATATTACAATCGGTGGCGCTGCTACATTCGGGCTTATTGGTGTCGTTTCATTTGCTTTTGTACACTGGTGTTGTGATTTAGCTTGGAGCGAATTTCTTTCTGTGGGTACATTTGAGTCAAGACGATGGTGGACACGGAAAGTACAAAGGGTTGTGTTTAGCGTTTGTGCTCTGATTTTAGCTGGCTTTGGTGTCTGGTTTTGTCTGTCTGCGTTTCTCTAAACTCAAGGGATATTCTGGGTTGCCTGAAAATATTTTCCTTCAGTCTTTATAGAGGGGGCAATAACCATCTTGACCTTGTGCATTTCTTTGATGGTTCGAGCGCTGCATACTCCCATGCTAGTGCGTAAAGCACCAACTAAATTTTGAGTGCCGTTGGTGACAGAAGTAGGACCGAAGAGAATTTGCTCTAATGAGGCGGTAGTGCCAACTTTAATACGTGTTCCTCTAGGCAATGCCGGATGAGAATGAGACATGCCCCAGTGATAGCCCTTTCCTGGCGCTTCTGTCGCTTGAGCTAAAGGCGAGCCAATCATAACAGCGTCAGCACCAGCAGCGAATGCTTTACATAAATCGCCACCGGTGCGAATACCTCCATCTGTTATCACTGCTACGTATTTACCACTTTCTTTAAGGTATGTTTCTCTGGCAGCGGCACAGTGCAGAGTAGCAGTTATCTGGGGAACTCCAACACCGATGACTTCCCGGGTAGTACAAGCGGCCCCAGGTCCTACTCCAACCAAGATGCTATCGATCCCTGTTCTCATTAGCTCTAATGCTGCGCTATAGGTACAACAATTGCCCACTATGATGGGTAAGGACATTTGCTGGCATAGCTCAGGCAGGATAAGCCCTCGATAGCTCTTGGAGATATGCCTGGCTGTGGTGACGGTAGATTGCACCACGAGTATATCCATCCCGGCGTCCTTGGCTATAGGAGCCAGCCGTTTGGCGTTGGCGGGAGTTACGGATACGGCACAGATGCCCCCAGCCTGTTTTATTGCTCCAATGCGTTGGCTGATGAGTTTTTCTTTGATAGGCTTAGAGTAAATTTTCTGAAGGAGGGCAGTAACTTTTTTCTCAGGAGTTTGGGTAATTTGGTTTAAGACCTCATCTGGGTTTTCGTACCTTGTTTGTACACCTTCTAGGTTAAGGACAGCTAGTCCGCCAAATTTGCTAAGTTTAATAGCAAAGGTGGGGTCAACAATAGCATCCATAGCTGAGGCTAGAATGGGGATAGACAAGGTGTAATCTCTTACGGTAAAGTCTATGTTGGTTTGATCAGGATTAATGGTTACATCTCCGGGGACAAGCGAAACCTCATCAAATCCATAAGTGCGTTCAATTTCTTTGAATTTGAGGTGAGGCATTTTTCTTTACCTTGGTAGAAATTGCCACAAACTATACAAGCATGGCGGTCCAAAGTCAAGAAAACTTGTAGATAAAATTATACCTATCAAGTATAATTTTAAGTCATGCCTATTCTTTATGTCATTGCTACTCCTATTGGCAATCTGGAGGATATTTCCCTGCGTGCCTTGCGCCTTTTGCGAGAGGTGAAGCTTATTGCTGCTGAGGATACTCGAAAAACGCGTCACTTGCTTAATGCTTATAATATAAAAACTCCGTTGACTAGTTATCATGAGTATAGTAAAAGAGCTAAACTTGATTATTTATTGGATTATCTTGAGAAAGAAGACTTGGCTCTAGTTTCGGAAGCAGGCATGCCCGGGTTAAGTGACCCTGGTTACGAGCTTATCATTGCTGCCATTGGGCGTGGGATTTCAGTAGTACCGATTCCTGGTGCTTCAGCGGTAGTTACTGCGTTAGTGGTTTCCGGACTGCCGACCGACCAATTCCTTTATGTTGGTTTTTTGCCCCGCCGTAAGGGACAAAGGCAACGTCTTCTTGGTTCACTAGTCGATGAACCAAGAACCATAGTGGCTTTCGAGACCCCTCATCGCCTTAGGGAGACATTGAATGATATTGGAGAAATCTTGGGGGATAGAAGACTATCCATATGCCGTGAGTTAACCAAAGTTCACGAAGAGATTTTTCGAGGCAGAGTGAGCCAGGCTAGGGAATATTTTGTCGAACCCAGAGGAGAGTTTAGTCTCGTTATTGAGGGTAAGACTCGAGCTTGGTTGAAATTTCAGGAAAGGAGCTAAAATGCGCCGTGGTTGTATTGCTGTAGGAAAAGTTGAATGTGGTGGTTGTCATCGTCCTATCAAATATGGAGAACGCTATCTTTTAATTGATGGGGAAGGAGATGAAAAGCAACGTCTTTGTATTGATTGCTGTCTGAGTCGTGGTTATATTTCATATGGAACGGAGAAAGGAAAGCAAATAATCACCTTTCTCCCCAAGGAATAAAGGATAGCAGTAATCATTCGAGAGCCTCGGTTCATGGCAATGACACGAGGTAATTAATGATTTACAATAAGCTGACTTTTGAGAGAAGAATTTGAGCGAGCGAATTTTTATCGGTGTGGCTTGGCCTTATGCCAATGGTCCTCTGCAATTAGGACATATTGCTGGTGCTTATCTGCCAGCCAATATTTTTGCTCGGTATCATCGTCTTAAGGGCAATGAAGTGCTGATGGTCTCCGGTAGTGACCAACACGGAGCACCGATTACAATTCGTGCTGAACAAGAATCTACCACACCACAAGAGGTAGTAGCTAAATACCATCAACAATTTATGGACTGCTGGAAAAAATTGGGCATCTCCTTCGACTTATTTACCACTACTGGCACTCCCAATCATACTCAAGTTACTCATGATATATTCCTCAGTTTACTCAATAAGGGCTATATTTACAAAGATAAGATGCTCCAGGCTTATTGTCCTAAGTGTCAGAGGGTCCTTCCCGACCGCTACCTGGAAGGTACTTGTCCTCACTGTGGCTTCACTAAAGCAAGAGGTGATGAATGTGATGAGTGCGGCAAGCCTTTGAATCCAGGGGAGCTTAAGGACCTTCGCTGTCACCTTTGTTCTACGCCGCCTCGCTTCGAGTCTTCGGAACATTTCTTTCTGCGCCTTTCTTCTTTCCAAGATAAGTTGGCTGCCTGGATAAAAGAGCGGACTCATTGGCGGCGTAATGTGCTTGGCACCACGTGGAAATTTCTTGATGAGGGATTAAAGGACAGGGCTATTACTCGTGATTTGGATTGGGGAGTAAGTGTACCACAGCCAGGCTTTGAACGTAAACGTATTTACGTATGGTTTGAGGCAGTTATTGGTTATTTATCGGCAAGCAAAGAATGGGCAAAATTACAGGGAGATGATACCGCCTGGCAAGCTTTCTGGCAAGACGATGCTAAAAGTTTTTATTTCATTGGCAAGGATAACATCTTTTTCCATACCCTTGTTTGGCCGGCGATGTTGATGGGTTATGGCGGTCTGAATCTTCCTTATGATGTTCCAGCTAACGAATTTTTGACCGTCGAAGGCAGGAAACTTTCTAAGAGTCGTGGTCGGGCAATTTGGCTGCATGATTACCTGGAACGATATGAACCGGATCCTCTGCGGTATACTTTGGCAGCGAATATGCCCGAGACCGGGGACAGCGATTTTTCTTGGCATGAATTCCTTCGTCGTAATAACAATGAGTTGGTAGCTACCTACGGGAATTTAGCTCATCGTGTTCTTACCTTTGCTCATCGCAATTTGGACGGGGCCGTGCCTGCACCGGGTGAACTGGATGAACGCAGTCAGGGCTTGCTTCATAGAGCCGAAGTCACGTTGGATGCTGTGGACAAGTTGCTTTATCATTGTGAATTTAAAGAGGCAGTTAAAGCGGCTATGTCTTTAGCTCAAGAAGCTAATCGTTATCTTGATGAACAAGCTCCGTGGAAGACAATCAAAACAGACCGAAAGACTTCGGCTAAATCCGTCTATACTGTCCTTTCTGTGCTGGCAGCATTGAAAACTATTTTCTATCCTTTCCTTCCCTTCAGTTCCGAAAGGCTTCATTCGTTCATGGGATTTGATGGTAGTGTGAAAGAAGGAGGTTGGAAAATTCAGTTTTTACCCCCGGGCAGAAACTTCGCCAACCCCAACCGCTATTTGTCAAGCTAGATGAAGATATTGTCGCTAAAGAAAATAGCCGCTTGACTCCCTGAGAGAAAATCAAAAAATTGAATCTTGACTTACCCCGTGCATCTTGATTTAGCTGGGGGTTGGCTGGGGTGCTAAGCCTTCGAATATTTTATTAAGCTCAGGTTCATCCAGAGTTTCATGAGTTATAAGCTCTTTAGCTAACTGGTTTAGTTTTTCTTTGTTCGCGGTCAGGATTTGCCTGGCGGTATTATAGGCCCGTTGGATAATATTGTGCACTTCTTCATCGATTTCTTGGGCTATCTTATCGCTGTAATCTCTCTGTTCGGTGATTTCACGACCGAGAAAGACGAGTTCCTGCCTTTGACCAAAGGTGCGCGGGCCCAATTTCTCGCTCATGCCGTATTCAGTGACCATTTTTCTGGCTAGCTTAGTTGCTTCCTCTAAGTCATGTTGGGCACCGGTAGTCATTTCCCCGAAGGTAATTTCCTCGGCAACGCGTCCACCCAAGCTCACTGCCAAACTATCCTCAAACTGAGACTTAGTCCCTAAATGACGGTCTTCGGATGGCAGGAGGCGTGTCCAGCCCCCTATTATCCCCCGAGAGACAATGGAAACCTTATGCACAGGGTCGGCATTAGGCAACATCCTGGCGGTCAAGGCATGACCACTTTCGTGGTAAGCAAATATTTCTTTCTCCTTGGGGCTTATTACGCGGCTTTTCCTTTCCGGTCCCGCTAGAGTGCGGTCGGTAGCATCCTCAAGCTCTTGTAATGTGATATCTTTACGATTGCGCCGCGCAGCCAAGATGGCTGCTTCATTGATTATGTTAGCAAGGTCAGCGCCGCTGAACCCCGGCGTTTCCTTAGCTACAGTTTCGAGGTCGACTTCTTTAGCCAGAGGTTTGCCCTTGGCGTGTACCTCTAGAATAGCCTTACGACCTTTTATATCGGGTAAGTCAATGACAACGTGGCGGTCAAAACGACCAGGGCGGAGGAGGGCTGGGTCAAGGATATCGGGGCGATTAGTAGCAGCCATGACGATGACGTTGGCATTGGTATCGAAGCCATCCATTTCAGCTAGAATTTGATTGAGGGTCTGCTCCCTTTCGTCGTGCCCACCACCTAAGCCGGCACCACGGTGTCGGCCAACGGCATCGATTTCATCAATAAATATAAGGCAGGGTGCATTACGCTTGGCTTGCTCAAACAGATCTCTGACCCTGGCGGCACCCACGCCCACAAACATCTCCACAAATTCGCTGCCACTAATAGAGTAAAATGGCACCCTGGCCTCTCCAGCTATGGCTTTGGCTAGTAAAGTCTTACCTGTTCCGGGTGGCCCTACCAGGAGCACACCTCGGGGTATGCGTCCTCCCAGCGCCTGGAATTTTTGGGGGGACTTGAGGAATTCCACTACTTCCTGGACCTCTTCTTTAGCCTCGTCCGCTCCGGCGACATCGGCGAAAGTTACATCGGGCCTCTTGTCAAGAGTTAATCGGGCACGGCTTTTGCTGAAATTGAAGGCTTGTGTGCCGGCACCACGGGCAGCACGGAAGAACAAGAAGTAAAATAATGCTCCAAGCAGCACAATGGGTAGAATAACTGTTAGCCCTATCGTTCCCCAATCAATGCCAGGAGCTTGAACGTTGATTTGTATTCCTCCTTCCCCCAGATTTATCCCTTGCCCCTCGAGGTAATTGCGCAGGTCTTCGGTACTGCCGATAAATGTCGTTGTAATGGTGGCTGTTCCATTTGTTCCACCTACCAAACCGATGAGGCTATCACCACCTTGGCTGATGGTATCTATTTGCCCTTGTTTGGCTTCTTCGATAAACTTAGTCAAGCTTACTGGCTTAGGCCCCCCATGGGGCATGAAAGTGAATACCAAAGCCAATACCACTACTAGAAGCAGCAGGTAGAAAAACCCGCTACGCCACCATTTTGTTTGCATATATTTATCCTCGTTTCAATTATACCAGATATGTTGCAAACTAAAAAATTTCATTTTCAGATTGGCAAGAGGAGTAGTCTGGCAATAGAGGTCTAATACTGTGTACATTATCGTCAAAATATACATGGAAAGATAGTCTTTGGTCAAATGTTGCCATAAGTGATATAATTACGAAAGGAGGTTAGTGCCTTTCTGGAAGCGGAAAAAATAGCACGCTTGGCTACCGAACTTGCTTCTGAGAAGCAAGCAAGGGATATCTCTATGCTGGATGTTAGAGCTTTATGCTCTTTTGCGGATTACTTTGTTATCTGTACGGGGGATAGCAAGCGGCATATTGAAGCTATCTGGCAAGGTATTGATGAGGTGTTGAGAGCCAGGAAAATCGTACCTCATCATAATGAAGGGACTCCTGACTCAGGGTGGATGCTTAGTGATTTTGGTTCGGTTATTGTTCATATATTCGCCCCGCTAGAGCGGGATTATTATCAACTGGATAAATTATGGGACAAGGCGGTCCCCGTAGTTAGAATTCAGTAGATCCACGTATCCAGCTCCCGGTCATAGTTGAAAATTTCCTCTGCTGAGAAGAATAAGTCTATCTCCTTCGAGGCATTTTCCAGTGAATCCGAGCCATGTATCAAGTTATGTCCAATATCAATGCCAAAATCACCTCTGATAGTGCCACTGGAGGCCTTGGCTGGGTCAGTTTCTCCCATCATTTGCCGTATTACTGCCACGGCATTTTTACCCTGAAATACTATGGCGATTAGTGGGCTAGAAGTAATGAAATTTACCAGATCGTTAAAGAAATCCTTTCCTTTGTGAATGGCATAATGGCGTTGGGCTAATTTTTTATCCATATGCAACATCTTCATAGCTACGATTTTAAGGCCCTTCTTTTCTAGGCGAGAAATGATTTCCCCGGTTAAGCCCCGTTGTATGGCATCAGGTTTGATAAGAACTAAACTTCTCTCCATGATTTTAATCTCCTTCTTCCTTATCCAGGCTCCTTTCTGAACTAACCCGCATTAGTTTGACTTCAACTTTATGGGCCTCTGCCAAAATCGCAAGGTTTTCGTGGGTAGTTTAAACCCTCATGAGCAAGGTAATCAAATCCACGTTTTCTAGGGAGTCAACTACTCTGTCAGCCTCCTCGAGCTCTTGTCGGGAGTGAGTATTGGTTATGGCCAAACATTTCATCCCCGCAGTTTTGGCAGCTTTGACTCCCAGTGGGGAATCTTCAATTACCACGCAATCGTTAGGTATCACTCCCAATCTTTTGGCGGCTAAGAGATATATCTGGGGACTAGGTTTGCTTTTGGTTACTTCTTGACCAGAGACAATACAATTAAAAATCCCTGTCAAATTCAACTCACTAAAGGCCAAGTCAATATTTTCCTTAGGCGCTGAAGAAGCCAAGCCTAGTTTGAAATTCCCCTTCTTTAGGATATTCAACAGCCTTACTACCCCTGGGAATGGCTTGATGTTTCCTGTTGCGTTCTGCCGAAAAGTTTCTTCCTTCTCCTGTACCACGATCTGGACGTCTCTTTCGGGGAGTTTTTTGCCCATAACGCTTCTGACTATGAAATCATTTCTGGTGCCAAAGAGCTTGGTAAAATCTTCTTTGGTGAATTCTATACCTCTTTTAACAAAGGTCTCTTGCCAGGCAGCAAAGTGGAGGGAATAGGAATCAGAAATAACTCCGTCCATGTCCCAAAGGATTGCCCGCTTTGACTGTCTCCAGACGTAGAATAGGAAATCACCCTCGACTATGACTGTATTGTCCTTGAGAGTAAGCACACCTTTAGTTTCTACAAGCCGTTTTGTCAATTTAGTGACCCAGGCGGAGGCTTGGATGGGCTCATTGATGGGTGCTACCTGTTTGAATCTTATCTCGCTCTTGGCAGTAACGCCAAGCTCAATCCCGTGGCAAAGCATGGCGTAAGCGGTGACTTCATCAAGGAGGGTGTAGAGAATGCCACCATGGACTACGTTATCCCAACCTTGATGGTATTTTCCAGCGGTAAACTCCGCGGTGACTTTTTCTCCATCGTGAACAGGTTTCAGCTTTAGCCCTATAGGATTTTCCTGGCTACAGGCAAAACAAAACCTTGCGGTATATTCAACATCTAATTTAGGAATTTCCATTTCTTGTTCTCTCTTGCTCCACTCTGAGTGACAAAGGGGGTATTTTATCTTTGGGCTTGGTTATGTGAGGAGGGCGAAGATATAAGGGCTGAAGGGTGACCGGGTCATCTTGCTCTCCTTTGCTTAATTTTCGCCCACCTAATATGGCCAAGGAGTTAGCCCGAGGCGGGCTATTACCTTGGGAAATTATAGCTCGCCTGCCCAAGCTTTGCTGTATTTCGCTTGCTATGCCAGCGGGGATTTCACCGCAAAAGAGCGTTTTTTGCCCGATTCGGCGGCATAGAGCTTTAACTGTGGTTATATTCTCTGCCTCCAAGCATCGCCATTCATTATCTTTTTGCCGATAAAGGGCAGTGACTATTTCTTCGCGACCAGCCTTGTGAATGGGACGCAGGGGCAATCCGGTGAAGGCGAATAGATAAGCTTCAGCTTCTAATGTGTTTACACCAAGCACAGGAATATTTAATGTAACAGCGAGCCCTTTCGCAGTACTTATGCCTACCCGAAGTCCATTAAAGCTTCCTGGACCTTTAGCTACGATGATTGCTTCTATAGAGCTTAGCTCCACCTTGGTTTGTTGTAACAAGCAAACTAAATTTGGCAATAGTTCTATTGTATGGTTTTGTGTTGTTTGCCAGGTTAACGAAACCAGTATCCCACCTTTATGAGATAAGGCAACACTAACGATATTGGACGAAGTATCTATAGCTAATTCCATATTAGAAACCTAATTTCTAAACCTCGGATAAATCCTTTCAAAGTGCGAAATGACAGAACAAAAGTTAAAAAATTTTGCATTGCGTATTCAGAGCCACAATTCCCTCTTTTTTTTGAGTTGTTTTATTAGTTCATAGTAGCGCTCGCCTTGGGGTTTTAAGCAAATAGATCGTCCTGTCTGGGAGGCTGGAATATAGCGTATGGTGATAAGCAAATTGTCCCGGGGTATTACCTGCAGCCCTTTTTCTGCCCATTCAACCACACAGACTCCGTTGCCATAAAAATACTCCTCCAGCCCTAAGTCAGCAATTTCCTCAATGTGATCTAGACGATAGAAATCAATATGATATAAGGGAAGTCGGCCATGATACTCTCTAAGGATGACAAAAGAGGGACTGAAGGCATATTCCTTTACATCTAGCCCGCGAGCGATGCCTTGGACCAGACAAGTCTTGCCTGTCCCCAACTCACCTACGAGAAGGAGAGCGTCAGCTTTTTGAGCTAGTTCCCCCAAGTAACTTCCCAGAAGCTGAGTTTGTTCAGGGCTATGCGAATTTAACTCTAGAGATTCCATTCTTAAAGTGTTCCCAGCCCCCCTTGTTGTAAGGGATGATATTTCCCTTGCTATCCACCACAGTCACTCGTGTTGGTAACTTTTCTTTTGTTATAGCACCGATTACAGTCACCGGGCAATTTAGGGCTTGCTTAGCTCGGGCAATAGTGGCCTTATCGGCGGTAAAAAGAAGCTCATAATCCTCCCCCCCACATAAAGCCAGCTCCTGATAGTTGGGAAAATTTGCTATGACTGCAGGGTGTATTGGTACCTGTTTTATGTTTATCTTAGCGTTGACTTTGCTGGATTCACATATATGGGCGAGGTCAGCAACAAGCCCATCGCTTATATCGATAGCAGTTTTAACTCCTTGCTCGATTAAAATTTGCCCCTCTTTTACTTTTGGCATAGGCTTAAAGTGAGCTCGTCTCAAGAAGTTGCTTACTTCTGGATCTGAGATGGTTTTTCCTTTGAGCATTTCCAGGCCGGCTGCCGATGATCCCAGATATCCTGTGACAGCTATTTGCTCACCGTAAGAAGCTGTTGACCTCTTAAGCATCGCTTTACCTTTGGAGCAGCCTATGATTGTTACCGTGATAACTACATTAGGAGCGGCGGCGACATTACCCCCAACTATAGCCACTCCAAATTCCCCGGCCAGATGCATCATGCTGTCGATAAACTTGGAGATGTCTTCCACCTCTAGTTCGCCAGACAGTGCCAGAGAAAGCAAAGCGTACTTAGGAATACCGCCCATAGCAGCTATATCGCTTAGATTCACTGCCAATGCTTTCCAGCCTAATTCTTCCCAGCTAATGGTGCCCAGGTCGAAATGTACATCTTGGACTAGAGTATCTGTAGTAGCTAACTGGATACGGTTGTCGCTTTGCCAGGCAGCAGCATCATCACCAATGCCTACTAAAACTTCTGGCCATGGAGTGCGCCCAAGATTTTCGTATCTAGCACTGCTACTGCGTATGAGGTTAATTAGGCCAAATTCTCCCAACTCAGACAGTCTCATCTTTGGAATTATAGCATTGGCTTTATTTAACATTCTAGCTGTAGATATAGTAGATGCATAGGCCTTGTTGCCATTTTACTCCTTGTGATATAAAATCTAGGCATGCATGATTATGAACTGGTGGCAATAATTAGTCCTGAAGTCGATGAAGATGGAATGTCTAAAATTGTAGACAAGGTGACTCAGTCTATTAATAGCCGTGGTGGGGCAGTAGAAGAGACAAAGAATTGGGGAAAAAGAAAACTGGCTTACCCTGTAAGGAAATTTATGGAAGCTGATTATATTCTGGCTCGCTTTAAGTTAATGCCCAAATCGGTTAAGGAACTCGAAAGGGAGATTAGCGCTGTGGGTGATATTCTGCGATTTCTTGTGGTAAAGGTTGGTGATTGATATGGCAAGCTTAAGCAAAGTAATACTCGTGGGCAATCTGGGTTCTGATCCAGAGATGAGGTATACGCCTAATGGGAAAGCGGTTACCTCTTTTCGTATGGCTACTAATCGTCGTTACACTACCTCAGCTGGAGAGAGCAGAGAAGAAACAGACTGGTTTAGAATTAGCGTTTGGGGCAAGCAAGCTGAACAGTGCAATCAATTTTTAAGCAAAGGGAAGCAAGCTTACGTTGAGGGAAGATTGCACGCTCGCAGTTGGGAAGGACAGGATGGGCAGATGCGCACCAGCCTTGAAGTGACTGCGGACCGTGTCCTTTTCCTTGGTAGGCAAGCTCCGGCATCCCTTCCTGAGGAAGGGGAGCTTGAGCCTGAAGATTTACCTTTTGATTTAAAATAAAGGAGAAGAAAATTTGGCTGATACTGGAAGAGTAGTTAATACTGGAAGAATAGCTAATACCGGAAGAGTAGCTAATACTGGAAGAGTAAGAGGTACGAGGAACTTCGTCACCAGGCCAGCAATGTGTCCCTTTTGCAAGGGGAGTATGAAAATCGATTATAAAGATGCTTCGATGTTGTCTCGCTATATTTCTGGTCAGGGTAAGATTGTGTCGCGGCGGAGGAGCAGAACCTGTGCTAAGCATCAAAGAAGCTTGGCACAAGCCATAAAGAGAGCTCGTTATCTCGCTATGTTACCTTACGCACCAAGCCATATTTGGAAAACAGGAGGCGTCGGTCTGTCCCGTTCGACGATTTAGAGAATGCCAAAACGAACTTATCAACCGAAAAGAATTCCCCGAAAGCGCAGCTTAGGTTTTCGTGCTAGAATGGCCACTCGTGGTGGAAGACGAGTGGTTAAATCAAGGCGCCTTAAGGGGAGGTACAGACTGACTCCAGCTTAACTCCATTCTGTGAAGGAGCCTCATTTTTTAACTAATAGAGCGCAGTATACTTTGGTTTATCGACAAGGCAAAGTATGGGCAAATAGTTTGCTAGTGATGAAAGCGATGCCCAATGGCCTAAATCTAAGCCGATATGGCTTTTCCGTGACCAAAAAAGTAGGTAAGGCGGTGCAGCGTAATCGCTTGAGGAGATTACTCAGGGAAATAATGAGGCTGCAATTGCTGAGGCCTGGATGGGACATTGTCTTCATGGCTCGAGCTGTGGCAGTCAATACTGACTATCACCAGCTAGAGAGGTCAGTAAACAAGCTTTTAGCTCGGGCGCAATTGCTGGAGGATCACGAATGCCTCAATTAGCTGTAGGGTTAATTAAATTATATCAGAACACAGTGTCGAAGGTTCTCCCTTCTGTGTGTCGTTTCCAGCCTACATGCTCACAATATGCAGTTGAGGCAATCAAAAAATATGGGTTTGTCCGCGGTAGCTGGCTGGCAACCAGGAGGATAATTCGTTGTAATCCCTTCTCTGAAGGTGGCTACGACCCCGTGCCTTAGTTATAGAATGAAACAACCAAAGATATTGTTCCTCGTTGTAATTGCTCTTTTGCCCTTGGTCCTGGTTTCCTGTAGTAGTATTTTCGGTGGGGCTTCGGTATCAGGAGGATGGGCAGGAACTGCATTTCGCGACGGCATTATTTATGCCGGCACTAGGGATGGCAGGGTGGTGGCAATAAATTCATCAACACAAAGTCAACAGTGGAATTGTACCCTTAATACTCCTATATATACTACGCCAATAGTGGATGGTGATTTAGTTTACGTTGGCACTTATAGTGGTCAGGTCCTGGCATTGAGCCAGCTGGCTAGAAACCAGACCTTGACGTTTCCTCAGAAAAAGTATGGTGAATGGGAGTGGGATTGTCCTATGGAGAACGCAAAAAGCAATGCAATAGTAGCTGACTTACTAGTGAGCAATGATACTATATATGTAAGTAGCTCCAATGGCAGGGTGTATTCACTGGATAAGGAATTTGGTGATTTAAATTGGGAATCAAATGTCTTAGACGAAAAACATGGAAAGCTATGGACCTCCCCAGCAGTTCAGAATGACACTCTCTATATCAGCACTTTCGATGGTCATGTTTATGCTTTGTCGGCTGAAACAGGCAAGTTATTGGATTGGTCTTTCGAAGCAAAGGCAGGTTTTGCTTCTTCACCGGTGATTAACGAGGATACCATCTACGTGGGCTCGTTTGACCGCCATCTTTACGCCATAAAAATAGGTAGTAATGTATCAATGTGGATGTTTCCTCAAGAGAAACCCGCTGGTAATTGGTTTTGGGCATCTCCTGTAGTCAATGAAGGTATTGTTTATGCTGGCTGTCTCGATGGCAAACTTTATGCTATTGAGGCAAAAACAGGGAAAAAGCTGTGGGAGTTTGATGCCGGAAGCCCCATAGTTTCCTCGCCTGTTTTGATGAATAATCTACTAATTGTAGTTGATGAATCAGGCACTGTATATGTTTTTGACCTTGGTGCCAAGCTTGGGAATGAAGCAGTGCCGTTGAAGACTGTCTCAATTGGTGCTGCTGTTAGAAGTCCCTTTTGTGCTCAAGGAAGTCTAGTTTATATTCGAGATGAAAATAACCAGTTATATGTTGTGGATATTGATAAAGGGAAGGTAGTAGCCGGTTGGCCAGTTCCCTTGGCTACTAAATAATGAAGGTTGCATCTGATGAGTCCTGGAGATATTTGGAATTTAATTATAGGTAACCCAATACTTAATGTGCTGATTGCCTTGAGCCATATTTTGGGTGGTAGCTTTGGGTTAGCGATTATTGTTCTCACAGTTATCGTCCGTTTAATACTCTGGCCTCTTACTAAGCGCCAACTTAATTCCACTAAGGCTTTGCAAGAGATGCAGCCAAAGATTCAAGAACTACAAAAGAAATATGGTAAGAATCAACAAAAGCTGCAGCAAGAAATGATGAGACTTTATAAGGAAGCCGGGGTAAACCCTCTGGGCTGCTTATGGCCAATGTTAGTCCAATTTCCTATCTGGATTGCCCTCTATCAAGCCATTATGAACGCTCTGGCTACCACGCCCGAGAACTTACTTAATTTAGCTCAGCGCCTTTACCCCTGGAGTGTAATAAGTCAGGCGATTCCGTTGAATAGCCATTTTTTGTGGCTTAATTTAGGAAGCCAGGGTGATTTTATTTTGGCCATCATAGTTGGTGGCACAATGTGGGTACAGCAGAAGATGACCCAAGCACCAGCTGTTGACCCGAGGCAAGAGTCTACAAGCAGGATGATGTTGCTGATGATGCCCCTCATGTTTGGCTTTCTCACCTTGATGTTCCCTAGTGGGCTAGCTCTCTACTGGGCAGTTTCCAATATAATTGGTATTGTAACTCAATATTTCGTCACCGGTGGCTGGGGTTACCTTAAATTCCGTTCCCCAGTTAAGTCAACACCAGTGAAGGGAAAATAAACTAGCATTAGAGGAACGACTGCAAATTGTGTTAGTCATAAAGCAAATTATTGAGAGGGGAATTAGACAATGGAAGGAACTGAGATAACAGCTACGACGGTAGAACAGGCGATAGAGAAGGCGGAGGCACAGCTAGGGCTAAGCCGAGACCAATTTGAAGTGGAGGTTATCAGAGAAGGAAAGTCGGGGATTTTGGGAGTGGGGGGTAGAGAGGCTGTGATCAGAGTGAGCCCAATAACTTCGCCGGAAAAGCCCCCAGAGCTTGTCGAAAGGGATGCGGTCAACGAGGTCACAAAAATTTTAGATACGTTACTTGGCTTACTGGGTATACCAGGCGAGGTTAAAGTACTATCGGATGAATTACCTCTAGCTTTGGATATCAAGGGTGACGATTTGGGTATTTTGATTGGACGGCGAGGTCAGACACTAGCTTCCTTGGAATATATTACTAAGCTCGTAGTAGCTGGACGATTAAAAGCTTGGTTGCCGTTAACAGTTGACGTTGAAGGATACAAAAAACGCCGTCGTGATTCTTTGCAAAGATTGGCCTTATACTTGGCTGAGCAGGTGAAATCAGGACGCCGTGCTATAACTATGGAGCCAATGCCGGCTGACGAACGCCGTATTATTCATTTAACTTTAGCTGATAATCCTGATGTAACAACTCAGAGCATAGACGAAGGTGAGAATAGGAAGGTGGTTATTTTACTGAGGCAAGTTTAGCCATGTTCAAGGAGATAAGCGCTAAAGTTAACTTTATGCAGCTGGAAGAAAATATCCTTCGCTTCTGGAAAGAGCAGGGAATTTTTAACAAGAGCATCGAGATAAGAAAAAAAGGACCACATTATACCTTTTATGAAGGTCCACCTACAGCTAATGGCAGCCCGGGAGTTCATCATGTGCTATCTCGTCTATACAAGGACGCCGTTTGTCGCTACAAGACGATGAAGGGTTATCATGTGCCACGAAAAGCCGGGTGGGATACTCATGGTTTGCCTGTTGAATTGGAGGTAGAGAGCTCTCTAGCTCTTACCAGTAAGACTCAAATTGAAGAGTATGGAGTAGCTCGATTCAATGACCATTGTCGCCGAAGCGTCTTCAAATATATTAAGGAATGGGAAAACATGACCGAGCGGCTTGGTTACTGGTTGGACATGGAACATCCTTATATGACATTAGACAATAGCTATATTGAATCTTGTTGGTGGATAATAAAACAACTATGGGATAAGGGCTTAATCTATCAGGGCTATAAAGTAACGCCACATTGTCCTAGGTGTGGCACATCCCTTAGCTCTCACGAGGTAGCTTTGGGTTACCGGGATGATGCTGAAGATCCGTCGGTTTATATAAAGTTTAGGGTGGAACCATCAGTAATATCTGATACTGCCAAGCAAAAGAGACTGTATGAACTCTCACGCATTAAAGCAACTTATTTACTCGCGTGGACGACCACGCCATGGACTCTGCCGGGCAATACTGCTTTAGCTGTAGCTCCTGATGCTGATTACGCTTTGCTAGAAGTAGGCGATGTTTATCTCATTCTGGCTGATGCCCTGCGCGAGAAGGTGGGGCTAGGTGATTATGAAGTGGTTGAAGTGTTAAAGGGAAGCGACCTAGCGACGATAAATGGGGTAAACTACGAGCCACTTTATGATCCTCACCAGTTTAATGTGGAGCGGAGACGTATAGAGTTCATTAATGAAGCTCGGGTATTAGGATCGCCGCAGTTAAAATTACAGAAGCTGGGAGAAGGAGAAAAGTTAACCTATAAAGTAATTGCTGCCGATTTTGTGTCTATGGAAGAGGGGACCGGCATAGTGCATGTCGCCCCTGCTTTTGGCGAGGACGACTTTAAAGTTGGAATGCATCCTGATTATCGCCTGAATTTTGTCCAGCCTGTGGATTTGGAAGGCGAGGTTATCGGGACCTATCCCTTTGCTGGCAAGTTTGTTAAAGATGCTGACCCTTTTATTCTCGATGACCTTAAATCGCGTGGTTTGCTCTATCGCAGCGAGAAGATTATTCATACCTACCCTTTTTGTTGGAGGTGTGAAACACCTCTTCTTTACTATGCTAAACCAGCTTGGTATATCAGGACGACAGCAGCAAAAGAAGAACTTACATCAGGCAATACCGAAATAAACTGGTATCCTGATTACATTAAGCACGGTCGTTTTGGCGATTGGCTGGAGAACAATGTTGATTGGGCTTTTTCACGGGAGAGGTATTGGGGGACTCCACTCAATATGTGGCATTGCCAATCTTGTGGTCAATATGAGTGCATTGGAAGCATTGAAGAACTTAAGGGTAAGCTTGGCGTTGAGGTATCACTTACAGTACAAAAACTTGAGAAAGGTGAGCTAGATTTACATCGCCCTTATGTAGATGAAATAACATTTGCCTGCCCTAAATGTGATGGCAGGATGCAGCGTGTTCCCGAGGTAATTGATTGTTGGTTTGACTCCGGAGCTATGCCCGTAGCTCAGTGGCATTATCCCTTTGAGAACAAAGGTAAGTTTAAAGAGAATTTTCCCGCCGATTTTATTTGCGAGGCTGTGGACCAGACCAGAGGCTGGTTTTACAGCTTACATGCCATATCTACTCTACTTTTCAATCGTCCTTGCTTCAAGAATGTCATCTGCTTAGGGCATGTTGTCGATGCCCAGGGTGAGAAAATGAGTAAGTCCAAAGGCAATGTTGTCGATCCCTGGGCTGTGATTAATAACTATGGGGCCGATGCACTAAGGTGGTATATGCTGGTTTCTACTCCCGGAGAAGATAACCATCGTTTCTCCACTAAGATGCTTGAGGAGACGATACGTAAGTTTTTTCTTACCTTATGGAATACATATTCCTTTTTTACTCTTTATGCCAATATCGATCGCTTTGTTCCTCAGCCCTTGGAAATTGATGGGAACCAACCAAAAGCTTTCACGGAACTGGATAATTGGATTAGTTCCGAGCTGAATCGGCTTGTAAGCGAGGTTTCTAAATTGATGGATGGCTATAATCTTACTGCTGCCGCACGCAGAATTGAGGAGTTTGTAGACAATCTATCTAATTGGTATGTGAGAAGAAACCGCCGCCGGTTCTGGAAGAGTGAGAACGATGTTGATAAATTAGCCGCATATACTACACTATATCAATGCCTGGTGACCTTGTCCCAATTGTTGGCTCCGTTCGTGCCATTTATCGCTGAAGAGCTTTACCAAAACTTGTTTCGCTCTGTTAACCCTCAAGCTAGAGAAAGCGTTCATCTAGCTGATTTCCCTGTAACGGATGAGACTAAAGTAAATGACAAGCTAAATAGCGATGTTGAGCTAGCTATGAAAATATCCAGCTTGGGGAGGGCGGCACGGGCTAAGGCCGGGATTAAAGTGCGCCAGCCACTGAGTAAAGCCGTGGTCGGGGTAGAGACAGAAGAGGAGAAAAAAGCTTTAGAGAACTTAGCTACCGAGGTAATGGAAGAGATAAATGTTAAGCAATTTGTCGTATTTAGTGAAGCAAAGGAACGAGAGGAGTCCCGATGCCATCGGGACATGCCAGATTACAGCGTAGCCAACGACGCCAAGTATTGGGTGGCTATAAGCACTGAGTTGCCCCCTGAGCTAATTGCAGAGGGAATAAGTAGAGAACTTGTGCGTCACCTTCAAAACATGCGGCGCAATGCCAAGTTTGATATCACAGACCACATCATTACCTATTATGAGACGAAGGGACCACTCATTAGGCAAGTAATAAATGCGTTTGCCGACTACATTAAACAGGAGACCTTATCTGAGGGACTCATTAATAGTCTGCCTCCTGATGGGACTTATAGTGAGAAACACCACATCTCAAATAGCGAGGTCTCTCTGGCAATCAAAAAGACGAGTCCTAAATCCTAATCTCTAAACGCTGAAAACTCCCAAATTCAATTTTTCAAATTCAAAATAGAGAGGTCTTGGTTACTAAGCATGGGATTTGAATGAGGAAGTTTGTCCTAGGAACTCGGGCGTTCTACCAGTCGCGCTGAGGTTGTTCTAGTATCTTTGCCCCTGACGAAGACTAGTTCTACCTGTTCGTTAATTTTGCTGCTTCGAATGGCTTGGACGAGGTCAGCGACGTCGTTTATTTCTTTGTCTCCGAAGCGGATGATGATGTCACCTTTCCTTAATCCAGCAATGTCTGCTGGGCTGTCAGCAGATACATCTGCAATAAGCGCTCCCCTGTCCACAGAAAGATTCTCTGATGCAGCTAGCAAAGGGGTCACGGTAGATACGCTTACTCCTAGCCAGGGATAGGTCACGTGACCATAACGAATTAGATCCTCGATGATGGGTTTAGCCTCATTGCTGCTTATGGCATACCCTATACCTTCTACCGCGGATGCAACTATCTTAACACTGGTAATGCCTATCACTTCACCGGCCATGTTCACCAGCGGGCCACCACTGTTGCCGGGATTGACAGGTGCTGTCGTTTGAATTAAACCGTAAAGGGTATTTCCCCCCCCAATATCCACAGATACATTTAGGCGGCTAACTATGCCTTCAGTCGCCGTTATTCCTTCTCCCAGAGCATTGCCAATAGCTAGCACCCACCCGCCGACGGATAATAAGCTCGAGTCGCCCCAATAGACATAAGTCAAATTCGCAGCATCTATCTTTATCACAGCAAGGTCAGATAAGTTATCAGTGCCCACTGTATTCGCGGGGAAAGTTTTGCCATCGGCCAACTCTACGTAGATGCTCTGGGCATTTTCAACTACATGGTTGTTGGTGACAATATATCCTTTGTCATCGATGAGTATCCCGGACCCAGCAACATATTCAGTAGATTGACGACCGAAGAAATCAGAGACGACAATCTCTGTGGTTACGGAAACCACCGAGGGCATTACCTCGGCAACTACCGGGCGAAAATCAGGCAAAGGAGTAGCTGGCTCGCTCGTTAATGGGAATGTCCAATTGGAATCGGTGTGCTGAGTTGAGTTACTAGACTGAGTTGAGTTACCAGACTGGGTTGGGCTAGATGCTGGGGAACGGGATAGAGCCCAAATGCCAACACTCAATGTTAACGTTATCAGTATTACGACAACTGGGATGTATTTTTTAGACATTTTTCGTCATGTTTATTATAGCATTGTTACCTTTTCAACATGAGTTTCTGTGTCCGACTTCAAAACACAGGGTGTCAAGCCATTTGGGCCAAGCAGACTTGACAATTGAGAATTCTAATTCTTATAATGAAAGGAAACCCAGGTTTGCTTCATCCTTTAGGATCGACCTACGAGATTTGGCTTTCTCTGTACTCTTGTAATAAATAGTGAGTAAGTATATTTTCGTTACTGGTGGCGTAGTTAGTTCTGTAGGCAAGGGGGTTTCGGTAGCCTCTATCGGCAAAATATTGAAAAGCCGTGGCATATCTGTCTCTGTGCAAAAACTTGATCCTTACTTAAATGTTGACCCGGGGACAATGTCTCCCTACCAGCACGGTGAAGTGTTTGTTACTCAAGATGGTGCTGAGACTGATTTGGATTTGGGACACTATGAGAGATTTATTGGAGTGGAGCTGACCCAGGCTTCTAATGTTACCTCTGGTCAAGTCTATTCTGCGGTCATTGCTCAAGAGAGACGAGGAGATTTTCTGGGAGGCACAATCCAGGTGGTTCCCCACGTGACCACTGAAATAAAGAGCCGGATAAGGAAAGTAGCTGAAATATCTCAGGCCGAGGTAATTATTATTGAAGTTGGCGGCACTGTGGGGGATATTGAAGGGCAACCCTTCCTCGAGGCTATAAGGCAGATGAGAAAGGATGAAGGTAGAGATAATGTGTTATACATTCACGTCACTTTTTTGCCGCACATCGCTGCCACCGATGAACTAAAGACCAAGCCCACTCAACACAGTGTCAACGAGTTAAGGAGAATTGGTATTCAGCCTGATGCTATACTGTGTCGTAGCGATAAGGAAATATCTGAAGGGATAAAGGACAAAATATCGCTATTTTGCGATGTAGATAAAGAGGCGGTTATTCCCTTGGTTACCAGCGAAACCATTTACGAGGTGCCTCTACTGCTTGAGGATGCTGGGTTAGGAGAATTCATAGTTCGCCGATTGGGGTTAAGAGCCGTGAAAAGTCATTTAAAAGAATGGCGAGACATGGTAGCTAGGCTGAAAGCCCCTAAAGAGCCCGTAATTATTGGATTAGTAGGCAAATACGTGGGCCTCCGGGATGCGTATTACTCCGTGCGCGAAGCATTGTGTCATGCAGCATTAGCTCACAACCGCGCGGTGAAAATAGAGTGGTTGGATTCAGAGCAATTGGATGGCACGGCCGATGATAAACTGAGGCAGGTTCAAGGTATAATTGTTCCTGGTGGCTTTGGTCATCGGGGAATTGAAGGCATGATAAAAGCTGCCAAATTTGCCCGGGAAAGGAAAATCCCTTACTTGGGTTTATGTCTGGGAATGCAAGTTATGGTCATCGAATTTGGTCGTCATGTTTTTCACACTGACAAAGTAAATTCCACTGAGTTTGATGCTAGTAGTGCTTATCCTGTTATTGATCTTCTCCCTGAGCAGCATGGTGTGGAGCAAAAAGGGGGAACTATGAGGCTGGGGACTTATCCTTGTCATCTGGTAGCAGGAACGGTGGCAGCTCACGCCTATGACACTGAAGTGGTCTATGAAAGGCATCGCCACCGCTATGAGTTTAACAATCATTTCCGCCAGCCGTTGGAGGAAGCCGGTCTTGTACTCTCTGGATTATCTCCTGATGGGAGGTTAGTGGAAGTTACTGAATTACGAGATCATCCCTGGATGCTTGCCTGCCAATTTCACCCTGAGTTCAAATCTCGCCCCGATTCTCCTCACCCGCTATTCCTGGGATTTATTGGGGCAGCCAAGGAAACGCTTGTTGAAGGTGCTCAGACGAGCCTGCCTTTAAATTAAGAAGATGAAGATATTTTTAGATACTGCTAATATAGAGCATATCCGCAATGGAGTGAGGCTGGGGGTGGTCACAGGGGTAACTACCAACCCTAGCCTTGTATCGAGAGAAGGCAAGGTTGATTATCGAAAGTTAGTCAAAAAAATCTGCTCCATTGTTCCAGGCCCGGTATCTACTGAAGTATTAGGCCAGGATGTCCAAACGATGGTGGCTGAAGCCAGAGAAATAGCCAAATGGGCGAAGAATATCGTGATTAAGATGCCAGCCAGTCTTGAAGGAGTGGAAGCTACCTCAGTGCTAGTCAAGGAAAACATAAGGGTGAATTTCACTTTATGCTTCACCTTGAACCAGGCTATACTGGGGGCAGCAGCAGGAGCAACTTTTGTAAGCCCTTTTGTGGGCAGATTGGATGACATTGGTGAGGATGGTATGAAAGTGGTGGCTGACATCGTGGAATACCTAGACTATTATCAGCTACCTACTCAGGTTATCGCTGCCAGCATCAGACATCCGCAACATTGTTTAATGGCAGCTAAGGTTGGTGCTCATATTGCTACAATGCCTTACGAGGTGTTACTACAAATGGTACGACATCCTCTAACAGATATTGGCATTGAGCGTTTTAGGGGTGACTGGAAAAAGGTGATGGGGAGGGAGGAATTACTGTAAAGGTTCCCACAAGCATAAATATAAAAAAGTATTTAAAGAGAGGTTACTATGTCAACTATGACGGAACTAGAAAACAAAAATCGAGATGAGCTGGAGGCGATGGCTAAGGAATGTGGCATCATCGGCTATACTACTTTGAAAAAGCCTGAGCTTATCTATCGCATCTTGCAAGCAGAAGCACAGCAGCAGGGGAATATATTTATAACAGGCGTCTTGGAAACCATCAGCGAGGGCTATGGCTTCTTACGACAGGATACTTTCCGGCGTGGTGCTAATGATGTCTATGTATCAAATTCTCAGATCCGCCGTTTCAACTTAAGAGATGGCGATACTGTTTGTGGCCAGGCTAGACCTCCTAAAGAAGGCGAAAAATATTACAGCTTACTTCGAGTAGACAGTATCAATGGACTTGACCCTGAACTAGGGAGGACACGCCGCAATTTTGGTTCGTTGACTCCTACGTTTCCAAATAAGCTCATCAATCTGGAAACAACGTCAGATGAGTTATCCACTCGTCTAATCAATTTGGTGACACCTATAGGCCGAGGGCAAAGAGGGCTTATTGTCTCACCACCTAAGGCAGGCAAGACTGTGCTTCTTCAAAAAATTATCAACGCCATAGCTACTAACTACAATGATATTCACCTCATGGTTTGCCTTATTGGAGAAAGGCCCGAAGAGGTCACCGATATGAAGAGATCAGTTAAGGCCGAGGTTATTGCTGCCACCTTCGATGAACCGGTAGAAAGCCAGACTCGGGTAGCGGAATTAGCATTAGAGAGGGCCAAAAGGCTAGTAGAAATGGGCAAAGATGTGGTCATACTTCTTGACGGCATTACCAGACTTACAAGAGCTTACAACTTAGCCCTGCCCCCTAGCGGGCGTACTTTATCTGGCGGTATTGATTCAACAGCCTTGCATCCCCCCAAGCGCTTCTTCGGTACTGCTCGCAATCTTGATGAGGGTGGGAGTCTAACTATCATTGCTACTTGCCTAGTGGATACCGGCAGCCGTATGGATGAGCTAATATATGAGGAGTTTAAAGGAACAGGTAACATGGAACTTCACTTAGATAGAAAATTATCTGAGCGAAGGATCTTCCCTGCTATAGATATTATGCCTAGCGGCACAAGGAGAGAAGAGCTTTTGCTGGATGAAAATACCTTGAAACAAGTATGGCTGCTCAGACGTGTGATTAATATGATAGATAGCGACTCACCTAATCACGGCGAGGCTACACAAAGAATTCTGGAAAGGTTAGCTAAGACAAAGAATAACGCTGAATTCTTAGCCACTCTATCTAAGGATATGTAGGGAATATTGTTGCCCCAGCTACCACCCCAAACGAAGTGAAGAAACGAAACAATCCCAAGAGGCTAGACAAATTCAAACTGAAGGTCAAAAAAGCCTTAGGCATGCATATTTTCCTGTGTGACAGTTGTAAATGGGATTGGAGAACTGCTTGTCATCACCCTGAGCGCCCCAACGCTACCTGGTGCACTGATTACGCGAAGAAGGGGAAATAACTAAATTCTCGCTTATTTGAGCTGGTCCCTTGAATAGTCGAGAACTCTTCTAGCCACGATGAGCATATTAATTTGCCCTGTTCCTTCAAAGATATCATTTATTTTGGCATCGCGCATCCACTTCTCCAATAGGTACTTTCGAGAATAGCCTAGGGGCCCCATAATCTCAACTGCTTTCTGAGTGATTTTGGTAACAGCAAGGCCAGCTTTTGCCTTAGCCATTGATGACTCCAGACTATTGGGTTGAAACTGGCTCATCATCCAGAGAGCCCGTAAGGTAAGTAACTTGGCCGCTTTGTAATTCGCTTCCATTTCGATTATATCCCGTTCCAAGGCGGAGAGCTTCTGTCTGGGCGCGCCATAGCGTATCTTTATGCCCTCGTTCTCCAGCGTTTCTTTAACAAAATCCAAGGCAGCACGTCCGACACCCAGAGCTTGGGCAGCTATAATAGGTCGTGTGACATCGAAAGTTGCCATTGCGCCTTTGAAACCCTTAGTTTCGGTCTTATCCGCTTTTTTGACTTCTGGGCTGCCAAGTATATTTTCGAAGGGAATGCGGCAATTATCGAAAATGATAGTAGCCGTATCACTGGCTTTGATTCCCAGCTTCTTCTCTAGCTTCTCCACTCTCATCCCCGGTGTTCCAGCTGGCACAACAAAAGACTTCATGCCAGCTCGTCCTGCTGATTTATCCACAGTTGCCCAGACTACCACAAAGCCATCGGAGTCCTCTAGGGCACGTTTGCCCATGGTGACAAAAATCTTCTCGCCATTGAGCACCCATTCGTTGCCATCACGCATGGCAGTAGCAGTGATAGCGGAGGTATCTGAGCCACAGCCAGGCTCCGTCATCGCCATAGCACCCCATTTTGGCTCCCCTTCATTGAAGCCACCCAGAAAACGTTGTAATTGCTCTTTTGTACCCGAGGCAAAAACAGCAGCGCCTCCAAGTGCCGGACCAGGAATACATAAAAAGAGGCCCGCGTCTCCCCAGCATAGCTCTTCGATTCTAAGAACTGATGTTACATCCATGCCCATGCCAAATATGCCTTCGTTTCTTCTCTTCCACATATGGTCAATGAGCTCTTGTGGGCTTTCATGTTCATGCTCATCGTAATAACGACTTACAGGGCGAAATAGCTCATTTGCAGCCTTGTGAGCTGCCTTTATCCCTTCTTGCTGTTCTGGCGTTAATTCAAAATCTATCATTATGCAGTACCTCCTTCTATACTATAGCCATGCCGTCAAAAGTGACAAAGCCTCGACCATTCCTCAACCAAAGCTCCACCGGATGTTCTCTGACATAACCATGCCCGCCCAGAATCTGCACAGCACGATCAGTTACCATTATAACCATATCATCGGCATACGCCTTTACCAGAGATGCTTCTTTAGTCGCGTCTTCCTTTCGGTCTAACTTCCAGGCAGCCTCCCAGGTCATTAATCTGGTAGCATCGATTTCAATTGCCATCTCTGCCAGCATGAAGGCGATTGTTTGTCGGGAAGCGATGGGCTCCCCGAAGGCAACACGCTCCTTGGCATAGTCCCTTGAATATTCGAAGGCAGCTTTAGCTACACCGACTGCCATTGCCGATAGTGCTACCCGCGAGCAATTCATGATGCGGTTAAAATCACATCCCTTCGGACCACCCAACCGATTTTCCTTAGGAACACGGCAATTTTTCAGGCTAAGCTCGTATGTAGCTAGAGCTTTTATGCCCATATTTTTCTCTCGTTCACCAATTTCAAGTCCCTTTGTACCTTTTTCAACAACAAAAGCCTGAGTGCTGCCATTTTCTGCCGCATAGACAAGCAACAGGTCAGCTTCAGCAGCCAGGGGCACATAACATTTTTCACTATTAAGAACATACCCACTGCTGTCGGATCGAGCAGTGGTTGATAGAGAGTAAGGGTCGAAGCCGAAGCGCGGCTCAATGAGAGCAGCGGTAGCTGCCTTATACTTTTGATCACAGAAAAGTGACAGATATTTCTTTTTTTGCGGCTCAGTGCCCATCTCCAGGACAGGATATGCAAACAAAGTCGGACAGAGGATATGCATCGCCATGGAGAGATCGCCCCAGGCCAGTTCCTCGGCCATCAACGAACCTGTGATAGCAGAGTGCTCGCCGCCAGGTCCGCCGCAGTCTTCAGGTATACTGCTGGAAGTAAGCCCCATCTTCCAGGCAGTATCTATAATACTATCAGGAATCGCACCGCTTTCATCGCATTGGCGGTAGATTTTGCGCATCTCATCATTGGCAAACTGCTTTGCCATGCTCACAATCATTTGTTGTTCTTCTGTTGGGCTAAATGAGATCATATCACGCTCCTTTCAATAGCCGTGCTTGGTCAACAATTTCTGCGAACGCCGTATTATAGTTGATATAGGGAGAGATTTCAAAAATTCATGGTGCTAAGAACCACAAAACAAAAATTAAAGAGAAATCTTAGCACCATGGCCAAGATCCAGCTGTCATTCGAACTGCTCAGAATGAGATTGCTACATACTCTCTTACAGCCTGATTGACATTAAAGCTGACACCTTTTAAAATCAGGAGAGTGACTGGTGACGAACTTCGGCAAGCCTTTCTAAGTTTTTTTCAGGATAGAGGACATAAGATTATCCCGAGCTCCTCATTGGTGCCTCATAAGGACCCTACTTTACTGTTGACCAGCGCTGGCATGGTGCAGATTAAGCCATACTACTTAGGATTGGAGACCCCACCTAGCCGGCGATTAGCCTCCTGCCAGAAGTGCTTTCGCACCACTGATATAGATTCGGTGGGTGATAGCAAACATCTTACCTTCTTCGAGATGCTGGGTAATTTCAGTGTCGGCGACTATTTTAAAAAAGAAGCTATTTCTTGGGCTTGGGACTTTGTGACCAAGTATTTGAGACTGCCTGAGGAACGGCTCTGGATAACCATTTACCTTGACGATGATGAAGCCTTTGCTTATTGGCGAGAGGTTGGCGTCCCCGCCGGGAAGATATTACGATTTGGCGATAAGGATAATTTCTGGGGGCCCGTTAGTGATTCCGGTCCCTGTGGACCATGCAGCGAAATTCATTACGACATTGGTGAAGAGCTTGGCTGTGGTAAAGCTGACTGTGGCCCTAATTGCGACTGCGGTCGCTTTTCCGAAATATGGAACTTGGTATTCACCCAATACAATCAAGACCAAAGTGGACAACGCACTCTTTTACCCAAACCGAACATCGATACTGGTATGGGACTGGAGAGGACTTTAGCCGCTATCCAGGGCAAGTCCACCCCTTATGAAACGAATTTGTTTTCTCCCTTGGTAGACTGCATTTGCCGCTTGTCTGGGAAAGAATATGGTCGGGACGGGAATACCGACCGAGCCATTAGGATTGTGGCTGAGCATTCACGCGGCATTGCCTTTCTTGTCGCCGATGGCGTAATGCCTTCCAATGAAGGCAGGGGATATGTCCTGCGGCGAATACTCAGGCGGGCTTCGCTCTTCGGCAAAAAACTGGGGTTGGATAAGCCTTTCCTTGCTGAAATGGCTGAGATAGTTGTCTCCCAAATGGGTGATATATACCCTGAACTGGTGGCTAGCCGGGGCTTGATTAAAGAGGTAATCACAGCGGAGGAGGAGAAACTCCAGCAGACTCTCCCAGTTGGTGTGGGTATCTTGCAAACCTTTTTTAGGATGCGAGAGGAATTGATGAATTACTTACCTAGGTTTCAAAAGTCCTTCGAGGATGCGTTATCACAGCCACGCTTCAGAGACCTTAAACGTGGGGTAGAGGCTGCAGTAGATGATTTCCCAGAGGACTGTAGGGCATGGGGGTACGTATTACATGTGGGGGGGAGAGCCGTTGTTCAGGAATTCCTAGAACCTACAGAGAGAGATTTGGAGAATCTAAAGAAGCTTGTGTCTGACTACCGTGCGTCTACTCCCGATTCTTTCGATGCTCTTAAGCGAAACCTACGGGGAGAGGTCGAAAGATTTAAGGGCGATGTCGAGTCACGTACAAAGGGGTTGATGGGCGTCGAGGTATTTGTACTTCATGATACTTTTGGCCTTCTGAAAGAATTAACTGCCGAAATTGCTCGAGAAAAAGGTATTTCTATAGACTGGGGAGGTTTCCAGGCTGAGATGGAGAAGCAGCGAGAAAGGGCTAGAGCAGCACATACTGTCAATGTAACAGGGAGAGTGCACGTGAGTGGAGGAATCATTGAAGGAAGAGCAACTATTGAATCGCGAGGCGAAGTAGTGTCTAGGCCAACCAAATTCATCGGCTACGAAATGACCGCTTCTCAATCTGAAGTCCTTGAGTTAAGGGTCAAGGGGCAGCCTGTAGAAACTGCTTCTCAGGGACACGATATTGATGTAATACTTGACAAAACCCCCTTCTATGGCGAGATGGGAGGACAAGTTGGCGATAGCGGTGAAATCAACAGCCAGAAGGGAAAAGTAGTCGTTACAAATACCCTTAGAACTCCTTCAGGCGTGATAATACATAGGGGAAAGGTAGTTGAAGGGAGCATAGCCATCGGCGATGAGGTGGAAGCCCAGGTTGATTCCGCCCGCCGCCTGGACATTGCTCGCAACCACACTACCACCCATCTCCTTCAGGCCGCTTTAAGGCAGATAGTGGATAAGCGTATTGAGCAAAAAGGCTCTTTGGTAGAGCCTGAAAGGTTTAGATTTGACTTCTCCCATATGGCTCCCATAACTGAGGAAGAGCTCAAGGAAATTCAGAGACAGGTTAATGAATGGATACGCCACAATTCAAGAGTAGAGGCAAAAATTCTCCCTTATAGCCAGGCCATCGCTGAGGGTGCTATTGCCTTGTTTGAAGAGAAATATGGAGAAGAAGTTCGCATGCTGGAAATCGGGGAGCCGGCAATAAGTAAAGAGCTCTGCGGTGGCACTCATGTGAATTCAACCGGTCAAATTGGCATATTCTTGATAACTAACGAAAGCAGCATCGGCACGGGACTGCATCGTATTGAAGCGGTAACGGGAAGGAAGGCTGAATCTCTAATTGAATCCCGCGTAGCAGCCTTGCAAGGCATAGCCAAAGAAGTAGAAGACTCGCTCGAAGAAGTTCCTGGCAGGGTGAAAGCTCTTATTGGCGAGCTGGAAGCCGAGCGTAAGAGGGCGATTTCGCTGGAAAGGGAGCTATCGCACAGAATAGCTGAGGATTTGTTGAGGCAAGCCGAGCAGGTGAGCGATGTGACAATTTTGGCTACCAAGGTGCCAGCATTGACCATGCCTATCCTCAGGGAAATGGGCGATATATTGCGAGACAGGCTAAAGAGCGCCATAGTGGTTTTGGCTACAGTTTATAACGGCAAGCCCAACTTTTTAGCTATGGTGACTCCTGACTTGATAGCCAAGGGATTTAATGCCGGCGATATTATTAATCATGTAGCCAAGGTTACCGGTGGGGGTGGGGGTGGCAAAGCTGCTATGGCCCAAGCCGGCGGAAAAGACGCCGCCAAGATCGACGAAGCTCTAAAGTTAGTCAAAAGTATCATTGCCAGCAAGCTCTCCTCTATCTAAAGAGATAAAAATTCCAGAGACAAAGGTTAAAATGACAAATGGGAAAGTTAAGAATTAACCTTTGATGTTTAATTTATAATTTCTTGAAGGGTGAAATGCGCAGCTTAGGCCTAGATGTCGGAGATAAGAGAACCGGGGTGGCTATAAGCGATCCCCAGGGGATTTTAGCTACTCCTTTAACCGTACTGGCTAGTAAAGACGAAGATGCCCTTATAAATGAGATTCTTAAGCTTGTGGAGCAGCATAAGGTAGAGCGTATTGTGGTGGGCTTGCCCCGCCACTTAAGCGGCGAGTTAGGAAAACAAGCCGGCAAAGTAACAGTTTTCACAGACAAATTATCAGGGCAAGCAAAGCAATGCAATCTCCATCAGCTTGATGTACAACTATGGGATGAGCGACTCTCCACCAAGGCTGCCAAGCGTTTGAAGACGGAGGCTAGTGGTCAGGGAAGTAAACTGCGCTCTGGATCAAAAAAGAGAGCCAGAAATCATCATTTCCCGATTAAAGCCGAAGTAGATGCAATAGCAGCAGCCTTTATCCTCCAGGGTTTTCTGGATAGCCACCGCTTGAGCAATAGTGAAGGACCTTAAGATGTCGAAATACATAGGTCTCATCGGTTATCCCCTTAAGCATTCTATATCTCCTTATTTCCAGCAGGCGGCTCTGGATCATTATCGACTTGATATTCGCTATGAAGCTTGGGAGACAAACCCAGCCCAGCTTCAAACCGCAGTGAATGATTTAAAAAAACCTCAAAATGTTGGAGCTAATGTAACGGTGCCCTATAAAGAGGCAGTTTTACCTTTATTGGATAAAGTTGATGACCTGGCAAATTTGATCGGTGCTGTCAATACCATAGTCAAAAAAGATGATAGGCTTCTGGGTTTTAATACTGACGCCCATGGTTTTATTGAGGCGTTAACCAAAGAAGGACACATTGACCCTGAAGGGAAAAAGGTAGTTATGTTGGGTGCTGGCGGGGTGGGTAGAGCAGTGGGTTTTATTCTGGTGCAAAGGAAAGTAGCCTCACTAGCTATCACTGATGGTATCTTTGAGCGAGCTAGTGCACTGGCCGAAAATCTGGTGAAGCCTCTAAAAGAAACTTCACAAAGCCCGAAGGATGTGAAGCCAAGGGTCACTGCTTTTCAGTGGCAGAGTCTAAGCTCAGCTAAAACTTTTGCCAATTGCGATTTAATAGTCCATTGCACTACCATAGGGATGAAGGACAGCTCTCAAGAAGGACAATCACCTTTGAGCCTTGAAGTAATTCCTAAGAGAGTCTTGGTATATGACGTGGTATACAATCCTTGGCTAACACCCCTGTTAAAGCTAGCACAAAAGGCCGGGGCCAATATACTTGGCGGCTTACCTATGTTAGTATATCAGGGAGCAGCTTCCTTCAAGCTGTGGACAGATAAGGAAGCTCCAGTTGACATAATGTTTGATAAAGCTAAGGAAAGATTGCCAGGAGGGAAATCGTGAAAAAAAGAATAATCATTATCAGCGTGTGCGTATTGGCATTGCTCGCGGCGATACTAGTTCCCATTATCTTACTTTCCAGGCCGGCAGCAGGTAAAATTGCTGTAATCTCACTCAGTGGGACTATTACCACCGGGGATTCTTCATTGTCCTCTGGCTCGACCATTACCCCGGACTTGGTGAGGTCCTATTTATCGAAAGCGGAAGCAGATAAGGCAGTCAAGGCGATTGTCCTCCATATTGAGAGCTCTGGCGGTGAGATAGAGCCCTGCCAGGAAATCTTGTTGGAGATAGAAAGAGCTAAAGAGACAAAAACCATTGTGGTGAGCATGGGGGAAATGGCTGCATCAGGCGGCTATTATATCTCAACCGCAGCGGATAAGATTGTTGCTATGCCGACCACACAGACGGGGGCCATCGGAGTTATTTCTGCAGCAATAGACGTTAAGGGGCTCTTGGATAAGCTGGGTATCCAGATAGAAATCTTTAAGGGCGGCAAGTATAAGGACATGTATTGGGGATTGAGAGAGCTGACGCCGGAGGAAGAGGCAATCATGCAGCAGATGGTTGATGGGTATTACCAGGGATTTATTGATGTGGTGGCTGAGGGAAGAGGGTTAAGCCGGGAAGGAGTCCAAAATTTGGCTACGGGGCAACTTTACAGTGGTACCAAAGCCAAAGAATTGGGTCTGGTTGATGAGCTAGGTGATCTGGATACAGCCATAAATTTGGCAGCACAATTGGCTGGCATCAAAGCTCCCGTAGTGGAGTATTATAAACAACCTGGACTAATAGGGAGGTTGCTGTCAGGGCTTGTCGATGCCATAAAGACGAGGATATCAGGTTTGAGCGCGCAGGATACGATTTTATTGGAAGTCTTAAGCCATAACTATCCCCAACCTCTATTTCTATATCAAAGCTGATGGGACAATTTCGCTTTCTTACTGGCGGAGAATCCCACGGGAAGAGTTTGGTAGCCATAGCAGAAGGGATGGTGGCTGACCTTTCCCTGGAAGAAGACTATATCAACAAGGAACTCAAGCGCCGTCAACAGGGCTACGGGCGTGGTCCCCGCATGAAGATCGAAGAAGATAAAGTGGAAATCATGGCTGGCGTTCGCTATGGACTCACTACCGGTAGCCCCATCGTACTTTTTGTCACCAATCGAGATTGGCAAAACTGGCAGGAACAGTTAAGCATTTCTCCAATAGAAAAAGAAGTCGAGCCTATAACCTGTCCTCGTCCAGGACACGCTGACCTAGCCGGAGTAACTAAATATGGTCTCAATGACATCAGGCCGATTATGGAAAGAGCCAGTGCTCGGGAAACAACGGCCAGAGTAGCTGTCGGAGCCATCGCCCGGAGATTTCTGGAGGAGTTGGGTGTCGCTGTTCATAGTCACACTGTGGCAATTGGGCAACATCACTGGGAACGAGAGGAAGCAAGTTCGATAAATTGGCAGAAGATAGAAGCCTCCCCAGTCCGTTGTGCCCATGCTAAACTAGAAAAGACGATGATGGCAGCCATTGATGAGGCTAAAGCTAATGGCGACACGTTGGGTGGCATTTTTGAGGTGATTGCTACTGGCGTCCCCATCGGATTGGGCAGCCATGTTAGCTGGGACCGCCGTCTCGATGGCAGGATTGCCCAGGCGATAATGAGCATCAATGCCGTGAAAGGGGTGGAAATCGGAGCAGGATTTGCTCTAGCCGAGCTTAAAGGGTCGCAAGCTCACGACGTTATCGAACCTAACCCCCTTAGCAAAGCGAAGGGTCTCCCTTGGCGACGTGTCACCAACCGTGCCGGTGGCATTGAAGGTGGCATAAGCAATGGCGAGAACATGATAGTTAGGGCAGCAATCAAGCCTATCGCTACATTGGCTAGTCCTTTACCGTCTATAGACCTTCGCAGTGGAGAGGTAGCGAAGGCTCACTACGAGCGCAGCGATATTTGTGTTGTTCCGGCCGCTGGAGTAATCGCCGAAGCCATGTTAGCCATTGTTCTGGCTGATGCTTGCCTGGAAAAGTTCGGCGGTGATAACTTAAAAGAGACGCTAGCAAATTACGGTAATTATCTACGCAATATATCCCGAAGAAGTCTCTAGACAAGATAATCCTGGAGGAAAGGATTTCCCCGTCGCTCGTCGCCGATAGTGGTGGGTGGTCCATGGCCAGGATAGACAATGGTTTCATCAGGCAAAACCATAAGTTTTTCCTGAATGCTCTTCATCAGACGTTCATGGCTGCAACCAGGAAAGTCGGTCCTGCCAACGCCAAGATTAAACAGAGTATCACCGCTAAAGACTACTCCATGCCCTGAAAGACAGATCCCACCAGAACTATGTCCTGGGGTATAAAGAACTTCAAAATGTAAGTCGCCTATATCTATGCGATCGCCGTCCTTGAGTAACCTATCCGGCTGAGGAGGTGATTTGACAGGAGAGAGGCCGAGCGATGTTAGCATACGCATGGGAGCGGTAAGCAATAATCCTTTCTCTGCCTCGTGGATGGCAAACTGGGCATGGGTCTTTTCTTGAACTTCGCGAAGGGCACCAACATGGTCTATATGGGCATGGGTTATCACGATTAAGGATATGGATAATCCCGTTTGCTGCACCGTTCTCAAAATAGTCTCAGCTTCAGCACCGGGGTCAATAATCATTCCTTGCTTAGTTGAAGATGAACCAACGATATAGCAGTTGGCGGCAAAAGGCCCGACCACTAACATCTTTATAACCATTGCTCTTTTCTCTAGTAACTTTATAGTCGAATTCGTGAAGTATAGCATGAGTTTGCACTCTGGGAAAAATCGCTGATAAATAGGTTAATTGGCAGTCATTCAAGTGCAAAGCTAATCCTTGCTCTAATCTGGATTTTTCAATATACTGAAAAGATAACTATATGAAAGTGGACAGGCGCATAACCAATCTCGTTATTACAGGTTTCTCAGGCACCGGTAAATCTCTGGTGGCTATGGAGGTAGCCCTGAGATTAAATTGGGATTTCCTGGATACCGATGATGAGATAGTTAGACAAACTGGCAAGCCTATCGCTGAGATTTTTCGTCAAGATAGCGAGGGCAAGTTCAGGGAACTGGAACGCGAAATGATCAGAAAAGCTTGCCAACAAAGGCAGACAGTTATAGCTATTGGCGGTGGTGCCATAGTTGACTTACAAAACTATGAGCTGCTGGCCAAAACCGGGGTAATCGTCTGCTTGGAGGCTAAACCTGAGACAATCTATGAGCGCTTATTCCGTGAGGCTGCTCGTAGTCCCGAGACCGAAGTTCGTCCCCTTTTAGCTGTTGATAATCCCCTGGAACGCATCAGGCAGCTTAAAGCCTCCCGGCAGCCTTACTATGCCAAAGCGGATTGGACAATCCATACTGACGGTTTAAGTGTCAGTGAAGTAGCAGAGGAGGTGATAAGGGCTTCAAGCTTGCTTCATCACACTGATAGCTTTCAGCTTTCAGCTTCAAGTGACAAGGATGTTGCTTGCATAGTGAAGACTGCTACTCAAAGTTATCCTATCTTTGTTGGCTATGGTTTATTGGATAAATTCGGTGACAAGATGAAGCAAACTGCTCTATCTGGCACAGCCACCATAATTAGCGACGACAATGTCTTCTCTCTTTACGGCAACAAAGTTGAGGGAATCCTCAAAGATGCTGGTTTTGCCATTAACTCCTTGGTAGTGCCGCCGAGTGAAGAAACGAAAAGTATGGACTATGCTATCAGGATTTATGATTTCCTTGTCGAGCATCGAGCGGAGCGAGATGATATTATCATCGCCTTGGGTGGGGGTGTAGTTGGTGACTTAGCGGGTTTTGTCGCGGCCACTTTCCTACGAGGCATGCCCTGGATACAAGTACCGACCAGTCTGGTAGCTATGGTTGATGCTAGCATTGGGGGCAAGGTTGGGGTTAACCATCCTGAGGGTAAAAACCTTATTGGCGCCTTCTATCAGCCTAACTTGGTTTTGGCTGATCCTCAGGTTCTTACCACTCTGCCTCAGCGTGAGTTAACCTCAGGCTGGGCTGAGGTTATTAAACATGGCTTGATTTTAGATAAGGAATTTTTTGAGTTTCTGGAGACCAATGTTAATAAGGTGATGAAACTGGAGCCAGAATTGCTTACCAAAGCTATTGCTCGCAGCGCTGCTATCAAGGCTCGGGTTGTCAGCCAGGATGAAAAAGAAAGGACAGGGAAACGCACCATCTTAAATTATGGGCATACCATCGCTCACGGCTTGGAGACGGCTACTCAGTATAAGCGCCTTCTTCATGGAGAAGCGGTAGCCATTGGCATGATGGGCGCTGCTAAGCTCAGTCAAAGATTGGGTCTTGTGCCTTCAGCGGCAGTGGAACGCCAACAAGCCCTATTGCAAAAATTCGGCCTGCCCACGTCATTGCGAGCGAAGCGCAGCAATCTCAAATTGAGCATTACTGGGATAACCAGGGCCATGGAACTGGATAAAAAAGTGAAAGGAAAGGCAATTCGCTGGGTACTGTTACAAAATATCGGCAAAGCAGTAATTCGTAGCGATGTGCCTCAGGTGGATGTGTTAACGGTTCTTCGGGAGCTGGCGGAGCCGTGACCTCTTTGTTCCATTGAAAGCCCACTCTTTTATACGCTATAATGAGCAGTTTGGAAAAGGAGAGGATCTTTGTTTAAAAGCCATAATTGTGGGGAACTGAGGGAAAACCATGCCGAACAGAAGGTAACTTTAGCTGGCTGGGTGCACCGGCGTCGTGATCATGGCGGGAAGGTATTCATTGACCTGCGTGACCGGGAAGGCATAGTTCAGGTAGTATTCAATCCCCAGGTATCACAGGAGGCATACGAGGTAGCTGGTTCGCTCCGTAGCGAGTATGTAATTCAGGTTACTGGAGAAGTTGCCACGCGACCTAAGGGGACGGAGAATCCCAAATTGGCTACCGGAGATATAGAAGTCATCGCTAGAGAGGCTGTCATCCTGAATCCATCGAAAACGCCGCCATTTTACATAAGTGAAGATGAAGAAGTTGAAGAATCACTTTGCCTCAAAAACCGGTATTTGTACCTGAGAAGACCGAGGATGAAGGAAAATCTTCTGTTACGCTACAAGGTGATAAAGTTCATTCGTGATTTCCTCGACGCCAAGGGCTTTGTGGAAATTGAAACACCAATCTTGATTAAGAGCACCCCGGAGGGAGCCCGGGACTACCTTGTACCCAGCCGTGTCAATCCTGGCAAATTTTATGCTCTGCCTCAATCTCCACAGCAGCTCAAGCAAATACTCATGGTAGCTGGGTTTGACAAGTATTTCCAGATAGCTCGTTGCTTCAGAGACGAAGACCTCCGGGCAGATCGCCAGCCCGAGTTCACACAACTTGACCTGGAGATGAGCTTTGCTGAGGCGCCGGATATATTGCAGCTAATGGGAAAACTTTTTACCTCACTTGTGAAGACTATTAAGCCCGATATGCGATTACTAGAGCCTTTTCCTCACCTCTCCTATAAGGAAGCAATGGAGAGGTATGGCACAGATAAACCGGATATCAGGTTTGGCCTAGAGATCAAAGATATATCTGATATCGCCGCCAACACAGACTTCCAAGTTTTCCGTTCGGCTATCGACAACAGTGGCAAGGTAAAAGGCATATGTGTTCCCGGTTGTGGTCATTATACTCGCCATCAACTCGATGAATTAATTGATATAGCCAAAAGTTGTGGTGCCCAAGGTTTGGTGACCATGGCTTTTACAGGTGAGACAATAACCTTAGATGAAGTGAAATCGGCGGCTGCTAAATATTTAACCTCTGGCCAGTTAGAAGAAATAGCCAATAGATTCGCGGCAAAGCCTGGCGATCTTCTACTTATCATCGCTGATAAACCGGCAGTAGTCAATAAGACACTTGATGAATTACGCCGCCAGATGGGAGAGCGGCTTAATCTGGCTGATGCTAACTTATTGGCTTTTGCCTTTATAGTTGATTTTCCTCTCTTGGAATGGAATAAGGACACGAATCGTTGGGAACCCATGCACCATCCGTTTACCGCTCCTCGATGGGAAGACGTGGTGTTTCTCGATAAAGAACCAGCTAAGGTCCGTGGTCAACATTATGATGTAGTGTGCAATGGTTGTGAACTTGGCAGTGGTAGCATCAGGATTCATAAACGACAATTTCAAGAGAGGATGTTCAGCCTCCTTGGTTATAGCCAAGAAGAAATGGAAAGCCGATTTGGATGTCTATTGGAAGCACTGGAATATGGGGCGCCACCACATGGCGGCATTGCTATAGGACTTGACCGCGTAGCGATGCTTCTTGCTAAAGAGCGGAGCATCAGGGAGGTTATCGCCTTCCCGAAAAATCAGAATGCCGTGGATGTCATGTTCGATAGTCCCTCTTATGTTGACAAGCATCAGCTTGATGAGCTAAACCTTAAGCTAAAGCACGAGATTCTTCGCCCATGATGATAAGGATTAAGACATGAAAGTAAGCACAGAAAACTTGGCGAATTGCCAGATATCTCTTAACATAGAGGCTGAAGCTAGTGAGTTAGATAAATCACTGGATGAGGCTTATCATCACCTGGTTAATGAGGTGTCCATACCTGGTTTCCGCAAAGGGAAGGCACCGCGAGCCATTCTGGTACAGCACATAGGAAAGAAGAACTTGTTGGATGAGGCATTGGAGCATCTAATACCACAGCTTTATAAACAGGCGATCGAGTCACAGAAACTTGAACCAATTGCCGGACCACAAATAGAGGTTACTCAAAGAGAGCCTTTAATTTTCAAAGCCGTAGTGTCTCTCAGACCTGAAGTTAAACTTGGTGATTACCATAGCATGAAACTGGAACCCAGCCCCGTAATAGAAATCACCGAGAAAGAAGTTACTGCGGCCATGGTAGAGTTCCGGGAACGACAGGGGGCATGGGTGCCTGTAGCCCGCCCTGCTAGGCTAGGTGACTTAGTGACTATGGACATCCAATCTAATGCAGATGGGAAGCCGTGGTTAAATCACAAAGACATATTATATGAAATGGATAAGGATTCACGTTCACCTGTGCCAGGATTTGCCGCTCATTTGGAAGGCACTGAGAAAAATAAAGAAAGTACTTTCAATTTGACTATTCCTGATGATTACCCTATTAAAGAAATGCGTGGCAAAGAAGGCACTTTCAAAGTAATCGTCACCGAAATAAAGGAGAAACAATTGCCAGAGCTTAATGATGAATTAGCTAAGGGCGCTGGCTATGATAATCTGGAAAATATGAAGGTAAAAGTGGCTGCTGATTTAAAAACTAAAGCTGAGGCCAGGAATCGCTTGGAGTTGCAGCAAAAGGCGCTTGACGCTCTGGTGGAAATCAGTGAAGTAAACTATCCCCCTATTCTGGAGGACGAGGAAATTACAGAACTTCTCAGAAACGAGGCACAGCGCTTGGGCTTTAGAGAGATAACTGATTACCTGAAGAGAGCTAATAAGACTGAGGAGGAAATTAAACAAGAATTGCGTCCTATAGCCAAAAAACGGCTTATTCAGAGTCTTGTCTTGGAAAAATTAGCTGAACAGGAAAAGATTGCAATTAGTTCTTCGGAAGTAGATAATAAGGTAGCTGAGATCATCAATGATGCTGAGGATAAAGAGAAAGCAAAGCAATTCTTCTCACTGCCCCAAATTAAGCAATCAATTGAACAATCTCTGCGTACTCAAAAGACGATGGACCAATTACTACAAATAGCCATCGGCAAGACTGGGAATATGACAAAGGAGGAATGATGGAGACAAAATTTCAAGTGATAATTCCTACTGTGACGGAGACCAGTGCTCGGGGGGAACGTATTTTCGACATATACTCTCTCCTGCTCAGGGAGAGAATCGTTTTCCTGGGTACACCGATCAATGATCAGATAGCTAATCTTATTATTGCTCAGCTCCTCTATTTGGAGAGGGAAGACCCGGAAAAGGACATAAACCTTTATGTCCATTGCCCAGGCGGCATTATCAGTGCTGGGTTAGCCATTTACGATACTATGCAGATTCTTCGCTGCCCTGTATCTACCATTTGTGTTGGTTTGGCAGCTAGCATGGGTACCGTGCTTCTTTGCGCCGGAACCAAAGGGAAGAGGTACGCTTTACCTAATTGCACTATACATCTGCACCAGGCCGCTGGCGGTGCTCAAGGGCAGGCAGCGGATATTGAGATTGCGGCCAGGGAAATAATGAGGATACAGGAAACGATACGTAATATCATAGCTAAACACACCGGCCAACCGGTGGAAAAGATTGCCCACGACACCGATAGGGACTTTTATCTTAGCGCTGAACAAGCGGTGGAATACGGCATTATAGATGAAATACTGAGCAAGCCAGCCAAGAAATAAAGCCGACAGCGTCTAAGGTCTGGGTCAGATTAGCCAGCTTAAATGGTGCTGCCTGTAAGGGCCACAGTGTCTTTTAGTATTAACTGGTAGGATGATAGCTGGGATGACGAACTGGATGGAGGCAAGTACTACAACTTATGCAGTGGGTGAGGCATTCGGTGGGCTGGGCAAAGCAGGCTTAATTACCATTATTGTCGTTTCCATAATTGCTATTGTTGCCTTTGTGTGGATCTTCCGTGAGACCGGAAGGCGAGATTAAGTAATATTAGCCCAGTTTGGCGGCTTCCTCTCTAGCCAGGCGGCGGATCCTTTTATGGATTTCCAAAGCAGGCGTTATATCTTGAGTTCCGTCTAGCCAATGTAACCATCCTCTATCTCTTGCCCCCCCAGCTTTCTCATTCTCTTTGACCACTCTTTCAACATCCTGGCGGCTACCTTTCTCCCAAGCTTCTAGAACTATCCACAAATCATATAAACTTACCGATGCTAGACCCAGAGTGGAATAGGGTAAGGCATATTCATTAGCATTGAAAGCAATGGCTAAGCCACCTGCTTTGTTCACGGCTTGGAGCATTTTGAAATCTGTGATGCTATCCCCCACCACCGTCCAACGAGAAAGTGGTTTTCCCATCTTGGTGCTAAAGTTCTCCAGTGCTTCTACCTTGCGTCTCCCCCCTACAGGTTTCACCTGCCCTATAATTCTTCCCCACCTCGTTTGAGGCAATTTCTGCCAATAAAAATAGTCCAGATATTCCTTTATTCTAGTATCGTCAGCAAAAGGCTTGAGGTTCACAATTTCTTGTTCGGTTTGCTTCAGGAAGGCGAATTCATTTTGGCTTAATAGCTTACGAATCTGCGCCAAGGGAAAGGAAGTACAAGCTACATTCTCGCTGAGTATGCTCAGTCTTCGGGTAACAGAGAAGGCATATTGTTCGTAACTAGTGCTAATACAAAATATGTACCATCCTCGAGATTTAAGTTTGTCGATTAATATAGTTGCCCCTGGGGTTAACCCAGCTTTCTGCCCCATAGCCGCGATTTGTTCCTCTTCTATCCCGTGATAAGCCAGGAAAGGAATGATGAGAGCAAGCGTGTCTCCCGGCTCATAGTCAGGTCGTCTTTCTAAGGCCAGCAAATCATCATAACGGCTGATGACTTCGAAAATCTTACCACCACGGGGGAATAGCTTCATCAGTTCATAGGCATTATCTTGGGAAGCTAAAGGGCCCTCAAGGTCAAAACAAATTAAATTCATCTCAAATTTCTCCTCACCTCTTCATCTACCTTATCACTGAGGTTGTAGCCCCTAATTAACTTTCCTTGAGCATCAACTGCTCTTCCGTTCTTTATGCTGACCTCACCCCGACTCAGAGATTGTAATGTCAAGGTAATAAGAGGGAATTCCCGGGCAAGTTCGTGCTGGCGGATAAGCCGAAACAGCATATTTTCGTCGTCCTTCCGCCAATATTCAGCAAAGGGCTCATCTTTAATAGAGAAGTGGCAGTAGCTAACCACCGGACCCCTATCCAGTTCAATGGTAACCAGATGCATCATTGCTCCGGCAGTGTCAGATTTATTTTGTATCAATGCCCAGATTACATTCTGCCAGCTACCCGTAGGTCCACCGGGAGGCGCGGGATGAAGGTTGATCATATCGTATTGGTAGCATAGCTCTTCACTCACGATGAGCATATAGCCGGCTAGAACACAAAGGTCGGGAGCAAATGATTTAATCCTCTTATTTACCTCTCTATCGTATTTGATACGCCACTCTTTCTTGCTACCCAAACCTTCTTCCTCTCTAGCAGCCTTGAACTTTTTGTGAGATAAGCAGACAAGAGGAATGTTGTAGCTCCGAACCAGCTTAAAGAATAGGTCACTTTCGTTCGACTCGCCAGGTTCCCGGTTGCTAAAAACGAAGCTGATTTTCCCATTAATGTCGCCACTGCGGATCTTATCCTGGACAGCTTGCAAAAGCTGTCGGGCAGCTTCATCTCTACCTGTGGAAAACCAACCAATGTTCAACAAGAGTTCGCTTTACCTTCCTCAACAAGCTCATGGTAAACTTCGCGAAGAGTCCCCAAATATATGTTTCCTTATCCTGGCCCACGTGCTAGCAAAATGAGTTAAATAACTGGATTTTTGCCCGAATATTTTGCCCTGAGATAAAGAATTTAGAAAGTCGTCAGGTCCATCGAATTCGGGCATTTCTACATATGCTCGGCCAATTTCGCCTAAAGTATGGGCATCGCTGCCAGCGCTGGCAGCCTTTCGCTGTTCTTTGGCTAACTTCCTTGCTCTAGCGATGCTATTAGAAAAAGGTGTGCGAGAATTAAAGGTTTCAATAATATCAACCTGGGATAAAACTTCCGTCGAGGTTAGTCTGTTAGCACTCCAAGGCAGCGACCTGCCAAATGGATGGGGAATAGCCACTAGGCCGCCTTGGCTTCTGATTCGAGATATTGTTTCCTGAATAGGCAATCCTTTGGGGACTTCTTCATTAAGAAAAAGCCCCATTATTTCGCCTATAGGCGTTAAGATTTCCTCGGCAACAATTACTTTAAACGGGGCAATTCCTTTTAACTTTAAGGCACCAGCAATAGTGTTGTGGTCCGCTACAGCAATACAATTTATATTTAACTTGAGGCAGCGTTCTACTATTTGCTCCAGAGGTGTAAGGCAATCTATAGAATAGCAAGTATGGATATGTAAATCAGCCTTTATCAATTAGCTTACCTAAATCTTAGCTAACTTTCTCTAGGTATCCCCCGGTGCGTGTATGGACTTTAATGATGTCACCATTATTGATGAAAAGAGGAACCTGAATGGTTACTCCAGTTTCTAGTTTAGCTGCCTTAGTGCCTGCTGTGGCTCTATCTCCTTTGAAGCCAGGCTCTGTCTCCGTAACCCGAAGCTCTACCGAAGCAGGTAACTCTACGGCTACTGTGTCCCCTTTGCAGGTCAGAATCTCTAACATCAAGCCCTCTTTTAGATAATTTTTGTCATCTTCTATCTGAGCAGAAGTTAACACAATCTGCTCATAGGTTTCGTTATCCATGAAGTAGTAGAGGTCGCCATCGCTATAAAGGTACTGGACAGGACGATGTTCCAAAAATACTGTTGCAATTTTATCCCCTGATTGGAAATTCCGCTCGATGAAATTCCCGTTACGAACACCACGAAGTTTCAACTTAATTACAGGCTGCCTTTGCTGCATCTTAACATGTTGGTATTCCAGGATTTGGTATATTTCGCCATCTAGCTCTATGACGACTCCCTTTCTCAATTCTCCGGCATCAATCATTTAGTATCCTCCTGGTTAAACACTCTGCCCTCAGCATTAGTTTTGTTGCTGATTGCTGAAAAAATCGATATCTTCTAGGTACCCTTACTTGCCTTGGTGAGCACTCTGGCCTTGCCATTTTCCAAAACTACCATATCCTCAATTCTAACACCACCCTGTCCTGCAAGGTAAATTCCTGGTTCGGCGGTAAAAACCATGCCATCTGCAAGTGAATCAGAAGAACTGAGACCAAGCCTGGGAAATTCGTGTATAGCTAGCCCCACACCATGTCCCAGACCATGTCCAAAAGCAGCTCCATAGCCAGCTTGTTCAATAACACTTCGCGCCAGTCGGTCTGCTTGCGAAGCATCCATACCGGATTCAATTCTTTCTATAGCGGTAGCCTGTGCTTTGAGAACTATATTATAAATTTCCCGGAAGGTTGTGTCTGCTTTGCCCAAAAATAAAGTACGACTAAGGTCGCTGCAATAACCATTGATTCTGGCTCCCATATCAATCAATACTGGTTCACCAGAGCAAATTGTTTTCTCGGTAGGTCGAGCATGAGGCAAAGCTGAATTTGGACCTGAAGCCACAATTATTTCAAAAGGTATCCCTTCACTGCCTTCTTGACGAAGGTTTTTTTCTATCTCCCAGGCTATCTCCTTTTCCGTTATACCAGGGCGAATTATCGCTTTTGCCTGTTCAAAAACAGCATCGGCTAGCTCTACTGCTTTTGTGATAAATCTTAGTTCTTCGGGCTCTTTTTTAGAGCGAAGCTGTTCTACTATGCCTGTGGTAGGAATAAGCTCAAGGTTAATTTGCTTGGTCTTTATGGCCTCGCTGAGCTTGTGATAACTATCATAAGAAACAAAGTTTGCCTCGAATCCTAGTTTGTGCCACCCCGAATCTGAGACCAGCCCAGGAAGCCAGTCATGCAACTCTTGCTTAATCTGGATAATTTCAAAACCTAGTGATTCTCCCTTAGCTTGTTCCACGTATAGAAAGTCAAGAACTAAAATAGCCTTCCGTCTTGAGATGAGTAGCCATCCGGAGCCGGTAAATCCCGACAGGTAGCGGAGGTTCTCCGGCTGAGAAAGTAGGAGAGCATCGAATTCTCTTTGGGCGATTGAGTTTTGCAGCTTCTGTAAGCGCTTTATTTTCAAATTTCTGTTCTCTCCTTCCACAATTCTATTTACCATTTCCAGTTTCCTGTTATCTATAAAATTCTCTATCTCACGCCACCAAGTTGATTAGAATTCTTACAGTGCTAACTTTCTAAAAGGATTTTCGCTCATGTTGCAGATAAATAAAACCCCACGTTTACTGGGACGTGGGGTACACACGCCTCAATCACAAACCTCCACTAAAGCAAGCTCCACCACCATTGAACGAAAGTAGCAAATTGTCACCATTTGTAATCGGGTTTGGAAATAATTTCGTTTCCTTGTCCTATATTCCGTCTCGGAATGGATTATAGCCTGCCCATATAGGCACGTCAATCTAAAAACATTGAGATGGCAACAGCATTACGAAAAACTTTTCATATTAATTTATTAACATTTCTGATATAACATTAGGGGGCTTGAAGGATCACTACGAGGTTAGGGATGGCAGGCAAAAAAGTTTTGGTAGTTGATGACGATGTAAAGACTGTGGAGTTGGTCAGGCTCTATTTAGACCGTGACGGCTACCAGGTTCTAATTGCTTATAATGGTGTTGAAGCTCTGCGTTTAGCTCACGAAAACTACCCCGACCTCATTGTTCTTGACCTTATGCTGCCAGACATCGATGGACTTGAGGTCTGTCGTACCTTGAGACATGAATCCGATGTACCAATTATTATGCTCACTGCCCGGACTACTGACCAGGACAAGTTAACGGGCCTGGACATAGGCGCCGATGACTATATGACCAAGCCTTTTAGCCCTAAAGAACTAGTGGCTCGAGTGCGAGCAGTGCTACGACGTCTTCCCGGAGAGCGCGGCCCTGAGGAGGTTAGGAGTGGTGAACTCAGCATGAATTTTACGACACATGAGGCATGGTTTGCCGGTAGATCACTCAATTTGACCAGTATTGAATTTAAGTTATTGGGCGTTCTCGCCAAAGAGCCGGGCAGGGTCTTCAGCCGGGCAAACCTTATTGAAGAGGCTTTGGGATATGATTTCGAAGGGTTCGATCGGACTATTGATGTTCACATACTCAACCTGCGCCGAAAACTGGAGCTAGATCCTACCCACCCCAAATATATAAAAACGATATATGGAGTCGGCTATAAATTTGTTGGGGGAGAACAGTGACACATCGGTTGTGGTTTCGTCTCGCAGTGACCTTCGCAGTGATAATATTGGTGACCGTTGGCACTATATATTTCTTCGTCAGCGAACGCATCGCTACAGAAATGGAATATTATAAGACAATAAGCGCGCAATACCTTTCTGATCAAATACGGTCCAAGCTATATCTTCACTATCTAGATAAGGGAAACTGGGATGATGTCCAATCTGTAGTTGAAGCGTTAGGTGTCTCTGGGACACATATTATATTGGTCGCTGTAAACGGCACAGTTATAGGTGATTCAAAAAGGGGATTTTTGGGGATGAACTACACTGATTCACAAGAAAGTCCACTCAATATGACGTTACACGGACAATTTTTGGGAGAACTCTACATCAGCTCTGATCCAGCGGCAGAACCATATGTTGCTCCATTTTTAAGGCTCTCCACGTCAATTAATCGCTCTCTTCTCATAGGAGGCTCGGTGGCAATTGCCATCGCCTTGCTATTGACTTTTGTCCTGTCACGGAGAATAACATCTCCTATCGATGCCCTTGGCAAAGCTGCACGGCGATTGGGACGGGGAGACTTGTCCCAGAGGGTTCAATTACAGGGCGAAGGTGAAGTTGCAGCACTGGCTCAAGCTTTTAACTCCATGGCTGCTGACCTAGAACACGCTGAACAATTACGACGAAATATGGTTGCTGATGTTGCTCACGAATTGAGAACCCCACTTTCTAATATTCAAGGCTATCTGGAGGCAATTCGGGATCGAGTGATAAAGCCAGATGCCGCCACTATCCACTCCCTCAGTGAAGAGACAGCTCTGCTTTCACGACTGGTTAATGAACTCCAGGAGCTAAGTCTCGCTGAAGCCGGCGAATTGAAGCTGGTTTATCAGACAGAAGACATCACCAAGTTAGTTAAGCAAGCAGTAACTCCCTGGCAGCCTAAGGTGACAGCTAAAGAAATATCGTTGTCTCTTGACCTGCCTGACAATCTGCCACTGGTTAACATTGACTGGCAACGGGTCAACCAGGTGCTGCACAACCTTCTGGAAAATGCGGTAGCTTACACTCACAAGGGAGGCACTATCAATGTCGCTGCTAGTGCAAAAGGTAAATGGGTAGAGGTTAGCGTATCGGATACAGGCGAAGGCATTCCTACTGAGGATTTACCTCACATTTTCGAGCGCTTCTATAGAGTGGATAAATCTCGTGCTAGAGCCACCGGAGGTAGTGGTCTGGGGCTAACTATTGCCAAGCGGCTGGTGGAAGCCCATGGCGGGAAAATCACAGTCCAGAGTGAACTGGGAAAAGGAAGCCGTTTTTCGTTTACCCTCCCTATCGCGAAATAGCATTCATCATGCTGTATGCGTAATGTTTAGCTATTGACTACAGCGCCAGTCCTTTCTTTTTGTTTGGCGTTAGCGTATTATACAAGCTACCTAAGCGGTAAGGATTTTATATATGAATAGGAAGCTATTGATTGGTTTATTAGCTCTGGGTGTGGCAATGATAGTGGCGGGCTTGGTGATAGTGTTCGTGGGTTTGCCCTAGCTTAATCGCTCTTGCAAATTATCAATCTTTTAGTCTTTTTCTAGGTTCTTGATCGAACACCAAACAAGTTATCACTGAACAAACATCGGGATGTATGTTTATCCATAATAAAAACTATCTGTAATGGCTCAGCCCGATCGATGAGACTATTTTGAAATTTTGAATCGCAGAGTGCAGTTCTGAGAGGATTGAGTATTAGGCTTTGTATTTGATGTGATGGTAAGGGAGACGTCTTAGTTAAGTCGAACGTAACAAACCATTATCTTGTTACACCAGACTAGCAAGATAAGCTTTTGTTCACCATCGAGAACGTGGACTGACCTTCGCTTAGCTTATTGATAATATCAATTTCTGATAGAATATGTGACGAAATAATTGGGAGAATACAAAATGGTCCTGCCTAATAAACATTCGGAAGGGAAACAGTTGAATTTAAAGACAGCTACCTATGGGGATCTAACCTGGGTTGACATTGCAGAACCAACCAAAGAGGCAACAAACTATCTGGCAGAGCACTATAATTTCCACCCGATGGACCTCGAGGACTCCCTCAGTACCAGACAGCTCTCCAAGATAGAAGAATACCCAAAGTATCTATTCATAATCTTCCACTTCCAGGTATATGAGAAGATAACTCGGGTAAGCACAAGAAAACAGTGGTCAGCATTCGTCGGGGATACATTCCTCGTCACGCTTCATCCTGTAGAGCTTAAGATAATTGATGATATGTTCCGTGAGTGTGAGCTTAGTGAGGAGACTCGGCAGGAGTATTTAAGCCGAGGCTCTGGGTATGTGCTATATCAAATTATGGACCGCTTATTGGACAGTTACTTCCCGGTTTTAGACAAAATCGCAAGCGCACTATCCAATATAGAGGACAATGTCTTCAGTGAGGAACTCGAGGCAGCTCACGAATTGAGTATTCTACGACGGGACATCATTACCCAGCGAGAAATCATGTTCCCGACCCGTACACTTTTGATAGAGTTAGAAAACAAGCTCAAGCGCTTCACTAAAATAGATTTGACCGTCTATTATAGCGATCTCATGGATCATATGAACAAGATATGTCAGAGTCTGGATGAAGATAGAGAGGTTGTTGAAGTATTCAAAGATGCCGATTTTATTCTGAGCAGCTATCGTGCCAACCGCGGCATTCGCATCATCTCGGTCCTGCTTGCCATCGGTTTGCCCATTCTGGTTGTCTTTGGTCTTTATGGTATGTATTCAATACTCCACGGTGGCATAAGTGAAGGTAGCCCTCAGATTTTCTTCATGTTACTGGCAATTGTTTTTGTTATCATCGGGGCGATATTATATTTCTTCCGTCGCAGACATTTGATATAAGCGCGGATGCTATTTTTGTAGTGCTACCTCATTGACTCGTTGTCGCCGCATATCTTCGATAGAACCACATTTTCATGATTTCTACCAAGCCCAAATAGGCCACGATGAATATCCCTAGTATTAGCAGGAACTTTGGCGGCAGCGCCACGAAACTAAAAAAGTTGCCGACAAAAGTAAATGGCAGTACCAAAGCAAGGCTAAGAATGACTGCGATGTTCAGCACTAAAAGCTTGCTTGGCTTGCTCCGGTAGAAGGGTGTTTTTGTAGTTCTTATGGCAAATATGACCAATGTCTGAGTGAATAATGATTCAATAAACCACGCTGTCTGGAACAACGGTGCTGATGCCTTAAAGACAAAAATCAAGACAAAAAATGTCAGAAAATCGAAGATTGAGCTGACGGGCCCAAAGGCAACCATGAAGTTCCGAACAAAGGAAGCCTGCAATCTTTGTGGTTGCTGGATGTATGTCTGGTCAACATTGTCAGTCGGTAGAGTTAGTTGAGCTAAATCGTACAGGAGATTGTTTAGCAGTATCTGTATTGGCAACATAGGCAAGAATGGTAGGAACAGTGATGCACCAGCCGCACTGAACATATTGCCAAAATTGGAACTGATTGCCATCATGATATACTTCATGGTGTTACCAAAGGTCTTCCTGCCTTCCATCACCCCGTCACTGATTACTTTCAGGTCATTACTTAAGAGTATAATATCTGCAGATTCCTTGGCGATGTCCACAGCATTCGTGACAGATATACTGACATCAGCCACCTTCATTGAAGGCGTATCATTGATACCATCACCGATAAAACCCACAACATGCCCATTGGCTTTCAGGGCGTTCATTATGCGGTTCTTTTGCGCCGGGGTAACCCTGGTGAAGATATCAGCTCGTTCTACAAGCTTGGCCAAGGCATCATCATTTACTGCTTCAATTTCGCTGCTACGAATAATGTTAATAGGTTCAATCTCAATAGTGCGTGTTACGTGCCCAACTGTATCGTCGTATTTTATACCGCGACGGAATTGGTGTACTTGAAAGCCCAGTTGCTGACAAATCTTGCCAGTGACAATTTCGTTATCTCCGGTTAAAACTTTGAGTTTTACTCCAGCTTGTCTCAACAATTCCAGAGATTCCCCTGCAGTTTCCTTAAGTGGATCCGTAAAAGCGATGAACCCAAGAAAAACCATATCTTTTTCGTCACTTATGGAATAGGTCGCCTTGCTTTCTCCCATCCTTCGGTAAGAAACACCAAGAACTCGGAATCCCTGAGAGCTTAAATCACGATATTTTCGTTCGATCTTACTGCTGACCTCACTCGTCAGGTCATGTATTGCCCCTTCGGATTCGTAGTGTAAAATAACCTTGGCAATTTCTTCTGGAGAGCCCTTGGTAATAAGAATGGTCTCCTCATTCCCCCTGACTACGACTGAAAGTCGTCTCCGAACGAAATCAAACGGTATTTCATCGATTCTTTGGAATTGGTCTGTGTTGACCTCCTTATACTTAACTATAGCCTCATCAAGGGGGCTTCTAAGTCCGGTTTGGTAGCGGCTATTCAGAAGCGAGTAAAGAAACACCTTCTCCGAATCATTACCTTCCATATCTACGTGCAGGATGACAGTGACTCTATTTTCAGTCAACGTCCCGGTCTTGTCAGCACATAAGATATCCATGCTACCAAAGTTTTGTATTGATGCCAGACGCTTCACAATAACGCCTTTCTTGGACATGGCACCAGCACCCCGAGCAAGATTTATGGAAAGAATCATTGGCAGCAACTCTGGTGTTAATCCCACGGCTAAAGCTACAGCAAATAAGAGTGACTCTAATACATCACGCTTAAAAAAGGCATTGATGAAAAACACGACTATGACAAGGAAAAGGGTTACCTGCATAATGAGAAAACCAAATCTCCTCAGCCCCCTTTCGAACTCGGTCTCAGGTTTCCTCTCAACGCTCTTCCTGACAATTTCGCCGTATTGAGTAGAGCTGCCAGTCTTGGTAATAACTGCTGTAGCGGTGCCGTTGGTTACCGATGTGCCCATAAACAGGTAGTTATTCCACTTATTTGAATCGGCGATATTAGCGTTAGTAAGCGACTCCGCAGTTTTCTCTACGGGAAAGGATTCCCCTGTTAAAGCGGACTGGTCAACAAAGAAGTCCCTGGCGCTGATTATTCTGGCGTCGGCCGGCACGATATCGCCTGCCGAAAGAACAATTACATCACCGGGAACCAGTTCCGAAATCTCGATATCCTGCTTAGTACCATTCCTAAAGGTGGTAGCAGTAGTAGCTACCCTTTTCCGCAACGCCTCGGCAGCCGTCTCTGCTCGATGTTCCTGTGTGAAGTCAAGAATGACACTCACCAGAACTATGGAAAGGATGATTATGGCATTTATATGCTCCCCTAAAACACCCGACACGATACCCGCTGTTATCAGTATTATGACCAGCGGACTCTTAAAATGTGACAGAAACTCAATGAGGATCGAGCCTCTCTTTTTTTTGGCAATCTCATTGAAACCGTAAGTCTCCAGGCGCCTTTCTACCTCTTCAGTGGTAAACCCTATTGTTGAGGTACCTAGGCGGTCCAGAACCTCACTGCAAGGCAGGGATATAATCTCCTCAGCACTTATCAGGTCTGCACCGCTCAGTAGCGTTTTTTTATTTTGTTTACTGAACATCAACCTAAACCTCTGTGAAGTCGAAGGTATTGTTTGTCAATAGTTTAATCCAGTCATCATGCTGAGACAACTCCCTGAGTAATGCCGATTAACCGAGGAATTGTTTGAAACTATGCCCATATCGAATTGCAGAATGGCTTCGTAATACGATAGACTACAGGACAAATTTCGAGTAAGAGACCAATAACCCATCACAAGGTTGGGTATAGGTGCTTCTTCTCAAAGAGAAGTTCGGGTACTGTTCCGAAAAGTCATCTACTATATCAAGTAATAGAATTACCTGATTGCATTGTCAGAACTTGCACATCCTGGGCTTTTGTTACGTCAGAGGTAACAAAACGTGCAATTGTGCAATCCCCTTGTCAGCAATGTAATTATTGTGGCTCAACCATCTCAACTCCATTAAATTAAAGATAGACGGAATCGACATTCTGGTCATCCAGTTTTCGTCAAGGCTGTGGCCTCCTGTTGCATCGCCATTCTAACTCCAGAATTTCAGAAAGCCATGGACGTCACAATTTTGTCATTTTTCGCTGTTAGATTTTATGGTTTCTAAATTGGCGAACTGCTACACTAAAAGATAGGATAATTCCTTGGGATAGGTCAAGGCATGAAGCGAGAAACATACCGTGTCGTTACTGTCGCGGCGAAGACCGACGTCTATTTAAAGCGAATTGCTGAAGTAAGTGCTTGGGCCTTATTAGCCACCATAGTAGTTGCCGTAGTCTCCGGTTGGGGCATTACTCAAACTGGAATAATTTATCGCCTTACCTTTGGGCTGATGAATCGTGGACTGGCCGATGCCATTCATCGGGCTGTTAATGTACCATTGGCCCTCTTCTTCCTCTTACATGTCTTCATTAACATAAAGCTGAAAATATCGCAAAGGAGCCCATCTAAGAGATGGTTGACTAACAGTGTTCTGGGCGTGATTGGAGCAGGCTTGCTAGCAATAATGATATATATGGAATATTTCCGCTTAGGAGGATAAATGAAAGTTAAATTCATAATAGTAATCGCTTTGGTAATTACTCTTTTAGTCTCAATGGTCATTTTCAGCCAACCTTCCTGCACGTCACCTTTAAGCGAGGGAGAAGCTACAGAATTCATGGGTAAGAAGTTGACCCCAATTAGTCAGCAGGGCAACAATGCTTTGGCTGGTACACAGGTTATTAATAATGATACCTATCGGTTAGTTGTGGATGGTCTGGTAGATAATGCACTGAACCTGAGTTATGCAAATTTACTGGCATATCCACAGATATCAAAGCTTGTGGACCTGGACTGTGTGGAGGGATGGGGATTTACTGCTAAATGGACTGGCCCAACTCTTAATTCTATTTTCGCCGATGCCAAGGTAAAACCAGAGGCCAAGATTGCCATATTTTATACGGCTGATGACCCCGAGGGGTATACATCCCTGGACTTAAGTTATATTCAAGAAAAGAACATCATCATTGCTCTGAAGGACAATGACATCACTTTGCCACCAAATAGAGGTTTCCCTTTCCAGGTGGTCGCTGAGGGCAAGTATGGCTATAAATGGGCCAAGTGGGTCACCCGAATCGAACTATCCGCCGATACGAGTTTCCGTGGCTACTGGGAGAGTCGGGGCTACAGCAATGATGGGAATATCACCGGCTGATTTTGACCATGGAGCGAGGCAGGTCCCTTAGTCATTTTCAGGACGGTGTTCGCTCTTGCCCAAGTCCAGCATTAGTGCGTACTACACAAACCATTAAAAAGTGTAGTGGTTTACACGGTGAATTAAGTCGGCAGAGTATCAAACAGTCACCTGTCCCTCAAGTATGTTCTTCGTTTCCACGAGTTCTCTTCTGATGTGCTCTGTGACCTTGTGCCTACTCTTCTTCAAGAGCTTCGAGAGTAATGTGAAGTGAAGGTTGGTAATCAACAAACAACCATCCCCTTCTGGTTCTAGGATTTCTTCGACCTTAGGAAGGAAAAGAGATACGGGGAACAAGAACACAGTGCCAATGTACCTATTCACCTCCACCCGGCTTACCTTACCCCGAATCTTCTGCTCCTTTCCAGTAATCGGCGATATCTGTCTGAAGTAGAAACTTACATCCGGATGTTCGAGGTCCGGGTTCTTAATGTTTACTACACGTTCTATGTGGTCCCTGCTAACCTCAGTGTAGTGCTTATGGTAGTCACAGAGGAATTGAAAGACTTTTTCGGGTGGTGCATTAATCTCTAAGATGATTTTCTCAATCATTACTCGCATCCCTTTGATCAAGAGACATCATATTACCGCGCCTGTAATCATGTGGCTTCCCATCTCCCTATACGAGACGTGTAGCACAGTCTACCATATATCGAGTGTAACAAATGAGTTCTTGTGCGATTCGGCAAGTTGCACAATAGTCAGAAATGTTGGGTAACAAAACAAGCAAATGTGCAATTTGACCTCGAGGTGAGCTCTGGATCTCTATCTGTCCGGCTTGTTGTCTATATAGACAGTGCCACTAAAACCAGCGCCAGAAAGGTTCCTATGGCTGTCTCTCGACCAGGACGTCATATACTGCCACACTACGACCAAGATGCACAGGGGGTGAAATGGCTCATTTGTATGATTCTTCTGCCATTCACTTCCGATTCATAGCGTGTTCATATTGTTGCGATAAACTTGATCCGCATTGATGAGGGACTAAATAGAAGAGGAGATGTGATGTACCATTCAAGTAAAGAAGCTCGATTAGTGAAAACAAAAACACTTAAATTGGTATTGCCACTGGTGCTGTATTGGCTTGGCATTTTCTTGCTCAACAATGTTCTTACCAAGTACCCACTGCTTCACCTGTGATGATATAGGTGCCAATCGGCAATTCCATGTTGATTGGATAGTCAAAAATTGACATTAATTTGACGTTAAAATGCTTGGGACGGGTCGGGGCATAATGGGAGTTTGAGGACAAAACAGGGGTTTTGCATAGAGTCAGGGAGTCACAAAACGTTAGTTTGTGCTAGAGCTAGTTACCTACCACTGGACAAACATAGGGATGTTTGCCTTTCCATGCGTACATAGGTATAGTTCGGAGAGTCTCCCCTTAGTTGCTTGGACTGAATTCAAAAGAAGAATCGGCAGTTCTTTAGCGATATTGTGATCGCGTTAATCTCTTCAATTTCTCCCTCTACGGTGAATAGTTGGGTTCCCTTGATGACACGTAACATGGGATACTGCTTAGGGTCTTCTACAGTACAGGCGACTTGGAGAGAGAGAGTGTCTCCATGGTGGTACATATGCAAGCGCAATTTTCCGCCTGGTAGAGTAGTGGCGCCACTTAGATTGACTTTCCACGACACTTTGATTCCTTTGTAGTTCTCAGCAGCTGAATCCCTCTGGAGTGGCGGAAGACTGTCCAAGTACTTTTCGATATTCTTTGGAGTGATATCGCTCGTTGCCTCTTGAGTCGGTACTGGAGGAGGTGTTGAGTGATTCTTCTCCTGAATAGTAGTGGTTAGTTGAGTGTTTGGTTGAGTGGTTAATTGACCAGGTCTTGATTTAGGTTTCCAAATGCCGAATACAAAGTGTAAAATCAGAGCTACGATGACTCCTGCAATGACTGCTGTTCCGATTCCGATAACCCATGGATTTGTAAGGAATTCCATAGCCTTTTTACTTGATAAGCTCGAACACGTTTCGCTTAAGAAGTCTGACCAGTTCGCTGAACTTCACATAATTAATTATAGCATGAGTTCAAGACAATAGCTTGCCTTGGATGCTAGAATAGCTAGAGCAAGAAAGTTCCCATGAAATAATCAGGAGAGGCTAAATATGACGGCAAATTTAAATCGAAAACCTAATACAGAAGCTCTAGAAGCCATCAAGAATGTAGCCGAAAACGATTCATGGTTTAGGGGCACTCCACATCGTTGGGCATCCACCTTATTGGAATAGGCCAAAATGGAAGGGGGTTAAGAAATGAGTACATCAAAAAAATATGATGAGTTATTGAAATTTATGTACGATGAATTTAATAGCGGTAAGAATGCATCTGGTCATGGCGAGTATATACAGGTACTCATTAGTCATTTCCAGAGCAAGTCAGAAGACAATAGGCTTGGAAACGTGTATGACCAAGAAGGCGCTGTGCGCCATTTTATCAGGAACGGGTTAATTGCTGCGGTAGATGTGCAGGGTAACATAATAACTAGAGCTCGAGATGCCTATCTTCATGGCAGGATGCAGCCTACAATAAAAGGACAGAAGTACTTGCAGGAAAAACGGATGGGTGTTGCTAATGCAGTAGCTTCAGTATTAGGCACATTTTTTGGTAAATTTATTAAATCAATTTTAGGGAAGTGAAAAAATGAAAGCCACTATCTACTGCCGTGTAAGCACTGAAGGTCAAGAACGGGGCGGAATAAGCCCAAGTGGGAAGGGGTTAAGAAAGAGCATTGAAAGGAGGTCAAATAATGAACTACTGGGTGAATATTCACCATCCTCAAGCGCTTAACGAGTCCCGAAATAGTCAGTGTAGGGTTTATGTGCAACAAAGGTCAAGAAAGCTACCATCGGCTGGCGATAAGGTATTCATCTATGAAACAGGAGCACTGTCAGGCGAGACTGTGATTTTGGAAGATGAAAAGGGTAGACACAAAGTCAAACTTGGAAAAGGAGCCAAGGGTTTAATAGCTTTGGTTGAAATAGTAGGAAATCTTAGGAAGCATGAACACATATGGAACGGCACTCCATATATAGGCTCATATAACACCAAAGAAATTGAAACAAGAAGAAAGGTTGTCAAACTCGAGGAGATTAATGCTAGCTATTCAAATTTAGGGATACCACACAGTTTCAATCCGCGTACATACACCGGGTTAAGGATCCTAGACAAGGACGAAATAAAAGTCTTATCAAAATTGATAGGTGTGCGATAACTGAACATCAAAGTGGGGGGTAGAGATGAGAACCGCTCTCTACTGCAGAGTCAGCACCGAGGATCAAGGGAAGGAGGGGACGAGCTTGCAAACCCAGCTTGAAGCCTGCCGTGAATACTGCCAGGCTCGGCGGTATGAAGCCGGGCATTGACTAAGCGAAGCCTAGTCCACCAGAAACGAATAGGCGTCTAATTTGCACCAGACGCCCCATTCTCAATTTACTCGAAGCTAAAATTTATTACCACTGGACAAACATGGGCATGACCACATGAACATAGTTGTCCACGCCTATAGGGCGGATGGTTCCCGGGCTTGAGGGGGTGGTGAGTTCCAGAGCGACTTGAGCTTGAGAAAGAACAGATAAAACATCGGAAAGATATTTTACATTAAAAGCAATTTTGGCCTCTTCTCCATCAGTGAGAGCATCGACTTCACCAACATTATCTCCAACCTCTTCAGCCTGAGCTGAAACAGTTACCTTTCCTGGATTGAGTTCACTACCCGGGGTAATGACCAGGCGAACTATGCCACTGGCATCGCGAGCAAATATGGAGGCCATTTTAGTAACCCGCAGAAATTCACTAATATCTACTACAGCTCGCGTGGTATAGCTCTGAGGAATAACCTGGGAATAATTGGGGAAGGAACCTTGAATAAGCTGGGAAACTATCTCTGCATCCTTGAGGCGAAATAGTATCTGACTCTTTTTTTCGTTTACGGTGATTTCTACGGGCTCCTCTTGCTCACCAAGAAGGCGGTTCAGTTCATTAAGAGTTCTGGCAGGAATGATAACCGTAGTCTTTTCTTTGACTGGCGAACTAAGAGTTGTCTTATGGACAGCTAGCCTGAAGCCATCGGCAGCCACCAGGTTGAGCTGCTCACCATCGAACTCAGTGTTGATTCCGGTTAACACCGGGCGGGATTCTTCAGTGGCAGCAGCAAAGGCGACCTGCGCAATTCCTTCCCTGAGGCTAGCTGCCTCAATGGTGGCAGTTATGCCATCGTTTATCTGAGGTATAGGTGGGAAATCCGCGGCATCAATGCCATGAATATGAGCTTGAAAATGGCCGCTCTTAAGCTCCAGGATGCGACTGTTAGCGGGAAGATTGATTTCAATTAGGTCGTTGGGCAAGGAATTAACAAAGTCACTGAGCAAGCGAGCAGGTATAGTTATGTCTCCCTTCTGTTTCACTTTAGCGCCAATCCAGCACGTGATTGCCATTTCCAGGTTAGTGGCTGACAGTTTGAGACGAGATTGCTCAGCGGATAAAAGGATATTTTGAGTGATAGGTAAAGTGGACCTAGTGGCTACAGCTCTCCCGACGATGCTTAGCCCCCTATTTAAGTTTTCTTGAAGACAAGATAATTTCATGGAATACCTCCCCCTCTATATAATGACAGTATACTATCAACAGGTGTAATAATCAATGACTTTATTTGACATAATACTGGATTCGCCAAAGGCACATTACCATTGACCATAATAGTCAAGCCGGCTTAGGGAGGGAACGTCCCAATATCGTAATCTGGTCCCATATTAATGTTGCCCCTGATGTCCGACAGCCGTTCTAGGATTGCAAAAGCGGCACCGAAGCTCAGAACGCCAGGAACAGAGTCTATGCTGCTCCCTGCCAGAACAGCCTCAAGAAAAAACTCCACAGGCTTTGATTCCAAGTTTCTTTTTGGCTCACCATTCATGGAGAAACTATCGTCTTGAAAGTCGATCTCAATCTTTCCTCTATGTGTACCATGAATGATCATCTGCTTGTCTGGTGTTTCGCCAATCCCCTTGCCGACCATACTGGTGAGCTCTTTATCGCTAACGGTAAGTTTGATACGAGCGTATGTCTCACTGGAAAAAGGCCAGCCATTATATTTAGCACGTGCTCCGTCTACAAATTTTGCTTTTTGTAAGATATCTTCAGTAGGAGCCAATTTTTCCTCGATAACTGTTACTGACACAGCCAGGACGTGAGGGAATAAGTCAAAAATCACACCTTCTTTTAGCGTCTGAACTTGATGTGGTGGAATCGCATCATTCTCTAAGATGTTAATTTCCAAGCTTTTTATATCACCGATTTTAGCTAAATATTGACGCACGCGACGCAAAAACGGGTAAAACGAGACGAGGTAATGGTCGAAACCGTAGACAGCATTGTTATTTGGAATATTTGCTTTTAACTGTTCGGCTGCTTGTATAGAAGCATCCAGTGGCTTTTCAATGAAGATCTTGCCTTCGATGCCCAGCCGACTGAGCCAAAATTCAGCGACCTCACAATGACACCGGTCAGGAGTTACAATAAAGACATAATCAACATTACGGGGTACCCCAAGTGATTCCCTGCCTTTATCTGCATTCAGGTAGTGTGCTCTGCCCTTACCTTCGGCAATTCGCCATAGGCTATGGCTATCGGTGGAACTTGGCTTTATGTCTGGTTGAATATCTACCGCCCACAGTGTAATATCCCTTATCATTGCCTTCTCAATGAGGAATGGCAGATAGTGCTTTTGAGCCCACTCACCATTGCAGCCTTCAAGGACTACCTTTTTGTTAGGATAACGAGAACTGTAATTCATCTTTTACCTAGGTTCTGAGAACAAGAATCCGGTCCCAAGCCAGAGCGCAACTCCCAAACATCCGAACGCCAACCGCTGGAGAGAGCCCGAGAAAACAATTGCGCACAGGATAAGGACGACAAAATAAAGAGCAGGAAACCAGTATCGTGTCCTCAATGCTTCTCTGAACCGTTGCCATAACTTACTCCACGTCTCCGGGAAAACAATTCTGAACAAGACAGGCATAACAAGATAAAGACCAAAAAACCAGTGTCGTATCTTGAATTCCTCTCTACATTCCTTTGATTTCTTTAACCGTTGCCATAACTTACTGCACTTCTGTCGAAACTTTATTAACTTCTGCAGGGATTTCCATATCCTCCGTGGATTGGGAAGTAGCTCCATCGGGGGTATGTACATATCCAGGTCTTTCCAGACTATCGTGGATGTAGAGCCTGGTTCCATCAAGCTTACCAGATAATTGACCCTCTTTCGATGGCACTCGAAGGCGTAAGTCCATCTCACCGTATGAAAGAAACTAAAAAAGGTAAATACAATGAGGAAAGCAACAAGAAATTTGAAAGTCAACGAATTTTCCAATTTTGCTAAATCTATTACTCCACTCCCAATTATGAAAGCTGACACACCACCTATTACCACTGCATAGGCATTCATGAGCCATGACCTCTCACTTTCCAGATGCTGGCACTGATGCCAGTGCTGTTCACAGAGCCATTGTAGACTTTTAATCCTTGTGTCTTCCGTCATTGCCATCAGTTCGCCTTAGGAGGTGTCACAACATCTTCAGGGGAAAATAACAATGAGAAGTATAAAGATGAACGATATAAAGAGATAAAATGAGTTGAATAGCCATCTTGTCCTGAATAAGTGAAAAAACCAATTTGTCGGGATATCCATATCCATGTCTTGCTTAGGGACCTCCTTGCCATCTTTATTAATAATTTTGCCAACCTCTAGGTTCCAAATAATTGCGTTTACGACCCTTCTATGCTTTTCAAAGGACTGCCCCCACCTCCAAGTGAGGGAAAAACAAAGCAAGGTGAATATTAAGGGGATGATCATTATCCATCTCCCCAATGGATTAACAATCGTGAAAACTCCTACTTTTGCTAAATATAGTGAACCCAATATAGCTACCATGCTCCCTACGTATCCAATGAAAAGCCCCGTTCTTTCGTTTTCCAGATGCCGACAATGATCCCAGTGCTGCTCCAAGAGCTTCCCCAAGTTTTCTTGCGTCTGTCCAGGCTCTTGTTTATTCACTGCTAACTGGTCTTGTCCCTCCTCTGCTGCCCTAGCAAGAATAACTCCGACAACGTAACGCCCAAGGCTTCTGCTACCGCATTAATGTTCTTTAACGACGGATTGTGTTTCCCTCTCTCAATTCCGCCAAGATAAGGCCGATGAATACCCGTCTTGAACGCCAGTTCTTCTTGAAATAAGCCCCGCACCAATCGTAACTCTCTCACTCTTTCCTCAAACTGTTTCTGTATTGTATCCACTCACCACCTTGCCTGGATAAAGTATTTTACTATATATGCTATTACTGTGCACGCTATGAGTCTCCAGACTATAAGTAACATCGCCCAGCGACAGAAGCATGCAAGCCACATTCAAGGCTTAAGCAATCTAACGAGGGTTGCCTCTCTCTTTTATTGGGGAAGTTTTGACTCAATATATTTGGCATTATATAATGAATTTTCATGAAGCTAGGTTCCAGAGCCAATTCAGGTCGTTGAATCTCAGCACAACTCCGAGCAGATTGAAGAAGGTTTGCCAATACAGTGGATACTAGAATAAAGAAGCCCAAAAAAGTGGACAAGCCTTGGGGATTCGAGTTGATATTTGCGCATACCGAGAAATATGCAGGCAAAGTACTTTTCGTTAGAAAAGGAGAAAGACTTAGCTTACAGTATCACAAGAATAAGGACGAAAGTATCTATGTTTATAAAGGCAGAGTTCTTATCCAACTTGGCGGGGCGGATGGGCAGATGATATCCAAGACGCTTAGCACCGGTGATTGCGTTAGAATTAAACCACTTACGCGCCACAGAATAGAGGCTATTATCAATTCAACTCTGCTCGAAGTATCTACACCAGAACTTGAGGATGTATGTAGATTAGAAGATGACTACGGGCGGGTGCATTAAGGTATAGCCTTAAGGTATAGCCTTTCCTGCATAGATAGTGCCACCGGCTACTGGAGTTTCCCAATAGAATAAATTTTGCAGGAGATCCAGCACAGTTCATAAGAAGTATACAAGCAACATATTCAGGGGCTCAAAGAGGCCTTTATTGACTTTCAAGACTGCATTTGACAGAGCCTGAAAAATCGGCTTGTTCAGATATGCTCCGCGGGTTACTCGCATAAACGTCTAGAGAAGCAGCATCTTACCCAAGTTTTCCGATTCCCTTTCCCGTCCCATAAGCTCGACAATCTTCGCATCCATCTTTGGCTCACTCCCACCCACTGCCTGGTAAAGCCTGAGGAGGAATTCTCTTGAAGCCCAATCCCTTTCTACATGCAAGAAAAGAGGTGTGGGGATGCCTTTGCCTCCCTTGAAGCTATAGCTTGCCCAGGTCCAGGCAGAACAAGGAACAAATTGCCCATCAGGAAAGGTTTGAGCCAGATGATAGGAGTAAGCGATATCCTCCAGGATTCTAGCCAGAGAAAAGAGTCCTTCCCTTCCTTCTAAATCCTTTGCCATTTCCTTTAGCCGCTGCACCAATATCCGCTGGTTCTTATTTTCAAAGATATTGTGGGAGGAGAAGGGGTCTCTTTTTCCCCAATGCCCTTCCAGGGAATTTATTATCTTGCTTCCGAACCCCTTCCCTTGCTGGGCGAACTCCTTCCATATCTCTCCGTATCTTTCTGCCTCAACAATGTTCTTGGCGGCCATTGTGAGATAGCGAATTTTCGGAAATTCTCCCCCTAGCTCCTTGCGGAGGTTGCTTACTATGATTCTCCCGGTGAGCTTGCTTAGAGCCGAAGCCTCCTTCATCTCCATAAGCGAGGGAAAGTCTTCGTAGCTAACTACAAGGGGCTTCAGGGGTAGAGGACCGAAATGCTTGGGGAGAGCATTTGCCTGTATCCAGCTCCAGATGCTCTCCATGTAGTCTCGTTCTTCCGAAAGACTGGACAGAGCTAGTATGTCATTTGGCTCGTATTCCTTCTCGAGTTCAGCAACAGTAGCCTTGCCAAATTTGATGAGTAAATTAAGCGGAGGGAATTGCTCTAGAATGTGTGAGGTTGTCTGGGAGGTTAAAGCGAAGGTATCCCGGTGGGGAAAGCTGGCGAATATCTCCCCGGCGACTTGCTTACAGCCTTCCACGGAGCAAAGGTCTCCCGGAAGGAGAAAACTATCTAGTTCTTTCTCGGCGCGACCCATAAATGTCCTGATGCCCTCAGCAATCTCCGTGGGGGTTGCCCCGCGGCCTACCTTAAGCCGCTCATGAACAAACTCCTCAAATTCTTTTCGATACCTTTCCTCCATCTCCCTGTAGACAGCCGCAATATCAATCCTCTCACCTGCCGGGGAAGTAAGCTGAGAGGGCAAAACCAGAGGGACACCAGGGATAAATTCGCCATAGCTTACCCAGGGAATAGGCTTAGCTTTTCCTTCCTTCCACCTCGCGATTTTACCCTGGGGGAACAGGTCTTCTAAAAGCTCAGTTGTTGCCACCCCAATTACCCGGTCAGCCCCTCCATAATAAACAAATAGTCGCCCATTGATAACAACAGCGCCACATGAAAAGACCACATTGGCTATCTGCCCTTCTTTCTCATAAGGCGCCTCCGGCTCAAGGAGGGGGGTCTTCCTTCGGGCAATAACCTGGGTCGGGTTGTCAATATCAAGGAGGGCGGCGCTTACGCAATAATAGATAGTACCATCCTTTTTAGTGACAATGTGATAAAGCAATAACCATCCCCATTCTGTCTCTATTGGTGGTGCGGAGATACCGATTTTCTCAGCCGGTAGCTGTTCCTGGCGGGGGCTCATTATGATACTTCCGTTTATCTCCTCTCCTTTCTCGAAACTTAAACTATCCATGAAATCCAGCCAGATACTCCGGCCAACACGGTGGAGGATGGCATACTTGCCTCCGATTTTTCTGGGGAAAAGGGCGGCGTTTTTGTCACCAACACCCTGGGGGGAAATTAATACCGGTTTTGCCCAATTCCAGCGCTGTGAGAGGAAGTCGTTCACCGCAATAGAGGTTAAGGCTACACGAGGAAGGTGACCATCAAAGGCAGTGTAGCACATATATATACGGTCACCGAGTCTGGTAAGCCTAGGGTCTTCACAGCCCGAATTCCCACCGGGCACAAACTTCCTTTCGAAATCCTGGGTAGGCTGGTAGACTGGCTGAGCAAGTCTCTCGTCAAAGGTAAACCCATCCTTGCTGCAAGCATAGCCCAACACCGAGGTATTGTCTTCCGACATAGCCCGGTAGACAAGATGGACCTTTCCCTCCTCGTAGATGGCAGCAGGATTGAAAACCGCCTTTGCCTCCCATTCATGCTCAGGCTTCGGCTGGATAACCGGGTTTCCTGGGAAGCGTTCCAGCTTTATCTTCTCTGTCCTCGTCAACAGCATTTCATTGATAAGGGTATCCAGCCTGCCACTGGCTACAGCGCAGGTGGTGTCGGCAGCGCCGTAGTATATGTGGAGAGTCTTACCTCTCACCAGAGCTCCGGAGGGGAAAATGATATTAGGCACTCTGCCGTATGTTTCGTATACCGCCTGCGGAACCAGCAATGGCTTTTCCGTGCTTGCCACAATCTTAGCCGGGTTTTCCAAATCAAGTAGAACCGCTTCAATGCCGAAAGTCGGCGGGGGAGAAAAGTAATTCCGGATATGCGAATAAATCAGCAGCCATCCAAAGGGCGTCTTTATCGGCGGCGCACCGACTTCAATGTGGTCTTTGGGGCTCTGCGGTATTGGTAAAACATGGTCATCCAAGAAAGAATACCACCCCTCCCAGTATTCAGGAGACCACATTTGCTCTTCATAGTCGAAAAAGGCAAGCCCAATCTTGGCGGGAGGATTGTCCGTGTTGGCGGTGAGTACCGCTACCATCTTATCCCCGATTCTGCTCGGGAAGAGTGCCATGGCTTTGGAATTGAAGGGAGTGATGGGATGTTTAGCCTCGATTTCCCTGAAGTCCTTGGTAATGGCTAAACCCACTCTGATGCCCTCAGCACAGAAGGGACAGGCAGACAGCGCAGTGTAGAAAATATAAAATTTACTGCCGAGTTTAGTCACCCGGGGGTCTTCGCAACCAAATTGCTCCCAGTCATACTCGGGCTTGATGAATTGTCTGCGGTACTGGAAATGTATGCCGTCATCGCTTAGAGCATGTCCGATGGATGAGACCTTCATCCGTATATCGGAAATTGTCTGCGGCGACGAAACCGCCCGGTAAAGTAAATGAATCTTTCCGCCACTGAGCACAGGACAGCCATTAAACGTTGCCTCTGCTTCCCAATCATTCTCAGGGAGTGGTATCAGAATAGGATTTTCTTCAGAACGACTAAACTCACTCATAGGGGTTAGCGCCGATGGCGTTTATTCCCTTCTGTCTTTCATTATCCGGGACATCTTGGCGCTGCACTTTGAACATGTCCCCCGGACTGCTCGTCGGCCATTTTTTAGTATCATCGCTACGGGGTTTCTCATCTCTCTTTTCGCCCGACACCTCATGCAGTATGCGCTTATTCGTTTTTGGATTGGGATAACCGGGGCGATACCTGCCTCTGCTGGCAGCGCATAGACGGGAGCTTGCACCGCTTCCCGTCTACCAATAAACTGGTCAAGAAGCTCATCCAGTTTTGTCGAAGCAACGCAAGCCACTTTGTCGGCTCCACCGTAATAAACCAGCAAACGGTCCTTAATTACCACCGCTCCGCAGGGATAAATAACGCCTGATTTCCACCCTTCATTTTCGTACCATGCCTGAGGCTCTAAGATCGGCTTTTCAGTTCGGGATAAGACCTTGGTCGGGTTTTTCAGGTCAAGCAGCATCGCTCCTATTTTATAGCGGTCTGGGTCACGCTCATCCACACCCTGGTAGATGAGTAGCCATCCATTCTTTGTCTTAATGGGAGGAGCGCCGACACCAAGCTTACGGCTAGCCCAGTAAGTCTCTCTCGCTGGTATTTTGAATTCTCCCTTCAACCACTTGGTTGTACCGTCAAAATCCAGGTCATCAACAAAATCAATCAAGATATCAGGGAAAACTCGATGGAAGATAACGTATTTAGAGTTTATCTTTTCCGGGAGGATGCAGGCGTTCTTATCTATAACCCCCGGAAGAGAGATGAGTACCGGTTTCTTCCACTGCCAATTCTTATTAAGGAAATCATCAATGTGTATTGAGGTCAGTGCCACGCGGGGTGGGCTGTATCCGTCAAAGGCAACATAGGTCATAAACACCCTGTCTTCAATCCTTGTCAATCTCGGGTCCTCACAACCACCCCATCCTCCTCCGGAGACATAACTCTCATAACTTTCATCTTCTGTGGGCACATAGGTGCGTTGATGATAACTTGGCATGGAAGAGAGTAAGCCAGAGCCTTCAAATGGCTCTCTCGGAACGTATATCGGTTCAGGCAGCCGTTCGTCAATATAGAATCCATCAGCACTTGAGGCATACCCAAAAACCGATATATCTGAGTCTCCAATTGCCCGGTAAATTATATGTACCCTTCCACCTTCATAGATGGCGCTAGGATTGAAGACGGCTTTGGACTCCCACCAATGCTCGGGCCGTGGCTCAAGGATAGGATTCCCCTCAAACCTATCCAGAACGCAGCTAAAATTTTTTTTCTCTTCCCCCATAATACTTTAGCCTCTCCAAAATCTTGGTTCATGTTATATTATCGTCACCATTTTCCCGGCTGTCAAGCGGTTGTATTAATTCGTTACCGTAAAAATTTAGTAGGTGGAAGTTCCGGATGAGTGGCATGAACTATACCTCTTTTATCTCTAGGAGCTAACGATTATAATATCTGGGTCCAAGGGTGCAGTCCGAGTGGGAGCTTATAAGGAAGCTTTTGAGACAGTACGCTTTGCTTCCGCCGAGCTGGGCCGAAATTCTGGCGCGCTCGGTGCCGCTGCCTTCGCCCTTCAGGAGATGAGCAAGCTCCTCTGTAAGTGAAAAAAAAGACATGGTCTGTCATGAGGTGATGTAATGAAAATGTCTATTGGCAAGCTAAGAGGGCTTCAACAATTGGCTGATTCCAAGGGTCTGATGACAATGTGTGCCATTGACCACAGGGGAGCGCTTAAGCAGGCCCTGAACGAGAAAAACCCTGCTGCGGTGAGTTACCAGGATATAGTTGGTTTTAAGCTTGACCTCTGTCAAGCGGTAGCGCCGTTTGCCAGTGCCATATTGCTTGACCCGGAATATGGAGCTGGTCAAGCTGTAACTGCGGGTCTCTTGCCCGGACCTAAGGGGCTTCTTATCAGCATGGAAAAGACCGGTTATAGTGGCGACAGTACCGCCAGAATCACTGAGCTTCTGCCCGGCTGGAGCGTGAAAAAGGCGAAGCGAATGGGGGCTTCAGCGGTCAAGCTCTTAATCTATTTCAGGCCCGACCTGAAGGATGTCGCCTCAAAACAGCTCGATTTGGTGGCAAGGCTAGCTGCCCAATGCATTATAGAGGATATAGCCTTTCTGGTTGAGCCTGTAAGTTATCCTATTGAGGAAAGAGAACGCATAAATGAAGGCGGGACATCCTCGAAGAAGTTTGCTGAGATAAAACCTGGTCTGGTAATCGAAACTGCCCGGCAAATTACCGCCTTGCCCATTGATGTGTTGAAAGCAGAATTCCCGGCGGATATTAAGTTTGAGCAAGATGAGGGAAAGCTGCTGGGGTTGTGCCAAGAGTTGAATCAAGCATCCCGACTACCCTGGGTGCTGCTCAGTGCTGGCGTTGATTTCGACTCATTCCGGAAACAAGTAGAGATAGCCTGTAAGGCAGGAGCTTCTGGGTTTCTGGCAGGGCGTGCCCTATGGCAGGAGGGCGCCCAAATTCGTTCTCGAGAAGAAAGGATGAATTTTTTCCAGAATACGGCTGCTCCAAGGTTGCAGGAATTGGCTGAGATAGCTGATAGCTATGGTAAGCCGTGGTATTCCAAGCTGGAGGCTGAAAAGGGAAAATTCGCCCCTGTGACAGAGGGCTGGTATCGGAGTTATTGATGGGCAATACTTTAGCAGAGGTGAGGCGGTGATATGAAACGCTCCAACTTTTTTGGAAGGCGGACCAAGATAGTGTGCACCCTTGGTCCGGCTAGTGGCTCGGCTGCCGTGATTGAGCAACTGATAAAGGCTGGCATGAATGTCGCCAGATTTAATCTATCCCACGGTACCTACAGAGAACACACCCGTCATATTCAGACTGTGAGGAAGCTGTCCCATCGTCTGGCAATTCCAGTTGCTATACTTATAGATTTGCCCGGGCCAAAGTATCGCACGGGCAAGCTGAAAGATGGTCAAGTCCGACTGAAAAAGGGGGCGCAGATTATCCTCACCACAAGACAAGTAAAGGGAGACGATGGGGTAATACCAATTAATCTTCCTACCCTTCGTCAAGATATAGAAGTGGGGGATATCGTATTGCTTGATGACGGTGCCATGCAACTCAAGGTACTGGAGGGGCAAGGCACAGAGGTTAGATGTAAGGTCATGGTTGGGGGAATACTCACCGAAGGACGGGGGCTGGTGGTGCCTGGTATGCGTACCTCCGCCCCTTTCATCAGCAATACTTTGCGGGAATACATTCTCTTCGCTGTCAGGCAGCAACCTGATTACCTGGCTCTCTCCTTTGTCAGCAATGCTGAGGATGTAACCAGTGTCAGAGCTATATTAGGTAGGAACGGTGCAGATATACCAATTATTGCCAAGATTGAAAGGGGCGTGGCAGTTAACAAATTTGACAGCATACTCCTGGTTAGCGAAGGCATAATGGTAGCGCGAGGAGACCTCGGTGTGGACATCCCTCTGGAAAAAGTGCCGCTGGTACAGAAAGAAATCATCAAGAAATGTAACCAGGCAGGTAAGCCAGTGATTACCGCTACGCAAATGCTGGAGTCAATGGTGAACGCCCCTCGGCCAACGCGAGCCGAGGTCACTGATGTGGCTAATGCCATATTTGATGGTACTGATGCCGTCATGCTCTCAGAGGAGACCTCCACGGGGAAATACCCGGTACAGGCAGTAAAGATGATGGGGAAGATTGCTCGTGAGGTAGAAGGCAAACTGCCCTACGAGCAAATGTTGGCAGAACATGGCAGATGGCTGGAGCAGAAGACGGATGAATTGATAAGTTATAGTGCCTGCCATACGGCACAGAGTCTGGGAGCAGCGGCTCTTGTGGCCTTTACCCAGTCTGGTAGCACGGCAGGGCGGGTATCGAAATACCGACCGAGAATGCCCATTCTGGCGATAACCGCTGATGCTGTGGTTGTGGGAAGATTAATGCTGTGCTGGGGTGTTTATCCCTTCCAAATAGCCGGGCCCTCGTCGGTGGAAGAGTTATTCGCGATGGGAGCTAAGCTTTCTAAAGAACTGGGACTGGCAAAACCGGGTGATTTGGTAGTGATTACCGGTGGCATTCCGGTTGGGGTAGCTGGCTCCACGAATCTGCTCAAAGTGGAGAAGATTCAGTAGTTACGCTGATAGAATCTGACCGAGGTAAAGTCTAAATTTACTCCCTGCTAGGGCTAGGGTGCTAGCTTATCCTGCCGAATTCCTTCTCTAGGTGATGAGCACTTAAATGAATCATAGTTGGCCGGCCATGAGGACAGGCACGTGGTTGTTTGGTTTGCTCTAGTTGCTTTATCAGCTCCCGCATCTCTTCATTGCTTAGCTGCTGTCCTGCTCTGATAGCACCATGGCAGGCTAAAGATTGGGCCATCTTTTCTTCCCAGGGATTAAGACTTTCCTTATTGGCAAGGCTATCAAGCAGTGCACTTATTATCTCGATAATATTCGCCTTGGCCACTAGTGCCGGTATAGCACGTATCAGATAGCTTCTATTTCCGAACGGCTCAATAGTGAAACCAAATTCGTTCAAAAACTCTTTGCCAGCTTTCAAGGTCTCTTCCTCTCGGGGGCTAAACTCTATGGCTATGGGCTGGAGTAATCCTTGAACTTCCACTCCTTTTTGTGCCCACTGCGCTAAAATTCGGTCATAGAGTATGCGCTCATGAGCAGCGTGTTGGTCGATGAGATAGAGTCCATCAGGTCCCTCAGCGATGATATAGGTGTTGGCTAGCTGCCCCAATACCCTCAAAACTGGTAATTCCAGGGTCGGCAACTGAGCCACAGCAAAAACTGGCTCGTTATCCATTATCATGCGAGGGCTCTGCCATTGCCCTGAACTGACTGAGAAGGGCACAGCTTTCGAACTGGCTATAGGCGTCCTAGCTAATGCCTCCTCTATGGCTTTCTGTACGCTGCCGAAGATAGTTTGTTCGTGGCAAAACTTTATTTGAGCTTTGGCAGGGTGGATGTTGACATCGAGCTCTTGAGGCGGCAGGGAGATATTGATTATCGCAATGGGATGCTGGCCATCCATGAGTAAGCCGTGATAGGCTTCCTCAATTGCCCGAGTTAGCAGGGGACTGTGCACCCACCTGCGGTTGACAAAAAAGCTGAGATAGTTGCGATTGGAACGAGCCAGGGAAGGGGGGCTTATTAAGCCGCTGACTTTAGCCAGGGCGTTTTTTTGCTCCACCTTTAGCATTTTTTGAGCTAATTCGGAACCATATATCTCACTTACTACCTCGCGCAGGTCGCCGTTGCCTGCAGTGCGCAAGCTGGGACGCTCGTCAAGAACCAGGCTGAACTTAACCTCGGGGAAAGCCAGGGCATACTGGCTTACCAAATGAGCAATGTGGCTGTTTTCAGTATTTGCTGATTTGAGAAATCTAAGTCGCGCTGGGAAATAGCGAAACAATCGGCGCATGGTTATGGTAGTGCCTTGGGGTCTGGCTCGGTTCTCCCTGCGGACTACTTCCCCCTTTCTCAAATTCATGTAGCTGCCTACGGTCTCTGAAGATGCTTGGGTGAGGATTTCCACTTCAGCGACAGCGGCAATGCTGGGCAAGGCTTCGCCTCGAAAGCCCAGGCTGGAGATTTTCACCAAATCGTCTAAATCACTGATTTTGCTTGTGGCATATCTGCAAAAGGCTAGCTCTACCTCTGAGGCTGGAATACCCACCCCGTTATCACTCACCTTGATTAGCTCTACGCCACCGCCCTGGGCTTCTACGGCAATCTGGGTGGCTCCGGCATCCAGAGAGTTCTCTACCAGCTCCTTGACCACCGAGGCTGGTCTCTCGACCACCTCCCCAGCCGCAATTTTGGAGATTACATCAGGCGCTAAAACCTTAATAGGCATCTGTGGTTTATTTTACACGGTTTCGGGTAGTGGGTCAATTTCGGGCGACTCATAATTGTATTGTGTAACAGTAAATATTGGACTACAATAAGGCGTGCAAATGGGAACAACTCTATGAATCAAGAACTACAAAGTGATTATTGTCTTGAAGTCAACTTCGCAAAGGGGACAGAGAGTCCTTCCAGAGTCTTTCAGACGATGTATGAGTTGATTAATACATTCGAGGTACTTGATAAACACCTCGTTAGTGCGATAGACGTGAAAATGGAACCTGTACTGTTGCTAGAGGATATTGAAAGTGGTTCAGTAAAGACATTTATAGCAACAGTTCTGAAGCGTATTCCAGATGAACCGCTTTATCATCTTGATTGGAAACGCTTTGTGGGTTATTTCCTCGTAAAAGGTAAGTACAGAATCATAGACTTCATTGAGGGAACGACGACTATTACTAATGTTGGTCAACTTAAGCCGTTGCAAGATGATTTGGATAAATTAGCTCAAGAAACAGGCATCCGTATGTTGCCAGATTATAGGCCGGTAAACCCTCGATTATTACTTCAAGATATTAGCCAAATGTCCTTGAGTCTGTCTCATTTAAGACCAGATGATAGCGCTTCATATACCACAAAAGAGGGCAGCATAGGGTTCAATCTAGAATTTAAGTTAGCACCAGAATCTATAGAGGACTTATTTGTTCAAGAGACGTTGACGCAAGAGAATGTACTAATCATGAAAGTTAAGAAGGCTGATTTCTTGGGCGATTCAATGTGGGAATTTAGATTTGGCGAGAGGAATATTCCAGTAACAATTTCTGACAAAGACTGGCTGGAGAAGTTTCAAACAAATAAGGTCTTGATTCGGCCCGGAGATGCAATAAGGGGTCTTGTAAAAGTCAGCGATAAATATGATGCAGAACATAACCTTATCGGGCACAATTATGACTTGCTGTCTGTGATTGAGGTAATCAAGGCTCTAGGGGGTGAACAGACTGATATGTTTGGCAGCGATAACTAGAATGAAAGATAAAGATATTATTTTGATAGAATGGGTAGATAGTAAGGGTATGGAAAGGTGAGTAGTGTATCATTTTGAAATCAAACTGATTCGAGAAGACTTTTATCTAACTGATCTTCAACAATTTGGTTTACAGTCTTTGGTTCTATAAATAAGCCTTCTTCCCTTTCGGCACGCCTAATCTCTTTTAGTGCATCTCTAGAGAAGTCAAAACCTATAACTATGCCTCTATCTCTTTTATCTCGCTTCATGGCTATTTGAAAGTTTTCAATATCTGGTCTGCCAACTTGGTCAGTACGCTTAACCTGAATAGGTATGTAACGGTCTATTTCGCCAAATAAATCCTTATCACCTAGATATTTATTCTCAGTTTTCCTTTCCTTCTTGATGTCCTCAATAGGATATAGCTTACCATCTATTCCCATATCTCTAACCTTGATTTTATTAGGTATGCCACCCAATGCATTAATTACCCAGTTCTGAAATTCAAATGGTGGATATTGTCGCAATTCTTCAATGGTCTTAGGCATATCTTTGATTGTGAAGTCCTTGCCTTGTTTGATATGTAATTCTGTTTCTAGACGGTCTGCTATAGTTCTACATGCAGTCGGTGATATGTCTATGCCAATCCAACGCCTTTTATTCGTTTGGGCTGCTATGATTGTTGTGCCACATCCACAAAAACCATCTAATACGATATCATCCTTTTTTGAATAGCAACGAATAAGTCTATCCAAAAGTGGTAACGGTTTTTGCGTTGGGTAACCTAATCTAGCCAGGGATGAAGGTGCTTCTGGCTGAATATCCGTAATAACATCGTCAGGGTGTTTACCTTTTGGGTTTAATTGTTGTTGCCCATAATCCTTACCATCCCTAATATTGCCAATATAATGGCTAAATCTCTCTGTGGTAGCTTCCGCATAAGGTTGTCTTGCTGGGTCAGGGTCAAAGTACCACTTATCTGATTTAGAATAAGCAAGGATAATATCGTGTCTTCTACCAAAACGCTTTGATGAAATTCCTGCTCCTCTGTAATACCAAACGATTTCGTTTTGAAAATTGCTATATCCAAAATAATCATCCCTGTCTAGCAGTACCTTGACGTAATGCGAAGCGTGCCAATCGCAATGATAGAGAAACGTACCAGTCGGGCTTAAAACACGTTGAAGTTGTTGTAATCTCGGTTTCATATAGTCTATGTAAGCAGTTATATTTTCAAACCTGTCTTCAAAGTGCCTCTTTTCTTGTTCTTGCCAGAATGCTACATAGCTACGATTGGAACTAAATGGTGGATCTATGTATATGAGGTCTATGCTTTCAGTTGGTATATCTTTGAGCTTTGCAAGGCAATCGCCACAGTAGATTACATTAGTCTCTAGTTCCATAGGTTACCTCGTTATATTTACTTTATTCTACCATATCATTTGACTAGCTTCACGATTTCTTCGACCGTCCAAATGTGGTCAGTTAATTTGGCTGTCATTGCCGGTGTCTTGGGGTAAGGATTAGTTAAAGTCTTGTGTGGACGTGCGAAGTTATAATACATGAAGCGAAGAGCTACGGCATATTCTAGGTTCTCTATCTTCTTTGAGAAGGCATTCGGTTTCGTGTATTCTGTCAATAGTTTATGAGGAAAAATCGAAATCTTTCTCGATTTTCTCCAAGGGTGCCAGGCTAGCCAGGAGCTTTTTAACCCCCGCCCCTTCAAAGGCTACGGTCAGCTCCTGGTCATCCTTGGTAGAATTGCAATTCATCACTATGCCGGGACCAAATTTGCTGTGAAGGACATGGTCACCGACCTTTAGCATCAGAGTGCTAGAAGGTTGAGGTGAAGGCTGATAGTCCCGATTGAAATCGGGACTGGCCACAGGAGTCGAGCTTTCCTCCCATAGCCCTCTTGGGTTTATTAGGTTGGGTGAGATGTCCTGGAGAAAGCGGGACGGTGGGTTGGCTGTGCTGCCGCCAAATAAGCTCCGACGATAGCTGCGTAAAAGATAGAGTCGCTTCTTAGCTCTGGTTATTCCCACATAGCAAAGACGACGCTCCTCTTCCATCTCTTCGGGGGCATCAAAGGATCTCCTGTGGGGGAGAATCCCTTCCTCCAGACCAACAATAAAAACTGCGGGGAATTCTAATCCTTTAGCTTGGTGCAGGGTGATCAAGGTCACAGCATCAGCTTTTTCATCCAGTTCATCTATATCCGATACCAGGCTTACTTTTTCCAAAAATGCGGTTAAAGCCTCTTCAGGGGCAAACTCATTATATTCACCGGCAACATTGCGCAGCTCAATTATGTTCTCCCATCTCTCCTCCCCATCCTCCTTGCCCAGAATGTATTCTCTATATCCGATGTGCTCCAGTATTTCATCCACTAGACCAGAAAGAGTTAGTTCACGGCTCCGGGCGGTGAGGTTAGCCATAAGAGCGACAAATCCTGCCAGGGCTTGAATGGTACGCGGGAGAAGGGATTGCTTCGCTTCGCTTGCGATGACATTATCACATATCTGTTTCAAAGCCTCATAGAGGGAAATGTTATGGTCTTTGGCCCAGGATTGAAGCATGGAAATGGTCTTTTGTCCAATGCCCCTGCCCGGCACATTTATGATTCGAGTCAAGCTGACATTGTCCTGCGGATTACGGATAACCCTGAGGTAAGCAATAATATCTTTAACCTCTTGTCTCTGGTAAAAGCGGGTGCCGCCAACAAGTTTATAAAGCACACCGTACCTCAGGAAAGTTTCCTCTAAAGCTCGTGACTGGGCATTAACCCGATACATAACGGCGCAATCTTTGAGTGATATCTGCTCTTCGCCGACAAGCTTTTCGATCTCGCTGATCACTGATTGGGCTTCTTCCTCGGCACTATAACTTTCGATAACGGTTACTGGGTCTCCGCCTTCGTTTTCTGTCCATAGTTTTTTAGGTTTGCGCAGCACATTGGCTGAGATAACGTCTGAGGCTACCTCTAAGATTGTCTTGGTGGAGCGATAGTTCTGCTCCAAAAGCACTACTTTGGCTTCGGGGTAATCCTTCTCAAAACTCAGGATATTACGTAAATCGGCAAATCTCCAGGAATAGATAGATTGGTCAGGGTCACCGACCACGCACAGATTCCGGTATTTTCCTGCTAGCTGCTTCATCAGTTCATACTGGACGATGTTGGTGTCCTGAAATTCGTCAACCAAAACATGAACATACTTTGACTGGTATCTTTTAAGGATTTGAGGATGGTCCTGGAACAATTGCGCTGTTTTCATCAGTAAGTCGTCGAAATCCACCGCCTGACCCTGGCTAAGCAATTCCTGGTACCTCTGGTACACTCTGTGAACTATTTCTTCAAAATAGCTGCTAACTCGCTGGGCGTAGTCCTCAGGGCTAATGAGACGACTCTTAGCCGCGCTGATAGCTGAGCGTAGAGCCTGAGGAGCATACTGTTTGGGGTCGAGATTCAATTCCTCCAGAACTTGTTTCATCAACCTTAACTGGTCATCTTCATCATAGATAACAAAACTCGACTCCAGTCCAATAGCTTTACCCTCACGACGGAGAATTCGAGCGCAGATAGCGTGGAAGGTGCCTAAAGTCAAAGCTTCTACAGCCTGTCCCAGAAGTTGTTCCAATCGCTCTTTCATCTCACGAGCGGCTTTGTTGGTAAAGGTAACCGCCATGATGTTGTGGGGACTGACGCCGCAGTGTTTCACGAGATAAGCGACCCGATGGGTAATCACTCTGGTCTTGCCGCTGCCAGGTCCCGCCAGGATAAGTACAGGCCCTTTGATGGCCTCCACAGCTTCTTTTTGGGCAGGATTAAGCGTGGCTAAGATATCCATGGAGACTCAAGAAGTATTATAGCATTGAAGGGAGAAAGCCCCAAAGAGCGACAGAGGCTGGGTCTCGGGAGGGCGATACAGGCTCTAACAGAGGAGTGGCAGGTTGAGCTAGCTAAGCTTTGTTGTTATACTTAATTCTGGACATGGTTGATTGGAATGGTTGCCAGAAGAATTTAGGAATATCTTTCCACAAAGAGTCCTTACTGGAGCAAGCTTTCGTACATTCATCTTATTCTAACGAGAACCCAGACTTCGCCTGTTCCAGCAACGAGCGCTTAGAATTTCTTGGGGATGCCGTACTTAACTTCATTGTAACAAAAAAGCTATATGAAGAGTTTTCCAAACTACCTGAGGGAGAACTAACCGAGATTCGTGCTTCTCTAGTTTGCCGTGATACCTTGGCTGACCTAGCTTCTTCACTCAAGCTTGGCGATTGGCTTTTATTAGGACGAGGTGAGGAAACAAACGGAGGAAGGATAAAGGCGAGCAACTTAGCAAACGCTATGGAAGCACTGATCGGTGCTCTATATTTAGACCAGGGAATAGCCAAAACCAGGAGATTTATTCTCAGACAGCTCAAGCCGGAATTGGAAAAAATAAAGGCCGGAAAGACAACCCCAAACTACAAGGCATTAGTGCAGGAATTTATCCAGGGACAAAAGGGGCCAACGCCAGTTTACCGTTTGGTGGAAGCCACTGGTCCTGACCACAGCAAGCAATTTACCGCCGAAATCCTGGTTGAGGGGAAAGCAGTGGGCAGAGGGACAGGAAGGAGTAAAAAAGTTGCTGAAAGCCAAGCAGCAAGAGCGGCTTGGGAAAAACTGAGGTGTAACTATGGGTAGACGTGACTATAGAAAACGAGAGTCAAAGAAACCTAAGAAGGGGGCACAGAAAAGCAAACCGATCTCAGAACTCGTGCCACAGGTGGAAGTAGAGCTAATCAAAAAAAAGAGGAAGCCCGCTGAAGAATTTGAGGAATAGGTGGTTTAGCGGCTTACCTGGAGCTTTACCATAGTGGCAAGCTGAGGGAACGGGTAGAGACGGCTTTATCTCTCCTGGACAGTTGCTCTGTATGCCCTCGAAGTTGGGGTGTGAATCGCTTGGCTGGCGATACCGGCAAGTGCCATACTCCTCGTGAAGCTATGGTATCCAGCTATGGACCTCACTTCGGCGAGGAAGCCCCATTGGTGGGCAAGTATGGTTCGGGCACTATATTTTTCACTAACTGCAATCTTAGGTGTCTATTCTGCCAAAATTATGCCGTTAGCCAACTAGGCGAAGGGCAGGAGGTGAGCAAGGAAGAGCTAGCTTACATAATGCTCTCCATTCAATCTCAAGGATGCCACAATATAAACCTGGTCTCCCCAACCCACGTAGTTGCGCAGATTCTGGAAGCACTGGAACTATCAGTGGAGTCAGGCTTGCATCTTCCCCTAGTGTACAACAGCGGTGGCTATGACCCGGTGGAGACCTTGAGGATACTCGACGGCATTGTCGATATCTATATGCCGGACGTGAAATATGACCATGAGGAAACTGCTAGAGAGTTGTCGGGCATTGAAAACTATCCTGAGGTAAACAAGGCAGCAATCAAAGAAATGCATCGGCAAACAGGCGACCTAGAAATAAACGAGGAAGGAGTGGCTCAACACGGACTCTTGGTTCGACACCTTGTTTTACCCAACGGCTTGGCAGGAACAAAAGGGATAGTAAATTTTATCAGCAAAGAAATTTCCTGCAACACCTATGTCAATATCATGGCTCAATACCATCCCTGCTATAAGACTTTCCAAATTCCAAGTTTAGGGCGGCGCATATCATCCGCAGAATTTCATGAAGCATTATCCTTAGCCCAAGAAGCAGGACTAAGTCGGCTGGATAAAGTCTATACCAGAGAGATTCTTCGCATTCGCTCAGAATGACTAGTATAGCTGAAGATGAAGAGAGTAACTGAGGATAACGAAATGGCTGATCTAGCACGCCTTTCTGCTACAATTTACGGGCGGGTGCAAGGTGTTTACTTTCGCTACTTCGTTCGGAATGTAGCCAGGAATCTAAGTTTAAAAGGCTATGTTCGCAACCTTACCAGTGATGATGCCGTAGAAGTTCAAGCGGAAGGAGAGAAGCCACAGTTGGACAGACTATTAGAGCAACTTAAAACTGGCCCGCCGGGAGCCCAGATCAAGAGGGTGGAGGTAGATTGGTCAGACTATTCAGGGCAATTCGACGATTTTAGGATAAGATACTGAGAAAAATTAAAAACCAAAGTTTAAAAATCAAAATGACAACTCAAAGTGCAAAACTTCTTAATTTTTGCACTTTTATTTTTGCCTTTTGCATTTCTTAGTCCTCAAGTTGAACCCTGCCCTCGTTAATCAGTTTTAAATGCTCGCAGTGAACTCCAGCTATTTGAGAAGCCTTGAGGTCAATTTCATAGGGTCCGCCAAGCAAGATTTTCCCGTAATCCTCCACATCTTCTTTAGTGTGGTCATCAGTGTAGAAGAACTTTTGATGAGCTTCGATAATGCCTAAATCGAAAGGCAAGGTGAAGTAGAGGTCAGCAAGGACTTTCTCAATGCCCAGCTCATACAGGGTTCCCCAGCCACTCGATTTGCCTTTTTTATACTTACTCACGGGCAACAAACTCAAAAGATTTGCTACACTGAACTGACCAGAGCGACCACGAACTTTGAAAGGGGTAACGCTGATCAAGAAGTCGCTACGCAACACTACATTAGGCACCCAGAAACTCTCTACAGCATAGAATTCACTCAAAGGATTCTGAACCTCTATAAAGATGGAATCTCTGATATCGAGCATGAGAACGTTATGAAAGTTATATCCCAAAGCTTGATATATTGGGTAAATCGATTCACCGCTAGGAGTCCCGTCTGCAATGAGAATATCGGCATTACTAATTTTTCTAATACCTTTGATAATACTATTCAGCAGTTTGGGACTTGTCGTTACAGGATACGGCAAGGGATAACCGGCACATGGTTTGATTAAAACTCGTCTTGCCCACGCCAGCTGCGGAGGTGGAGTAAACACAAAATCCGAATCTTTAACAATCATCGACTTCATATCAACGACCAAATTTCAATAGCTATAAAGCTGGTTGCAATAGCACAATTTCAGTAGCAGCCGGGAGTTTTCCGCGCTCGAACTCTACTTCACTACCCCCTACTTTTCTCACATTCTTCTTGCCCTTAAGGAAATCCTCAACACCAGCTAGAGGATAGGCACACTTAGGCGTCTTAAAATGCATGGGAATAACTACTTTGGGCTTCAATTGGTCACATACCTGACCAGCCACGGAGGCATCGATGGTGAAAAAGCCACCCACAGGAACAAATAATATATCCACGGCACCAATCTCAGTGACTTGACCTGGACTAAGCATATGCCCTAAATCACCCAGGTGACAAAGTTTTATATCATCTATGGTGAAACAAAAGACGGTGTTAGTTCCTCTTTGTTGGCCTTGAGAAGCATCGTGAGAAGTGGCGATGCCCCTAAACTGAATGTCTTTAACGGTTTTTGGGCCGTTACCCTTAACCACCTCGGGTTTCCCTTGTACTGTGGAAACGTTATTGTGGTCGCCATGATCATGGCTCACCACAACAACATCGGCAGTTTCTTTGATGGGAGAATAATTAATACCCCCACCAACAGCATAAGGATCGGCAATCACTCTTAGCCCGTCTTTGGAAGTAATCAAAAAACAGGCATGACCCAACCACGTTACTTTCATATAGCCTCCTGACTCTTGGCCTCGCTCAAAGCTAATTCGACCAAGGTTCTCACTCCGAATCCGGCGGCTCCTTTCACCAAATATCCACTCTCCTTGCTGGAGAGACGGGGGCCAGCTATGTCGAGATGAACCCAAGGGGTATTATCAACAAATTCAGCCAAGAAAAGGGCAGCGGTGATAGCTCCGCCATACCTGTTGCCGGTATTCTTGATATCGGCAATTTCGCTTTTGTTTTGCTCCTTATACTCCTCAGGCATAGGCAATTGCCACATCCTCTCGCCGGTTCTTTCCGCGGCTTTGAGGACTTTATCTACCAAGTTCTGGTCATTGCCAAAGACGCCGCTATAAAGAAGGCCTAAAGCAACACGGCAGGCTCCGGTCAAAGTAGCCAGATCTATCAAAGGAGATAAACCTTGTTTTACGGCATAACTCAGGGCGTCAGCCAAGATGAGTCTTCCTTCGGCATCGGTGCTTATCACTTCTATGGTCTTGCCATTCATTGCCTTCAGCACATCCCCTGGTTTCAAGGCAGTGCCGCTGGGTAAATTCTCGGTAGCTGGAATAATGGCGGTGACATTGATCTTCGGTTTCAACTGGGCAATAGCTCCAAGTGCTGTCATAACTGCCGCGGCACCGGCCATGTCACCCTTCATCTCGTCCATTCCCTCCGATGGCTTAATGGAGATTCCACCGGAATCAAAAGTTATGCCCTTGCCCAGAAAGCCCCAGGCTTTTCCAGAATGTTCATCTCCTTTATAAGTGAGAGTTATTAGCTTAGGGGGCTGGTTGCTTCCTCTCGCTACCCCCAAGAGTGCTCCCATGCCCATCGCCTCCATGTCCTCTCGGTCAAAGACTTTGCACTCCAACTTATATTTGCCAGCTATTTCTTTGGCCACTTCAGCCATCCGGCTAGGTGTCATGTAGTTAGCTGGTTCATTAACCATATCACGAGCTAAATTGGCAGCTTCAGCTATCACCTTCCCCTGGTCGATGGCCAACTCCAGGATTGGGACTTTTTCCTTCTCTCTTAGTACTATCAGTATTTCTTCAATATCTTCATATTCAGGCTTCTTATATTTGGTGAAGCTATAAAGCCCGAGAAGAGCGCCCTCAGTTATTGCCTTGGCTGAAGCTTCAAGCTCAATATCACCTATGCCAGCACCATGAAGTATTGTAGCTACCTTGTGGCAATTCAATTTACGCAAAGTCCGGCAAAACTCTCCAGCCACCCCGCGGATCCTATCGATACTGAAATCCTGACGCTTGCCCAACCCAGCAATAGCAACAATACCTGCTGGCAGTTTCCCAAACGTATGGATAATGCTAACTTCCCCCAATTTACCTTTAATTTCACCGCGACTGATGAGAGAGCTAATAGCTCCGTCCAAAGCTTTATCCACAGCAGCGGTAGCGCCGCCCGGTTGCTCCACACCTTCGAAAAGGTTTACCACAATGGCATCAGCTTCGATTTGAGCGATATCCCCAACTACGACTTTAATCTCCAAAATCTATCCTCCCTAAAATGTGTAAATTTTAGAACATTTATTTTACTTTATTTGGATGAATAATTGAAGAGGTTAATAAAGGAAATTTGGCTCTTATCTTTTTGCTGCTCGCACAATCTTATCGATTACGGCAGTGATATCCTGCGAGGTATCAACAACAAGATGGTTGCGAGAAATTTTTTCCCTGCGAGGCTTCATTTTATTATATATTTCCCACCCGGCTTCTGAGTCGTGCTGAGGCAGCGCTGCTTTTTCTCGCGCTAGGAGGCGTTGCCGCACCACTTCGGTGGGAGCTTCGACCCAGACTAAGATAAGCTTTGCCCCGGCTCTTTCTGCAGCGCGGTAGAAGTATTCTCGATGGTGCTCCAACAGGTTGGTGGCGTCAAAAATGACGGGGATTCCCTTGCTTAAAAGCTCCTCGATGAGAATATGGCAAGCAGAAAAAAGCCGCTTATTTTCATTTTCTTGATACTGGGGGAAGGGGAACAAGATTTTTCGCAAACTATCGCTGGCTAAGATGAGAAAAGGCAACTTCTCAACCAACTTGCGGCAGAGGAAAGACTTACCTGTACCTGGCAAGCCACTGACTACTATAAGCGGAGGTTCTACCTGGGGTCGAGGTAAGTTACTAAGACTTTGTCTTAATTTTTCTACGTCCTCATCTAAGCTGCTCACCGTACATCACAATTATCACCATGAGTCAGCCTATGTGTCAAGATGCTGTCCACGTTCAGTACTTTGGATATGACTATCAGGCACCCCGCTATGGGGACTTCGAGCTTATTTCTTCGTCAATCCGACTGTGTTAAGGAATGCGGCGACGACAATAGGATCGAACTGAGTGCCAGCACAACGCTTGATTTCCTCCACAATATCCGTGATTGACATTGCTGACCGATACGGTCGGTCGGATATCATAGCATCAAAGGCATCGGCTACAGCCAGGATCCTAGCCGCCAACGGTATGTCACTGCCCATTATAACTTGATGAAGTCCACTGCCGTCATAATGGTCGTGGTGGTGCTCAATCATCTCGGTTATTTTCTTACCGACCACCGGCCGCACAATCTCAACGCCGACATTAACGTGAGTCATAATGTGCTCATACTCTTCATGTGTCAGCTTGCCAGGCTTATTCTGGATAACTTGGTCAACTGCAATCTTCCCGATGTCGTGGAGTAAACTCCCCCAGCGTAAGTCTTCCATATTCTGTGCAGATAGACCAAGTTCATTACCTAAAGCTAATGCTATCTCGGTCACCCGGCGTGAATGTCCACCAGTATACTTATCCTTAGCTTCGAGGGCAGATACCAATGCTTCGATGGCACCCAAGAAAAGTTTTTTAATCTCTCCCGTCTGCTCCTCAATCTTCTCCTCCAGGTATTGCTGATATTCTCTGATCTCAAGCTGGAGGCGCCTTTTCTCGAGAGCCTTTTGAATGGCCAGAGAAAGCTCCTCTAAGTTAAAAGGTTTGCAGATGTAGTCATCAGCCCCTTGCTTCAAGCACTGAACGGCGACATTAACCTCATTAACAGCCGTAGCCATAATAACGGCCGTGTCAGGGGAGCTTGACTTTATTTCCGGGAGGAGTTCAATCCCTGATTTACCGGGCATCTTTATATCCAGAATAACCAGAGCAATCGGGCTGGTTCCCAGTGTGTTCAGGACTTGCTCAGCAGTATCCGCTTCCTGACACTGATAGCCTTCTCCTGCTAATTTCTGGCGAAGTAATCTCCTAATTGCAGATTCATCATCAACGATAAGTAATGTTTCTCGCTGGCTAGGCATACTCTTACTCCTTCTCAGTCAAGATATTCTTGGTCACTGTTTTTAGCTCCTTTTCATCTTTAACCACTAACATGCTTTTTGCGTTGGCGTTAGTTTGTTTTAAACATACCTTCAATATGACTGTGACCCTTGATGGGCAGTTCGATAAAGAAGGTGGCTCCTTTACCCAGTTTACTTTTGGCATATATCTGCCCACCGTGCTCGGTCACTATCCCATGACAGATGCTCAACCCCAGCCCGGTCCCTTTGCCCGCCTCCTTGGTGGTGAAGAAAGGATCAAATATCCGCTTCAGATTTTCCGGTGGGATACCCGGGCCATCATCAGCAATTGAGATCATCACATCATCATTCTGTTTCCTAGTGGTAACGGTCAGGGTGCCCTTGCCATGCCCCTTAATCATAAAATATTCGGCGTTGATAACGATATTCATGAAAACCTGCTGCATCTGGAAATAGTCAACCATGATTTCAGGGAGGTCCGGGGCAAGATGTCTCTCGACCTCGATACCATTTGATTTGTGCTCATAAGCGCGTAATTTCAGCACGTCCTCGATAATATTATTTATCTGGTTACGCTGCCTCACAGATGCATGCTTTCGGGCAAATGTGAGGAGGTTCTGTGTTACACTGACGGCCCGCTGAGCCTCGCTGTTCATAAGCTTCAGATCCTCACGAATGTCGTCAGGGACCTCTTTCTCCATAAGCAACTGGGAGAAACCGATAATGCTCGTGAGCGGGTTATTGAGTTCGTGGGCGGCGCCGGATGCCAGTTCGCCAAGGGAAGCCAGCCGGTCAGTCAGCATAAGCCGTTCACTTTGCCGCTTTTGCTCAGTAATGTCTGTAAAAGAAATTAAAGCTGCCAATTTGCCTTTATGCGTAATCATCGCAGCCGTCGTATTTATCCATATCTCTCGTCCGTCTTTCGTCATCGCCTTAATCTCGTAAGTCTGGTGTGAGTTTTGCTCAAACACACCCTTCTGTGTAATCTCAAGATATCTCTCTCTATCCTCTGGAAGAACGAAGCCAAACGGATCTACCCCAACGACTTCCTCCTCGGAACCAAATCCAAACATTTTCACAGCGGCTCGATTAGCCATCGCTATTTTCATAGTTTCAGCGTCCAGAAGAACCGTGCCGATGACCGAGCTATCGAACAAAGCTCGATAATTTTCCTCGCTTTGGCGCAGCGCCTCTTCCGCCTGCTTGCGCTCAGTGATGTCAGTAAAAGAAAACAAACCCGCTAATTTGCCCTTATGCATGATCCTCGCACCAGTCACGCTTACCCACATTTTCCTGCCATCTTTGATCACCACTGGAATATCGACGGACTTTCGGGAGTCCTTCCCAAACACCTCATTCACAACACGCTCAAGATTTTTCTGCTTGTCCTCCGGAGGAACGAAGTCAAACGGATTTACTCCCTCCTCTGGGGAACTAAATCCAAACATTTTCAAGGTAGCTTGATTAGCCATCACTACTTTCATAGTTTCAGCGTCCACAACAAGCGCGCCAATGACCGAGCTATCGAACAAAGCTCGATAATTTTCCTTGCTTTGACGCACTTTATCTTCTGCCTGCTTGCGCTCGGTGATATCTGTAAAAGAAATTAAACCCGCTAACTTGCCATCATGTATAATCCTGGCAGCGGTCACACTTATCCATATTTCTCTGCCACCTTTGGTTACTGCTCGAAACTCGTTAGTCCGTCGCAAGTCCTGCTCAAATAGGTCCTTCCTAATAACTTCAAAAACTCTCTCCCTATCCTCCGGAGGAACGAAGTCAAGCGGATTTAGCCCGATGCCTTCCTCTGTAGAACTAAATTCAAACATTTTCGCAGCGGCTTGATTAGCCATCACTGCTTTCATAGTCTCAGCATCCAGAACAATCGTGCCAATGACTGAGCTATCGAACAAGGCTCGATAATTCTCCTCGCTTTGGCGCAGTGCCTCTTCTGCTAGTTTGCGCTCAGTGATGTCCATAATAGAAACTAAAGACGCTGGTCTACCCTCATGCGTAATCCTGGCAATTGAAAAACTTTGCCATCTTCTCCGGCCATTTTTGTCCATTACCTGAACCTCATGAGTCCGCCGCGAGTCTTGTAAGAACTCATTTATGGCAACATCAAGAACTTTCTCCCTGTCCTCTGGAACAACAAAGTCAAACGGATTTACTCCAATGCCTTCTTCCGCAGAACTAAATCCAACCATTTCCCGAGCAGCTTGATTCCCAATCACTACTTTCATAGTTTCAACGTCCATAACATACATGCCGACGACTGAGCTGTTGAACAAAGTTTTGTAATTCTCCTCACTTTGTCGCAGTGCCTCCTCCATCCTCTTGCGCTCGGTGACATCACGCCCCACGCCACGGAACCCTATAATCTCGCCCTTGCTATTTCGCAGAGGAGAGACGGATGTCTCAGCAAACCCGTGGCCCCCGTCTTTGCGGGTGGTTTTCCAGGGGAAGCCCTTGTTTGGCACACCGGTTTGGTACACTTCATTAAAGACTCGAAATACGGATTCGATATCATCTGCAACTGTGAAGTCCTTATAGCTCATTCCAATTAGCTCTTCCCTTGAGTATCCCAAATCGCGGCACACCGAATTATTGACAAAGGTGAGATGTCCGCCGAGGTCAACCTCGAAATAGCTATCTTCCATCTTCTCTAGTATAGTTCGGTATTTCTCTTCCGATTGCCTCAGTGCTTCCTCTGCCTGCTTGCGCTCGGTGACGTCTGTAAAAGAGATTAAACCTGCCAATTTGCCCTCATGCATAGTCCTCGCACCCGTCACACTTATCCATATTTCTCTGCCATCTTTGGTAATCGCTCGAACATCGAAGGCTCGTCGCGAGTCCTGTTCAAACATATCCTCCATAATAAGCTTAAGAACACCTCCCCTGTCATCCGGAGGAATAAAGTCAAGCGGATCTACTCCAATGGCTTCCTCCACAGAACCAAATCCAAACACTTTAGAAGCGGCTTGATTACCTATCACTACTTTCATAGTTTCAGCATCAAGAACAAATGCACCGGTGACTGAGCTATCGAACAAAGTTCTATACTTTTCCTCGCTTTGTCGCAGTGCCTCCTCCATTTTCTTACGCTCGGTGATGTCCCTTGTAATCACCTGGACAGCTTCTTTTTGTCCTAAAATTTTCGTGGGGATATCTATGTGGTGGAAATATCTTCCCGCTCTTTCATCCTCAAAAATTTGGGGCTGCCACTCATCCAAAACCTTTATCACAGTTTCCAATCGGTGCTGCGCAACTTCTTGTGGCATCACTTCAAAAAATGTCTTGCCAATCAGTTCTTCTAAGGGAACTCCCAAGCTTCTTGCTGACGCAGGATTCGCAGCAAGAAATCTTCCCTCTCTATCTATTTGGGCGATGCAATCCAGGGAAGTTTCAAATAGCAGGCGGTATTTCTGTTCAGATTCTTTTAGCCTTTCCTCTGCCTGCTTGCGCTCGGTGATGTCACGGCGGATTCCCCGGAACCCGACAATCTCGCCCTTGTCATTTCTCATTGGGAAAGCCGAGGTCTCGGCAAATATGTGCTTTCCGTCTTTGCAAATAATCTCGGTGAAGAGATTTCGCAATGGCTCACCGGTCTTATACATGCGATTGTAGGCTTCAAAAACAGCTTTCGCCTCCTCTTTAGGTCTAAGGGCTCTAAAATTCATCCCAATTAGCTCTTCCCTGGAATAGCCTAAGAGACGAATCAGTGCATCATTGACAAAAGTAAAACTGCCAGCGAGGTCAGTCTCGAAGTAGCCATCGTCCATCTCCTCAAGAATAGACCGGTATTTCTGTTCAGATTCTTTTAGCCTTTCCTCTGCCTGCCTACGCTCGGTGGTGTCCTTGACAAAAACTGAGATGCCACCTGGGGAGGGATAAGCACTGATCTCAAAGATGTAATGCTTACCGCCAAAATTAACACCGCTCACAAAAGTCTGGGATTGCTGCGTCCTCAGCACTTCCTGGTACACCTTTTCCGCTTTTCTTATCCCAGGCGTGTCCGGGAAAATTTCCCAGAGGGGTTTCCCAATCGCATCCTCTGCCCGAATTCCTGTCAGAACTTCCGATGCCTTGTTCCAATAGGTATATCTCAGATGCTCGTCCATGGCGAAAAAGACATCGGTGACGCTGTCGGCAAGCTCCCTGTACTTCCCTTCGCTGTCTACTAGCGCCTTTTGCACCTGATTGCGCCTACTGATATCTCGAGCCACCGCCAGAATCTCATCCGTTTGCTCATTAGCCCCACGTATGAAAGAGAAATTGACCTCGATATCAATTAACGAGCCACTCTTGTGCCTTAATTGCAACTCCAGTCTTCTAGACCTGTGCTGGTCGGCATGTTCTTTCTGGTCACCAGCCATCTCTTCTGTAAGTGCCTTCATGGCACTATTAAATGAGGCAGGCGTGAAAATCGCCTCCATTTCCTTAGTCATACTCTCGTCTGCGCTATATCCTAAGAGGCGCGTCACCGAAGGGCTAATATAAGTGAGGCGTGTCGGACAAGTGACATCCACAGTCCAGATGACGTCTTCTGCATTTTCAGCGAGCAGTCGGTAGTGCCTCTCACTCTTTCGAATCTGCTCTTCTGCCTGCTTGCGCTCGGTGACTTCCATGTAATTTCCCAAGGTTGCTCGTCTCCCATGGTACTGGATGGATTTAACTGTTGCCATAACCCAAACAATGCTACCGTCCTTATGAATCACCCTGAATTGATATGGCGAGGTGAGTTCTCCCTTCAGCATCTTTATGGTATTTTCCCTGACCATCTCCCTGTCTTCAGGAACGACAATGTCCAAATAATCCTTGCCTAGCAATTCATCTACCGTGTAGCCGATGGCAATTGGGAAGTTGGAGTTGACATAGCAAAACTTTCCATCCTGCATGATGCAAACTCCCACTGGCGTTTGCTCGCTCAGAATCTTGAGCACCTCTTCTTCATCCGTTCGCTTGACCGTTGATTTCATTGCTTTCATCTGCCCACCTCCTTAGCCGCTCCGGCTTATCGCGGTAACGTGGTTGGTCTTCGTTCTAATGGTCTTCAATTGAGCTGCGGTAAATAGTCTCCAGCCCCGCCAGTCCCGGTACTCGACGTCGGAAAATATCCCTTCTTTCAACCACCTAAAAAGGGTATTTCTACTGATGCCGACCATCCGGCAAACCTCGGCCGTTCTATAATAGGTCTGGTCATTAATAACAACAGGCATATTTTCCTCTCGTGAGAATACCCAACTATGCCAAACTATACTATTAATATAGGCGTGTGTATTAGAAAGCGTCAATCACCCGTTTGTACCAGTCCTGCTGTTACTTTAGTCCTAGTTTTACTCAGTGACTCCTATCAGCCGGATATCTGATACAAAGCACTGTAATAAGATGTGCGATGAGATAGTCGATTTCCCAAACCAGAAAAACAAAGTAATATCCTTAGGTGGATCCAACTCTTGATGGAACGATTGCCAGATTATCGTTTTATCAGAGGCGAAGGTAGTTCTTCGTCTTTCCTTAATTCGATGATGCGGTCGCGAATCATGGCAGCCTTTTCAAACTCCAGATTCTTGGCTGCTGCTTTCATCTGGGATTCCAGTTGTTTGATAAGTTGAGCCATTTCTTCCTTGGAAATAGAAGTAACCGTATAAGGAACCCTTGTCTCGGCTACTGTTTTAACTCTCTCAGTTATGTCTTTAATTGCCTTCCTTATTCCCTGCGGTGTTATGCCGTGCTCCTTGTTATAAACTTCTTGAACCTGGCGGCGGCGGCTGGTTTCCTCCATCGCCTTTTGCATGGATTGAGTAATGGTATCAGCATACATTATGACATAGGCATTTATGTGTCTGGCAGCACGCCCCATGGTCTGAATGAGCGCTTCCTCCGACCTGAGGTAGCCTTCCTTATCCGCATCGAGTATGGCAACCAAGCTCACTTCAGGCAAGTCCAACCCTTCACGAAGGAGATTGATACCCACGACTACATCATAGACGCCAAGGCGGAGGTCACGGAGAATCTCCACCCGCTCCAAAGTCTCTACCTCAGAATGCAAGTAATGAGTCTTAATATCCATTTCTCTCAAATAGTCGCTTAAATCCTCTGCCATTCGCTTGGTCAAGGTCGTCACCAGACAACGCTCCCCCTTAGCTACCCTAGTTTTTATCTGATGAATAAGGTCATCAATTTGCCCCTTAACTGGCTTAACCCCCACAGTAGGCTCCAGTAAACCGGTGGGGCGGACTAATTGCTCCACTACTTGCTGGCTATGCACATATTCATAGGGCTTAGGTGTAGCAGAGACGTAAATAACCTGGTTGATGTGCTGGTTAAATTCCTCAAAATGCAATGGGCGGTTATCCAGTGCTGAAGGGAGGCGAAAGCCATAATCAACCAATGTCTGCTTCCGAGAGATATCACCATGGTACATGCCCCTTATCTGCGGCAGGGTCATATGTGATTCGTCGATGAACAACAGGAAATCATCGGGAAAGTAATCCAGTAAAGTCCAGGGGGTGCTTCCCGGTGCCCGTCGCTGGAGATGTCGGGAGTAATTTTCTACTCCGGTGCAATATCCTACCTCTTGGAGCATTTCAATATCGTAATTGGTCCGCGCCTCAAGCCTCTGGGCCTCCAGTAGCTTTTCTTGGCTCCTTAACTCCTTTAATCTTTCTTCCAGTTCGACCTTAATATCCTCGATTGCTGCCAGTAACTTTTCATGAGAGGTAACAAAGTGCTTGGCGGGGTAAATATCCACTTGATCGCAATGAGCCAGCACTTCACCAGTTAGAGGGTCAACCTCAACAATACGCTCAATCTTATCTCCCCAGAATTCGATTCTCAGGGCTGTTTCCTGATATGCGGGCTGAACTTCCAAGGTATCGCCTCGGATGCGGAATTTGCCTCTGGTAAAATCATAGTCATTTCTTTCATATTGCATATCCACCAAATGGCGGACCAGTTTGTCTCGCTTGTACTGTTTGTCCCTTTCAATAGCAAGGGCAAAGCCATGATATTCCTCAGGTGCGCCTAAACTATAAATACAGGAAACCGAAGCGACAATAACTACGTCTTGGCGGGTGAAGAGGGACATGGTCGCGGCATGCCGCAGTTTGTCAATCTCCTCATTTATATCGGTTTCTTTCTCAATATAGAGGTCGGTGCTGGGGATATAAGCCTCCGGCTGATAATAATCATAGTAGCTGACAAAATACTCCACAGCATTTTCGGGAAGAAATTCCTTGAACTCGGTTGCTAGCTGAGCAGCCAAGGTTTTGTTGTGACAAATAACCAAGGTGGGCCTCTGTATCCTCTCGATGACGTTAGCCATGGTGAATGTTTTGCCACTGCCAGTGACTCCCAGCAGTGTCTGTTCTCGATAGCCTTTGTTCAAACCTTCGACCAGTTTATCTACGGCCTGAGGCTGGTCGCCGGTAAGGCGAAAATCGGAAACTATTTTAAACTGGGGCATCGGATTCACTCACCACCGTAAAGAAATAACAACTCTTAATATATAAGAAACAACGAAATTTTGCATAACCGAGTAGAGAAACAGCAATATCTGCAAGCACTGTGGTCAAATCAAGGCCTTGTTTGTAACATCAAGCCATGTTAGAATTTAGTATTCACGACGTAAAAGAAAGGGAGATGATGGTATGAAGTCCTACGAAGAACTCGCTAGAGAGCAGGGGAAGAGAGAAAGTAGTTTCTTGTCCGACGTGGGCGAAGCGACTGATTATGAGGCTGATCTGGGTCAGAGGCGGGACGAAATTTTGTTTAAGATAACTACCGAGATGGAGGATACTAAAAATGCCCTGAACCAAGCTGAGCAACTTGCTCAGAGACTTAGGAAATATCTGGACCGGTTAAGAAATATATATCAAACTCTCTCTAAGTAAGGTTAAGTCACGCAAAATATAGCGTTATGCAGTCTGAGTCAGAAACATCGGTTAGACTTCGTTTTGCTCCCAGTCCCACAGGGTATCCACATTTAGGCAACATCAGGACTGCTCTATTCAACTGGTTTTTTGCTCGCCACCACGGCGGCAAGTTTATCCTACGAATTGAAGATACTGACAGTGCTCGTAAGGTGGAGGGGGCGGTAGAGGTAATACTGGATAGCTTGCGGTGGCTGGGATTAGACTGGGATGAAGGGCCTTACTTCCAGTCACAACGTTTGCCCATTTATCGTGAAATTGCCCACAGATTACTCGAGGAAGATCATGCATATTTATGCTATTGCTCCCCAGAGCGATTAGAGACGATGCGCCAAGAACAGGCAAAACGTAAGCAGCCACCGAAATATGATCGCCGCTGTCGAGATTTGACACAACACGAAAGAACTCGGTTAGAGGCAACAGGTGTTACTCCCGTGATTCGCTTTAAAACACCTCTCGAAGGTGAGACCACTTTCTACGATTTAATTTATGGCCCGGTAACTTTTAAGCATGATACATTGGATGACTTCATCCTGCTCAAATCCGACGGTTATCCCACATATCATCTGGCTAATATAGTAGATGACCATTCAATGGCTATTTCACATGTCCTCAGAGCCGAAGAGTGGCTCTCCAGCACTCCTCGCCATGTTTTACTTTACCAAGCTCTAAATTGGCAAGCTCCGCAATTCGCTCATTTGCCCATGATTCTGGGGGCTGACCGTGCTAAATTGTCCAAAAGACATGGTGATACTAATATCAACGAATATCAAAAACAAGGATACCTACCAGATGCCATGGTCAATTTTTTGGCGCTTTTGGGCTGGTCCCTTGATGATAGGACTGAATTATTATCCCGCGAAGAATTGATAAAGCACTTCTCTTTAGAAAGAGTGGGCAAAACAGCAGCTATCTTTAATAGAGATAAGCTAGAATGGATGAATGGGGTTTATCTGCGCAAACTAAGTCTGGGAGAATTTGTTCAGCAAGCCATGCCATTTTTGGATAGAGACTTGCCAGAGGCGGCAAGACGTCCGTTGGACAGGAGTTATGTCAGCCAGGTTCTATCGCTCATTCAAGAGCGAGCTAAAACCCTGGCTGAGGTACCTCAGCTTGCCAGCTTTTTCTTCCTCGACGAACTGCAATATGATACAGCCCTGCTTTTAAAAGGGAAACTGGATGCTAAATTGGCTGCTAGAGCTATTGCGATTGCCTCGCAAAAATTGGAAGAGGTGACGACCTGGGATGCCACTACGCTTGAAGCTATTGTACGCCCTCTAGCCACAGAGCTAAATTTAAGCACTGGGGAGTTCTTCGGTTTGTTAAGGGTAGCTGCTACAGGACGCACTGCGGCACCACCACTATTTCAGACTATGGCCGTACTGGGAAAAGAGAAATGCCTGAAACGGTTCGATATAGCATTGCAGTTGTTCCCCACTGGTTAACTAGAATCTGACATGTGGCTTTCTAGCAAGACTAAGTAATTCTTGGCTCTTTTTTAGCTTGCCAAAATGGCTAAAAATTTACAATCTATGTTTGGAAAGCCCTCGGGGGTATTGACAAAGCTTTGTGCTTATAGTATCAATATAGGCATAGCAAAATTAAAAGGAGGGCACAATGGCAACAGCTTATTGCATGAAGTGCAGGAGAAAGAGGGAGATAAGCAACCCCAGGCGGGTCATGCTCAAGAACCGCAGACCAGCTACCCAAGGTGTCTGCCCTGTGTGCGGCACAAAAGTATTCAGAATAGAGAAACGCTAAATATCTGCGGCAGTCACCGGGTTTTGAGGGGTCACGCACTAGCGGTGATGTTGTTTATGCCTGCGTGAACCCCAGAAGGCGAGAGGGCTAAAGTCTTTACGGGATATTTATTTCCCGGGGTATTATGGTACTTTTTGGGAATAGTCTCAAAAAGTGAATACCCGAGAGTTTATTATCTCTCTAAGACTGTGGCTCAAGGCTTTCTTGTCTACATATTTTAGATTCAAAGCCTCCTGGGAAATTTTCTGGGCCCTCGCTGAAGGTATTTATATTCTCTTAATAAAGGTGCGGGAATTAATCTATTCCCGTCAAAAAAATATGTAATCCAGACTGTAGGTCTTAAATTCTTCCTCAATTCTATTGCTAACCTTCCTCTGCTAACAACTTTCCTTTCTATGTTGATCTCCAGTAGTGGAGAGGGACTTTTAATTCACCCTGAGTTAAGTTAAACTTTAGCGAATATGGCTCAGAAATATAACCCTCGGGAAATCGAAAAGAAATGGCAAGCGAAATGGGCAACTGACCATATTTATAAGGTACAGAGCAATAGTAAGCGCCCGAAATTTTATGCCCTGACCATGTTCCCCTATACCTCAGGAGACCTCCACATTGGTCACTGGTACGCCATGGCGCCCTCCGACGCCTATGCCCGGTTCAAAAGAATGCAGGGCTACAATGTGCTTCATCCTATGGGCTTTGACGCCTTTGGGTTACCTGCAGAAAATGCGGCCATCAGCCGTGGAATTCACCCTTATGACTGGACAATGAGAAACATAGAGAATATGCGACGGCAACTCAAGAGTATGGGGGCAGTTTATGACTGGAATCGTGAAGTAATTACTTGCCTGCCAGACTATTATAAATGGACACAGTGGTTTTTCCTTAAATTTTATCACGCCGGTCTGGCATATCGAGCTAAGGCGCCGGTTAATTGGTGTCCCAAATGTCAGACAGTGCTGGCTAATGAACAAGTGGTAGGGGAAGGTCTTTGTGAGCGGTGCAGTACGCCAGTGACTAAAAGAGAGCTGGAGCAATGGTTCTTTAGAATTACTAAATACGCCGAGGAACTCCTAGATCATAGTCGTCTGAACTGGCCAGAACGCATAAAGATAATGCAGAAGAACTGGGTGGGGAAGAGCGAGGGCGCGGAAATTTCCTTCCGGCTAGAGCATAAAGGAGTAGCGCAGAAGGAGATAAGAGTATTCACTACTCGCCCGGACACTATTTTTGGGGTGACTTTCTTCCTACTGGCTCCAGAGCATTCTTTAGTTTCTCAATTAACTACCCCAGAGCATAAGGATGAAGTAAATGAATACGTTGCTTGGTGTCGGCGGCAAACTGAGTACGAACGGGTGGCCCTGGGCAGGGAGAAAACAGGGGTTTTTCTAGGGAGTTACGTTATCAATCCGATAAGCGGAGAGCGAGTGCCTATCTGGATTGCTGATTATGTATTGCCAACTTATGGCACAGGCGCAGTGATGGCAGTGCCAGCTCATGATGAACGTGACCTGGAATTTGCCAGAAGGTTTAAGCTACCTGTGCGAACAGTTATTGCTCCTCCGGGTTGGAAAGGTGAAGAACTGACGGAAGCATATGCTGGGCCAGGTACAATGGTGAATTCCGGGGAGTTTAGCGGTTTACCTGGCGAACAAGGATATAAGGCAATCTGTGCTTTGTTAGAGGAAAAAGGATTGGGCAAACGGACGGTTGTTTATCGCCTTCGCGATTGGCTTATCTCCAGACAGAGGTATTGGGGGGCACCCATCCCTATAATTTATTGTGATAAATGTGGCATAGTACCTGTGCCCGAGGAGGATCTACCAGTTTTGCTTCCTCCCAATGCGGAATTTAAACCCACAGGGGAATCCCCTCTGAAATATTGCCAGTCATTCGTCAACACCACGTGTCCCAAATGTTCCGGACCAGCACGAAGAGAAACTGACACTATGGATACTTTTATGTGTTCCTCCTGGTATTTCTTGAGGTACACCAGCCCCAAAACCAGGAGTGCCTCTTTCAATGCTGCCAAAGTGAAATATTGGTTGCCTGTGGATTTGTACACCGGGGGTGCTGAACATGCAGTTATGCATCTCTTCTACGCTCGTTTTTTCATCAAGGCGTTGAAGGACATGGGCATCGTTGACTTTGATGAGCCCTTTACTCGTCTATTCAATCAGGGAACCATAATTTATCGTGGCGATAAGATGAGCAAATCTCGAGGCAATGTAATTGCTCCTGACGAATATGTGGCTAATTTAGGAGCTGATGCCGTTCGTGGGTATCTCATGTTTGTTGGTCCCTGGGAGCTAGGAGGGGAATGGAATGATAGGGGCATTGTGGGCGTCAGCCGCTGGCTGAACCGGGTGTGGAGCTTAGTAACAACTGGCTATGTTAGCCGTGTTGCTAATCCTGAGGCTGGGAAAGAATTACTTCATTTAACTCATAAAACAATAAAAGAGGTGACTGCTGATTTGGAAAAGTTCCGCTTCAACACCATGCTGTCTAGCCTTATGGAATTCAGCAACTACCTATCTAAGGTTAAAGAGAGTGGGGTGGTGTCAGATTCCTCATGGCAAGAAGTTATTAGCTATTTCCTGCTTCTCCTTGCTCCCACCGCTCCTCACCTTGCCGAGGAATTATGGAACAGAACTGGGCATCTTTACAGTATTCATAACCAACCATGGCCTGAGTATGACGAAGAGCTAACTAAGGAGGAAGAAATTACATTAGTCATTCAGGTAAATGGCAAACTTCGCGATAAGGTGCTTGTACCTGCTTCCATAAGTGAAGTCGAGGCCAAGGAGCTAGCGCTGGGCCGAGAACGAGTGAAGGCTTATATTGATGATAAGAAACTTATCAGAGTCATTTATATCCCCAAGAGAGTGGTGAATATTGTGGTAGCATCATAATCATAATAGAAGCATGAAAAGGAAGAAATGACAGTATCATGGAAAAGAAAAATATAAGGATAGCATTTATTGGCGGTGGGGCTATGGGGGAAGCGATGGTTAGATGCCTTTTGACTAAAAAAGTGACTGCGCCGCAAGATGTGATGATTAGCGATATCAGTCCAGTGCGGCGTGAATTATTGAACCTAGAATATGGAGTTAACACTCTGGCTGATAATGGAAAGGCGGTGGCAGATGCTGATTTGATTATTCTGGCGGTGAAGCCCCAAAATCTACCCCAAGTAATGGAAGAGATTGAAGGTTTAGCATCTCGACAGCTGGTGTTATCTATAGTGGCTGGCGCTACTCTATCCAGTTTACGCCAGGGTTTAAACCATTCCTCTGTGGTGCGAGCTATGCCTAATATGCCAGCGCAAATTGGCGAGGGAGTGACTATCTGGACAGCTACTGCTGAGACCAGGCAGAAGCAAAAAAAGTTAGCTCGAACTGTACTTGGGGCTTTGGGTAAAGAGATTTATGTTGCTGATGAGAAATATTTAGGTATGGCCACAGCTTTAAGTGGCAGTGGCCCGGCTTATGTTTTCCTTTTTATCGAGGCACTTGTCGACGCTGGTGTGCATATCGGCTTGCCTCGAGACATGGCTCAAGAACTGGTGATACAAACTATACTTGGCTCTACTCGCACTGTTGAAAAGACGGGTAAGCACCCTGCTGATTTAAGGAACATGGTTACTTCACCAGGGGGAACCACAACTGAGGCCCTTCTTCAGTTAGAAAAAGGAAGATTCCGTTCCCTCCTTCTCGAGGCCGTGGCTGCCGCTTACAAAAAAGCTAAACGCCTCTAAGCATTATATAAGATGGATTCATCTTTTGAATATCGCAACTGTCCCAATTGCGGACAGGACGATTTCACTGTGATCTTCGATTCCAATATGACGGAAGATGATCTCCAGAAAGGCATAAAAACTGTATATATGTTATGGGGAGAGGCACATGGCCGGCACGTAAAGTGTAAGAACTGTCATCTTATATATGTGAATCCTATTGAGAAAGCGAACAAAATCAACGGTGACTATTCTACGATGAGCAATACCGACGTCCCCATTATTCGGAGAAGTCGTTTGCGTGCAGCTAAATCACAATTGGGATTAATTAAGAAGTACAAGAGTGGCACAACATTCTTAGATATAGGTTGTGGAGAAGGTTTCTTTCTCTTTAATGTCTCCCAAGCCGGGTATGCTGGTAAAGGGATTGAAATATCACAAGATGCGGCAGCATATGCGAGAAAGGAATTTGGTTTGGATGTAGAAGCAACGCCTTTTGAAGAACAGCGATTCCCAGAAAACCATTTTGATATAATTACTCTATGGCAAGTCCTTGAGCACGTGCCATACCCGCTCATGGTTCTCAAAGAAGTTCATAGGATACTCAAACCTGGAGGGTTGCTGGCAACATCAACACCAAATATTGAAGGCATACTGGCGAAAATCTTCCGAAGAAGATGGTGGAATATAAGGAGGCTGCACATAAATCAATTTACAACGAAGACCCTTACGGATATGTTAAATCGCGCTGGATTCAAGAACGTATTCTCCACCGGTTACAAGGAATACATAAGTACATCCATGGTGCTTATACCACTGCTAAAACATTTGAAAATGTATGAACGAATAAAAGGTATATTCCACCACAACTCTACTTCAGGTAAAATCATGAATAAGTTGATTTTAGTATATACCTCAAGATTAGATAACTGTACAGTAATTGGTTTCAAATAGTGAGGCAATAAATGGCAAATATTTCTCTATTACAAGGGACTAAGCTTGTCACAGGGGGAATACGTAACTATATCACTAAACGCCCCATAGTGGTTTCTTATGAAGTAACGCTTTCTTGTAACTGCAATTGCCGTCACTGTGACCTTGGAGGGGTAATAAAAGATGAAAAGCAAATTGAACCAGATGAGTATGGAGACTTGACTCAACGCTTGAAACCGCTGGCAGCGCAAATTTCTGGTGGCGAGCCACTTCTACGTAAGGATATAGCAGCTATAGTCAAGGCTATCAAGCAAGCTGGGGTTCAATATTTGATACTTGTTACCAATGGAGTGCTTCTAAATGAGAGTAACTATTTACAATTGCGTGAAGCAGGGGTGAATCAATTTTCTGTATCGCTTGACTTTCCTGATGACCGGCACGATGAATTTCGACAACGGCCGGGTCTCTATAAACGTCTGGAACAAAATCTTCCTCGACTAGCAAAGTTTGGGTTTTGGGATATTATATTGAACACAGCTATAACTAAAGCCAATGTGAGGGAAATATTGCCTTTGGCAAAAAAAGCCGCTGAGTGGGGCGTAGACATATCGTATAGTGCATATACTGCGCTGCGAACAGGAAATAAGGGCTATTGCCTCAACAATGGAGAGGATCTGGAAATTTTACGCCAGGCCATTAGCGAACTGCTAATATTAAAAAGGCGAAATAATCATCTAGTTAACCCAGAACTCACACTCCGAGACACTTTAAAATTCTTTGAGCAAGGATATATGCCAAATTGTAAGGCCGGTATAAGATTCCTTGTTGTAATGCCTGATGGGAGTCTAGTTCCTTGTTCACTGCACCGCAGCAAATACACCACTCAAAAAGAGATGATAGAAAGATTTTCCCGAACTAACTGCTGCGGTAGTTGTTACGTCGCTATAAGGTCCTACAGTGAGATGTCATTTTTGAGTCACACGAAAAATCTCCCTGGGTATATACGACAAATGGTTTTTCACTGAGAGATATTTATTAACCGCTTCCTCAACACTAGATGACTGTACAGTAACTGGTTTCAAACAAGAGGATAATAAATGGCAAATGTTTCTCCATTGCAAGCCATTAAGCTTGTCAGAAGAGGAATACATAACTATATAACTAAACGTCCCCTAGTAGTTGGTTATGAAGTAACGCTTTCCTGCAACCTCAATTGCCGCCACTGCGACCTTGGGGGGTTAATAAAAAACGAAAAGCAAATTAAACCAGAGGAGTATGGAAACTTAACTCGACGGCTGAGTCCAGTTGTAGCGATATTCTCTGGTGGAGAGCCACTTCTCCGTAAGGATATATCAGCCATAGCCAAAGCTGTCAGGCAATCTGACAATACACCATACCTGATACTCGTTAGCAATGGCATGCTGTTAACCGAGAGCAATTATCTGCAATTACATGAAGTCGGGGTGAGTCAATTTTCCGTATCGCTTGACTTTCCTGATGAGCAACAGGATGAATTTCGAGGGCAGCCTGGTCTCTATAAACATTTGGAACAAACTCTTCCCCGGCTAGCGAAGTTCGGGTTTCGGGATATTATCTTGAACACAGCCATCACTAAAGCCAATCTGAGGGAAATATTACCTTTAGCAAAAAAGGCCATCGAGTGGGGTGTAGACATATCGTATAGCGCATATACTGCGCTGCGAACAGGGAGTGAAGACTATTGCCTCAAAAATGGAGATGATTTGGGAATTTTACGCCAGGCCATTAACGAACTTGTAGCATTAAGAAAACAAGACAATCATATAGCCAACCCTGAAGCTATACTTCTCGATACCTTGAAATTCTTTGAACAAGGTTATTTGTCAGATTGTAAGGCCGGCATAAGATCTCTTATGGTAATGCCTGATGGAAGCCTCGTTCCATGTTCAATGCACCGCATTAAATATGCTACCCAGAAAGAGATGGTAGAAAAATTCTCCCGAACTAACAAATGTAATAGCTGCTATTGCGGATTAAGGTCTTATAGCGAGCTATCATTTTTGAATCATATGAAGAATATCCCTCGCTACGCCAAACGGCTTTTCGCCTGGAATATTTGACAAGCTCTATTTTAAGTGGTAGCCGGAGTCTTACCAGGATGTAGCTTGCGCCACTTGTTCAAAAGTTGCTCCCGTGTTTCTTTGTAAGCAGAGTCAGAAATACAAGCATCCACTGGGCAAACTTCAGCACATTTAGATGATTCAAACCAGCCAACACATTCAGTGCACTTAGCAGGGTCAATAGTATAAATTTCTTCCCCCTCAGTTATAGCCTCATTTTTGCATTCTGGCTCGCAGGCACCACAGCTGATACATTCTTGAGTAATTTTGTATGCCATCTTTCTATTACCTCCTTAGTTTTTAGCCACTAATTTTACATTTTACTTTTACCAGTAGCAAGCTCAATAGGTATGCAAAATTTTTCCCTTAGAGCTACAGCTACGTGGTCAGGAACCATGCCCTCAAGACAGCCTCCTAGCTTAGCCACTTCCTTAATTAAAGAAGAGCTAAGAAATTGATATTGAGAGCTAGTCATCAAGCAAAGTAGTTCAATGTCTGGCGCCAGCTTTCTATTCATCAGTGCCATTTCAAATTCCCGTTCGAAGTCAGAATTTGCTCTCAAACCACGAATCATAACCCTTCCTCCTATCTGGTGTATAAAATCCACAGTCAGCCCTTTGAAAGCTTTAACACGGACGTTGGGCAAGCCAGTTACTGCTTCTTTCACTAACTTTACCCTTTGTTCCAGAGGAAAAAGTGGCTGTTTAGAAGGGTTTTCATAAATGCCAACAATTAACTTCCCGAACAGGGTTGCTGCTCGTTCGATAATATCCATGTGCCCATAGGTGAGAGGGTCAAAGGTACCTGGATAAACTGCTGCGACCATAGCTAAACCTCCTTTTGATATATAAAAATAAAAGTGTCACCGTAGCGGCGTTGCTTAACAAGATGAAGTCCATCATAGTCGGAATTTAAGGGGAAGCGGTTTGCGTGGCAAAGCACAATTGTAGAGTTTTCTTTCAATAATTTTGAATTAGCTAAATTTATTAGTAGATTATTGATAGAGGGGTCAGAGTAAGGTGGGTCTATGAAAATAATGTCATAGCTACCGTTAAGGAAGGTAAGTGCTCTGTTCACACTACAACAGTAAACGTGCGCCCGTTGTAGTTCCCCTATTTTTCCCAAGTTGGTTTTGATAATATCACAGCAACTTTTTCTGTGGTCAACAAAATCAACCCACTCTGCCCTACGGCTTAGAGCTTCGATACCTAGAGCACCACTGCCGGCGTACAAATCAAGAACCTGGCGCCAATTGGCAGTGCTATTCTCCAAAAGAGAGAATATAGCTTGCTTTGCTACACTGGTCGTCGGTCTAACGGAGTGCCTTGGTAGAGTTTTTAAATGAGCCCCTTTTACTTTACCACCAGTGACCCGCATTTCTATTGACCTTCAATAACAATTGTAATATTTATAGTATATTACCATTTTGTCGCTTAGTTCAAGTAGGTCAGGCTTGTTGACTGAAGGAGTAGTATGTTCTATACTTACTCTAGGTTAAAATTGCGAGTAGAATTCAAATGAGCACGGGATTTGAAAGGTTTTCTGAAGGAGCCCGTAGAGTGCTAACTCGGGCTCAAGGAGAGGCACAACGCTTAGGTCACAATTACATTGATACTGAGCATATATTATTGGGAATAGCTGGAGAAGAGTTAGGGATTGCGGCCAAAGTTTTGAGTAATTTTGGTATCTCAACGAGCAAGATACAGGCAGCTGTAGAATTTGTAATTGGAAAAGGAGAGCGTCGAGCCACCAAGGGGGATGTTGACCTTGCTCCTCGGGCGAAAAGAGCCATTGAGTTTGCTGTAGATGAGGCGCGTCGTCTTAATTCCAGCTATATAGGTGTTGAGCATCTTTTGCTGGGATTACTACGCGAAAGCGAAGGGGTAGCTTTCAGCGTTTTAGAGAGTTTTGGTATTACCCTGGAGCGAACACGTGATGAAGTCAATCGAGTTGTCAAACAGGAAACTGCGCGAACTCGCACCACAGGTCGGGCAGCCACACGCACACCGACCTTGGATCAACTTGGGACTGATTTAACTGCCCTAGCCCGGGCAAATAAACTGGACCCAATTATCGGGCGTCACAAGGAGATTGAACGGATAGTTCAAATACTAAGTCGTCGTACCAAGAATAATCCCGCGCTTATAGGCGAAGCCGGTGTAGGCAAAACAGCTATTGTTGAAGGGTTGGCCCAGCGCATAATAGCTGGGGAGGTTCCTGAAATCTTGCAAGGCAAGAGGATAATAGCTCTAGATATAGGTGCTCTAGTAGCGGGAACAAAATATCGTGGTGAATTTGAGGAGAGGTTGAAGAAGGTAATTGAGGAAGAGAAAGCCGCTGGTAATTGCATCTTATTTATTGATGAAATGCAGACTATTGTGGGTGCCGGAGCAGCTGAAGGTGCGGTTGATGCCTCTAACCTCCTCAAACCTTCGTTGTCGCGTGGCGAGATTCAATGTATTGGTGCCACTACTTTGGACGACTACCGCAAATATGTGGAGAAAGACCCAGCCTTGGAACGTCGGTTTCAACCTATCTTGGTAGCAGAACCTACTATGGAAGAAACCTTGGAGATATTGCGGGGCATTAAACACAGATATGAAGAATTTCACCAATTGGATATAAGTGACGAAGCTTTGCAGACAGCAGCTACGCTGGCTACCAGATATATAGCGGACCGCTTTTTGCCCGATAAGGCTATAGATTTAGTAGACGAAGCTGGCTCTCGAGTACGCATTAAACGGGGTAGTGCCCCCATTGGCTTAGCCGAGGCAAGGCGGGCTTTGGAAAGTGTCCGCAAGGAAAAAGAATCGGCTATGGCATCTCAACAGTATGAGTATTCCGGCGAGTTGCGTGCCCGTGAACTTCAGCTAACAGAGAAAATCGAGACCATGGAAAAGGAATGGCGAATCAAGCAAGAACAAGGCCGACCTGTAGTTACTTCAGAAGATATTGCTGAGGTAGCCAGTATGTGGACAGGCATACCTGTGGTAAAGTTGACTATCGATGAAACCAGTCGCCTTTTACAGATGGAGGAGGCTCTACATAAGCGTATCATTGGCCAGGATGAGGCTATAAATACCGTGGCTAAAGCGGTAAGAAGGGCTCGAGCTGGGTTAAAAGACCCGAGGCGTCCCATTGGTGTCTTCATTTTTTTAGGACCCACTGGAGTGGGTAAAACTGAATTGGTAAGGGCCTTGGCCGAGTTCATGTTTGGCAGCGAAGATGCTCTGGTCAGGCTTGATATGTCGGAGTTTATGGAGCCCCACAATGTAGCTCGTTTGGTTGGAGCACCACCAGGTTATATTGGTTATGAGGAAGGTGGTCAGTTAACTGAGGCAGTAAGGCGGAAGTCCTATTGTGCTATTCTCCTCGATGAAATTGAAAAGGCGCATTATAATGTATTCAATATCCTGCTTCAGATTTTCGATGATGGTCATTTAACCGATGCCAAAGGCCGAAGAGTTGATTTTCGTAATAGCATCATAGTCATGACCAGCAATATTGGTGCCGAGCTTATTAAGCGTCATATGAGCCTCGGTTTTACTGCCCACATCGAGGGCGAGGGAAAACAGCGAGTGGAGTACGAGAAAATGAAGGAACAAGTGCTCGGCGAGATGAAGAAAGGATTTCGGCCTGAGTTCCTTAACCGCATTGATGCCACTGTCGTGTTCCATGCTTTAAGCGAAGAACATATCCGCCAGATTGTGGACCTGATGCTTAACCAGGTTATCGCTTCCCTGCAAGAGAAGAATGTCACTTTGGAAGTAACTGATGCAGCTAGGGATTTTCTAGGCAAGAAGGGTTATGACCCTGTTTTTGGAGCCCGCCCCTTGCGTCGCACTATCCAGAATTTGGTTGAGGATCCACTCTCCGAGGCTTTGCTGCGTGGTGAATTCCAGTCTGGAGACACGGTAGTTGTAGATTGTGTCGAGGAGAAAATCGTAATGAAACCATTGGTTAAGGAGACTGTATAAACATGCCTAGAGAAATAATTGAAGCGCCACTACCTGGGAAAATAGTACGTGTTGAGGTAACCGTGGGTAATACAGTTAAGGAAGGTGGCGTGATTTGTACCATAGAAGCTATGAAGATGGAAAATCCTATATTATCTCCAGTGAAAGCCTCAGTTATAGAGGTGGCAGTTTCACCAGGGCAGATAGTTAAGACCGGGGAAAAGCTAGCCGTTATCGAGTATTAAGTATCTTGGCCAGCAGACTTGAAATCTAACAATCAAGGCAAATCCAAATTCAAAAATGTTTTCGTTTGTCAGCAATGTGGCAAGGAAAGTCTTAAGTGGTTAGGACACTGTCCTGATTGCCAGGCATGGAATAGCTTCGTAGAAACTAGAGTCACTTTATCCCGTGCTCCCAGCCGGTCTTACTCTAGCGAAAATAGACCCCAAGAACTTTCCCAAGTAGAGAAGGGTGACTTTCTTCGCTTTTCCCTTGGTTTTGCTGAAGTGAATCGAGTTCTGGGGGGTGGTTTGGTTCCAGGTTCTTTGGTGCTTGTTGGTGGCGAGCCAGGAATAGGCAAGTCTACGCTTTTACTCCAGATTTCGGCGATGATGGCTGAGAATAACAAAGTTGTCGCCTATATCTCCGGTGAGGAGTCTATTAACCAAGTTAAACTTAGAAGTGAGCGCCTCGGTATAGGGGGCAAAGGGATATACTTTCTCTCGGAGCCCGATTTAGTTGCCGTATTAGAATGCTTAGAAGGACTTTCTCCGGAATTGGCAATCATCGATTCCATTCAGACTATGTATTTAGAAGATGTAGCCGGGATGCCGGGCAGTATTTCCCAGGTGCGAGAGTGCACTTGGAGATTGGAGAGATGGGCGAAACAAAATAATGTACCCCTGTTAATCACTGGGCATGTGACCAAAGAAGGGGCCATCGCTGGTCCCGGAACGCTGGAACATATCGTTGACGTGGTGCTTTACTTCGAGGGCGAACCGTTTAGTAGTTACCGAGTGCTACGCAGCGCAAAGAATCGTTTTGGTTCCACTAACGAAGTAGGAATATTTGAGATGAGCGATAAGGGACTAATAGAAGTAGATAATCCCTCCCAAGTTTTCTTATCGGCATATAAGGATGGAACTATGGGTTCAGTGGTGGTGCCCACTCTTGAAGGAGACCGTCCTTTGTTGGTAGAGATTCAGGCTTTGACTACCTCCAACAGCTTCACCCCACCCAGGCGCATCGCTAACGGTGTTGATTTTAATCGGCTACTGTTGATAATTGCTGTGCTCACTAAGCGTGCCGGGTTAAAGCTTTTCAACCAGGATATTATAGTCAACGTTACTGGTGGTTTAAGAGTCAATGAGCCAGCGGTTGATTTAGGAATTGCCTTAGCCATTGCTTCCAGTTTTCGTGATGCCAAGCCAATTTCAAGCTTGGTTGCTCTAGGGGAGGTAGGGTTGAATGGAGAGCTTAGAGGTGTATCACAAGTAGAGAGAAGAATTACTGAGGCCATCAGGTTGGGCTTTAAATCCTGTCTTATGCCCAGACTTAAATCTAAACCATCCTCCAACTTCGCCGATATTCAGTTACTCCAGGTTGGCTCGGTGGCTGAAGCTCTGAGGCTGGGACTTACAAAAGAAGGTAAAATGCAAAATGCAAAGGGCGAAAATACAGGGCAAGAATAAAGGTAGGTTAGGTGTGGTTATAGTCGCTGCTGGGACTAGCCAGCGGATGGCGGGTATAAACAAGCTCTTTGCTCCTCTAAGGGAGAAACCTTTGTTGGCTTGGTCCGTGGATACTTGCCAGAGATATGGCTTGGTTCAGCAGATAGTCTTGGTATTGAACGATAAGGATTTAGCGCGGGGGCAGAAATTGAAAAAAGAGAGAGATTGGTCTAAGGTTACTTTATGCCCAGGTGGCGCACGACGACAGGATTCGGTGAGACAAGGGCTAAGACAAATAAGGAATTGTGATTTAGTCATGATTCATGATGGAGCTCGGCCTTTCTTGACTCTAGATTTGATTGAGGATGGTCTGAAGATAGTCGGAGAGACTGGGGCTGCTGTAGTAGCCGCAGTGCCAGTTAAAGATACTATCAAGCTTGCTGTCGATGAGAGGTTAATTGAGAAAACACTTCAGCGTGACAAGTTATGGGCAGCGCAAACCCCTCAGATATTCAGCTTTGATGTGATAATTAAGGCGTATGAGAACCTCGCGGCAGAAGTTACCGATGATGCTGCCGCTGTGGAACGCCTAGGATGTAAGGTGAAGCTCTATATGGGCGATTATAAAAATATAAAAGTGACCACAATCGAAGATCTGGCGTTAGCACGTATCATCGCAAGAGAATGGAAAGAGAAGAATTAAGCATTGGTACTGGTTGGGATAGCCATCCTTTGGTTTCGGGGCGAAGGCTAATTTTGGGAGGTGTTGATATCCCTTATGACAAAGGCCTGTCCGGGTGGAGCGATGCTGACGTGGCAATCCATGCCATAATAGATGCTTTGTGCGGGGCTGCTGACCTGGGCGACATTGGCACTTTATTCCCTTCTGGAGAACCGGAATATAAAGATATTTCGAGTTTGGTTTTGCTAAGCAGAACCAACAAACTGCTTAAAGCCAAAGGACTCAGAGTTGCTAATATTGATGTTACCATCATAGCGCAAAACCCCAAGCTTTCCCCCTTCATCCCTGAAATGAGAAGACGCTTAAGTCAGGCTCTAGGTGTAGATTCAACATGGGTGACGGTCAAAGCCACTACCACTAACGGTTTGGGGTTTATCGGTAGAGGAGAAGGAATGGCTGCCCAAGCTGTGGCTCTAGTCCGCAAATTAGGAGAAGCATAAAGGAATCCATTCATTCGCGTAGAAGCTGAAGGTGAGGATCTTCTCAGTCATCAAATTAAGACGAATGACAAAAAGGAACAAATGATTATTATTGGTCTGACAGGAAGTGTGGGCACGGGTAAAAGCACGGTAACCAATTTTTTTAGAGAACTGGGGGCTTATATAATTGATTGGGATGAGCTGGCTCGGAAGGTAACCCGTCTTCACTTAAAAGCTTGGAAAGAAATTGTAGAGTACTTTGGGAAAGGTATTTTGAATGAAGATCTGACCATAAATCGACAGAAGCTGGCTGAGATAGTATTTTCTGACAAAGAAAAGTTAGTGAAGTTAAACGAGATAGTTCATCCCCAGGTGTTTAAAGAAGACGAAAGGATTACAAATGAGATCAAAAACCTTGACCCTGATGCTCTAATTATTAAGGACATTCCGTTACTATTTGAGCTTACTCGTCCTGTATATATGGATAAAATAGTCGTTGTCTCTGCCAGTGAGCAAACTCAATTAAGACGCTTAGAAGAAAAGGGGATGAGTCGGGAGGATGCCCAAAGGAGGATAAAATCCCAACTTCCTCTTAAGGAAAAAATCAAATCTGCCGATTTTGTTATTAATAATGATGGCTCCCTTGAAGAAACAAAAAGGCAGGTAGAAGAAATATACTCTTTGCTGAGGAAAATAAGCTGCCGATAAATCTAAACAAATTATCATCAGGAGGTGATCTGTTGAATCCAACAGAGGCAAAACTACAAAAAGCATTGAGCAAAGTGCTTGTCCCCGGGATAATGCGTAGCATAGTACAGATGAACCTGGTTCGAAGCACGGAAGTGAAGGATGGTAAGGCGAAGGTAACCTTGGCTTCGACTGCTATCCCGGCCCAACATCATAAATTGCTAAAGGACCAGGCAGCGGCAGCGGTTAGCGCGCTTTCCGGTGTGGAAGAAGTAACGATTGACCTTGTCGAAGCCAGCACCAAAGAACTTAACCAGATTGATAAAATAATAGCGGTCATGAGTGGTAAAGGAGGAGTCGGCAAATCTCTGATAGCTAGTTTATTAGCTACCTCTTTTGCTCGGGCAGGAAAGGACGTGGGCATACTCGACGCCGACATCACCGGGCCCAGTATCCCCAAGATGTTCGGTTTAAATGCTCGCCCCAGCGGTAGCGAGACAGGTATTCTGCCCATATTATCAAAATCGGGGATTGAAATTATGTCCATGAACCTGCTTCTGCCTAGTGAAGATGAAGCGGTCATCTGGAGAGGTCCCCTCCTGTCTAGAGCTATCACGCAATTCTGGGAGGAAGTCCTTTGGGGCAGGCTGGACTGTCTCATAATAGACCTGCCCCCGGGCACTGGAGACGCCCCATTGACGGTGCTGCAGACAATACCTATCTCAGGGGTAATCGATGTTTTTACCCCCCAGGAATTAACCGAGATGATAGTCAAGAAGGCGATACGGATGGCACAAAAGATGAATGTTCCAGTTCTGGGAGTAGTGGAGAATATGAGCTATCTCATATTGCCTGAGACAGGTAAGAAGCTGGAAGTTTTCGGCAGGAGCAAGGGGGAGGAAATGGCCAAGGCTTCTGGAGCTCCTCTTTTGGGGAAGTTGCCCATCGACCCAGAGTTAGCCAGATTATGTGACGAGGGAAAAATCGAGAAATATAGTTCAGATGCTATGTCTGAACTTTTTGCCAATGTGGTCGCAGCTCTAAGTAGGCAGAATGAAGGGTAGCTGTACACGGTCAGGCAAACTGGTCTGAGCCGTGGAATCCTTTTCTAGAGAAATAGAGAAAAATGACAGAGGAATTTGATAACTCGCTCAAAGAACTGGAGCAATCCATCATGGAGGACATGAAAAAGGTCTACTCGGAGAAAACGATTGACCATTTCCTGAACCCCAGAAATCCAGGTAGAATTAGCGCCCCTGATGGATTGGGCAGGATAACTGGTCCGCATGGTAACACTATGGAAATATACCTTAAGATAAAAGATGGCAAGGTTATAAATGCCTCTTTCTGGACAGATGGCTGTGGGTGCAGCATTGCCTCAGGCAGCATGGTCACTGAACTGGCTAAAGGAAAGGGCATTTTGGAAGCTCAGAAGATTACTCAGCAAGATATACTGGATGCCTTAGGAGGGCTTCCTGAAGATGACCTCCACTGTGCTCTCCTAGCAGCTAATACTCTGAAAGAGGCAATTAAGGACTACCTAGCTTTCAAGAAAGAACCTTGGAAAAGAGATTCCAGAAGCGGCTAGGATTTCAAGTAAGTGATATGATTCACAAGATTGATAGCTTAGTTAGTAAAGCTTGAGGGATGAGAAAAAAGCAGAGTCTGGAACTGAAGCCCATCGGGATAATTCATTCTCCTTACAAGAACAGGGGGGCACCCCCTTATCAGGGGTATAAAAGCGAGGAGATTTCTCAAATAGAGGTATTTCAGGAATTCGAAGAAGGCTTGAAAGACATTGAGGGGTTTTCCCACATTATCGTTATCTATTGGTTTCATAAGTCTCAGGGATATCACTTATTGGTTAAGACGCCCTGGGACGATGATTTGCACGGTCTCTTCGCCACCAGATCACCACATAGACCTTGTCCCTTGGGATTGACTGTGGTGGAGTTAGTAGCCAGAGAGAAGAATATCCTCAAGGTGAAAGGCCTGGACGCCATGGACAGCACCCCACTTTTAGATATCAAGCCCTATATTTCTGAAGTAGCTGAAAGGTCGGTTGCCAAATCCGGCTGGCTCGAAGGCAAGTTACGAAAGAAAAGATGTTGACAGCAATTGATATCTTCAAACTGCTGGCTACAGGGGCAGGTGCTGGTTTTGCCAGTGCATTGCTGGGAATTGGCGGCGGGTCCATTATGGTCCCTGTCAGCTACTGGCTTATCCTAGCTATGGGTGTCTCTCAAGAGATTGCCATAAAAACAGCCATCGGGACAAGTTTGCTGGTGATTTTGCCCACAGCCATAAGCGGCGCGTGGAGACATAACAAAAAGAAAGCAGTTCGCTGGAAAACAGCCTTGACTTTAGGCGCATGTGCCTTGACCGGGGCTCTGGTGGGAGCTACCCTGGCAACTCAGCTTCCTGGTGAAATACTGGAAAAAGGCTTTGGAGGACTGGTTTTAGCTGTTGCAATATGGATGAGCTTGGGACTAATACCCAAGTTGAGAAGAGAAGGTAAAGAGCCACGGGAAAACCTCGCGCTTGTGGCGGCTTGTGGTTTCCCTATAGGCATGGTAATCGGGTTGACCGGACTTGGTGGTGGGGTATTGATAGTCCCTATGCTGGTGTTAGCATTAGACTTTCCCATGCACATTGCTGTGGGAACATCAGTGGCTGCAATAATACTTGCCAGTCTGGGTGGTATTGTTGGCTATGTTGTAAATGGACCGGGAATGCCCAACCCGCTTCATCATTCCCTAGGCTACATAAATTTACCAATATGCCTATGCTTGGTAGCTACCAGCATACCATTGGCACAACTGGGAGCCCGGGCGGCACATGCCCTGCCGGCGAAACCACTAAGGTATATCTTTATTGCTTTTCTGGTCTACGCGGGTTTAAATATGATCGGCGTTTTTAAGGGGATATAGGGTTTCTAGCGCCAAAAGGTACCCAGAATCGGCGACATGGCTGCACCCACTAATCTACCAGAGTACGCTACATATGGGTTTTAGAAACTCGAACTGATTAGAGTAAAGGCAGCCGAGGAGTAGTATTCCCAAGATTATCAGGGATATAATCAGGTATCTCTTAAAGCGGTCCTGGAAGGTGCTTTTCAAAAAATTGGTCACACGGTTGTATATTGACAAATGCCACCTCAAAATAGATTCTCTTGTTTAGGATTTTCTACAGGAAAGGCACATGATATGCACGTCGCCGCTGGGAAGACTATGTCCTTAGCTAGAATCGCTGTCTATTTTCTAATTTTGTCTAAAACCCACATGTACAAGTCGGTATATGGAAAACTATATTCTTACCCACACTATTGCCAGCGACATCAGATGCTATCACCGTGACTGTAACGTCAACGGATACCGTGGATGTGGACTTCTTATTTGGGGCAGTCCAAGTAATCATAGAGCCCTCCCCGGAAATATTGCCATCTGTGCATGACCAATTATAAACCAGTTCGCCGCTTGTGTTTGAAGCAGTGCACTTAATATCGTATTCTCTCATCATCCAGACATCGTAGTCACACCCAGGCGTGCTGCTTTTCTTCAAATATGTGTTCCCTTTAGCAGTAACATCCAGCTTTTCAATAGTTGGTGGAGTACCAAGTGCCACGCTGAGAGGTACAAACCTTGTGTCTTCCCCACCATAGCCATCCTTAACCACAACTGTGATGTTGTATGTGCCAACTTCTTGGGGAGCAGTCCAATTTACAGCCGCGCCTGTCCCAGAAATATTACCTCCGCTGGCTGTCCACACATAGCTCAGCACATCGCCATCCGGGTCTGTAGCATTACACGTCACATTCAGACTACCCGAGGGAGTGGTCCAATCGGCATTGGCCACCAGGCTCTTAATAATCGGCGACTCATTGCCTCTAACTTCAATGGTTATATTTCTTGTGACTTCGTCACCGCGGCTATCAGTCACCGTGACTGTAATATTGTAGGAGCCTGCAGAGCCAGGAGCGATCCAGGTAACCTTAGCTCCATCACCAGTTATATTGCCTCCGCTAGCCGACCAGTTATAGCTTAGCTGATCGCCACGGGGGGCTGTAGCGTTACACGTCACATTGAGACTACCCAAAGGATCGATCCAGTTTGCCTCAGCTTTCAGATTGGTGATAGCTAGTCGATGGTTGGCTAGCATCGTGTAAGATAGGATAGAAATTAGCGCTGCTGCCACCACAATTGCCGCGATTATTAAATATCTTTTTTTGTTCATTAGTTTCTCTCCTTAGAGCCCTTTTTGTTCGAGCCTGTATCCAGGCATCCCATATATTACCACTTTTATAAGGGTGATAGAAACTACCACACATCTGTGCTTAGGTCGAGAAAAGGCATCTTGACTATAAAGTAGCTCGGCAAACAATAAGTCGTTTCACTATTCCTATCTAACAAAAAATGCCAAGCATTTGTTCTTTGAGGAGTCTTCTGTACCAAGTATCCGCGGTGTGCCACTTGTCACTGAGAAGGTTACGCTTTAGCTGAAGCTAGTATTTATCCCCTAAAACCGATATGAACACGTGCAACCTACTGTGAGAACTACACTCTTCTTGACCCAATTACCTCCCCCATCAAATACTTTCGCCGTAACTGCAACGTCAACCTTATCGTAGCCCTCTGTATTCGGAGCAGTCCAGTTAATCGCAGAGCCCTCTCCAGAAATATTGCCGCCTGTGCAAGTCCAATTGTAACCCAGTGTGCCATTGCCTGAAGCACTGCAATCAATACTGTATTCGTATGTTTTCGCGACATTGTATCCAGAACTTGTTTTCTTCAAATATGGGTTTCCTATGGCTGTAACAATAAGGTCTCCGATAACTGGCGGAGGGCCGTTTGACGCAGTGAGGTCTATCAATCCTGTGATATTATTACCATGACCATCATCAACCACAACTGTGATGTCGTACATGCCAACTTCCACAGGAGCAGTCCAGACAACCTCAGGCCCTATGCCCGAAATATTACCTCCGTCAGCCGACCAGTTATAACTTAGCACGTCGCCATCATGGTCTGAAGCGTTACATGTTACCCAGAGACTACCAGAGGGAGCAGTCCACCCGGGTGCCTCAGATTCCAGACTGGTGATAACTGGCGAAAGGTTGATCGTGCAAGATGAAGCCAGGAGCAGTACTCCTATCGCCGCAGTTCCCACGATTATTAGATATCTTTTTTTGTTCAAGCCTATATCCAGAGCATCACAGGCAATATTATACCATTTTTATATTGGGTTTGTTAGGAGCAATGGCACCCTCTTGTCATTGCAATCCTGACTTTAATCAGCCGAAGCAATTTCGGTGGAGGTCATGGGATTGCCACGCACCTTTCAGGTGCTCGCAACGACCAAAGGAAAAGTGTTTGGAATAACAACAGCAAGAGGGTACTCAGGATGACAAGCAGCTTCTAGAGATTGATACATGTGCCGCCATTATTGAGTTGGGTAACAAGATTCATCCTGGCAGCAGTATTTTCGCTTAGCGTGGTGATTTTGATCGACATTTTTGACGCCTCCTCACTAGGCTGCCGAAGTCACCTTTATTTCGTCTCCCACCGCCATGCCTAGAAAGTCGCAAGCGCTTCCATCTCTTAGCGATACTTCAAGATAACCGCTGCTGCCCATGACAGCCATTACCCCTTTATTCTGTGCATAGTAGTCGCTGATACCTTGAATACAGTACCCAGCCACCTCAATCACGACATTCTTTCCAGGTAAATCATTGCTTCTAATATTGGTAATCAAGTTGCCAAAGCGGTCAACATGTAAGACCTGGCCAACTAAATTACCCCCTGAATCAAGAGACGGCTTGGGTATGGTGAGGACATGCAGGGAGTTGATTTTCTCCCCGAATTCATAAAGGGAAATGCCTAGAGAAAGGCTGGCAGCCACAGGAGCAAAAATATCCCTGCCCTGAAAAGTAGGGCTGACCGGATGTCGCCAGAAGCGAGGGTCGGTAATAGCTGCAGCCTCAAGGCCTTTCTTAAATACCATCTCCTTGAGGTCGTGGGACTGTTCGGTTAATGAGGAATTTTCAACAGAAGCCAAATCATCAATTACATAGCTGAGAATGCCATTATCGGGAGCAATGAAGATTGCCGAAGGTGTTTTCAATATTATTCCCTGGCACTCACCACCTACGCCGGGGTCAACAATAGCCATATGAATTGTTTGCTTAGGAAAGTAGCGATAAGCAACACTAAGTATAAAAGCAGCCTGAAGGATATTCTGTGGCTTAATAGAATGGCTGATGTCTATAACATTAGCGTCAGGGTTAACGCTTAAGATAGCACCTTTCACAGCAGCAACATAAGCATCGTCACATCCAAAGTCGGTGGTCAGGGTTATTATGAAACTCATCTATAGATACTAACTAAGGCGGGCAACGCTTAAAGTAGCCAGAACAACAAGCACGATAACTAAGATTATGGTCAGCCTAAGAAGGGTGCTTTCTACCCCTCGCCGAGTCCGATACACCGAATCAGCTTGTCCAAAAATACCCCCTATGCCTCCACCGCGTAACTGAAATAGCACAGCGGCAATTAATGCTATCGATACTAGTATCTGGGCGACTAAAAGATAAGTAGGCAATTTATTTACCTCCTAGCTCCTGTACAATAATTTCTTTCACCATGCCTGGATTAGCTCTTCCTCTGGTAGCTTTCATTACCTGTCCTATAATAAACGTTAAGGCTTGCTGTTTGCCAGAAGCATAATCTGCTACTGCCCCGGCATTATTGGCTATCACTTGTTTTACCACTTCCCTTATTTCACTGGCATCGCTAATCTGGCTGAGTTTCTTTTCTTCTATAATTTCGCTGGCTTCTTTGCCAGTGCGAAACATCTCCTCGAACACTGCCTTGGCAGCCGGGCCATTTACAGTGCCATTATCTACCAAGCTCAGCATTTCTGTTAGATGTTTCGGGTTTATTTTAACACTTTCAATCCCCATGTTGGTAGCGTTAAGCAGCCGACTAAAATCCCCTAAAAGCCAGTTACTAACAACCTTAGCTTTGCTGGAATCCAGTAGCTTAACGCAATTTTCAAAATAATCTGCCATGGCCTTAGAGCTGGTTAGAACATTAGCGTCGTACAAGGACAAGCCATACTGGGTCATAAATCGATCTCTGCGGGCTTCTGGTAATTCCGGGAGTCCGGCTTTGATTTCATCTATCCAGGCCCGGTCCAAGACTAAGGGAGGCAAATCAGGTTCAGGGAAATATCGGTAATCATCAGCATACTCTTTAGTTCTCTGGGTCACCGTTACGCTTGTTTCATCTATCCAACCTCTGGTCTCCTGTACCAGTTCTCCCCCTTCTTCAAGCACCTTCTCTTGTCGCTCCGCTTCATACTCCAGGGCCTGGTAAACCGCTTTGAAACTATTCATATTCTTGACTTCCACCTTGGGCAAGAGCTTTTTACTATTAGCTGGACGTATGCTTATGTTGGCATCGCATCTAAAGCTTCCCTCCTCCATGTTGCCGGTGGATACCCCCAGATAACGCAAGATATTGTGTAACTTGACAAGATAATCCCGAGCCTCCTCGGGGGAGCTTATTTCGGGCTCGCTAACAACCTCCATCAAAGGTACCCCGGAGCGATTGACGTCTATCAAACTATAATCCCCCCGGTGCCACAATTTAGAGACATCCTCTTCGAGATGCACCCTGGTGATATTGATTTTTTTCCTGTTGCTGTTGCTATCAATGGTTAGCCAGCCTCCTTTTCCAATGGGGGCATCATACTGAGAAATCTGGTAACCTTTCATCAAGTCAGGATAAAAGTAGTTTTTACGGTCGAATTTGGTATATTCAGGGATGGTGCAATTCAAAGCCAGAGCGGTCATCACTGTATATTCTATCGCTTTTTCATTGATGACAGGTAGGACGCCAGGCATGCCCAGGCAGATGGGGCAGACGTGGGTATTGGGAGAAGCGCTGGCATAATCAGTGCTGCAGCTACAGAACATCTTACTCTTGGTTAATAGCTGAGTATGAACCTCCAGGCCGATGACAATTTCGTAGGTCATAGCTTTCGCTCAGTATAGCAGCGTTAGCAGACAGAGGCAAGGAGCAGCCGAATTGACCACAACCTGGAGTATTGCTAAAATTGAATTTGGGGATATAGCTCAGCTGGGAGAGCACTGCGTTCGCATCGCAGGGGTCGGGGGTTCGAATCCCCCTATCTCCACCATAAAACTCGGTAAACACGAGAGTTGTGGTAGTAGCGTGCCCCTGTAGCTCAGATGGATAGAGCAGCGGTTTCCTAAACCGCGTGTCGGGCGTTCGAGTCGCCCCAGGGGTATTTTTGATATAATTACGCTGATTCAGGGGCGTAGCTCAGTTTGGCTAGAGCAGCGGTCTCCAAAACCGCAGGTCGCGGGTTCGAGTCCTGCCGCCCCTGCCAGAAAAGCTAAATTTGGTATCCCCTGGAAAACGAGATTTTTCAGGGGCATTGAGCCGAGGTGGTGGAATAGGCAGACACGCCATCTTGAGGGGGTGGTGGGCGCAAGCCCGTGGGAGTTCAAATCTCCCCCTCGGCACCATGATTAAACCACTCACGAAAATCTGGCAATTTTCGTGGCGACCCAGTCTAATTTCGATCACATCGGTTAGGCATCTCTCAAAAAGTTACAAGACTTTTGGGGTGAGATCGGCTTGCAGAGCGTAAAAAAAGGCGTTAAAATCTACCCAGAGCGGAAGTAGTTCAGCGGTAGAACGCCTCCTTGCCAAGGAGGAGGTCGCGGGTTCGAATCCCGTCTTCCGCTCCAGTGAATTTGGTAGCCGTGGCGGTGTAGCCAAGAGGTTAAGGCAGGGGTCTGCAAAACCCCGATGCGGCGGTTCGAATCCGCCCGCCGCCTTCTTCACTTATCGATTACCAGGCCGAGGTGGCGGAATGGTAGACGCGGCGGACTTAAAATCCGCTTCCTGTAAGGGAGTGTGGGTTCGAGTCCCTCCCTCGGCAGTAAACGTCCCTTCGTTGCTTAACATTTTGAAGCTAGAACTGCTAAGCAGTTTCTGAGTCAGTGGTCGTTTACCGGTCTTAACCTGTGATAGATACGACGCGCCAACGCCTGGTTGCCTGGCCAGTTGTCTTAATGATGTCTTGTTCTTCATTTTGCTTTACCCCCTTTCATCTAGAGAGTAGGATGGCCTCGATGTAGGCGTCAAATTTGTCTAGGACTGATGGCAGTCAAAGGCACAAGGATAGCCTTTAAGGAACCTATGCCAACTAGTTCATTTCCGAGCATCGGTTAGTGTTTCAATGCACATTCTAGTGTTGCACAAAGTAGCGTTTTGTGACTCCTTAACCCCATAGTATGCCTTGGACACAGTACAAAAGACCTATTGACTGTTCCTTAGACAGCCGTATAATAGTTTCCATAAAAATAGCATGTCAAACAAATGGTATTTTAAGACTAAAGAGGGACGAGCGTCAGCTCACTACGAGTTGATATGTGAAATCCTGGCTTAGAAGGAAAGGTTAGATTGAGAAGCGTACCTCGTCCAGTATCGGCACTTCTGAAGCTACTCCTTGTCGCGATTATTATAGCTGTTGTTGTGGTGGTCATCGGAGCTGTTGTACCAAATTTTACCCCGGAGATTCTGCTTCTTAACATCGCTGCGGAGATGGGATTCGGCGACAAGTTAGCATTGAATCCGGCTGCGGAGAGTTACCTTAATCAGGCATGGGGAGGTCAAACCATAAACTTACCTGCTGAGGGCACATCCGAATTATGCTATAAGGATAAATATGGCCATGACACGTATGTAATATATTACAATGATACAGATGCTACTGTCACAAATCAGCAGAACGTGCATAACCCAACAATGGCTGAACTCAAGGCATTCTTAAACGAGGACCAGACTGAGAGGTATGTGTATTCGAAACCGTCGTTTGTTTGTACGAATTTTGCCGTGATTCTGCACGATAATGCGGAAGCTAAGGGTATCCGATGCGCTTTTGTGGCCATTCAAGGTACTGGTTCTGGTCACGCATTGGATGCATTCCAAACAACTGATGATGGCTTGATATTCGTAGATGATACCGGTACGACGACTGGTTTTGGTGTGGATAAGCTCGCCAAGATTACTATGGGAAGCGAAGTTAGCGAAGTAGCCGTCTTCAGGTCCGGTTTCTTTGTCCAGGGCAGTAGTCAGTGGTCGGATTTGGGAGGCATAATTAGCGGCGAGATGTGGTGGTAAGCGATAGTTGATCTGCCACCCCGCACCAAGGAGAGGAAAACAACAGTCGGTTCAAAAACCTACTTGGTTCACCACGCACCACAAATTAGAACTTATATCAATTAATGCCACATTAAACACGCACCCTGAACGGCAAAAGTTCTATGTCATTGTGTCCCCACAATACCGATTGTGGCGCACTGCACAAAGTAGCGTTTTGTGACTCGTTAGCACCGCAGAATGTCTTGAACACCGCAATTTATTGATAATTCCTCCGCTGGTGATACAATAGCATTTTGAGAGCCATATACGTGAAAAGAGTTAGCAGCTTCTTGATTGTAGTAGTATTAATTGCCGGGATGGTAGGCTGTGGTGGAGGTGGAGCTGGTGCTGGTGTCAGTAGTGAATCGTATACCCTCACTATCGACAGCACCACCGGCGGTATGGTCACCGTTAATAATGTAACCATCCCTGGAAAAGCGATTTTTACCTATGACACTGGAACAGTGGTTAGCTTGAATGCTACCCCAGACAGCGGCTATCAGTTCGTAAAGTGGACTGGAGATGTGGGCACCGTTGACAATGTTCATGACTCCGAGACCATTATCACCGTGAACGGCAACTATTCCATAATGGCTAACTTTGAGGTACCTCCGCCTGTCCAGTACAGCTTGAATATCTTCAGCACAGCTGGTGGCTCGGTAACAACCCCCGGAGAGGATAGCTTCACATATGATGCCGGGACTGTGGTCAACCTCGTGGCAACACCAGCTAGTGGCTACAAGTTTAACAAGTGGACTGGCGATGTGGGCACCATTGCCAATGTCAACGCCGCCTCAACCAACATCACCATGAGTGGTAACTACTATATCGTCGCCACCTTTCGGGAAATCCCCTGCACAGGCCTCGGCTAGCACACGGTTGACAAATTAACAGACTAGAACAATAATAACTCAGGAGAAGGCAAATATGGTGAAAAGAATAACATTTTACGACAAAGCAGAGGCGATACAATATCAAGTGAAAATGAGGGGGCTGGGTTATGTCACAAAAATGCTCCATCCAGAGGGCAAATACGAAGTCATCGTGGCAGGGGAAGCCTCTGAGGGGGACAAGAAACCTACATATTGGGGCAACCCTGAGTGACGCCCAAGACAAAGAGGTAATGTCGTATGGGAAAAGCTCTGGCTTATATACTAGGTGGAGTGGGGATAGTAGCGACGATTATCGGTTTTTGGGACTTACAGTTTGTAATTGGTATACTTGTAAAGGCCATCATAATAGCTTGCTTTGTGGGTTTAATGTACCGAGTCGCGGAGTCTCCATGACGATTGCCAGCGATACGTGAGCAAGCAAATAACTATCTCTTAGTTTCTATCAAATTGTGCAACTGCTCTCCACATTTGGTCACCTCTTTTTAGAATGATACATTACCTCGAATTGACACACTACGAAATCAATGAGATTGCCACGCGGAGTTTACCCTGAGCGAAAGTGAGATTCTTCGCCTTCGGCTCAGAATGACAAAAGCGAAGGGCTCGCAATGACAAATCCCTTCTGTCATTGCGAGGCACCCTCTCTTCCTGTCGTTGCGAGGAGTGAGATTCTTCGCTTACGCTCGGAACAAGCTCCGCAATCTCGTGGAGGGCCAGGAGGAGCGAAGGGTTCACAAAGATAGTACCTTTATCTCATTGACTTCTATGATACTGCGAATTATACTTTTTAACTACGTAAACTATGCGAACGGAGGCAATGCATGGCAGAAGTCGCTAAGACGGTAGAAACAGCAAAAGCTCGCGAAGCTACCAGCAGCATGGTAGATACCGAGACAGCGGTAAAACTGATAGCTGAAATGCTGGCGGGGAGGATTACTAATATTAAACCCCAGTATGATTTTACCACCGAGCTGGGCTACGTCTATCCAGCCCTTGAGCAAACAATAAAAGTCAAAGGCAAAGAAGCAGTAGCCATTATGGAATCCCTGGCTGCTAAGGATGTCGTGAACAAAAGTTTCTTCGATAGGCTCATCCGTTGTCGCCGGTGCCAGTCCCCACATTTAAGACCAAGCGCTCACTGCCCTAAATGTAGCTCAGGACATATTGTCCGGGGCCGAATCCTCGAGCACTTTGCCTGCAAGTATGTCGGCGTTGAAGACGAATTTACAGCCAAGGGTAGATATGTATGCCCCAGGTGTAAAATGGAGCTGCGGACTATAGGTGCCGACTACCGGAGCCAGGGAGTGCTCTACAAGTGCCGCGATTGCAGCGAGATATTTAGCGTGCCATTTCTAAAGTGGCGCTGTCTGAAATGTTCCTCGCTGGCCAATGAGGATGAGGTTGACGAGATGGTTATCTACGCATATAGCTTTAATGAAGCGAAGAGAAACTGGCTGGAATTTGAACTTCAGCCTAAAGTGCGGTTCGTTGAATTTCTGAAGCAGCGCGGCTACAAAGTAACGGAAAATGCCAGAGTGCAAGGAAGGTCAGGGGCAGAACATTACATAGATATACTGGCTACCCGGGATGACGGCGTCGTTACCCATACTCTCGCTATCGGAATTGAGATTGCCAGGGAGAGGATAGGACTGGACAGGGTACTGGATTTTGATGTCAAAGCCTATGATAGCGGCATCCACGATAAATTACTGATTATCATCCCCGAGTTAGGCGAAGAGGCCAGGAAATTTGCCAGCTACCAGAGGATAAAGGTGCTGGAACCCAAGGACCTGGAGATAGTGCTGGTAGGTAGTCCCCAGGCAGGTCGGGAAATAGCGAAGGAGCCCTTTGAATTCAAGTCCAAATCGCAGCTCATACAATACCTAGAGAAACAGGGCTACACAGTAAAGGAAAAGGCTGAAGTCAAAGGACGGTCCGGCGCTGTCCACAACATGGACATACTAGCTACCAAGGATGAGGGCATTATTACCCACCGTATTGCTATCGGCATCGAGGTGGATGACAAGCCGATGGGACTGGAGAGGGTATTCGACTTCGACGACAAGGCTTATGATACCGGTATTATGGACAAGGTCTTTATTACTGTTCCCGGACTCACCCGAGAAGCCATGCAGTTTGCCAAGCGTCAGGGCATAAGGGTACTGGCGGTCAATCAACTGTAGCCCCCTTCAGAGGGAAATCCTAAACCTTGAACAATGACAAATGACAAAGCCCAAATGCCAAACAAAGCCCAAAATCCCAATGACAAAAAGAGGTACGACCTTGAAGAACGAACCGCACAATTCGGTGAAGCAATTATTGAACTTGTAAAAACTTTCCCTCAAGACCCTATCAATAGTCCACTTATCAGTCAAATAGTAAGAGCAGGAACCAGTGTCGGGGCAAACTATATGGAAGCAGATGGGGCAGAATCCAAGAAAGATTTCCAACATAAAATTTCTATCTGCAAAAAAGAGTCAAAGGAGACAAAACATTGGCTCAGAATGATTGCCAAGGCAAATCCCAATAGGCGAGATGAGTGCCAAAAGTTATTGAGGGAAGCCCAAGAGCTTAGTTTGATATTCTCCTCAATTCTTCTGTCTAAGAAGTAATTCTAGCATCTAAGCATTTAGATTGCTTCAAAGCAATGACAAATGTCAAAGCTTAAATGCCAAATCAAATTCAGAATCCCAATGACAAAGAGAAGTAATTTTGGTATTTAGGCATTTGGATTTCCTTTGGACTTTGGATTTTGGCATTTGGCATTTGCGGTGGGGAGGCGTGCTGGGGCTGGGGCTGGTACCGTCTTCCTATTACTGATGGGTGATTGACGGCTAAGAGGACTAGCTATACTATATACAATATACGATGAATTACTGGAGCTATAAATCCAGAGAAACAACAAAGGAGGTGAAAGAAGCGCAGAGGATAATATATCTATCAAATAGCTTACTGGAGCTAAATCCAGAAAAAATCAAAAAATGGAGGTAAAAAAGGAAAAAAGAATGGAAAAATTTATGAAAATGATGCATCGTGGAGAGAAAGGCTTCACCCTGATTGAACTGCTAATCGTGATAGCCATCCTGGGCATTATCGCCGCCGTGGTTATCCCCAACATCGCTGGCTTCTTGACCTCGGGGCAAGTGGCGGCAGCCAACACCGAAGCGGAAAACGTCAAAACGGCGGAACTGGGTTTCTTTGCTAACTATAGTGTGTGGCCCGACACTTCAACCAACCTGACCGCGACCGGCTACATTTCAGGAGTCCTTAAGGCTGTCTACACGTTCGACACGCAATATGGGTGGGCAGTGAATGCGACTCCTACTGTTGGAGGTTGGAGCGGAATCGTGTTTACTGGGGGCGTACAAGGCATCGCAGGGCAGCACGGGCATTGGGCGAAAGCACCATAAGAATCACATTAGGATGATAGTCAGGTGATGAGGAATAAGTTACCGGCGGGGCTGGTTAGTGCCAGCGCCGCCGGTAGGCTTTTTTATACATAAGTAGTCAGTAGTCAGCGAAAGACAATCTAAATCCCAAGCACCCAATCCCCAAACAATATAGAAACTCAAAAATCAAAGGTCAAAAATCAAAGTTCAAAATTAAGGTTCCGGGTATTCTCAGCTAACTATTTTTAAATTTTGCTCTGTCATTTTGCTTTTTGCATTTTACATTTTGAAAGAGGCGGCATTTGGATTTTGACATTTGGGTTTCTTCGGGGCAATGACATACCCCTTTTGTCATTGCGAGGCACGATAGCGCCGAAGCAATCTCAGTGGGGCAATAAAGATTGCCACGCTTACGCTGGGAACAATTTCCTTTGACAATGCTCCCTGGCCTATACTACAATTGGCACAGAGGGTAGTCATGCTAACAGAATATATCGAAGCAGCCATGAGGAAGGCAAAATATGAAATCCTCAGTGATGACAATACGTTTTACGGATATATCCCTGGGTTTGATGGTGTTTATGCCAATGCTGAGGACTTGGAAACATGCCGCAGCGAACTGAAAGAGGTCCTGGAGGAATGGATTCTGCTTGGCATATCTCGTCATCTACCATTGCCAATTGTTGACGGAATTAAATTGCTAGTAGAGGAAGCAGTTTAGTGCCCCGCCCTGGACCTATAAAAAGAACTGAGCTAATCAGATATTTACAAATCCCAGGTTTTGAAGGCCCCTATTCTGGCGGAAAACATCAATTTATGCTCAAAGGCGTGATTCGCTTGCGACTTCCTAATCCGCACCGGAGAGACGTCGGAAGGGAATTACTCTCGAGGATTCTTAAGCAGGCAGGAATAGACAAGGATAGCTGGGAAAAGCTATAGATTGGGCATGTCATTGCGAGGCACGATAGCGCCGAAGCAATCTCGGTGGGGCAATGGAGATTGCCACGCGGAGTTTACCCTGAGCGAAGGTGAGATTCTTCGCCTTCAGCTCAGAATGACAAATGACAAAGCCGAAGGGACCAAATTGTTTTGCCACCTGAGCACCCTGATTCCATCAGTTTTCCCAAAATCCCCCTCTTAAGATAAGAGGGGCTAGGGGAGTTATGAGGAATTATGAAAATAACCCCCTTTATCCCCCTTACTCTAAGGGGGAGACTTCAGAAGCGCCCTTACTTTAAGGGGGAGACTTCAGAAGGGGATCCTTATTTGAAGAGGCAGATTGAAGAGAGAGAGGAAATCGGCTACACAAAACGACGGCGTCTTTACAGTTGAAGCTTATTGACCATGCTATAATTATGATAGGAAGTATCCAGGCCGGGGACGAGCTCCGTCTGTGCGGAGCTTATGCAGGCAAGAGGATAAAGGAGGCCGAATGATAAAAGGTATCGTAGGATGCAAGGTGAGAACAGACAGGGACCTGGAGCCAGTATTGCTCAAGCTGAAGTCGCATGCTACGCAATATCAGGGCTTCAAAGGTATGGAGAACCTTGTCAGCGAGAAGAATGCCTCTGTAGTAGCCATGGTAAGCACATGGGAGAGGATTGAAGACTGGAAGTCCTGGGAGCAATCAACGATAACGCAAGAGCTTTTCCGGGAAGCTGAAGCACTTCTAATGGAAGAGCCCAGGGTGACCACATACAGGATGATTATGCCCAGCGTCACGTGGGTCTAGGGCGAAGCCTCACCCGCACAGAATAGACACAATGACCCCTCCACAATTCTCTCCTATCAAGGGAGAGGAATTTCATACGACATACTGAAGATTGCCACGTCCCGACAAGTCAGGGCTCCCAATGACACTTCCTCTTTGTCGTTGCGAAAGTCTTCTTTTTTATCATTGCGAGGCACTCTCTCCACTTGTCATTGCGAGGAGCGTAGCGACGAAGCAATCTCGGTGGGGACAATAGAGATTGCCACGCGGAGTTTACCCTGAGCGAAGGTGAGATTCTTCGCCTTCAGCTCAGAATGACAAAAGCGAAGGGCTCGCAATAGAGAAATGAGTAAGCAGTGAGGAAGAGGGAGGGGCTTGTCCTATGAAAAACGAGCTTTAGCGCTTGTAAATGTCTCGACGGTGACCAACGAGGTGCACCACGAGCAAATGCTCTTTCTCGTTCGCCGTGTAAATAACTCGATAACTCCCTACGCGGAGCTTGTAGAATCCTCTCAATTCACCTGTGAGTTTGTTGGGCGTAAGATCATTGAAATTCTGCGACAACCATTTCAGCTTACTCAAGATGCGCTGGGCAATTGGTTTATTAAGGCGACGTAAGTCATTAGTGACCTGAGGCATGAATACTATTAGATATTCTGTCACCAATCCAATCCAGCTTGCTTAGCTACTTCATCAATAGGTATGCCCTTCTCACCGCGTTGTACAGCAGCTAAAGAGCCACGAAGTCTTTCCGTGATTTCTTCTCGGAGTTCCAGCCCGACGTCAGGATCGCCTGTTATCTCCTCCAGCTTTTGCTCAATTGTTTCTTGAATCAGGATCTTAAACTCTTCAACAGTAAGTTCTTTGACCTTCATGTTCTTAGCTACCTCACCATACTTGTTCTAAGTTAACCGAAAACCTCGCCGTGCGTTCTGCGCAATAGTAATAATACCAGATTGCAATTCGTAGAGCAATTTTGTTGATGATAAGATAGTAAGTCCAAACTAATGACAAAGCCCAAATGGCAAATCAGGAAAAGAGGGGCGTTTGGCATTTAAGCATTTGGAATTTCAATTGGTATTTGAATTTTGGAATTTGGAATTTGTTTGAAATTTGGGCTTTGGTATTTGGATTTTATTTGTGGCTACAATTTTATCTTGCCGACGAGTTTTTCCACTTCCTGGCGGTCGTTGCAGAACTCAAGCACGGTTTTGCCAGTGATGATGTTCTTAAGATAGAGGCTGACCAGGGCTTCGTCAAGCGAAATCATGCCTATGTCCCGGTGGGTACGGATAACATTGGGTAACTGGTAGATTTTGCCTTCACGAATGAGGCTCTTCGCTGCCGGATTGCCGAGCATAATTTCTACGGCGGCTATCCTCCCTGAGCCATCAGCCCGGGGCACGAGCACCTGACACAACGCAGCCACAAGTAGAGAAGCCAGCCGTGTCTGAGCCAGGTGTCGCTGATGAGGTGGGAACAGGTCTATTATTCTCTCCATGGCCTGGGTAGCGCTGGGGGCATGGCCGGTAGTTAATATAAAGTGTCCGGTCTCAGCTACGGTAAGGACAGCGTCGGCAGTCTCCGGATCTCTCATCTCCCCGACCAGAATCACATCCGGGTCCTGTCTTAAGATATGCTTCAGAGCATTGTCAAAGGATAGGGTATCAGAGCCCAACTCACGCTGGGTCACAGAACATTTAATACTGGGGTAAACATATTCTATGGGGTCTTCAATGGTAACCACATGGCGAGTCGTATTATTATTCAAGTGTTGAATCATAGCTGCCAGGGTGGTAGTTTTACCGCTGCCTGTAGGTCCAGTAATTACTACCAGTCCCCTGGGCTTCAAGGACAACTCTTTACATATCTGGGGCAGCTCCAGCTCATCTATTGTGGGGATTTTTAGTGGCAGTAGGCGCACGGCCAGGCTGATAGACCCACGTTGCTGGGCGGCATTGCAGCGCAGACGACCGATATCAGGTAATGTATAGCCAAAATCAAGCTCCAACTGGCGGTGGTAGTGTTCTCTCTCCTCAGGCGTGGTTAGCTGGAGAAAAGCTTCATTTATATCCTCAGGACTCAAGGGGGCTATGCCATCTGCTGGTGCCAGTGAGCCGTCTATGCGGAACGCTGCCGGGCTGCCAGCAACCATATGCAAATCGCTAGCCCTCCTTGACTTACCTACCCGGAGCAGTGCAAAAATATCCATATCATTTGCCTTCTATGGTCAACCGCCCATTTATAATATATTTGAGTATATTTATAATATAGTGTAAGCTGCCTTCACCCTTATTGTCAATATTCCATTAGTAATAGTGCTAAAGTCCTAGCCTCACCGTATTAGGGTGTCATTGCGAGCCCCGACTTGTCGAGGCGCGCCAATCCCCATTCTCACCAACCCCGCCGAGACTGCTTCGTCGCTATGCTTCTCGCAATGACAGGCGGCACGGCTCCCCACAATGACCTCCTTTAATAGCGATATATTCCTCTCCTTATTAAGAGAAAGCGAACCAGGGCGATGATGGCCACCACTATTGCAGTTATGATAGCAATGAATCCCCATAGGGGTAGGAGTCCGGCCCGGAAGGAACGGGCCGCGGTCCAGCCGCCTTTGTTCTCTGCGCCATCCACGGCTTGCACAATCCAGTAGTAGGCGCCATAGGGTAGGGCGTCTGCCTCTCCCAGGGTATAGTGCGTTCCGACTATGCCCGCAACCGAAACTATGGGATTGGCAAATCCCCCAGTGGCGGTGACATCGGCATTGGCCGCTATTTGCAGGCTATAGCGAACTCCACTGTCATCGGATACCGCCGACCACTCAAACGTCGGCCTCACCCCGCCTATGAGTCCCACCCTGCTTCCGTTGGGCGGTGAAATGAGCATTGGTATGCCCGGAGGGTCTGATTCCATGCTGAAGATAGCGGGTTGTTTAGTCTTGTTCCCTTCGGCATCCTCGGCTGTCACCTGGTGCGCACCATATTTGCTCTCAGGCACGGAAAGACTTACGTCGAAGAAGCTGCCTTTGTCGTTGGTTTCGGCTGTCGCTTTCTGGCTATTATCGTACATTATGTTCACATTTTCATTGGCGGCAAATCCGTGACCAGTGACGTTCAAGGTTATACCCACATGTCCTTCGTCGGGCGACAACACGATGTCCGGCTTTATTTCAAAGCTGAGCCCGATGACAGCTTCTTTATTAGTCCATTCTCCCTCGGCAGTGACGGTATAATTGCCTGCGGGTATCTCGGGCACCTCGAAGCCTTTCTCCCAGTCACCTTGAGAATCGGCTTTGATGCCTGTGGTTACTGCCTGGCCATCAAACAATATCTGGATGCTCCTCTCGTCAGTCGCAAATCTGCTGCCCATCATCGTTATGCTTTCGCCCACAATGCCCGATGATTTATCTATGCTTATCTCCGCCGTTACTTTGAAGGTGGCATCCTTGACATTGTAAAGCTTGCTCACAGCACCCTGGGCGTCCAACTTATGTTCTCCCATGGTGGAAGGGGGAATTGGGAAACTCGTCTTCCAACTGCCCTTGGCATTCGCTGTGATATTCCCTTCTATCGTTTCGTAGTTGCCATCGAGGTAATACCTCAGTTCAATGCCTGTTTCATTCTGGGCAAAGCCCTGTCCTTTCACGGTAACCGTAGTGCCCACAGGACCTTTTTCGGGACTTACTGTCAACCCCGGCGTCACGGTGAAGTAAGAAACGGCTGTTTTATCCAATACTCCGGCGCTCACTTCATGAACTCCCGTGTAGCCTTCAGGAACGGTGAAGGTGATTGTGAAATCTCCACTGCTATCGGTCCTGCCTGTGGCTACTCTGGTCCCGTTATAATAAATTTCAACGTACTCGTCCACAGCAAAACGCTGGCCAGCGACGGCAACTTGTGTTCCGGGAACTCCCGAGTTGGGGGAAAGCTCAATAAAAGGTGTCCAACACTGGACGGCTTGTGCGGGCACAGCCGGCAGGGCAATGGCGATAAGGCTGATGACAAGGACGACGACCAGTCTTAGCAGCAATTTCATTCCACTAAGCCACCTGCTAATATTTGGTGAACTCCCTTCTTGTTGCTCTTTTATAATCCCCATGTTTTCGCCATTATAAACAAAAATGCCACTGATGTATTATTTGTCATTGCGAGCGACCTGCCCGCCGCACAGCTATGGCAGGCAGGAGCGCGGCAACACCCTGCCCCCCACCGAGATTGCTTCGGCTGACTTCGCCAGCCTCGCAACGACAGAGGAAAAGTGCCTCGCAATGACAGAAAAGTAAAGGCGGCTCACCATGACTTTTGTGCCGCCATTTCTGCAAATAACTCTATTTTGTTAAGGAGAACTCAAAACTAAACCCGCCCTCACCCGAGCTGATAGATTTAATCCAGACTTGCGAGAATCTGCCGCCGCTTCTTAAATCTCGGGCATAACTAAAAATGCCGTCACTCGAACCCACCCCGTCCACAGTTACTGCGCTGCCCCCATGACTAACACTGCTCAAGGTTACCTTCCCTGCCGCCAGGCTTACAATCTGGGCCAAGTCTTCGTAAAACGTGGCCCGCTCCTGTTCCATAGTAGTAATTCTGCTATCAAGCTCACTGGCAGCAGCTTCTAGCGACCCAACCTGTACACTTAATGTCGCTATTTCACTCTGCTTCTGGGTAACACTGCTCTGAGCAAGTGCCAGTTGGGAACGCAATGTCTCAGTATGAGCGCGATTAGTCTGGACAAGAATTACGCCGAAGATAATCAGGCCAATACCAATGACAATACCCACGGGGACAAGGACTCGTAGTATAGAGAAATGCGGGGGCACATAGACCTCGGGCAGGACATTGAGATTCACTGATGAAAAGTTAGCTCCTGCCTTTTCTGTCAGTAGTTCCTTGAGAGCCAGCCCGATATTAACCATGAATTCGTTGGGGTTGAAGCCCTCGGGGGATTCCACAGGCGAGGGCAACAGTGACATCGAATAACCTATTTGGCTACCCAATGATTGCCAGGCCTCCGGTGCTTCTGCCAGGTCGCCACACACAAACACGGGCACAGTTGCATCTAAAGGCTTTTCCATGTGGCTGGAATTATAGAAGGCAATAGTCCTGTTGAACTCTTCAGCGATAAGCGGCAGCCTTCCCTCCAAAGATTCAGCCTCGCCGGGCAGGGATAACCTGCGGATGACCTGGGGGAGCCTGTCTGCTATAACCATAATATCCAGGTGCTCTAACCTGGCGTTTACAATGATTGCTCTGGGCTCATTCGGGATTCGGCACAGGGCTAAAGGAGCTAAGTCCAGAATATATGGCCTGACACCGGCCTGATGTAGCGTTCTGACCAGAGCATCAACCAGATTACGGGGGTAAGTGACCAGGAAAACACGACCTTCTCCCCTCGGGGCAGGAAGGCGCTGATATGAAAAGTAAACTTCTTCTAAAGGCGTTGGTATCGTTCTCCTTGCCTCGCGCTTTACTGCCTCAGGCAGTATAGCTTCAGGCAGTTCGGGCAGGGTTATGATACGATACAGAGAATCATGTCCGCTTAAAGCAGTGATAACCTTGTTTGCCTTTGCTCCCGTCTCTTTAAATAGCTGTTTAACCCTGTCGGCTACCTGGGCCTCATCAACAATGAGCCCCTGATTAACCAAGCCGGGCTCCAGTGGTAAACTAGCCCACTTTTCTACCTGTTCGCCCTTCATTACCAGCAGGTTAACGCTGGTATCTCTGATAAATAAAGTGGTAACTTTTTTCGCCATGCTTATTTAACCTTTATAGCCATAGATATCCAGGTTGATGGTAGCCTCTGACCCTGCGGCCCCGCTACCTATACTTACACTATTCACCTCAGCGCTCCACGCTTGCCGAAAACTATCACCAATTCTTAGAGCGTTGATAAAGTCCAGTATGTTATTCACCTCACCCTGAACCACCATTGCAAATGAGGAGACAGAATAGGTAACAGCCCCTGCTGTTCTGGTGCCCGGCATTGAGGGGCTGAGACTAGTTAACTCCACATTACAATCGCCAGCAATGTTAAATAAGTCCTCACCGTATTCAATGCTCTCCACTGATTGCGGGAATTTTACCCGGCTCGCCTCAAGCAATGATTCGGCTGCATTCAGTTTGTTTTGCTGGTCGTTTTCTTGAGTAGTGAGCGTACGCAAGAGAGCTTGCTGCGCCGCCACGCTGGTTCTCAATGGCTCTTGCTCTTTAACCTGCTGAGTGTAAATTCTAACCAGGCTGACCAGAGCAATAACGAAAATGGCGATCCCTATAATCAACCAAACTTTCTTGCTTATTTTCATAAATTACTCCATTATCCTTCATCAGATAATCTTTATCGCGTAATTTGTGATAATGCCGCCCGTCGTCAGCTCGCTGCGGAAGGACAGCACGAGATAGACTAAAGTGTAGGTTTCTTGCGTGGTATGCAGTGTTAGCGTGGCTGAAGTAGCATAGGGCAGTATACAGTCCTGGGGCAGAACAAAAGTGTCAACATCCTCCCCATCGGTCCTCGTGACAGGTAAGCCACTGGACATGGAATTCAACACATCGTTCTCAGGGTTAGTAGGTGGGTCACTCAGCCAGTTGTTATTTACTTCTACTTTGCTATTCACCAAAAGGTAATCACCTTCACCGACAAAATAGGTCACGTGGCTTGTGTCGCTCGAGGAGATAACGGGGGGAGCCAGGAAGCCGCTGATGGGGACTGTCACGTCTGTGTAGGATCCGTATTTAACGACAACCATGTTGTCGTAGAGGTAAAGCTGGCGCTGTACGAGCCCCGGGCTGCTGTAGAAGATAATCAGCGACCAACCGGCATAAGCCCATTGGTATTCGGTATCATAAGAGCTATCATTGGGTGCTTTGAAAGCCGGGGTAGCTAGGGGATAGCCTGTAGAGCCATCACCACTAAGGGGAAAGTAATAACTTGCATTAGCGCCCGGATAAGGGCTCGACTGCGGTCTATGTACACCCTTCAACGCATCGGCTTCCCCCAGGGTAAAAGTAACCGTGCCACTGCCGGCGGTCTTCATGGCATTCTCGATATATTGCTGGACAGTGACATTCCCGGATAGCACGAGGTTGGTGACATCTTTAAAGCACGAGTACTCCCAGGAGTCTGTCGCGCCGATGGAGTCTGAGGCTTGCGTTACTTGAATATCAGGAACACCACTATGAACACCACTAATATTGGCGGTTACTGTTTGCGCGCTGCCGCCCACAGTGAACTTGACCATGTTGACCTGAGAATTGGCCATCAGTTGCGCCTTTGTGTTAGAGCTATACTTCAGGTCTGCAATCTCCCTATAGGTGTACGGCGAAGCACTCTGCCAGTAATGGTAATCTATCCACCCCGACCAGTAGAGATAGACGTTGCTTATGGTAGCCTCTTCAGGAATATACCCTACGGGGACAATACCCGACGAGTTAACTGATTGCAGCGGGATTCTCGTGATGGTGCTTTGGCTCTCCGCGAGAAGTTTATCTCTGTATGTTTCCCAGTTGCCACTTAAGGTTGTCAGCAATGTGTTACCGGCGACAGTATAGTCCGATGATATGGTGGACTTGAGTTTGCGGAACTTGGTTTTGGCACCATAGGCGTCAACCTGGACTCCGCCGGCTATCGACACAATCTTATACAGCCGGATACTGTCATCCCAGCTATAGGTAATGCCTGTAACCCCTGTGGTATCAATCCAGGAGGACACAAGCTCGGGAACTTGCCCTGCCGGCCCCGTGTACTGGAAGGTGAATGTTTCTACCAAGGGAGAGTCGCTGACTTTATTAGGAAAGCTCGAAAGAGCAACGTTATTAAAGTTCCAGACCACGGCAGAACCGCCTTTATAGGTGGAAACAGTCTCGCTAGAGTACTTGCCTGCAAGGCTACAAGTGCCAGTTACATACCCGTAGCCGGGGGACAGCCATATCCCTATCGTCTTTACCTTCAACGCATCCTTTTGTCCGGTGGCCCAGGCATAGACTATCTTGATTACGTATGTGGATGCGCTGCTGCCAGGATAGCCGACTATTATCAGCTTCTCATCATCGATAATCTGCTTCGCTGTTTGAGCATTTGGGACGGCAGGTATATTACCACCCGTGGGAACCGTGGGAATGGGAATCCAGACGTTCTGGATAGTAACAGTTACATTTTTGCCGTTTACCAATAGCTTATACAGATAGGGATAGGCGGTAGAATAGTCATACTCATTATAACCTGTACCGAGCACGTCACCAATGACGTCATTCCTTATGTGCCACAGGGCATCCTCAACACCGGAATCGGCGGCATAAATCTCATCATCCTTTTGCTCATAGACTTGACCACTTTTAACGCCGGTGCCCATAAGGTTCAGGGTTGGGGTAACGATAAGCGTGCCTATAAGGAGCAGGAGCAGGACAAGAACCAGTGCCTGCCCCTTTTCATTCTTCATTAATCTCTTCACGGCAATTTTCCTTAGTTTCGTAACTCCCCTATCCCCTCTTATCCTAAGAGGGGAAATCTGCCTTCACTTCAACCCGCATTATACAACATATTAGGTGTCTATTTCATAACTCCCCTTGCCCCTCTTATCTTAAGAAGGGAATTTGCCTTTCCCTTCTCAATCTTAAGAGGGGAAATCTGTTACTAAGTAACAGTATAACGCAATCATCTTTGGCGTCAATAGGCCGTTAGTACTCTAACCCAGTAAATTCCAAATTTCAAAGCTCAAATGACAAACAAAATCCAAAGGACAAATAGTAATGTAGTGCGACCTTTTAAGGTCGTGCCATCATTCCGTTGCACGAGGCTGAAGCCTCGCACTACATCTTTGCGTTTGTCATTGCGGTGAGCCAAAGCCCTGAGTATGGCGAAGGGGAAGCGCGGCAATCTCATTGGCTAAAGTTCAAATACCAAAACCCAAATAACAAACAAATTTCAAATTCAAAACCGGCTTGGTGCTCTGGATTTTGCTCTGATCTTGTTCAGGATTTGAAGTGTTTGGAGTTTCGGGAGCTCAGTTTTCCTAATACTGGAAATTCTATGCCCCGGATTTCAGACAACCACCTTTATTCTGCTATACATCAAGGCCCGTTCGGCGGGGACCTCCTGGCCATCTTCTCGCAGAGCTATAATATGGCTCTCTATAGCCTCCTTGGTATTAGCAATGACTTCATCAAGTGTCTCACCTTGAGAGCCACACCCCGGCAAGGCAGGTACTTTGCTCCAGTATCCCCCCTCTTCAGCCTCATAAATGATGATGGTATATTCCATTTCCCCCTCTTTTATTCCAGCAGCTTCAGGAATTCTTCTACAGTCAAGCCAGCTTCGCGAATGGCATCTCTGAGACGTCCAACCTTTACCTCACCCTCATCCTGTAAACATCCTTTTCACCTTCTACAGGCTTTAAATCTAGCTCTAAACCTTCAGATAATCTAAGAAGAGCAATCCCAACCAAGCTCTTGTAACTCCTTTGGTAGCTTTTTATACTGCCTGGCTGCTTCCCTAGAAAACTTTATTTCAAATCTTCCCAATTGATAATCTCACCTTTCTCATGCTCCTTTAAAGCTTCCTTATATGATGTCTCTTCTTCATCGGTTAAAGGAGAGGTATCACTTCGGATTAACATCTTTGAAAATATGTCCATTAGAATATTTTCAGGTAATCCTTTAAGCATTGCTATAATGTTATCTTCAGATATCGAGACTGTCTTTGCCATTTTCCACCTCCATTGGCATCGATATTATACCATTTCTATCTGTCTCCGTGGCTAAATTTCAAAGTCCAAATGACAAATGGGCATAGGAGTCAAGAGGCGGGAGGCAAAAACGTGCACATCACCGCTAACTCACGACGCACCCGTTACCATTCCAGGCCGAGAGAGAAATGCAGGGCCTCTTCTACCGCTTTCAACTTTTCAGCACTAAGAGCGGTCAATCGCTCACGCAGACTGGCCCTCGCGATTGTGGTGATAGTGTCCAGATTAACAACACAGGCGCGGGGCACGCCATCCTCATTTCCCAATGAAACCTCTGATGGGATGCCGCGGATGCGGGTGGTCAACGGAGCCACTATTACCAGTTCCCGAACAGTATAAGCGTCATTGCGGGATAGGAGTAGCACAGGACACCTCCCGGCAGGCGGGGTCAGTTCCGCCCACCATATCTCGCCTCGTTTCACTCCCAGGGCTCCGCAGCCAGCACGGCGCTGCCTGCCCTGTGAGCAGCTTGAACCTCTTCAGCTGACTCCGGGTATTGTTGGTAGCCGCGCACATAGTCTCTTATCGCAGAGGACTCCCGTTCCTGTTTGAGACGTGTCTCAACGGCCCGGCGAAAGAACTCGCTCCGGCTTTCTCCTTTCGCCTGACGCTCCATTTCCACGGCGGCTAAGATATCCTCGGGTAGGCTTATCGCGATCTTAGCAGTCTTACCCATAATAACGACCTCCTGAGGTTATTCATACCACAGTATGAACCATGGTTGTGAGTCTGTCAAGTGCGTAAGCTGCCTCATTCCCCAATTGGAGCAATCCTGCGTTGGCACGAGGCTGAAGCCTCGCACTACATCCGGTGGAATGTATGCAAGGTGTTTTGGTGATTGGGGCCGCGAGTTTTGATATTGTTTGGGATTTGGTGCTTGGGATTTAGGATTTCTCCCAGAGATTGCTTCGGCTGGCGAAGCCAGCCTCGCAATGACAACGGGGGGAGAACGCCTCGCAATGACAGAGCAAAGGCTAAAAGTTTTGCGTTTTGAGCTGGCATCTTTATTTTTGCCCTTTGATTTTTGAATTTCTATTATGAGACTGATTTTGGCACAACTTTATATATCCTGGTTTCTTCAGCTTGCTGTATACCTGTGCCCACTGTGGCTGTTACCGTGAAAATAAGCCCCCTAGCACTACTGAGGGTAGCATCTTTATCCACATCTACGGTTATGGCAGCAGTGGCAGCCCTGGTTTCGGACGTCCAGCTACCTTTTGTGCCAGAACTGATGGCGGCAACTGTAATAGTGCCCCCAGTGGCGGCTGTCCAGGGATAGCTCTTGCTGACCGAATCCCAGGCACCACGGGTAGCGTTGCCCGTGGCGATTGGGGCAGAGCTGGGTTGTCCACCGGGAAAAAATATGCTGCCGCTGTCAGGTGTCGCCCCACCGGTAATAGTGAACGCATCACCACTATCAGGCAAGCTAAAGTCACTGCCACCACTAACTTGACAATTAGTTTTAGTTATGGTGGAGTTAATAAACTCAAACGCAGGAATCTTACCAGTCTTCGCTGAGTCAAGGACGTAGCCTGTACCGTGGTCGACATAATAACTCCCCCTGAGACCATTGCTGGAGCTATTCAGGCTAAACACAATTTTTTGCTGTTGCCCCGTGTCAAAATCGACCCAGCGCAGGATAAGGGGGAAGCCTGAATCTCCGGTTATTGTCATGTTTTGAGCCGTGTAGGTATAGAAGCTAACCCAATAGCCCGCCTCTTGCACCTGCCTGACCGCGACTATATGGTTAGAGTTACGGCCACTCCCGATAATTGTTTGGGAAATAGCCATGGTAACAGCCGCGGCGATAAGACCGATAATAGCGATACCTACCATTAGCTCAAGTATAGTAAAACCCTTCTGGCCTTTCTTTAGCTTTTTCATCTTCACTATCCCAAATAAATCCAAGTTAGAAATAAATTTCAAATTCCAAAATCCAAATGACAATTTGACATTTGAGCTTTGTCATTTGTCATTCTTAAACTTTATGCCTCCTCGTCATCGGTCTACCTTATAGGCCTCCAATGTAATGTTGGCGCCGGTAGCCCAGTTAGGATTGTTGTTAACGAAGGTATATATTACCTTAATCTGGTTTTGCTTGTCCTTGTGCTTAATCACCAGCGCTATCTTCTGAAGACCAATGTCCTTGTCTGCTAGCTTATTATTTTTGCTATCCCAGGGTATACCCACTATATCCGCAACAATCCCACCAGTACGGTTGACGCTCCAAATAGAGTAACCCGCAGGGATGTTGCTAATTTTTTGATAGGTGGGGTTGTTGTTGTTCAGCACCGACGCAGGGTTGTAACCCTGATTTTTAACATACTCCATCTGCATTCTGGCCAGGCTTTCGGCAGTGGTTCGCTCATCGGCAATAATCAGGACATTGGAGGTAGTAGATAGGGCGCCTAAAATGGCGACAACAACTATCCCAATAAGGGCTATGGCTATCAGTGCTTCAATCAGAACGAAGCCCCGGGAGCTGCCTGGAAAAGCTCTCCTTACTCTGCTACTCAGTCTTATTCTTTTCATTTTCCTGCATTGCCTAAATTGAAATCCAAATTCTTAAATGCCAAAACTACTCCATTTGACATTTGAGCTTTGTCATTTGATATTGTTTGAGATTTGAGCTCTGTAATTTGTCATTCCCTCCTTAATAACCCTCACCTAGAGATTTACCTGATGATAGACAGAATACATAGCTGATATCATGGCTAAAACAACAAAACCAACCACTAAACCCATAATTATCGTCGTCACTGGCTGAATAAGCGCCACAGCGGAGTTGGTCTTGTCATTAGCCTCGACCTCAAAGCTTTCGGCTACAGTAGCCAGTGTGTTCTCGAGGTTACCGGTTTCCTCACCAACTTTCACCATTTGCGTCATCAAAGGCAAGAAGATGTCCCTCTTTTCCATAGGTTTGGACAAGCCTTCGCCTCTGATCAATTCCTCCTGAACTCCGGCCAGACTCTCATCTACAATTGTATTGGAAATACTGTGAATGGTTACGGCCAGGACTTCTGGGAGAGGTAAGCCAACCTTGATTAACAATGCCATAGTCCGGCAGCACTGAGAAAGCGCACTAAGTTGGATAATACGCCCGACTACAGGAAAACGAAGCATCATTTTGTCCCAGCGGTATTTCCCGGCTGGGGTCTTGCTATAGAGATAGATTGCGCCAACCACAATTAAAAACCCAAGCAAAAGATAAAGCCCATTATGTTGAAGCCACCCAACAATGCCTAGAAGGATTCTGGTGGCCGTAGGTAACGTAGCCCCGAGTTGAGAGTAGAAGCTGACAAAGGTGGGAAAAACTTTGGTGACCAATATCGCCACCACAACAATAGCTACCACAACCACCATAATGGGGTACATCAGGGCACCTTTTATCCTCTTCTGAGTGACGCTTCCCTTCTCTATATAATCGGCCATTCGCCTCAGCACCACCTCTAGATTACCACCTTGCTCACCGGCAGCTATTGCCCGGTAGTACATTGAAGAGAAAGCCTGGGGGTGTTTGCTTAAAGCCGTTGACAGCGAACTACCACCACGAATATCCGCGGCTGTCTCACTGATTACTTTCTGCAAGGTTTTATTAGTTACCTGGCTTTTTAATAAGTCTAAAGAAGTAACAATATCGGTGCCAGACTCCAGTAGTAAAGCTAGCTGGCGGGAAAACATGATTATTTCTGCCTGCTTCATCCGAGAAAAGCGGGCTTGCAGTTTTTCTCTATCAAACCAGGGGCGAACTAACTTAAGGCTGAGCGCCCGATAGCCTCCATAGTTCAACAGTTCGGTTGCTGCCTCTTCACTGGTAGCCGAAACCTTGCCACTAATTAACTTTTTACCTTCTTCAGCATAAGCGACATAACTAAAATCCATTTATGACCTCCAAGCAGCTAAGTTATAACATAGGCATTGCGCAGTACCTCAGAAGGGGTGGTAATACCTTCCTTTACCTTGCGCATACCATCGTTCCCCATAGATACCATACCCTCTTTAAGTGCCTGAGCCCGAATCTCAGTACTGCTGGCTCGATCACTGACCAGCGTTCTTATCGAGTCGCTCATAGTTAGAATTTCAAAGATTCCCGTACGCCCCAGGTAACCGGTATAGGTGCAGGACTTACAGCCGGTACCATAGAGAAACTTGGTTTGCTTCTCCCCCATTTCCTTTTCATAAGCCATTTGCTCGACCAAGGGGGCTTCCATAAGGTGACTGCAATCGGGGCAGATACGGCGTACCATCCGCTGTGCGACAACACCAATAACCGCTGAGGCTATCAAGAAAGGCTCTATCTTCAGGTCAAGGAGACGGGAGAGCACACCGGCAACTTCATTGGCATGGATAGAAGACAGCATCAGGTGCCCGGTTAAGGCTGCCTGGACAGCTATGCTAGCTGTCTCGGCATCGCGTATCTCACCAACCAATATGACATCAGGGTCAAGACGAAGTATGGACCTCAAGCCACTGGCAAAGGTAATGCCCGCCTGGTTATTGACCTGAATCTGGTTAATATCCTTGAAGCGGTATTCAGCAGGGTCTTCAATGGTAATGATGTTGCTCCCTTGAGTATCAAGGGAACTTATTGAGGCATATAAAGTGGTAGTTTTGCCAGCTCCAGTAGGACCGCTAATCAGAATCATACCATAGGGAACTTTGAGCATACTGTCATACTTTGCCAGGCTATCAGGGAGCATACCAAGCTCTGCTAACCCCAGAGTAGCCATGGACTTATCCAGAAGCCGCAGGGTGGCTGTCTCGCCCCAGACAGTAGGAGCGGTGGCAACTCTGACATCTATCTCTCGCCCTTTAGCTTCGGTAGAAAATTGACCATCTTGAGGACGAAAATGGTCAGCAATATTCATTTCAGCCAGGATTTTAATTCGTGAAATGAGTGCTCGATGTATAGTTGAAGGTAGAGACATCGTATCTTGAAGAATGCCATCTATACGGTAGCGTATTCGTAATCTATCTTCTTCTGGTTCAATATGAATGTCAGATGCGCGGGCTTTGACTGCCTCATCAATTAAAAGGTTGAGAGCCTGAACCAGTGGGGTATCAGTAGCAATACTAGTGGCAAGCTTCTCATCAGTTTCTCCAGCCGGGATAGAGATGTTAGAAACATGCTTTTCAATTTCGCTATAGGCTTTATAATTAAAGTCAAGAGCGTCCCTGATTTCCTCGACAGTGGCAGCTACAGGCTTAATCCTCATTCGAGTCTGGGCGACAAGAGCCTCTAAGGCAAAGATATTGGTCGGGTCTGCCATGGCCACTTCCAGTGTCTTACCCGCTATAGTCAGGGGTATGGCATTGTATCTCCTCGCTAGCGCCTCGGGAATCAATTGTAATGCCTCAGGTTGGGGTGTCTGCCTTAGCAGCTTGGCGTGAACCTTATCTGTCTTAACTGGCTTCTCTGCTGCCCGAACTGGCTTTTCGGCTGGCCGGGCAGGTAACTCTTCAGTCACAGGTTTAAAAACTGGTTTTTGACTCAACTTAAGGACTTTTATCTGCTGGTGCTGGGCAAATTGCTGGGCTTCGGGGGTAAGCTCCATCAATACCAAAATGACCTTCTCATCAATGCCAACCTCATAGGCTTTAGTATCAAATAACATGACCTGTTCCAGGCTCACTTCTTTATCTCCATTCAGAAAATCCATACCCAGCCTACGCTCAACCTGACCGTTTTCAGCATGAGCCAGTATATCAAAGGTATATTCGACTCCAGACCGTCCTTTGACTTTGGCTTTCTCTTTTACTCCATAGCCCCGGTTGGCTAAAGATGTGACCAGTTCTTCTTTTGTCTCAAACCTGACTGGCTCCTCGGTCTCAACCGGCTGCGCGGGTTTCGTGGTTAATAGCTGCCCAATCTGTTCTCCATCAATAACCTTTATTCGCTGTTTGCGAGCCAGCTGTTTTGCCTCTTCACTAAGATCAGGGATGGCAATAAGAATCCTGTCCATAATGCCGCAATCATAGGCTTTATTGGCCAGGCTGAAAATATTGCCCACTTCTATCTCTCTATCACCACCAGCCGCAATGCCGATAGCAATAGTGTAGCTAGTGAAACCATCATCTCTCTGACCCAGCATATCAAAGGTATGCTCAATCCCTGAGTTCCCGAGGCGCTTGGCTCCCTCGGTTACTGCATACCCTTGCTGCTCCAGATATTCTCTAATCTGTGTCTTTAGCTCCGAAACGATTTTCGTCTTAGGCATCCTACTATCCACTTTCAACAATTCGGGAAAAGTCTCATTCGCCCCCTGGCCAGAGTCAAGATTGTTAACCACATCTTAACCCAAGCTAATCAGGGCGTAATAATCTACCTTTCCCATAACTTAAATACAATTTAGCATATCTTGGTAGTTTGTCAATAGAACTTTTGGGGGGTGCGCGAGTAGTCAGTAGGGGAATCTTCTGAATTCTGGCTACTAGTTTCAGGATTTGGTGCTTGAGATTTATCTTTTTGTGAGGGGGTGTCTTATAATGACTTCTGCGCCACTATTTCAGCAAATAACTACACTTGCCTATGAAGTGGCAGCTAGGTCTCATCAAAATCTCCCAGTGCCTTCCGTGGTTTTGCTTCCGGCGAAATCCAGCCGCCGTGCAGGGCGAGAGTAACAGCATGAGCTCTATCATTAGCATTTAGCTTACGAAGGATAGCGCTGACATGATTCTTAATTGTCTGCTCGCTGATTGACAGGATACGGGCGATTTCTTTATTGGAGTTGCCCTCAGCAACGTAGGTTAGAATCTGCGTTTCCCTTTTGGTAAGAGGAGCGGCTATGCCTTCCATAGTTCTCGTAAAACCGCGAAATTGGTTTAATACCTGCTTGGCAACCCTGGGTCTAGTCATCAAACTTTCATTTATGGGATATTCACCACTGTGAGCTCGTCTTATGATGCTAGTTAACTCGTCGGCACTGGCTTTCTTACTCACGCAGGCTACGGCGGCAGTCTTAATTACTTCAAAAAGCTCTTCATCATTAGGGTCAGGGCTTAGCACTATTACCTTAGTATTTGGATAGTATTGGGCAATTTTTCTACCCAACTCAATCCCGCTGAGGCTAGCCAGGTCAGAGCCAAGTAAAGCAACATCCGGAAGATTAGCTTCAATTAGCTCGAGTGCGTTCTGAGTTGAGTCGCATTCCAATACCTCCAGGTCGGGTTGTCGAGACAGTGCCTGACGCACCCCAGCTCTGAAAAGTGCTTGCTCATCAATTATCATAACTTTGATCTTATCCATCGGCTACCTCCTGATGAAGCTTTACATCTTTAATTCAACCACCCTTTTAAATTATTTAGATATGCTCCGGTGATTTATCGTATAACGTAATCTCTTTGGTGTCAATATTATATCATTTCGCACTGCTAAGCATTTGGGGGCTTGACAAGTGCCATTGAGGTAGTATAATGGTAATAGGGCAAAAGTACCAAATAGTGGTGCGGTATAATGAACAAGCGCAGGTCTAATATAGAAATAATAGCGGATATGCTCAAAGTGGGCGAAAATGGCGCCGGCAAGACGGAGATTATGTATAGCGCCAATATGAGCTATGCCCAGATACAAAAATATCTTGGTTTCCTCTTGAGTCACGGGTTCATTAACAAAGTGAAGGTGGGAAATCCCTCAGTTACCTATCAGGTAACGGACAAAGGAGGAGAGCTACTCAGAAATATAAACAGCATAGTTGAAATACTCGAGTTCCGAAATGGCAATGGCCATAATGGCAATGGAGCTTGAGGCTCGGATGTTGTGGAGTTAGAGAGAGGGGTGCCTCAAAGTAGAGTGAGGTCACCCCTTATTTAACATAAAAATAGAAGGAGTTATTATGATAGGAGCAGTATATGTCTGAGAAAAGGATGCTAATAGTAGATGCCGAGCTGGTGAAAAGAATAGACGAGAATCGTGGTGATATAGGGCGGTCCGAGTTCATCAATTTTGTCATTGAGAGTCAGTTGAAGGAAAAGGAAGAAGGTAAAAAGCAAGGCAGCGTAACCCGAGAGGAATTTCACCAGTTTCAGGAAGGCACAAAGGAGCTATTGCGCAATTTCCTGGAATTCTTTATCAGCTATGGGTTGGAGCTAGGCAAGCAACCTAGCGATAACGAATTCGAGCAATTAGCTCAGAGACTGCAAAGTTTAGGTAGCTCGGCAAAAGCAAAAAGCTCCTAACCTCCTCGCATTTTTCTCCACAATCACATTCTCCACAGCTTCAACTAGAACTATCTTCTAGAACATAATCTCTTCCCAAGCTATTCCCGCCTTGTCATACTGTCCTCAAGATAGCGATTTTCCTTTTGTCATTCTGAATGACACGGAGAAAAGCTGGAGGGACAGCTATGACAAGGCCACTTGATTTACTACGCTCGGGGAGGAAACAGGAGCTGTGGCAGATGTGCTGCGGCTTTCTTAACCTCAGCCTGGAGCAGTTTATGGCTATCCAGAAGAGGCTGCTTCTGGAGCAAATTGAGCTATTAAATAACAGCGAGCTGGGCAGAAGGATGATGCATGGCGCCATGCCTGAGACTGTGGAAGAATTCCGGGAGCAAGTGCCATTGACCACCTACGCCGATTATCTACCTGAGCTTGTGGAAAAAAGGGAAGACGTATTGCCGACCAAGCCTGCTATATGGGTGCATACTGTAGGCAGGATTGGTGAATATAACTTCAAGTGGGTGCCCTTATCTGAGAGGTTCTTATATGAGTTTGAACGGGTGGCTGGTGGCATCGGGCTTCTTGCCTCTTGCAACCCTCAAGGCGATTTTCTGGTGAAAGAGCATTTGAAAACATTAGCCACCATGGCGGGCCCAGATTATGGGTCAGGCATCGTGGCATATCTCATGCAACAGGCACTCGGCTTCGACCTCTTGCCCGACAATACAGCGGAAATGACATTTCAAGAGAGAGTGGAAGCCGGCTTTAAAGAGGCTTTATCCCAGGGGGTTGATGCTTTTGGCGGTTTGCCTTCTGTCTTGGCCTATGTCGGGGAGATGCTTAAGCAAGGAAAAATAAGTATAAACACTCGTTTTCTACTATCTCATCCCAGGGCATCTGCTTGCTTCCTTAAGGGATTAATTAAGAGCAAACTGGCGCGTCGTCCTCTATTGCCCAAGGATTTGTGGTCGGTTAAGGTAATCGTGGGTGGAGGTGCCGATAGTGCCATTTTTCGGGAAAAGGTAGAGGAACTGTGGGGAAGGCAACCTCTGGAGATATACGGTGCCACTGAAGGTGGAGTTTATGCCACCCAGACCTGGGACCATAAAGGCATGACTTTTATTCCCAACCTCAACTTCTTCGAGTTCATTCCGGAAAGAGAGTGGTTCAAATGGCAATTGGACCATTCCTACCAGCCAAAGACTATCCTGCTGGACGAGGTGAAAACCGGTGAGAAATACGAGATGGTCCTCACCAATTTTCACGGTGGCATTATGACAAGGTATCGGATTGGCGACATAATAGAGATAACTTCATTGAGAAATGAACAACTCAATATTGATATTCCCCAGATGGTATTCCATAGCCGCGCCGATGACCTCATTGATATTGCTGGTCTCGGTCGGCTGACAGAGAGAGTCATCGGGGAAGCGATTGAAAACACCGGCATTCCCTATGTAGATTGGGTAGCTCGCAAAGAAATAATTGATAATAAGCCTGTACTGCATCTTTATCCTGAACTTGGAGCCGGTTATATTGCCAGTGGTGAAAGTGTGGCGACAGCGATACGGGAGCAATTAAAGAGGCTAGATAGAAAATATCGGAGTAACTTCTATCGGCTTATTGGCGATATGGAAACTGTGCTTGACTTAAAGCCTGTTGAAGTTACCTTGCTTCCCCAAGGTGCCTTTTCCAGTTATATCGCCCGACGGCAGTCTGAGGGAGCTGTTTTGGAAAGTTTGAAACCGTCGCATGTTAATCCCTCCGACGAAGTACTTTCTTTGTTGAGAGCGCCCAAGGTTGTGGTGGAAGCTGTGCCAGCAACTGAAGCCGAACGGGCGACTGCTTGATAGCAGTACGGTTCAAGAAAATCAGGACGCCTCGCCGAGACAAAGAGGACGAGGTTCTGACCTCGCCCTTTCGTTTATCACTGCAAGCCTTTCGGAGACTCTTTTTCACCAACTCAGCATGTAAAAGGTGAAGTTTCAAGCCTGCTTTATGCGAGAGAGCTGTGACTGAAAACATTTGGTACCTTCTAGTCATTACCTTAGTCATCTTGACAGTTTTCAGATTTACGTAAATAATAACTTCATATTAGAATGACTTTGCAGAAATGGTGACACAACAACCATTGCGAGGCTTTCTTTCACATCACGGAGGAGCTCAGAATGGCAGGTAAAACTGTGTTAGAATTCATGTGTTTGACTATGTAATGGTAATGTTATGAATGCTCAGATTTTAATACCCCTAATTGCCACAATTGCTTATATCCCCCTATTTGTTATTTTGCTATACAACCGGCCATGGCAACAAAGGCACAAGCTTTTCCTTTTGTTTCTGATTCCTGCCTTACTCTGGAGCTTCATCACCTTCCTCAGTATGAAAGGCCAGTTCACGGGCAATACAGATTTCGATGTCAAAACCGTCGTTTGTATTGCTATCTTGACGCTGGTCCAATTCCATTACCTCGTGCGTTCCTTCTATCAGGCTGAACGCACCAAGATACCATTGGCTTATATTTTCCTAGTAGCCACCATTGTCCTCGTAGCGGTGGGCCCTATTCCAAAGTATCTCAAGCCCACTGTCACAGCCAATGGTGTCGATTATGGTTACGGGATTATTGTTATATATTTACTTTTTCTTGCCATAGTTGGCATCAGGGATGTATATTCCTTGATACAAAAACACAGGCTCTCACCCAATCCAGCGGAGCGCAACCAGATTGTCTATTTACTTGCTGCTATTGTTATCTTCACGGTGTCCTTTCTTGGCGCTATTGGTGGAGGCCAATTTCCTGTAAGCCATATTGGCAACCTGGTCATTGCCTGTATCTTGACCTACGCTGTGGTGACCCACCGGCTAGTGGATATCAATGTTGTATTCCGCCAGACTCTTATATACGCAGTCCTCTACGGCGGCGGTATTGGCATACTATTATTACTTGCTTGGTTCACCACCGATTTCGGCCACCATGATGTTAAGTTTACCACCCTGGTGATAACCATCGTACTGGGAATTCCAGCTATCCTGCTTCTCGTCCACAAGGTACACGACATTTGGCAAAGGAAGGTGGAGGATGCCTTCATGGGAGCAAAATCCTTCTATCGCAGGCAGCTATCTCAATTTATCACAGGACTACATAATGTTCCTACACTGGAGCAGTTGGGGAATGGATTCATCTCATTGCTTGCGCAGTCTATTGATTGTCAGAGAGCTTGCTTGCTTTTACCCCGGGTTGGAGAGGGGGATTATAGCGCCCAATTTATCTACCCTCCTGTTGAGGATAATCCTATGGGGGAGTTGAAATTAAGGAAGGACAGCCCTGTTGTGACCTGGCTGGAGCGCAAAAGCACCGTATTGCCAGAAAGGAGTCTCCCTATCTACCCTGAATTCCAATCTATGTGGGAAGAGGAGAAGGAAGCAATCCAATCGGCAGGGGTAAATATGTTCGTTCCCTTGATGAACGAAGGGAAGATTGTGGCAATTGTAGCAATAAGTGAGAGGCGAGATGGGAGGCTTTACGCCGTTGAGGATATTGATTTATTGGAGTCTATCACCGCTCAGGTGGCAGCAAGCATGGAAAAGGAGTATTCCCGCGAGCGCTTGAGGGAACAAGATCAGGAAACAACCATGCTTAACCGCTTAACTACAATCATAACCTCCAGCGTGAGCATTCAAATGATATTTGAGGGTTTCGCACAAGAATTAAAAAAAGTGGCGGATATTGACTGGGCAACAATTGCTTTACTTGATGGGGACGAACTTCTCTTTATGGTTCTATCCAGCACAATAGGGTCTGCCTGGCAGCCGGGGGAAAGGATACCACTCAAAGGGACGGCTACGGAGTTGTCATGCCGAGAGAGGCAGGCTGTATATGAACCTGACCTGAAACGGCACCACAGATTCTGGACCTGGGAGGTTCACGTGCAACAAGGGATTCGTTCTGTCCTTTATCTGCCACTGAGTGTTACAGACCGCACTATTGGCAGCCTGATTTTAGCCAGTCACAAACCTAACGCCTACAGTCGCGGCCAGATAAAGCTTCTGGAAAGGGTGGCTCTGCAGATCGCTGCGCCAATTGAGAATGCTCAACTTTATGCCCGGTTGGAGCAAAAGTCGCGTACTGATGAGCTTACCGGGCTATTTAATCGACCCTATTTCGAAGAACGCCTCAAAGAAGAGCTTGCCCGGCATTCTCGTTATGGTGACGCGTTCTCTATATTCATGCTGGACCTGGATAACTTTAAGGCCTATAACGATGTATATGGGCATCCCACAGGAGACATTCTTTTAGGCCACATAGGGAGAATCATCAAAAACTCCGTCAGGAATGTTGACCAAGCTTTTCGCTATGGCGGCGATGAATTCGTCGTCATTTTACCCCAGACAGCTAGGGATTCTGCCTATGTCGTAGCTGAGCGAGTTCGAAGGCAGCTTGCTGAGGAGATGGAGAAGAAGGCAATTGCTGTGACCTGCAGCATTGGTTTGGCTAGCTATCCTGCAGATGGAATGTTGTCTGGTGAACTTGTTGACGTGGCTGATACTGCCCTTTATCACGCTAAGCGGACAGGAGGTAATCGAATCTTCCTTTCCTCCAAGATTTTGTCTAAACCACCGGATGGCGCGGGAATTCCTGGGATTAATACCAGACCTGGTAGTTTAAGTGAGGTCTATGACATAGCCTCGGCAGTGGAGGCTAAAGACCCCTATACCTATGGTCATTCTAAGAGAGTCAACATTTATGCTATGGCCTTGGCGGAAAAGATTGGACTATCGCCTGATGAAGTGTCTATGTTGAGCGCTGCTGCTTTGCTTCACGACATTGGCAAAGTTGGCATTCCCGATACAGTGCTTAACAAAAAGGGAAAGCTTAATAAAGAAGATTGGGAAGCGATTAAGGCTCATCCCAGGTTAGGGGCAAATATCATCAGTAACATACCCAAGCTAGCTCCTGCCGTAAATAGCATTTTGTATCACCATGAGAGGTGGGATGGTAGTGGCTATCCAGAAGGACTGAAAGGCGAAGAGATTCCCCTAGAAGCTCGCATCCTAGCCATAGTTGATAGCTTTGAGGCTATGACTTCTGCCCGTCCTTACCGTCCTGCCCTGTCCCTTGAGGAGGTAGTAGTAGAGCTCAGGCAGGGTGCCGGGCTTCAGTTTGACCCTAACCTGGTGGAGGCCTTCATCGACATTGTCGAGGCCGGACTTCCGGAGAAGATTAAGATAGGTCAAGACGCATCCGGTGAGCAATCAACTCCGTAGTACAGCTGGAAATTCTAAAACAACATCAAGGATTAAAAACAAGGACCAAAATGACAAGTCAAAATTCCGAAATAAATTCAATGAATATGCCTATGAATTTGCACTGGATGTCATAGGGTTTATGGCACAATTGCCAATAGAACGAACTTCTTTGTCACTTTGATTTTCTATCTTTGATTAAATTTGTGATTTAAAATGCCATTCTGGGAAATATATTCGTATTTTTATAGTTTATTTCTAAGAAACTCATTCCCTTACAGGCGCCTTCTGGAAGACCTAAGTAATGCATTAGACATCAAGGAAGGGGCGAGTATTTTAGATGCCGGTTGCGGGCCCGGATTAGTAATAGAAAAAATTATTGAAGAGAATAAAGGAAAGGGAATAAGCGTCACGGGTCTAGACCTTAGCAAGGGGATGATAAAACACGCCCACAGAAGATGTAAAAACTTCGCTGATGTGAAGCTTCAAATTGCCGATTTAAATAAAAGCCTCGAGTTCCCCGATAGCTCTTTTGATAAAGTGATTTGCTCTCATACACTTTATGCTCTTGAAAACCCCCAAAGAGTGATTTTCGAATTTCACAGGGTTTTAAAGCAGGGCGGCGCGGTGATTATCGCCAACCCTAAACCAAACGCCGGAGAAAAAGAGCTTATAAAAGAACACATAACGGCAATTAACAAACTTACTCCCATTTATAAGAAAATTTATCATATTCTTATATCTCTTTTACTCATGCCTGTAAATTTAGTTATTATCATGATAAATAAAGTCATCATTGAGAAAGGGAAAAACAAAGAATATCACTTCTTGGACAAAGAAGACCTACAAAAAATTCTTCAAGAAGTTGGTCTTAAGAGTATCTATATAAGCTCTTGTTACGCCGATCAAGACTGGCTGGTGAGGGCGGAAAAATAAAAATATAGGTAAAAGATGTTTGCATCAGCAATTCTAGACCGAGATAGAGCCTTCGCCTTGATTTTTGATAGAGCTTGGGATTCAGCACTTCTTGACCAGAGCGCATATATTGCGTGAGAAATTCTCTATCGGGAAATGGTAGGACTTCTCCGGCGACATAGTAACAATTTTCCAGCCAGTTTTGATTAGTAGCTTTCGTAGCTCACCATAAGAGAACAGGTGATAGTAGCGGTAAATTGTTTTTTCTTTTAGCCTCCAGGGGACTTGTTGCTCTTTGGATTTGAACCAGAACCCTGGTTGTCCATGGTTCCACACGGTTAAAAAGGCTTCGCCCTGAGGCTTTAATACTCGCTTTAATTCTGCGAATGCTTTTTCCCTTTCCTCTCTGCCTCTGATATGGTGGTAAGTGGCCACTGATATTGCCCAATCGAACGTATTATCGGGGAAAGGTAAGAACAAGGCATCAGAGGCTACTAAGTTGACATAAAACTTAAACTTGGCGGAATATTTCAGAGCCTGTTTGAGCATAGCAGGGGAGGAGTCCAGCCCCCAGAGTTCAAAACCCTGGCTGAAGGGCAAAAAATCCGGCCCGTGAGCGCAGCCCACATTCAACAGCTTTCCGCTTTGCCATCTTACTGCCAGTTCTTCTAGCTCTTTCTTTAATAAAGGCCAGTGCCTTACCCGATACCAGCTTTCAGCTATTTGGTCGAAAACTTCTCTATTTGTGGTCATAGGTACACTCTGCTAAACTTTAGCATATTATGACATGAAGAAAGCATCACGAACGATTTCTGGAGTAACCCCGGTGGCAGTTATGGCCAAGCCATTTCCTTGCCCGGGCAATTGTATCTATTGCCCCAGCTCTCCTGAGGCGCCCAAGAGCTATACCGTGGAGTCTCCAGCGGTGCTCCGAGCTAGAAGCTGTGGTTTTGATGCCAAAAAACAGGTGGAGGTCAGGCTCAAGACACTGGCTGAAATGGGACATGCCCAAGATAAGGTAGAGCTTATCATCATGGGGGGCACCTTTCTGTCCTATCCCCGCGACTATCAGTATCAGTTTGTTAAGGATTGCTATGATGCTCTAAATGGCATCACCTCCAGCAGTTTAGAGGCAGCCAGAAGATTAAACGAAAATGCCGAGCATCGCTGCGTGGGATTGTGCATTGAGACGCGGCCTGACTTTTGTGGGGATGAAGAGATAAGAAGCATGCTCGATTTTGGCACCACCAGAGTGGAGCTCGGGGTACAGACATTGGACGATGAGGTTCACTACCTGACGAAGAGGGGACATAGCACAGCTGAGGTTATCTCCGCGACCAGGCTATTACGAGATTATGGCTTTAAGGTCTACTATCATTGGATGCCAGGCTTACCAGGGTCGATCCCTGAGCATGACCTGGAGCTATCACGGCGATTGTTTGAAGACGAGCGCTTTCGACCTGACGGGCTTAAGCTCTACCCCACGCTCGTAGTTCGAGGGAGCGAGCTAGAGAGATGGTATCGGGATAATCGCTACCGGCCTTATGGTGATGAGGAAATGATTGATTTGCTTATAGCAATTAAAGCCCTAATCCCCAAATATGTAAGGATTTCGAGGTTAATGCGCGATATTCCCAGCAAATTTATCATTGCCGGCAGCAGAGACCTGGCGCTCAGAGGGACTATTAAAAAGAAGATGGAGCAAACAGGACTTCGCTGTAGCTGCATTCGTTGTCGGGAATATGGACATCGCCTGAGAGATGGCTGGGCAATGGGCGAGCCACAGCTAACCAGGCTGGATTATGAAACCTGGGGAGGGAAGGAGGTCTTCCTTTCCTACGAGGATGAGAATGAGACCTTGTTTGGCTTGCTGAGGTTGAGAATAAATGAGGGAAAAGCAATGGTTAGGGAGCTACACATCTTCGGCCCTGAAGTTCCCATAGGGGGGAGGCTAGAGCGAGCTGCTCAACATCACGGTCTCGGTGAAAACTTGCTTCGAGAGGCGGAGAGAATCGCCGGGGAAGAATTTAAGGCTGATAGACTATTGGTGCTTAGTGGCGTCGGTGCCCGGGAATATTATCGCTCTCTTGGTTACGGTCTAGAAGGCGCCTATATGGTCAAGGAGCTTGGTTAAGCTACCTCCAAACCCTCACATAGATTGTTCAGCAACCTGTCTGCCTGAACAGAATGGAAGAACGAGTTGGTCTCTTGAGGTCGATTATCACGAGCGATTTAATAAACAATTTACTTATCTATATTGACATCGATTAATAGCTATACTTATAATGAATTGTAGAAGCTATTCAATCAATTGAGAAGCTTGGAACCTGTAAAAAACAAAAAAGGAGAAGGAGCAGATGGATAATGAGGTAAAGCCAACCTGGAGATTAGCCTGGGGATTATGGTGGCGGATGGTTCTTATTGGTCTGGGAATATCTGTGGTAATCGGGGCAATCATGTTAGTTCTATTCTTGTTGGGCGTGGTATGCATACCCTGGGGATCCTGCTTGGGATGGTTGCCCTGGGGGTTGTGACGATTTGCCGTTGTAACAAGACAAGATTGTAGGGCTTACAGCACTGGGAAAGGTTACGGCAGGCAAAGGCGCTGCGTCGGTAGCGAGTGAAGTTTGGGGGTATTGACAAGGAGAGTTCCTAACTATATCGTTATATAAAATAAAAAGGAGCAAGGAAGTAGATAATGTTCTGCAGAAATTGTGGTAAAGAGGTAACAGGAGCTCCTGAATTTTGTATGAATTGTGGGGCTAGGCCAATGGCGGGCACCAGTTTTTGCCCCGGATGTGGTGCCCCAACAACTCCCCTGACTGAAATATGTATCAAGTGTGGCGCAAGAGTAGCAAAGGAGCTAGCAGGGAATATATCACCAAAATCAAGACTCGCTGCTACTTTGCTTGCTTGGTTCCTTGGGATATTCGGTGCACATCGATTCTACGTTGGTAAGACCGGAACTGCCATCGTAATGCTTCTCTTAAGCATTGCAGGCATTGCAGGTTTGGTAACTATGTGGGTCTTTTGGTGGCTCTTTTGGTGGCCATTTGGGGGTGGCTTATTTCTTATAGCGGCAGGGATTTGGGCTTTTGTTGACTTTATATTTGCTGTTACCGGACATATGAAAGACAAGGAAGGTAAGCTTATTCAAAAATGGTAGCTACCAATGCCTGCAAGGGAAGTACGCGATGTTTTGTAGAAATTGCGGAAAAGAATTAGTAGGAAGTCCCGAGTTTTGCCCTAATTGTGGAGCCAAGCCTATGAGCGGTACTGGATTCTGTCCTGGCTGTGGCGCTTCAACAACACCGCTAGCTGAAATATGTGTTAAGTGCGGCGCTAAGGTGACAGGGAAAGCAGCGGCGACAGGTAGCACCTGGATGCCAGTGATTGCGGGAATTCTAGACTTGGTTATCGGAGTTCCTAACCTGATTATTGGGATAATCTGGGCAACAGTTGGGGGATTAGCTTTTTCGTTTACAGGTTGGTTAGGTGCGCTAATAGGTGGCCCAATGATTATCCTTAGCATAGTAGCTATAGTAGGCGGTGTTTTTGCCCTCAGGAAAAGGGCGTGGGGGTTTGCGCTAGCTGCCGCAATTTGTGCCTTTATTGGTGCCTTTATGGTCGGCTTACCATTTATGGTGCCTGCTATACTCTTGGGTATCCCAGCGATCGTTTTTACCATTTTAGGAAAAGAGAAATTTAAATAAAGTCCAAAATTCAGCAAGTCATGCGAATCAATTTGAAAAAGCTTTAAGGACACAAAGGAGGCAAGATGCAAAAGTATCCGTTTCTAAAGTATGCAACTCTTGTTTTGAGGATTCTGGGGTGGGTAGTACTGGTATTTGGCGTTATCTTTGCGATTATTTTCGGAACTCAGCAGAAGGTTCCAATTACAGGCGCTTTTCTTGCGATTGGGGGAGTAATTCTCTCCTTCCTGGCCTGGCTATTCTTGCTGGCAACCAGAGAATTTATTTATATATTGATTCATATAGAAGAGAATACCAGAAACACAGCTGAGAGCATTGCAAAGAAATCAGATTGACATAAAATTTATGTCTCAGCAGGTTATGTGAATCAAAGCAGCAACCTTTTTCTTTTGTTCAACAAGTTCATTTACTCTGGCTACGGCCTCATAGGATGGCTGGACCAGTAAACTTAGATTTTTCCCATTAGTCCAGTTTTCCACATCAGGAGCTATATGGGGGCAGCGCCGTTGGTTCCAGTGCCGACAATTATTGTTTCAGGCTGACCCTGGCTCAATTCCTCTAGCTCCCGTTTCTTGATTTCATGACTGCCGAACATCAGAAAGCCACCTTTCCGCTTCTTTACCGTGCCATCCCCGGCAAAAATCAGAACATCCCGGCGGTATTTCTTGCCTACGACTACTATAGAGCCAAGGGTAAGTTCATCTATTTTAACCACGAAATTTAACCTCCTTCCCTCTGATTTTCATCTTACTCTGTAAATTGGCTTTTTGTTTGCGATCCCGCTTTATGACCCGGCCATGTTTGAAACGATTCAGGTTTATAAATCCTTTTGCCACGATTTTCCCCTTAAATAAAGCTATTTTTCAACTTGACTATTGCTTCCTCAACATCGCTGCCCTGCGCTCTGAGGCTTTTTATAGCTTGTTCTATTTTGTCATACTTGTAGCTATCACTGAGGTCAGCAAGCCTATTGTATAGACCAATACGCCTGCCAACTTTGAAATTAAGCCTCTCCTCGTCTGGCAGAGATAAATATCTGTTTATGATATTAAGGCATTTTTCTTTATCCTCGGGCATATTGCCTTCGACCTCCATCAACAAGTTAAGTATATGGTCGCTCTTAAGATAGCTGGTAACTTGCAGGTTTTCGACGAAGATACTTATTTCTTTTACTACTTCGTCCTCTGTTTGCAGCTCGAAATCTCTGTCCTGCAATCTTGTCCATAGCGGCATAGCTGGAGATACATGGAGACTACGCAGCCTGATATAATCAGGGGCAATCTCGTTTAACACTCTAGCTGTTTCTCGGGCATGCTCCTCAGACATCCTCTTGCCCCCAAGGCCAGGCATAACATATTCACATAGCGAAATCCCTGCTTCTTTCACCTTCCTTCCACCCTCAATGTGATTCTCAGCAGTGCATCCTTTTTCCATATACGCCAGCAAGGGATCATAGCCGCTTTCCAGCCCAATGTGAACCCTATCTAACCCGGCATCCTTGAGTTCCTTTAACTCCGTTAACGACTTCCTGGCTGCCGTATGGGACCGACCATATGTAGTTACTCTATTTAAGCTGGGAAAGGTTTCTCTCAAGAAAGTAATGACCTGGATTAGCTCAGGAGTGCGCATGATCAGGGTATTAGAATCCTGCAGGAAGGCTGTCTTGCCTCTCATCCCAAGCCACATGGCAACATGGCACACGCATTGCCCATATTGAGGTTGATTACAAAGCATTGCTGCTACTTCTCTTGCTCTATCCCCATAGCCCATCTTCCAAGCCATTTCCTTAATACCTTCGCTGATAGCCTCAACTGCCTTAATATCTCTCATAATCTCCCCCACCGACCTCAGCTCGAACTTACTGCCTTTATATACCGGACAGAACTGGCATCTATTCCAGGGGCAATTCCTAGTCGCCCTTATCAGGAGGGAATAAGCTTCACTAGGAGGTCTTATAGGACCTAGTTCAAAGGTATGACTCAACTTCTCTGTAACTGAATAACTTAACATTGTACGTATTTTAGCTCTGCTGGTGGGAATCGGCAAATAGACTTTCGTTTCCTTACCATGATAATATCGGTATTTCAAAATGAGGCAAATTGAATTAATCTCCTTTGACGCCGAGGGGACGCTGGTAACGCCTGATTTCAGCGAGACTATATGGCATGAGGCTATCCCTGCGCTTTATGCTCAGAAACAAGGCCTTGACTTTGCTCAAGCTAAGAGGTGTATTGTCGAGGAATATAGCAGGGTCGGCGACCAGAAGCTTGAATGGTATGATATCGAATACTGGTTTAGCTATCTGGGATTGGGGTCTTCTAAACCGGTGATACAAAGCTGCCTGAATAAGATATGTTATTATCCTGAGATAACCGAGGTTCTTTCTTCTTTAGCCGGTGAATATAGGTTGATTGTTGCCTCAGGCACGCCACTGGAGCTACTGCATCTCTTATTGCGAGACATCGAACCTTATTTTGCTCGAATTTTTTCTGCCGTATCACATTACAAGCAATTAAAAAGCCCTGATTTTTACCTCAGGATATGCGAAGAGATGGGCATCAAGCCAAACCAGGTTATACATGTAGGTGATAACTGGCAATTTGATTTCCTCAATGCCCGACAGGCTGGCATAAATGCTTTCTATATTGACAGGTCAGGAAGAAACCATCAAGAATCCCTGAACGATTTAATGCAATTGAAACGCCTTCTCATGCCCCCGATATAGAATATACTCCCTATTAGCCTGATGGTAGCTCAGGTTCTGTTCGATTTTAGTTGACCTATTAAGCTTTGGCGTGGTAAAATTAGGCTGATTTTGCATTTGGAACACTTATTTCGGTTGGAATGGAGCCGATGTCCAAATCAAATGATTCACAAAGTGTCCAGGGGCCCTTGATCGCTCTGCGCGGAATTACCAAATCATTCCCCAGTGTGATTGCCAATGATCGCGTGGACCTCGATATCTATGGCGGAGAGGTGCATGCGTTATTGGGGGAGAACGGCGCAGGTAAAAGCGTCTTAATGAAAATTCTGTACGGCTTTTACCACGCCGATGCAGGCCAAATTCTGCTTAACGGAGTGCCTATCTCCATCCCATCGCCGCACGACGCTCGAAACGTGCGCATTGGCATGGTGTTCCAGGAACTCCAACTGATCCCGGTCTTCAGCGTAGCAGAAAACATCGCCCTGTTTCTGCCAGACCTGAAGGCGGTGTTGAACCGGAAAGAGATTGACCGGCGCATCATCGAAATCTCGGAACGCTACAATCTGAAAGTTGATCCGCACGCTTTGGTGTCGCAGATTTCCATTGGCGAACAGCAAAAGGTCGAAATTCTGAAACTGCTGCTTTCCGATGCGCGCCTGCTGATTCTCGATGAGCCAACGCGCGTGCTTGCTCCGCACGAGGTAGAAGCTTTGTTCCGCGTGTTGGATAATCTACGCAAAGATGGCTACGCCATTATCCTGATTACCCATAAATTGAAAGATGTGTTCGAATGCGCAGACCGTATTTCAGTGATGCGCAGCGGCCGCGTTGTCGGAACTATGCTACGAGCGGAAGCCAGCGAAGACAAGCTGGTAGCCTTAATGTTCGGGAAAGCGCTGGCAGAGTTAAAGATCAACCCCAAAGCTGGTGCGGACAAAGCGTTGGAACCTCTGTTGGAGTTGCGGGGTGTGGAAACACACGGCGAGGGCACCGGTACCAGCCTGAAGGGGATTGACCTGAAGATCTATCCCGGTGAAATTGTGGGTGTGGCCGGGGTTTCAGGCAATGGCCAGAAAGAACTGTGTGACGTTGTACTCGGCATGCAATTGTGCACAAAAGGCCAGAAGTTTCTGTATGGCAACGACCTCACCAATCACTCCATCCAGACCATGCGGAAAAACGGTGTTGCTTTTATCCCTGAGAATCCGTTGAGTATGGCATCGGTGCCTTTCATGACGGTACTGGAGAATATGGCGCTGACCAACACCTGGCGCTACGCGCGGCGGGGCGGTTTCTCAATGGACTGGCAGGCGGTAAAAGCAGCTAGTGAAGAGACTGAAAAGAGGCTGGGATTCGCTGTCACTTGGTACGCGCTGGCTAAATCACTTTCTGGTGGACAGCTACAGCGAATGGTCATCGTACGCGAGATGACTCACGCTCCGCGACTAATCATTGCCAGTTATCTTACGCGCGGGCTCGACGTGCAAAGCACCATTGGGGCGCGGCAGGTACTTGTCCAGGCACGCGAGAGCGGGGCAGGCGTTATGCTGATTTCGGAAGACCTGGACGAGTTGTTTACGCTCAGCGACCGCTTGATCGTACTCTATGGCGGGGAAATTGTGGGGGAGTTCAAACCCCAAGAAACGGATATCTACGAAGTCGGTCATCTGATGACGGGACACGAGGTTCAACATGCCGCAAAGAGCTGATACTTACCGAAGGATACTGAATGTTGTAGTTCGGTATTTGCTACTGATTTTGCTGGCACTTTTTCTCTTTGGGCTGATCGTGATGATCTACGGTAAAGATCCGTTCCAAGCACTTAAGGACATGTTCACTTTTACGCTCGGCAGTACCTACGGATTTTCCGAAGTCATCGTCACAATGATCCCCATATTGATCACTGCCCTGGCGGTCGCTGTACCCTGGCGGGTCGGGCTGATCAATATTGGCGGTGAAGGGCAGCTATACATCGGTGCAGCCTTCGCGACCTGGGGTGCGCTTACTTTCCCAAATTTGCCTGCATGGATTTTGTTACCTTTAATGATGCTTTTAGGCATGCTTGGTGGAGCACTTTGGGCTTTTATCCCCGGTTACCTTAGAGCAATCGGTCTGGTGAATGAGACAATCGTCACCCTGTTGTTGAATTCTGTGGGGATCATGGTCGTCGGTTTTCTCATATTTAGTTTCTGGCATTCAATCACGAATACCTCTATGACTGCCATTTTCGTTCCTGCGGCGCTCCTTCCGACCTTTTTCGGCACGCGGATTCACCTTGGTTTGGTCATTGCTTTGGTTCTACTGGCATTGTACTGGTTTGTGATGAAATATACCCGCTGGGGTCTAGAAATGCGCGCCATCGGTGGCAACCCCCAGGCTGCGCGACGCAATGGTATTCCCCTTAAAGGCTATTTGATCATCGTCATGTGCATTGGCGGTGCCATCGCAGGGCTGGCGGGCATGGTGATGGTTTCCGGTTTTTACCATCGTCTATTATACAACTTCTCCCAGAGCGTGGGTTTTATGGGCTTTTTAATTTCCTGGCTTGCAGGCGCTGAACCCATCGGCATTCTCTTGATGTCCTTCGTGGTTGCGATCATCTTCACTGGAGGCACCCTGCTGCAACTGACCATCGCTTTGCCCTATGCGGTCATTAATATCCTGCTGGCATTCACGCTGTTTGTAGTCCTTGCCCGGCCCGTATTTTTCGAAAGGAAAAAAACATGAGCCTATTATCCATTTTTGGCGTTCTTTCCAGCGCTATCTTTGCGGGGACTTCCCTCCTCTATACCACCCTCGGCGAAGTCATTCATCAGCGCTCCGGAATTGTCGATCTCGGGCTGGAAGGCTTGCTACTTGTCAGTGCTTCAACTGGCTTTGCAGTGACTTCTGTGTCTGGCAATCCATACCTTGGTGTGTTGGCAGCCATGCTGACCGGTGGATTGTTTAATATGCTCTTCGGCTATCTGGTGATCAGTCGTCAGGCCAACCAGTTGGCCAGCGGTCTGGCGATGATGTTCTTTGGCTTCGGCTTAAGTGCATTAATCGGCAATGCGTATGTAGGTGCCAAGATTAATGGTCTGCCCAGGATTCTCTTGCCGGGGCTTTCCGGCCTCCCGACCTTATGGACCTCGCTGTTCAAATTTGATATCTTGATTTATTTGGCTATTCCTGTGGCTTTTTTAGTCTCCTGGCTGCTCTTTCGCACACGCTGGGGGCTTGGCTTGCGCGCCGTGGGTGAGAATACGGACGCGGCTTTTGCTTCCGGTCGCAACCCACGTCTGGTCCGCTACCAAGCCCTTTTCTTTGGCGGACTCTTAGCCGGTCTTGGCGGGGCTCATTTATCCATTGCTTATACAATGACCTGGGGCGAATACATGACAGCCGGTCGAGGCTTCATAGCGGTGGCGTTGGTGATATTTTCAAGATGGCAGCCCCTGCAAGCGATTACCGGAGCGCTGTTATTCAGTGGCGCTGTTGCTTTTCAACTCTTGCTGCAATCCATTGGTGTTCACATCTCGGGATTTTTATTGGACACCATTCCCTATGTTTTGACGATACTCGTACTAATCGCCTCGGGCGGCAACCGTAAACATTCTACTCCAGCCAGCCTTGGGCGCGTTTACTATGGTAGCGAATAGGCCGGTGGAGCCCATAAAGCAAGGAGGTGATGAGGAAAGGATAGGTACAGTAAGTTTCAAACCGAAATCTAAAAAAAGGAGGTGAATCAAGAAAGGACTAGAAAGGATAGGTACAGTAAGTTTCAAACCGAAATCTAAAAAAGAGGAGGAGAATCATGAAAAAGTTAGGTTTAATCGTGTCGGTAATTGTGTTGGTGACCGCGTTGAGTCTCTTTGCTGCTTGTGGCACTGCAGAAACGCCGCCAGTCCTGACTATCGGCGCTGTTTATGTTGGAGCTATCAACGATTACGGTTACAACCAGGCTCTGCATGAGAGTATACAGAAGATAAAAGCTAACATCCCGGGTGTCAAAATCATCGAAGCTGAGAATGTGCCTGAGGGTGCTGCTACAGCACCCATGCAACTCATGATTAACCAAAACGCAACACTGATCTTTGCCACATCCTACGGTTATCATGATGAAGCGTTTAATCTCTCGGTAGCTCATCCGGGTGTTGATTTTGAGTGGTGCGGCGGCGGCAGCCCGAATATAACCGCCAACTTCGGCGAATTCTTCGGCCAACCCCCGGACGGCTGGTATCTGATGGGTATGGCGGCGGCACTGATGACTAAAAATTTGACAAATCCTAAGTTTGGTTTTGTTGCCGCCTTCCCGCTGGGTTGGACACGAACATTCATCAACGCTTTCACGCTGGGCGCCCAATCAGTCTATCCCCCCTGCGTCCCCAATGCAACCTCCCCCGTGACAGTTCAGGTGGCGTATACCTATGACTGGGCTAACCTCGCCAAGCAAGTGCTAACGACCAACGCTCTCATCGACGCGGGCGCAAGTGTCATCACCATGCACGTTGATGCACCACGGACAGTCATTGAAACAGCCGAAACGCGCGGCGTCTATTCCATCGGCTATCAATCAGTGGAAGCTAATATATTCGCTCCCACGAAGTGGATCAGTGGTTTGGGCTTCAGTTTCGGCGACTTACTGACTCCGATTGCCCAAAGCGTGATTAACGGAACCTTTGTAGGCGCAAGCAACATGTGGGGCTGGAATACAACCGCTATGGTGCTGGCGCCGTGGGGGCCTAGTGTTAACTCGACAGTGAAGAATGCGGTCTTAGCTGCGAAAGCAGAGTTTGAAGCTGGCAACCTTACAGTCTTCAAAGGCCCGATCTATGATACTACTGGGAACATAGCGGCATGCCACTTTGGGTGGTGGCCTTTTGTTCTTAATCTCACCGCGAACGTGACGATCCCTGATAATCTGATGGGTTGGGCTGATGATTTCTTTGTTTGGGGCGTAAACGTTACGGGGTAACCGGTGGTGAGTAGGAGTGATATAAAACTCTGTCGACTGATATAAACTCCGCAGGTGTATATCTTTGGAGCATCGGTGGGGATCCTCCTGCCGATGCTCCGAGGGTTTGAGGAGCGCTTTGATGTTTAAACTTTACTCCTGTCAAATAGGCGAAACCGCCTGTAGATTGCTGACGCCGGGGGCGTGCGGCCAAGTGCTGGCCGGTTTCTCCAGGGCAGCCTATCTCGTTACAGAACAGGCAGAACTATTCTGGCTGGCTTCAGAAGACGCTCCCATGCATCTGCGTGGACTGCGAGTAGCAGGGCCTTTTCCGAAACTTGTGGCGGGAGAGAATTTTTTCATCGAAGACCAGTGCATCAACATTGCTCCCCATCTTCAGGTGGACTTCGGCGATGCGTCCACCTGGGCAGTGTCCCCTATCCCGGCCGAAGCCGCTCTGGAAATAGATCAGATACCCGTACGGGTGAAAGGCATTTTTTCGACCGGTTTTGATTTATCGAAAGCGAGCGGCTTCGGCCGGTTGATTCCAAAAATTCTTTCGCTGGCAGCAGGTCAACTGGACGACGAGGCTGAAATTGATCCCGTTCTTGCGCTTGCCTGGCTTGGCATCTATGAAATCGCCAAAGCCTGCCTGTTGCGTGATATGCCCGGTCTTTTGCAGGAAGCCAACGCCTTGGTCGGCCTGGGCGAAGGCTTAACTCCTTCCGGAGATGATTTCCTGGGCGGTCTGCTGTTTTGTGTCAATACCATCCAGAGGCTTTATCCCGGATTTATAAATTTGGATTCTTCTGAACAGGCATTATTCATCGAGTCGGCCAAACAGCGAACGCATCTGATCAGTTTCACGCTGTTGAAGGATTTGACCAACGGCCAGGCCGTCGAACCGCTCCACGAATTGCTCCACTCTGTTTTGAGTGACCAGCCCTCGGAAAGCATCCGCCCCGTATCCTGCTTGACCCAAATTGGGCATTCCACTGGCTGGGACCTGTTGACCGGTGCGCTGACCGGTTTACTCTTGACCTTTCGTAGTCCTGATTCGATTGATTCGTCAGCTATTTCACCCACACAGGACATTTACGCTTAGGGAGGAAATTCTATGGACATCAAACAAAAGATCGAAAAAGCAAACAAAGAAGCTGTCCGCCGCCTGACCTCGGGCGAACCCGTGCTTGTGGATATTGCGCCAGCCGGGGAAGTCATTCCCGGCATGAAAGGTAAAATGATTACCCACGCCGGGCCGCCAATTGAGTGGCAGCACATGTGCGGCGCTCAGCAGGGCGCTATTATCGGCATGGTGCTTTACGAAGGCTGGGCCAAGACGGCCGCCGAAGCCAAAGCCCTGCTCGAAAAAGGTGAAATTCGACTGGAACCCAACCACCACCACCAAGCGGTAGGGCCGATGGCTGGCACCATTTCGCCATCTGCGCCGGTCTGGGTGGTAGAGAATAAAGCTTTTGGCAACCGCGCCTTTTGCCGGCAGGTTGAAGGCAATCAGCAGTTCGGCGATTACAGCGACCAGGCCCTGCAAGGGCTGCGCATGTGGCGGGACGTCTGGGCGCCGACCATGCGCAAGGCTTTGCACACCATCGGCGAGCTGCAACTGAAACCAATCATCTCCAAAGCGCTCCTGATGGGTGACGAACTTCACAATCGTCAGACCGCATCTTCCAGTCTGTTTGCCAATGCGATGGCTGTTGCCATGGCCCAGACCGACCTGCCCAACAAGGGCGAGATGGTCGGCACGCTAAAATACGCCACCAATCACGAGTTGATCTTCCTTGGGCTATCCATGGCGGCCGGTAAAGCCATTGCCGATCCTGCCTGTGACATCGAATACAGCACAGTCGTCACGGCCATGTGCCGCAACGGCGTTGAGTTCGGCATCCGTGTCAGCGGGCTAGGCGACGAATGGTTCACTGCCCCGGCTCCTATCCTGGATGGGCTGTATCTGCCCGGTTATTCCGCTAAAGACGCCGGGTTGGACATAGGCGATTCAGCCATCGCCGAGACAGTCGGCTGGGGCGGCTTTGCGCTGGGTGGCGCACCCGGCATCCTCAGCCTGGTGGGTGGCACGCCTGAAGAAGCGCTGGCGTATTCCCGTGAAATGCTCAAAATTACCGTCGCAACTCACCCTACCTATCGCATGCCTGCCCTCGGCTTTATGGGCACTCCTATTGGAATCGATATCCGCCAGGTAATTCAGACGAATATCACTCCTATCATAGACAGTGCCATTGCCCACAGAGATCCAGGATATCCCAAGATCGGCGCCGGGCTGCTGCGTGCACCGCTGGATTGTTTCAAGAAGGCGCTGATTGCCTTCGGTAAAAAATATAGTGCAAATTAAGGAGATATCTATGGCCTCTGGGTTCGTCATTCGCAAGAACCAGTATTATGACTCCGTCTTTCTGATGAAGATCAGCAAGCGCATCTCAGACGCCAAGGGCGTTCAACAGAATGCAGTGCTGATGGGAAGTGATACGAATAAAAAACTTCTGTCCGATATTGGCATCCGAGACACACAAATAGACGCCGCACAGCCCAATGATCTGATCGTGGCTGTGATTGCTGACACGCCGCAGATTGTCAATGACGTGTTGGACAAACTGGATGAATATTTGCTGGGCGGTGTGCAAAGCGTATCTGCATCCAACTTACATTCGTTTGAAGATGGCCTGGCTCAAAAACCAGACGCCAACCTGGTGGTGATTTCTGTCCCCGGTGAATATGCAGCGCGCGAGGCCCATAAAGCCCTTAAATCTGGCCTGAACGTTTTTTTGTTCAGTGACAACGTATCCATTGATGACGAACTGGATTTAAAGCGGTTTGCAGTGGAGAAGAACTTGCTCGTCATGGGTCCCGATTGCGGCACCAGTCTGATCGGCGGAGTAGGCATCGGCTTTGCCAATGTTGTCCGCACAGGTCCAATTGGAGTGATTGGTGCGTCTGGCACCGGGTTACAGGAATTTACCAGTCAGGCGCATAATGCCGGATTCGGCATTTCCCACGCCATCGGCACGGGCAGCCACGACCTTTCCGATAAAATCGGCGGGCTGACCACCCTGGCGGCTCTGGATGTGCTCGAAGCCGACCCCCAGACGAAAGTGATCACTCTGATTTCCAAGCCGCCAGGGGCCAAAACGCTGGCGAAACTCAGCGAGCGCTTGAAAACCTGCAAACAGCCGGTTGTTGGCTGTTTTCTGGGCATACAAAATGAGATAGAAGCAGGCACATCCTTCCAGCGTGCTCGTCTGATTGATGATGCCGTTCGACTGTCCATCACACAGATCGCTGATAAGCCAGTTTCTTCGCAAGACCAGTTCACCCCGCAAGAATTGGAGTGGATGAGCGGGGAGATAGCCTCCTGGTCATCACAGCAGAAATACATCCGCGGGCTGTTTGCTGGTGGTACGTTCTGCTACCAGTCCCAGCAAATTTTCCGGGATGCCGACATCCCGACCTACTCGAATGCGCCGCTTGATCTGAAATATAGGCTGGCCGACCCCGACCACAGCATTGAGCACACTATCGTTGACATGGGCGACGACCATTACACTATAGGCAAGCCACACCCGATGATTGACGGCAGCATGCGCAAACAGCGCATTCTGGCTGAAGGTCGCGACCCGCAGGTTGCTATTCTGCTGCTCGATTTCATCCTGGGCTACAACGCCTCTATGGACCCTGTCGGCGAACTGTTGGAGGCCGTTATCGAAGTGAAACAAGCGGCAGGGAAGCGAGGCGGCGCGCTGACCGTGGTCGCATCCATTTGCGGAACTGACGACGACCCGCAAGACCTGAGTCTGCAAACCAGGATGCTCCAGGAAAGAGGCGTGATCGTGTTCCATAGCAACGCTAAAGCGGCACATTTCTGTTGCGACTTTATTAAGCGCCGATTAGGAGGATGCCATGCAGACCAAAGTTGACGAACTATTACATAAGCCACTCGTTGTCATCAACCTGGGACTGAAAAGATTTGCCGAAAGCCTTGAAGAACAGAAAGTCGAGGTTGTTCAGGTAGATTGGGTTCCGCCAGCTGGTGGAGATAAAGCCATGGCAGAGCTGCTAGACCAATTGCTTTAGAGCAGAACGAGGAGAACAATCATGAAAGGAGAATTGCCGGTGGCTGAACAAGGTTTGAGAACATATGTAGTTGCTCTTGGGGGCAACGCAATTCTCAGGGCTGGTCAAAAGGGCACCGTAGAAGAGCAGCTCCATAATCTGAACCAGACTGGCAGGCAATTGCTCGAGTTATTGGGAGGTCGTAACCGTGTTGTTATCACACATGGAAACGGACCACAGGTGGGAAATCTTCTTCTTGCTTTGGAGGCGGCGAAGGAGGTCCCGTCAATGTCGCTTGATATGTGTGGCGCCGCAACACAGGGGTTTATGGGCTATATGATTCAGCAGGCTCTGGCCAATTGCTTGAGGGAAAAGGGGCTTGTCCACAACATTACCACCGTTATCTCTCAGGTAATCGTGGATGAAAATGATCCCGCTTTCGGGCACCCCACAAAGCCGATTGGCCCTTTTTACACCATTGAGGAAGCCATGCGGTTGGAAAGGGAGAGAGGTTGGCAAATAATCAAGGATGCGACCCGCGGCTATCGCCGGGTAGTTGCATCTCCAGAGCCGCTGGAAATTCAACAGGCGAGGATAATCAGGAGCATGCTAGATGCTGGTGAAAATGTAATCGCCACCGGGGGTGGTGGTATTCCGGTAATAAGAAGCCCCGATAGGTCACTCCGCGGCGTTGAGGCTGTAATAGACAAGGACCTTGCCTCAGCTCGCTTAGGACTTGACATAGACGCAGACGTTCTCCTTATTTTGACCGCTGTGGAAAATGTTTTTGTTGATTTTGGCCGCCCCTCCGAGAAGCCTTTGCATCTTATTACGGTCACCGAGGCAGAGGCGTTCCTTGAAGAAGGCCAATTCGGGATCGGTAGCATGGAGCCGAAAATACGCGCGTCCATAAAATTCCTTAAAGGTACCCCGAGGGAGTACAGACGTGAGGTAATAATTACTACGCCTGAAAGGGCGATGGAAGCACTGAGAGGAGAAGCCGGAACGCGGATAGTCTTGGACTCTAATCGTGAATCGTCAGCGTAAATGGGACACTTTCGGGCTTTTGTCTAATGAAGGACGCCCTGGACTATCGTTAAGGCTCAAAATTACCATGACGAGCACAACACTTGAGTTATTGCTAACCTATGGCCTTAGAAGCAGCGTCAACATAGTACCTAAGATAACATTCAATAGCAAGAATACTAGTGTCGCCTTAGCACTGACCACAAATGCGTAGAGGGTCTGAAAACGATGTCCCTTGCGGAGATGTAATTCCATATCTAGGCAGACACAGGCATCACCAGTAGGTGTAAGCAGAATCCGTCCACTTGTCACCCTGATGATGTCTCCGACCTTCGTTAAAGATACGACTACTGAAAAATCCCACTCGCGAACCGTCTGAAAATTCGACATAGACGTTCTCCTTATCTTGACGGCTGTGGATAATGCCTGCAAATCAACCTCCGGGTGACCTTCGTGAACCTATAATTTATCACCATCACCTTTTTGGTCAAGAGGCATCTGTTGATAAGACTGAGGAAATACACTAAACTTAACGTAAGGTCTGTATGTTAACGTCCAGGAATATCTAAGCATTGCCGGTGTTGAAACCATCAGAGCAACAGAGAAGAAATGTTAGAGCAGGTTCAAAAGGCGTACGAAAGATTTAAAGAGACGAAAACTTTCGAATTCCCCACTTGGCTTTATGGTTCTCCCAAAGGAAAGCTGTTTAAACTAGAAGTTGAAGATTGCCCAAGATTTGGTAACACTGCTTACGTTGAATTCGATTCGCTGAGAACGGCTTTTCTAGTAATCGATATGCAGGTTGACTTCTGTGGTGAGAAAGGTTATGTCGATGTCATGGGCTATGATCTTTCTTTGACTGCTGCAACTATAAAACCTATTGAGAGTGTTTTGAACTGCGTCCGTGGTACTGATATCAAGGTTATTTACACTCGTGAAGGTCACGAACCTGACCTTTCGGACGCACCATTTAACAAGGTTTTGCGGAGCAAGATTATTGGTGATGGAGTAGGCATTGGCGATATTCCTCCTAATGGTCTTGGTCGCCTCTTAGTTCGTGGTCAAAAGAATTGGGACATTGTTAATGAACTTCACCCTATTGACGGTGAATATATTGTTGATAAAGCTGGAAAAGGGGCGTTCGGATCAAGCACTATTCATATGGTGCTTAAAAATCTTGGTATAACCCATCTGGTCCTCTCAGGGATCACCACTGACGTTTGCGTTCACACAATAATGAGAGAGGCTAATGATTACGGATATTGGTGTGTTCTCTTGGGAGACTGTACGGGAGCTACTGACTACGGCAACTATCAATCTTCTATTAAGTCAATTAAAATGCAAGGCGGCGTCTTTGGTTGGGTATCTGACTCCCAACGTTTCGTACAGGCTGTGAATGCGAACTTAAAATTACTTGCACGCTAAAAGTAACAGATTTCAAGAGTTAGCACTTTAACACCACATGTGGATAAGGCTTAAAGTATCATCCAGATTTTTTTGATGCAACATGGAGGGTGTCTAGTTGTGGGAAAATTAGGATCACGGCGTAGGTTACACGTCGGGGCAAAAAGAGGATGTTTTGATGCGATTGCTGCAATTATCCAGGAAAGGTCGGGACAGCCTAAAGTGGTTTACCGACTGTCAGGAGATGCCTACCTCCTCGTGGAATACGGGGAAATGACTCTAGACCTCGATCTTAGATTTCGGGTGCACTCTCTAGAACAGTCGATTAAGAGTATTCCTGTTGAAGGAGTCCTAGAAACGGCGCCGGGTGTTTGTTCCTTGCTTATCAAATACAATGGGCTACAACTACCCTTAAGCAGGCTTCTTGATACCTTGAAATCAATTGAAAAAAGCCTCCCCCCAATTCAGGAAGTCGAAGTTCCCTCGCGAGTCATCCATCTGCCAATTGCCTTTCATGACAGATGGACACTGGAGGCCATAGCCAAATATATCCAATCGGTGAGAGCTGAAGCTCCCTACTTGCCAGATAATGTGCAGTTTGTGGCCCGGTGTAACGGGTTAGAGAGTATAGAGCAAGTGATTACATACCTTCAAGCTACGCAGCACCTGGTCATTGGTCTGGGTGATGTATATCTCGGAGCCCCCTGTGCTGTGCCACTGGATCCTAGATACCGCTTGGTAGTTCCAAAGTATAATCCGGCGAGAATGTATACACCTGAGGGCGGTGTGGGTATTGGTGGCTCATATATATGCATCTATCCCATGGAGTCTCCGGGTGGGTACCAGCTCGTTGGACGGACCCTGTCCATATGGAATACTTGGCAGACTGCTCCTGCTTTTGCTGAAGCCCCGTGGCTGCTAAGGCTCTTTGACCGGATTCAATTTGAATCAACCAGTGAAGACGAATTATTAAACGCCAGAGAAGCGATGCTGAACGGGAGTTATACTCTCCGAATTGAGGAGGAAACTTTTAGCGTCAAGGAATACAAGAAATTCCTCGACTCAGTTCGAGACGAAACAGAGACGTTTAAAGCGAGGCAAAGACGCGCCGCAAAACAGTGGACCAAGGGATATTAAAGGTCCCGGGAAGGTTGAAACATGATAGAAGTAATCAATGCTGGTCTTTATACTACTGTCCAGGATTACCCGGGGCGTGTTGGTTATTGGAATGTTGGGATTCCTCCGTCAGGACCAATGGACGCACTAGCCTTCCGAATTGCCAATAAACTGGTGAGCAACGGGGACCACGAGGCGGGGTTAGAGATTACTGCTATAGGCCCTGCATTGAAGTTCTTGAGTGATGCCACGGTGGCTCTTGCTGGGGCCAAGCTCCAAGGTACAATAAATGGCAAAGAAGTTCCTTGGTGGGAAACTCTGTATGTGGAGAAGGGAACTGTTTTATCTCTTGGGGCTGTGCAGGGGCCTGGATGGCGCTCCTACTTGGCAGTAGGCGGCGGAATCGATGTCCCTGATTATCTAGGGAGTAAATCAACTTTCCCACAAGGGCACTTTGGTGGATACGAAGGTCACTCGTTAATGAAAGGAGATCTTATCCATATTAATGAAAGAATACCTGAATTTTATAGGCACTGGAAGTCAGCTGCCGCGATTATCCCCCAATACGAGACTGAGTGGGAGGTGGGGGCAATCCCTGGACCCCACGCAGCACCGGACTTCTTTACTCCAGTGGATGTAGAAATATTTTACAACACTCAGTGGCGTGTCCACTATAACTCCAACCGACTCGGTTATCGGCTTGAAGGACCCAAGCTCCAATTCGCCCGAAAAGACGGGGGGGAAGGTGGCCGCCATCCTTCTAATGTACCAGATTATGCGTACGCTATAGGGACAGTGAACTTTACCGGAGACATGCCTGTAATCCTAACTGTGGATGGTCCCAGTTTAGGCGGGTTTGTTTCGTTGGCCACGGTCACCACTTCTGAATTATGGAAGATTGGCCAAGCTAAACCCCATGACTTTATCCGCTTCAAAAAATTGACTGTTGAAGAAGCGATCGAGCAACTGTCTAGACAAGAGCAGCTACTTCAATCATTAGCATAAAACATACACGAACTGAATGACCCCGACACCACGCTCATCTAGCGCACGAAGCAATGCATATCCTAGTTCTTCTCCGCAATGCTCGTTATTTATACTATTAGCAGTAATTAAATATGCCCAGCCATCAAATGACCCGCTTGCAATTCTATCTCCTATTTGTTCCCATAATCGCCGACCGGGGTCAGTTCAACTCTATCATATCTAGCATCCAGCCTGACTCCCTCAAGTTCTTGAACGAGATAGTCGAAATCACCCTCTACATTGTCTGCCCATGCATATGCAATCCAAAGTCTATTACCCATTATTATTATCCCAAATAAGGGCTAACTAGATTTTACACTAAACATGCCTTTATGACAGTAGAGAGCCTAGTATCAATAAACCCTTTAATACTAGAAAGATTGTCACTATTGTGTACACTGCCTCTTCGGTGACAGTGCAACCCTCAGTTCTGAGTCTGCAAGCCAACCAAACGGTATCGTAGCTCACTAACCCTAGACATTGTAGGCCATTCTGAGTTACAATATATTCTTCGACCCATGCCAAATCATAGCGAAGTATCCCTCGAAAGCAGCTCTCCCAGAAATAAATTCAACTTGTCCACGCCAGAGCTCAAGGAAATGGCTAAAAAGCTACGCCGTCATGTAATCACCATGATAGCTACGGCAGGCAGTGGACATCCTGGCGGCTCTCTATCAGCAGCTGACATCATCACTGCTCTTTACTTTAAGGTTTTGCGTCATAATCCTGAAAATCCCCAGTGGTCAGACCGTGACCGATTCATATTGAGCAAGGGACATGCTGCTCCAATTTTATACGCTGCCCTAGCTGAGGCTGGCTACTTTCCTATAGCCGAGCTGGCAACACTGAGAAAGTTGGATAGTCGCCTCCAGGGACACACTGATAGGAAATTCACCCCCGGCGTAGAAATGTCGGCAGGTTCTTTAGGTATAGGTTTGTCCTTCGCCATTGGCATTGCCCTGGCTGCCAGCCTAGATTCCAAGACCTACCGAACCTATGTTCTTCTTAGCGATGGCGAATGTGAGGAAGGGCAAACTTGGGAGGCAGCCCTCTCAGCAGCCCACTTCAAAGCCCACTCTAAGTTAGATAACCTAACGGCCGTGGTTGACTGCAATGGTATGCAGCTCAGTGGCTGGACTAGCGACATCATGAACCTTGAGCCTTTGACCCGGAAATGGCAAGCCTTTGGCTGGCATACTATTGATATAGATGGACACGACTTTGACCAAATCCTGTCCGCTTGCCAAAGAGCTGAAAAAATAAAAGACAAACCCACTGTCATCATCGCCCACACCATAAAAGGCAAGGGAGTTAGTTTCATGGAAAACAATGTGGCGTTTCATGGCAAGGCACCTACCAAGGAAGAAGCCGAAAGGGCACTAAAGGAATTAGAGTGAGCATGGCTGAAGCATCTACTCGGGAAACCTACGGCAAGACCTTGGTTGAGTTAGGCAGAGAGAATCCCAATATCGTTGTCTTGGATGCCGATGTGGCGCCTTCAACAATGACCAGTTTTTTTGCTCAAGAGTTTCCTCAGCGTTTCTTTAACTGTGGTCTAGAAGAGCAGAACATGATAGGCATAGCTGCTGGTCTGGCTGCTGCGGGTAAAACTGTCTTTGCCACCACTTTCGCTGTTTTTGTCGTCTGTCGCTGTTTTGACCAGTTGAGGCTATGCGTTTCCCAGCCGAACCTAAATGTTAAAATCGTAGCTACTCATAGCGGCATCATCGTAGGGGAAGACGGCGTTTCACATCAGGCAATTGAGGACCTGGCCTTGTGTTGTGCTCTTCCGGGTTTCATTGTGGTCGTTCCTGCAGATGCTATAGAGGTTGCTGAGGCAGTAAGGGCAGCGGCAAATACCTACGGACCTTTCTACATCAGACTAAGCCGGCCTAAGACACCGATTGTTTACTCCGAAGGGTATCACTTCACATTAGGCAAGGCAGTAACCATGCGACAAGGCAAAGATGCAACTGTCATAGCCGCGGGCATCATGGTCGCTAAGGCTCTGGAGGCAGCAGATACCTTAGCAAGACAAGATATAGATTGTCGGGTAATCAACATGCATACCCTCAAACCTTTGGATGAAGCAGCCATAGTCAAAGCAGCCTCAGAGACAGGCGCAATTGTCGTTGCTGAAGAACATTTGGCTCAAGGTGGTCTAGGCAGTCGAGTTGCCCAGACAGTAGCTAAAGAGAAGCCAGTGCTTATGGAATTCGTCAACCTAGGTGATAGATATGCTTCATCAGGCAAAGCCGAAGAGTTACTTCAAAGATATGGCTTGACCGCCACAGACATTGAAGAAGCAGTGAAGTCAGTAGTCAAGAGAAAGTAATATTTCCAAGTTTAGTCCTGGAAAACTAGACTAATACTCAAAATGAGCGGGGCTTGCATGTGAAAAAGCGCTTTCTAATCCCTTTAGCTTGTGGAGCTGCGCTTGGCTTGCTTATCGTGTCCGGGTTGAGCTGCGTCAACTTCATCATTTCCCCGGCAAATCCTATTGCTAATTGGCTTCCGGCGACGGAGTCTGAATTCAAGTCCTACATCATGCCCGAATGCCCGTCGGTTAAGGAAGCTCTACAAGATATACTCGGTGACCCCCCTTATGAACTTTCCCAAGCTGGCTTCAATGATATCCGAGACTGGGTCGCCACTAATATAAATTATATGTCTGATGAAAAGCGCTGGGGGAAGGACTATTGGCAAACGCCTGAAGAAACCTTGCTCTATCGCACTGGGGATTGCGAGGACTTTTCCATCTTATTATGCTCTCTCCTCAGAGCCTATGGCATTGATGCGGAGCGGGTATATGTCACCCTTGGTGTTGATGGTGAAGAGGATGGACATGCCTTCCTGATAGAGGACTGGAATAATGACGGGGAGTGGCGGAGGATAGAACCCCAAGCACCTGCCCAATTCTCTTCCTGGCATTCTTGGTTCGGGCTTTCCAACCTTGATTCTAGACTAGACAAATATGAAATTACCGCGGCCTTTAACGATCTGTATTGCTATGATGAATCTTTTCCCTGGGACACAAACCAAACGAACATCTCAACCATGGCCAAGATAGCAACCGCCGTGGGTAATATTACAGGGCAACTATTAAAACTCGCAGAGTATTTGCTTGGACTCCTGTTTAAATGAGATAACAGGATACATCCCAAGTCAACAATGCCCTGATTTTGAGAACCTTTCCAACTTCCTCCTCAATGCCATCAGATTAATCACGTCTTCTTTATTGTATTCCAGCAACAAATCCAGTGCTTTCTTGTCATGGTGAATCTGATATCTCCACCAAAGCATCGCCGCTCCTGCTCCACCAATACCCTGCAGCCTTCGGGAAATACCTAATTGCTGCTCTACCGCCTTGAAGCCACCATATAAATTATTACTCCAGCAATCATGCATCAAGTCACGATGATGAAAATGCTCTATCAGATTTACCCCTAGACGGAACTTGATAAAAGGAATGTCAAAGCGACTGCCGTTGTATGTATAAATTGTATCCACACAACGCAAGGTCCTGAGCAAGTTAGTCTTAGTTGCGTCACCTTCAACAAGCTGAACCAAGCTATTCCTACCGTCATTAGCTAAATAAATGCCAATAACGGTTATTTCGTCATAAAACGAGCATAAGCCTGTGGTCTCAATATCAAGATAAGCATCAAAAGGTAGCTGCAATCTGTTGCCTGCCTTTTCAATACCTCTAGTTTGGCATATGATAGCATATGTTTGGGAAAGGGGCGCAGCTTCGTGTCTTTATACTTACTACATAGTATCGTTTCAACTTGGGAGCAAAGAGGCATTTATCTAAACAATTAGCGAAGGAGAGCGAATATGAGAGAGTGTACCATGGAGCAAAACAAAGAAAAATGTAACTGTACCTATGAGCCGTGCAGTAGAAAGGGCATTTGCTGCGAATGTCTAAGATACCATTGGCACACAGGCGAGCTACCAGCCTGCTTTTTCCCCGACGATGTAGAAAGGACTTACGACCGCTCCCTCGAAAGATTTATCGAGACCTATCAGAAAAGATGACGGCGGTGAATCACAGCTCAAAATGGATAGGCAGATTGTTGGATAGTTTGCTATACTCTTTCTAATATGCCAAGAATAGATAACCGAGCTGACAATGATCTTCGCCCCGTGCGCATAATTTTAGGGTACCAGAGTTTCGCCGAGGGTTCAGCTCTAATTGAACTGGGGCAAACAAGAGTATTGTGCTCCGTGAGCATGGATGAACGGGTACCTCCTTTTCTTAAAGGTGGTGGCCAGGGTTGGGTTACTGCAGAGTATGCCATGCTGCCTCGTTCCACAATTACTCGTACACCGCGTGATAGGGCAGAGGGAAGAAGCCAGGAAATCCAACGCCTTATCGGCCGCAGCTTAAGGGCAGCGACTAACTTAGCCATCCTGGGAGAGAGGACATTTATGGTAGATTGCGATGTATTACAGGCAGATGGCGGCACCAGAACAGCGGCTATCACCGGTGGATATGTTGCTCTTTATCACGCTTTCCATAACTTAAGGAAGCAGGGTGTTTTGCCATTTATGCCATTAAATAAAATGATAGCAGCCACCAGCGTGGGCATTGTGAATGGCAATATACTACTTGACCTTTGCTACGAAGAGGATTACCAAGCCGAAGTCGATTTCAATGTGGTCATGACCGACAAAAACGAGTTTGTGGAAATTCAAGGAACTGCCGAGGGGAAACCTTTCTCTAAAGAAACCGCCGATGCCTTACTTTCTTTAGCCCGGCAAGGGATAGTTAAATTATTCAAAACCCAGAAGGAAACCTTAAAGGCTCTGTCTTGAGTTTGCCTGCATGTTCCTTGCTTTCGCTTGTCTCATGATCGCCAGGGTTGCGTTTGCATTGACAATTCGCTCTGTTTTATACTTTAACTTTAGTATGATTTATGCGAGGTTCTTAGGAACATGACCCAGTTGGAGCTAGCGCGAAAGGGAACTGTTTCACCCCAGATGAAGCACGTAGCCGAAAAGGAAGGGGTGGAGACGAATTTTATCATCCAAGGCTTGGCTGAGGGTGAAATCGTAATTCCAGCCAACGTTAATCACATAAATCTAATCCCTTGTGGCATAGGCAAAGGGTTGAGGACCAAAGTCAATGCTAACATAGGCACATCCTCAGATTTTTGTGATTTGAACACGGAATTAAGGAAATTACAGATCGCCGCCGACTTTGGTGCCGATACTGCGATGGACCTGAGCACTGGAGGTGATATTTCAGCTATCAGGAGAGCTATCATGAGTGTTAGCGCTGTGCCAGTAGGGACGGTGCCCATTTATCAGGCGGGTATTGAAGCTATTGAGAATCGCGGAGCCATCGTAAACATGAGTGTGGACGAGATTTTCACTGTAATCGAAGAACATGCCAAAGACGGCATTGATTTTATGACCGTCCATTGTGGAGTGACCCAGACATCCCTGTCTAGACTTAAAAAGCAGGGCAGGATGACCGACATAGTGTCTCGAGGAGGAGCTTTCCTCATCGGTTGGATGCTCCACAATGATAAGGAAAACCCCTTATATCAATATTATGACCGCCTGCTGGACTTGGCTCTTGAATACGACTTCGCTTTAAGTTTAGGCGATGGCTTGCGTCCCGGATGTTTAGCTGATGCCACCGACAGGGCTCAAATCCAAGAGCTAATCATCCTCGGTGAATTGGTAGAGCGCTCCAAGGAAGCTGGCGTTCAAGCTATGATAGAAGGTCCCGGACATTTACCGCTGAACCAAATCGCCACTAACGTGCAATTGGAAAAGAGCCTCTGTCGCGGAGCGCCCTTCTATGTCCTCGGGCCTTTAGTAACTGATGTAGGCGCTGGCTATGACCATATAACTGCGGCTATTGGAGGGGCAATTGCCGCTGCTGCTGGCGCAGACTTTTTGTGCTATGTTACTCCTACTGAGCACCTTTCCCTCCCCAGTATAGAGGATGTTAAAGAAGGAGTAATCGCTTCTCGTATAGCTGCTCATGCTGCCGATATTGTTAAGGGCGTAAAAGGTGCCAAAGAATGGGATGAACAAATGTCTCGGGCACGCAAGGTTCTTGACTGGGAAACCCAAGCCAAACTATCTCTAGACCCAAAACTTTCACAGCAAGTCCACAGTAAGATACCGGCTAGCGGGGCAACCTGCAGCATGTGTGGCAAATATTGCGCTATGGCCATAGTGGAGAAATACCTCGGCATCTCAGCACCCAAATGCTAAAGTAACCGTCAACTGACAGTCTATAATTAAAAAATGAAGGCAGAGATAATACCCGTTGGCACAGAAATTTTACTGGGTAATATAATTGATACTAATTCTTCCTTTTTAGCTAATCAATTACCCTTGCTGGGAATCGACTTATATTTTATCTCTACGGCAGGCGACAATCAGAAAAGATTGGTGGATACCTTAAAGCGAGCCTGGAAGAGGGCAGACCTTATTATAACCACAGGGGGATTGGGACCTACCCAGGATGATATTACTCGTGAGGCTATTGGCGAGCTAGTGAATGAGGAGCTAAAAGTCGATGAGAAGGTATGGCAAGAATTGCAAGCTTTGCTTCGCCGCTATCTTGGGGAAATACCGCAAAGCAATATCAGACAGGCAACTATCATCCCTTCGGCTCAAATAATTCCCAATCGTATGGGTACAGCGCCTGGTTGGTGGGTGGAGAAAGACGACCATATAATTATAGTCCTACCTGGGCCGTCCGATGAGATGAAAATGATGTGGCAAGAAGGCATTCTGCCCAAACTGAAGCAAAGAGTAACCGGAGAGGTTATCCTATCCAGGACAATCAAAACTTTTCGGCTGGCCGAAGCTAAGGTAGATGAATTGGTGGCCCATATTTCCAAACTATCCAACCCCACCTTGGCTACTTATATCAATCCCGATGGTGTTTATCTACGTATTACAGCCAAAGCCAAGGGAAAAAGACAGGCTCAACGCCTTATTGCCCAAAGCGAAGAGCAAATCCGAAGCATTCTTGCTCCCTACATTTGGGGGGTGGACGACGATACCCTGGGCTCTGTTATTGGAGAGTTGCTCAGAGCCAAAAACTTGAGTTTAGCCACTATGGAATCTTGCACCGAGGGGCTGCTATGCAGCACCATTGCCAGTGGTCAGGAAAGCTGTACTTATTTCAAGGGGGGATTGCTAGCTTGTAGTGATGAGGCTAAAATAGCTTGCGGTGTTGATGTTTCCATTATGGAGCAATACGGCAAGGAAAGCACTCGTGTAGCCAAAGCAATGGCTGAGACTGCATGCAGAAATTTGAAAACCGATATCGGAATAGGTGTTGGGGGTAACATAAACCCCGATAAAAATTCCGGCGAAGCATTCATAGGCCTGAGCAGTGATAAATTTGACCAAATCTTCACCCATACGCTCCGTGGAAATCGCTCAAGAATGAAGCAAAGAGCAGTTTATGCCGCCCTCTTTGATTTAAGAAAGATGCTGCTCGAGGAGGCCTAATGCACTTAATTATAGATGGCTATTCTGGCAACCAAAAACTTCTCCGAGACGAGAATTTTCTTCGGAAATGGTTGGAAAACTATCCCGCAAGGATTGGAATGACCAGGATTTCACCGCCATACGTGATTAAGTATGTAGGACCGGTGTTAGAGGATTGGGGAATATCGGGATTCGTTTTTATAGCGGAGAGTCATATTGGCATCCATACCTTTGTTGAACAGAATTACATTAACATAGACGTTTTCTCCTGCAAGGATTTTGATACCGAGAAAGCAATAGAAGATTTTCGAGAGGGATTTCAGCTGGTTAAATTGCGAACCTGCCTTATTGATAGAGAATGGCCCGAGGCAAAAACTGCAATGGCCAACCCCCAAAGTTTTATTTACCATGAACGACCGTGACTGTCATCCTGAACCCTTTGCTTGTTGGCAAGAAGGGACATTCCTGCCACATGAGGTCTTTGCTGGATTAGACCCATCTTATTCAAACTTACAGCAAGCCAAGACTGTAATTGTGCCTGTCCCCTACGACAGCACCAGCGAATGGCGAAGCGGATCTCGCCATGGCCCACAGGCTATTATCGATGCCTCTCAGTATTTAGAGCTTTATGATTTAGAGCTGGACCGCGAGATATATAAGGTTGGTATTTCCACCCTGCCCCAGGTAGAGCCACTACTGAGCAGCCCTCAAGATATGATTCACAGAGTTTATCAAGTAGTTAAAGGCTTAATACAAAAAGAGAAATTTGTAGTGCTGCTTGGTGGAGACCACTCCCTTTCTTTAGGAGCAGTCCGAGCTTTCAAGGAAGCATTTCCCAGACTCTCTGTGTTGCAACTGGATGCTCATGCTGACCTCCGAGATGAATATCTGGGGACTAAATACAGCCAGGCTTGTGTTATGCGCCGTATCTTTGAACTCTGCCATATCTCTCAAGTAGGAGTGCGCAGCCTTAGCCTGGAAGAAAAACAATTCTTAACCCAAAACAAGCTGAAGCCTTTCTACATGTCTGACTTGGCATCCAATACAGTTTCTATAGACCAGATAGTGGACTCGCTTACTGAAGACGTCTATGTCACCATAGATGTAGATGTTCTCGACCCTTCCGTCATGTCGGCAGTAGGTACCCCCGAGCCCGATGGCATGTCATGGCGGCAAGTCTTGGATATAATAGAATCAGTTGCCCTTCACAAGCATGTAGTGGGCTTCGATTTAATGGAATTTTGCCCCGGGGAGGGGCCAGGTTCTTGCGCTTTTCTATTGGCTAAATTAGTTTACAAGTTTATCGGTTGTACTGCGCGGCAAGAAGGATAATGAGGAGTAATATAAGTTTAGGTAGGGTCTTCGGTATCCCCCTGCGAATCAATTATACCTGGTTTATTATCTTTGCCTGGGCTACCTTTTCCCTTGTATTTCAAGATGTAAGCATAGGTTATCCCATAGAGCAGAGCATAATTCTGGGGATACTAACCAGTTTGCTTTTTTTTGCTTCCATCATTACCCATGAACTAGCCCACAGCATCCTAGCTATGCGTAATAATATCCCAGTTAAGGAGATTACCCTCTTTGTTTTCGGCGGTGTCTCCCAGATAACTAAGGAAGCGACCCGCCCCAGAGCCGAATTCCTAATAGCCATAGTTGGCCCTTTAACCAGTCTGGCTCTGGCTGGTATTTTCTGGGGGTTGCATCTTTTACTAGCCGGAACCCATCAAATGCTGGACACTAGCTTACAGTGGCTAGCTTGGATCAATGTCCTTTTAGCTGTATTTAACTTAATCCCCGGTTTTCCGTTAGACGGAGGCAGAATATTTCGTGCCCTCGTGTGGCAAAGAACCCACGATTACCATAGAGCAACTCGCATCGCTACCAAAGTGGGGCAAGGGATAGCTTATGCCTTCATCGCTGGAGGTATTGCTCTCATACTCATTCTCCAGTTATGGCTTGACGGCATGTGGCTAATATTCATCGGCTGGTTCCTCAACAACGCAGCCAGAGCTAGTTATCAGCAGATTTTACTCCACGATGCTCTTGTGGGTATCACAGCACGCCAGGTTACCGACTATGATTCTCCTCTAATCCCTCCTCACCTAACCTTAACAGAGCTAGTCCAGCAACACATATTACCCACAGGGCGAAGTTGCTTCCTAATAAGTTGGGGAGCTGAGCTAGAAGGCATGGTCACCATGCAGCAGATAAAGAAAGTCCCTCGCAGCCGTTGGCCAACCACCACCGCGCAGGATATTATGACCCCGGCCAGCAAATTAAAGGTAGCTTATGCTCACCAAGATATATTGAGTGTGCTCCAAGAAATGAATGGGGAAAGTGCCAATCACATACCGGTAATGGAAGCTGGAAAAGTCATTGGAATAATAAACCGAGAAGATATAGCTCGCTTTCTTCGCACCCGAGCCGACTTCGGGATAAGCTCAACACCTAAATAGCTATTATCGAGACGCTAGGACGATGCTTCTTATCCAAGAAAGACTCACATACGAGGTGCTTGACATTCCTAAGAGACAGTCATAGACTGTGGCTCGGTGTAAGGGTATTGCTGATGAAGTGCCCGAAATGTGGATACAAGAACCGCGAAGGAGCAGGGTTCTGCGGAAGATGTGGTCAGTCATTCATTGCCGAGAAAACTTGCCCTCAATGCGGACATGCGAATCCTCAAGATAACAAATTCTGCGATAAATGTGGCCATTCTCTAGTTGAGCCAGCACCTGAAACGCTCCCACCCCCACCCTCACCCATGCCTACCTCCTTTGTCAATGGTCGTTACCAGGTAAAGAAGTTCCTCGGGGAGGGGGGTAAGAAGAAGGTCTACCTTGTCCATGATAAGGTGCTGGACCGGGATGTGGCCTTTGCTCTGATAAAGACCGAGAAACTGGATGACGGTACTCGCCTGCGCTTCAGCCGGGAAGCCCAGGTCATGGGCCGGCTTGGCGACCATGCCAATATCATGACCATACATGATATGGGTGAGGAAAAGGGCCAGCCCTATATTGTCCTGCCTCTCATGCCGGGTGGGGATGTGGAGAGTCTTATTGAGAAAGCTCCGGAACGCTCACTGCCCATCGAGCAGGCAGTCGGTATTGCCAAGGCCGTCTGCCGGGGCCTGGAGTATGCCCACGCCAAAGGCGTCATCCACAGGGATATCAAGCCCGGCAATGTCTGGCTGAGTGGCGATGGCACGGTCAAGGTGGGCGATTTTGGCCTGGCACTGGCAGTAGACCTGTCTCGTCTCACGAACGAGGGCATGATGGTGGGCACGTATTACTACATGCCGCCGGAGCAGGCCATGGGCGGTGACATCACGGCCAAGGCTGACCTTTATTCACTGGGGGCCATGCTCTACGAGATGGTGACGGGGAGACCGCCCTTCACGGGTGATGATGTGGTGGCGGTTATCGGACAGCATATCAATACGCCGCCTGTGTCACCCAACTGGCACCGGCCCGACCTGCCTCCGGCATTGGCCGCGCTCATAATGAGGCTGCTGGAGAAGGACCCGCAGAAACGGCTTGCCTCAGCTACCGAGGTGCTGGAGGCGCTGGAAGCTATTGAAACGGGGAAAACGGAAGAGCTCTCCACCGAACAGTCGAAGGCGCTGGCAGAGAACCCCCTCTACCGGCGGGTATTCGTGGGCAGGGAAGCGGAGTTACGCCAGCTCCAGTCGGCCTTTGATGCCGCAACATCGGGGCAGGGCTCATTGACCATGGTAGTGGGCGAGCCGGGCATTGGCAAGACCGCCCTGTGTGAACAGGTAGCGACCTATGTTGGCCTGCGGGGCGGCCGGGCGCTGGTGGGCCACTGTTATGAAGAGGGCTCGCTTTCACTGCCCTATCTGGCCTTTGTGGAGGCGTTAAGGGGTTATGCTCAGGCCTGCGATGTCAGTCGGCTGAGGGAGGAACTGGGGCCCGGGGCACCGGATGTGGCCCGGATCGTATCGGAGGTCAGGGAGAGGCTGAGGATAGAGCCGAGACCCAAGGGAGACCCGGAAGAGGAGAGATACCGGCTTTTGCAGGCGGTCAGCGACTTCCTGGGCAGTGCTGCTGCCGCGAAGCCGTTGCTAATAGTACTGGAAGACCTGCACAGTGCCGACAGGGGCACATTAGAGATGCTGGAGCATGTAGCCCGCAACCTGGGCGACAAAAGATTACTGCTGGTGGGCACCTACCGCGATATTGAAGTTGACAGAACGCATCCTCTTTCCGCCGCCCTGGCTGAATTGAGGCGACTGCCCCACTTCGGGCGGGTTCTGCTCCGGGGGCTGAATGCCGATGAAGTGAGGAGAATGCTGTCCGGTATTGCCGGGCAGGATGTTCCCTGGGGGCTGGCTGAGGCAGTGCACCGCCAGACGGAAGGCAACCCTCTCTTTGTGCAGGAGGTGGTACGGTATCTGGCCGAAGAAGGCATTATTGAGAGGGAGGAGGGACGCTGGCGGGCCAAGAGTGACACGCCGGTGGAGATGCGGATTCCCGATGGCTTGAGGGATGTCATCGGTAAACGTCTTTCCGGCCTGAGTGAGTTGTGCAATAAGGTGCTTTCCGTAGCCGCGGTAATCGGCCGGGACTTCCGGATGGAAGTGCTACAGAAGGTGGCCGGATTGAGTGATGAGGAGCTTTTCGAGGCACTGGAGGAAGCCAGGAAGGTGGCGGTAATTGAGGAGCGGACGGGGGCAGGGGCGAAGGTTAGCTACCGGTTTGCGCATGCCTTCTTCCGTCAGACGCTTTATGAGGAGACGATTGCTCCCAGGCGAATACGGCTGCACCAGCAGGTGGCGCGGGCGCTGGAAGAGATATACAACAACAGGCTGGAGCAGCACGCGGCTGAGCTTGCCGAACACTTCTCTTACTCATCTGATAGAGCTGACTTAGAGAAAGCGGTCAGCTACGGGGAGATGGCAGCCAGAAGAGCCACAGATGTCTATTCCTATGGAGAAGCTGTGAGATTGCTGGAACAGGCGCTCAAAGTACAGGAGGTCCTCGACCCCGAGGAGAAGCTGAGGCGGTGTGACCTTTTCCTGGCGCTGGGCTGGGCACGTTTGTACAACCATGAGTACCGGCATATCCTTGACAACGAGGCGCCTGCGGCATTGGCATTAGCAGAGGGAGCAGGAGACACCCAGCGTGCCTGTCAGGCTTGTTTGCTTGCCACATTCGCTATATCAGGTACCGGGATGGGCCTCGCTTTCGGTACAGACGAGGCGATGAGGTGGACCGAAGCATTCGACCGTTATGCTTCCCCCAACACTATCGAGCGCGCCTGGGCAGACCAGGCTCTCGGAGGAAGAAAAGTAGCAGCCAGCGATATTGCTGGAGCGTGGCCGCTATTCCGTGAAAGTACGCTTCTGGCACGTAAGCTGGGAGATGCCAGCGCGTTTGCTAATTGCGGGGGGGACTATTTGTGGTACTGTCCGCCCACTGCTGAATATGTCGGAGAGGCACGGCAGATAGCAGGTGAGATGAGGCGGGTCTGGGACAGAGCTGATCCCTTTTCTATGGCCTATGCAATGGAGTCTGTAGGTTCGTCGTTCCTCAGGCTGGGTGAACGAAGAGAGGGCGAGGCAATCCATCGCGAGGAAATGAAGTCTCCACGGTTGGCCGGGATGCCGGCCGGTCAGTATTATCTCCCATTTCTGCGTGCCTGCTATTACATCATGGACGGGCAGCTTGAGGAAGCGGCAAAATGCTATGACGATGTGCTCAGGGTCGGTGCTGAGATGGGTGCACCACAGGCCGCAGCAGTCTTTGCTAACTTCTTTGGGCCTCGCTTGGGTGGATATCTGGGCTGGGGTCGAGAGGGACTGAGCCGTCTGGACGAGTGGGCGCAAGCAGCCGGTCTTTCTGTGCCTGTGCCGGCACCTATAAGGGCTTACTATCTGGTATGCGGGGGAGAGAAGGAAGAGACTGCGACTATACTCGGCGAGGCTGCAGACCACTATGCCGCTGAGCCGGAGAGAACCAGACACCACTTCGGAGCGCTGGTACTCCTGCTGGAGACGGCGGTGCTGGCGAAGCATACGCGAGCGGCGGAAATCCTTTTGAACCTTCTTGTGGGTGCCACGTATAAGACGACCGGCTTGAATAATCCGACCTGTGTGGCTCGCCATCTGGGTGGAGCAGCCGCTCTGCTGGGCAGATATGAAGAAGCCCGCAAGCATTATCAGGAAGCCATCAAGGTTTGCACCGAGATGAGGTTCCGCCCAGAGCTGGCCCTCACACGCCTCCAGCTTGCCGAGCTGCTCCTGGAGCATTACCCTAAGGAGCGAGCTGAGGCACTGGAGCACCTTGACTTCGCCATATCAGAGTTCCGTGATATGAAGATGCGGCCTTGGCTGGAGCGGGCATTGAGGCATAAAGAGATACTGAAGGCATAGACCTCTGAAGTTCTAATCTGCCGAAAAAAGTCTGTCTGAAGAGTAGAAGTAGTAACGAGTGCTACCTTTTGTCATTACTGGTGAGCCGCCAGGGAATCGAACCCTGAACCTGCTGATTAAGAGTCAGCTGCTCTACCAATTGAGCTAGCGGCCCGAGGTAATAATGTTAGCATTAAGGAACAGCGCCGACAAGTAGAGTTATAACGAATGAATTGACTTTACGGTTTATGGTAAAATGAACCTTTGCCAATGAAAATTCTTCGTGAAGTCGTCATAACTGTTCTTATCGCCGTAGCCGTTTTTGCTCTCCTTCAGCTCACTGTACAGAGCTATACTGTGGTCATGTCCAGTATGGAGCCCAACTTCCAACAGGGTGAGTGCATTATGGTTAACAAGGTGAGTTACCACTCCACTGGCCCACAGCGAGGAGAGGTAATAGTCTTTCACCCGCCTGTTGAGTCCCAATTCCCTTACATCAAACGTGTTATTGGCTTACCCGGCGATACCGTGGAGATTAAAGATGGAAAGGTTTTTGTCAACAACATCTCTCTGGATGAAAAATATATCATGGCACCGCCAGACTACACGATGGCGGCCATACAAGTTCCCGAGAACGAATACTTCGTCCTCGGTGATAATCGCAACAACAGCAACGATTCACATACTGGCTGGACGGTGCCCAGGGCTAATATCATTGGCAAGGCCTGGTTTATCTACTGGCCACCAAGCAAATGGGGGTTAGTCAAGCATTACAGCTACCCAGAGTTAAGTAAGACCACTGAGCAAGAAACAATAACTAGTCAGTCGCTTGGGGTGCAACTTGAGTGATAAGGTACTGGAGATATTCAAGACGGCTGGAGCAGTAAAAGAAGGCCATTTCTTGCTCGCCTCAGGGTTACATTCTCCTGTTTATTGGGAAAAATTTCGCATCCTGCAGTACCCACATCTTACTGAGAAATTGTGTCGCCTTATCGCCCAACACTTTAAAGGACAAGAAATAGACGTAGTGGCTGGGCCAACCACCGGCGGCATCATTTTGGCCTTCGAAACTGCCCGCCAACTAGGAATAAGGAGCATCTTTGCCGAAAAAGAGGGAGGGGTTAGAGTTTTCCGGCGCGATTTTGAAATTGCCCCTGGCGAACATATCCTTATTGTTGATGACATCTTAACCACAGGAAGCTCACTCAGAGAGACGATAAGTGCTGTGGATAAACTGGGGGGGATTGTCATTGGTATTGGAGTGCTTGTCGACCGCAGCGAGAAAAATTTGGACTTTAACCTGCCTCTCTTCAGTTGTCTTCGTGCCCCCACCACAGTTTATTCACCTCAAGAATGTCCTCTTTGTGTTGCTCACATACCCTTGGTTAAGCCCGGTGCCCCAAGTTAGTAGCTGGTTTAGCATATCCTACTCAAAGCAGCGGTTAAACAATCACGAATACACTTGCTTGACACTAGAATAGGGGAAAACCTACAATATCCCTGATGCCGAGGTAGCTCAGGTGGTAGAGCAGCGGACTGAAAATCCGCGTGTCAGCGGTTCGACTCCGCTCCTCGGCACCAATTATGAGGCTGCAGAGCAAAACTAAGTTAGCAGTAAAACGCCTCCTCGCAAAGTGGGGGCATTGAGGATGTTTACAGGGGATTAAGGCTTGTAGGGTAAGTGCGCCGAAGTGGCGGAAAGGTAGACGCGGCAGTCTCAAAAACTGTTGGGGGGCAACCCCCGTGTCGGTTCGAATCCGACCTTCGGCACCAAACCATGATATAGTGCCGGGTTGTGTAGTGGTAGCACAGAGGACTTTGAATCCTTTAGCCCAGGTTCGAATCCTGGCCCGGCAGCCAACTAAAATCAGCAAAGAAGTGATAGACTTGACGTCCTGACTTCAAAACAAGAACTATAATGGAAAAATTTAAGCACGTAACTATATATACTGATGGCGCATGCCTCGGCAATCCTGGCCCTGGTGGGTATGGAGCAATACTCCTTTATAAGGACCACAAGAAAGAGCTATCAGGGGGCTATCGCAAGACTACCAATAACCGAATGGAAATAATGGCTGCGGTTGCTGGACTTGAGGCTCTAAAAGAGAAATGTCAGGTGACGTTGCTCAGTGATTCCGAGTACTTAGTCAAGGCGATGTCAAGAGGATGGACTCAGAGATGGCGAGCAAATGGATGGAAGCGCAATAAACGGGAAAAGGTGTTGAACCCCGACCTCTGGGAGAGGCTCTGGCAACTATGTGAGCATCATGAGGTACAGTTTAGCTGGGTTAAGGGGCATGCAGGGACCCCGGAAAATACACGCTGCGATGAGCTAGCCATGCAAGCTGCCCAGCAACCGAATTTGCCTGCTGATGAGGGGTACATCTCTCAGGGTGAGACTAAGTAAACAGCAAAGACTCAGGGAAAGACATCTTGAGGAAAATCCTAAAAAATGCCAAAATCAGTGTAGTGACCTTGAACAGTTGTGCCAAGGTATTCATTCCCCGGTAGCTCAACGGTAGAGTGGGCGGCTGTTAACCGCTTGGTTGCAGGTTCGAGTCCTGCCCGGGGAGCTGGAAATTCATCTCAAAATTTTCATAGTCACTCTGTATCTCTCAATTCCCTTGACAGCGTATGGGGTGATATAATACAAAAACAATATGATTCAGGCTTAAGAAATTAGCGCCAGAAAGGGAACGAGAAAATGAGTGAGACCGAAACCTTTGAACAGTTGAAAAAGTTGATCGTGGAGCTGTTGGAGGTTGATGAATTAAAAGTGGTCCCCAAAGCATCATTTGTTGATGATTTTAATGCTGATAGCCTGGATTTTATTGAATTGATCACTGCGGTGGAAGATACCTTCAAAATCGAAATTCCCGATGAGGACGCGGAAAACCTACAAACTGTTCAGGACGCAATTGATTACATCGAATCAAAAATCTAGAAAGTAGCCATTGCTGGAATAAGCACTCATGCCTCCATTTACTGTTTTGTGACGATGCGACAAGGCTGGAAAATAAGTGTTGAACAAGCGTGAACAGGGCACTTAAAAGAAGAGTAGTAATCACTGGACTGGGTGCTGTTACTCCCTTAGCCACGGGTGTTGAAGAATCCTGGCGAAAGCTATGCCAGGGCAAATCAGGAGTAGCCAGAATCACCAAGTTTGACCCTGCCGGTTTTAAGTCGCAAATCGCTGCCGAGCTCAAGGATTTTCATCCTGAAGATTTTCTAGACAAGAAAAAAATTAGAAGGACAGACCCTTTTATACAGTACGCACTAGTGGCTGCTCATATGGCAATAGATGATGCCGGATTGGCTATAAATGGAAATAATGCCAGTAGGGTAGGAGTAGTGCTAGGCTCATGTGCTGGCGGCATGAACGTGTTTGGAAAGAACCTTTTGGCCCTTCGTGATGAGGGACCAGAGAAGGTTTCCCCTTTCTTCATTCCTGGATTTATAACCAACATGGCGGTAGGGGAGGTCTCCATGGATTTTGGTGCCAGGGGACCGAGCAAATGTGTCGTTACTGCCTGTGCCACCGGAAACAATTGTATTGGTGATGCTTTCAGGCTTATTCAATATGACGAAGCAGATGCCATGATTGCCGGAGGGAGCGATGCCTACATTCTCCCCATAGCCATTGCTGGATTTGACAAAATGAGAGCCCTATCCCGCAGGAATAATGAGCCCGAGAAGGCGAGCCGTCCCTTTGAGAAGGACCGCGATGGTTTTGTAATCGGAGAAGGTGCTGGGGTTGTTATCTTGGAGGAAATGGAGTCAGCCGTACGAAGAGGGGCTAAAATCTATGCCGAGCTCATTGGCTACGGCTCCAACATCGATAGCTTTCATATAACTGAGCCTGACTGGGAAAATCAAGCACGGTGTCTTAAGCTGGCCCTGAGTGACGCCGCTATCTCGCCTAGCGAAGTTGATTACATTAATGCCCATGGAACATCCACCGCTGTCAATGATGTATCAGAGACCAAAGCTATAAAGGCAGCCTTAGGAGAACACAGCAAAAAGGTGCCCATCAGCTCCAATAAATCTATGATCGGTCATTTACTGGGGGCAGCAGGTGGAGTAGAAACTATATTCACTGTTCTCACTATCAGGGATGGCATTATACCGCCTACCATAAATTATGATACCCCGGACCCCGAATGCGACTTAGATTACGTCCCCAATGTCGCCCGAAAGAGGGGGGTAAATATAGCTCTTTCCAACTCCTTTGGCTTTGGCGGAGTTAATGCCACCCTTGTCTTTAGAAAGTTCGCAGAATAGTGGCCTAAAAAACGCTGTCTATGGTATTCTGCAACGCTGTCTCACTCGCAAACGCACCCACCTTTACGTACTTAACTATACCTTCGCTATCGACGAAGAATGTAAATGGAATAGACCCTAGTGGGTTATTGTAATTCTGGCAATAGTTCACGAAAACTTCTCCATTGCTATCCAGTTCTACTATCATAGTTGTTTCATTTTTGCCGAAGAAGTCTTGTACGAAGCTTTGTACCGTTGAAGCATTTTGACCGATATTAATGGCTATGACATCTATCTTTCCTTGTCTTTGTTGGGCTACATCCTCAAGGTAAGGCAGTTGTGCCCTGCACCAATAACACGAAATAGACCAGAAATTAAGCACTACCGGTGTCCCTTTTAGCCCAGATAGAGTTATGTTAGCCCCTGTCAAGGTAGGCAATGTGAAATCCGGCGCCTTATTACCTGATGGATGACTGGTGGAACTACAACTCGGAGCGATTCCAACTAGAGCAAGAATTGCGATAATCAGGATCACCCCCATTAAACAAGTCTTTTTTGATATTCTACTGGCCATATCGCTAACCTCCTGGCATAAACCCGCTGAGATAGTCTAGGTAACCGGTCAACATCAGAATTCCTATGCTGATAAGCAGTACTGCGGCTACTACAGAGGTGACAAAGGCATGGCGACTCAGCCATCTGATGTATCGGGATGCTGAGCCCCATGCCAGGCTCACGGCGATGAAAGGCAAACCCAGCCCTAAACAATAACCAAGTAAAAGATAAACTCTCTGCCACACTGTTTGCGAGTTTGCAACCATTGTCAATACGCCCCCCAGCTGCGGGCCAGTGCAGGGAGTCAAGCCCAGAGAAAATATTACCCCTATTAACAGAGATCTCAGATAGCCTGTGCCTTTAGCCTTGGCAAAGTCCAGGCGTTTCTCATAATTGAGCCACGGTATCTTAGTGGCAGCTATTAGGAATATGCCAAAAGTGATTAATAGAGCACCAGCCACTTTTCCTAACACTTCCCGCGGCACCGCAACTCCTAATAAGCCAAAAAAGGCTCCTAAAACAGTGTAAACCAGGGAAAAACCGACTATGAAGCTGACGGTATGGAGGAAAATATGTCTTCGATTAGGAAGTTCTGACGTGAGAACTGATGCCCCAGCTATGTTAGCCAGATAAACCGGAACTAGCGGTAAAATACAGGGTGATACAAAGGATAGAATCCCTAAGCCGAGAGCCGCTAAGAAGTTTAGCATCTATGTATCCTCTTTGTTTAGTATAGCAACTATGCCATAAATTCAATAGCATAAAGCTTTTGCTACCACACAGTATTTGATACAATAATTGACAATGGGGCTGTAGCTTAGTCGGGAGAGCGCCTGCTTTGCAAGCAGGAGGTCAGGGGTTCGAATCCCCTCAGCTCCACCATCGTGTACAATAGACAGAACCGGCAGCATCTCTTCAGTTAACCCCTTAGGTAGCATTGGTATCGTGTAGGTTAACAGTACCTTGTCTCCCGTCACCTTAACTTCTTTGACAAAGCTCCTGACAAAGGATTTTCTCTCGGCAAGAGAACTCTCGCTTAGCAAATTACGCAGGTCGGATACACAATGAGCGACGGTTTCCTCATCTGCCAGTTCCACACGCCTAGCGGAGAGTTCCTGTTCCAGTTGTGATCTTGCTGCCTGCAACTGCTCTCGCCTTTGCCTGAGTTGCTGAATCCGTGGTGCCAGGTCAGCGAGTTGTATCCTCCCAGTTTCGAGAGCGTCATATAGCCTCTCCAATCTGCGGTCTACGTCGGCAATCTCATCGATAACATTGTCTAAGCGTTGGCGGTATTCTATCGCCAGGCTGTCCATTTCCTCGTTTACCATATGCACTAACCTGGTGAGATTATCGGTAGTTAAGACATGCTCTTTTATCTTATCTATAACCAGATTCTCAAACTGCTGACTGTTAAGATAACGTGTTGGACATGAGTCAGTTCCCTTCTTCAGCAAGGTCCCGCACACGTAATAGGTGAATCGTCCGCTCTTAGCATCGTGGCCAACCAAATTCTTGCCACAATGTCCGCAGCGGACTAGTCCACTTAACAAGTAACGACTTGCCACCCGCTTCGGATGAAGGTTGACAGGAGCCCTGTCCTTAAGCAGACTCTGAGCTCGGTCGAAGGTATCTCGGTCAATAATAGCCGGCCAGGCATTATCCACCCTAATAGGCGAAAGGTCATGTACACTGTTACGACCCCATACCAGGGTACCGGTGTAAGCCTCGTTGATGAGCATCTTATGGATTGTAGTTTTTATCCAGCCTTTGCCCTTGGGCCCGGCGATCCCCTCTTTATTTAGCTGTTTTGCAATTTCCATCAGGCCCTTACCTTCAAGTAGCAGACTAAAGATGCGAGTCACTATGTGCGCCTGATTTAGCTCAAGTTCAAGCTTGGGACGCTCTTTACCACCATCGTTAACCTTGACCTTGCGATAACCAAAAGGAGCCTGAGCTGAAATATAGAAGCCGCGGGAGGCACTTTCCCTCATCCCCCTGATTACTTCTTCGCCGAGATTGGCCGAATAAAACTCATCCAGGCTTTCAATCATGGCCTCAAACAGCTTTCCTGTGGGGGTATCCTCTGCAGGCTCAGTTATAGAGACTACTCGGACTCCGTTCTTTCGGAGCATCGTTTTAAATACAATTGAATCTTCCCGACTGCGGGCAAAGCGTGAATACTTCCAAACCAGAATAAGACCGAACGGCTTTGGAGACCGACGGGCGGCTGAGATCATCTCCCGGAAGGCTGGCCGTGCTGTTGTCTTACCACTCTCCGACTCATCGACATACTCTTTTATGACCTCGTGTCCGTTTCTGGCGGCATATTCCCTGAGAGATTTGAGCTGCGCTGAAATAGACAGGTCTACGTCCTGTTTCTCCGACGAGACCCTGGCATATAGAGCTACTTTCATTGCACTCCTCCTCTAATCAATCTAACATTATCACAAGGGGCAGTACTTGCAACGTCCTGGTACTATTCGCCTGAGCCTCACTATTGCCAGTTCTTCTCGGAGCTTACGATCCAGGTGCCCAATTTCCGCAATCGTTTTCTCCAGGTTACGATAGTCTTCCCAATCTCTCAGGCGGGATTCCAGATCTTCCAAAACATCGTGCACTATTTTTACACATCTTTTGGAATGCTCCACTTTCATTATGCCCATGTATGAGAAGCCAAAGCGAGGATTCACGAGTCCTTCTCCCGCCGACTCCGTGACCAGGCTATCTTTGAGACTATACCGTGTGTTCCCATGGGCCCACTGCTTTGCCTCAGCGACGAGAACAGCAACGATGCCCGGTACAATCCCATCCAGGCCGTTATTGATCAAGGGGGTCAGCCTCCGGTCCGCTTTCACCGATTCGTCGATCATTATTTCCAACTTCTGTTGTTCTTCATCGGCTCTTTGCTGCAGGTTTTGGCGTTTTGGCATGTAGCCCCATATGGGCGAGCGCGGTAAATGCTGTCGCAACGCAGCTTCCATAAGATCATCATCCGGCGACGATGGAATATTGCCCACCCCCAATATCACGGAATTCAGCGTTTCGGCAAACTTGCGCAGGTCGTCATAGTGGTGTTCCAAAGCATTGCGCAGCACAGTGGCTCTCGCTTCTTTTACCTCCCTCTCCTGTTTAGCAAGTTCGATATGCTTCCTTACCGTACGGACGTCAAAATCATCGCTGTCAGCTATTTTCGGTACTGACTCGCCCATTTCATTACGTCTCAGCCATTCACGCCGCTGTTCGAGTTTTACCGGCGGTTTTTTAATCCTTTTCGCCATAATTGAACTCCTTTTACCTCTGGTTTTTGCACTATGTGTCTATAATATCACATACCGTTAGTGTTGTCAAGTGATAAGTTGTGCATTGCAGTTGTTCATTATATGTGTTACAAGTGTAATAGTCATCGCTAATATTTATTATTTACTGTAACATGGATGCCCAAGAAAGTAAAGATGGGTGGAGTGACCCGACAGGAAGTGCAGAAAATCAAACATCTTCGGCAGCATTGCGGCTGTTGGCCAGGATAATTGCCCGTGAGCTTGGAAAGTGTAGAGGCGGCGAGGACAAGACATCTTATCGGAAAACAAATGACCCGCCAACGTCGAGGGACGACCTGTGAAAACATATCTTGAACCAAGCGAAATATACCTGCTCGAGAAGGCGACATCCAACATGCGGGATAAACTGCTTATCAGAGTGCTTTTCCATCTCGGTTGCCGTGTCAGCGAGGCGCTGGCTTTGGCGACTGAAGACATAGACTTCAACCATAGTACGATTACCATCCAACATCTTAAGGCTAACCTACAGCTGTCCTGTACCGAGTGTGGACAAAGACTTGGCCGAAGCCATGTGTTCTGCCCCAAGTGCGGGATCAAGGTTGAGAAGGCTCAGGCCGAGCACCAGGAACATCGTCGCCAAAGGGTGCTGCCAGTGGATAGTGACACTCTGGGCTTGCTCAGTGAATACGTCCGGCGCGGCGGACCGGTAAATCAAAAAGGTATGAGGCTTATATTCGGTATAAATCGCCACAGGGCGTGGCAGATCGTTAAGGAATGCGCCGAGAGAGCAGGACTTCCCAAGTTGGTTAATCCGGACACGGGGAAGATGCACAGTGTCAGTCCACATCGGTTGCGAGACGCTTTCGCCGTTCACGCGGTGAAGCTCAATGACTCTGGCGATGGGCTCAGACTCCTCCAAGAGCACCTGGGCCATACCAGCTTTAACACCACCGCTAAATACAGGAAGGTTGCAGGCGAGGAACTGAGGGGCTGGTATGACCGACTGTGGAGCAAAGAGGTAAGCGGGAATGGACCTCAGACCTAACAGAGGGGGCTTTCTTCGTCCCTTCGGCTGTGGCTGGTTTATTCGGGAATTTCTCATGGGTCACGGGCCAAATGGTTCACCAGAGATAGACCCAAGTGTCGGTGCGCCTCAATCTGACATCTGCTACCACTACAAGAAGGCTCTTCTTAAGGCAATTGCTGTAGATAGAGCCACAAGGCAGGAAGAGAGACAAGCCAAGCGTGAAAAACGTCTCATCTCTCCCGACAGGATAGAGGGGCTTGCCACAAGATACCTACTTCAAACACCCTACAAGTCCAGCGGCTGCCGCTATCACTCGTTTGTTGTTTACTTCTCCAACCTCCAGAGGCTCGGCTGGGTAGAAGAAAGCGGCAAGGAAGAGCGCTCAACCTTTCAGGACAATTATCCCCGAGGCTATCCCCGCAGGTTCTTCCGCCTTACTGAGGCTGGCAGAGCTGCCTCTGAGAGCGCTTGGGCAAACCCCCTTGCTGCCCTCTATAGGTAGCGTCCTATGTCGGTGACCGCACAGCAGTAGCGGTTTTCATTCCTTCGTAAAATCATGGGAAATCCCTTGCTTTGAAATGCTTCACGAAAATATAGGTTCATTCTTTTAATGAACAAAATGTCCTTTTGTTGGACAATAGATACTGAATAGATTGCACCTTAACAATTGAATATAGATTGGCAATCCTGATATGTGGCTAAGTATCAAAATTGGAGGATTAGACAATGAATGAGATATCAAAAGCCACTTATCAAAGCATAGCCAAAGCTGCAATCGGAGACCCTAGCTTTGACGATGATAACGAGTATATAGAACTCGTCAAAACTACAGCTAAAGCATTTGAGAACCTAGACTTAAATGCCAGGCTAGCAGTTGAAGCAAGCTATATATTCAGCCGTAAAGTACCGATGCCAGAGCGTCAAGATCTATTCCAGGAGTTGATAACGGCTATACTGGCAAGCGGTACAGAGAACCCAGCCTTCGCCTATACAATAGCCAGGCGGGATTGGCAGAACTGGTATACCAAATATATGTTACATAGCCAATTCTATCAAGGTTATCTCTCCGAAACTATCACCAATAGCGACGGCGAGGAAACTGAACTCGCTGAATTGTTAGTCGGCGAGGTTGAGTTTGAGAATAAGCAAATTGACAAGCTAGACTCTCAACGGCTATGGCGTCAAATACCGAAGGAAATACAGGTACTCATCACGAAGCGCCTGCAAGGTAAACCACTCGGAGCGCCACGAATGCGCAAAGCTGGACAGCCAAAGTCGAGCGGTACTCTAAACAACACAGAGCGCCAGCGCCTCAATCACTGGGTGAAAACACAAGGACACAAACTGTTAATAAACTAAAATCGCTCACAGGTAAATCATAGCTAGATGTAACAAGTATTGCCACGTATCGGAATTGCCAAATTGTGAGCGGTAGTGAGTGGGACGGCAAGTTTAGCCGTCCCACTTTGCTATTGTCACAAAGGCCAATACTCTATGCGCGGCCTAGTAATCCCAATCCATGCCCACACTTGGGATATTTGGGGCTGACCTCATACTGAGGTGGGGGACGTGGACACTTGACACGACAGCCTAACATGGAGGACACCGGGGGACCTATGGCCAGATCGCTAGGCATAAGGCACTCCAAACATAGCCTCTGGGACAAGGCTCAGCCCTAGCCCTAGCCGTAGTGACGGAAATCTATCAGCGACAGCATCAAAATAGGCAAGCTACGGGGACTGACTGGCCTAAATCAGCCTAGCGTGCAACCTGCGAATGAGTTGCCGATTGTCGCACGTTAAGCGACCGAAGAGCGTTTGCCGTAGTGCGCCTTCGTTAAGGGCGGACTGTCGGCACGGTGGTTGTAGCTCATGGCACGGCTGTGGGGTATATCTCCCCCAGCTCCAAGAGTTACAGAGCGCAGCTGGCATAAGCTAGCTATACGTTCTTCCCACGTCCTTAGTAGAGGCTCCGTGGGGTAAGCGGGACGTATATTTAGTCGCTGGCAGGGGTAGTAGCAAACCCCGAAGGCTCTTACCGACCATGAGAGTTTTTCCGCCTGCAAAAGTCCCAGGTGGAGCTACCGTGACTGCTGTGGATGGGCGGGCTGTCATAGGAGATTGGAGCGAGGCTCAGTCCCCCGGCTTTCGCCACCGGGGGAATTTTGCTTCTAATTTCACGAACTGGCTGCGAGCAATAGCTCGTGGCCAGCGGTGAGGTTAAAAGCCTCAAATCTCAAAGGGGGTGAAGCATGAAGACCAAGCAAAAGGCTCGCAAGTGCCTTATTTGCGAAGTTCGTCCTGCTGCTGCGCAAGGCTATTGCAAACATTGTATAGCGCAAATCGAAGCGGACAAGCATCGCAAACAAAAGCCAAAGCCATTTAGGTATGTGACGTATAGAGGCGTGACTTTTGAATTTCACAATGGCAATGGAGACAAACTGACTCCGCATCTAATTACTCGCAATCCTGAGACATTACCACAGCGATTGCTCATAAATCTTGATAAGTATTGTCCAGGCTTCACCCGTGAACAAGTCAAGAAGCTCAAGCGTTTATGCTTGAGTTTTGCGAAATCTTAAAGAAGGGGGTGCATTCATGGCAGGTGGAAATATACTTCAAAAGGCGGCTATGACTATTCCCATGACGCCGACAACCTTCAAGACTGGCTCTGATGGTTTCCGTGGCCAGGGCAAAGTCATTGAAGGCGAAGCCCGCTACCAGGTGCAGGTGATTGCCGTCCGCATCGGCTCTGGCAAGAATGGCAACAGCCACAAGACCCGCAAGAGTTAAGACACTCAACGCTCAGCCCTCCGCATTCGAGCCATCAGCTCCGCCTGGTGGCTCGCAGCGGGGCGCCTAGCCTCAAGGGGGTGTTATGAAGATTAGATGGTATATCCGAGGGGGTGATAAGGTCAGACCATATATACAAGGGCGCAGGAAATCTAAATAAGGGGGTGAATTATGCCTATTGTCGCCGAAGTTATAAGGAAGCTGAGTGAGCGGTATCCGCCAAATGAACACATTGCAACTGCTATATGGTGTGAAGAGGATGTTATTGGCCGCGCCGAAGAACGTGGTATGAGCATTACCAAAGAACAGGCGCAGTCAATACTCGAACAGATGGACGCTAATCATGATGCGGAATTGGGCATTACTTGGGACACAATAGATGCTGGTCTGGATGAGCTTGCATCAAATATAAAATAAGGGGGTGAAATATGGAAATCATAAGGTGGAAAGTCGAGGCAGGCCTTGTGGATAAAGGCATGCAAGACCCTGCACCACGGATTAAAGCCAGCAGCCCTTGTCCCTGTGGCTGCTCACCCAAGCCATTTGTGCTTATCACAGATGGGGAATTGGGGCTAACAGTCCGCTTCGATACTGAAGGGGAGCTAGATACTTTTAAGCAGCAGGTAGGCTGTATGCAACTAACCGACTGGCCATGCCGCTATTGCGAACACTTGAAGAAACTCAGCAAGGGCAGGGAAAAATTCGTTGGCGGCTGTGAATATGGCCTGCTCCCTGAAACCTGCGGCAAATTCGAGCTGGCCAAGTGCTATGAAGGCCATGACCCACGGAAAATGAAGCATTAAAGCTAACCGCTCGACAACCTGGGGGCAAGGGAAACCTTGCCTTCAGTCGTCGGCCGATTAGGCTAATTAAAACTAAAGAAGGGGGTGAAATCGTGGAGAATTACTTGCTAAAAGTGGGAAAGATGGCATATGTTCTTTGGAGCATAAATAATTCACCAGCGAATGCTCATGCGGTGGCTAAGAGTCTACGAGCCAAGTTCAACGATAAAGTAGTTATACGAATACGTGCAGGTCAGCATTATGTGTACAGAAAATCCTCAAAACAACCTGCGTGGTTTTAAGTTCAAGAAGGGGGAGCGGATTCCCCAGGGCTGCATGTCCCCACCGCCAAGTGGTGCAGTTCGGGTGGCGCCAACGGGGATAATAACTTAATAAGGGGGTGCTCTATGCGAGTGACGACACAACGTGGGGCACTCCTGGAGACCTTGGGCAAGGTCAAGTCCGCAGTTGCAGCAAGACACACTCTGCCAGTGCTAGGTGCTGTCATGATCCGTGCCGGCGGTGGGCAATTAACACTCACTAGCACCAACCTAGAAGTATCACTGACAGCATGCTGCAAGGCCACTGTCACACGCCAGGGGGCAATCGCAGTATTGCCTAAGACCCTGGAAGCTTTCCTGAAGGCGGTGAAGTCGGAGACAGTCACTCTATCTCTGGTGAACAACAAGCTCCTGAGAGTAGAGGCTGGAGCCGTCACCACTCTTGAAGGCTTCGAGGCACAAGAGTTTCCTGATGTGCCAGGGGTCAAGGGCAAGGCGGTCGAGGTACGTGGCCTGGCTGATGCGCTAAAGCAAATCAGCTATGCCATGGCCGGCGATGACTCGAGGCCAGTGCTTAAAGGCGTCTGCCTTACTCCTGAGAATGGCACAGTAGTGCTCTGTGCCGCTGATGGTTTCAGACTGGCGGAAACAAAGGTCAAAGCCAAGGGGTCTATAGAGCAGACGGTGATGCCCTCTACTGCAGTGCAGCTCATCGAGAAGCTGATGCCTGGAAAGGTGTCCATCCATCGAAAGAAAGAGGATGGACAATCTGACAAATATCCAACCATCAGCTTTGTCGGTGACGGACTGGTGCTAACTGCCATGGCAATCCAGGGGACATATCCGAATTACAGGCAGGTCATTCCCAAGAATGGGTCACCGGTCACCATGGACAGTAAAGCACTGAGGGAAGCGCTGAACCTGGTCTCAATCACCCTGCCCGATAACAACGTGGTACGTATGCAAAGCCAAAGGGGCAATGTAATCCTCTCTACAAAGAACGAGGAAAGGGGTGAGACCCAGGTCAAAGTGCCGGCGAAGGGCAAGGTCAAAATCGCCTTCAACGCCGAGCAGTTGAAAGGGTTGCTCTCGAGGACGAGCGGGACCATAACACTGCGGATAACATCTGCCCAATCTCCAGGAGTCGTCAAGCAAAATGGGACCATTCATATTCTCATGCCAATGGCTGTCGAATGGTAGGATAGTTTAACTATCCAGCCCGAGGGCCGGACAAGGCGCCGGCCCTCCCCTGGGCAGTTAAGCTCAAAAAAAGCTATGTCACAAGTATTCAAGCTGGCCGGAATAGCTTTAATAAGGGGGCAAAATGACTTGGAGAAATCATAAAACACATCAAGAGGAAACAAAGGCCGTTAAGGATGCCCTGATAAAGGCAGAATTTACCAATGTCAGGGTAGGCCATGGTCGAGGTACAGCCTGGGGATGGCTGGAGATCCGCTGCGATGGTAAGCCTGGGCAGTCCTTCCAGGATAAGAGAATTGAGGCTATCCGCATAGCCAAGACTATTACTGGTCGAAGTGGTGAGTATGATGGAGAAATACTCGTCTACTAGGAGAAAGGAGAGCATGATAAAAACAGCAACAGTTAACTCTAAAGAACTCGGCACAAATTGCTGGCTGCCCAAAAGATTTACTGGGGGCAGCAGATGTTGCAGGGTAATGACCTGCAGTTATCCTGAGAAGCATATCTGCAAAGCTGTAGATGCTGAGATTGAGTATCTACAGACTCAAAAGCAAACTCTCATAGAGAATATAGATAAAAAGGTCGATACTCTTCAGAAAATGAAAGGTGGTGAATATGGTGCAATGCAAATTACCAAGGATAAATCCAGCAGATAAGGGACAGCTAGAAGAGGCCCTTAATGAAGCTGAGAAAAAAGCCCATGCAAATCTAGCTCGGTATAAGTTTATGAACTTCGGGTATTGGGCAGCCATCTGGACACATCTGAATAGGATTGGGAATTTTCGCAGACCTAATCCTTTTTCCGCTTATGTGGAATTAGCAATACTAAAAGGGGGTAAAATTGACACCGACTCAAGCAGAAAGACTCAAAAAGCTACGCGAAAAGAAAACTGAGGAGTATGCCCGGGCTATTCTTTCGGAGCCTGAGAAAGTTAGCCTCTACTCCGCAACTCCCTATCCTGGAGTGGTGATGATAATGGGGGATATCAGGACAGGCAAGACAGGGCTGGCTCATGAAATTGCTGAGCTTATGCACAGCCGGCGTGACCTTCCAGCTATACTTCATATGCCCCATATTGATGAAAAGTTAAAGAAGTCTATACAGCGTATTATCCCCCCCTGGATGAAGGTTACCATCAAGAGAACTGACTGGAAGGACCGTGCCGTAGTGATTTATGATGAAGCAGCTCGGTCGGCACATGCCCGGAGAAGCCAGAGCGGTGATGCTGTAGATCTCGATGATCTGCTGGCCATTGCGGGACAAAGAGAACAGCTCATAATATTCATAAGCCACTACTCAAGAAAACTGGATCTCAATGTTTGCACTTCTGTCCATCGCATCATCTGGAAGCGGCCTACCTATGCCCACCAGCTCTGGGAAAGAGACGAAATGGCCGACTTCACTGCCAAAGCCTATGACTTCTTCAAGACTATAAAAGGTGACGTGGCCCAAAAGAGAGCATGCCTGATATTGAATATGCAGGACTTTGGCTTCCTGCAATGCAATAATAATCTGCCGAAATGGTGGACGGACCGGCTATCTAGGATATTCAAGGAAATACAGATACATAATACAAGCTGGGGCTAATAATCGGCCAGCTATTTAGGGAAAGGGGAGACTTGTTCTCCCTTTTTTGCTTCTGCAACGAGTATTCGAGCTGAGCGGAGTAGCTTTAGTAAAAGGAGGTGTCTATGAAACAAAGATGGGCACCAGGCGTATGCTTGGGTAACTGAATGAAAGTGACCGACCCAGCCAGTATTCCAGACGAAACTGGCCCTGCCCATTTCATTATGGTCATTGAGTTAATAAACAGTGGAAAGGAGGACCATGAATAGAACAGAGGTATTAGAAAAACTCGAGCCCATCTGCCATACTACAGCACGTCGGGTGGAGCATAATCCCCGGACAAGAGTGCTGGTTGAGCCCGGACAGGTAATCATCAGGCCTGGCAATGGTGGGCATCTAATCCCGTTCAATGAGAAGGGGGTTAAGGCACTAGCCAGCTTTGTGAGTCTGCCACAAAGGCTCTGCCAGAACCTCAGCCCTGACCTTTTCGGCCGAGTGACCACCGAACTCTTGGGCAGAAAGGAGCGGTATAACCTTCTCCTCGAAAATGGCCAGGTGGAAAACCTAGTCGATTTTCGCGGCATAAGGAATCTGCCTATAGAGAGGGTGCTCTCGGTCATTGAGCATGTTGTGCCTAACTGCGATTATCACAGGGTTAGTATTCTGAACGACCGCTCCGCTTCTCTGGAAATAGTCGGCCCTAAGCAAGAAGGTGTACGCCGCGGTGATATAGTACAGGCTGGTGCCCTAGTGAACTTCAGCCCCGTCAACACAATAAAGCCGCTCGTCCAGAGCTATGTGTTGAGGCTAGCTTGTACCAATGGCGCAACAAGCAAGGCAGTGTTGGCCGAATTTACCGGTGGTGGTGGTGGTGGTGGTGAGGGTGATGATGTCTGGCAGTGGTTCAGACAGTCGGTCCGCGCGGCATATCAATTGATAGGCGATGTCGTAAATCGCTATCGCCAAATGATGCAAGAGCGGATCCCGGCCGATCAGAGAGCTGCTATGCTAGAAGAACTGCTACGACAGGCCGGCATAACAGGCAAAGAGGCTGAGGCTGTCAGGGCGCAGGCTATTCAAGACCCGCCACGAAATACTTATGATATGATGAATCTGATTACCTGGGCCAGCAGCCATATTATCCGATCCCCGGAGAGAATGCAGCGTGCTCTCAACGCCAGCGCCACCTTTACATCGGAAAGCCAACACGCTACTATATGCCCATTATGTCAGACTAGGCGGTAGCTTCAAATACGTGGCCTCGCACGCTGGGTTTCGGGTTATCCTCCGGTTTTCCCGAGTTTTCCTAGTGTGTGTGGCCGCCCAAAGGAGGCAGAAAAATGGACAACCGCAAGGAGAAAACAGAGACACTGGTCAGAGAGGTAATACTCAATGACAAAGCACAGCAAGAGTGGATTGATGGTGCCGCCCCAGACTTTCTTAACGCACTGGAGGTTTTCATCAAGCACTATGACTCAGGGAAATCCAGAAACGAGTGGTTCAGGATAGGTGTCATCATAGGGGGAGTATATGAGAGGTGGAGACAAAAACAAATGTGAGAAGGCTAAGCGATCAGGCTCCAGGGCTGCAAAGGATGGCGAGATTGAGCTTGCCGAGACCGAGGTAAGCACGCCATTATTCTAGGGCACTTCATAACTATTGACATAACACAAGCGAATAGCCTACTATCTGTCCCAAAAAGAGGAGGGTCAAATGCAAGCATACTGTATGAAGTGCCGTGCTAAAAGAGAAATGAAGAACACCAAAAGCATAATCATGAAGAACCGCAGGCCGGCTACTCAAGGTGTATGTCCCGTATGTGGCACGAAGATGTTCAAAATCGGTAAGAGTTAGGCCAACTCCGCTGTGGCCTAACAGAACTCAAAAGGGCTGGATAGTCCCCGTATCAGGATGTCCAGCCCTTTTATTTTGCCAATCACACATAACAAGTAATTGTTGCCCGAGCTGCACAATTTGGACGATTGTTTAACGTTTTGCGTGTATCTGAAGGCGCCGAAGGCGATTTGGGTGAGGGCGAAATCCGAACTAGATACGCGCTGTTATACGCCGTGCCTATCATACTCCCACCAAGTTTAACAACGTTCCTACAATTTCTTTAAGCTCGTGATGCTCAGTATAGTTCTCTTCATACTTATCCATCTCTAAAATCTCGTCTGGCGTCATATCCCCTATGGCTTTAATAACATTTTCCCCAAACAACTTTTTCATATCTGTAAAGCCATTATATTGTTGTGAAGTCCTACCAGATCTTTGGATAGCACTTGGATGAAGATAATTTTCTATCTCTCGTTTTCGAAGGACAAAGAAAACGCCTCCTCTTTGCGCACATTGTGCTTTCCAATTGAGTTTCCTTTGAGGAATGCTGTCGACTTGACTTTTTCGGTCACTGTCTACAACAGCACCAAATCGCCGACTTAACCTTTCCATTGCTCTAATATCTATCCAACACTTAAGATTGCTTCCCCCAACTGGAATAAATCCTATTTCTGTATCTTCAAAATCGGCACCAATATAGCCTCCTTCTTTTAGTTTGGATGCTACTGTTTTCCAAAACATAATGTCGTCCGGTCCTTCAACGAAAACACATGCTTTATAGCCAGTTATCTGATCTCCAGGCTCGACACCGAGCTCCTCAGCAATTTCACTAGTATCAAGTTCTGGATGTTGAATTGCTCTGGCTATGCCTCCTCTGCGTATAATTAATGTTAAATCTTCTATCGGAGATGCTCCAGCGAAAACAGGAGAATGAGAAGTGATAATGATCTGGTATCCTAGATCTGCAAGTTGTCGAAAGGATTGAGTAAGTTCTCGTTGCAGGCCAGGGTGCAAATCATTCTCTGGTTCTTCAATTCCAAAAATAAAATTAGCCGCTTTTTCCTCTCCTTTTTCAGCTAAATATTCAAAGAAAGCAACCATTAAGAGACGCCTTATTCCACTACCTCTTTTTTCAAGTGGTTTATCAACACCATCATGATCCTTTCCATAGATTTGGAGGGCTACGGCTTTATCCCATGAAAAAACCGGTTTGACTGTAAGAGCATCAATGTCACTGGTATGTCTTTTGAGTCTTTCAAATATTTTATCAACTTCTTCTTGAAGTGCTCTTTCTATAGCCCCGGTAAACTTCCCCCTAGCATCGGTAACATCTGGCTGGTCTGTAGCGGTTTTGATTATTGGGCGGAATGGACTTTGAAATGATGTTTCACTCACGTCAGTTTTAGTTTCGGATTCAAACAAATCAAAATCTGGAAGAAGTGATTCAATGCATTTCCGCAACTCATCGTTTAGAGAGAGTTTCAACTCATATTCTCCAATTTTTATTCCTCCTTCTTTAGCTTTAGCCCTTAAAGCCTCCCGTTTACTTTTATTTGTTATTCCGCGTCCAGCCTTTGTAACATCAATATCCGCCTCTTTACACCTTTTATTGAGCTCAGTTTCCTTCAGATTTGCCAAACCCGCAAAGATATCATCTTGGAAGTCCTGTGTAAGGAGAGACATTTCAAAATTTGTAAGTTTATCACGGAAATAAGTTTTCCGTATTCGGAGACGTCCATTTTGGTCAAGTAACATTTCATCTCCCAATGTCGTTTCAATGCCTTCCTCTATCTCAATCTTTTCTGGGAGTGAGGTAAAGGCAATTTCAATTATTACATCTTCGTTTGGTGCTGCATTGTCGTGGATGTCGCTTGGGTCAATTTTGGGTTTCTTTTCAAAGAATAATTGGATAGCTCGAAGAATACTAGACTTGCCGGTATCATTTTTCCCAACTATTGTTGCTAATTGGCCGAGTCTTACATCTTCTAGCACCTTGAATGGGCGATAGTTATTGACAGTAATACTATGTATTCTCATCTTTTCTTCCTCCCATCGTCTAATTTGTTAGGCATGTCATATAACTATGGATAAACGAACCTACTTGGGTTTATCCCCAACTGTGAACCAAGTTTTATCATTTTTCATTGACCTTTGTCACATTTTTGAAATGTATCCAGTGGACGCTTCCATTTGTGCCTGCATTATGCGCGCCGTCCCGAGCTTGAACAAGACGCTATATTGTCACCATTGAACGAACATTGGGATGAATATCCTGACGTGCGTAGGTTTGCCTTTCCGAGTCACCCCGCTTAAACCTGTTTCATAGTTTCTTGCCTGTCAACCATGGTGGGGCGTACAAAACTCAGAAACGTTTGGACTGGCATTCAAACCCAGCACATGAACCGTATGACCGATCACTTCCAATTCAAGATGTTTAATTAAAGGAAGAGAAAAGCCTTTTATATTTTGTGATTCTATGTCGTCATAAGGTGGAATCGGGTTGGTCAGTGAGACAACGCATTCATTCAATAGTTCGATTGGGCACTTCACAATTTTACTGTCATTTTTAATTGTTTCAAATACTCTTTCCTTAAAATCTTGGTCTCGACCGACATTACCACCCTGCCATTCAGTTTCTGTCTTATAGAGTTTTGGATCAAACCATCTTGTATCTGCTATAGCTGCACCTATTTGTGCATCATCACTAGATTGATATTGGTATCGTCCAATTATTCCTTTCATTGGCACAATTAGGTTTGGACGAACAACAGGTCGCCATACCCTGAGCCTCGGATGAACAAGTTCGTAGGACAACAAGCTAAATGGTATTATATCTTCATTCAGAAGTGGAGAAAACAAGGCACGAACCCAACCGTTGGAAACGGGAAGTGCACTAAGATACAGTCTCATTTCCCGACTTTGCACGAGTGTAATATCTTGTTTTCTCGATTTGCAATAACCGCAGATTAGCAATAAAAATGAGCGTTGCTGATTAGAGCCTCTGAATTCGCCACATGCAGTAATTGAAATTACCCCTAGTTCTCCTTTCTCCAATGCTTTGAGTAATGTCTCGCTCCCACGTCCATAGCAGATAGCTCCATGAGATGAGATAGACCAATTGAGAACACCTTGTAAACCAAAATCAAGGTATCTAGCTAATAAACTGAGTTGGTTTTCAACTTTGGCAACTTGCGCGATAAAATCATTATGCCTCATATAGTCGAGATCGTGATAACTGACCATAAGCGAGCCTTCAGTATCACCGAACTCAGGTGCTGAAATCCATCTTGAAAATTCTGGTAGGAACACTGGGCATTCGGCGAGATTCTCCAATCCTCCTTGCTTTGTGATCCTCATGTATGGTTGTTCTTCTCCTGAGAGCATCATTACCCCGTTATCAGACGAAAAAAGCTTATTGGGCTCAGACAAATATACCCTTGAGGAATAGTCGCGCTCATCTAAAAGTTGGGCTATCTCTTCTGGTGTTGCTATGTAGTTTATTCCATCTCGCCTTAAGTAAACTGTCCTATCCTTGCGAAGCCGATGCACTGTTTTTCCACGTTGGATCCTAATAAGACCTAAGAGCCTTCCGTCGATCTCGATTGTGTCGATGGAGATGTCCACTGGCGGTTCCGTCAAATCAGTTATCGACTGAACTATCTGATCGTGATCAAGGGGCGTAGGGATGCCGATGATATGCCTGGTTCTATCGTCAACTCCTACGATAATGGTTCCACCTTCGGCATTAGCGAAAGAAATGACATCTTGTGCTAGCCTATTTTTGGATCTGTCATGGGAGAAGTCAACCAATCGCTTGAAATCAATACTTTTGTTTTCCCTATTATTTATTAGCTGGCGGATAACGTCGATTTCAGAACTACACATTATTTACACCTCGAGGAAAAGAGGGAAACAAAGGCACAGGCCAAGATGCCTTCTTTACATGAATTTTTGAAACAAGCCCACCCATTTGATCTCTTCCTTCCTGTTCACATCGTCTTTTACAGATAGATACGTTCTCGTGACGATAAAAGGTAGCATAAATATACCCAACCGCCAGTTGCCAATAAGGCCAGTAGCTCCCTCAGCTGTTGCAGAAACAATTTCGAACGGGATTTTAATATTTAGCAAGGATAACTTTCTCTCTGCTTTTCTAATCTCTTTTGCACTCTCCCCGACAATCTCCTCCTCTTCTTTCTTGTACTCCTTTATCCTCTTGTAGATGTTGAAAAGCTGCCTTCTAGCTTCCTTGGTTTCAGCCTTATCTCTGAGTTCAAGAATCTTGTATGCCATTTCCCTCGGGTCTTTATAAGATGCTGAGAATGGGAGGCGACTCAACCTGCTAGATACTGCGGGAAGAAATTCTGTAAACTCTCTCAGCAACCTTTCATTTTGTGACTTGAACTGTTTGATGAATGTATCTGAGTAAGTATAGGGTAGAAGAGCAAAAAAGAGTTCTTTGTCGGAATCATCGGTCAGTAGGGGAACTGAAGCACCACTACCTGAGATAGTTCTTTGAATGAAAATGGCAGTTGCCAAACAAAAACTTTCAAATAACCACGATGGCACAACCATTTCATCATATGACCTATTGAGACGATTCACTGTATTTTTGACCCTGGTAGCTATCTCTTCATTTGTTGTCACAGAGAATAAGAGCCTTTGGAATTCCACCCTGCCTTTCTTTAATAGTTCTTCCGCAGAATAGACCTGAAATATTTTACCTTCGTTGTGCAATACCTCCAAAACTTGTCTTCCATATCCTAACGGCCTGCCAGACCATATGCACTCTAGGCTATCCTCCCGTGTATAGCTTCTTTGCAGATTGTCCATTAATATTTCTTCATCAACTATGAATTTATCTATGAACACTAAGGGTAAAGGATAATCTACCCACCTTTCCAGTACTTTGCCAAAACTTGGCATGTTGTAAATCCTAAATTTCCGGGAATCGAGAACTCTCTCTGGGATACCGAGGCTTTTACTCATCTTTAAGTCATCGTTGGTCAATTCAAATTCGAATTGGACTTTGAATCCTGGCACGAAGACGCTCATTTCCTCCATGTTACACCTCTCTCAGGGTTCAGGTGCTGAATATTGCATCTGTTGGCTCATTATGGCTTTGAGCAACAATAGAATGCAGTTTGTATTTTACCATATCGTACAAAACAGTTCGCGAATCTAACTGTGGGACTTTACTTGCCTTCGCCAATGGTTCCCGGTGGCTTAACAATTGTCAGTTTTGTTCAATGATAATTCGGCACGTCACACAGACCACTATTTTGTTGCCTCAAAGGAAACGAGTAGTACAGCTCTACCTGGAGTCCAGGCTAGTGATAGCTTTCAGTTTTGTCATGCCGTACTGCAACTCTAAGTCCTCTAAGGTAGCTATTCTCCTTTTCAATCTGGCCTTATCGCTTAGTTCAATCCAATCTCTTAGAATATTGAGTTCGATAACGATGCCAATATCTATTAAGCTATGCAAGGTGTTCATATACCTAGTCAATTGCTCGGGTATAATCTCAATTTCCATAAAATCCTTTTCCGCAAGAAGCTTTCGGCCCATATCTGTGGCATCCGGAACTACATGAACGTCTTTGGACAAGTCTCTGTAAAGAGTCTCGTAAATAACATGTGAGGAGTTGGGGATGTCAATAATCTGCCACTCTCTGAGTTGTTCGATAATTACCGCAACCGCAGGGATTTGAGCAAACTGTTTTTGAAATTGTGGGTCGCTGAAAAGCAGAGCTATTTTGTCAAAGATTGCAGCGGACGTTTCTTCTAAGTCCTCTTTGACAGAAGGCTCTCGCTCAATCAGAGCGTCTATCCAGTCCTTAACCGAATTGCGCTTATGCCTGCTTTGATCTAATATGGCAGCCTTATCCCTAAAACTCTCGTGGGCGAGACATTCCCAAAAAGCACCTTTCAGAAGCAGTTCAAGTGTGCTCCTTAGGAGAATATGGGCTGCATTGTAATAGCCTGCCAGTGCCTCCAGAAACGACCGATGTGCCTGATGAAATGCCTCCCATTGATAAGTAAGGAACGCTGACTTTGAATGCCAATTTACCCCTTGCCCATCAGGCGTGCACAGGGATACTAAGTACATGAATTCGTGAATAGAATCATGAGCCTTTTGGATTATCTCGTAATTACTCTTGAGCGAGGTGCGTATGTTTGTGAGCCCTATCTCACCTCTTGTATGCGAAAAAGCTTTATTCAGTGTTAACCTGTCAACCGTACTCATTACTGCGCCCCATAGAATCTGAAAGTCAAATCCCTAGTGAAACCGAGATATTTTAATGCATCACCAGCAATACCTTTCCCCTCAGACAAGGGCGTTAGGTAAAGTCCTCTGACAAGCAATTCAGAGTGGTTACTAGGCGGAACTTCATACCAGACTCTCCCCATCTTTGTAATTTCCCCTGCCTTTGCGTGAATCAAAGCATTACGGGTTTTCCTCAGCTTATCTATGGTGCCCTTTTCTCGGTCAGTAATGATTTCCAATCGGCGAGCTAATATGGTTATCTGCTCCAAGCTAAAGTGCTCCATTTCCTTGGGTGCCACTTGGGTTCTTAACATCAGCCGGTCACTTAGAGACAGCTCAACGATGCTGGCACACACCAGAATCACACCAAGAAAGTGCCCATCTATGAACATTTGATCGGCGGTGGTTAGATAGTCCCATATCAATTCAGGCAGTTGTTGACCGTAGGTAACTGGTTGAATCTGTTTCCATCTCTTAATCTTGTCGTCCAGGGTCTTCTCGTCCCTAGATATCTGGTATTTACGGAATTCCTCTTCCTTCATAGTTTCTGAAGCTCCCTCTTAGCATGGCACCTTCTATACCCTTTCTAAGTTCGACATCCACTGGGTCAACGCTGAAGCTCTTTCTGGCAGAGTCAATAAAGACCCAGCGGAGATAGGCATGAGAAGCTCCTTCGTTTTTGACGCTACGGATAGCTGAGAGATAATTTTGGAAATATGACTGGAAAAACTCCAACCCCCCTGCTCCTATGCGTATTATGAGTCTATGATACATGACCTAGTGGAATTAGGCAATTACTGTATACCTCGGACTGTGTAAGACTCTAGCAGTCACACAAATCGTCAAAAGGTGCAACGCAGAACACGCAGAAGTGTTTCTTTAGGAGCATCTTTCATGCTCTAGACTATAGTTAGCAAATTACTCTGATAGTAAAAGCCTTGGTACGCCCATTCTTATGGTGTATACTTGATACAACCCAGCTACATGTATCCTAGCGAGCTCACGTCAATCAATTGAGATGACCAGGTGTGATATGGACATAGAGTCACAGGTTGTCATATTTGAGAACAAGATAGAGGAGTATTTCTTATCGTGTCTCCCTAGGAATTTTCAGTATCTTCAGGATAAGTCCTTTCCGCAGGAATCGCCGCTTCATAGATTCAACATTCAGTCAATATATAAAAGCATACGAGATGGCAAGCTCGTCCCTGAAGAACTTACAGAGAAATGCGCTTACAAGTTGATTGATATAAAACTGGTATTCTGCTATTTGCTAACGGCATTTCAACTTTTTTACAGGGGGACGACGCTGATTGTGGGAAACAATGAGATTACGAAGTTGAACCCCAACACCATATCGCTTCTACGAGCTGACCATTACAAGGTATACCTAATAACAATTGTCATTGAAAACATCTTGGACTTCTTTGAATTAGTGTTTAACAAGAGGGTGGTTAGTTACAGAAAAAACAAATGGAAGAGGATTCTAGAAGAGCTCTTAGGGCCTGGAAAAATAGGCGCCATAAATGCTAAGAACATAGCTACACTGCTGAACTTTGAAAAGAAATACCGAACCGCTGAGCTACACAAGTACTCGGCTGTGCGTGCTTTCACGAGCAAGGATAAATGGGACCACTTCGACGATGAAGAACAGATAATCAGGGATATGATTGCAGACCTGACATTGTTCTTCGTAGGTAAAGAATCTGACAAATCAGTGTTGCATTAAGGTAACAATTAGCCAACAAGTGACCCGACAAAAAAACCCGATGTCTTGTTACTTGCTTGGCCAGAAAGCCGTACCGTGAAAGTTACGGCGTTGATATACTGAACCAAAGCCTCAGGTCTCCGCTTGTGACATCAGCGTGAGAACCTATCCCCCAATTTTCTCCGACCGTCCAACCTTGTTCCACTGCTCCAACAAAGTCATCAGCAGTCGATTCGGCCATCTCTTGGTAATTCTCCTCACCCACAGATGGCTGACTTTGCAACAAAGCTACTAACGTACCCACTGCTCCACTATAGTCTCCAAACAAATAGGATATCAATGTATTCGTTAATAAATTCACTAACTGAGCAATTGCAGGGTTATCCGATTCAAAGGCTATCGCTACAATTCTGAGTTCGTCACCTACCGAATTGCTTGCAAATAATTTCTGATGCATTTCCTGTGACTCATTATCGTTAAGGCTTATCGTCCCTGAAGAGGGGACACGAACTAGTTGTGGCTCACTCTTGCCATCAGTTACACCTATATACACATATATTTCGCCACGTCCCTTCACAAACGGGTCATGGTCGAAGAGGACGCCTATTCTGTTGAGCGTTACTGTAATGGGAGGGTTAAGAGTCTTAATACTGGCAGTAATTAAGCATTGTGTTTCCCCATACTCGTTGTAAGCTGTCACAAGGTAGCTATAAACTGTGGCATAATTAAGGTCGTTATCCTGAAACGTAGTGATATCCGGTCCCACTGATTCGAGTAGTGCTCCATTGCGATAAATCCTGAAACCATCTTCGTTCTTTGAGTTATCAAGCCAGTGAATCGTAATCTGTGAATATGAGGCAGCCTGACCGGTCAAACCACTGGGTGCGATTGGAGCTGTCTTGCCATTCTGGATTGCCGGAGCAGTAGGTTGATAGCCATGAGCATGAAGGAAGATAGCGACTACAACAATGATTACAACAATTAGCAGGCAAAACAGAAACCACTCGCGTCTGGTTTTCATGACAGACTCCCCGCTCTGTTATTTCAATACCCTAAATCCTGCCTACTTTATTATGGAATAACACACTTTCGCAGACCAAGACATCTTTGGTCTTCAGAGGATATTTCCGTAGCACCTGGCTGCCATTTCATCTTGCCCTTTTGTATCCTGTCTGTAAAGAATGGTGGGTCAAGGTAGATCAAATCAACTAACCCGGGAAAGACATCGTGGTTCAAAACGAATAGACAATCTCCATGATGAAACGTGTTCATCGCTCAACCCCGACCAAAGAAGAGTCGAACAGATGAGTCTATTATACAGGCCCAAGGGAGAGGTGTCAATCATCATCAATTAGTGTCCATTTGTGCCTAATCGCTCCTATCCATGTACCATCAATTCAAATATAAGAATATAAGATAGGAGAGTGAGATGGCCAGAAAGAAGCCGAAGGAGAATGTGGACCGGATATTCTTCACCTTTGCCGAAGCGCAAGACTTTCTAGGTGTGAGTCATCAGACGGTGTATAAACTTATAAGGGAGGGATTGCCTTCACATAAGATAGGCAAAAAGCGGGTATTTTTGAAGGAAGATCTTATTCAGTGGATAAAACAGCATTAAAGAATAGCTCGAATGCCCTTTCCAAACCTGCTGGCCAAGTTATTCAATTTCTAGAACCATGTATAAGAACATGGAACGCGAAGTTCTAAGTTCTAAGTTCCATGTTATTAGCTATGAGTTCTAAGTAAGAAGCTATAACTCAGAAGTTAGTAGTTCAAACGTAGAATCAACACTAGAACTAGAACCTAGAACCAACTCGAGTGGATACTAAACTGAATACTAGTGGAAACTTAGGCGGAACTAAGAAGTAAATCTTGAAGACACAATCTGGCTGATTGTTACCTGATAATTCTAAGGCAGGGACTTATGCCTTGGGAATCTCCTTGTGCCTGAGGGTCCGCTCCAGCGCGGGTTGCATTTTCTCATATCCCGGAACTCGGCGATGGCGAAGTCGGGATGGGTGATGGCATCTGGCTTCTCCCGCGGGTAGTGCTTGAGAATCAATTCGGCGAGCTGGAGGCGGCTAAGAGCCTGTTCTGGCCTGAACCTCATCTCAGTGGTGACTCTGATGGCTTCCTCATATCTGCCCAGGAGAGTAGTCGCTACTCCATAGTGACGGGCTGTGCAAGTTAGCAATACATACCGCTCATGGCAAGGGTGAGTACCTCGCTGACTTCAACGCAGAGCTATCGACTCCCTTCTTTCCGCTGGCATACGCAAGCCTCAAGACCTTGAAGGATTTCGAGAGGGCAAAGTACATCTGAGATAATCGCCCGGTTGGCTGTTTTCTGCTAACAGTATTGGCGGCTCTATAGCGGGGGACACACCAAGTCACATGCATAGCTTGCGGAGACGAGGGCTAGGTATTGGTTGAGGCGGCCCAGGTCTCTGTGAACGTATCATTTTCATCCTCAGCCTCATTTAATATACTCCTTCCGTTTCAGTTCGTCGTTAAGCCTCTTCTGAACCGAAGTACGGAATCTCTTGGAAAACAGGATATCAGGATGCGCTTGCGCCATACAGTCTGACAACTGTTTCCGAAGTTCCTCATACCTTGTTGGTGCTTGGCCAACGTCAACGCCCATATTCAATTCTTGCCAGAATGTCTCAAGGTCAAATCGCACTTTGGAAAATTTGCCGCGGAGTTCTCCTTGGTCTTTGACACGGCTTGGCACGCGTATAGCCCCGTGTGCAACCGAAGCAACAGATGCGATTCCTGCAAGAACGACCCACAGGACTCTCCAACCAGCAAGACTCCACAAAGTCCAGCCTGCAACCGCTGAACCGGTTGCTGTCAGAGCAACGACGAACATTACAGCAATGTCAACGCGCTCCCATACCGCCGCCAAAGATTCCGAAGCAAGTTCTTGATAGTAAGCCTCGTACAATGTCTTCCAGGTTTCTTCGCGGATCGTGCTGGTGCCCATCGAAATCCTCCCCGCAACGTATTTTGATTTGCTACGCTGTCTATACAATAGCACTTTTCAGCCACGTTGTCAAGACACTGTGGGATTGCACATGATGACGAAATGTGTCCTTACGCGCAGCTCAAGCTCTCTTGGACCCGGGCTACTACGCCACTCTTTACTGCCTGGCTGCCATTGCCATAACGTTGTATACAGATGGAAGCGTAGTTAATCGTTTTTGGGGATCTCTTTCATTAAGTTTCTCCCCTGTTTCGTTTTCCCAATGTTGAATATCAAATATCATCCCAGTTATGACATCTCCAATATCAACTGTTTTGAACACATTCAACCATTGCTTGTTGTCGACTGGTAGAACAATTTCAGGTAAAACTGCAAATAGTATCTTACTCGCTCCGACAAGACCGTAAGAAGTTTTTCCCATGGTTAAAGGCAAAAGTTGTTTAGTAATTGACCAAATTTTCGCTATCAATTCTGCACGTTCAGGCTCGCCCAGTTCCACAAGATATCTATCTCTAGAATGGCCACTTTCAAGTATTGCATTACGTATTTCTATTAGATGAGCCCCAACATTCTTCCAGCAAGCTAGCAATATCTCTTTGCGGTTCACACTTCCATTCTCTCTTATTGCCACACCCTTGAAAGGACCACTTCTAGTCATTCCGAAATTTGATAGTATATGCGCTGTACATTTGACAAATACCTCCCCACCTCTGTCTAATTCTTTAGAGTCACATATTATTCTGTGTACAGCATCTTTATACCCAAAAACATCTATTTTTTTACTTATTTCATCTGGCGCTATAGCTTCACCAGCTGCATTAAATAGTACGTTATTAAAACTTAAACTCATTTAATATTCCCTTGGTTCCAAAATTAAATGGTCGGGACGATTTTAACCAGCCCAGTCTCTCCCCAACAATTCAGCCTGCTCCAGTACGGTCAATGTGGCTTTTTCTTGTTTATCGGGTGGGTATCCATACTTTCGGAGGAGCCGCCTAACCATAGTCCGGAGCTTGGCACGGGCGCTTTCCCTGACCGTCCAGTCAATAGTGGCATTTCGCCGTACCGTTTCCACCAGTTTCCGGGCTAGGGTCTTCAGTACCTCATCGCCCAAAACTTTGACGGCGCTATCGTTGACCTCCAATGCGTCATAGAAAGCTTCCTCATCCTCACTCAGCCCGAGTTTTTCACCTCGAGACCTTGCGTCTCGCATCTGTTTGGCTAGCTCAATAAGCTCCAGGATGACCTGAGTCGCCTCGATGGTGCGGTTCTGGTACCGGCGGATGGTTTTTTCAAGCATCTCAGCAAATGAGCGCGATTGAATGAGGTTTTTTCTTGACCGCGACTTTATTTCGTCACTTAGCAACTTATGGAGCAACTCGAGGGCCAGATTGCGATGTGGCATCTTCTGGACCTCGGCCAAAAACTCATCGGAGAGGATTGATATATCCGGCTTTTTCAGACCGGCCGCGCTGAAAATATCGATGACTTTGTCCGAGACAATGGCTTTGGAAACGATTTGCCGGATAGCGGAATCAAGTTCCTCATGGGTTTTGCCAGGTACCCTGGTATTCTTGGCAATTGCCGAGCGTACTGCCTGGAAGAAACCTACCTCATCCTTGATTTCCAGCGCCTTTTCGTGGGGCACCGCCAGAGCAAATGCCCTAGACAGTTCTGTTACGACCTGAAGCAGTCTTTCTTTACCGCTTGGTTGCACCAATATATGCTCGATAGTAGCAGGAATGATTGATATACGTTCGGCGGGTGTACCGGTAAAGAACCGGGAATAATCGAAACCGTGGAACATAGTCGAGACAACTTCGTATTTCTCAAGCATAATCGCCACCGCTTCTTCCTGAGGAATACCGGTCTCGCCACGTGAGCCTTCCGTGTACTCAGCCAAAGCTTTCTTCAACTCATCGGCTATCCCCAGATAATCCACCACCAGCCCACCCGGTTTATCCTTAAAGACGCGGTTAACCCGAGCAATGGCCTGCATCAGTCCATGGCCACGCATCGGTTTGTCAATATACATCGTATGGAGACAGGGGGCATCAAAGCCGGTAAGCCACATGTCGCGGACGATAACCAGCTTGAGAGGGTCTGCCGGGTCTTTCATACGTTTCTTAATAAACTCGCGCCGGTCCTTATTGCGGACATGAGGTTGGTAGCTCGGTGGGTCACTGGCGGAGCCTGTCATGATTACCTTGATGGCACCTTTGTCATCGTCATCACTGTGCCAGGACGGGCGGAGTTTGATAATAGCGTCGTACAGGTCAACACAGATACGGCGGCTCATGCAGACAATCATCCCTTTGCCGTCCATTACCTGCAGCCGCTGGTCGAAATGGTCTATGATATCCTTCGCTATCAGCCCAATTCGTTTCTCGGTGCCAACCATGGCTTCAAGCCTGGCCCACTTGGTCTTTAGCCTTTGTCTTACTGTCTCCTCCTCGCCTTCGGTCACCTCTTCAAACTCAGGATCAATGTGCGGTCTTTCTTCTTCTTTTAGTTCCAGCTTTGCTAGCCGGCTTTCATAGAAAATGCGCACGGTGGCGCCATCTACAACAGCTTGCTGGATGTCATAAATGCTGATGTAGTTTCCGAACACAGCCGGAGTGCTGCGGTCAGCCTTTTCAATGGGCGTGCCAGTGAACCCAATGAAAGAAGCCTCAGGCAAGGCATCGCGCATGTTTCGCGCCAAGCCGTCAATAAAATCGTATTGACTGCGGTGGGCTTCATCGGCAATCACTACAATATTGCGTCGATTCGAGAGGAAGGGAAAGCTTTCCCCGTTCTCCGGCAGGAATTTCTGGATGGTGGTAAATATAATGCCTCCGGAAGCCACCTTCAGAAGTTCCCGAAGATGAGCTCGTGTTTCCGCCTGTACTGGTTTCTGACGGAGCAGGTCTTGGGCAACCACAAAGTTATCAAAGAGCTGGTTATCAAGGTCATTGCGGTCGGTAAGTAAAACTAGGGTAGGGTTCTCCATGACTGGCTGAAGTATTATCTTGCCAGCATAGAAGACCATGGTGAGACTCTTACCTGCTCCCTGGGTGTGCCAGACCACGCCGACCCGCTTGTCTCCGGAAGGAGATGTGGCCTTCAATGTAGCTTCTACGGCGGCGTTGACGGCGTGATACTGATGGTAGGCAGCTACTTTCTTAATAACCCTGGTTTCGTCTACCTCAAACAAGATGAAATGGCGGATAATATCCAGGAACCGCTGTCTATCAAACATGCCTTTGATGAGTACCTCAAGTTCCGGTATACCCTTTGGTGCCACGTTCTTACCATCTATCGTGCGCCAGGGTAAAAACCATTCCCAGCCGGAAGATATGGTCCCGACTCTTGCTTCGGTGCCGTCGCTTATGACCAATAACTCGTTGTATTGGAAAAGTGAAGGGATATCCGATTTGTAAGTCTCAAACTGGTTGAAGGCTCCCTTGATGGTGGCATTTTCATCGGCAGGATTTTTGAGTTCGATTACAGCTAGCGGTAAGCCATTAACAAACACCACAATATCCGGGCGGCGAGTGTGCTGTCCTTCCACAACAGTAAACTGGTTGACCACCAACCAGTCGTTTCGTTCGGGGTTCGTAAAATCAACTGGCCAAACCTTGTCGCCAACGACGCGCCCCTCCTTATTACGATATTCCACGTCCACACCGTCGGCAAGCATCCTGTGAAAATTCCGGTTGTTCAAAATCAGGCTGGGACTTTCAGAACGCAAAACCTTCTTGAAAGCATCCTCCAGTGCCTCGGTGGGGATATGCGGGTTTAAAGCACGCAAAGACGCCCGCAGGCGGTCTGAAAGTATCACATCGGCATAGCTCGCTCTTTCCGGCTTTGTGCCGTCGCAGGCGATGTCCGGCCCAGGCAAATACTGGTAGCCTAGTCCTTTGAACCAGTCCAGAGCGGCTTCTTCAACAACTGATTCTGTAATTGTCGTTATCGCCATTAGATCTCCAAATCAAAACGACTGTGACTCCATATTTCTTCACAGATGAGGCGGTATAGCTCTTGCCTCTCATCCAGGTTAGCTTTAGTGAATGCATCTGGATACGGCTTAAACGGCAAACCTGAAGTCTCTTTGTACCTCATGAATGATGGATTGCTTTCATACCATTTAGGATGCAGAGTCTTCGCAAGTACGTTCTGTCCCAAATAGCCATCCAACTTTTCTTTATACCCTTTTTTCCCGTAACTTTTGTTAAAGTCAGCAGGTAGCAGGATGAGGCCCCCAAAGCGGTTACGGAAAGCCCCGAACTCGTATTCATTTTTGAACTCCGATTTGTGCTGCTCGTAGTCATTTGCCCAGATATGCTCGACTTCGAAAGGATGCTTCACTGTTCTATCAAGATAAACGACAATATTACTATCGATTCCACATTTCTCAGCAATATGATGGGTTATACGTGCTAGTAGTGTATGAACATATCCGCGATTCTGTTGGTGCACATAAAAATTCTTAACCCCGTCGAAGGACTCTTCCATATTAGCTACCTTAGTTTTTAGGAGCTGCGCTAAATCTTTTACGCTCTTATGTCTGATTTCTTTCATCAGATTGAACATAGTATAGACAATTGATGAGTAGCTGAGGGTTCTGAAATTCACGATACGCCGAGCAATAAAAGTGTCTATGTAGCCAGCAACCAGCCGTATTTTCTTATCAATGACAGCTGCGTCATCATCTGGACTTATTGATGCGAGAATCAAAACATCTTGTAAAGTGAAGTTATTTAGAGAATTGTAATAGACGTATTCCAGGCCTGGTGCTATATCTATGGCTGATTTCCATATTTTCATGGAGATTGAGCTATAGAAGTTGAAATCTCGCAATATGAACTCAGCAAAATCTTTACCGTCGCTTAATTTGAGTTTCTTATGCTCGTCTCGCACCCATTTGTGGTATCTTGTGCCGAGTGATTCCCAGTCTTCATTTTTTGCATCTTTCTTGCGTTCACGAATGCTTTCTGCATACTGAGAACGTAGCCAATCTTTGAAGAATTCCTCTGCTTCCTTCTCGTCACCGTCAGCGAGCGTCAAAAACTCAAATGTACGCTTTCTCCATAAAGCATTCGCCTGTCGTCTCTGGTTATCATCTTTGATATTAGCCAATAAATAACCTTTTAACATCTCTGCGGAGCTTAGTCTTAGGCCCCTATCATTCATGGTTTCAAAAATCGCGTAGGCATCGTCATCTGAATAAGCTACGACCTCAACCAAGTCTACACATTCTATTAGCCAATCGATGAAATACGGCAAAGTACGATTCTTCAGCGGTTCGGGAAATAGCTGGACTATGTCATTAAACCTATCTAAGATGTTGCGCACTGATTCGATTATCCCTTCGGGGTTAAATGGCGAGTTATTAAATAGAGCCTCCATACATGCTGCTCTCTCATCTACATCAATATTGAATGACTTGGCCCCGAATTTTTCGGAAAAAATAAGGCTCTTAATCTCTACTTGGCGTAATGAAGGATCTGATTTCAATGTTTCGGTCTGTAAATTGTTTATGTAGATCAGAAGGAGCGTCAGTGTAGTTAGGCGCTGTTGCCCGTCTACGATAGAGTTAGTACCATTCTTCCGGCTTATTATTATGGGTCCAAGAAAGTAATGCGCATATTCCTGAACTTTCCGTGGCTCATGGCCTTCTTCATATTGGGAGAGAAACTTTGTTTCTAGATCATCCAACAAGGCAGAAACATGCTCTTTCTTCCACTTGTACTCCCTCTGATAGAAATCTATACTGTATTTCGTTTTTTCTAGCAGCTCTCGAATTGTCTTTGACCGTGCATCAATCTTGTTCATATGCTTCCTCCAACTACTTTCATACGGCCTTTCGCGGTCTAACGCCATAAGTCTTCCAAATCTCGTCAATTGAGACTTTCGGCAATTCTTCCATAATGATTGTAGTTGCCTTTTGAGAATATCTTTTGTACTCAACACTACCAAGTTTAAAAGGTTTAAAATATTCACGGTTGGTCTGAATACCAAGGTATCTAACCATCGCCAGTGTTTTCGGCACGGTAAGTTCCACTTGCTCAGCAACTTGATGAAGGCTCAAACAATAGTACCCCAATTCATCGACACGCCTGACTGCGACGACTGCAGCTCCCGGTGTCCCTTCTGGCACGACATGAATGGGCACACCTTCTTTCTTGGTATATCTTAAGGATAAACTTGGCCCTACCCCTCCTGCTGTAATTTCAATGGATGCTACGCCAGGAAATAATTCTTGCCATGTTTTTCCCGTAACTAACTCACTTCCAAGTCGCTTTAATTTTCCTGGAGGTGGTTGCCCTTTTTCACCCTTTATACTGGCATCCAGAATGGCCAACGGACGCAATCTTGCCTGCGCTTGCAGTCTTTTTCTGGAGCCCGGCTGAAGTAGCCTTACAACCTCGGCTACCTCATTATCAAACAGCGCAGCTAAATCTAAGGGCGCAGATATTGAAACAGGGAGAACTCTATTCGGCAACAGCTCGCACAGGTCCCAATCGAAAACCAACTTTAGCAAGTCTCTAAAAAGGGTCACCCCCGCCTGAATATGGACATAAAGCTGATTCTCCGAAATATCTAATAGGTGATGTTGAGCAGCATCTCGCAGACTGTTAATCCCTTGCAGTGTAATAACCTGTTCCTCATTCAGAAACTTGATACTGCCATCACTTAATGCACACCGGACGCATTTGTCGAAACCCAGCGTCTCTTTAGCCCGTTTCTCGCGAATTCGTCCACCACGATGGACTATGCACGCTTTGAGTAACATCTCAAAAGCATGGTCAAGCAAAATCAGCGTGGTAGTAGCACGCCCTAAATCATGAGGACGATTGAAGAACTCAATGCTCAACGTGAGCGAATCGCAGGCTTTACCCAAAAGCAAACGAGTTTCACGTTTCACAGTTTATTCTCCAGAGATTTCTCAGCATCCTTTACCCGTATCTCTCCAGATAGCAGCTTAGGTAACAGAGCGTCTCGGATGCGACCTAGTGTGCCGTTCTGAGTAAGATTGCGGTTTATCAAGGTGAGTAGTGGCCGCACCGCATTTGAAAAGCTGGTAGAGACTTTCACTGGCGGTATTACGGTATTTATAGCCATCAAATCCTCGGGTTTAACCCGTTGATGACTACCAGAAGTACCTGTCACAAGTGTTGAAAATATCGCTTGAAAGGAATCTGAGCTAAACAGAGAGTAAAGGTACTCGCGTCCCATTTTCTCTTTTGGAGTAACTACTAGGAATTCGGTAGAACATACAGGACGACAAGATCCATTATCGAAGGGGAGCCAGATCCTTAGGAATCGAGGATTGAGCTTAGATATAAGAACTGCTTCAAGCTGTACTTTAAACTTGTTGCTTTTTATTTGGCCGCCTATCTCGGCTTTCGGCATATGCCCTTCATCAAAAGCCGGGATACTATAATGGTCAAAAACCTCATTAGGATAGTCGCTTGGGTTAATGCTTTCTCTATTAAGAACTGCAATATCGCTAATTTTCCCCACTTCCCACCCCACTGGTATCTCCCCAAGTGACGAATCATGCATGCCCTGTTCTCGGAATGGTTCAAAGTCCGCAAACCAGCTTTTGAATAGAGCCTGCGCCATGGCTTCGAGCGTTTGGTTCATGCGGCGGTTCAACTCTATCTTGTCATCCAGCGTGCCCAGGATGTGGGCGATGGCGCGCCTCACTTCTAGAGCTGGCCAGATTATCTCCAAGGACTGTAAATCCTCTTTCCTGGCGTTACCAAATACAGAACCCCCTCCCTCAAATATTCCCCATCGATTAGACATACCTTTGAGCACACTCTCAACAAATGTACGGTCTTGTGTATCTTTTAGCCGGATTGCAGCCAGACCGCGCCCGATGCAACAACGCTCAGAAGCAATATTTACCCGGCCGATTGGAGCTCGGACACTAAACAGAATATCGCCAAGCTCAGCTATCCGTGTTGGTTCAGAACAGTAGATTCTCAGTGAGGGATGACGAGTGCCAAAATCCACAACACCTTGGTAGAATGGTAGACCATCACCTACCTCATTATAGGTACTTCCAGGTGGTGATTGTCCCATAATAATCTGGGCTACTGAGCCGAGTTTGTTAATGGGATATTCGCTAGCCATATCCCAGATCCTTAAGATTCCTTTGTATAGCAGCCTCCAGTCTTGCTGACTCCTGGAACTGCTCTTTCAGCTTTGCCGTCAGGCTTGCCATCTTTTCTTCAAATTGTTCGCCGTCATCCTCGATATCCTCGGCACCCACATAGCGACCTGGGGTGAGAACATAACCATATGCAGCAATCTCTTCGGTAGATGCTGACTTGCAGAATCCAGGAATATTCTGGCTACTCGCCGTTGCCTCGCTGCGCCAAGCGTGATATGCCCCGGAGATACGTGCTATTTCTTCTTCGCTCAGCTCACGGTGTACCCTGTCCACTAGGTATCCCATCTTGCGAACATCAATAAAGAGCGTCTGCCGTCGGCGGTCACGGAACTTACCGTTGCGTTTGTCTCTTGCAAGAAACCACAGGCAGGCAGGTATTGGTGAGCCGTAAAATAGCTGCGGTGGTAAGGCAATCATGCAGTCCACCAGGTCAGCCTCGACTATATTCTTCCGGATATCGCCTTCTCCGGACTGATTGGAAGACATGGAGCCGTTCGCTAGCATGAAACCAGTGATACCTGTAGGGGAGAGATGGTGAATCATGTGCTGTACCCAAGCATAGTTGGCATTGCCTACTGGAGGGACACCGTATTTCCAGCGGACATCATCGCGCAGGCGCTCGCCGCCCCAATCGCTCATGTTAAAAGGTGGATTAGCCAGGATAAAGTCCGCCTTAAGGTCCTTGTGGAGGTCATTATGAAAGCTGTCGGCATGCTGAGAGCCTAGGTTTGCCTCAATGCCGCGAATTGCCAGGTTCATTTTGGCGAGGCGCCATGTCGTCGGGTTAGATTCCTGTCCATAGACCGAAATATCGCCGATGTGCCCGCCGTGCTGGCGGATGAATTCCTCGCTCTGCACAAACATACCACTGGAGCCACAGCAGGGGTCGTAGACACGCCCCTTGAACGGCTCTATCATCTCCACCAGCAGACGGACGACGCAGCGCGGGGTATAGAACTCGCCGCCCTTCTTGCCCTCGGCGCTGGCAAACTTGCCCAGGAAGTACTCGTATACCCGCCCGAGGATATCCTTGGAGCGACTTTCTTTATCTCCCAGGCCAACAGTTCCGATAAGGTCAATCAATTCGCCGAGCCTCTGCTTATCCAGGGTTGGGCGGGCATAATCCTTGGACAAGACACCTTTCAAAGAGGGATTGTCCCGCTCGATGGCATCCATGGCATCATCAATCAGCTTACCGATGGTCGGCTGCTTGGCGTTGGCTTGAAGATATGGCCATCTTGCCTCTTTTGGCACCCAGAAAACGTTTTCGGCGAGGTATTCATCCCTCTCTTCAGATACCTCATAACGCTCCCTTGGGTCTTTAACGAAATAGTCACTGGTCGGGTCTGCAGTCAGAAGCTCCAACTGTCGATGCCTTTCTTGAAAAGCATCAGAAACATATTTTAGAAAGACTAAGCCTAAGACAACATGCTTGTATTCGGCGGCATCCATATTGCTGCGCAACTTGTCAGCAGCTCGCCACATCTTCTCCTCAAAGCCTAAGTTGGCTCCGTTGGACTTCTGTGGCCTATGAGAACTCTGGCTGGAAGGTGCTCTTCTCGCCATTGGATACCCCCGTTAATGTTACTTCAAACGACCCTCTGTTCTTCTCTCTCTTACCCCGCCTTGGATCATGGGATTATGCACTTTCTCCGCTACCAATCTACCCTCATGGAGGGCCCACACTATCTATTGTATCACACGGGTCAATTGCTTCACACAGGAGGAATTCCAGAGACATCATACTAATTAGGCCTACTACAAATTAGGTATTATTTCCCCCAGAATACCGCAATTCCTTATGCTATTTGTGGCAAAGATTTCCATATTTGCTTTATTATATGCACATACGGAAAGGAGTGAGTATATGGAAGGCAACAAAATCACTGAATCTGCAAGGCTGGCATATGAACGACACTGGCGAACTACCTCAGACGAGAGTACAGGAGACAAACAGGCAACCAAGGTTACAAAAGCTTGGCAACAAGATGTGGTTTCCAATGACATACAGTGCGAGGTGCCTATCAAAGAGGGGCTAAAGGAGAAGATAGACCTCATTGACCACTCTGTCAACATGGCATACGAAATGAAAGTCTCTGGCAAGAATCCACACCACGAGTTCTACAGAGACATTTTCAAAGTCATTATTTACAATCAACACCATGCTAAGAAACTAAAAGGTTTGGTTTTCATTACCGAACAAGATGGCGCGGATAAGCTAAACAAAGGATTGGGCAAATCTGTGAAGGAATTACTTGCTAGGCATAAATTGGACATTGCTGTGGAAGGAATCTAACAATAACTCATAATGTTGGACATTAATAAGGAAACAAGCGGTAGCTTGACCAATCACAACTCTATTATATGGCTTGGGTCTACTCCAAGGCATATTGAGAACCAAGAATCTGAGCAGAGACGTTCAACAGTGTCTACCTCGCCCAGCTAGCAAGCTGGTATAATCACAGTGGTGAAAAATAGATTCAAGCACCTATACTATGAGGCTTCATTTGACCATTTAGTCATTTTACTTGTGTCTATTGCTCTGGTTATTGCACTGCTCTCAGTCGCGGAAATAAGGCCGGTCTTTATTGGTATTTCAGTCATAATCTTGTTCATCGCCCTTTTTAGATTCTTGCCCAGGAATCTACGCAAGGACAACCTGAATTGCTTCAGACGTCAGGAAACAATGAACATTATGGCTGAGCTAGCGAGCGAAATGAATGTAGAGTTACATCCGACCAAATCACTTGAAATTGCACCTGGATTGGAAAGTGCGAGGTCGGAACCTCGACCATTCTTCTCAGGTTACAAACTCCATTATGGAGGCACGGTGCATATAGGTTGCACCCTCCTTTGTAGGCTCGATAATCGAGCATTGAAAGGTGTTCTTGCACATGAGCTTGCTCATCTAAGGAAGAGACATTCTATAAAAGGTTTGTCTCCCTTTCTCATGTTTATTCCAATATTGGTCTATGGACATATCGCGACTTCTTGGCCTATAATTCCGCTTCTGCTCACTTTCACCGTATGCATTCTCGTGATCTCTCTAATTTCTTGGCGCAACGAATACCAGGCTGATGCCATAGCAGCTGAGCATGTCGGGAGAATGGACATGGTCTATGCACTTGAACAAGTTGCAAGACTTATTTATAGACCCGGAGACACTCCTACTCATCCATCCTTCAAAAAGAGAATTTCACGCCTGTCGCCAAGCAAAGGGTAAATTCTTCGACGGCGTACAGATGTGCGGCATCCACAATGTCATCCATTCACAAAAGCTAGACCGCACTAGTTGGATATGTCTTTTCAACACTTCACTAGGAGCATAAAGTCTTGGTAATATTTTTATAGGAACGGCATCCGCAAGCATATAGCAGGGTCGAGTGTGAATACCGGCAAAAGACACGTCTTGTAAAGCAGTATATCGTACCCATCGGCGGCTGAGTCTTCCGGGGCTCAGTCGACCTTACATTGCACATTGTAGCGTTTTGTGACTCCTTAACTCCATAATATGTCTTGGACACCGCACAAAAACTATTGACAATTTCTTAGATAGTGGTATAATAGTATCTGTAAGAATAGCTCTCTAAGAAACAACAGTTTAAGATTAATATAAGGGTTGGTGGTCAAGTGTATGCGGCAGAGGGTTGCGGTAGTTCCCACGATGCTCAGCCGAGCATATGTAGACATGTGAACTCGGCTCTTTTTTCCTGCCATAGCAAAATCAATCCTCTCTTTCCTAACCTAGGGCTGTTCAAAAAGCAGTTGCCCAGTTTACTGGGCGATTGTGCCTGATGAATGAAGCAACTACACAAACCTGGAGGAGACGGAAATTGGTGGGTAAAACCCCTAGGACCGCACTGGTGCCTGTGTTAGTCGGAGTGCTGCCTGATAGTGGAGGCTTGCCCGTGCGGGAGGTGATGTAGTATGAACTAAGATTTCGGAGAACTAAACTCCGCCCCTTTAACAACTGAATAGGGAAAATGAGAAGAAGAAATGAAAAAAATAGTGATTATAGCGACATTGGTGACTGTGCTTCTAGTGAGCATGATTCCGATAATGATTCTACCAAAGCCTGTTGAAGCTTGGAATGGGTCAACACACGGATCGTTGTTGGATTCCGTAGAAACCATACTCAGGTTTAGTGCTAAGCAAGGGTTTTCGGATAAAGAGCAGTTAGAATATGTTGCTGACGAAGTCCATGAGAATCTTCACTGGCTAGAAAGAGGCGCTGAGGATGCTGACCTTATGGCCTTCGACGCAAATGGCAATCCGAAGCAGTACCACTTCTATGTTCACTGCCCTGGTGATGGTGATCCAGTGGATACATGGGTAGATAGCACGTGGAAGATAGGATCAGGTTTGCCTGGCTGGTTGTATGGTTTGAAGGTTCTTGAGTGGGCAGACACATGCTATGCTACTATGGATCAGTTTCAAGAGGGATTCAGCACTTACACGCTACCTATCTTTTGCACAAATCTACGTACTGCTGGTCAAACCGCCGACGACTATTTCAACCTCGCAAAGAACTGTTTGGATAACATAGGCCCGAATCCGAGTATATGTGGCGCGACTACCTATGAGCAAGAGGCTATGTGGTGGCTTGGTATGGCCTGTCACATGCTTCAGGACTGTTGTATCTGGTTCCATGCTTCTACTAACATAGGCTACTTATATGATACTTGCGCCGTTTACTACGTGGAGTGTGAGTATGCGCAGCAGTCTTGGGACAAAGATTGGCAATTGGATGATGATTCGCTTACAACATTGCATAGTCAAAGTGCGTGGCAAGACTTCTTCGTCTATGACCGAGACCCACCATGGGATCCTTTCACATTCGTTGCTGAGTGTTCAGAATGGACGCAGCAGTCTATTACAGACGTTATGGAGTCCGCATATGCAGCTGAACTAAGGACGGCTCAGTTCATTTACAACTTCTTCTACCCTGGTGGAGGCCTCCCCCACGGATACGATTGTTGGATAAGGTTTGAAAACCCCCCAACTGTATTCCCCAATTACGTGGTGGGGGACAACCCGACTACTATAGTAAGTGGCCAAACATTGTACATTCGGTGGAATCAAGGAACACAAATGACCGAACTGACCAAATTATACATTGCCGACCTAAAACCGCTAAAGTCAGGATATGACAGCAATCCCTTCGGTTGGACATTCTCAGATAAAGAATACCCAAGTAAGCCTTACTTTGTGGATCCACCTGATTGGGAACAACAAGGATACCCGTACAACCCGGACATGAGGTATGACCAAAACACCGCATGGATAGCGCCACCAGTCACAGAACCAATGGTGACTTTGTTTGAATTGGATAACCCCAGTGGCGGCAATCCTGCGCCGGAGTTTAGCGACGTGGTAATAATATATCCACCATCTTGGAGAGCGAGAGTTGATCCTATCATCTATACTTCTGTAGATTTGTTCTCTCCAAAACCTATGCAAGTGCTCCAATCGAATACGATTTGTCCAATCAGATGGGAAGCTAAAGTCAATTATGGGCTGACGCAATCTGTGATTAGTAATCTTGGCATTTATGTCGAAATCTACTATGTAACAACGAACAGCCAAGGGAAAACATCCACTGAACCCATTGCAGTAGGCCTTCCAAATACTGGTCTCTTCAACTGGCAGATTCCACCAGAGCTATACGGCCATAATTGCAAATTGCGCATAATAGCGTACGACTCATCGGGACGCATGGCCGAAGACAGCGTTGACATTACAATCCAAGGAGTAGGCAATTTGACACCATACACTTTGCCTCCCTCGATAACTGTTGTTTCACCCAGTGGAAACAAGACATTTACGGGGATGCAAGAAATCAAGTGGAACGCAAGCACTCAAGAACCCCTCCTGTTCGATGTTTCTTTGGAGTCCGAAACCCAACAGTTCTTACTAGCGCAGGCGTACGCTCAGTCTTCACCTATTGGAGAATACAGCCTATGGGTCGACCTCTCGAGTTTTCCGTGTGGAAACTACAAAGTTAGGGTTGATGCCACTGAGTATGTCACCAACAAGACCGGGGCACGCTCCGCTGAAGATGTGTCAGACGACTATTTCAGGATAGGCACTACAGCCTCTATTGATCCAACCGAAATCAGTGGTCAAAGTCCATCAGTCAACATAATCGCTTCGAGTGTGGTTGGGTTTTCCGCTTGGGAAGCAAACTTAACCTTTGATCCAACCGTTTTACAATGCACGAGTGTTGAAGAAGGACCATTCTTGGCAACAGAGGGGCCAGTCTTTTGGGCTGAAAAAGACATAGACATAGACAATACGAAAGGTCTCATAAAATTCGTTGCCACAGTCTACGGAAACGCAACGGGCGTGAACGGAACTGGGGTGTTAGCGACTGCAAACTTCAAGACTCTCAGGCTTGGCAATTCAAGCATCTCCCTAGAAAACGTGAAGTTTCATGACTATTTAGGCCAACCCATACCAGTGGATATAGTGATACACGGCTACTATGCTCCAACCCATGATGTGATGGTCAAGTATGTGACCTTACCTTACAGAGAAGTCTATCCGGGATGCAACATAAAAGTAATGATCAGCAACGTAGGTAACTACAATGAAACCGTCGAAGTGACAGCATACCTTAATGACACGATAATTGGAGCACATACCACGCCTCTCCCGCCTGAAACGGACGTCCCATTGGATTACTATATTCCACCTAAACCGGATCTTGGCGATTTGAAACTGTACGTAAACTACACGCTAAGAGTTGAAGTGAGCCCTGTTCCGGGAGAAGCTATACTCGGCGACAACCTCTACATCTATGGTCACATCCTGATCAAAGGGGGATGCTTCATAGCCACTGCTGCCTATGGCACTCCGATGGCAAAGGAAATAGGGGTTTTGCGGGATTTCAGAGACCGGTATCTGCTTACTAACCCTGTAGGAGAAGCTTTGGTGGAGCTTTACTACAAAGTTAGTCCACCTATGGCTGAGTTTATAACTGAGCATCCCAGCCTGAAGCCAATAGTGAGGGTTGGGCTGTTGCCTGCTGTGGCCATGAGCGCCATAGCCGTCAACACTACTCCGGTCGAGAAGATGGCTATACTAGGCTTGCTGACGCTCGTTTCAGTGGTGGCAGTGGCTATATTGGTGACAAGGCGACGAGGCAGAGGTCCTGAGCACACCTGAGGGTGAAATTGCACATTAGCCTGTTTTGTTACCCAACATTCCTAACAAATGTTGAATGGCATTCAGGGTTGCGCTAGTCAACTGAAAATACGATGTACGAGAGTAAGAGTTTGAGCTAGTGATAGTGCTAAGAGGTTAGGCCATTGTGAATGCAGGAACGTGTTGATATAATCGTAACCACTGAGATAATGTACCTCTTCTGGAACATGTAACCCAGCAGGAAGACATAGATGAAAGTTTTTCTAAGGAATGGTATTGAGACGGATTGTCCTCATAAGGGTAATCAGATCTTAATGGCATAGTTAGGTTATGGTGATGGAGATATGAGCATATTCAAACGCTTTAATAAAGCTCGTACTGCGGGGAAATACTTCAATGAAGCTAACAAATATTGGAAACGTGCTGAACAACCCTTCAGAGCTAAAGATGAATTTGCGTTAGCTAACAACCTTATCGAGGTAATAAGAAACTGCCAACTAGCTATAGCAGAGGACGAAAATTACGGCGATGCCTACGTACTCCTAGCCAATGCTTTGTTATTAGCTGGTATTTCCGATCCAATAAAAGCAAATAAGGAACGCAGTTGGTACTTAGTTACTCGAGCTGCCGCTGTCATCTATACTTGGTATACACTTCCAAATAGGGGCTATCCAGTCACAAAGAATGTAAGACAAGGAGAGGACTTATTCAGGACTATATTAGATATAGTTAACGCAGGCGAGTTAGAAGCAGAAAAAGATCCGATGAAATTAATCAATAGCTACCGTGAACAATATGCCCAGGATACTATATCTCAAAAAGGATTAGAAAGAATATCTGATGTTTTGTTGAATAGAGCCTTTTTACATCATACAGAATAGACTCGAACACCAAATCAGACTCCTACTAATTATCAGTGGCTCGAAGAAACTCTATTACGAGTTCACTATAATTCTTTTACGAGGTCATCCGCCAATAGCCTAGTTCATAACTGAGCATCCCAGCCTAAAGCCAATAGTGAGAGCTGGGCTATTGCCCGCTGTGGCCATGAGCGCCGTAGCCGTCAACACTATTCCAGCAGAGAAGATGGCCATACTAGGCTTGCTGGTAGTAGTTTCAGTGGCTCTAGTGGTATTGACAAATAGGCGGGGAGGCAGAGGACTAGAATATACTCGAGGGTGAAATTGCACAAAAACTTGTTTTGTTACCCAGCTGCACAGGCCGTAGAAAAGTGCAGCGCGAGTGAGGGGCAGGCAAATGACTCGGACCGCATGCGCTAAATCGTTGTAATCGCTTCTTTGTAAGGCCTAGCGAAGTACTGTGATCGTCACTATGATCTACCATGATTGGCACTATGACTGGCTGCTATGATTGACTAGGACTGATCCCATGATTTTCCACTGTGATTACTACTATGATTTATCACCAAAATTGCACTAAGATTGGCTGCGACTGCAAGTTTTCTTCCACTCCTGATAGTAGCGGTAAGCTGAGTTCGGTTTGATGTCTAAAGCTTTCACTTCGGGGTCGCTTGGTCTTTTACCTTCGTCAAATAACCGAAAAGCCTTTTCCTTTATACTGTCTCTTCCTCCGGCCCTCTTTTGAACTGGTTGAATTTTACGTTTTACCTCCAGTTCGCCAAGTGCAGCCTTGACGATATTGCCCACCTTTTCAGTCATAATACCTATGCTAACCATCTCGTCAATGCTACCGATTCCCTTCAGATAATCGGCGAACTTATCCGGCACTTCAATTTCCTCCTCAAATCCTTGGACACTATACGTGATGACACTGTCCGTGGCCTCCAAAATTGTGCTTCCGTAAGGCCTCGCTTCACCGTTGAGTAACCCCTTCAAGAGAACCAGCGGAATAGTTTCCCAGAATACATGGCCACCGAGGTCCTCAGGTCTAAGAATCAAGTAATAATAACCAAGAAACTTTGACTTCTCTAAGAGGGGCAAGCCGTTCTCGTCTTTTAGCCATGGTAGGAGAAATTCGTATCCGTCGAAGCTTATGTTTCCTGGTCTCAACCAAACCTCTGCATAAGCAGCAACAAAAATATCAAAGCTGAAATTGAGAGACGGCACTTCTTCAAAACTGTAGCTTGCTGACGGCAACGGGTAATAGCGCCTATAGTGTTGAGATGGAAGAACGATAAACTGACGCAAGCTCTCCGGGCAAAGTTGCTCTAATCTCTTGTTGGCCATGCTGACCAGCGTACTGTCAAAATTCATTTCATCCTTTTTGGAGAGGACATAATCAAAGTCGTGATTGGTATGCCGCTTATCCTGAATTTTTGCCCGGAAATAACTTCCTAGATCCCTCTGCTTTTGGTCAAGTCGAGCAGTCAGTTTCGCCATTTCTTGATTAAGGCGACGATTGTATTCAATGGCTGTATTTGTAGCCTGCTCTTTTTGTGCCTCTTTCTTTTTGCGCTCTCGAATCTTTTTTAACCACCAGTCATAATCAAAAGCCTTCACGTCAGCTAAGTATGCTGCGCCCTTTTCTAGATACACATCTATAGCTTTTCCGACGGCTAGTATAAACTCGTTGTATTCCTTATCGTTCAGATATTTCTTGGCATCATCGACAGGCGGTTTTATGGATACAAATGCAGCACACCATCTGTCGTCGTATTCCTTTTTTCGTCGTTTCGCGTCAGCTCTTCGATATGCCTCTATTATCAACGATTTGATTCGGCTCATCGGGTCAATGACCCGCTCATCATAGGCCAAGCGGAAAAATGTGTCTCCAGTATCGAGGCATTTGCACAGCCACCCTACTATGTCGTCCTCACATTTACTGAATTCAACCCTTTCGTCGTTATTTAGATAAGTATCTAGGTCTGCGTTAAGTTGTTCCTCGGTGAGTTGGCGTATCTGTGGCACTTCGGTCAGAATTTGCCCCAGCCAATCACTGAGGCGCCTCAGCGCGTGGGAATTGAGTCTTCCCTTGTATTTGTCCCCTAGGTCAAATATCTCAGTCATCTTGCCCTCGAAGCAATCTGCAATTATAGTCTCTAAAAGGTCAAGGCGAAGGCAAGCGTGAAGGTTCTTGCTATTGTACCCTGTGGCCCACCATAGGTAATTAAATTAGCAATATCTGGATTCAAATTTGCCAGCCTTCCACGGTTACCGCCTGATTTTCCTTCTCAACCTTCAGAAAAGCAGAAAGAACAACCAGTAGACCAGCGTGTTCACTACCGTCAGGGGAATGCCTATCTTTACAAACTCCCAGAAGGTCAAGGTTTCTCCAGCCTTCTTCTCAGCGTTCTGAATGATGATGACGTTGCTGGCTGCGCCGAGGATGGAAAGGTTTCCGGCAATGGTGCTGCCGGCTGCCAAGGCCACCATTTCCTTAGTCGCTGCACCTAGATGACTCAGCACAGGCAGGTAGAGAGCTACCAGCGGAACATTTGAGATTAGCTGGCTCAGCACAATACTTACCCCCATAATAATGCCGACGGAACGGAGATTGAGGTGCAGGTCAGCAATAGCATTTTGGAAGTACCCTGAATCCCAGGCGCTCCGCATCAGGACAAACATCGCCGCAAAGAAAATCAGAGTAGTCCAATCGATTCTACGGACCACTCCGAGACGACGGGGACTCAACAAGATGATGGGCAACGCTGCTGCTAGGGCAATATAGGTAAGCCGGAAATCAATACCAAGGTTCAGAAGAGAGGTGGTTATTTTAGCGAGCACCAGGGCCACAATAATAATCAAGGATATCTTCGACAATCGCGCCAGTGCTGGGTCTGTAATGGGGTCAGCTGAGTGATTCAGTGGCTCGTTCTTCAAGTCTTCTCTATAGAAGAATTTGAGAAGGAGGTATGCCAGAAAAAGATTGATGAGAGTTGGCACCGCCAGGTAGTGGAGAAAAGTGACGAATGGATTGGAAATATTTCCGTTGATGGCGACCAACAGGTTTTGCGGGTTGCCAATAGGACTCATCACGCTGCCAATGGTGACGGAGAAAGCTAGCGATAGTAGCAGCAGCTTGGGGCGAATACCTGTCTTTCGGGCAATCTGCAACATCACCGGGGTGCCAATAACAGCCAGTGTGTCATTCATCAGGAAAGCCGATATCAGCCCAACACCAAATAATATCAGGAGTAACAGGCGGTCTGCTGTCTTAGCTCGTTCCAACAGCCGCGATGAAAGGTGAGAAAGGTAGCCACTCTCCTCCAGCGCTTGGCCGACCACGAACATGCCAAACAGGAAGAGTATGACATCCAAGTTGATGGCCTGGAGGGCTTTAGCCAGAGAGATTTGTCCCGTGAGCAATACCGTCAGTGCCCCGAGCAGCATTGCCTGCCATATCTGGAGGCGGAACCTGCCGATTTGCCGGACGGCGATGAGGACAAAAACCACCAACAGAACGATTATTGAGACCATAATTAAGAAGTATGCCTCGGCATACTTCGTTTCAATTATATAATATTACCCGGAGCCTACCATTGCTGAAGCCTGTTCTGAAATACATATCACACTGGCTTAGGAACTACCCCGCACCGTGGTATAATAGTGTAAAGCAGCTACATAATGCATATTCCAATAGTCTAGAGTATCGCCATGAAAGTTTTAAAGCCTCTATCTGAACTTATCTCTCTGAAAGGGAAAAAAGCCTTGATAACTGGTTCGGCACTTGGTATTGGCAAGGCAATGGCCTATAGGTTTGCCGAGGCGGGTGCGGATTTGGAACTCGTAGACATAAACGAACGGGGGTTGAGGACTGTAGCCGAGGAGCTTTCGAAGTTCAAAGTGGAAATCAACCTTCATAAAGTGAACCTTTCCCGGGAAGAGGAAATAGATGCCCTATGGAAGGAATTGAAAGGGAAAGAGCCTGACGTACTGGTAAACAATGCTGGAATATATCCTTTCATGGATTTCTTGGAAGTAGACGATGCCTTTTTTAGTAGGGTGATGGACATTAACTTAAAATCAACTTTCCTGATGTGCCAGCACATGATAAAGAGTCGATTAAAGAGAGGCGGAATCATCATCAATATTGGCTCTATCGAGGCAATCATGCCTTTCGTAGAAGGCATGGCTTCTTATAGCATAAGCAAGGCGGGAGTCATCGCTCTGACCAGATCTCTGGCCAAGGAATACGGCAAAAACGGTTTCCGAATAAATGTCATCGTACCGGGCGGAATAATAACTCCGGGAACAAAAGCCGTGGCCAAGGAAATCACCCAGCTCCGGCTGAGTCTGCTTAGAACTGGCGTATTGTTTAGCACCCGTCTGCCCCTCAAGAGAGGCGGGCAACCGGATGAAGTGGCTCGTATTGCTGTGGTCCTGGCCAGCGATTTATCCAGCTATGTTCACGGAGCGCTGATACCTGTTGATGGAGGATTCCTATCGGCATAGTGGGAGTGGAGGTCGAGGTCGCTTAGCAATCCGAATCGCCAGAGTGCTTCAAATTCCAAGCACCAAATCCTAAACAATATCGAAATTCAAAAATCACAACTCAAAACGCAATTTTTTTAACCCTTGCTCTGTCATTTTGCACTTTGAATTGAGTAGTTGTTAAATGCCTCATATTTTGCCAAAACGGCGCTGGCGGCGTTTATACTCAGAAAGCGCTTCCTCGACGTCTTTATGATCAAAATCAGGCCATAACACCGGCGTGAAGTAAAGTTCACTATAGGCAGCCTGCCAGAGGAGAAAGTTGCTCAGGCGGTTCTCACCGCCAGTACGTATGACTAGATCAGGGTCGGGGATATCAGGGTTATATAGATACTGGGCAAACACAGGTTCATTTATATTGTCACGAGGAATACCAGCGCTAGCGATACGCTTGGCTGCCTGAACAATTTCATCACGCCCACCATAATCAAAGGCCAGGCAAAGTGTAAGCCCAGTATTATTTTTGGTGAGTTCGACTGCTGCCTGTACCTTTTCCCTCAATTTCTGAGATAGCCTATCCAGTCTGCCTAGATGTACCAGTCGGATATTTTCTTGATGAAAAGCTTGAGCCTCCCGGTCAATCTTCTTGGCTAGAAGACTGAGCAAGCCTGCGACCTCTATCCTGGGCCGATTCCAGTTTTCGGTGGAAAACATATAAAGGGTCAGATATTTTACTCCGTAGTCGGCAAAAATCTTCACCACCGGACGAATATTCTCACCGCCCGCATTGTGCCCCACAAGCCTGGGCAAGCCGCGTTTCTTTGCCCACCGGCCATTGCCATCCATGACAATAGCCACATGCTGGGGAGGATAATTTGCTTGAGTCATGAACTGACCTCACGAGAAAAGAGATGTCTGATTTTTAGCAGGGGATAGGCGGAGCTACGCTTCAGGATACCCAAAATCAACCCGCTGTGCCAATCGAAGGAAAGATTGCTTGAACTAAACAAATCCTCAGCCATGCCGCTAGATTCCACCATGTTGAATATTCTCTCGATTTGGCGGTCGCTTAGTTTGGTATAAGCCCATCTGGCCCAGTGGCCACGGGAGAGTTCCTTGCCTATTTTTGCCTTCCACTGCTTCTGATAGCACGAAAGCTGGCCTGCAGTTAAATTATCACCGCTGAGAGCTTCATCAAGCACGCCGGCAGCTATCCGGGCACCAAGATGCCCAAAGTATATTCCTCCACCGGTAGTAGGCTTCACCTGTCCGGCAGCATCTCCAATAACCAGTATCCTGTCTCCGTAGCTGCGGGCTAAAGTTCCTACGGGCACAGCCTTTTGCCTGATTTCCACCTCCCGACTTGCTATCCTACCCTGGCTGAAGAGATTGTTGAGAAGTTTTTGCAGATGTAGCTTGGCTTGCGATGTTGCTAAAAGGCCAACATACGCTTTGTTTGCTGAAGTCGGCACAAGCCAGGCAAATGCACCCGGTGCTATTTCCTGACCAAAGTATATTTCGAATTCATCCACGTTTTTCGCTTCAATTTCGACCTGAGCACCGACAAGAAAATTCTTAATTCTGCCCAGGCCTAGCTTTTGGGGCAGCTTGGGCTTGAATCCATTAGCCAGTACCACAGCTCTAGCATTGAATATCTCCCTGGCGCCAGAGCACAAAGTTTCGGCTTGTATGCTATCTTTCCTAGGAATAATGTCGATGACCGGAGAAGAGAAGAAATATTGAGCCCCCTGGGATTGGGCCTTGGAAGCTATCGCTTTATCAAGTGAAAGTCGATTGACTACGTAAGCTTGAACCTTTTCAGTTTGCAATCTCAAGCACTTTCCTGAAGGAGAGAAAAACTTGGCCGAGTTTAACTTGGTTAATATTACATCTGTGCCGAGGTCCAGGGACTGGAAACATTCGGTGCTGATTATTCCTGTGCAACAGCCATCAAGCCCCGGCGCACTTTTTCCCTCAAAAACCGCGACATTATAGCCTGATGAAGCCAGTTTATAAGCTATGTAGCTTCCGGCTGGCCCTGCCCCTACTATGATGACATCGTAAAACCGGTCTGACAATTCCCTGCCACCTTCTTAGATTCCTACCAGACAATGTCATATTGTATAACAAATTGTCTAGCTATATCTATTTGCCAATTTGACACATACCTTACCGTGTACCGGGTTACTGCACATTACCGATAGCGATGGTTAAGGTGTTTTATCTTTGGGTGGAAAGGGGAGTATGGTTCGTACTACCAGAATTATTGCGAACTCTGAGGAGTTGCTTTACACTAGCTAGCATAAAGAAAGTTTACTGTCCTCGTCGTATGGTCTTTCTCTTTTCACCCTGACGTTTGGCTTGAGGAGCGGAGGGCAAACCATAGTCGGTCAGCCATTTCCTTAAACCGCCGGCTTGCTCTACCTCTTTTCTCTTTATTTCTTTTATATCCACTTCAGGATTGAGACACTTTATTAGCTCGTATTTTACCGTCCCGAGTAGATCGAAAAGGGTATTCCGGTCCCCGTATGATAATGGCGACAGAATTTTCTGGATAACCTCCAACATTGCCACACCTAATGGTTTAAGGGCAGTTTCCCCTTTGCTGGTCATAGACACATATACTACTCTGCGATCACTTCTATCTCTTTTCCTTGTGACCAAACCCACTTTGACCATGCGGTCAACTATCATACTGATGCTGTTCGTGCTACGTTCCAACCACTGAGCAATGTCAGTTATCCTTGTAGGACCACCGAAGTACTCTACAGTCACAAGCACTGCATACTGCTCCTCAGTAAGCCCAAATTCCTCAGCCGTTTCGTCCTCACACTTCTTAAGCAAGGTATATGTTTGGTATACCTGGCGCCATAATCTCAAAGCTTGCTCTACAGATTTATCATTTGCCGTCATATTTGGCCTCCTTTGATTATTTCACGGGCACTTTGCTCGTTTGGATAAAGCGCTATTATAACAGCATTTATCATCTACAACAAATCAACAATAATAACCCTGTCTAATCCGTGCCGTCATGCATTGTTTAAATCCTAATTTATTCAAAAGTACCACTAAATAACAACGGGAGCTTGATTCGCTCCCGCTGCTTATGTAAAAAAGGAGGTAAGTGATGAGAAAACTAGTTAATTGCTCTCTTGTATACTACATACTGGATACACCAACTGTTTACGAGCATCAGCCTCATTCGTATCTTGATGGACATTATACGATATACGAACATAAGAATACCACTTTTTCGAAGGGATGTCAAGGGCCTTTGTCGCTGCGAGCCGGGATGCATGTGGGAAGAGCAATACCTTTATTTTACCGCGTCCGTATGTTCAGCTTGGCCACCATGCTCTACATTACGCTCAAGGTTCCTCAACATTTATCCAGAGATATGGCGGCTCTTTAAAATAAGGCTCCCCTCCCTTGTATAATACAAACTCCACCTTTTGTCGCCCAGCCTTTTGAGGCACGAAGCCCACTTCCTCATTCCTCCGGACCAAGCAGGCGACCACCTAAAATGGAGAACACAGCAAGAAGGGCAGTGGCGATGATGGTGCCAGCACCAACCCAAGAAAGGCTATGCACAAAGTCCATCTCCGCCGGGCTCATTTCCTAATTGAATACGCGGCGATAGACAGTGCCTGCCAGCTTGGTTACAATTTTTTTTATATCCACAAAACGTATCAAGTTGCTCTACAGTTTTTAAGGCCTGCTGTCCACTTCTATTACATCCATCCGCAAGCGTAGAGTCAAATATAGCTCCTCACAATGACAAAAAAAGGCGCTGCGCAATGGCTTTTGTAGCATGATTCCAGCAAATCAGTACAATTGCATTTCTAGTCCAGTTGGTGAGCCTGATGATACACAAAGGAGGTGGATGACTTCTTTATACCGAAGTCCTTATGAGTTTTGATTCTATTCATTAGCGTCCCCTCATCACTTTCCCCTGCATCACGCTGATTGTTTCTCGCAACCCTTCCTCTAAATTATACTTCGGATTATAGCCGATTTGCCTGGCTTGGGAAATATCCGCCAGGCTGTGCTTGATGTCTCCAGGCCTGGGCTCCTCATGCACTGGCTCAACGCTGTTCCCTACGAGTTTGATAACAAGCTCGGCCAGTCTGTTTATGGAGACGCGCTCGCCTTTGCCGATGTTGTAGACGCCGGCGGCATCGCCTTCGGCTGCCAGGATATTCGCCTCCACCACATCTTTAACAAAGGCGAAGTCCCGGGTCTGCTTGCCATCTCCGAAAATGACAGGCGGTTTGTTATCAATCACCTTTCGAATAAATAGGGGGATGACGGCGGCATACTGTGAACTGGGGTCCTGCCGTGGCCCGTAGATATTGAAATACCTGAGGCAGACGGTAGGAAGTCCATAGACTTGGTGAAAGACCTGGCAATAATATTCCCCGGCAAGCTTGGTTACAGCATAGGGGGACTGGGGGTTGGGAAACATATCTTCCCTTACGGGCAAAGTTGGGGTATCGCCGTAGACTGCGCATGATGAAGCGTAGATTACCTTCTTAACTCCATTATCCTTGGCTGCCAGAAGCACATTGAGAGTTCCGGTTATATTGGCCTCGTGAGTAGCCCGAGGGTGCTCTATGCTGCGAAGAACGCTGGGGATGGCGGCCTGGTGGAAGACATAGTCAATGCCCTGGAAAACGTTTTTAACTAAAGCAAAGTCGGTGATGCTACCGCGGACAAATTCCGCAGTGTCTCCAGATTCTTGGCGTTGGTGCGGCTTGCTCTGACCAGAGACGAGATTCTTCGCCCCGACGTGGCGGGGCTCAGAATGACAAGACGACTCAATAAGATGTCTTATGTTTTCCAGCTTTCCGGTGGAGAGGTCATCAAGAATTATTACCTTGCATCGGCGCTTGAGCAGTTCCTCCGCCAGATAGGAACCGATGAATCCCGCCCCACCGGTGACAACTACCACTTTTAAACTCACGTCAATGACACCATTCTCTTAATCTCTAATATACTCAACATCTTTACCGCGGAAATCAAAGCTGGCCAAGACTCACATCCTCTGCAGAGTGTGCCGTAAGGTAGATGACACTATAACAAAGGAAGACCTCATAGAGCAACCTAAGCTCTTCCCGAGGACGCCGGGCAAGCCGAAAGATATCGGCATAAGCGTTGTCGATCAGTCTCCTTATCAACGGTGGGCAGGGGACGAGTTGTTAAATGCATATCTCCGTTATAATATAATAAGGATAGGTCGTTTTGTTATTTCTCTTGTAGGGGTCTTTGCCCTTGAAACAAAACTACGATGTAATCGTTGTGGGTGCTGGTCCAGCCGGGGCAACACTGGCTTATGAGCTAGCGAGGAGGGGGATAGGGGTACTGCTCCTAGAGAAAGAGAAGTTGCCGCGTTATAAGTGCTGTGCCGGCGGACTCACCAGCAAGACTGTAAAACTTCTGGATTTCGATATCTCCGAGGTGGTGGAGGACGTAGTATATGAGGCTAGCTTTACCTTTAATCTGGGCAACTCTTATCTGGGGCAGCATTCTCAGCCGTTAATATATACCGTGATGCGTGATGCATTTGACTATTTTTTGGTGCAGAAGGCGCAACAACTGGGAGCTGCGCTTATGGATGGGCAGAAGGTAACACAAGTAGAGGTGAGCGCTGATGGGGTTGAGATTTCCACTGTGGACAACATTTTTCGCTCTCGATTTGTGGTCGGGGCGGATGGGGCTTATAGCATAGTGGCAAGAGAGCTGGGTATGGAGAGAGACAGGGAATACGTCACAGGAATAGAGTCAGAAATCGCTGTTTCTGATGACGAGCTGGCAAAATGGAAATCAAGGGTCCAGATGGACCTGGGGTGTGTTCCCGGGGGTTATGCCTGGGTATTTCCCAAACGCAACCATCTCTCTATTGGAGTGGGATGTCTTACCCCCAAGGCCAGACAATTGAGCCGTCACCACCAGAAGTTCCTGGATTCACTAAGTATCGGTAATTACACTGTAACCAGGTCCAGCGGCCACTTAATACCAACCTGTACAAAAGGGAGGCTTGTTTGGCAAGATAGAGCTTTGCTTCTGGGGGATGCGGCGGGGTTTGCCGACCCATTAACAGGGGAGGGGATTTATAACGCTATCCTGAGTGCCCAGCTTGCCGCACCAGTGATTGAGAGCTCTTTGGCACATGGCAAAGTGAAATTGGAGGATTACCAAGGAGCCGTGGATGAGAAAATAACGCCTGAGTTGAGGACAGCGCGTGTGCTATCAAAATTCTTTGTCCGCTTTCCTCATCTGGCGTTTGAAATGTTAAAACGGAGCGATGGAGCGTGGAAAACCGGATGTGGCTTGATGACTGGCGAGTTGCAGTACACTGATATCAAGAAAGGGGCAGGCGGATTCAAAGGTATATTTAATCGCTTGTTTCGAACTTAGGCCGACAGTCTTAGAGACAAGAGCAAACAATGAGAACAAAATTTGCTATAATCTAAAGTGGGAGGCTGAGGTGTCTAAGATACTGGACAAGATAAACGACCCCGGCGATGTCAAGAGACTGAGTCAAGATGAACTGGGTGAACTCTGTTCTGAGCTCAGGGAGTTATTGATCAGCAGGGTTAGTGAAAACGGAGGACACCTGGCATCCAATCTGGGAGCGGTGGAGCTGACCGTTACCCTGCACCGGGTATTTGATAGTCCCAAAGACAAGATAGTCTGGGATGTGGGACACCAAAGCTACGTTCATAAGCTATTAACGGGAAGAAAGGAGCAATTTCCCTCCCTTCGGCAATACCAGGGACTCTCAGGATTTCCTGATAGGGATGAAAGTCCTCACGATGTTTTCACCACGGGACATGGTGGCACTTCCATTTCAGCGGCTTTGGGCATGGCTCTAACCCGCGACCTTACTCGAGGTGACCACCACGTGGTAGCTGTCATCGGTGATGGATGCCTCACGTGCGGCATGACTTACGAAGCGCTGAATCATGCTGGGCATTTGGGCACAAGGCTTATTGTGGTGCTCAATGACAACGGCATGTCCATTTCGCCCACTGTAGGAGCAATAGCCAAACATCTAAATGTGGTGCGAACAAGCCGTGGCTATCTACAGGCTAAGAAACAGACGCGTCGGTTGTTGTCTCTCGTGCCCGGAGGAAAGAAGCTGCAGGAGGCATTGCGCCATCTTAAGACAGGGGCCAAAGCGGTAGTCATGCCTATCATGATATGGGAGCAGCTTGGCTTTGCTTACCTGGGTCCCATAGATGGTCACAACATTGCTGAATTGGAAACTGCTCTGACTCGAGCCAGGAATTATTACAAGCCGGTCATTGTCCATGTCTTGACTATGAAGGGCAAGGGTTACAAACCAGCCGAGGACAATCCCACTCACTTTCACGGTCTATCTCCTAGAAGCGAGACATCGGGCACAATACCCACTTATAGTCAGATATTTGCTCGAACAGTCGCGGGGCTGCTGAGAGACAATCCCCGAGTGGTAGTGATAAGCGCTGCCATGGTTGAAGGCAACAGCTTATCTTCTCTGGTCAAGGAATTTCCTCAACGCATCTACGATGTCGGAATTTCCGAGCAACATGCGGTTACCTTAGCCGCGGGTCTAGCTACCCAGGGCTTTATACCTATTGTAGCTATATATTCCACTTTCTTGCAGCGTGCCTTTGACCAGATATTGCACGATGTTTGTCTTCCTGATCTGCCTGTCATTTTTGCCCTCGACCGCAGCGGCATTGTCGGAGAGGATGGTAAAACACATCAAGGGATATTTGATTTATCCTATCTTAGCTTGATGCCTAATATGGTTGTTTGCGCACCTAAGGATGAGAATGAACTTCAAGACCTGCTCTATACTGCCCTCGACACGGAGCATCCTATGGCAATTCGTTATCCCCGGAGTCGGGCAACAGGCGTTCCCTTAGCCACCGAGCTTCATCAACTCCCTATAGGCAAGGCTGAGATAATAAAGCAGGGTGAAGATATAGTCATAATAGGCATCGGCTCTACTGTCATGCCTTCTCTGGAAGCAGCCGAACATTTAGCCCTTTCGGATATTGATGCCATGGTAATCAATGCCCGATTCGCTAAGCCCCTAGATAAAGAGCTTATTCTAGATGCAGCTAATCATGTCAAGAAGATGGTTATAGTAGAGGAGAATGTCCTTAGCGGCGGCTTTGGTGCCGCGGTGTTGGAGCTGCTGGAACAGGCTGAAGTTTCAGATGTCAAGGTGAAGCGTTTGGGCATTCCCGACGAATTTGTAACCCATGGAAAGCAAGATCTTCTTCGCTCTCTCTACCATCTGGATGCCGAGGGAATAGCCACAGAATGCGTTGATTTCCTGGCTTGCGTCCAGGCAAAGCCGTAGGGGGAGAGTTCTACCCCGCTATGCCTCAATAACACCCTCTAGATCAAACAAACCTTGCGAATTTCTTGGCTCAATCATGCCTAACTGCATGGATCCAAAATCCTAAGCACTAAATCCTAAATAAATTCAAATGACCAAATCCAAAATCCAAAGCTGTTTTGAACATTTGAGATTTGAATTTTGAGCTTGTTTAGGGTTTGGAACTTTGGGTTTTCACCTCAAGGTGGTGAGTCTTTATTCTCTCGGGCTATTCGCTTGAGCTCATAAAGCTTGGTGATGGCTTCCAGAGGGGACAGGGAATCAACATCAAGCTTGGCAATCTCATCAGCTAATAGGGAGCCTTTTGAGAAAAGGGAAATCTGGAGTGGTGCCTTGCGGCGCGACACCTTGTTTTTTTTAGAAGCCTGGCTCTCCAGATCTGCTAAGACTTCCTGAGCTCGAACGATTACCGATTTGGGCAAGCCAGCTAGCTGAGCCACATGGATGCCATAGCTTCTGTCAGTGCCCCCGGGGACAATCTTGTGTAGAAAGATAACTCTCTCTCCTTCCTCCGTCACCGCTACGTTGAAGTTTTTCACTCTGGGCAGGATACCAGCCAGGTCCACCAGCTCATGATAATGGGTGGCAAAAAGGGTCTTCGTTCCCAGCTCAGGGTGGTTATGGATAAACTCGGCTACCGCCCAGGCAATGGAAAGCCCATCATAGGTAGAGGTGCCTCGCCCAATTTCATCCAGGATGATAAAGGAGCGAGGAGTTGCATTATTCAGTATATTTGCTGCCTCAGTCATCTCCACCATAAAAGTAGATTGGCCAGCGGCTAAGTCCTCCTGAGCGCCAATGCGAGTAAAGATGCGGTCAACAATTCCAATATTCGCCGAATCGGCAGAGACAAAACTACCTGTCTGAGCTAAAAGGATAATTAAAGCTACCTGCCTGAGATAGGTGGACTTCCCCGACATGTTGGGGCCGGTGAGTATAATAAGCTGATTATCCCTATTGCATAAATAAGCGTCGTTAGGAACAAAATTATCCCGGCCTATGCTCTGTTCCACAATAGGGTGGCGCCCTCCCTTGATATCAATGACATCTTCGTTGGTCAATGTTGGACGGACATAACCATGGCGCACTGCGACCTCAGCAAGGCTGAAAAGAACGTCGATTTGAGCAATGGCTCTGGCGGTGGCCAAAATTTGCTCACCTACAGCGCCTATCTGCTGGCAGACTTGCCGAAAAATGGCAACCTCCAGGTCAGCAATTTTCTCCTGAGCATTGAGGATCAGAGATTCATACTCTTTAAGTTCGGGGGTGAAGAACCTTTCCGCCTCCGCCAAAGTCTGCTTGCGAATATAATCCGGGGGAGTCAAGTTGAGATTGGCCCGTGATACCTCAATGTAATAGCCAAATACCCGGTTATAACCCACTTTTAAGGATTTAATCCCCGTACGCTGCTTTTCCCTCTGCTCCAAGCTAGCCAGATATTGCTTAGCTTCCTTGGAATTACGGCGAATTTCATCCAGTTCCGAGGAGAAACCTTCCTTTATCACACCGCCTTGCTCTAAATCTCCCGGCTCATCGGCGATAGCTCTGCTAATCAAGTCTACGATGTCGGGGCAAGGCTTAAGTTCACCGCTCAGCCAATTTATATCCTCCCCATCTGCCATCGCCTCTTTCAAGTCCGGCACCTTCTCTAAACTGAAGCGAAGCGCTAGCAATTCTCGAGGCATAACTCTGCCACTACTCACCCGATTGACCAGCCTCTCCAGATCAGCAATATCTGATAAAAGAGAGATGACTCTCTGGCGAGCTAAACTATTCTGATGAAACCAGGCAACTGCCTCTTGCCGCCGATTCAATATGGCGAGGTCCAGAAGGGGATGCCCTAACCAGCTCTTGAGCAGCCTGCCTCCCATGGCGGTCTTGGTCAGGTCAATGATGGAGAGGAGGGAGTTGCCACTTTCTCCCCACCTGCCGCCCTGAAAGAGTTCCAGATTACGGATGGTCTGGCCATCGAGGGTCATAAAGGAATCCGTCGAGTAGGTGGCAAGTTTGCTTAGTTGGGGCAGAGTTTCCTTTTGCGTTTCCTTGACATAATGTATTAATGCGCCGGCGGCCCTTATGGCTAAAGGCAAGGGGGCACAGCCATAACCTTCCAGGCTAGCTACGCCGAAATGTTCCAGTAAAGCTTCCTGGGCAATTTCTAAATCAAACCAGTAGTCATCAAGTCGGCTTATAGTGAACGGCAATTTAGCATAATCGTCGACATCTTCGGGAATAAGGACTTCGCTGGGCTGAAGTCGCTCCAATTCAGGCATGACTCTTTCAGCAGGAAGCTGAGTGGTAGCAAACTCGCTCGTGGTTATATCAACGTAGGCAATCCCTGCTTTTTCGCCTTCGACAACCAGACTGGCCAGATAGTTATTGCTCTTACTGGCAAGTAGATTTGGCTCGACCACCGTCCCCGGCGTGACCACGCGAATGACGTCTCTCTCCACCAGCCCCTTGCCCGGAAGAGTGAGTTGCTCGCAAATAGCTACCTTATGACCGCGATTGATGAGCTTAGCCAGATAGTTATCCAGAGCGTGATGAGGTATCCCCGCCATGGGCACCCTTTGCCCCTTGCCCATCTCCCGAGACGTCAAGACAACGTCCAGCTCCCGCGAAGCAACCTTGGCATCCTCATCGAAGGTCTCATAGAAGTCGCCCAGCCGGAAGAATACGATAGCTTCGGGATATTTCTGCTTAACCCTGAGATACTGCTTTCTAAGAGGCGTTACAGTCATCTATGTTATTTTACTACATTCGTTGAAACGAATTGAATTGCCTGTTATGATACCTTTACTGTTATGCTAGAAGAAATTGAAATCTCCGTTGAGGAAAAATTCGGGGGGGTGGTGAATAGAGGCTGGGTTAAGAAGATAGCCCGACAAGTCCTCAAGGCTGAAGGGATGGCTCCTCCTTACGAGGTGAGCCTGGTTTTTACCAATTCTGAGACAGTGCAACAACTTAACCGAGACTACCGGAGGGTGGATAAGCCTACGGATGTGCTGGCCTTCTACATGCTCCCGCAGAAGGAAATTGATTCTCCCTTCGCACTTCCTCCCGATGGGATCACCAGGTTAGGAGAGGTAATCATCTCTTACCCTCAAGCAGTGGCACAGGCCAGAGAACAAGGGCATTCACCCCAAAGAGAGCTGGCATTGCTGGTTATCCATGGGATACTTCATCTCCTGGGCTACGACCACGCAGAGCCAAAGGAAGAACGCAAGATGAGGAAAAGAGAAAGAGAACTTCTGGAGAGATGTTTGCCCGGGTAGTGATATAATATAAGTGCAGAATGGGGTTGAGGATGCCAAGCGTTCCATTTACTCACTAACTGGTATTCCACCATCATTTAGTGCAGGCACAAGCGGGACTTAGGCCGAGGTCTTTTAAATGCAAAACAGCGCAGAGGAGGTAAAAGATGGCTAAATTTGTAATGCTGACGACCCTCACTGATGAGGGAAGAAAGACTATCACGGAAAATCCTGGAAGGATTAAAGAGGTCAACAAAGAAGCAGAGGCAATGGGGGCAAAGATACTGGCTCAGTATGCTGTGCTAGGTCCGTACGACTTCATAAACATTATAGAAGCTCCCAGTAATGAAGTAATATCCAAAGTGGCGGTAACTCTGGGGGCAAGGGGTACGCTTCAAACCATGACCTTGGCTGCTATGGATATTGACGCTTTCATTGGCAGTATCAAGAAGCAGAAATAACGCTCGGCTGCCCGCTTGTGCCATCAGGTTTTAAAGCTAATTGGGATCTCGCCTTAAAGCGTCGGTAACAGAAATGCAAAAGTTCTCAGTCCTCGGGTTTAGGGTTTAAGATGGTTGAGAACTACGGTCTGCGTGCTGCTGGGCAGGGACGACGAGGTAATCGAGAGCTTGGGTCTTGCTTCTAACTCTCTAATTCTCATTGTATCCAGGAATTTATCCACAGGACTGAGCTTGCCAGTGAACGCCTTCGTCTTATAGTGCATGGGGATGACAATAGCAGGCTCCAACTGTCTTACTATTTCCACAGCCGTGTCAATGGGTATAGTAGATACCTCTCCGACGGGCAAGAATAGTATACCTATATCCCCTATTTCTTCTATCAAATGTGAATCCAGAGGATGTCCCAAATCACCTAGATGACATAAAGTTATATCATCCATTTCAATAATATAAATGGTATTCTTGCCCCGTACCTCGCCTTTCGTATCATCGTGGAAAGAGGCAATTCCCGTGATAAAGGTCCCCCCTATTTCATATTCGCCGGGGCTTTTTATTTGTTTGGGTTCATTGGCGACGCCTTCGATATAGCTATGACCAGGATGAAAATGGCTCAATGTTACTATGTCCGCCTCAGGTTCACCCAAGCGGTAACCCAGGTCAGGATGACAGGGGTCTGTTATGATGGTTTTGTCTTTCCCTTTAATCAGAAAGCAGGAATGTCCTAGCCAGGTAATCTCCATCGCGTCTAAAGAATAACCCTTTTTTCACCCAGACTCTCTTCCTTCGAGGAAGAGGGCTTTATACAAATTATGAGGAAAACTACAAAGGTAATGATATGCAAAGTAGTGGAAATAGTCAAACAACAGGGCAATTGACAAAAACCAGTATAACCGTTAACATCTGGAAAATAAAGGTTAACACTTGAAAGGACAGATACTAAAAGCTCTGCGAGAGCGTAGCGGTTATCTTTCCGGCGAGACACTTTCTGAGCAGCTTGGCGTCTCCAGAGTTTCTATCTGGAAGCATATCCGCAGCCTAAAAGAGGATGGCTACATAATAGAGGCCTCGCCTAGAGGATACAGGCTGGGCTCCTCTCCAGATTTACTGCTTCCTTACGAATTCCCCGATTTAGAACAAAAAATTCACTACTTTCCAGAGATTGGCTCGACCATGGATGCGGCCAGAGAGTTAGCCAAGAAGGGAGCAAAGGAGGGGACAATTGTGATTGCCGAAGCCCAGACCCGCGGGCGAGGAAGATTGAGCCGGGAATGGCTCTCGCCAGAAGGAGGAATTTACTTCACTCTCATTTTACGCCCCAAAATAAGTCCCGCATATGCTCCCAGGATAAACTTGATGGCCTCTATTGCCGTGGCAGCTACAATTAGAAAGCTCTTGGGGTTAAAGGCCGAACTAAAATGGCCCAATGACGTCTTAATTGAAGGCAGGAAGGTGTGTGGCATACTGGCGGAAATGGATGCTGAAATGGATGTTGTAAACTTTGTGAACGTCGGGATAGGTATAAACGCCAATACCTCCGTTCCCCAGTTTGAAAAAACGGCGACCTCCCTAAAGGATGTGTTAGGAAGGGAGATCTCCAGAAAGGACTTTTTACGCGCATTGCTGGTGGAAATAGAGCGACGGCTGCCTTTGTTAATGAAACCAGATTTACTCGAGGAGTGGAAAAAACTTTCTGCAACATTGAAGAAGGATGTCAGGATAATGAGTCTAGGTGAGGAAGTAATAGGACAGGCTATAGATATTGATGCCACTGGAGCGCTCATATTAAAAAGCAACGACGGCTCTTTAAGAACCGTTCTTGTCGGCGATTGCATCCATTTAAGGGGGTAATATGATTCCACTCATCATAGTTGTCGTTTATTCCCTGGCTATGATAGGCGTAGGGCTAGGAGCGAGGAAAAAGGTAAGAAGTCAAAATGGTTTCTTTGTTGCTCAGCGTCAAATAAGCTTGCCATTTATTGCTGGATCGCTTGTCGCCACTGCTGTGGGAGGCTCAGTAACCGTGGGAATGGCTGGCCTGGGGTTTGAGCGAGGCTTGACTGGGGCCTGGTGGCTTCTTGTTGGCTCCGTGGGCTTGGTGCTTCTGGGGGTTTTCTTCGCCAGAAAAGTAAGAAGGGCTGCACTTTATACCCTTCCCGAGCTAGTGGAAAAGCAATATGACCGCCGCGTAGGCTTGGCAGCGTCTATTCTCATCGTTATCGCTTGGGTCGGGGTAGTAGCGGGACAAATTGTTGCTGCCGGGAAAGTCCTATCTATCCTTGGGATGGGTTCCGGTAATCTTTGGATGGTCATCTTTACCGTAGTTTTTGTTGCCTACACCGTTATAGGTGGACAGCTCTCGGTAATTCAGACTGACCTTTACCAGGCAATAATAATTTACCTCGGCATCTTTATTGGTTTGGGATTGTTTCTTCCCCAGGTAGGAGGATTAAACGGATTAAGGCTTTCTCTGCCCCAAGGTTTTTTTTCTTTCCCGCTAAGTTCTCAATTCGACTGGAAGGCGCTTCTATCACTTCTGATTCTCGTGGGAGCAACTTATGTTGTGGGGCCGGATATGTACACTCGACTCTTTTGTGCCAGGAATGAAAAAACTGCTCAAAGAGCAACTTTTCTATCTGCCATTTCCTTTGTTCCTTTGGCTTTCGCCATTGTTTTGATAGGAATGGGCGCCAGAGTCCTTTACCCACAGATTTCTCCTGAGCAAGCTTTTCCTCAAGTAATAAGCGGAGTTCTTTCGCCTTGGCTAGGCGGGGTAGTCCTCGCTGCCCTAGTTGCGGCATTTATGTCTTCAGCGGATACCTGCCTCCTCAGCCAGAGTGTTATCCTAACCCAGGACATAATTAAGCAGTTTCACCCTTCGCTTAGCGAAAAAAAGACTATTTTGCTTACCCGTTTTAATATCATCCTTTTAGGTCTGCTAGCACTGGGGCTAGCGATGCTTTTGAAGGGGGTAATTTCTTCCCTGCTTTTTGCCTATACCATCTTCACCTGTGGCCTCGTCGTTCCCGTAATCGCCGGGTTTTACAAAGAAAAGCTCAAGGTAACCCCACAAGGAGCCCTGGCTGCTCTCATAGGTGGCGGGGTAATAGGTTTGATGGGGAAGATACCAGGTTTTGACATTCCTCTCAAAGGAGATCTTGGCCTCATAGGTTTTGCTGTAAGTGCCATTCTCCTTTTCGGAGTGAGCTACCTTGATCTGAAGAAGTCATCCTTGCGAGGCACAAAGTAAATCAAAGTTTGGGCGTGGCTTGTCCCCGCCCAAGTTCTTTCTATTCCGAGCCCTTTTTACTTTAGCTTAATTTCGCCATATATCCCCTGAAAATTCGTCTTCACTACCTCTTCTGCATACCAAAATTTCGGAGTCTCGGTTACAGTAAGGAATTTGCAACTAACGTGGGGGAGGATTGAGGTATTGCATTCCAATCTCGCCTTCCCCATACATTGATGCCCAGTGTGTTCTTTTGTTACACTACACATCAGTAGTCGAGGCTTGATACAGTGGAACAGCAAATACTGAACTTCATCTACCACATTTACCAGACCATCGGCTGGCCTGGGGTGGTTTTGTTAATGGCAATAGAGAGTGCCTGCATTCCTTTGCCCAGTGAAATAATTATGCCCCTGGCAGGCTGGATGTTAATCGCCAACAGGGGATTGGGTATAGGATACCTAGCTCTGGCAGGATTGGCCGGCGCTATTGGTAACCTTATCGGCTCACTCATTGCCTATTGGATAGGGTATCACGGTGGTGTCTCTTTTCTAAAGCGCTATGGTAAGTACATTCTCATCTCAAATCATGACATTGAGCGCGCTAGCCATTGGTTTGACAAATACGGCGAATGGATAGTATTCCTCTCACGGCTGGTACCAGTGGTGCGAACCTTTATCAGTCTCCCTGCGGGTATAGCCCGGATGAAGATGGGCAAGTTTGTGCTCTACACCTTTGCGGGCTCTTTTCCCTGGTCTTTTGCCCTGGCTTACGGCGGCTATGTTCTGGGACAAGAAAGAATCCGTGAGATGATACGTCCCTTTGATATACCCATCCTAGGCGTTTTCTTAGCACTTGTCATATTCCTTGTCGTGTGGCGACTCCGTCGACTCCGAGGTTCCACCCCGAAGAATTTGGAAACAAATCATTTGAAGAATCCTAAAAACAAGAAGGGCACCGACATTTGATTCCGCGAAAGCATTGTGAAGTAATAATAGAGGCATAGGCACTGATACTTCGAAGGATTGTGATTTTGGTAATGTAACTACCAAATTGGAATCTAGAAAAAGGTAGAATTACTGAAGACTTGTGGCTGATATTATATTGGAGATTAAACCTATGTCTCAGTCGAATTGCGGTAAGTGCTGTTCTCCTTTTCGGAGTGAGCTACCTTGATCTGAAGAGGTCATCCCTTCGAGACACAAAATAAATCGGAGCTTGCGCGGGGCTTGTCCCCGCCCAAGCTCCTTACCATTCTGAGCCTTTTTTACTTTACCCTAGTTCCGCCATATACCCCCTGTAGCTTCAACTACGCGAACAATGGGGTCAACCAGGAGCTCCCTGACCAGAGTCCTTAGGATCTCATTTCCAGCTATGACATTCGCTATGGGAGGGCTGAACCGGTAGTAGAGGGAGACAAATTGAGAGCCTATAGTGCTTTTCAGCAGCACGCCATCCCTGAACTCTCGCAGCACGTCAATTTGTTTAGCGGTGGGAGTACCGTAGGCTGCAGTGGCAATAAAACAGCCTCCTACTTCACTTCCCCAGGGCGGTGGTGTGCCTGTAGTGAATTGAAGGGTAGTACCCTCAAGCTCAATCACAATACCGTCATAGTTAAGCTGGGCTTTGAAATCATACTGGGTGTTGGAGCTAAGCCCGGCGAGCTGCGCAGCATAGGTGCCACTTTTTGATTCAGATACCCAATCAGTATTAGACCAAAGCAAGCCGGCGGACTCCTTGTAGGTAAAGCGTACTTGCACCGGGCTGAAGTTCCCCACAGTGTAGTTCATATTCAGGATGGCTGAGTTGGCGGTGATGTTGGTGGCGGCTTTTGTGGTGACCGTCGGATACGCTGGCTCAAAGTTGGCGGTGATGGAATAGTCGCCGTTCATGGTAATGGTGGTTGTAGTGGCATTGACATCAGCAATGGTGCTCACATCGCCGGTCCACTCGACAAACACGTAGTTTTCACCTGGAGTCGCCACCAGGTTGACCACTGTTCCCTCATCATAGATAAACATTCCCTCATCAGGCTCGGTTATCGAGCCTCCTTCCGTGGTGGAGATGGTGAGGTAATACTGTTTGACAAAGTTGGCAGTGATGGAATAGTCGCCGTTCATGGTGATGGTGGTTGCAGCGGCATGGACATCAGCAATGGTGCCCACATCGCCGGTCCACTCGACAAACCGGTAGCCTGCATCTGGAGTCGCCACCAGGTTGACCACTGTTCCCTCATCATAGGTAAACACTCCCTCACCAGGTTCGATTACCGAGCCTCCTCCTATGCTGGAGGTGGTGAGGTCATACTGCTTGACAAAGTTGGCGGTGATGGAATAGTCGCCGTTCATGGTGATGGTGGTTGTGGCGGCATAGATATCAGCAATGGTGCCCACATCACCGGTCCACTCGACAAACCGGTAGCCTGCATCTGGAGTCGCCACCAGGTTGACCACTGTTCCCTCATCATAGATAAACATTCCCTCATCAGGCTCGGTTATCGAGCCTCCTTCCGTGGTGGAGATGGTGAGGTAATACTGTTTGACAAACTCGGCAGTGATGGAATAGTCGGCGTTCATGGTGATGGTGGTTGTGGCGGCATAGATATCAGCAATGGTGCTCACATCGCCGGTCCACTCGACAAACCGGTAGCCTGCATCTGGAGTCGCTATCAGGTCAACCACCGTGCCCGTGCCATAGGTAAACATTCCCACGCCGGGCTCGGTTATCGAGCCTCCTTCCGTGGTGGAGATGGTGAGGTTGTGTTGTACTGGCGCTGCCAGCGCCGGCACTGCCGTTACCAGGCTAAAGCTCAGCAACAGCGCCAGGGCTATGACCAAATATTTTAGCTTTTTCATAATACACCTCATAATATATCTATAGCAGCTATCCAATCCCAGCGGAATCACCCATCGGTACCGTTTTGGTACTATTTTGTCTAGAATTTCGTAATGTGACCTTCTATCTAGGACTTATTGGGGGGACGTTTATAGTCTTACGCACGACCTCGTATAGAATTCCTGTCCCTTGAAGGGAGGGAATAGGAGCGTGTGCTGAATTTATCGAAGGATGAGGATGAAATATTCCCCTATGAGGCTAAAGCCCGGACATCATTGCAAGTTTTCTCTGGGTGGAGACAACAATAATAAAAGAGCCGACCGTGCCTGATATTGAATGGCACGGTCGGCTCTTTGTCTTAGCAGGTGTGATGTCCTATGCTAGGACTGGTGCCTCGCACACCCGCTACCATATAGCTCCCTAATTCTGCCATATACCCCCTGTAGCTTCAACTACCCGAACAATGGGGTCAACCAGAAGGTCTCTGACCAGAGTTCTTAGGATCTCATTTCCAGCTATGACATTCGCTATGGGAGGGCTAAATCGGTAGTACAAAGAGACAAATTGAGAGCCCACAGTGCTTTTCAGCAGCACGCCATCCCTGAACTGTCGCAGTACGTCAATTTGTTTAGCGGTGGGAGTACCGTAGGCTGCAGTAGCGATAAAGCACCCACCTCCACCTCCACCTCCGGAGGTTGATGTGGTGAATTGAAGGGTAGTACCTTCAATCACAGTGCTGTCATACTTAAGCTGGGCTTTGAAATCGTACTTGGTGCTGGAGCTAAGCCCGGTGACTGACTTGGCATAGGTGCCAGCAACTGATTTGGACTCCCAAGAAGTATTGGTCCAAGTCGAATCAGCAGACTTTTTGTAAGCAAATTGCACTTGCACCGAGCTGTAGTTACCCACCGTGTAGTTCATATTCAGAGTGGCTGAACTGGTGGTGATGCCAGTGGCGGCTTTTGTGGTAACCGTCGGATACACTGGAGACGGCGGTACCTCCTCGAAATTGGCTGTGACGGTTACGTTTTGAGCCGGCATGGTAAAGGTAGTCGTGGCAGCAGTAACATTGCCAAATGTGCCCGCTGGCGCTGTCCAGTTAACAAACCGGTAGCCCGGATTGGCTCCTGCTTGTATGTTGACGACAGTGGCTGCTGCGTACGGTGACGCGTTGGTCAAATCAGTTGCCGTGCCCCCTGCCCCGGGGTTTGCGGCCATGTTGAGGTTATAGAGCACTTCTACAGTTATGGTGTTATCTCCGCCAACGGGGTTCTCAGTGTCTGGGGTAACGCTAGTAACGTTGCCACTGATAGTATAGTTTCCTGACTCAGCATCGACGGGAACAGTTAGGGTATACGTAACTGTCTTATTCGCACCCGCCGTTACGTTGAACCAGACCCACTCGGGCGGAGGTCCAGCCCTGAATGTACTGGCATCATCGGTGCCACGGGTGAATCCCCAGCCAGCGGGAATATCTTCGTCTAGCGAGAAGGCCTTGCTCACATTGAGCACGTTCTGAAACACAACCGTAATATTCACATCCTGCCCGGGGTGCACTACCTTGGGGGATATCGTCCGAGACGCAACAGCCGTTGGGCCTGCCGCGAGGGCAACACCGAAGAGCGAAAGAAGAAGCATCACCGCTACCATGGCCGAAGCAACTGCCGTTCTTATCTTTATATCTCTCATTTCATCTCCTCCTTTTCAAAATCTCGTTAACCAGCATCAACCGCCAGCCATCCACTCGTCAGCGAGCTGCAGTAATTGGAGAGTGGTGATTGGCTGGTCGAAGCCAGGTGGCGCCACATATGCACTCCAGTCATCGGCGGCGGTAAGAAGATCCAGTGTATCAACCTTGTCGTAAGGTGCGTGCAATCCGCGGTAGTAGTCAAGGATGTCATGCGGCCATACGTTTATGTAGTCAATCTTTGTCTCGGTGTCGTTGCCGCAGCTGTCGCTGATAGTTAGGCTGACGGTGTAGTTGCCAGCACTGGAGTAGGCGTGGGATGGGTTCTGAGCAGTGCTGTTACTGCCGTCGCCAAAGTCCCAGAACCAAGAATCGTAGGTGCCGGTGGAGTCATCGTAGAAGTTAATTTCCACGGTAGCATAGGGGTTGGTGTCGCTGGCATGGAAGGCAGCCTCGGGTAGAGGCAAAACAGTTATCTTTATTTCGCAGTAGCTCTGACAGCCATTGCTGTCGGTTACGGTGACTCCGTAGGTGCCGCTGGTGCTTACCGTTATGGATTGTGTAGTCTCAGCGGTAGTCCACAGCCAGCTTTCGGCATCGCCGCCAGTCTCGTTCAGGGTGACATCCGTGCCCGCACAGACCGTGGTGCCCGGGTCAGCGCTTATGCTGCAGGCAGGTAACGGATTTACCGTTATCTTTATCTCACAGTAGCTCTGACAGCCATTGCTGTCGGTTACGGTGACTCCGTAGGTGCCGCTGGTGCTTACCGTTATGGATTGTGTAGTCTCAGCGGTAGTCCACAGCCAGCTTTCGGCATCGCCGCCAGTCTCGTTCAGGGTGACATCCGTGCCCGCACAGACCGTGGTGCCCGGGTCAGCGCTTATGCTGCAGGCAGGTAACGGATTTACCGTTATCTTTATCTCACAGTAGCTCTGACAGCCATTGCTGTCGGTTACGGTGACTCCGTAGGTGCCGCTGGTGCTTACCGTTATGGATTGTGTAGTCTCAGCGGTAGTCCACAGCCAGCTTTCGGCATCGCCGCCAGTCTCGTTCAGGGTGACATCCGTGCCCGCACAGACCGTGGTGCCCGGGTCAGCGCTTATGCTGCAAGCAGGTAACGGATTTACCGTTATCTTTATCTCACAGTAGCTCTGACAGCCATTGCTGTCGGTTACGGTGACTCCGTAGGTGCCGCTGGTGCTTACCGTTATGGATTGTGTGGTCTCAGCGGTAGTCCACAGCCAGCTTTCGGCATCGCCGCCAGTCTCGTTCAGGGTGACATCCGTGCCCGCACAGACCGTGGTGCCCGGGTCAGCGCTTATGCTGCAGGCAGGTAACGGATTTACCGTTATCTTTATCTCACAGTAGCTCTGACAGCCATTGCTGTCGGTTACGGTGACTCCGTAGGTGCCGCTGGTGCTTACCGTTATGGATTGTGTGGTCTCAGCGGTAGTCCACAGCCAGCTTTCGGCATCGCCGCCAGTCTCGTTCAGGGTGACATCCGTGCCCGCACAGACCGTGGTGCCCGGGTCAGCGCTTATGCTGCAGGCAGGTAACGGATTTACCGTTATCTTTATCTCACAGTAGCTCTGACAGCCATTGCTGTCGGTTACGGTGACTCCGTAGGTGCCGCTGGTGCTTACCGTTATGGATTGTGTGGTCTCAGCGGTAGTCCACAGCCAGCTTTCGGCATCGCCGCCAGTCTCGTTCAGGGTGACATCCGTGCCCGCACAGACCGTGGTGCCCGGGTCAGCGCTTATGCTGCAAGCAGGTAACGGATTTACCGTTATCTTTATCTCACAGTAGCTCTGACAGCCATTGCTGTCGGTTACGGTGACTCCGTAGGTGCCGCTGGTGCTTACCGTTATGGATTGTGTGGTCTCAGCGGTAGTCCACAGCCAGCTTTCGGCATCGCCGCCAGTCTCGTTCAGGGTGACATTGTTGCCGGCACAGACCTTGATGCCCGGGTCGGCACTTATGTGGCAGGCAGGTAACGCATTTACCGTTATCTCTATCTCACAGTAGCTAGTACAGCCATTGGCGTCGGTTATGGTGACGCCATAGGTGCCGCTGTCGCTTACCGTTATGGATTTTGTGGTCTCAGCGGTAGTCCACAGCCAGCTTGTAGCATTGCCACCATCCTCGGTCAGGGTGACATTGTTGCCGGCACAGACCGTGATGCCCGGGTCGGCACTTATGTGGCAATCAGGTAACGCATTTACCGTTATCTCTATCTCACAGTAGCTAGTACAGCCATTGGCGTCGGTTATGGTGACGCCATAGGTGCCGGTAGTGCTTACCGTTATGGATTTTGTGGTCTCAGCGGTAGTCCACAGCCAGCTTTCGGCATCGCCGCCAGTCTCGTTCAGGGTGACATCCGTGCCCGCACAGACCGTGGTGCCCGGGTCAGCGCTTATGCTGCAAGCAGGTAACGGATTTACCGTTATCTTTATCTCGCAGTAGCTCTGACAGCCATTGCTGTCGGTTACGGTGACTCCGTAGGTGCCGCTGGTGCTTACCGTTATGGATTTTGTGGTCTCAGCGGTAGTCCACAGCCAGCTTGTAGCATTGCCACCATCCTCGGTCAGGGTGACATTGTTGCCGGCACAGACCGTGATGCCCGGGTCGGCACTTATGTGGCAATCAGGTAACGCATTTACCGTTATCTCTATCTCACAGTAGCTCTGGCAGCCATTGGCGTCGGTTATGGTGACGCCATAGGTGCCGCTGTCGCTTACCGTTATGGATTTTGTGGTCTCAGCGGTAGTCCACAGCCAGCTTGTAGCATTGCCACCATCCTCGGTCAGGGTGACATTGTTGCCGGCACAGACCGTGATGCCGGGGTCAGCGCTTATGCTGCAGGTGGGCCTGGCGTTGACCACCACACTGGTGGTGTTGCTGGCAGTGCAGCCATTACTGTTGGTTATTGTCAAAGTATAGGTACCGGCCATTGCCAAGGTGGCATTGGTGGTGACGGTCGGGCTCTGCGAGTTGCTGCTAAAGCCATTCGGCCCGGTCCAGTTGTAGCTAGTCATTCCACCAGGACCTCCAGTTAAGGTAATAGTGCTTCCCTCACAGACCGGGGAGTTAGAGGAGGCTGTGGCTGCGGGCCTGGCGTTGACCACCACACTGGTGGTGTTGCTGGCAGTGCAGCCATTACTGTTGGTTATTGTCAAAGTATAGGTACCGGCCATTGCCAAGGTGGCATTGGTGGTGACGGTCGGGCTCTGCGAGTTGCTGCTAAAGCCATTCGGCCCGGTCCAGTTGTAGCTAGTCATTCCACCAGGACCTCCAGTTAAGGTAATAGTGCTTCCCTCACAGACCGGGGAGTTAGAGGAGGCTGTGGCTGCGGGCCTGGCGTTGACCACCACACTGGTGGTGTTGCTGGCAGTGCAGCCATTGCTGTCAGTCACTGTCAAAGTATAATTCCCGGCCATTGCGAAGGTGGCATTGGTGGTGACGGTCGGGCTCTGCAAGCTGTTGCTAAAGCCATTCGGCCCGGTCCAGTTGTAGCTCGTCATCCCACCAGGGCCTCCAGTTAAGGTAATAGTGCTTCCCTCACAGACCGGTGAGTTAGAGGAGGCGGAGGCTGTGGGCTTGGTGACTGCAATAGAGATGGTAGCTTCAGCGCTGTCAAGCGCGCCGTCATTGACCTTAAAGCCAAAGCTATCAGCACCGCTGTAGCTGCCGTTGGGCTGATAGGTCACTTTATGATTTACATCCGTGACAGTATAGTTAACTGATGTGATGTGGGTTCCGCCAGTCCCTGTGCCATCGTATAAATCGCCGTGGGCTGGCAATGTGGAAATCTTATAGGTCAAGGGATCGCCATCAGGGTCGGTCCCGTTGAGAGTTACAGTCAAGGTCTTACAGGCACCAACCGACAGACCAGTTTGGTTATTAGCCACTGGCGGTCGGTTGACATTGATTACCGTGATGGTGATGTTCTCAGAGGCAGTCAGATTCCCGTCAGTAACCTCAAAATGGACACCGGTGTAGTTCCCGGCCTGAGTGTAGCTCGGTGTCCAGGAGAAGGTTTGGGTCGTGGCATTAAAGCTGGCTCCTGAGGGCAGATTGGAGGCTGAATAAGTCAAGGAGTCGCCATCGGGGTCAGTAGCCGAGATGTTGAAGGTCAGGAGCTGGCTCTCGTTAACTGACTTGTTGCCGATAGCACTAAGCACCGGCGCCCGGTCGCCCCACTCCTCAAACATCATGTCCCTGGTGGTGTGTGAAGTCCAGGTTCCGTCTGCACCGCTGGTACCACTGTCCTCCCGACATCCACCAGCATAACCCGCTGAAGTACTCCGTCGCCAGCCAATGTAGTTTGAAAAAGTACCGCCTGTCGCCCTTACCACTATGGCGTACATGGTGCTGGCGGAAAGGTTATAACCGCTGGTAAAGGTTATCTCATACCAGTTACCGCTGGTGTTGGTTGTCAGGGAATTGCCGTTAATAGTGCCCGAGCACAAATCGGGGAGAATGGGATGTCCGCCGCTAGTAGCTCTGATACTCACGGTGACATTCCCTGGCGTGGTGCCGACCCTGTAGAGCTTGAGCTTAACGCTGGTAATGGTATGGGCTACGGAAGGGGTGAAGGTTTGGGCATACCAGTTGACGCCATATACATTATTACTTGAGTCATCATTGACGTTATAGTTTTCGTACATATGCGGTGGGGCAGCCAGGACTGGTATGGCCGTTTGCGCTGCTATCACCAGCAGCACCAGCAAACACAGGATACCAAATATTCGTCTTTTCATTTCATTTTCTCCTCCCTTTATTATTTCTGTCTATTGTCCTATCGCTTCCTCGACTTGGATTATCACAGTTTATCCATCGCCCAAATTTCACTCCTATAAGCCATCGCCTCCTTCAAAATGCAGCCCTCACCTTCTTGAGATCGGTTGCTATGCTAGTTTCTCAGTGTTTAAATGTGGCTAAGAATAAGTCATAATAGCCGTATGATAGTACTTTAGTAATGTATAATACACAGCCGGGAGCGCTTTTGTCAATAGGTCTCCGAGGAATCTTGTAATAAATTCGGCCATTTATTTCTACAGGTATATTCAACATTTCCTAAAATTAGCTGAATATAGTCTAAAATTAATTGAACGTAGTTTAAGACCCATTTGTATTCCCGTCAATCACCCATTAGTAACCCTACTTTCGTAGGGGAGAGGCTTGTCCCCTCTCAATTTGCGGGAGCACATAAGAGACTCTCTACGAAGGCTCTGATGAGATTGCCACGCTTCGCTCGCAATGACAAAATGAAAAGGCTCAGAATGACAAGAGGAGAAGGGTTGGCAATGACAGCCTAGACTTACGCTGCTATAATGATACTGTGCGGGTTACCATCGTCGGTTTAGGATTAATCGGCGGCTCAATCGGGTTAGCTTTAAGACAGGGGAAAAAATCTAGGTGGGAAATAGTCGGCTATAGCCGTCGTCGGGAAACTGTAGCCAGTGCCTTAAGTTTAGGCGCCATTGAGCGGGGCGAAACCAACTTAGCGGATGCAGTAAAGCAAGCTGATTTGGTCATTATCGCCACACCGGTTCTCACGGTAAAGGAAATCTTCTCCAAGATAGCCCCCCACCTTCCCTCTGGTTGCATTGTCACCGATACCGCTAGCACCAAAGTCCAGGTTATGAAATGGGCCGAGGAAATACTGCCGCCAACGGTAGATTTCATCGGTGGACACCCCATGGCTGGGAAGGAAACTTACGGCATCCAGGCTGCTAAAGCCGAACTATTTCGGGGGTGCTCTTATTGTCTCACCCCATCGGAGAAAGCTTCACCAAAATCAATAGATACGGTGATAGGCATGGTCAAGAAGCTGGGAGCCAGGCCTTTTTTCATTGACGCTCAAGAGCATGACAACCTAGTGGCGGGCATTAGTCATCTACCCATGTTGCTCTCAACAGCTCTGGTATCACTAACCACCAAGAATCCTTCCTGGCCTAAAATGTCCAAGCTGGCGGCCTCCGGCTACTATGACCTTACTCGCCTGGCTTCAGGAAGCCCTGAGGTAAACTCTCATATCTGTCTTAGCAACCAAGAAGCCATAGTTGATTGGATAGATAAATTCATCCAGGAATTGGAGGGGTATCGCCAACTGGTGGCTAATGGGGATAAACGCCTGGAACAAGCCTTAACCGAGGCTAACAAAGCGAGACAAGAATGGCTAAACAATTTATCGGCTTAAGGCCGTCTTCGCCAAGTGCGAAAACAAGAACCATCAAACCTTATCCCCGGTTGGAAGGGGAGGTAATTCTACCTGGTGATAAGTCTATTTCCCACCGGGCTGTTATCCTGAGTAGCCTAGCCAAAGGCGAAGCCGAGATTGACAATTTTGCTCCCGGGGGAGATTGCCTATCCACAGTTAGGTGTCTCAAAGCCCTGGGGGTAAAAATTGGCAGAAAAGGGTCGCGGGACTCACTTACTCTATTAGTCTCAGGATCTGGTGAAGATGGTCTTAAGGAAGCCAGCAATGTGCTGGATGCCGAAAATAGCGCCACTACAATGCGCCTTCTCGGTGGTCTTCTGGCCAGCCAGCCTTTCTTATCTATTATTACCGGAGATGCCTCTCTTCGTAATCGCCCCATGGGCAGGTTGATTGAGCCACTGAGGTTGATGGGCGCTGAGGTCTGGGGAAGGGAACGAGATTCCTTTGCTCCTCTGGTCATTAAGGGGAAAAAGTTACGGGGCATAGATTTTACCTTGCCTGTTCCCAGTGCTCAGATTAAGTCAGCCATTCTACTAGCCGGTCTTTTTGCCCGCGGCAACACCGTCTTGCACCAAAAAATCCTTTCCCGGGACCATACGGAAAGGATGCTTAAACAGATGGGAGCCAGCTTGGAAAGTCAGGGGAATTCGATTTCCTTGCTGCCTTTGGGCAGCCCCTTAACTCCCATCAATCTGTGCGTCCCGGGTGACATCAGCTCAGCAGCCTACTTTCTAGTCGCCGCAGCTATTCACCCTGACGCCAAGATAGTCATAAGGGATTGTGGAATCAATCCCACACGAACAGGAATTATCGATATTCTTCTAGCTATGGGAGCCAATTTAAAAATAGAAAATGAGCGACTGGAGGCTGGTGAACCTTTAGCCGATATTGTGGTAGAATCTAGTGAATTAACGGGGATAGAGGTTGGTGGCGATATTATTCCTCGTCTCATTGACGAGATTCCCGTGTTAGCCGTAGCTGGCTGTGTTGCTAAGGGAAAAACTGTAATCAAGGATGCTGGGGAACTGAGGGTGAAGGAATCAGACAGGATTGCTACTGTGGCAAGCGAGCTTTCTCGCCTGGGTGCTAAAATTGAGCCTCTGTCGGATGGTATGGTCATCTATGGTGGTAGACCTTTGTCCGGCACAGAGGTTGATAGCCATCTTGACCACCGATTGGCGATGAGCCTGGCAGTAGCCGGTCTGGTAGCCAGAGGAGAAACAACCATCAAGCATGCCCAGGTGGCGCAGGTATCATATCCGGCCTTCTGGCAAACTTTGCAGCAAGCACTAAATACTAAACGACATTAAAGCATTATAGTTAGGAGGGCAATATGTGCACAGAATTAGTTCATGTCGGTTTTGGTAATGTTATCGCTGTAAATAGGGCGATTGCTTTCCTTTCCATAAATCAACAACCAACTAAGCGACTCCTTCGGGAAGTGAGAGAAAAGGGGCTTCTAATTGACGCCACTCACGGCAGGAAAGCCAAGACCGCCGTTCTTTTTGATACCGGTCACATGATGCTGGCTGCTGTGACAGCAGAGACTATCGCTCATAGATTAGCCACTGCATCCATGCTATCCGAGGAAAAAGTTGAGCTGGGAAGTGTCTACTCGCAGCCTTGAGCCGAAGCTTCGAACGAAGCGAAGAGGCGCCAGAAGCTCTCAATCCCTACTTATCGTCCTTTCCGGACCTTCAGGAGTAGGCAAGGACGCTGTGCTGGCCAGGATGAGAAGGTCAGGGCGCCTCTTTCACTATGTCGTTACCGCTACCACACGTCTTAAACGTGCCACAGAGAGGAATGGAGTGAACTATAACTTCCTCTCCCGGAAAGAATTCCAACAAATGATAGACAAACACCAGTTCCTAGAGTGGGCCAATGTCTATGGCAACTACTATGGTGTACCCAAAGACGACATAACTTCGGCTTTGGCCAAAGGGCTAGATACAATAGTCAAAGTAGATGTTCAGGGTGCCGCTACTATCAAGAAAATCTTGCCCCAAGCAGTATTTATTTTCCTCACGCCTTCTTCGTTGGAAGAACTAGAAAAAAGGTTGAGGAGGCGACACAGCGAGTCTTCAGAAGATTTAGCCCTGAGGTTGGAAAAGGCTGAAAAGGAAATGAAAAGCCTACCGCTTTTCGATTATGTGCTAACAAGCCGCCAAAATAAGCTCGATGAAGTTGTATCCCAGATAGACTCCATTATCATTGCCGAAAAATGCCGTGTGAAGCCCCGCGCTGTGAGACTTTAGTTTCCCGGTTACCCAAGGAATTACCCACACTTTTGACAATATCCCCACTTCACTTCTACAATAAGTTCCACTATGAGTTTGGCGGGCCAACTTTATAAGTTGCAACAGCTTGACCTAGAGCTTCAGGAGAGGCAACAAGAGCTAAACGAGGTTGAAAATCAGTTAAGCGACAATAAGGCTTTGGTCGCCGCCGAATCCAAACTTGCCTCACAAAAAGACCAACTCGAAGACACAAGGAAAAAACAAAAGAGTTCTGAATGGGAACTGGAAGACCTCCAAGAGAAAATCAGGCAGATTGATAACAAACTTTACAGTGGCAAAACCAAGGATCCCAAGGAACTGGTTAATCTTGAGAAAGAAGTTAAAGGCCTGAAGAGCCAGATTAGGACGAAAGAAGATGACCTCTTAGGATTAATGAGCCAGGTAGAAGAGATAGAAGCTAAAGTAAAAACTACTGCCGAAGAAGTTGAGCGCTTGAAGCGAGACTGGGAACAAAGGCAAGAAACTTTTAGGCCCAGGAAAAGCGAACTTGAAACCGTGCTTGCTGAACTCAGAGAGGACCGTGATGAGCTAGCACAGCACATTGATTCTGAAGCATTCAACATTTATGAGCGCATCAGGCTGACACGGGGACAAGCTGTAGTCAAGATGGAGAGAGGAAGATGCCTGGGATGCCACATCTCCGTACCTACAAGTCAATGGCAGAAAGTCAAAGCTGGCGATTTAATCCAATGCAATAACTGCAGCAGGATACTATACCTGGAGTAGCCCGCACAGAATCGTGTTCTCGCTAAAACGCTTCCAGCCACTCCCAACAGTTGCTGGTCAAATTTACTGTAGATGAAGAAATCCTTTCCCCATTGACAACTTCAAGATAAGGGGCATAATCTATATGCCGGTCCGGAGATGCCAAAAAGATGACTGTCGAAAGTTGGAGTAGGGATTTTGGCAGGAAGACGGGACACGGATTCGACGAATACAAATAAAGGAGGTCTCAGTTCATGGCTGGCATTATTTCATACGGTGCTTATATACCGTTATGGCGGCTCTCTCGGGATGCTATCGCCAAGGCTTGGGAAAGTGCCTCAACTGGGGGTGAAAGAAGCGTAGCCAACAACGACGAAGACACTATCACCATGGCAAGTGAGGCTGCGATTGATTGTTTAGCTGGCTTAAAACGGGAGAAGGTAGATGGCTTATATTTTGCCTCCACCACCTCGCCTTATAAGGAAAAGGAATGCTCTACCTTGGTAGCCATGGCTGCCGACTTAAGACCGGAAATTATCACCGCCGACTTCGGCAACAGCTTGAGGGCAGCGACGGCGGCATTCAGAGCAGCATTGGATGCTGTAGGCAGTGGCTCGGCCAGCCAAGTCTTAGTGACTGCCTCTGATTGCCGTCTAGGTTATCCCCGGTCAAACTATGAACAGACCTTTGGTGATGCTGCCGCAGCTTTGTTGATTGGCGATACTGCCAAACCCGCTGTCATGATGGAAGGCAGTCATTCCTTATCCAACGAGCTATATGACGTGTGGAGACTAGATAAAGATATCTATGTTCAATCCTGGGAAGACCGTTTCATTATCGAGCATGGCTATACAGAGAATATGGAGAGAGCAATTTCAGGCTTACTGCGGAAGAAAGCACTCTCTGTCAAGGATATCACCAAAGCTGTGCTTTATGCTCCTACTTCAAGGGCACAGCAAGGGCTGGCGCGACGCTTGGGGTTTGATGTTAAGACCCAACTTCAAGACCTGCTTATCAACAATGTCGGTATTACGGGTTGTGCACACGCTTTGCTTATGCTCGTAGCTGCCCTGGAGGAAGCTAAGGCTGGTGACAGGATCCTGGTGGCTAGCTACGGTAGTGGTTGCGACGCCTTCCTGCTCAGCGTAACGCAAGAAATTGAAAAGGTCAAGGGTAACAGGAGAGGAGTGAAGGGATACTTGAACTCCAAGGGAGCCCTCTCCAGTTATGCAAGATACCTCAGCTATAGGGGACTGTTAGAGCCGCAACCTGGTGAACCGTTCAGGCTCTTTCCGGCAGCGACCACCAGCTGGAGGGAGCGCAACTGGGCCATTCGCATGCATGGTAGCCAGTGCAAGAATTGCGGTACCGTCACTTTTCCTATAGAAAGGGTTTGCTATAACTGCCGAAGCAAGGATAATTTTGAGGAAGTCAGGCTCTCGGACAGAAAAGCCAAGGTGTTTACTTTTACCCTGGATAACCTGGCTGGCAGAAGTGACGACCCCACAGTACCCCAGATAGGAATAGAGTTTGACTACCAAAATACCAGAGCTTATTTTCCCATGACGGATTGTGACCCCCGCGAGGTAAAGGTGGATATGCCAGTAGAGATGACTTTCAGGAAGCTATACGAAGGTGCGGGCATGTACAACTATTTTTGGAAATGCCGACCCCTAAGGTGAGATATCAAGATGAAAGGATGAGCCATGGAAGAGAGAAAATGGGAAAAGGTGCTAGGATTTGATTTCAAAGATATCATCTACGAAAAGAGGCCCGGAGTAGCTAGGGTAACCATAAACAGACCCGAAGCATATAACGCTTTTACTACCTCCACCCAAGACGAATTGATAAAAGTTTTTGAGGATGTGGCAAGTGATGCTACTGTAGGCGTGGTGGTGTTTACTGGCGCCGGCGATAAGGCATTTTGTACCGGCGGTGATGCCAAGGAGGCAAAAGCCGGCTATCGGAAGGGAATGTTGGAAAAGGATTTAATGGTCAAAACCCTAATACGGGAGATGCCTAAGCCAGTTATTGCCGCAGTGAACGGTTATGCCATCGGAGGGGGGCAGGTCTATCAACAGATTTGCGACCTCTCTATAGCTTCAGAAAATGCCGTCTTTGGCCAGGTCGGCCCCTTGGTGGGAAGTTTTGACCCCGGTGTCGGCATTATTGATTTGATGATGGTAGTGGGAGAAAAGAAAGCCAAGGAAATTTGGTATCTCTGTCGTCGATATACTGCCCAAGAAGCCCTGGAGATGGGACTGGTGAACAAAGTAGTACCAGCAGACAAGTTGGAGGAAGAGGTGGACAAATTATGCGACGAGATATTGGAGAAAAGTCCTGGAGCTATAGCCGGCATCAAAACGTGTTTCAACGCCGCCACTACCTATATGCGGGGCATAGAGGCAGTTTCCGCTCAATACCTTTGGAAATATTACGCTTCGGATGAAGCTGAACATTGGAAGAACGCATTTTGGCAGAAACAGAAGCCAGACTGGCAAAAATTTAGGAGAAAGGAAATATTTCCCGAAGTTTACGAAGGTGAGGAAAAGAGGGAGTCGTGAGCTAATAACCAAGGGAGGGTAGCTAAATGGAGAGTATTAAGGATAAAGTTGCCATTATTGGTATGGGCTGCACTAAGTTTGGCGAAAGATGGGACGCCGGGCTTGATGACCTGGCTATAGAAGCTGCCTATGAAGCTTATGAAGATGCCGAGATCAACCCCAAAGATATTCAGGCTTGCTGGTATGGGACTGTCACCCAACCGGTGGTTGGCATTGGCTGTACTCATCTGGCGGGATCATTGAAACTGCACGGCATACCCATGAGCCGGGTGGAGAATTGGTGCACCACCGGGCATGAGGCTCTAAGGAATGCCTGCTTTGGTGTCGCTTGTGGTATGTATGATTTAGTTTTGGCACTGGGTGTGGAGAAGCTCAAGGATACCGGCTTCCCCGGCCTGGGAACTGGACGAGGCATGAGCCCAGTGCTGGAAGCACGCCGTACGGCGCCAGGTTCGTTTGGCATGATCGCCACTCGATATTTCTACACTTACGGACTGAGCCCCGAAGAAGGGAAACGCATCATTGGCAAAATTGCGGTTAAGAACCATTACAACGGCAGCCTTTGCCCTAAGGCTCATTTCCAGAACCGCGTAACCCTGGAACAGGTGCTGAATGCTCCTATTATCGCCTGGCCCCTGGGTCTTTTTGATTGCTGTGGGAACAGTGACGGCAGTGCCGCAGCCCTCCTGGTTCCCGCCAGTCAAGCCAGAAAATACAGAGATGACCCTATCTATATAAAGGGCTTAGGTGCGGCTCATTCCGCTCTGCTTCCACAGAACCGCCCAGCTTTCGATTGGCTCCATTTCGAGGAGGTCATAAATTCGTCTCGCCAAGCTTACCAGCAGGCTGGGGTAAAGAATCCCCGAGAACAAATCGACATTGCTGAAGTTCACGATTGCTTTACCAGCACAGAGTTGCTTCTTTACGAACTCCTTGGCTTCAGCCCGGAGGGTAAATCCAAGGAGGATATCGATTCTGGCTTCTTTGAGCTCGGTGGTGGCTTGCCTGCAAATACCGATGGCGGGTTGAAATGCTTTGGACACCCTGTAGGTGCTAGTGGCCTCAGGATGACTTACGAAGTTTACAAACAACTCCAGGGCAAGGCTCAATCGCCTGAGCGTCAACTGAAAGATGCTAAGCTGGGCATATCACAGACCTTCGGCGGCCCCCCCCAGGTAGCCGCCGTAGCAGTTCTGGGCAAAGAGCTAGGCTATCCTTAATAATTCCTCCGAGATTGCTTCGTCGCTACGCTCCTCACAAAGACAAAAGAAGAGGAGTTATATTTTCTGGCACGGTTTGGTCGAAGGAAGGAGTTGTGCTAAAATTTCTTCGCTAGAGGAAAATGCCTATATATGAGTATTGGTGCGATTCCTGTCGCCGAGTTGTTAGCTCATATCGGCAGAGCTCCTCTGTGCCCCCACCACCTTGTCCTCGCTGCGGCAACAACAAGCTCAAGCGGATATTCTCCACTTTTTCCGTACAGAAGACATACAAGGATGTCTATGAAGATATCCTTTCCGACCGTGAACTGACCCAGGGGATGATGCGCGATGACCCGAGGGCAATAGCCGAATGGAACAAGAGAATGAGCAGCGGTGAGAAATCCCCTCTGGAATATCAGGAAATAACCGAGAGAATGGAGAGGGGCGAATGGCCCGTTACCCAGATAGAAGAAAAAAGGAAGGAATTTTCTGGCCAAGGGGAAGGCAAGCCTGAGAGCGGTTGAACGAGAAGGTGTCCCATGCCCATTTATGAATTTATCTGTCAGAACTGCCACAGAAGACTGTCTTTTCTGGTAAGGGATATTTCGGCTCCTTTTGCTCCAAAATGCTCATCCTGCGGCAATACCAATTTATCTCGTGTCATTTCCGGCTTTGCCTACCATACCTACCATAAGTCGTTGAAAACGGTATGGGAGGAGAGCGGCGAGCCTACAATGCACCCCGGTGATGATTATTATTACAAAGACCCCCGGAATATCGGTCGCTGGGTGGAAAAGAAGTTCCAAAACATGGGCCAGCAGTTACCATCCCAGATTCAGAAGAAGATACAAGCAGCCAGGGAAGGCGTGTTGCCTGAGCCGCTGAAGGACCTAGGAAGTGCCTCACCAATCTCTGCGTATGATTGATGCCAATCTAAACCGCTCCAGTGAAGGCTTGCGGGTTCTGGAAGATGTCGCGCGCTTTCTTCTCAACGATGCTGAGTTGAGCCAGCGGTTAAAGTCTCTACGCCATGGCCTGGCCCAGGAGACTAAATCATTGAACGTAGGCCTCTTGTCTAACAGAGATTCCGAACGTGATGTTGGTCATCTCCACTCAAAGGACAAGGAACTAACTATGGAAGCGACTTCGTTGCGGAGTTTGCTGGATTTAGTTACCGCCAATGCTAAAAGGGTAGAGGAGTCTCTTCGCGTGGTAGAGGAGCTAGCTAAATTGCCAGAGGTGAGTCCACTGCTAAATTCAGCCAGCTTTGAACAGTCAAGGTTTGTCCTTTATACCTTAGAGCGAGATTTGATTTCCCGAATATCACGCCGGGACAAAATAGAAAAGCTGCGCGGGCTTTACGTTATCCTGGATAGGCAATTTCTGGCAGGCAGGGATGAGCTGGACATTGCTCACCAAATTATTGAGGGAGGTGCCAGGGTAATCCAGCTTCGCGACAAGCAGAGCAAAAAGGGGGAATTGCTACTTGTAGCGCAAAAACTCCAGAAACTCTGTAGTCAAGAGGGTATTCTATTTATAATAAATGATTATCTCGACTTAGCTATGGCTGTTGATGCCGATGGACTTCACATCGGGCAGGAGGATTTACCTCTGCCTGTAGTCCGCAGGCAATTGCCCATAGACAAAATAGTTGGCTGTTCTGTCACCACACTGGTTCAAGCCACAAAAGCTCAAAAAGAAGGAGTGGATTATATCGCCGTGGGCTCTATATTTCCCACGACAACAAAAAGGGAAGCTACTGTAGTGGGAGTGGATATACTCAAAGAACTCAAGCGAACTGTGTCCACACCTGTAGTAGCCATTGGCGGCATAAACCAGAATAATGTCGGCGAAGTAGTGGCTGCTGGCGCTGATGCCATAGCCGTGATCAGCGCTGTCCTGGGCGAGAAAGATGTCAGGGGAGCTGTACAGAAATTGGTTGCAAAAATGGATTTGGTGAAAGAGAAATGTCAAAACCAGTAGAAGATTTGGAAAATATTGCTGCGAAGCTTCGTCCTTGCTTTGCGGCTGAGGATGAGGCGAGAGAAAAAGCCTTGCGTAGTTGTCGTCAAGTCATTCGTTACAGTGCTGATGCCATACGTGCCGTACATCGCCAGGAGCATGGTAAGGCAAAACAACTCCTTGATTCAGCCCATGAATTACTTCAAGAGCTAAATCACGACCTGGCCAGGCATGGAAAGCTACTGCATTCGGGTTTCATTCACGATGCTCAAAAGGAGTTCGCTGAAGGATATATAACTTTAGCTTTGATTGCCGGAGAAGACTTGCCGAAGCCGAGAGCACTGGGCGTAAGCAATGCTGCTTACCTTGATGGCTTGGGCGAATCCGTAGGGGAATTGCGGAGGTATATATTAGACAGTCTCAGGCGGGATGACTTTTCCCGTTGCGAGGAATTACTGACCATAATGGATGAAATCTACGGAATATTGATGACCATGGACTTCCCGGAATTGCTCGCTCACGGCTTGAGGCGAACTACAGATGCCGTACGAGGCATTATAGAAAGAACTCGAGGTGATTTAACAGTATCCCTAAGGCAAAAAAATCTGGAGACTAAGCTTAACGACCTTAGCTAATCTTCTTTAAGTGCACTACTTTTCTTTTTTATACTTGTAGAACCCTTCACCCGTCTTACGTCCCAAACGACCAGAATCAACCAGCTCTTTCAGGATAGTAGAGGGAGCCAGGCAGGGGTCCTTGCCCCTCTCATACATCGCACAGCTTACCATATAGCCAACGTCCAGACCGTTAAAGTCGGCCAAGGCCAATGGACCTATAGGATGACCCAGACCAAGAGTCATACTCTTGTCAATATCTTCTGCGCTGGCTACCCCATTCTCTAGCAAGCACTCAGCGGCTCTCGTCAATGCTATCAGTAAATAGTTGAAAATGAACCCAGGAGTATCTTTGGCAACAAGGATTTCCTTTCCAAGTGAGCGGCCAAACTTCTTTACTGTCGCTAGGGTCTCCTCACTGGTCGTGTCTGCTCTAACAATCTCGAGTAGCTTGCTAGGCGGCACCGGGGATAGAAAGTGTGTTCCAATTACCCTGTCCGGACGTCTGGTTGCTCGAGCAAGTTCTGTAACGGATAGACAGGATGTGTTGGTGCAAAAGATGGTACGCCCGGAACAGATTTTGTCCAGCTCGACAAAAACCTTTTTCTTGCGTTCCATATCCTCCGGGATAGCTTCTATAACTAAATCATGGTCATTCAGGTCCTCTTGATTGAGGCTCTTCTTGATGCGAGACAGAGTCAAGTCTTTATCATGTTGAGATATTCTACCCTTCTCTACATCCCGACTCAGGTAATATTCTATTGTGGCTATGCCCTTGTTGAGACTCTCTTCTCTCCTTCCTACAAGCACCACCTCGTAGCCAGACTGAGCACAGACCTGGACAATGCCCGAGCCCATAAATCCACCGCCAACTACACCTACTTTCTTAATTCGCATAGTAGTCACCCCTTTCGTGTTGCATTGTGCGATTCTTCAAGATTTTCCATCGTGCTGCCAGACTGGCACAAGTATACTCAGCCTTGACAAGCACGTCAATCGCTCAGGCTCTGCTCCAATTTAGTGTGGACTTAACGGTCACAATCCCATCTCTCTGGCTACTACTTCACGATAGAAATCGGCATCGCCAAAGGCAAGCTCGGCGGCTTTGGCACGTCTGGTGTAATAATGCAGGTCATGTTCTATGGTAACGCCAATAGCCCCGTGAATTTGGTGCGCCAGAGCAAAGACACGTTGGGAGGCCTCGCCTATCCAGGCCTTAGCTATGGCCACTTCTTTGGTGCAGGGAAGTTCTTCACTTAACATCCAGGCTGCCTGGTAAGTGCTAAACCTGGCGCTATCAACATCGGTTGCCATATCGGCGCAATAGTGCTGTATAACCTGAAAGCTGCCAATAGGACGGTCGAATTGTTTCCTTTCCTTGGCGTAGTCCACGGTCATCTCCAACACTCGCTGAATATTGCCGACCATCTCACAACATTTCCCCACCGCTGCCCGCTGGATTATCTTTTGCACTGCACTCCGTCCCTGGTTCAGCCGTCCCAAAATGTTAGCTTTAGGTACCGGCATTTGGTCAAAAACCACCTCACATAGCTTATCACCAGCGGTAGTCTTTAGAACAGTGTACTCTATTCTAGGATTCTTGGCGTCGGTCAAGAATATGGTGATTCCGCTCTTAGGTTTGGTTCTGGCAACACATAGCAGGTAGTCAGCAATATGAGCATCAGGGACAAACAGTTTTGTGCCGTTGATGATATAGTTGCCATCATCGCGAGTAGCCTCAACTGCGACTGAAGAGGCATCGTAATTGCGATAACCGGGTTCAGTGAGGGCTAAGGTAAGGATTTTCTCGCCACGGATTAGCTTGGGCAGATATTCTTGTTTTTGCTCTTCACTCCCAACATCTAAGATGGACAAGCCTCCAAGAACCACTGTGGAAAAAAACGGGCCGGGTAAGCAAGCTCGTCCTATCTCCTCTAGTAGCACTGCCAGGTCAAGAAAACTCATGTCGCCGCCGCCATATTTACCAGGGAAGGCCAAGCCCATCCAGCCCAGCTCAGCCATCTCTTGCCAGAGTTCTTTGGAATAACCAGTCTCGCTCTCTTCTATCTGTTTAATGAATTTTTTTGAGCACTTATCAGTCAAGAAGTCGCGGGCTGTTTTTCTTAGCATTTCTTGTTCTTCGGTAAGAGTTAACTTCATAGCTATCCTCCTGTATCAAACATTCCGATTACCCTTCTGAGCTGCCGGCGAAGAATCTTTAAGCCATTCTTTGCTCAGGCGACAGTTTATGAGCTTGGTAATCCCAATCTCCGTGTAGCCAGGATATTTTTTAAGATTTCCGTTGTGCCAGCTTGAAGACTATAACCTTTAGAGCCTAAGTATGAATGCAAGGCCATGCCTCGCAGAGGGACAAACTTAGAGCCCAACTTTAGCTGCCCATAGGGCCCCAAGACCTCCATAGCCACGCCAGCCAGGCGCTTCTCAAATTCCGTGGTATAGGCCTTGGACATGGCGGATTCCCAATTAGGGGCCCGCCCTTCCTCCATGACCAAAGCCACTCTATAAATAAGCAAGCGCCCCACCTCAAACTCAATCTGTAGTTGCGCCAGTTTATTACGAATTACAGACTCACGAGACAATTTATTGTCTTTGGCAAATTGTATGATGGCCTCGAATAGGGGATAATTGCCCATGAGGCGTTCCATGCCACTCCTTTCATAATCAAGCTGGTGGAGGACTTGATAAAAGCCACGGTTTTTCTCCCCCACTAAATACCTCTTGTGCACGCGGACATTGTCAAAGAAGACATCATTCCAAGCTTCGGTGTCGGTAATATCAATCATGGGAATGCGGCTGACGCCGGGCGACTTTGCATCTACGATAAATTCACTAATGCCCCTATGCCTTGGCGCCTCGGGATCTGTGCGAACATACACATCGAAATATTCAGAAAAGGAGGCACAGCTAGTCCAGGTTTTTTGCCCGTTAATTACATAATAATCACCATCTTCTACTGCCCTGGTTTGTAGCGAGGCCAAGTCGGAACCAGTTCCCGGTTCGCTCATTCCTAGACCAAAATAAGCCTCTCCCTTGGTAATCCTGGGCAGAAATTCTCTCTTTAACTCTTCTGAGCCAAAGGAGAGGATAGCACCTCCAACCTGACGGTCGCCAAACCAGTGACAAGCTGCCGGCGCCCCATAGCGTAGCATTTCTTCAGTAAGGATAAGCCTATCTATATGGTTGCGCCCCTGTCCGCCATACTCCTTAGGCCAGGTTAGTCCTATCCAGCCCCTCTCCGCCACCCGTTTGGTAAATCCGGGGTCGAAGCCTTGTACCCAGGCATCACAGGTAGGTTCCCAATACCCTTTACTTATCTCCTCCTCTAAAAAGTTCCGCAACTCCTGTCTAAATTTATTTTGTTCTTCAGTGAAGCTGAAATCCACCTTCTTACTCCTTTCTCAGAGATTGATGTTGGAATACTTTCTCCACGGTTTGGCGAGGAATGCCTTGTTATCCTTGTTCTTATCTCCCAAGATATCCAGTGCGCTGTTTATGACTTTTCTGGTATCTGAAGGGTCTATCACATCATCAACATAGCCCCTCTCTGCAGCGCGGTAAGGGTTTTCGTACATTTCCGAGAATTCCTTTATCCTTTGTGCTTGCACCTCATCAGGCTTATCCGCTTCCTTTATTTCTCTGGCAAAGATAACGCTGGCAGCAGTTTCAGCACCGACAATGGTAACTTGGGCCGTAGGCCAGGCAAAGACGAAATCAGCTCCAATAGCTTTGTCCAGCATACCGTAATGAGCGCCGGCATAGGACTTTCTAATTATGATTGCAATCAGGGGCACGGTGGCATCAGCCCAGGCAAAAAGCAGCTTGGCACCATGGCGCAGGATTCCGCCCCAGTCTTGCTGAGAACCTATCAGATACCCCGGGGAATCATGCAGAGTGACCAAGGGAATGTTGAATAGGTCGCAAAACCTGACAAACCTAGCTCCTTTGTCAGCAGCATCAATATCTATACAACCTGCCATCCACTTCGGTTGGGTAGCTACTATTCCCACAGGACGTCCGTTGAAGCGGGCAAAACCCGTGATTATATTCCGGGCGTGGAGTCCCAAGGTCTCAAAGAAATAACCCTGGTCAACTATTTTTCTGATAACTTCATACATATCGAAAGGTTCGTATGGATGTTCTGGCAGCAGGCTCAGCAAATCTTCTTTCCTCTCTGGGTCATCGTCCGTTGCGATGCGAGGTGGTTTCTCTCTGTTGCTGGAAGGCAAAAGGGACAGAAGTTCCTTACACTTATCCAGACAATCTGCATCATCTTCAGCCACGATGTGTGTTTGCCCCGATTTGATGGCATGAGCTTTGTAGCCGGAAAGTTCCTCGAGGCTGATTTCCTCCCCAGTTTGAGTTTTAACAAAAGCCGGGCCAGCAATGCCCATAAATCCCGTGCGTTTTGTTTGAATGAGAAAATCCTGCATTACAGGATGATACGCTTGGCCTCCTAAACAAGGGCCCATGAGTAGAGCTATCTGGGGTATTATCCCCGACGCAAGTATTTGAGACCTGAACAGCCATCCGTAACTTTCCAAGGTGTCCATCCCTTCTTGCAGTCGAGCGCCTCCGGAGTCATTCATACCCACAAATGGCCATCCATTATCTTTGGCGAATTCTACAGCACGAACAAATTTCTTACCGTGATATTCGCCAAAGGTTCCCGCCATTGCGGTATAATCCTCAGCAGCCACAACGACATGCCGGCCATTCACTTTACCGAAGCCAGTAATTACCCCTTCAGCAGGCACCTCCTTCTTGTCCATGCCAAAAGCAGTCGTCCTATGCTTGACAAACAAGCCTATTTCTGTGAATGTGCCAGGGTCGAAGAAATAATTTATTCTCTCCCGGGCTGACATCTGCCCCTTCTTATGGCGCTCTTCAACCGCCTTGGGCCCTCCCATCTGCAAGATGTGTTCTTGCTTTCTTTTCAGTTCCTTTATCTTATCAAGACCTTTACCCGACTCGTTAGCCATAAATCTCACCTCCCCTCAAAAAGGGATTCCTATACGAAAAATAATCGCTCACTGGTTCAATCCTGCTATGATACGGCATAGTCGCCAGTTTTTCAATGCTCCGACTTGTGACTTCCCGGCACCTTTTATTTTGTGGTTACAACCACTTCCGGCGCTAACTGTAAAGCTTGAATCAGAGCCCTGGCTTTGTCCAAGGTTTCCACATATTCCGCTTCCGGGTCAGAGTCGTAAATAATTCCACCACCCACCTGAAAATAAGCTTTGCCTTCCTTGATTAAGAAAGTGCGGATAACGATGCTGATATCCATGTCCTCGTTGAAGCCCAAATAGCCTATAGAGCCGGTATAGACACTCCTCCTGGTCGGCTCCAGTTCATCAATAATCTCCATAGCCCGCACCTTAGGAGCGCCGGTAATGGAGCCGCCCGGGAAAGTAGCCTTCAGCAGGTCAATGTTGCTCTTGCCTCGGCGTAGCCTGCCCACGATGGTAGAGGTGAGATGAAATACGGTGGGAAAAGTCTCCAGGATAGCTAATTCGGTAACCTTTACTGTGCCATAGCGGCAAACTCGTCCTAAATCATTCCTCTCCAAATCAACAATCATCATGTTTTCTGCACGGTCTTTAGCGCTGTGGATCAACTCATGAGCCAAGCGCTCATCTTTAACAGGGTCTCTGCCTCGTGGTCTCGTGCCCTTTATCGGTCGCGTCTCTACTAGGTCGCTTTGGACGTTGAGGAATCTTTCGGGAGAGGCGCTGACAATGGCTACGCCCGAGAAATTGAGATAGCTGGCAAAGGGAGCAGGATTAATTATCCTCAGTCGCTTATAAAGCTCATAGGGCGGAATTTTTAAATCAGCCTCAAACCTTTGAGAAAGATTGACTTGAAAGACATCGCCAGCGGCGATATACTCCCGCACTCTATTCACAGCTTTCATATATTCCTCGGGAGTAAAATTGGACTTAAGCAAAATTTCTTTGTCTTGCCTGTCATTGCGAGGAGCAGTAGCGGTTGCGAGGCGAAGCTGAAGCAAACTCGACGAGATTCCTCGCTCACGCTCGGAACAAGCTCCGCAACCTCTATCGCGGGATTGCTTCGCTTCTCCTTCACTTTGCTCAAGACTTCGGTTCACCGCAATGACTGAATGGCTAGGACAAAGCCAATCCTTCATCTCCTCCAGTCTCATCCTGGCTCGCCTTAACCGCTGCCCTTCCTCCATCTCAGGGAAGCCTGTGGCAACAAGGTAGGCTTTCCCTTCCAAGTGATCGAAGGCCACGATAGTATCATAGAAGGCAAAATAACTCTCAGGGAGTTTAAGGTCGTCTATAGCTGTGGATGGCAGGCGTTCGATGAAGTGGCACAGATCATAGCTAAAATAGCCAACCGCTCCACCCAGGAAGGATACGGGTGCTGGACAATGGTCTAACTTATATATCTCCAGCAGCTTGCCTATAGTATCAAAAGGGTTACCATGCTGCACTTTGTGCTCCTGTCCCCGAATCAAGGTGATTTCAGAGCCTCGACTGCTCGTCACCAGAAAAGGCTCACTGCCCAGAAAAGAATATCTCCCCAGCCTTTGAAGATCCATGCCGCTGTCTAAAAAAAAGCTATAAGGTCTGTCCTTGATTAGCTCAAACAGCTCAGGAGCAGTCAAGGGAGTAAAGACTTCTTCAATTAACGGATAGCGATTCTTAATCACCTTATGAGCAATATCTACAGATTTTCTAACACTTCCTTGGTGGTGAGGCCAACTTCTGCGGGAGTGGGAGCTATGGTAGCCCCCGCCTGTGACAGAGCCTTTATTTTCTCAGAAGCTTTGCCAGCACTGCCGGTAATGATAGCCCCAGCATGTCCCATTCTTTTCCCCGGCGGAGCAGTACTACCAGCGACAAAAGCGACCACAGGTTTAGTCATTTTGTGACTGATAAATTCCGCAGCTTCTTGTTCCATAGTGCCGCCTATCTCACCAATAAGAACTACAGCCCTGGTATTCTGGTCTGCCTGAAATAATTTCAAGATGTCTACAAAGGTGCTGCCGGGCAGGGCATCCCCACCGATGCCAACGCAGGTGGATTGCCCGATTCCCAGGCTGGTGAGCTGAGATACGACGTCATAAGTCAGGGTGCCGCTGCGAGAGATCACCCCCACATTGCCGGGAAGATGGATTTCCCCCACCATAATCCCAGCTTTGCATTTACCCGGGGACATGACTCCCGGGCAATTAGGTCCAATGATTCGAGTTGGTTTACCTTTAAGGTAGCGATGCACTTTCACCATGTCTACTACTGGTATGCCCTCAGTTATACACACAATCAAGGGCGTGCCAGCATCAATCGCCTCCAGAATGCCATCTGCAGCAAAGGCCGGAGGCACAAACATGAGACTGGCATTAGCTCCGGTTTCAGCCATAGCTTTCTCTATAGTATTGAACACGGGCACTCCCAGGTGCTTACTGCCCCCTTTGCCAGGGGTAACTCCGGCCACTACCTTGGTGCCGTATTCTATACAGCGCTGGGTATGAAAGCTACCTTCGCTGCCCGTAATACCCTGAACCAAAAGCCTGGTGCTTTCATCAACGAGGATACTCATTTCATTACTCCTTTGGCTGCCTCGACTACCTTACGAGCGCAATCATAGAAATCTTTAGCCTGGATGAACCTTATCCCTGACTCAGCCAGGATGCGTTGACCCTCTTCCAAGTTTGTTCCTGCCAGTCTAATGACTACGGGGAAGGAAATATCCATCTGCTGATAAGCTTCAACTATCCCCCTGGCGATAACATCCACTCTGGCCATACCTCCGAATATATTCACCAGAACAGCCTTAATTCTGGGGTCGGCAACAAACATCTTGAACGAGTTTACTACCCTCTCAGTGTTATTAAGTGTGCCGATGTCCAGGAAATTTGCTGCTCTACCACCACAATATTGAATAAGGTCGTTGACTGCCATGGCTAACCCGGCGCCATTGACCATGCAGCCGATATTGCCATCCATCTTGACATAATTGTTAATTCCCCACTCATGAGCCTGGATTTCCAGAGGCTCCTCCTGCTCCTTATCGTGGAGTTCTTGAATATCTTTGTGCCGGTACAGGGCATTGTCGTCAAAATTAAGTTTAGCGTCGAGAGCCAGCAGCTTTCCGTCAGTGGTAACAACCAAAGGATTTATCTCGGCCAAGGAGCAATCCTTGTCTATAAATAGCTTATAAAGGCTTGTCATGAACCGTGTAGCCTCGCCTATCTGGCCTCCGTCCAAATTCATCCCATAAGCCAGCTTGCGACCCTGGAACGGTTGAAAGCCAATGGCAGGGTCAATATAACTCCTGAATATTTTCTCCGGAGTGGATTGAGCCACTTCCTCAATTTCCATGCCCCCGGCCTCGCTGGCCATCATCACTGGCAAGCGGCTGGTTCCATCAACGAGGATGCTGAGATAAAGCTCTCGTGCCACATCTCTAGCTTCTTCCACCAGAACCTTACTCACCAGCACTCCTTCCGGTCCGGTTTGATGAGTCACAAATCTGGTTCCAATCAATTGACTGGCTGCCTTCTTTGCCTCTGCCGGGTTATTAACTATCTTTATGCCACCCGCCTTGCCTCTTCCCCCAGCATAGACCTGGGCTTTGATTACCACCTTGCCGCCAATCTCAGCAGCTATCTCTCTAGCTTCGGTCGGGGTGGAAGCCACCTTGCCTCTGGGAATGGGAATACCATATTGAACCAGAAGTGCCTTGGCCTGATACTCGTGAATTTTCAAATTGCCTCCTTGTTCCTTATAGGCACGCTATTTCTCAAATGGCGGAGGGGGTGGGATTCGAACCCACGTTCGCTAAAAAAAGCGAAAACGGTTTTCAAGACCGTCACCATAAGCCACTCGGTCACCCCTCCTGAGTCCAAATTCTACTTCAAAGCGACCCCTTCAAGCAATCTTGCTGACCTTTTGCCAGCATCTCTGCTAGACTTTGACATACCGGCGTGGGCTATAATAGTGTTACTGGAACAGTGAAGCCTGGTATGGTAGACTTTGGCTTGGAGAAGGAGATAAATGATAAAGGTTATTGAAGGTTATGAACTGAAGAAGGGTGCAGATATACAACCTCTATTCCTAAAACTCAGGTCATATGCCATGACATTTCTAGGTTTCATTAGTGCTGAGCATATCAGGAGTGTGAAAGGTAGTTCTATTTCCGCCCTGTTATACAATTGGAAAGGACTTGAGGATTGGGAGGCATGGGAGAGTTCAAAGCTCAGACAACAGATACTACAAGAAGCAGAGGCACTCTTGATATCAGAGCCGAGGGTAACAATCTATGAGGTAATGCCCACATCAGCCTGGACATATACTAAATACTAGACTCAAATCATAGTTTAGGTAACTGGAAGTCTATAATAGCCAGGATTCTATCCCCCGCAGTGGTGGGTATCAATTTCGAGTAGATTCAAAGCCTGACTGAACTTTTTAGGTCTGTGCTCTTTTAGGGGCTAGTTTGGCACAAGGACGTTAACAGGCACGGGTCAGGGCAAGGTTAAGGAGTATTAGGCGTCCTCTATTTCGGCACTTGGGAAAGCAACTGCGAAGGGAACTTCCTTTTTGTATAGTGAGTGGTATAGAGATACGGCTTCATCTATCTCTAAGGGGGCGATTTTCCCCGTTTCAACCGGCAACAGTGTTTGATATTGGGCAAAGAAATTACCATTTGGCGTTCTGAATAAGAATGTATTACGGCCGTCTTGCTCCCAGCTATGGCCGTTCCAGTATGCGTCATGGGCTATTAGCGTAGCTATAACTGTGCAATATCGCTTACCTGCGGCAACCCAGGTCATGTTTAGTGGTTGCATCAATTCACCTCCAGTTATACTTTCGGCCCAGCCTACGCCAGCATTGCTGAACCTTTGTCATCATTCTCTTATATTATACACCAGGGATGCGTCTTGTTGCTGTGCCACAACTCATCTTTGCCCATTAGCTTCAACTCAAAGCTCAAAAGTTGGCGTTACAAATTATTTGAGACGATTGTTGCCAGCAGGCAATTTTGCCCTGGCCAGCCCAAGAATTTGACCTCTGCTCCAGTTAACTATAAAATAGATTTGGACGAGTAAACCGGGTGACTGCCCCAATACAATCGGGGAGGAAAGTCCGAGCTCCACCGGGCAGGGTGCTGGGCAACACCCAGGAGGGGAGACCCTACGGAAAGTGCCACAGAAACACACCACCAGCGGCTGGCTTAGCCAGTGCGGGTAAGGGTGAAATGGTGAGGTAAGAGCTCACCAGCAACCAGGAGACTAGTTGGCTGGACAAACCCCACCTGGAGCAAGACCGAATAAGAGGGCTCAACTACCCCAAAGTCTCAAGACTCCGGGGTCAGTTTAAGGTGCCCGGCCGAGGCCCTCGGGTTGGTCGCTTGACCTTGATGGTAACATCAGGGCTAGATGGATGGTCACCACTCCATATGGAGGACAGAACTCGGCTTACAGGTTTACTCGCCCAAAATTTTTTCCGGACTTATATGCGGCAAAGGGCAGGGATGAGACTCAAGCCTTGACCAAGGGGTTATCCAAGGGAAAAACAAGGGAGAGGATAACATCTCAGCGGCCATAAACAAGTTTGTTAAACCAGCATCCCAGGCATAAAATAATAATATATGGATGACATATCCCCCCAGCTTCGGGATTTTATTCTCTTTTGTGCCCAGAGGCGGAGCCCAGAGTGGCCAGCTATTTATGATGAAATGACCAGAGTAGCCGGAAGAAAATTGTTCCAAGGATTAGGCTGCAAAGAGCTTAAGCAATTGGGGTTATCTTTCTCCCTATCTGGTATGGACAAAACCATCCAGTTGGTTAAACAAGTTACATCCCAAAACCATCAGTAAGAAGCATTTTATAGTCTTTCACCTTAAAGAGGCTTGCTATGCGGATAGCTGTGCTTGCCGATACTCATGTAAACAGGCTTGAACACCTCCCTAAAAAGATAATTGATGCCCTCTCCACAGTAGACTTGATAATCCACGCTGGGGATTTCACCGATATGCAAGTGCTTGAAGAGTTGAAACAGCTAAGAGAGGTGAAGGCAGTTCATGGTAATATGGATTCAAGGGAGCTAAAGACCGCACTCCCAGTCAAGGAAATAGTTGAAATAGAAAATAAGCGAATTGGCATAACTCATGGCTCAGGCGGTCCTTGGGGAATAAAAGAAAGAATAAGAAAGCTGTTTGAGTCAGACCGGATTGATATTATCGTCTATGGCCATTCTCACCAATCCCAAAACAAGGTCATCAATGATATTCTCTTTTTCAATCCCGGCAAGGCTACAGATTCTTTTGGTATTCTCACGATCGATGGAGGGGCCCAAGGAGAAATAGTCAGCTCTCGCTGATTGCTTACCGTTTTATCACAATGGAACCGTAGCCAACCACCCGGGAGAAATCGCCACTTGTGTCTCCGCTGGTGGCGTACTTCAGCAAACTTGCCTTTTGGGCTTTCGTTTCTTTGGCTGCGACAATAGCCGAAGCCACCGGACCATACCCACACATAGTACAATCAAGTCTCTCACATCGCTTGTATAACTCTTCCTCATCAAGATCAACTATGGCCTCTATCACAGAGCTGTCAATTTCCATAGCTACAGAGTGAGGTTCATAATGCGTGAAATCACTGCTGGCGATAATTATTAAGTTATCGCCTGCCTGGGCAATAGCCTTGCCCACCGTCCGAGCTGTTTCTATGTCTTGAGCCATCATAGTTATAGGCACGATTTTCACTTTCTTATAGAGGTGTTGCAGCCAGGGTAATTGCACTTCAATACTGTGCTCATGTATATGAGCTGTCTCATCTGCTTTGATTACTCCCCCCAAAAGCCTTTGAGCAAGTTTTTTGTTTATTTCCACCTCGCCCAAGGGTGTGCTCCAGCTAGATCCTGTCCATAGAGAAACAGGATACCCATAACCTGTGTGGTTAGGACCAAGTATCACTGCAGTATCGAATATCCCATCTTCAGCAAGTTCCTTATAGGCATGAGCTGCTACCGGCCCCGAATAATAATAGCCAGCGTGGGGAACAACGATAGCCACAATCTCCCTCCGCCCTTTGCTATTAACCCGCGGTATAGCTCCCGGTCCAAGCTCATGTTTGTAGCACCACTCAATTTGTTCCTCTAATTCCCTGGCTGTTCCAGCATAAAACATACCAGCAACAGCAGGTTTTCTTATCTTCATGAAACACCCCCAAACTAAGACTGCCCTTTAGGCTCTTTTTTCGTCCTTTTCTTAGTCTTTTTCACTACCTCTTCAGCTTCTACCTCGGTCTCTCCTTTGCCCTCTTCTGCGACCCTCTCTACCCCCAGCATGGCTTGGTCACGGAGCCAGCGGTGTATCTCATCCAGAGCTGGTGGGAAGATACTGAACACCTCCACATCACTAGGAAACTGCACCGAGTGTTCCTCTCTAATGAACAGAAGCCCAGCCTCATCGTCTTTAATCGTCTCGCTTATCCTTTTAGCCATAAGTTCATTCCTTTTCCTTACCGCCTCAACATAGAATTCAGAGACTTTACTGGCCACCTTATTGCTTATGAAGCCCAGCATCAGACATCTCTGCCAATCCATGACCTCCTCAAATAATTCTCCCTCTTCAATTGCCTCAAGGATAGCACCATTATCACACTGAGTCTTAGCAATTTGATAACTGTCTGGATTCAACCTCTCCATAGCCTTCATGCCATCCTCACCACATTGAAAGACGGATTCGTGGTAGACCCGGTTTACCTTTCCAATTTTCGATGCTAAATTGGCTAGCTGTTCTGTTACCTGTTGCCAATAACGACTACATTTTTCCTTGTACTCATCAGGAGCTTCCTCGCCAGAATACACAATTGGTACGAGGTAAAGTTTCTTTCCTTGTTTGAAGCGCTCAGCTTCAAGCCTCTCTATTTTGCCTAATTGCTCTGGCATGGCTATTTATCTCTTACACAAGAGGTCCCAACAGCCCTCGGGCACTTTATATTGAGATAAGCTTAAGTGGAAAAGAGCAAAACAAACTTTTCATGGGTGCTGCTCATCAACCTCCCCTTCTTTTCCCCAGTTCTGCATCATCTTCCTGATTTGCTGGGCAAGGTTGGGGTTCTCCTTGAGACGTTGAGTAAATACTGGACAGCTTTGAAGAATCATCTCCTGACTCATAGCAGCCATGCTTTCCATAATCTGATCTAGTTCGCTTTTGGCTTGTTCAGGCAGATTTGTCCCCTGCATCGCTACCTTGAACTGCGCGATATCCTCAATGCTAACCTGAACCGGAGTCAGGCAGTTTTTATACCATGGACATTCTTTACATCTGATAAGCGCCGTGACTTTGTCTAAAATATCACCCATTTTTAGTCCTCCTAGCTAATATAATTTTAGCACTTTCCCTTGACACAGGGGTAATCAAATTTCAATGACAAAGAAGAAATGGCTCAGAATGATAAAAGGTGTATAGGGTCGGGGCTTGTCCCCGACCCTATCCTTGTTTTACTAATTGATTTCTTGTGTTATAATGAACCCGCGCCAGTGACAGCAGGTACCTGGAAGGTTTAAATAATTTGCCTGCCGAGGCCGAAGGTAACCCTGTGTTCACTGGCACAGGGATTTTTTATTATTATGGGCTTCCTACCTTATGACGAGAGGGATTAAGAGAAGGCGAATATGTTAAAAGAACAGAAGGTGCAAATAGTAAGCAATTTAGCCGATGATTTGTCGCGAAGCACCATTATCATCGCCACTAATTATCAAGGCTTGCTTGCTAAACAAATGGCTGACTTGCGCAATGCTTTGGCAAAAGCAGGTATTGGGTATCATGTGGTCAAAAACACGCTTGTCGATCGTGCCGCTGACCAAGCAGGTAAACCACAGCTGAAGGATATAATCGAGGGGCCTATGGCTCTGGCCTTCGGCTACGAAGATATAGTTGCTACAGTCAAGACTTTTAACCAATATGTCAAATCTTCGGCATTGTCTTTACAAATTAGAGGAGGACTGTTAGGGGACCGAATTCTGCTTCCAGAGGAACTGACAAGCCTGGCTAATTTGCCACCTAGAGAAGTTCTCATCTCCAGGTTGCTTGGGCAATTACAAGCCCCCGTGGGAACTTTACATAACATTCTGAGCTTTCCACTGCGGGGACTTCTGACCGTATTACAAAACAGGGCTCAAACCATTAACAAATAACAAAGGAGGAAATCATGTCACCAGAAGAAGTAGAGAAAGAAGCTAAAGAAGGAGAGATAAAGAAAGCCTCAAGGGCAAAGAAAGAAGTTAAGGAAGAAGAGGTAAAGGAGGCGCCAGTGGCAAAGAAGGAGGCTAAGGTTTTGACCAAGGAAGAAATTGTTGCTGCCATTAAGAATATGACAGTGCTGGATCTGGCTGATTTAGTCAAGACACTGGAGACTGAATTCGGTGTTAGCGCTGCTCCGGTAGCAGTAGCAGCGGCAGCGCCGGCGGCAGCCGCTACTGGTAAAGCGGCCGAAGCACCTGCAGCAGAGGAAAAGACAGAATTCACCGTCACCTTAAAGAGCTTTGGTGAGAAGAAAATCGAAGTCATCAAGGCAGTGCGTGAGGTAACCACGCTGGGATTAAAACAAGCTAAGGATTTGGTAGAAGCTGCTCCACAGGTTGTAAAAGAAAACGTCCCCAAGGAAGAGGCCGAAACAATAAAAAAGAAATTAGAAGCTGCTGGAGCGACTGTAGAGATTAAGTAGAGTCATCTAAGAATTTTCGAATTCTTGAGGGGAGGTGAGGTAACATGTCTCAGGTCAGCTACCAAGTTATCTTAGGGCTGGGAGGATTTTTCGTCCTCCTGGGCATTATCTTTATTCTCTGGAACAGAAGGGAAAAGAACAAATATTACAATAATATTTTGTTAACCCAAAGAGATATTAAGGAGATTATAACCCGTGAACATGAGCGTTTCTGGTTACTCGCCTGGCAAATAGGGGGCAGGGTTTCCCTTATCGTTGGCATCGTACTGCTGATTATTGGCGGGATTCTCTGGCATATCGCACCTTAAACTTCTTCTGACTATTGGAGAGCGGCGAAGGAACTCTCAAAAAGACAGGTCTTCTTTTCGGGCGAGAATATCTCATAAAACTAGACTAATTGGTATTAGCCGGCAACAGCCAGTCAAGAGCTTGCTGAAAGTATCCTCATGAAGGAAAGAATTCCTTCATACCTCAGGTTTGGTGTTGACTGCAAGTATTAATGGTTGAGAGAAGACATTATTGCCATACGTAGCACTTATGCCTGTGTTCCACCCATTTATCCAACCCGAACTTTCTAATCGTCCTTAAGTTCTGTCGGGGCGAATCGCCGTGAATCGCTCTCAGGCTCTCAAACCTTCGACACTTTTCAAATTCATCGCATTGCCAGCAGCCGTCAAATCCTTTCTCTCGACAGCATGCTAGAACACCACAAGAGAACGTAGCACACCCTCCGCCTATTCGACAAGGACTGCTACATTGTAGAGCAACTATTGATTCCAGAACCTCACAACATTCACCATAATGTTCAAACTCCTTAACAGCATCGAGTTGGTTTACAGAACTGCTCTTGATAGCGGCGTATTTACCGAATTCCGTGTTGTGAAGCTCGCAGAGTAATTCTCTTGCCAAATCCGAGGCTCTGCTACGATAGCGAATGCAGTCACCACAATACAGCCCGCAGTATCCGATTAGTTCAATTTCTTCACCCATTTACAGTGAACCTCCTATTTTAAGCTGACGCATTCTACTTCTGGCTTAACGTGTATACCGACAGGTTTTAGGTTTAAATGATTTCCTTATGCCGGTACTGGAGAGCTTCAGCCATGTGATGTGTTTTGATGATGTCGCTATGCTCCAGGTCAGCGATGGTGCGGGAAAGCTTGAGGATGCGATGAAAGGCACGGCCGGTGAGATGAAGCTGCTTCATGGCGGTGCGAAGCAGGCTCTGGGCTGCTGGTTCCACCGTGCAGAATTCCTTCACCTCCTTAGGTGTCATATCAGCATTGCAATTCAGTTTCGTTCCTCGAAAACGTTCAAGCTGTATCTCATGTGCTGCCTTGACCCTGGCCCTGACCTTATCTGAGCTTTCCCCAGGCTTATCTTCAGTGAGCTTTTCGTAATCAATATGGGGAACATCAACAAAGATATCAATACGGTCCAGCAATGGCCCGCTTATCCTTTTATGATAGCGGGAGATTTCTCCTGACGAGCATTTACATTCTTTAAACGGGTCGCCATAATACCCACAGGGGCAGGGGTTCATGGCGGCAACCAACATAAAGCTAGCCGGGAAGGTAACACTGCCGTGGGCGCGGCTGACGGTAATTGTCCTGTCTTCTATGGGTTGGCGCAGCGATTCCAGCGTGATGTGCCCAAACTCAGGGAATTCATCCAGAAAAAGCACTCCATGGTGCCCCAGACTTATCTCACCGGGCCTTGGCCATTGCCCCCCTCCCACCAAGCCAGCATGGGAAATAGTGTAGTGAGGGGAGCGAAACGGACGCTCCACAATGATGGGAGTGTCTTGCGGCAGTAATCCACTAACGCTGTAAATCTTAGTTACCTCGATAGCTTCCTCCATGGTCAACAGGGGAAGTATCGAGGGCAAAGCACGAGCCAGCATAGTCTTACCGCTTCCCGGTGGACCACACATGAGGATATTGTGTCTTCCTGCCGCCGCTATCTCCAGAGCTCTCTTGGCATGCTCCTGACCCTTAATATAAGTGAGATCGAAGGCGTAACTGGGGCGAAATTCTTGCTCCCAATTCAGCTCGCTATGGTACTCCGGAATGACTGTCTCTCCTTGAAGGTGAACAACCAGCTGGGTTAACGATTCCGCAGGGAATATATGTATATTATCTATAAGGGAAGCCTCTTTAGCATCATCACAAGGCACAAATACAGTAGCTAAACCTTTATCCCGGGCTAAAGCTACCATGGGCAGTACCCCATGGGTATGGCGCAGCTTGCCATCCAAAGAGAGTTCCCCTAAAAAGATACTTTGGGTGAGGTCGGCATTGATCTGTCCTGAGCTCATCAGTATGCCTATGGCTATGGGTAAGTCGTAAGCAGGGCCTTCCTTTTTCAAATCCGCTGGAGCCAGGTTGACAGTAATACGCCTGTTAGGGAATTTGTAGTAAGAGTTTCTTATGGCTGACCTTACTCTTTCTCTGGCTTCCTGGACCGCCTTGTCGGGCAGTCCCACAATGGTGAAAGAAGGTAAGCCCGGTGATAAATCCACCTCTACTTCCACTATAGCTCCCTCCAGACCCACCACAGCAGCACTTTTTACCTTGGCTAGCATCTTAATAAAACTACCTTCGCCTAAGTGAGGATCAGTCTCCTTCCCTTAGAAAGTCCTCAATTTTCTTAATTAGTTCCCCATTCTCTTCCTCAGATAGCATAAGGTTGCTTTCCAGTCTGTTAATATAATCATTGATTTGAGGAAAGCGAGACCTCGCTAGGGCCAATTTTTCGTTCTGTTCCTGAATCTGCTGGTCCAAATCACTAAAATCAATTTTCAGGTCTAATCTCTCATTCAAAAAGCTCAGGACCTTCTTTTGAGCTTGGGCATCTTCCATTGCTGCCAAATAAAAAGGTATTGGTACCCACAAGCTCACGCCGGGAATATTTCTCTCCTTGGCTAGCCATAACAGAAAAGAATTCAAGGTTGGCCTTTCACCAGCTTGAGTTTGATAATCCATATCCCTGGCCAAGTCATATTGGCTCAAGACTTCTTTCATTTCTGCCGAGTTAACCACAGCAAGCAACTGCCGGGGGGTAGTATGAGCACCAAAACTGACCATAGCGCCAAGTACATAGAGCTCTTTTACTCGGCAATGATGCTCAGCCACATCCAAAACTGAGTTTAGAAATTTATACCATTCCGCCCCAGGAGAGTTACTCTGGAAAATCACCAATTCATATTCCTGACAGGCATAGAACTTGCTTTCAGGAAACCAGGCTAAATTACCTTCTATGGCAACTCCGCCCAGGGAAAAGAAATCCTCTGGTTCAATCTCGGCAAACTCCTCTCCTCTCAGCTTCCAATTTAAGTAGTCAGTAACTTTTCGTCCCAAATTTCCCATATCTTCGCTCCAACCCAACACTAAAGAAGAGCGACGAAAGTCTGGTTCCTTATATATTTTGATAGGATATTCCTGGCTCAACCTCCTCCACCTCGCTTCTTGAAGAACTTTTCAACATCCTCCATAATTCTTTTCTCTTCTTCCTCGGTAATCGGCCCAGGCTCAGACGGTTGGGCATAAGTCACATGCTTTAATCTATCCAGTTGCCCCCTTATTTCCGAGGGGATTTGTTGGTAAAATTCTTCGATTCTCCGTTCTACCTCTTGGTCTAATTCATCCAATTTGTCCAAGTTAACCTCTATTTTTAGACTATGGCTGAGGACTTCCAGCACGGACTTCGAAGCCTTAGGGTAAGACAGAGGCAATCCCTGAAGATATACTGGTATCTCACCCATCAGACAAATAGCCTCAAAACCTCTTTTTCTGGCAACTCCCAGTAAGAGTCCATTCAAGCCGGTAATATTCCCATGTCCTCCCCTCCCTTCGATGTCAGACATGAGTACAGTGTTATCATATCCTCTTACTTCGGGGATTAAACTTTCGCTATTGGGCACAGCCCAGACTCTGGGTTTTGTAGTATGATGAGTCAAAGCCACAGCCGCTCCTGAAGTATAAACTCTGCGACATTTAAATTTCTCGGCTACATCCAAAACTAAGTTAGCCATGTGAAAGGCCTTTCTTCCCTCAGCATACATCCTCCCCCCTTCGGTAGGCTGTTCTTCTCCAATAAAAAATATTATATCCTTTCCCTCCGTCCTCTTGAAATAAAATTTGCTGCTGGGAAATTCCAGGTATTCCAAAACACCTTTCTTGATCAAGACCCGTTTGGGATAAAAGAATTCCCACGGCTCAATTTCTCCAAACTCCTCTGCCTCTAATATCCCTCTTAAAGTATCAACAGCGATTATCCCGATATTTCCTATTCCCGGCCAACTAGCTACCAAAATCGGGTTCTCAAGCTGCGGCTCCTGATAAAGTTTGATCCCCATCGCACTCCCCAAATCTGATTTCATATTATATACTATCTTCTCGTCTGCCGTGGTGTAAAATAGCCGTCGCTTATTTATGAGGAGATAGTCAATGGGAAATTGGGAGAAAGACCTTTCACTAATCGCTAGAGAAAGATTAGCCAAGATTGGCGAGTTGACCCGAGAAGAAAAGGAGAAGATGGTAGATTCCGAGAAGGTGAACTCTCTACTCTCGGAGTTTTACCAAGGTCAGCTTGACCCCGAAAGCTTGTGGAAGAGGTTAAAAGAAGAAGGCAAACCATCCCTCCTGAGAGAAGCCCAGGTGAGACTGGTAGATTCGCTTAGTTTTGGGAGTACTCCAGCCGAGCTGCAAAGGAAAAGGGATGGAATTTTAGCCATAGAGACTATCAAGAAAGAAAAGAACACTTCCATAATTGAGCTAAATTTAAAGCGGATGGAGGACCTACAAAAGAGGTATAGCGCCGAAATAGAGCAAGCCTACAATGGCATAAGAGCTGAAGTGGAAAGAGATCCCCGACTAAGGGTAAAACAAGTTCAGCAAGGACAAAACACCATGGTCGTTCAACTCACTGTTGATGAGGTGATAAAACAGCTTCCTCAATGGCAAGATTTCCTCTCCAACCAGGAAAAAAGATACAGCCAAGAGTTTGCCAGAGTAATGGAGAAGTTAAAAAGAGAGTTAAAATAAAGGACTCTACATACCTATAGCTACAGCAATGGCATACTGCTTACTGTCAGAAAGGCTAACAGAGACCTCTTTTAAGTTTAATTCCGCAGCTTTATTCAAAGCTTGCCCGTAAAGTTTGACCGATGGTCTGCCATCGTCACCAGTGAGAATCTCAATTTCCCGCCAAGCAATACCTATCCCACCTGTTCCCAAGACTTTCATCACAGCCTCTTTGACGGCAAATTTGGATGCTAAGGACGAGGGTCTATCCTAGCAAGTCCTGAGCTCCATTTCGGTGTAAACCTTTCTTAAAAAACGCTCTCCCCCCTCGTTTGATGGCTGACTCAACACGCTCTATCTCTACAATATCAACGCCAATGGATGTCACTTAGCCCCCTTTTAGGGCACTTTGAGCAAGTTGATCAACGCAACCGACATGGCATCAGACTATAAGATTGGCAAGTATCTGGCCAGCTCATAGTCGGTAACATGGATGCGATAGCGGTCCCATTCGATCTTCTTATTCTCGATAAAAGCATTGAAAACATGGTCGCCAAGGGCTTTCCTCACCATCTCGCTCTTCTCAGTGAGCTGAACTGCTTCCAAGAGACTAGCCGGTAGACTACCTATTCCTCGTCTTTTCCTTTCCTCCTCGGACATGTGATAAACGTTCGCTTCCACGGGTTCCGGTGCCTCCAATCTCTCCTCAACTCCTGCTAGTCCAGCGGCCAGCATCACGCTGAAGCAAAGGTAGGGGTTACATGCGGGGTCAGGAGAACGAAGCTCGAATCTGGTCGCATCTTCTTTGCCTGGCTTGTATTCCGGCACTCTAATCAGGTCGGAGCGGTTGCGTGTCGCCCAAGAGAGATAGACCGGCGCCTCCCAGCCTGGCACCAGCCGCTTATAGGAATTGACCCACTGGCTGGTAACTGCGGTAAATTCGGGGGCATACTTCAGAAGTCCAGCAAGGAAGCTTAAAGCTATTTTGGAGAGGTGATCCTTACCATTCTTATCAAAAAACGCATTGCGGTTGCCCTTGAATAGCGACTGGTGCACGTGCATCCCGCTGCCATTGATGCCGAGGACCGGCTTGGGCATAAAAGTGGCATAGACTCCATGCCTCAGCGCTATCTCCTTGACCACAATACGGTAGGTCATCACATTATCAGCCATAGTCAGGGCATCGGTGTAGCGCATGTCTATTTCGTGCTGACTAGTAGCAACCTCATGATGGGACTTATCAACACCAATGCCCATGGCTTCTAGCGCGAGCACTGTTTCCCGCTTCAAGTCATGGGCTGCATCCGGCGGGGTCATGTCAAAGTACCCCCCTTCGTCCAAACGCTCGCAGCCTTTTGAGTCCTTAAAATAGAAGTATTCCAGTTCGGGGCCAACATAGTAAGTATAACCAAGATTTGCAGCTCGTTCCAAATTCTTTCTCAACACAAACCTGGGGTCGCCTTCAAAGGGCTCACCTCCGGGCTTTACGATATCACAAAACATGCGGGCCACTGCCGAGTGCTCACCGGGCATCCAGGGGAGTAATTGAAAAGTGTCAGGGTCAGGCATGGCAACCATGTCGCTTTCATCAATACGGGCGAAGCCTTGAATTGAGGAGCCATCAAAACCCATTCCTTCCTGTAAACTGGTCTCCAGCTCGTTTATGCCGATGGAAAGGCTTTTAAGGAAACCCAAAATATCGGTGAACCATAGCCAGACAAATTTAACGTCATGTTCCTTTGCCATTTTTAGAACATATTGCTTTGCTTCCTCTCTTGTTTTTTTGTCCGTCATGCTTTTTCCTCCTTGTTTTGTATATTATATCAAGCTTTTCCTATTTCCTTATAATTTACACTTGGCAGCCTCCGTCATTGGATTAAATAGCATTGTCGCCCTCTTCGCCGGTCCTGACGCGCACCGCATTCTCGACCGGCAGGACAAAGAGCTTGCCATCACCCATCTCTCCAGTTCTTGCTGCTGTAGTAATGACATTCAGTATTCTGGCAATGTCTTCATCCAAGACGACTACTTCGACCTTAATCTTTGGCAGCAAGTCTACTTTATATTCGCCTACCCGCCACTGCAACGTGAGACCTCCCTGTCGCCCTCTGCCACTCACTTCACTCACCGTCATACCGAAGTAACCGCTAGCCTCGAGTGCCATCTTCACGGTGTCCAACTTCTCCTGTCGGATAATCGCCTCTATCAACTTCACCGCAGCATACCTCCGTAAGCTCGTTCACCATGTTGTGAAATGTCTAGCCCCACCGTTTCCTCTGTGGCGCTGACTCTCAGTCCTATAGTAACATCAACTATCTTCCCCACAACCCAGGTGACTCCGAAGGCAAAACCCCAGACGACTGCTACTGCCAGGAGTTGCTTGGCGAGCTGCATAGCATTGCCAAAAATCAGCCCATTGGCACCAGCCGGATTAACAGCGATGCTAGCAAAGATACCCGTGGCTAATGCACCCCATGTGCCACCGATGCCATGGCACGCCCAAACATCCAGTGATTCATCAACCCCCATCTTCCTCGCTCTGAAGAGCATAACATAGTAACACAGCACCCCGGCAACGACACCAATAGGTATTCCCGCTAGGGGTGGGACAAATCCAGCAGCCGGCGTGATGGCCACCAGTCCCACCACAGCACCGGTGGCAGCGCCAAGCACTGACGGCTTACGATTGATCCAGCCGAGAATCATCCAGGTTAAGGCTGCAGAAGCACCGGCAGTATTGGTAGCCACGAAGGCATTGGACGCCAATCCGCCGGAGGTAAGAGCACTGCCGGCATTAAAACCGAACCAGCCAAACCAGAGTAGTCCAGCGCCAAGCACCACCATGGGTATGTTGTTCGGTTCCATAGGCTCCTTCTCCTTGAATCCCTTACGCGGTCCCATCACCAGAGCTAGAGCCAATGCCGAAACACCAGCCGATATATGAACTACGGTGCCACCGGCAAAGTCAAGAGCCCCCAGTTTAGCCAACCAGCCACCAGAACCCCACACCCAGTGTGCTACAGGGCAGTAGACCAGAGTCAACCATAAGGCAGAAAAGATGAGCAGGGCGCTAAATTTCATTCGCTCAACTACTGCCCCAGTGATTAAAGCTACGGTGATTATAGCAAACATAGCTTGGAATGCCATGAAAGCTAGATGAGGAACAGTGGTGGCATATACGGATGAGGGGGCTTGTCCTACACTTTTAAGGCCGAGCCAGTCGAGTCCCCCGATGATACCACCTTTGTCCGGCCCGAAACTTAAACTATAGCCGTAAAGGACCCAGAGGACAGATACCATAGCAATGATGGCGAAGCTCATCATCATAGTGGCAAGAAGGTTTTTCCTTCTCACCATACCACCATAGAACAGGGCCAGGCCCGGCGTCATAAGCCACACGAGTGCCGTGGATATTAGCAACCAGGCAGTGTTACCGGTATTAATAGGCATTTGAAATCCCTTTTCTAAACATCGTCTTCTTCATGATGGCTTCCGATAGGGTCAACTGTTTTGTCCTCGCTATCTTCATCGTTCTTTTTTCCATCAGTATGTTCATCCTCGGCAAGTTCTTGATCAGGGACAGCTTTAGCCAAACGGGGTGATAAGCCTCTCCACAGCTCTATAATTTGGTTTATGTCCATGCTTATTTCTTAACCAAAGCATAAAATTCCCATGTTTCCAAAATATTACAAGCAGGTTAAATGTTTGTTACATGTTGACAAAATAATTCTATGTTGCTAGGATAATGTAGGTAAACGGTTACCGACGTATATTAGATAATTAAGAGGATTTGGAGCATGAGAAGAGTATATGTTAAGGAAGAGGTCTGCATTGGTTGTGGACTGTGCGAAGTTTATTGCCGAGTGGAGCACTCTCAATCTAAGGACCCAATCAAAGCATTTAAAAGAGAGACTCCGCGTCCTTTGCCTCGTGTGCGTGTGGAGAGGAATATAGAGATTTCTTTTCCGATTCAATGTCGCCACTGCGCCGAGCCCTGGTGTGTTTATTCTTGTCTTACAGGTGCGATGCATAAAGAGCCTAAAAGTGACAAGGTTACCGTTGATATGGAAAAGTGTATTGGCTGCTGGACATGCATAGTAGCCTGCCCTTACGGGGCGCTCAGTCGCGACCTGAATAGCAAAACTGTGATTAAGTGCGACCTTTGTCCCAGTCGGGAGATACCTGCCTGTGTAATTGACTGTCCTAATGAAGCGCTTGTACTGGGCGCAGATGAGGAAAAGGAATGACATGGATAAAGTAATCGCCATAATCGACTACGGTGCGGGAAATCTGCGCAGTGTCGCTAACGCCCTTACGAAACTGGGCTACCACCCAAAGGTAACAAGCGACCCCTGCGAAGTGCTTGATGCTGCTGCGGTTATTCTCCCTGGTGTTGGTGCTGCTGCCGATACCATGAATAGCTTGGAGAAATTAGGTATGACCGATGCTATTCGTCAACTGATACAACAAGGACGACCACTCTTCGCCATTTGCGTGGGGCTACAGATACTGTTTTCACGAACTGAGGAAGGAGGCTGGCACGAGTGTTTGGGAGTAATTCCCGGGAAGGTAAAAAGACTGCCCCGAGGACTTAAAATCCCTCATATAGGTTGGAATCAGGTGAAACAAAGGGTTAGCCATCCTGTTTTTGAGGGCATACCGGATGAAGCGAACTTTTACTTTGTCCACAGCTTCTATGCTGAGCCTGAAGACATGTCGGTCGTGGCGGGCACGACAAGCTATGGTGTATCTATGTGCAGCGTGGTAATCAAGGATAACCTGGTCGCAACTCAGTTCCACCCTGAGAAAAGTGGTGAGCATGGATTAAAGATGTACGCTAACTTTTTGAAGATAGCGCTAGGCACGAGGTAGAAATAAATGCAAACTAGATACTTAATCATAGGAAATTCGGCTGGCGGCATTGGAGCTGCTGAAGCCATACGCCAGCTAGATAAGGAAGGTGCTCTAACTATCGTTTCCGAAGAGCCTTATCCTGTCTACTCACGCCCTCTTATCTCAAAATATCTGGCAGAAGAACGAACCCTGGAAGGAATATTATTCCGTCCCCTCGACTTCTATGAACAGAACAATATTCTCTTTCTCCCTGGCAAGAAAGTGACGCACTTAAAGCTAAATGACCGGACTGCCTGGTTAGAAGACAACGAGCAGATTGCCTGGGAAAAGCTCCTACTCGCCGTAGGAGGGAAACCCATCTTCCCTAAGATGAAAGGGAGTGACAAAAGAGGTGTTTTTACCTTCATCAACCTTGATGATGCTAAAGCAGTTGACAGATTCTTGGATAACGCCAGAAAGGCAGTAGTTATTGGCGGGGGGCTTATCGGAATTAGCGTAACCGAAGCTCTAGTGAAGCGAGGAGTTGATGTAATAGTAGTGGAAATGAAAGAGAGAATATTAAATACCATCCTCGACGAACAAGCATCTCTAATGGCTGAAGAGGTTCTTACACGAGCTGGCGTGGAAATCATTACAGGTCATACTGTGGTTGAAATCAATGGAAGAGAGACAGTTCAAGGAGTCACTTTAGATAGTGGGGAGACGATGCCTTGCGACTTAGTGTTGGTGGCTATTGGAGTATCACCACGCCCAGAGCTCGCACTAGATGCCAAGTTAAAAGTGAGCCGAGGCGTAGTAGTGGATTATCATATGGCTACAACCCACCCAGGTGTTTATGCCTGTGGGGATGTGGCTGAGGCATATGATTTTGTGTATGAGGAGAACAGACTCACCCCCATCTGGCCAAATGCTTATACCGGAGGCAGGATTGCCGGTTATAACATGGCTGGCATCCCCACCAAATACCCCGGCGGCACAACTATGAATTCGCTCAACTATTTTGGAATTGCCATCACCTCAGCGGGAATGCCTACAGCACCCAATGACGACGGCTACGAGGTTATCAGCAGGCAAGAGAGCAATAAATACCAAAAGGTCATTTTGAAAGATAATCTCATAGTAGGAATGGTATTCGTGGAAAATATTGAAAAGTCGGGCATAATTTTCGGTCTAATGAGGGATAGAGTCAATGTAGAAAGCTTTAAACAATCGCTTTTGGCGGATAATTTCAGCCTGGCGTTTTTCCCCCGGGCATTGTGGCAAGAACTGTTGGAAACACCGCCAGGGTTGCTTCCTCAAAGCGCTCCATCTATTCAAAGTGAAGAGGAAACCTTTATTGGCGAATAACTATCTCATTGAGGAGGTTAAGCCATTGAAAGAGTTAAGCAGGATAAACAACTTTTATCACGATGATAAGGTAATGGATGCCTGTTCCCTCTTTGGAATGATGGATACTGCGGGGAGGCGGTTCTCAGGTAAGGAGGTAATAGAAGCTATCGCCAACATGCATGTTCGGGGTAACGGTCTGGGTGGTGGATTTGCTATTTATGGGTTATTCCCCAAATATGCCAACTGTTATGCTTTCCACATAATGTATTTGAGTCGCGAGGGGCAAGCCAGAGTAGAAGATTTCCTCGAGCAAAAGTTTCATGTGCCTCATGCCGAAGAGGTGCCCACCAAGCCAATTCCGGCTATAGTGAACCCTCCCCTGGTGTGGCGTTATTTCCTTGAAGTGCAAAACGAGAGAACTAACAGCCAGTCAGAAGACGAGTATGTCGTAGATAGGGTCATGGAAATCAATACTCAGATAGAAGATGCCTTCGTCTTTTCCAGCGGCAAGAATATGGGAGTGTTCAAGGGAGTGGGTTATCCCGAAGAGATAGCAGAATATTTTTGCCTGGAGCAGTATGAAGGTTACCTCTGGACAGCCCATGGCAGATTTCCCACCAACACTCCTGGCTGGTGGGGCGGAGCACATCCCTTTAATATCTTGGACTGGACAGTGGTTCATAATGGTGAAATCTCTTCCTACGGCATAAATCGACGGTATTTGGAGCAGTTTGGCTACAACTGTACTATGCAGACCGACACCGAGGTAGTAGCCTATGCCGTTGACCTTTTAATGCGCAGGCATGGCCTTCCGGTAGAGATAGCCGCCAAGGTATTAGCACCTCCTCTATGGAGTCAGATAGAGCGCTGTTCCCCAGAGGAGCAAAGAATCTTCCGAACTTTGCGCCAAGTGTATGGCAGCCTTTTGCTCAACGGGCCTTTCACTGTGATCATTGCTCATCAAGGGGAGATGATTGGCCTTACTGATAGGATAAAGTTACGTCCCCTCACCGTAGGAGTGAAAGGGTCGGTGCTTTACCTTTCTTCAGAAGAATCAGCCATGCGTCTTGTTTGCCCGGACCTTGACAGAGCCTGGATTCCCATGGGTGGTGAGCCTATTGTCGGCAGTTTGGAGAAGCCACTTGAGCCTGCCCGTCATTGCGAGGAGCACAAGCGACGTGGCAATCTCTGATAAAGGTTGTGTGAAGCCTAGCAAGTAGAAGGTGTAAGCAGATGTTGACTAAAAGGATTATCCCTTGCCTTGATGTTACTCAAGGGCGAGTAGTTAAGGGCACTAGCTTTACTCGTCTTCTAGATGCTGGCGACCCTGTGGAGCTAGCTGCTTTCTACTACAAGGAAGGTGCTGACGAGCTGGTCTTTTTAGACATCGGGGCTACTCCGGAGGGACGTGACACCATGATTGACATTGTCGAGCGGGTCTCCGAGCAGGTTTTTATTCCCCTCACAGTTGGTGGAGGTTTGCGCAGCATTGAAGATATGCGACGCATGCTAAAAGCAGGGGCTGACAAAGTATCCATCAATACCGCCGCTGTGCAGAATCCCAAGCTCATCACTGAAGGGGCAGAGAAATTTGGCAGCCAATGTATTGTCGTGGCTATTGATGCTAAGCGATTAAAAACTAGTGGCGACGCTAAATGGGAGGTCTGCACCCACGGGGGACGAAAGCCTACTGATATCGACGCCATCGAGTGGGCTATGCAGGTTGTAGCTCTGGGTGCTGGTGAGTTGCTTCTCACCAGCTGGGATGCTGATGGGCAGCGGGCTGGATATGACCTGGAATTGACGCGCTCTATTAGTGAGGGAGTAACTGTGCCAGTCATCGCCAGCGGTGGTGCCGGCAATTTGGAGCATCTCTACAAGGCTTTAGTCATAGGCAAAGCCGATGCTGTTCTCGCAGCTAGTATCTTTCACTACCAGATTCATTCCATTCGCCAGGCGAAAGACTACTTAGCTGAAAGAGGAATACCTATAAGAAACGGATAAGATGAAGACATATTTGCCACCAAAATTCGTAGTGGAGAGAGACGATTCTCGGTGTATTAGATGCGAGGTGTGTGTCAATCAATGCACCTTTGACGTTAACTCTTATGATATTGAGGACGACGAAATAAGAAGCCGCGAAGAGAATTGCGTTGGCTGCCACCGTTGCGTAGTCTTTTGCCCCACTAATGCTTTGACCATTAGAAGAAATCCGCTGGATTACAGAGAGAACTACAATTGGCGTCCCGAGGTTATCGAAGACATTATCAAGCAGTCTGAGACCGGCGGCATGCTTCTTACCGGAATGGGGAATGATAAAAGCTACCGCATTTATTGGGACCATCTGGTTCTCAACGCCAGCCAGGTGACCAATCCTTCTATTGACCCTCTGCGTGAACCCATGGAATTGACCACCTATCTGGGGCAGAAACCTGATAGGGTAGAGTTCAGCTCGGTGGGTCTCAAGACAGAGCTGGCTCCCCAGGTCAAGCTCGAGGTTCCTGTAATGTTTTCCGCCATGTCCTATGGTGCAGTAAGCCTGAATGTGCAGGAATCCCTAGCCCGAGCCGCGGCTGAGATGGGAACTTTGTGGAATACAGGTGAAGGTGGACTTCATCCCAAGCTTTATAAATATGGAGATAACACTATAGTCCAGGTGGCTTCAGGACGATTTGGCGTTCATCCTGAATACCTCAATGTGGCCAGAATAGTTGAAATTAAGATTGGGCAAGGGGCTAAGCCCGGCATTGGAGGACATCTCCCCGGAGAAAAAGTGAGCGCTGAGGTAGCTATGACCCGCATGATACCCAGAGGAACTGATGCTTTATCCCCAGCGCCGCAGCACGACATTTACTCCATTGAGGACCTGGCACAGCTTGTCTATGCCCTAAAGGAAGCCACAAATTATACCAAGCCAGTAGCAGTAAAGATTGCTGCTGTTCACAATTCAGCAGCTATCGCCAGTGGCATGGTACGCGCAGGAGCAGACATTATAGTCCTCGATGGCTTGCGAGGCGCTACGGGAGCTGCGCCCAAGATCATCCGTGATAACGTTGGCATTCCCATTGAACTAGCTCTCGCTTCCGTGGATGACCGCCTCAGACAAGAGGGCATCCGAAATCAGGCCTCTGTTGTCATCGCAGGCGGAATCAGAAATAGTGGTGATGTAGCCAAAGCAATCGCCCTGGGCGCCGATGCCATCTACATCGGAACTGCCGCTCTCGTTGCCCTGGGATGCACCATATGCCAACAATGCCATACAGGGAAATGCGCCTGGGGCATTTGTACCCCAGACCCCTGGCTAACCAAGAGAGTTAACCCCGATATCGGAGCTAGACGGCTGTCTAATCTCCTTCGTGGCTGGAGCCTTGAGCTTAAGGACATACTGGGTGGCATGGGTATCAATGCCTTAGAGAGTCTCCGTGGCAATCGCCTCCACCTGAGAGGCGTGGGGCTTACCGATACCGAATTAGAAATTCTCGGAGTACGAATGGCAGGAAGCTAAGATGAAAGAAGTTGTAACAATAGATGCCCAAGGTATTTTTTACCGAGAACTCAATGCTAAATTGAGGCAAGTGGTATCAAACGGAACTCAAAAGATCGAGTTACGAAATGTCTACGGACAGAGATACATCGGCACAGATTTGGACAAGCCAGTGGAGATCGAAATATTCGGCACCCCGGGTAATGATTTAGGGGCTTTCATGGATGGTCCCAGGATTACTGTCCACGGTAATGCTCAAGATGGCTGCGGTAATACTATGAATAATGGAGAAATCATCATTCATGGCCATGCCGGCGATATCCTTGGACTATCAGCCAGGGGAGGCAAGATCTTCGTCAGAGAGGATGTCGGTTATCGGGCGGGTATCCATATAAAAGAATACCAAGACAAAAAGCCAGCGGTGGTGATTGGTGGCACAGCGCAGGATTTTTTGGGCGAATACATGGCAGGTGGGGTTCTAATCCTCCTGGGGCTAAACCTCAAAGAAGGAGAGCGCCATAAGGCGAATTTCATCGGCACTGGCATGCACGGTGGCGTTATCTATATGAGGGGGGAAATTCAGGAATTTCAGCTAGGCAAAGAGGTAGGTGTCGCTGAACTGAATGAAAACGATTACTTGACTCTAAAGAAGCTCGTAGGTGAGTTCGCTTCTCATTTTGACTATGATGCCGAAGAGCTATTAAGATATAAATATACTAAACTTTTTCCCCTTTACCTCCGCCCTTATGGCCGACTCTACGCTTATTAGACCTCATAATATATAATGTCATTCTGAGGGAGCGTAGCGACCAAAGAATCTCTGAGCCCCTTTGCTTCGCTCAGGGCGACATGGAAAGTAGGTGGACAGTTACGATCTAAAGGGGTACAGCTTTGTCTAGAGTGTTCATTATAGCCAATGACAGCGAGCCAATAAGGAAACTGAGGGTGGATCTCGCCCAGGGAGGTCTTGATTGCCTAATTGTTCCTCAGAATAATGAAACAATCAAACAAATTGCTGGGCAATCCCCGGCGCTGCTGTTGCTAGATACGGATGAAGCGACAATTGGTTCAGGAGTATGGGAACTGGCTCAAAGGACAAGGCAAGAAAGACAGATACCCATTATCGCTCTCCTCTCCAGAGAGAAACTCAATGGCCTCGGTTCCAGCAACGCTATAGATGATTTCGTAGTCAAACCCTGTGAGGCAACCGAGGTTATAGCCAGGATAAAGCGAATTCTGAGGGAAAAAGAGAGTATAGATAGCGAAGATATAATTAGATGTGGCGACTTAGTTATAGATTCAGATAAGTGCGAAGTATCGCTTGATGGTAAGCCGATAATACTGACCTTCAAGGAGTATCAGTTACTCAAATTTCTCGCAAACAATAAAGGAAAGGTTTTTACCCGAGATGTTCTCCTGGACAAAGTTTGGGGCTGGGACTACTACGGCGGTGACAGAACAGTAGACGTGCATATCAGGAGACTGAGAAGCAAGATTGAGGACTCAACTCATACCTTCATTGAGACTGTACGAAACATAGGATACAAATTCAAGGAGTTGTGAATCTATTTGTATTAGACAAATTATCTCACTTTAGCGCCAATTTCCTCACGCTACTCTTCCCTGAATCGATTAGTGATGGGCAATCTCCTATCCCGGCCGAAGTCTCTGGGAGTTATCTTGATACCGGGAGCGGCTTGGCGGCGCTTATATTCACTCCTGTCCACCAATTTGGCTACTCTCAAGACAGTCTCGCGGTCAAAACCCATGGCTATAATTTGATCAATCGCCAAGTCATCCTCCACATAGGCCTTGAGGATAGGATCCAGCATATCATATGGAGGTAGGGTATCGGTATCTTTTTGGTCGGGTTTTAGTTCAGCCGATGGTGGTTTGGTCAAGATAGCAGGTGGTATCACCCCTTTCCCAGCCTGGCGATTTCTATACTGCGCCAACTTATAAACCATCGTTTTAGGCACGTCTTTAAGGGGAATAAGTCCTCCGGACATATCACCGTACAGCGTAGTATAGCCCATGGCTGTCTCACTTTTGTTGCTGCAAGCAAGCACCAGCCAGCCGAACTTGTTGGACAAAGCAAAAAGGAGATTGCCCCTGATCCTCGCTTGAACGTTCTCCTCAGTGCTATCAGGTTGGGCATCCTTGAAAGGTTCAGCCAGTGTTTCCAAATAAGAGCTAAATGCTCTCTCAATAGATATCACCCTGAATTCTATGCCTAGATTTCTTGCTAAAGCTTCAGCGTCTGATTTGCTGCCTAGTGATGAATAGCGAGAAGGCATGGAAACGCCTATAACATTCTCAGCACCAAGGGCATCTGCTGCTATGGTTGCCACTAGACTTGAATCAACCCCACCAGATAAACCGATGACTACCTTCTCAAAGCCATTCTTGCGCACATAATCTCTGACGCCAAGAACAAGTGCCTGGTATATCTCAGCAATCTCGCTTAATCTTTCAACCTGCCTTGGTGGCAAAGGCGACTTAGCCACTTCGGGGCCTTCATTTGATACTTCAAACTTGGTAATCCGTTCCAATTCCTTTTTGACCCATGGTGTCTCTTTCCTCCGGCGAGGGTCGTGCAACTGTGAACGAAATACCGATTCCATATCCAGATCGGCCACTACGAGATCTTCCTCAAACTGTCTGCCCCGTGCAACAGGCTCCCCTTTCTCGTTGAAAATTACGCTATTGCCGTCGAATACAAGCTCATCTTGCCCCCCGACCAGATTATTGTAAGCAACAATAGCTACGTTGTCGGCAGCTCTGGTAGCAAGCATCCTCTCCCTAGAGAGTCCCTTGCCAGCATGATATGGAGAAGCGCTTATATTAACTAACAATCTAGCCCCAGCAGAAGCTTGCACTGTTGCCGGCCCGGTTTCGTACCAAATGTCTTCACAGATGGTTATGCCGATGCCGATGCCATAAATGGTGAAAACAGGACATTCTTTCCCTGCCTGAAAATACCTATTTTCATCGAATACACCATAGTTCGGCAAATAGAATTTGTGGTAGACGCCCACCAGATTTTTGTTGTAGAGCACCGCAGCAGCGTTGTATATATCGGCATCGCTGTCGACGAAGCCTATTACTATTGCTATGCCTGAGCTGTGCTCTATTATTTTGTCAAGGCTTTCCTTATTTTGCTTAATGAATTGCGGTTTAAGCAGCAAATCTTCTGGAGGGTAGCCAGTTATAGCCAATTCAGGAAAGGTGAGCAGATCAACTCTCAGCGACTTTGCCCGGTCAATGAATTCCACTATTTTCCTGGTATTACCACTGAGGTCACCAACAGTGGAATTAATCTGGGCTATCCCAAACCTGATGTTATGCAATTTGCCTCCTTATGGCAATAATAAATAGTATAGCAAACATTAATAAGCATTTTCCGTAGTCTACAGAGGCTAATACAGGATAGACCGCCCCTTTATTCAAATGCTCTTGGCCCACTCCACAGCGTTCAGAAAAATGCGGAAGCCATCTCCATAATCTTGCCGGGGCTCTGTGGTCCACCTGGGATGTTGCGTCCAACGGATGAATCGCTCCGGGTGCGGCATCAGGGCAAAAATACGACCAGTAGCATCGCAGATACCAGCTATGTTGTTCACCGAACCATTGGGATTGTGAGGATAGCCGGCTCGAATGTCTCCTGTCTCGTCAGCGTAGTAAAGTGCTACATTTAGTTCTTCTAGCGCCACTGGTTCAATTACCACCTTGCCCTCTCCGTGGGCCACAGGGAGATACATAAGGTCTATTCCCCGTGTAAAAATGCAGGGGCTAGTTTTATTGGCGCGGAGGTAGATCCAGCGACACTCAAATTTGCCGGAATCGTTGCCAGCCAATGTTAGCGATTGCGAGTTTTCACCCCTAGACTCAGGTAACATGCCAGCTTTCACCAAGACCTGAAAACCATTACATATCCCCAGAATGAGCCTGCCATCGTCAACAAACTTGTGAATCTTGTCCCCTAGCTTGAGCCTTAATTCGTTGGCCATGATTCTCCCAGCCGAGATATCGTCCCCATAAGTAAAACCGCCGGGGATAACCATTATCTGGTAATCGGAGAGAAGCTTCTGTCGACCGATAAGCTCATTAACGTGGATCAGGTCCACCCGCGCTCCGGCTCGTTCGAAGGCAAAGGCAGATTCCACGTCGCAGTTTGTCCCCGGGGCTCGCAGTATCAGTGCCTTCACCTTAGTCACCATGTCAAGTCCTACCAGCGAAGAGGTCTCTGCCAGGCCTCTTTGAGTTCAGCAACGGGAGCTGAAAGCACCATTTCTTCATTAAGACCATAAACCTCGAGCTTTTCTTTTCTTGTAACCTGACCAATGGCTGCGAAATCGACCCCAGCCATCATATCTTCAAACTGGCGTCTATCCTCCGGGGCTACCTCTATCAAGAACCTGGTATTCGATTCGGAGAAGAGCACGTAATCGTCCCGGTCCATGGCTTCACCCAGCGGCACCTCTCTTAAATGGATTACCATCCCAAAATCTCCGGCGAGGGCCATCTCGGCGGCAGCTACTCCAATGCCCCCTTCGCTCAGGTCATGGCAAGCCTTGACCAAGCCCTTCTCCGTGGCGGTGCTGAGGGTGTCCATGAGCCTCTTCCCTCTCTCAGGGTCAACCCGAGGCACCCTGTTTCCTATATAACCATGAATGCCATAGTATTGTGACCCGCCAAGCTCATTCCGCGTGGTGCCAATGATGTAGACCAAGTCGCTCTCCCTCTTGCAATCCATTGTAACTGCCCTCTCTACATTATCCATCACCGCCACAGCGGAGATGAGCAGCGTGGGTGGAATGCAGACGCTCTCTTTTTCAGTCTCAAACTCATTATAAAGACTATCCTTTCCAGAGATGAAGGGAGTCTCGTAGCCGAGAGCAACATCGTAACAGGCTTGCGCCGCTCGCACCAAGCCACCCAGTCTATCTAGCCTGTCGGGATTGCCCCAACAGAAATTATCCAGCAGCGCCACCTTCCGAAGGCAGCCTCCAACAGCCACAACCTGCCGCAATGCCTCATCTATAGCGGAGGCGGCCATCCAGTAGGGGTCGATGTCCCCATACTTAGGATTGATGCCATTGGCAACGATGATGCCCATATCTGAATCGAGTACCGGTCTGATGATGGCGGCGTCGCTGGGACCGTCGTTGTCTACCCCTGTGAGGGGTTTGAGAACGCTACCGCCCTGCACCTCGTGGTCGTACTGGCGTATCACCCATTCCTTACTGCACACATTCCACGAGGACAGAATACGCAACAGGTCTTCACGCAGGTCAGTTGGCTGTGGAAAATCCGGCTCAGCATGCTGTGGCAATTCCCAGACAGCCTCTTTCTCCAGTTGAGGCAGTCCTTTATGCAGGAACTTCATATCGAGATTGCCAACCAGATTGCCCTCATAGAAAAGTTCAAGTCGTCGAGTATTGGTGAACTCTCCAATGACAGTAGCTTCTACATCCTCACTCTGGAAAAGAGAAATCAATTGGTCGACTGTGTTTGGTGGCACAGCCAGTACCATCCGTTCTTGAGATTCAGATATCCATATCTCTGTATAAGAAAGCCCCAAATACTTCAGAGGGACTCGCTCCAGATAAACCCGCACGCCTGTTTCCTCAGCCATCTCCCCCACCGCTGACGAAAGCCCACCTCCTCCACAATCGGTAATACGCCGGTATAGTCCTCTGTCCCGTGCTTTGAGGAGGACATCAATTAGCTTCTTCTCCGTAATGGGGTCGCCAATTTGAACGGAACTGCTCGAGATAGCTTCCGACTCCTTGGTAAGTTCTCCCGAGGCAAATGTAACGCCATGGATGCCATCACGTCCAGTCTTGCCTCCCACCAAAACCACCAAGTCTCCAGCCTGCTGCTGACCCCTCTGGCTCATACTCACGGGTAACAGACCCACTGTCCCACAGAAAACCAAGGGATTTCCTATGTATCGCTCGTCAAAGAGGATAGCACCATTTAGCGTGGGTATGCCGAGTCGGTTTCCGTAGTCAGCCACGCCGGCGCGGACACCCTTGAAAATACGGCGGGGATGCAATACACCGCGGGGGAGCTTATCATAGGGAAAATCAGGAGGGGCAAAGCAGAACACATCGGTGTTCAGAATGGGCTTGGCCCCCAGTCCCGTCCCCAGGATGTCGCGAATGACACCACCTATCCCTGTCGCTGCTCCTCCATAGGGCTCCAGTGCCGAAGGGTGATTATGAGTTTCCACCTTAAAACAGATGGCGTAGCAACCATCGAAATCTATTACGCCGGCATTGTCTCGAAAAACCGAAAGACACCAGGGCTTTTTTAACTCCTCGGTGACCTTCATCACAGTGCTCTTAAGCAAGTTGTCGACAACAAGCTGCCCTAGCTTGATTCTGCTCCTAAAGGTTTTATGGATGCAATGCTCGGACCAAGTTTGTGCCAAGGTTTCAAGCTCTACATCGGTGGGATTGCGGCCCAGCTTTGAGAAGTAATCCCTGATGCGCCTCATCTCGCTTAGATTCAACCAGAGCCTGTCTTTGCTCAGCTCCATCAGACCATCATCGTCCAAGCTAAGCAAATCCACAGTAGTTAAGACGAATTTGTAAGTTGTGGAGGGGAGAGCAACCACCTCTCGCTTCGTGACCACATGCTGGATCAGGCTATTAACCAATAGCTTATCACAGATAGATTGAAGGGCTTCCTTCGAAATATTGCCTCGTAAAGAATATTTGCGGGCGGTTTTCACAGACGTAACCGTAGCTATGCCGAGGTCACGGATTGCCTTGCTAACACTCCCCGCTACGGGATCCGTCACGCCAGGATTGTAAGCGACCTCAATAATGTGAGCACCCCCACCTTCAATACGAGATAAGGGCCCCTCATCCCAAGAAAACTCCTCAACTACAGGGTCAGCCAGTAATTCTTGACCAATTTTTACCACCTCCACCTCATCCAGCTCTCCCTCTAGAAGATATACATCGCTGGCTCTAGCCTGTTTTATAGCCGTGATGCCAATGTCACGGATATCTTTCTCTAGCCTGTCTCCCTCAGGATCAGGGAAACCGGCCTTCACTGAGACCTCAATCCAGAACAAGCGATCTACCTTTCTACAATTTCCAGGAGCCTACCATCCTTCAAGACCCAAGCCGGCTACCTCGAAGGATCCCATCCTCAGGATTGTGGGACAGTTTTTGGCTAACCATATTCAAGAAATAGTTATGGAACCTCAAGTCGTCGGTAAACTCCGGGTGGAAAGCACAAGCCAGCAGCCGATTTTGTCTGATGGCGACGATGGTGCCATCGGGAAGACGAGAGAGGATTTTTACACTTGGCTTGGCCTCTTCGATGACCGGGGCTCGAATGAAAATAGCATGGAATGGCTCCTCACCCACAAGCGGTACATCCAGATCTGCTTCAAAGCTATCAATTTGGCTGCCAAAGGCGTTGCGCCTGATCTTCACATCCATGAGGCCCAGAGTCTCCATTTCATAATTAGAGACACTCCTGGCAAGCAAGATCATCCCGGCACAGGTTCCCCAAATAGGTAAACCATCCTGAGCTATCTCCCTTATAGGCTGAATCAACCCAAAACTCTCCATGAGCCTCAGCATAGTAGTGCTTTCCCCACCTGGGATAATAAGTCCGTCCAGTGTATCGAGCTCATGGGGCAGGCGAATTGGAGGTGCGTCTACACCCAATTGTTGCAGACTGCTAATATGCTCTATGAAGGTTCCTTGTAGAGCCAGAACACCTACTCTCATATCATGTAGATTTCCTGTAGGTTCTCTGAATCGATTCTCGATGGCTAAACTCGCACTTCAAACGCAGACTCAAGAGATTGTCTTTTGGGCTAAGACTTATGATACACCAAACGACCGAATTAAGCAAGCTCTTATCATGGCTTGACAAGCATGACTTCACTCTGGTATTGTGGAAAACGGTTTCCTATTACCCAGGATATCGGAGGTTTACCATGGGCTTCGAAACACAGGACGTAGAAAGAAAGACAATCGCTATTCTCAGGACCCTGAGTCAATCCAGTGAACCTGTTGGCGCCAGGGTTATTTCTCACAATCTCAAGGATGATGGCATCGAGTTAAGCGAACGAGCTGTCAGATACCACCTTAAGCTAATGGATGAACGTGGGTTTACAGAGAGTGTGGGAAGGGATGGAAGATTAATTACCCAACTAGGTCGAGAGGAATTAGAAAGTGCTTTAGTCAGCGACAAGGTTGGTTTTGTGGCTTCTAAAATTGAACTTCTGGCCTACCAAACAGACTTCGATTTAGATAAGCATCAAGGCAGGGTTCCCGTTAATATCTCCTTTTTCCCCGATAGGCAATTTAAGAAGGCGATTGAAGTCATGAAAGGAGTTTTTCAAGCAGGGATTTGCGTTAGTGACCTTGTAGCTGTAGCCCATCAGGGTGAAAAATTGGGGGGATAATTGTGCCCCAAGGTAAAATAGGTCTCGCTACTATCTGCAGCGTCTTAATTAATGGTGCCTTGCTTAAAGCTGGTGTCCCCATGGATTCCAAGTTTGGTGGCATCCTTCAAATCAAGAACCACAAGCCCTTGCGATTCGTGGAGCTTATTCAGTATTCGGGCTCATCCTTAGACCCTTCAGAGATATACATCACGAGCAGGATGACTAGCGTCGGGCAGGTAGCTAGAGAAGGGCAAGGAAGGATTTTAGCCAATTTTCGAGAAATACCCGCTATATGCCAAACCACAGCAGAAAAGGTCATTGCCAGATTGAAAGCATCTAATCTGGATGGATTGCTTATGATGGGCGAGGTAAGCAAGCCTCTGTGTGCAGTTCCCGTGGAACTAAATAAGGTCGGGATGATACTTACAGGGGGGCTTAATCCCGTAGCTGCTGCTGTTGAATCCGGCATTGAAGTGGACAATCATGCCATGAGCACCGTTATGGAATATCAGCGCTTAATAGAATTCAAGGAGATATAACATGCAAGAGATAAGAATTATACCCTGTCTGGATGTGAAAGAAGGGAGGGTGGTAAAGGGAGTGAGGTTCATCAACCTGCGGGACGCACGTGACCCTGTGGAAGCGGCGCAGGCGTATTGTCAAGAGGGGGCAGATGAGCTTGTCTTCCTTGATATCTTCGCTACTGTGGAGAGCAGAGGAACAAGGCTGGAATGGGTCAAAAAGGTAGCGAAAAAGGTTACCATCCCCTTTGCCGTAGGTGGCGGGATTAGGGATACCGAGGATATGAAAGCCTTATTCGCCCTTGGCGTAGATAAAGTCTCAGTCAATACCGCGGCTGTAAGAAATCCTGAGCTTATAAAAGAGGCTTCGAGAAAATTTGGTAAGCAGAAGCTTGTTGTTGCCATTGATGGGCGAAAAAATCCACCTGGAAGTAGCCTGCCTCGATTAGAAGTGGTAGTCAAAAGTGGTAGCGAATCCACAGGGATAGATATTGTTGAATGGGCAAAGAAGGTGGAGAAACTGGGGGCTGGTGAGATTCTCTTGACCAGCAAAGATGCCGATGGCACTAAGAAAGGATATGACCTGGAGATGACTAAAGCCGTGGCTGAAGCCGTCAAAATTCCAGTCACTGCCTCCGGCGGGGCAGGAAAACTGGAGCATCTTTATGAAGCGGTGACAATTGGCAAGGCCTCAGCAGTTTTGGCTGCCTCTATCTTCCACTTTGGCGAAATATCTATACCTGAGGCAAAAAGGTACCTGAAAGAAAAGGGAATACCAGTAAAAATGTGAAGGAGGTAACAGATGACTTTAAGCAAGCCAAACTCCAGTGCAGCCACGGTAACCACAACTAGGGTAGCACCGGCACCTATTTCAGGACTGTGCGTTACTTGCGTTGATGGTTGCCCTGGCTATTGCGAAGTAGGACGGTCGGCGCTCAGGGGAAGGGAGATTATATATCCTCAGCCCTTTGGCAAGGTCATTGCCGGCTCAGAAAAAGATTACCCTGTGGATTTCTCTCATTTCAACATTCAGGGGACTTGCGTTGGGGCTGTGGGCATCGAAGCCGACCCGGATAAAGCTGTCTTTACCGCCGTTGACCTATCTACTGAAATTGGTGCCAAGAGACAGAAGATTAAGATGAAAGTTCCTTTCTTCACAGGGGCGCTGGGTTCCACAGAAATAGCCAGGGTGAATTGGGAGGGCACAGCTATCGCCATAGCTATATGTGGTGCGGTCCTCGTCTGTGGGGAAAATGTTTGTGGCATGGACCCCGATGCCGAGTTCAAAAACGGCAAGATCATGAGGTCTCCAGAACTGGCAAGAAGGGTAAAAGTATATCAAGACTGGTATCAAGGTTACGGAACGCTACTGGTCCAGGCAAATGTCGAAGATACTCGCCTTGGTGTTCCTGAGTATGCCCTAGAAAAGCTCGGCGTCGAAGGCATTGAGATAAAGTGGGGACAAGGAGCCAAAGACATCGGGGGCGAGGTTAAGCTGCCGACCTTAGAAAGAGCACTCCAGCTTAAACGAAGGGGATACATTGTTATCCCTGACCCTGAGAATCCCTACGTCCAAGAAGCCCATAAATTAGGCGGGATAGAGGAGTTTGAACGCCATTCTCGTCTGGGAATGGTAAATGAGGAATTATTTCTGAAAGAAGTGGCAAGGCTAAGGAAGGTAGGTGCCAAGTATGTCACCCTTAAGACCGGAGCCTATAGACCGGTGGATTTAGCTCGGGCCGTGAAATTTGCCTCGGAGGCCAGAATAGACCTCCTCACCGTGGATGGTGCCGGCGGTGGCACTGGAATGAGTCCGTGGCGGATGATGAATGAGTGGGGCATCCCCACAGTTTATCTGGAAAGCCTTCTCTATAAATTCCTTAAACGGCTGGATGAGAAAGGGGAATTCGTTCCGAGTTGCGCCATTGCTGGCGGGATTGCTCTCGAAGACCAAGTATTCAAGGCTATAGCATTGGGAGCCCCTTATGTAAAAGCAGTCTGCATGGGGCGCTCTACCCTTACCTCAGCCATGGTGGGGAAGACGCATGGACGGCTTATGGAAGAGACTTACGGTCGGGGCGAAAAATATCAGGAGATGTTGTTGCGTACTTTTACTGCCGCGGAACAGCTTAAAGAGAAATACGGGAAGGATTTCGACAGGATACCACCAGCGGCAATAGGCGTCTATACCTACTACGACCGGTTAGCTACTGGCTTAAGGCAACTTATGGCTGGGGAGCGCAAATTTGCCCTTAAATATGTAGACAGGAACGACATAATGTCTCTCACGCGGGAAGCTACCGATGTTTCTGGTATCCTATACATAATGGAAACTGATGCTGAACAAGTAGACAAGATTCTGGGATAAAAAGGAGGGAAGATGCTTAAAACGGTTTGTGTGAAGCACTGCGCCGAGCCCTTCTGTGTGCCGACATGTCCTTCAGGTGCACTCGTGTCAGCAGAGGACCGGATCGATGTTGAATCAGACAAGTGTCATGGATGTGGGCTTTGCCGTGTGATGTGTATGACCTGGAGCCGGGATCACGTTATGAGAACGAAGAGCCGGTTCTGGCTCGCCGGGAGATTGTAAGCTGGGCAGGAATTGTCAAAGCCTTTTGAAAAGAGTGTCTAAACCAAGGGTGAAGCTCTGGTACTAATCATCTCTATACTACTGTTAGACGCCTCCGACCAACATGTGGCTACAAGACATTGGGAGGCGCAGCCACGACAAAAGCGCACCCCTATTCTTCTTACAGTAGACCGATAATTAGGTGGGGTTCTTGACTAAGATATTAGACTCGCAGGATAATAGGGCATCTATTTAGCTATTCCAGCATTCTTAGGAGCCGATAGGATAAATGCTTGCCGAAATCGATATAGCAATCATTGGTGCTGGAGTGATCGGCTTGGCTACGGCTCGTGAAATCGCGCAAGGGAAAAAAGAGGTTTTTGTCTTTGAAAAGAACCACACTTTTGGGCTCGAGACCAGTAGCAGAAACAGTGAAGTAATTCACGCTGGCATCTACTATCCTGAGGACTCTCTTAAGGCTAAGCTTTGTGTAGAAGGCAAAAGCCTGCTTTACAAGCTTTGCGACAAGCATAATATCGCCTACAAGAAGTCTGGCAAGATTATCGTGGCGGCAAGCAAAAATGAGACTACCCAGCTTGAGAAACTTTACGAGCAGGGAAGAAAAAATGGCGTTGATGATTTAATGCTCCTTTCCCGGACAGAAGTGAAGAAACTCGAGCCAAACATTGAGGCTAGAGCCGGGCTACTATCCCCTTCCAGTGGAATCTTGGATTCCCACACTTTACTGAAGTTTCTTTACAACCAAGCAAAGGAAAAAGGAGCTGAGTTTGTCTTCGGCACTGAGGTGATAGGAATAGAACGGGCAGGGGCAACATACAAAGTTCAAATAAAGGACCGGGATGGAATTTCTGCTTTTGTTGCCCATGTTGTCGTGAACTGCGCCGGCTTAAACTCTGACCAAATAGCCCAGCTTGTCGGGATAGATATAGCTAAAGCAGGTTACAAGCTTCATTATTGCAAAGGCGAATACTTCAGTCTGGACTCTAAATATAGAAATCTTATAAGCAGGCTCATCTACCCCACTCCAGAGCAAGTTGGACATGGAATCCATTGGAGACAGGCGCTCGATGGCAGAGTACTACTTGGCCCCAGCGCCCACTATGTTGAAGCGATAGATTATGCGGTTGATGAAACGCATAAGCAAGCTTTCTACAATTCGGCCAAGAGATTCCTTCCCCTTGTGGAACTTGAAGATTTAGCCCCAGAATCCGCTGGCATAAGGCCTAAGCTTCAGGGGCCAGACGAAGCTTTCCGGGATTTCGTTATTGCCCATGAAGAGAAACTTGGCTTTCCGGGCTTAATAAATCTAATCGGGATAGAATCCCCGGGGCTCACTGCCTCCCTTGCCATTGCCAGATACGTGGGCAGAATAATGTCATAATTGGAGGTCACTTTATGACTTGGATAGGTGGTATCTTCAGCAAGGTCAATATGAGTCAAGGCGAGCTAAGGAAAAAACTGGCCATCATGATGGAAACCGGCTGTCTGGTCAATGAACCCTCGACTGTTGCTTATCCCCACTGCATAAGCACCATACTCGATGATACTAATGGCAATATCCTTGTAAAAGTATCTCTCCCTATTGAAGGAACGCCTCCAGAACATGTTTATACATATTATCAAGACAAGCTAGCCTTAATATACGATGGCTATCTGTATAATTCCAAAAACACGGGACCTAAGCTTTCTCAAGTCCGACACAGGGTAAATGAAACAGCTGTCGAGTCCTTAGTCCATTTGCTGGCAGAACTTCCCGGCACCCTGGAACAAAAGGTCAGGAAAGCACTAACTAGCCTGGATGGCGATTATGCTCTGGCAGTCAGCGATACCAACCAAATAGTAATATCACGAAATTCTTTAGGTACAAAACCGCTTTACTTCGCCGAAAATAATGACTTCTCCGCTTTCGCTTCTAACAAGAAACCCCTGTGGAAGATAGGCTTAGGTGAAGTCAGACCTCTCAGGGCTGGCATGCTCGCTGTTTTTGATCATGAAAAAGTTAGCGTAAAGAAGGCTTTACCTTTCCACAAAAAGGAAACCGAGATAAAGAGCATGGCTCAAGCTGTGGACAAATATGAACAGGCGCTCCACTCAGCAATGCGCAAAAGATTAGCCGCAATGAACCATGTACGTAAAGTAGGTGTGCTGTTATCGGGTGGCGTGGATAGCTGTCTGATAGCCAAACTAATACACGATGCTGCTTCCAGTTTAGGAATGGAGCTAATTGCATATACCGCTGGTTTACCTGATTCGCCGGATGTGAACTTTGCTCGGGCATTTGCCAGAAAACTTGGTATCAAGCATAAGACGAAAACATTAAACATCGATAGGGTTGAGGAGTATATTCCCAAGGTTATCGAAGCAATTGAGGATAGCGATTTCGTGCAGGTAGAAACTGGCATCGGCCTCTATGCTGCAATAGACATGGCTAGCCAGGATGGAACCAGGGTGATTTTCTCTGGACAGGGGCCTGATGAACTATGGGGGGGGTACAACTGGTATCCCAAGGTTTTAGGCAAAGATGGTCGTCAGGAACTTTGCCGCAAAATGTGGGACGATTTCACCAGGGCAGATATAGAGACCCTGGATAGAGAAAATAAGATAGCCATGGTGCATGGTGTTGAACTGCTCTTCCCTTATTTAGATACTGAAGTGGTAAATGTAGCTATGAGCGTGGCACCTGAATTGAAAGTGACCTCTGAAGAAGATCGCCTGGGCAAACATCCACATCGTCAACTAGCTATAAAAATGGGTATCTCCAAGAAATATGCCAATAGAGAAAAGCTTGCTATACAGCACGGCACCTGTATCCATGGTGTATTAGATGATATAGCCAGAAGGAATAGCTTTGACAGTGTCCTGGTGAAAGATATTGGCTACAAGAGTGAGGAAATTACCAGCGAAAAAATGGGCAGTTCCGCCAGGTATGGCTACCGCTACACCGCGAAGAAACTCTGGCAAGTGCCGCAACATATACAGTTTTTTTTCCATGCACTAGCCTATAAGGAAGGCCTACTTAATAAATCAGTTAGAGATAGGGTAGGGTATTTCTTGGAAAAGGCCAGACTTTCCTCTGAAGTTAGTTGACATAATGTTAACAGAGCCTTATTTTAATCTGGCTTAGCCAGGGGATGGTATTTGCGGTGAGTCTCTTCAGCATACTTATCGGAGGCATGAACATAGCGAGTGGTGGTATCCAGGGATTCATGGCCCAGAAGAATTTGAAGAGCTGCCGGATTAGCACCTTCCTCAGCCAGATAAGTAGCAAAACCATGTCTCAGGGAATGCGCTGAAGTGGGGACGTTTATCCTTAATTTCTCTCGGTATCTCTTAATTCTATCCTGAAGGTAATTAGTGGAAATCCTCTTCCTTGATTTAGCGACATTTCTGCCAGCATAAGGGATAAAAAGGGCAGGGCAATCATCCTGGCGAGTCACTAAATATGCATCCAGGTGCTGTTTAGCCCGTGGAGTTAAGTAAACAAAGCGTTGCTTTCTACCCTTGCCGGTAATGAAAATCCGCCCGGTATCATCGATTTGACTACGATTTAGATTGCACAGCTCAGAGATGCGCATGCCAGTGGCAAATAGCACTTCCAGCATGACGCGGTTTCTTAAAGCCGTTTTGACATTTGACTCTAACGAACTCGGCGCTTCAATCAGTCTGATTAAATCCCTAAGCTCAGCCACCTGGGGATGTTTTTTCCCAGCCTTGGTTAATTTGACCGCTTCAGGCGGCACGGGACAAGGATAATCAATGTCAATTAAGTAGCGCAGGTAAGCTCTCAGCGCCGACAGCATGCGGTTTATAGAGCGGGAATCAAGCTGTTTTTCACCTCGTTTTCCCAGTTTCGATGTCTTGCGATCCCGCGAAACTAAATATGCTTTGTAGTAGGTGATAGCACGCTTATCAACCTTACCAAACTCAATGTTGCTTTCATCCAGGAAATTGTTGAAAACATTTAAATCCCGTTCATAGTTGTAAATTGTCTCGGAAGAGTATTTGTTGGCTTGTAAATTTAATAAGAAGTCATCAACATGTGGCAGCATCGACTTTACCTCCTCACAGATTTCAACTGAGTGTAAGAAATATTATACTCAATCAAATTATGCCTACAAGCTCACTTTTTGTCAACCCCTATTTACCCGGGACTGTTTAATAACCCCATTTGTCATTTTGAGTCTTTCACTTTGTGTTACCCTGCCCTCTCCTGAGTCATTGCGAGTCCCGACTTGTCGGGGCGTGGCAACCCCTGTCCTCAATAGCCACAACGAGATGGAGGTATAATTGTGAGCCCTTTGCTTCTTGTCCTCTCAATAATCAATTGCCCCCTGACTTCTCTCAGGCATCCCAATTTTGGTTAAAGGCAAGAACATTTTCCATATCTGCAGCACTCCTTGTCCTTGAAGCTGGCAAGCCCAATGAATTACAATCATAACGTGGCCAGCGAGCTAATTAAGCAAAATATTGCCAAATTATTAGCTACACTCCCGGATGGAGTCGAGGTGGTGGCAGCGGCAAAAACAAGGACGCCAGATGAAGTCCTGGAGGCTGTTCATGCAGGTATAAAAATCATTGGAGAAAATTATGTCAAGGAAGCCAAAGAGGCATATGAACTGGTGGGAAAGAGAGCAAAATGGCATTTTATTGGAACCCTACGAAAGCATAGTGTCAGAAAAACAACACTGGAAATATTCGACATGATAGAAAGTGTTGATTCTCTGGAAATAGCCACGGAAATCGATAGAAAGTGCGCTCAAATTGGCAAAATCATGCCTATATTGATTGAGGTGAACAGTGGCAGAGAATCACAAAAATCAGGGGTGCTCCCGGAAGATGTGGAAAGATTAGTAAGAGAAATATCCGGTCTTAAAAACATCAAGGTGATGGGGCTTATGACTATGGGGCCTCGTTTTGGCAACCCTGAAGATTTCAGACCCTATTTTGCCGAGACAAGGGGAAGATTTGAAAAAATTAAGGAACTGGGGTTGCCTAATGTCGAGATGAAGTATCTTTCTATGGGCATGACTAATTCTTACAAGGTTGCCCTGGAGGAAGGCGCTAATATAATCAGGATTGGCACTAAGATATTTGGCGAAAGAGATTAGTTATAATAATTGACGCGTCTACTTTATCCCCAGAGATGACCAGCTATCTTATTTAGAAGCTCGTCCATCCCCCATCCTTTGGCAGCCGAGATGAGAGCAATGCTTTCATTCGGCAACACGATTTCTTCCTCGAAGTAAGGAATAGTAGTCAATGCTTTTAGCTCCGCCTCGCTGCTTAGAGCTAAGTCTAGCTTGTTGAACACGGTGATTCTTGGCTTGTTTCCCAGATTCAGCTCGCGGAGTATTTTTTCTACCGTGAGACACTGATTAGCAGCATTCTTGTGTGTTATGTCAACTATATGTAGAAGTAAATCCGCCTCATCCAGTTCCTCTAAAGTGGCGTGGAAGGCGGCAATAATAGAAGGCGGAAGTTTATGAATAAAGCCAACGGTATCGGTGATGAGGAATCGCTGCCCATTGGGCAGAGCCAGTCGCCGAGTCACAGGATCCAAAGTAGAAAATAGTTTATTCTCCACTGCCACGCTGGCTTTGCTTAAGGTATTAAACAAAGTGCTCTTACCGGCGTTAGTATAACCCACGAGAGCTACAATGGGCGTGCCAGTCTCCTTACGGCGCCTCCTGTAAAGTGCTCGCTGCTTCCTGACACTTTCTATTTTATGTTGAAGGAGATTGATGCGCTTATGGATAAGGCGGCGATCAGTTTCCAGTTGTGACTCTCCGGGACCCCTGGTGCCGATGCCACCACCAAGCCGCTCTAAATGGCTCCACTGCCCGATGAGCCTAGGCAAAAGATATTGGTGCTGAGCCAGCTCAACCTGCAGTTTTCCTTCATGAGTTCGAGCTTTGCGGGCAAATATCTGTAAAATCAGAGCGGTGCGGTCAATAACTTTAACTCCCAATGCCTCTTCGAGATTTCTTTGCTGCCGCGGCGATAGCTCGTCATCAAAGATTACCGTATCGTACTGGGTTTGCTCTTTGAGGCTGATTAGCTCCTCAATTTTACCCTTACCTATATAATAGGTAGGCGAAGGTGCGTCCAGTTTTTGAGTTAACACACCCACTACATTGGCGCCGGCTGTTTTCGTCAGATGGGATAGCTCTTCTAAGGAATCTGTAACTGACCAATCATGGTTAGAGACCTTGCTTCCTACGCCCACCAAGAGTGCTTGTTCTACCTTGGATTCAGTAGTAAAGAATTTCTGCTTTATCTCCTCCTCCTGTGCCAAGTCAGTAAGCGATTCACACCTTCTTCCAGACGGTCATCGGAAATGGTCAGGGAAAACCTGATGTAACCCTCTCCCTCTTTTCCATAGCCAGTTCCCGGAGTTACCGCTATCCCGACTTCATCCAGCAATTTCTTGGTAAAATCTATAGTTGTATATCCCTGGGGAATCTTAGCCCAGATATAAAAGGTTGCCTTAGGTGTCCTCGCCTTTAGGCCTACCTCATTAAGAACTTTTACCAGTTTATCTCGGCGCCGTTGAAAAATAGCGTTATGCTTGGCGATGTGTTCCTGAGAGCCACGCAGAGCTTCCACAGCAGCATATTGAATTGCCTGGGGAACTCCAGAATCCAGGTTGGATTTAATCTTAAACAAGGCGTCCACCATGTCGGCATTTCCTACCACCATGCCTATCCTCCATCCTGTCATGTGATAAGTTTTGGACAGAGAATGAAATTCCACACCTATTTTCTTTGCCCCGGGCGTCTGCATGAAGCTCGGTGGCTTGTAGCCATCAAAGGCAACTTCGGTATAAGGAGCGTCATGACAGATTACTAAGTCGTGCTGCTGCGCGAAATGAACAGCCCTTTCAAAGAAATCAAGGCCAGCTACGGCTCCGGTGGGATTGTTGGGGTAGTTAAGCCACATAAGCTTTGCCTTATCGGCGACCTCGTCTGGAATAGCTTTAAAATCGGGTAAAAAATCGTTTTCCTCTTTCAAAGGCATAAAGTAAGGTTCGCCACCAGCTAATATGGTGCCCAGAGAAAATGGCGGATAGCCTGGGTCAGGAACCAGAGTCAGGTCACCAGGCTCGATAAAGCATAAAGCCATATGCCCAACCCCTTCCTTGGAGCCAATGAGCGGCAGAACCTCTTTAGCCGGATTCAAGGTAACCCCAAAGCGCTTCTCATACCACTCGACAATGGCTTGACGGAGTTCGGGCAAGCCTCCGGTTTCCGGATAACGATGGTTTACAGGGTCACGTGCTGTCTGGCATATACGCTCGATGATATGAGATGGAGTGGGTAAATCAGGGTCACCAATACCAAAATTGATTATATCCTTCCCCTTCGCCTGAAGCTCAGCTACTTTCTGATTTATTTCCACGAAAAGATATGGAGGCAATTTGTTAAGTCTTCTGGCTAATCTCATTAGTCTCTCCCTTCAAGCCATTCGCCAGCGAAAACTTCTTCCACAGGACCGGTAAGCAACACATCTCCCACCCTATCCCAGGATACAGTCAAAGTCCCACCATCTAGTATTATGTCAACTTGCTTATTTATATAGCCCAATAACTGAGCGGCTACAGCTATGGCACAGGCACCACTACCACAGGCCAGAGTTTCCCCAACGCCGCGCTCCCACACCCGGGCTTCTATCTTCTCCCTGCTCAGGACCCTGGCTACCTCGAAATTAGTCCTTTGGGGGAACATGGGGTGCCTCTCCACTTTCGGTCCTATTTCAGCTAAAGGAAAATCAGCAACTGGCCGGGATAAAAAGTTCACGGCGTGGGGATTACCCATGGACAGAATAGACAAAGTTAGCTTTTTCCCGTCTACCACCAAAGGATAATCCGATATTGGCATTATGTCAACTTTAACTTTAACAGGAATTTGCTCCGGTTGGAACCGGGGCAAGCCCATATTTACCTCGGCCCTGTTGACCTTGTTCCCCAACATATAAGCCTTAACCTTTCTTACGCCTGACAAAGTCTCTATGGTCAGGGAGCGATTGCTTTGCCCTGCTCGCGATGACATTTTGCTAATCAATCCCTTTTCAATAGCATATTTGGCAAAACATCTCAGCCCATTGCCGGAAACTTCAGCCTCAGAACCATCGGAATTAAAAAGACGCATCTTCAAATCAGCGCTGGCTGAATTCTGCACCAGTATCAAGCCATCAGCTCCTACTCCAAAGTGGCGATCACACATAGCTCGGGCTAATTCTCCCCAATCAGTTTCTCTTGGTGCTGTGGTGGCATCTACCAGGATGAAGTCATTACCCGTGGCTTGTAACTTGGAGAACTTCATAATATGAAGCCTTCTATGAGACACTTCACTTTGTCGAGGGCGACTCCGATGAAATTGGAGCTGGCGTTTCTTTCTGTCTCACTCACATCAAACCAGCGAATTTTACTATCGCTAAGACGAAACCAAGCATACTGGTGACGAGCCAGTCTATGGGTTTCATATTTTATTTTATCAATAGCCTCGGGCAAAGTCATCTCCCCTCGAAGAAACTGACCTATTTGCTTGTAACCTATTCCCGACATAGAAGGCAAGGAGGGGCCATAACCTTTTTTCAATAGCTGTTCTACTTCTTCAACCAATCCCCTTTGTATCATTTTATCAACCCGCTCATCAATCTTTTTATATAATTCGCTTCTTTCCTGAGTTAATCCAATTACCAAGGTAGAGAAACCCGGCGTCTCTTTATGCTGTAATTGAGAAGGAGGTTGTCCTGTAGCATAGTAGATTTCCAGGGCCCTTATTACGCGCCGGATATTACCGGGATTGATTTTCGCCGCTGCCACCGGGTCAATACTCTGCAATTCCCGATAAAGGCTTTGGCCATCTTCTTGCTCTGCTCTGGCTTCCAACTGGCGCCTTAGCTTTTGATCAGGTGGCACCTCAGGTATCTTCCACCCTTCTACCAACGACCACACATAAAGGCCGCTGCCACCGACCAGTAAAGGCAATTTCCCCTTCTTTTGAATGCCTTTCATCGCCTCAGTGGCTAGTTGATGATACATAGCCAGGCTAAAATCCTCGTCGGGGTCGACTACATCGATGACGTGGTGAGGGACCGATGCTCTCTCAGCCGGGCTCGGCTTATTAGTGCCGATATCCATATACCGATAGACCTGGCGGCTATCAGCGCTTATTATCTCCAGGGGAAAGTATTGAGCTAGGTGCAGAGCAAGCTCACTTTTCCCTACAGCGGTGGGACCAACGATGGCAATCATTGGCTACTGGCTACTTCGCTCTTCCTTTGATCTCAGCGATTTTTTCGACAATTGTCACGAATTCTTCGGCTTTGAGGCTGGCTCCGCCAACCAGGGCACCATCGATTTCCGGGTGGGAAATAAACTCGGCAATGTTAGCACCGGTGACACTGCCACCATAAAGGATGCGCAAATCTTGAGCTATGCTCTTATTCCATAGCCTAGCCAAAACATCACGAATAAACTGGATAGTGGCTGCGGCCTGCTTGCCACTTGCTGCCTTACCCGTGCCAATAGCCCAAACCGGCTCATAGGCAATCACTAGATCACGGACAGGCTCTATACCATTCAAAGCTGCCTTTACCTGTCTATTGACCACTTCCTCTGTCCTGCCAGCTTCATTCTCTTCAAGCCTCTCCCCAACACATAAGATAGGTTTAAGCTTGTTTGCCAAAGCTGCCTTTACCTTCTTGTTGATTATCTCGTCAGTTTCCCCAAAATACCCCCTTCGCTCAGAATGTCCCAGTATGACAAACTCACACAACTCTCTGAGCATCAGCGGGGATATTTCACCGGTGTAAGCCCCTTTAGCCTCAAAATACATATTCTGGGCACCAAGCTTAATAGATGAACTCTGAAGCATCATATTCATGGCAACCAGAGATACGAATGGCGGACAAAGTACCTTTTCCACTCCTTTTATCCTGTCCAGTTTCTCAAGCATCTCAAGAACCAGCCGTTCAGCTTCAGTCGCCGTAGTATTCATTTTCCAATTGCCAGCAATAAAAGGAATGTGCATTTAACAACCTCTCGTTATTTTCTATCTAACAAAACTTCCACACCGGGTAAGGTAGCGCCCTCCAGAAACCTTAGGCTGGCACCACCCCCTGTGGAAACATGAGTCATCTTATCAGTTAATCCCATTTCCTCAACTACTTCAGCAGAGGAGCCACCGCCAATAATAGTAGTGGCATCGAGGGTGGATAAAAAACTGGCTATGGACCTGGTTCCCTGAGCGAATTGAGGCATTTCATAAATCCCCATAGGCCCGTTCCACATGATGGTACGACATTTTCTCAGCTCATTATGAAAAAGCGCAATGGATTTAGGACCAATATCTACGATATGACTACCCGCTGGTATATTAGTTGTCGGCACTACTCTAGTTGAGGCTCCGGCTTTGATTTCTCCCGCCACAACTGCATCACTGGGGAGAAGAAATGGCACCTTCCACTCCTTGGCTTCTTGCAACAATTTTTTGGCCAGGTCTAACTTATCGTCCTCTACTAAGGAATGTCCTACCTCATATCCCTGTGCCTTTAAGAAAGTAGCAGCCATGCCACCACCGACCAGCAACATGTCAACCTTTTTTAACATATTCTGCAACAACTCTATCTTATCGCTCACTTTAGCACCACCTATAAGGCAAGCCGAGGGCCGCTCTGGATCATGCAAGAGCTTCCCCATGACCTTTAGTTCTTTATTCATTAAAAAGCCAGCCACCGCGGGCAAGTATTTAGCTACACCCACGGTAGAAGCGTGAGCTCGGTGAGCAGTGCCGAAGGCATCATTAACATAAATATCAGCTAAGCTGGCTAGCTTCCGAGCAAAGCCAGCATCATCCTCTTCTTCTTCGGGATGAAAGCGCAGATTTTCCAAAACCAAAATATCACCCTCTTTGAGTGCCTTTACTTTGCTTTCTACTTCGGGACCTATACAATCGGATGCTGTGCTGACAGGCAAGCCCATGAGCTGTGACAACCTCTGTGCTATTGGCGCCATCCGCAAACTTTCCACTACTTTGCCTTCAGGGCGTCCCAAATGAGAGCAGACTATTACCTTGGCCTTATGATCCACAAGATATTTGATAGTAGGTAGCGAAGCTCGAATGCGGCTATCATCGCTAATGGCGCCAGTGTTTATATTTAATGGAACATTAAAGTCGACTCTGAGTAGAACTCTCTTGCCTTTGACCTCTACATCTTCTACAGTCTTTTTCGGCATTTTCCCTCCTAAAAGTCGCGCTTCAGTAGAAAGCAAGCAATCTCTTTAAGCGGAGCTTGCCGGGATGTATCAAGACCGGTAGCCTCAAGCTGTGCCAAAGCTTCGCAATAATATTGCTCAGCCAAATTTTCAGCATAATCCCTGGCGCCTAGGCGATCCAGAATTTTCATAACCTCAATTACATCTTCGCCCTTGATAGATTTCTGAGAGTAAAGCCTCTCGAGTCTCTTTTTTGCCCCACCATTACTACTTTGCAATCCATAAACTACGGGCAAAGTTTTCTTCCTCTGTGAGATATCGCCAGCAGATTTACCAGTGCTTTCCTCCACTCCCCAAATCCCAAAAATATCATCATAAATCTGAAAGGCCATACCTAATTCTTTGCCAAACAGGCGAAAAAAATCCACCAGCTTACTATCTTCGCTGCCCAGGTATGCTCCTAAAGAAGTAGATGCGGCAAACAGGGCTGCTGTTTTCTTGGCAGCCATATTAAGGTAATCCTCGACGGTGATGTCCAGACGGTTCTCATATTCGATGTCCAGGTATTGTCCTGCGCAAAGCTCCAGACAGGCCAGGCTCAACATTTCAGTGGAACCGCCAATCTTTTCATCATCTATCCCCTTGTCTTTTAGCTTCAGTAACGCTAAATAAGCCAGTGTGAACATGGCATCGCCGGCGTTTATCGCTTGAGACTGACCCCATAATTTCCATACAGTTGGCCGATGATGACGCTCATAGCTGGCATCTTCAATATCATCATGGATTAAGGAAAAATTGTGGATGAGTTCGACGGCTGCGGCGGCGGGCATCGCCTGCGACGTGTCACCTCCCACCGCCTGACAACTAAGAAGACAAAGAGTAGAGCGACTAAATTTGCCTGATTCCCCACTAGAGGAATGTCCATGCTCATCTTGCCAGCCCATATGATATCGTAGCATATTACCAAGAGCTGGAGGACAGCTATCGATAACCTTCTTTAACTCAACTCGCACTGTGTTGCGATAAGATGTAAAAGACTTAGGCAAGCTACATTTTACACCCATGGGAATAAGTCCATATTAACGGCTAGGAAAACATATTGTCAATAAGCGATATTTGTGCCCTGCTACTAAAGTCTTTGTGGAAAGTGTCAAAGATAGCCACAACATACAAGATAATTGCCAACAGAAAGCTTGCTGAAACTCTATTCGCGCGCTATAATTAGCAATTTGATATTAAGAGTGCTAATTAGTGCCCCATGAAAAATTCGCTTCGCTCTTTTTCATGGGAATCCCGGAAATGCCAACAGATGAATCTGGGGTCCCTGAAAAACAAAGTTTTTCAGGGGTAATATCATAGGAGGTAAATAGATGAATTGCACTATATGCGGGAATCCATTGATTTATGACAGGTCTGTTTTCCATTGTTCCTGCGGCGTCTTTATACACGCCTACTGCTGGGATGAGCATGTATTGCAAGCTCATCGACCATTCTTTGAGATAGGCAGCGTCAATTTGGATGGCGAATTTAAAGCAAACGAGAGCACAAAAGAAGAACAGGTCATAAAGGCGCAAGTTCCCAAGGAACAAAGTTCGGAGGAGCAAAAAGTACCTCTTTCAGAGTAACAGAGGATATGAATGCCTATTTATCAATATCGCTGCCTCAATTGTAACCGGCAATTTGAGCTTAAGCAGAGCTTTAATGATAAGCCCATAGCCGATTGTCCTAGCTGCCACGGAATTGCCCGTCGCATATTCTGTCCAGTCCCCATCATATTTAATGGACCGGGCTTTTATGTAACTGACTCCAGAAATGAAAGGGGAATGGGAGCTAATTCTGAAGGATTCAAAAAGAAGGATAACGGAGGTAGCAAGCAATGAAATGCCCTGTCTGTGGCAAAGAAGCTAAAGCCCATATTTACCACTGTACCAAATGCGCTGTTTATGTGCACGAGAAATGCTGGCAGAAGCACGTAGCACAGGCTCACAAAGACTAGTTCACCCTTATATTCTTATCATTCCCGCCCTATCATGCTATACTTAATTTGGTTGTCCCTGTAGCTCAGCTGGACAGAGCGGCTGCCTTCTAAGCAGCGGGTCGAGGGTTCGAATCCCTCCAGGGACTCCATAAAGCTGGCCAGACCAACTGCTTTTACAAATAAAAACCTCGGTGCACGCAATGTTGCACCAAGTCATAGAAAAGCCCCCAAATCCCGCTAAGCTGTAAGGACAGGTATGCAGTCATGACCAGATTCTCTGATGCCCTGACACTTTATAGAATCTGTGACAGAGCCCGAAGGCAAACACCGGTTAGCAAACCCGTGAGATAACCGGGATATATTAGGTAAATAAACATAGCTGGAGAGGAAGGTGGCCTACAGGGGATAAAAACACGCAACGTAGTGGTCGTTGCTAACAAGCTTGAGCTCTGGCACAAATTCACGGCACTCTTCGCTGGCTCGAGAACATCTGGGGTTGAAAGCACAGCCGGGCGGTGGATTGGCTGGACTGGGCACCTCGCCAGGAAGGACAATGCGACCGACCCTTCTGCTGGGGTCAGGGACCGGCGTTGCTGCTATCAGGGACTGGGAATAGGGATGACGCGGTGCGTGGAAGATCTCCTCCGGCCTTCCCATCTCCACCACCTTACCCAGGTACATCACAGCGATGTAATCGCAGACACTCTCGGCAATCAAAAGCTCATGGGTGATGTACAGATAAGTAAGGCCGAACTCACTTTTGATGTCCTTCAAAAGGTTGAGGATCTGGGCCTGGACAGAGACGTCCAGGGCAGATGTCGGTTCGTCGAAGGCGATAAATTCTGGTTTCGTCGCCAGGGCACGAGCAATGGCAATGCGCTGGCGCTGACCGCCGCTAAATTGGTGGGGATAGCGCTCCAGTTGCCCTGAGCTCAGACCAACTTTGTCCAATAGTTCCGCGACCGCCGTTACCTGTGCCTGGCCGGACAGGACATGGTGTATCCTCAGTGGTTCAGCAACTATATTCTTTATCTTCATGCGTGGATTAAGAGAAGTAAAGGGGTCCTGGTGGACAAGCTGGGCACGGCGATGAAATGAACGGACCTTGCTGCCAGAAAAGGTCGCCAGGTCATTCTCCTTGAGAAGAGAACTCAGTTTACGACTGTTCTTGTCCTGTGACTCCAACATTTCTATCTCCGCTTTCACCACATCGGGGACATCAAAATACATATGACCGCTGGTGGGTTTCCAGAGACGGATAAGTGTCTTGGCCAGTGTCGTCTTGCCACAGCCCGACTCACCGACCAGTCCCAGCCATTGCCCTCGCTTAATCGCCAGGCTGACACCGTCCACCGCCTTGACCGCTCCCACCGGTCTTCTGAAAACACCACCCAGTATTGGGAAGTGTTTCTTCAATCTTCTGATATCAACTAAGGTGTCCATAAATTAAGTCACAGATCAAAAAAGATAACATGCGACCATATGGTCCTTTGTGATTTCTTTAAGTTTGGGCCTCTCTTGCTGGCACATCGGCATGGCACTCGAGCACCGTGGGTGAAAGCGGCAACCTGGCGGCGGATTCAACGCATCGGCCAGCACCCCTGGGATCGTCTGCAATTCCTTCCCCGGCATGGGAACGGCATCCAGCAAAGCCTTGGTATAGGGATGCAAGGGGTGTAGAAAGATTTCCTCGACGCCGGCTACTTCGCAGAGCCTGCCGGCGTACATAACCGCCACCCGGTCACAGACTTCCGCGGCCACTCCCAGGTTGTGAGTAATAAAGAGAACGGAGGCTCCTCTGTCGGCCTTAATCCGGCGGAAGAGCTCCAGCATCTGCGCCTGAATCGTGACATCAAGTGATGTAGTCGGCTCATCGGCTATGAGAAGCTCCGGAGAGCAGGCCAGTGCCATGGCAATCACCGCCCGCTGTTTCATACCCCCCGAGAGTTCGTGCGGGTAGCGACCAGCCACGCGGTCCGGGTCGGAGATCTCCACATCCTTCAGCATACTGACCGTGAGCAACCCAGCCTCATCTTTTAGCCGCCAAAGAAGCCGCCTGAACAACGGGATATGGCTCAAGATGCGAGGCTCAAGAGAATTAGATTCCTGAGCGATTTTGTTGTAAAGCCTGCTCTGCCAGCTCCAGAAGGGCCTCTTTATGGCAGCAGCAAAGCCGCTTCCGTTATTGAGCAGGCTGTCTATTCGTCGCTTTGCCTGGCGGCCGAGCTCCTGTCGCTGGTGAAGTAGGTAGACTTCGGAGATCTGATCACCGATGGTATACACGGGGTTTAAGGCAGACCCCGGCTCCTGGAACACCATGGATATTTTGCAGCCGCGAATGGACCTCATCTTATCCTCGCTTAATTTAAGCAGCTCCAGTCCACCGGGGAGACTTCTGTCAAATAAGACGATGCTCCCTGATTCTATTTTACCGGGGTAGGGGATGAGACGAAGAATGGCCAAGGCAGTCATGGTCTTTCCCGAACCGGTCTCGCCCACTATCCCCAGCGTCTCTCCCTGTCTGATGTCCAGGTCCAGGTCATCGATGGCGTAGACCACGCCTTCATAAGTGTGAAACCTGACCGTGAGGTCTCTTATCTTGACAAGGTCTTCCATCTAGCGCCTCGCCAACCTCGGGTCAAAAATATCCCTGAAGGCATCACCGAGAAGATTCCAGCCCAGCACAAAAAAGAGGATGAACAAGCCGGGAATGATCACCGCATACCAGTACTTCAAAGGGTTATCCAGTGGCCCTACAATCCAGTTTTGGGCGAACTGGGTCATTTGCCCCCAGTCGGCGTAACCTTCAGGGGCACCCAGGCCAAGGAAGCTCAGCGCTGCCGCCGACAGGACCACTGCTCCGATATCCAGTGAAGCCATGATAAGTGCGGGGTAGATGGCGTTGGGCAGCACATGGCGGATTATGACCCGCCCGCTCGAGGCCCCGAGGCCGCGAGCCGCCTCGACATAGTCTTCTTCACGCACCTGGAGTATGTCGCCGCGGATGAGCCGCGCATAGGAAGGCCACCAGACCACGATAAGAGCAATCATAACGCTCTTCAGGCCGGGCCCCAGGACAACGACGAGCGCCATAGCCAGAATTAGCCAGGGGAAGGCCAGGAAGATATCGGTGATGCGCATGAGAACCTCGTCCAGAACTCCGCCAAAGTAGCCTGCCAGGCTACCCAGTACGATCCCGATGAGAAGTGTAATGGACATCACCACCAATGCCACACGAAACGCAGAGCGGGCACCCCAGACAACCCCGTAGAAGATATCGTACTGCCCCTGGGTGGTGCCCAAGATATGCGCCGCGCTGGGAGGTTCCGGTTCTGCCCAGTAACCATCACGGGGTATCATATAGGGGTTTAGTTGACCTGCCGGTGTGGGAGCAATAAGAGGAGCGAAGATGGCGATGATGATAAAGATGGCAATGATGATGACTCCCATCAGCGAAAGCGGGTTCTTAGCAAGCTGCCGAGCTGTAAATTTCCAGTCGCTCACTACACTCCTTGCCCTAGCCTGACTCTGGGGTCAACACGTGTGTAGAGGATATCCACCAGTAAGTTGATGACGACAAACAGGGTGGCAGTGAACAGGGCAAAAGCCAGAACTGATGGTATGTCCAACATAACCGCCGCCTGCCAGGCCCACCAGCCGATGCCCTTAAAGCTGAAGATGGTCTCGGTGATAACAGCACCGCTGGCCAGGCCGGCAAATAGATAGCCCGATACAGTTATCACCGGGATGAGGGCATTGCGGCGGGCGTGCTTATTGACCACAACTTTTTCAGCAAGTCCCTTGGCCCTGGCGGTGAGGATGTATCCCTTGCCCAGAGCCTCCAGCATGCTGGAGCGCATCAGTCTCATGATAAAGGCCATGTTGATCACTGAAAGGGTCATCACCGGCAAGATGAGGTGTCTCAAGGCATCTAGAAGGACCGGCCCGTTAAGATTGAGGATGGCGTCAATAGTGTTGATATGAGTGTAACGGGTAAACCCAACGGAGTCAACTAAAATATCCATCTGAACACCGAGCCGGCCCGGCGGTAGAAGGCCGGAGAAGTAGCCGTAGAAAATCATCATCAGTACCAGCCCCAGCCAGAAGCTGGGCAGCGACCAGCCCAGGATGGCTACTACCCGTGTACCGTGGTCAAGAGGCTTGTCTTTGTGGGTGGCGGCCTTAGTACCTAAGAAAATGCCAACCAGAACGATAAGCGGCACTGCGAATATAGCCAGCTCCAGGGTAGCCGGCAGGAGATGCGGGATAGCCTGCGCAACAGGCATAGAGATCGCTCGCGACCAGCCCAGATTACCGTGGAGTACCTGGTTGAGCCAGGTGCCGTACTGCACGAAGAACGGTTTATCAAGACCATACTTCTGAATGATAGCCGGCAGGTCAGACAGCTGCCTCATGTTAGTGACATAAAGAGTCGCACGCTGTGCAGGGGGAAAGAGCATGGTAATGCCGAAGATAAACAAAGTCACCCCGATAAGGACCGGGATAAGAAGAAGCACACGGCGGATGATATAAGACCTTAGTTCCAAATCGCCCCTTTATACCATAGAGAGACCCCCGCTGGCAAGCGGGGGTCTCTGGATTTATCTCATCGCGCCCATCGGGCGCTCTGTAAGACTAGCCCTTTGTTAGGACTCTGACTTAGTCATATAATACAGGTTGCCGGGCTGGCCACATGTTGTCGGGTTAAACTCAAAGCCATGTATATACTTGGTGAAGAAGCGCCTGCCCAGCGGCTGTGCCAGAATGATGCCAGGACAGTCATAGTACCAGGCATCCGCAAGTGCATAGTAGATTTCCTGCCGCCGTGTAACATTGGTGGAAATTGAGCCCTCTGCAATCAGGGCATCAACGGTGGCGTTGTGGTAGGATGCAGGTCCGGAGAAAGTACCCGAGCTGTGCATATAAGGAACCGCATAATTGTCGGGGTCGGCATAGTCGGGCAGCCAGCCTATCTGGAACATAACCCACGTCCTGCCTCTTATAAGTGACATTGTACTCGACCAGTCTTTCGCCAGGACGGCGACCTGGAAGAGGGGACTGATTTTGAACAGGTTATTAGCCAGAATCTCGCAGGCAGTCTTACGCACCAGGTTACCGGTGTTGTAGATTAAAGTGAATTTGAACCCGATAGCCGAGAGGTTACCCCAGGCGGAGTGCTCGAGATAGTACTTAGCCAGCGTTAGGTTGAGGCTATACATTTTACCAGCCGGGTTGAAGTACGGGAGGCCCAAAACAAATGGTGAACCCCTCTGAGTAGCCTCGCCCTGCATGGCCTGCGCGATATAGGTGGCCCAGTCGAAGGCATAAGTGAAGCCCAAGCGCACGTTTGTGTCATTGAAGAATGTCAAAGGGATGCCGTTGCCGTCAAGTAGTTTAGTGCCGGCATAGGTGGTGGAGTTCGTTATGTTCTGATTAAAGTAGAAGGAATCAATAGTAAGGTCAGGCAGACCACTGATGGCCTGGACGTCCGTTGCATTTGCGATGTCAGCAATGTTCGTCCGTGGACAATATGCAATGTCACAATCTCCGGCCAAGAGTGCCAGCTTTCGACTAGCCCATGTGTCCACGAAGTTGGTGATGACCCTATCAAAGGGAACAGGATGCACACCGGCGTTCCAGTAGTACGGGTTTTTCACCAGTTTGATCTCACCGGGTGGAGTCCAGACGTCAAGTGCCCAGGGCCCGGTACCCATGGCTCTACTTTGGAGTACAAGGTTCTCCTGTGCCGGGTTGTTATAAAGTGTCCAGTTGCCCCAGTTGCCGTCCCAGTCGCCGTGAGCGACGCAATATGCCTTATCCACAACCGAGCCCCAGGAGCCGCACAGGATCTGGAACCAAGTCGTCATTGGAAATGGGCGAACGAAGTTAAACTGGACCTGAGTGCCACCACCAACAACCTTCACTGCATTCTGGATGTCGGTCTCATTAACGACAATGTTGCCATCCCCATCACGGCTACCGTAGATATCTAGCAGCGGGAAATAAAACATCCAGACAGGCCCATAATCAGGGTCCTCAACCATCGCCCGTTGGATCGAGTATGCCACGTCTGTAGCAGTCATAGTGTCGTTGTTTGCGAATGTGACACCCGTGCGGATCTGGAAAGTTACTTGGGACTGATTGGAGGCAATAGTCCAGTTGGTGGCCATAAGCGGCACGAACGTGTCGGTGCTAGTGCCGTTATAACCCAGTAGCCCTTCATACATATAGTAGATCTGTTCACCGCTAGCGGTGTCGTAGCAGTAGCAGGGATCAAGGGAGTCGACTCTTCCGATGGTATCCTGGATAAAGACACCGGGGTTCTTGTATGGTATCCCTCCACCGCCACTACTACCACAGGCTGGCAATATGATAAGAGCCAAAATAATCAACCCTAGCCAGCCCATCTTTAAAATTCTTTTACTCATTCAAACCTCCTTTACCTAAATTTCTTCATTCGCTCATCCTCATCCCATCCCCTCGTCGTTTTTGAGATTCAGTTGACGCTATATCGCTATTCAACCACCTCCTTTCTATTTATTTTACCTACTTTACTCAAGAACTCAAGTTCGGTTATTCTTCGGCCATCTCAATAAATCTGATAATAGTCTCCTCTCTTGAAGATAGGGAAGTGTTTATTATATCCTACATCCTACCCGCTGTCAAGAGATTGTGCTGGCTGACCACGCTTGGTGGTCACAGTAAAGTATTTTAACACATTCTTTTTCAATATGCATCCCTGAGAGAGAATCCGAAGAAGTCTTGCGGTTGACTGGAATTGCGCATGCCCATGTTAACAATACCGGCAATCCGCCACTTTGTTCAACCCATTGACAACTGACCGACAAAGGCATATCATACCGCCGATGGTGACAGGGTAATTCCCGCCCAATATAATGAGCCCATCAATGATTGCTTCCGTACACCAGCCCTCACTGTGTTTCTTTCTCTCATGTCTCAAGCAGAAAGGCATGTTGTGGGGATCCTGGATTGAGCGAAAGCCGGGGCAATTGTCTGTGCAAGCGCTACATGTGACTCAAGTCCCGGATGCATGCACTGATCCTATTACGTACAAGGCAGGTAAACTACCATTTCGGTTGATATACATCCTCCACACCCTCCTCGTGACGTTCCGTCCAATCTGAGCGAGGAACAGGTCAACAAGAGCCTGAGGAACAGCTTTCTTGATGGCGCAGCTTATTCCGCAATGCTCGGGCTGACGCAGAACTACATCACGCCATACGCGCTGACAATGAAAGCCAGCACTCAGGAGATTGGCTTGCTCACCAGCGTGCCCAATTTCACCATGGCAGCGGCGCAGTTCGCGGCGCCTGCCCTCTCTGAAAGAGCGGGAAGCCGAAAGGGTTTCATACTTCCCATGGCTGTTATGCACGCTCTGATGTGGTTGCCGATTCTCGTCATTCCCTATCTGTTCCAGACACACCAAATTTGGTGGCTGATAGCCTTCATGACTTTGAGCACCGCCTTTGATTCTGCCTTGAACCCCGTGTGGGGAAGCATGATGGCGGACCTCGTGCCGACCCAGATGCGCGGTCGATACTTCGGCTGGCGCAACCGCATTACCGGCTTTATCACCGGGGTATTCACCTATGTCTCCGGTGGTATCCTGCAACTGCTCACCGGCAATTCTAACCTGGCTTTCAGCATCATATTTGCCGGAGCAATTGCGTCACGGCTAGTCTCGTTCTATTTTCTGTCAAAGATGTATGAACCGCCCAGCCCGGCGACCGAAAAGCGGGGCCACGATGGCATGCTGAAAATAACTCGAGGCTTGTTCTCTAGCAACGTTGGTACGTTCATAATCTTCTGCGCACTGATCAACTTCACGGCGACTGTTGCCGGACCATTTTTCTCTCCGTATATGCTACGCGACCTTCATTTCAGCTACATCGTCTATACTATTCTAAACTCCGTGTCGATTCTGGCCACCGTCGGTTCTATGACATGGTGGGGCAAACGGATGGACAAAGCGGGAAGTATCAAGGTGCTGAAAATCACGTCCCTATTTGTCCCATTTGTACCGCTCGGGTGGGCACTAAGCCACAGCCTATGGTGGCTCATTATCATGCAGCTATTTTCCGGTTTTGCCTGGGCCGGTTTCCAGCTTTCCAGCAGCGTCTTTATCTTCGATGCATCTCCCCGGCAAAACAGGACGCGCTACATAGCTCTTTACAACTGCTTGATATTCCTTGGCGTCAGCGTGGGGTCTCTGACCGGAGGCATTGTGGCACCACTCCTGCCATTATTTAAGGGAAGCTATCTTCTTTCCATCTTCATAGTTTCCGGAGCGGCTAGGCTGGCGGTGGCACTGTTTTTCTTGCCGCGCATCAAGGAAGTACGTAAGGTGCCACAGGTTAAAGCCGAGGAATTGCTCTTCAGCGATTTTCAGCGCCCCTGGCTCAATCGGGCATACGGCTACATGTCGGAGCATTTGCGCCGCCGGAAAAGGGATTGACCATAGTCAAATCTCTGGCAGGACAAAATACTGAATGTTACCTATCCCCTGAAGGTCATTATCATTACTTGTGGTTTCTATGATCAATGTAGGTGCAAAATAATTCAGGACTGGTGGAGAAATCTGATTATATTGAGCTTCAACCCTACGCTAATACAGGTTACTGGCAGCACCGGAGTGAGCGTGATACAATAGATATTGCATCCCGTGGACCCACTCCGGAACATTCTGGATGAAGGAGCAGTCGAGAATCTCGAGAACTTGCAAGTGACCGAACAGGCCTGAACTGACGAGCGGAACAATAAAACAAAGAGTACCTGCTTTAGTAAATAGGCGATGACCGATAAGTATGACGTAGAAGTGAGGCTACTTGCCGTCACCCCTGATGCCGAAAAATTGATAGAGACGGCGGGTAGGCTGTGCTGGGACACACAGGATAAGACAGGCACGGCACCTGACCGAATCCAGAAGTGGCTGGAGATCGGGCATGAGTCAATGGTTGAGCATGCTTGCGCTACCTTCTACATCCGTGCCAGCCGCGTCCTGACCCATGAGCTTGTCAGACACAGATTGGCAAGTTACAGCCAGAGAAGCCAGCGATATGTGAAGGAAACGGAGCCCAGATACATCGAGCCGCCTGAAATTAAAGACAACAAGCCTGCCCATAAGCAATTCGAGGAGGTAATGACGACCTGCTGGCAAGCCTATGGTGACTTATTGGCCAAGGGGATAAAAGCCGAGATTGCTCGCTACGTCCTGCCCAATGCCTGTGAGACTCAGATAATCTGCACCTGGAATTTCCGCGAAATTCGCCATATCATCAAGCTGCGCACATCCAAGCGAGCGCTTCCTGAATTTAGAGCCGTCGCCGAGGAAATCCGGAGGATAGTGAAGGAAATAGCCCCCGAAGTATTTGCGGATTTGTGAGTGGTGAAGCTGAGAAGTTATTTATTCCTCTGCTACAAGCCAACCCTTGGCTCTTTCTAATGCTCTTGCCCAACCGCGGCGCAACGCCAGGCGTTCTGTGGCTTTCATACGTGGTGTGAACCGCTGGCCTACTTCCCGTAGTGCTGCTATCTCCTGACCGGATTTCCAAAACCCTATCCCCAGGCCAGCAAGATAGGCTGCTCCCAGAGCCGTGGTCTCTAACATCTTTGGTCGGGATACCTCTACCCCGGCGATGTCAGCTTGAAACTGTGCCAGAAAGTTGTTGGTCGCAGCACCACCATCCACCCGTATCTCCGCCAGCCGAAGATGCGAGTTAGCTACCATTGCTTCCAAAACGTCCGTCACCTGATAAGCGATTGATTCCACAGCAGCTCTGACAATCTGGGCTTTGCCGCTACCACGAGTCAGCCCAACGAGCGTACCACGCGCATACATGTCCCAGTGAGGCGCCCCCAAGCCCACAAAGGCAGGTACCAGATACACGCCGCCGGTATCCTGTATTGCCATTGCCAGTTGCTCCGACTCCCCTGCCTCCTTAATCAATCCTAAATCCTGCAGCCACTGGATAGCTGCCCCGGCAATAAATACACTGCCCTCCAAAGCATATTCAGCTTTCCTGTCGAGGCTACAGGCCACAGTAGTCAGCAGACCATGTCTGGCTACCACAGGTTTTCTGCCTATGTTCATAAGCACAAAAGCACCTGTGCCATATGTCACCTTGGTCATACCGGGCTGATAGCATGCCTGGCCAAATAAGGCAGCCTGCTGGTCACCGGCTACTCCAGCAATGGGAATCTCGTCCTCGGTATAACCAAAGATGTTAATCGAGGGGTAAACATCCGGCAGCATAGAGCGCGGAATGTTAAAAAGTCGCAGTAATTCGTCATCCCAATTCAGGGTATTGATGTTGAACAGCATGGTGCGAGATGCATTTGAGAAATCGGTGGCATGTACTCTGCCCTTGGTAAGTTTCCAGAGCAACCAGGCATCCACGTTACAAAATAGAATCTCACCCCGCTCCGCCCGCTCCCGTATCCCAGGCAAGTTCTCCAAAAACCACTGTATCTTTGTTGCCGAAAAGTAGGCGTCAATTACCAGGCCAGTCTTGGCCTGGATGATTTCAGCCACCCCCTGCGCTTTGAGTTGCTCACATCTATCTGCCGTCCTGCGGCATTGCCACACTATAGCCCGCCCTACAGGCTCTCCGGTTACTCTATCTACCAGTATGGTCGTCTCCCGCTGGTTGGTGATGCCTATGGCGGCGATATCCGCATCATCAATTCCGGCAGTATGCTTGGCTTGGTTGACCGCTTGTAAAGTCTGCTTCCAAATCTCCGAGGGGTCATGCTCCACCCAGCCTGGCTTGGGGTAGTACTGGGGAATCTTGGCATAACCGTGCCCACGTATGATGCCATCACGGTCAACAATAAGTGCCGTGGTCCCCGTGGTACCCTGGTCAATAGCCAGAATATAAGCTCTCACTCTATATCCATACCTATGCTGCGAAGTCTTTTTGATTTCGCCACCACTCATGTAAAACCTGCCGCTTAAGAGCGGGCTAAAATCGGATAGTAATAGGCAGCTAAAAGATACCCTCATTAGGCTTGTCCCGTCAAGGCTTACGAAGTAGTCCGCTTCTGTTGCCACCAGACGGGAAGACGAACGGTGTAATTTCAGCCAGTGGCTATATGTTATGCCGATGCATCACCAACGGCTCTTGACAATATGTGATATAATAAAGGTAGCTATGTATTCCGGCGTTGACAGGTTATGAGCGAGGATAACGAGGATCACATAGTGCCGTTACCGACAGCCCGCTCTGAAGGGCTATCCTTCGTGTCGGTGGTCATACCAGCCTATAACGAAGAAGACTATCTGCTTGCGTGCTTGGAGTCTATAAAAAAGCAGGACTACGCCGGCAAGTATGAAGTCATTGTAGTTGATAATGCCAGCACGGACAATACTGCCCAGATAGCTCTCGCCTGGGGAGCCAAGGTCGTCTACGAAAGTAAGCGAAGTCCGGCGTCCGCTCGGCAAAAAGGCGCTGAAGTAGCCAAAGGAGAGATTGTCGCCTTCATCGATGCCGATACTCGTGCACCAACCCACTGGCTTTCCACCATCGTGTCGCGCTTTGTTCGGAAGCCAGGGATGGTGTCGATAAGTGGGCCCTATGCCTATTGCGATGCTGGCAAACTCACCAAGATTACCTCCTACATGGGTAATTTTTTCAGCATTATCACAGACCAGCTTTTCCGGAAAGTCTTTCATAAGGGCAGTGCTGTATGGGGATGTAACTTCGCCGTGCGACGCTCGGCATTCTGGGAAGTAGGTGGATTTAATACCAACATCAAGTTTTATGGCGAGGAGTACGAACTTTCCCTGAGATTGAAAGAGGCCGGCAAGGGAGGCATTATACCCCGGCTCTTTGTCCTTACCTCAGCCCGTCGCTTGAAGAGGATAGGTGTGGTGAATCAATACTGGAACTGGATGGTGGACTACTTCACAGTCCTTTTCTGGTATACACCACTTCCCGAAAAGCTGGAAAACTGGCCATCCAAGACGTGGCAAACAGTGGTGGCTAGTTTTTCCTGGCAGAGAGTTCAAGCATCCTGGGTGTATGTTGCTCTTTTCTTTGGTTTACTTTGGTTGAATATGAGCCCCGCGTTTGAGGCAGTGGGAAGATTCATTTACGTTTTTGATATTGGTGTTGTGAGCACACTGTTTACTTACCATGGGGTCAACCCTCGCTCCCTGTTCTATGGCAAAGTATTGTCTAACGGCAACCGCAACCATCTTCGGGTTGCACTGACCTTTGATGATGGCCCCAACGAGCCCTACACCTCCCAAGTTCTCAGCATATTGGAGCAATATAGGATAAAAGCGACCTTCTTCATCATTGGACAAAACGCTCGGCGCTATCCTGAGACCTGCCGGCGGATAGTCACCGCAGGAAATGCGATTGGAAACCACTCCTACCATCACGACAAGTCACTATGCCTGAGACGGGGGAAGACAGTGGCTCGAGACATTGAGATGACCAGTCAGGCAATCTATGAATGTACCGGACTTGAGCCCACACTTTTCCGCCCTCCCCACGGCTTCCGTACCCCCTGGCTCATGCGGACTGTTCGCAATCTCGGATATACGGTAGTTACCTGGGACAACATGACCAGCGACTGGAAGGCAGAAAAATTTGGCGAGAAGATTGTACAGGCTATCCTTCAGCGGGCTAAGCCCGGAGGCGTAATTGTCCTGCACGATGGCCGCGATACCAAGTTCAGATATGATCGCAGCCACATGCTTCAAGCTCTGCCCTTCGTCATTGAGACCCTCGTGGAGAGGGGTTTTGATTTTGTCACCATACCTGAGCTTCTTGAGTCAGAAAAGGAGCTTTCAGCTTAGCAAGCCAGCTTGGGCACACGAACGAATTCATAGATTTTTTGAGTTATACTTGCTCAAAAGTGCCGCCCTGGAAAGCCAGATTTCTTTTAGCTCCCAGGACTTCTCTCTTAGTCCCGGCACTTCGTCTCCCCGCAAATGATAGACTTGCATTAGTCCGGCCATATAGAAGCGAGCCCCCTTCTTCCACAAGCTATCTGGGAGTTCATCAATTTGGAATCCCAGTCGTCTGGCGGCTATATGCAGAATGGTGATGCCATGGAGCGCTGTAATATCGCCAAACATCCCGCTGGCTATTTGCTGAGCCAGAAAATGAAGGCCTTGTGCGAAGCAACCCAGAAATTCCCGGGGCGATTGCGAGGCGCTTAAATTCAAATTGCGTCTTCTTTTAAACCACTCGTTGTTCAAATGAAGCTCTATGATTGTGTCTCCAATTTTCACTTCAGAGCCGTCATTTAGCATCTTGGTGGGGCCTTTGTAGTGGTGAAGATTGAAGCGAATTATGCCGCTATCATCGCCTTTCAAAGGCCTGATGCGATAGGTTGCTCTCAAAACTCTGTCCGCCACAGGCCAGAATATCAGGACAAACCTAGGTGGCACACTTTTCGGCATTAGTTGCCTCCGTAAGTGGTATACCAGTATGAGCCCATGTAGCAGTATTTTACTATACGGAGCTCGGCATGTCTTGAGTGTGAAGCTACAACCTATTTGGGTAATTTAAGTAGGGTAAAATTGGGCATTGTCCCTATTCCTATTTTGTGCGACAATAGCCTGTATCGTACTATGATTGACTGGATAAACGCAGCACTTCTTACATTAGCTCATCAGTCCATAAGCATCAATAATCCCAGGGGCCTGGCAGCCATCTTTTTCATAACCGTATCATGCGACATTGGTATTCCATTTCCGTTCGTACTGGACACCATCCTGTTTTTCACTACCTATGAAATAGGGGCATTATCATGGCCGGTACTTCTTATCATTGTGATGATATGGAGTGGCCGACTGCTGGGAACGGGCATTATTTACTGGATAAGCCGGCAGCTGGGCCCAAGGTTTGTAGACTGGGTCGGTAAACGTTCCAAATTCTTGCGGCGTAATTTCGAGCAATTTCAGAATAGGCTAGGTAAATGGACCATACCGGTGATAGTTGCTGCCAGATTGACGCCGGGTTTGATGCAGGTATCATCGGTGGCTGCTGGCACAGTGCGCGTCCCTTACTATAAGATGGTGCTAGCCATCATATTTTCTTCGATTGTCTATGATGGAACATTAATCGCCTTGGGGACTCTAGCCAGGCTCGGGTTTAAGAATGTGGGACATGAGTATTCCGCCTGGATCGTCATTGGCTTCGTGGGGATAATGACCGTGGTCTTTGTCGCCATCCACCTCATAAGGCGCAGGTTAAATAGAGCTAACACAGCGACCAAATGTTGAGTAAGGATGGCTTGCAGAAGAGATTATTCAGGAACCAAGCTGGCAGGAAAAGAGGGAAAGTCTCCGGCCTCCTATTTGAGAAGAAGCAACTAATAACAATGCCACAGCAGCTTCGGTATCCATACAAAACTGAAGGCCATAGTCATTGATTGACCTAATGACACGCCTATACGGCAACTACTGCTATTCAGCTTGTGTACGAGACCATTTCCATAGCTATAAATTTCTCTGCTAGAATGTCATTTGTTATCGCTGAACATCAGGTGATACAATCAACTACAAGGACGAGGGATGAGACAATTGCGTATTTCAATAAAATTCCTCTTGCTCGCACTGGCCTTAGTGTCAGTTATTCCCTTGTCGGGTTGCGACACATCAGCTAACCAGCCTGGTTCCACAAATACCACGGAGTTGACGCCGCCCATCCCTGAAGAATATCAAGCGATCTACGACGAGCTTGAGGCTGAGATGACTCATTTTGAAGTTACTCTCAACGAAACGTGGGACCACAGTCTTGGACAAACAATAATAGCTACCGAGGAGGCTTATGCTAACGGCAATATCGGTGAAGGACTTCTCAGCGCAAACATGATGGGCTATAACCGTATGTTACTTAACAGGCTCCAAGCAATGGGCGTCAAAGGTGTGGTGTTAGCCATCAAATTTCCCTTGCTCAAACCAGACTTTCCCCGTTCTTCCGAATACCTGCAATTCTTCAAGAACATAATGGTTGAATGCCATCAGCGCAGCATGAAAGTGCTCGTTGAGTGCGGGGCAATCTTTGCCGGCACTCCATATTCTCCAGTCCAGGTTGACTGGTCTAACTATACAACTGAAACCTTCCTCCAGGGCTTACAGGACCAACTCCTGCTTATCGCAGAGGAAATCAAACCTGATTATCTCACTCTGGCTAACGAGCCTCAAACCGAGGAGGGTTTGACCAACCTTACGATAACCCCCACGATATGGGGTAATTTCATCGCTTCTACACTGCAAAAGATTGACCGCTCCGGCGGGTTGTTAGTCGGGGCGGGAACGGGCACATGGGAGAATCCAAACTATATTAACGAGCTTTTTAACATGTCTGGCCTCGATTACATTGACCTACACATTTACCCGATGAACCAGAATGCCATTTACCTTGACCGCGCCTTGAACTATGTGCTAGAAGCTCACGCTGCAGGAAAACGTGTTACCGTGAGTGAGTCATGGTTGTGGAAAGCTACGCCGGCGGAGCTGGGTAATTTCCTTGGTGATACAGAAAAAATCATGAATCGGGATGTCTATAGCTTCTGGTATCCTCTGGATGAGCGCTTCATTCAAGACGTTATAAACCTCGCTGATGCGACCGGTATGGATTTTGTCTCGTTCTTCTGGACCCGCAATTTCTTGTCATACCTCGATTATGCCAGCACACCCCACAATCTTACTACCGCCGAATACAACCGTTTGATAAATCAGGCTTCTCTCGCCAATCTCCAGAAAGGCACAATAAGTCCATTGGGTCAATATTTTCAACAGGTACTGACTAGCCGTACCAAATCATAATTGAGAGGTCACATCTGCCCATATTATTGGTTAAGGGACTATACAGCGAAATACTTAGTAAGGATAACTTACGGGAGAAGTTATTCAGGAAAAAGATTGGTGGGGAAGGGGGGACTCGAACCCCCACGCCTTTTAAAGCACATGATCCTAAGTCATGCTCGTCTGCCAATTCCGACACTTCCCCGATGGAAGATCACTTAATACAATAGCATTTTACGGGACTCGCCTCAAGCTATCGCCATTCTGGCGTTCAGCATCGCAAGCGGATACTGTCTGTTCAATAGGGAATGATGACCTATACGAAAAATGAATTTTGTGGTAAGATAGACAATAAACTTTTCTTTGGGGTAGTTTGAGACTATGAGTGTACAAGCAGGAGAATTAAAAGGAATAGCCGAGAAAGTCCTACACACCTCGGGTGTTACGGATTATTCCGAGTTGCAGCTTACATACGCATTAAGGACTGAGGGAAAATGGAAGGTAAGCTTTGAGTATGGACATTCTGGTGGCTTTGCTAGGAGCGCTATTAGAAAGATAGGCTCTTTTGCGGTTGATGCGAAAAGTGGAGAAATTGAAGGGATGTGGTTGGATAGATCCTGGAAGTAAATAGAAATATTATGCTCTAAATGACTGGTAAAATCGCCCTCCCATTTTCAAAATGAAGTCCCAACCCCTTGCAAACTCCTGAATAAACCTCAGCAAATTCCCAGAACACAACACCAATTAGGCCGACTATAAATTAAGCCCGCCATTGTCACCTGTAGGATGAAGGTGGTTCCCTCCAGCCGCTTCCCTGACAATTCTTGCACTGCACCCAACGTGGAGCGAATTCCCCTATGTTCTTTTTTCCACTACCATGACAAATTGGGCAAGTTCCATAGCTGCTGGGGACACGGACTTTGCCAACCCCTGTGCATACAGGGCATGGCTGGTAGCCTGGCGCAGATTCGCCAACATTTATTCGTCCGCTACCATCGCAATATCCACAACGCCTGTTGACCAGGTCAACCATTTTAAACCTCCTGCGTTATCGTATTATAATTTTGGCTTATCGTGCTTCTTATTTATTGGGCCCCTCTCCGCATTATACCACTTGCTAAGCTAGTAAAGAGAGTTCATCTGGAGTTCATGGAGACTTCACGAAGGGTTCATTGAGGTAATGGTAACATATAACCGCACTATAGCGAGGTTTCCTCTGCTATTGTGTTCAAACCTCACCCTCCTTTACCGTGGGGGTCCCGGTTAGCCAAGCCGAGACCCCCATCCTTAGGGTAAACCACGCAACAAAAGGCAGTATATCTGCAGAATACCCTACCTGAGTTCCAGGGCATCTCGTAGGTTGCCTTCAATTCTTTTCATATCTGGCAGGGGCATTATTCCAAGCTTCTTTGCTATCATGCCCTGCTTTATCGTCCTTATAATTCCTGTGGCAACTGAGGGGAAAAGCAACCCAGCCTCCTGCCAACCACTGATAAGATGGTCACCCACCAATATACGGCCAGTCCTGCTGGTGATTGCTGCAATTATGGCCTCTTGACGGCTTTGATGATAAGCGTCTGAGCTTACTATGACTGCTGGACGCTGCCTCTCTCCAGTTTCATCGGAGAAGATAAACCTGACAAGAACTACGTCTCCGCGTTTATACCCGGTCATAAGCTGCATCCTTTTCGTTATCCCAGACTTCGGCAAGAACCGGGTCAGCTGTTGCTGACAATTTCAAAAGCATCTCTGCATTTGCAATCTCTTCTCCTGGACGGGGCACCTTATCTATGTCTTCTTTACGAAATCGGCGATGACGTTCCTTGCCAATCCGAAAAGCTGGCAACCTGCCTTCTTTGGTCAGTTTGTAGATAGTTCTTCTAGATACACATAGGTATTCAGCAGCTTCCTCAACTGTAAACCATTCTTTAGTTATTACCATGGGCATACCTCCATACAAGCTCGTGTTCATGCCTGATACCATTCTAGCACATATACGCAAATAAAGGCAATACTGGAGAAGTTACAGGGACGCCAGTTCAATCAAGCCTGCTACAACTCAGGTATTATGTTCCAGAATTGATTACCTCTTACCAGGTATCAACAAAATCGTGACCTGCTCTCTCCGTGCGTCCGGCGAGAGCGGCCTTCCAGCCCTCCACAATCCATCTGCGTGTATCCGCCGGGTCAATAACCGCGTCGATTTCCAGGTAAGAAGCCATATTGATGGCTTTCCCTCTCTCATATAACAGGGCAAGCAGTTTCTCGTAGAGCGCTTCACGTTCTTGAGGGTCTTTCACTACCTCAAGTTCTTTTTTGAAACCAGCCCTGACGAAACCTTCCAATCCCATCCCGCCAAATTCTCCGGTTGGCCAGGCAACCGCAAAGAAAGGCTCGTGGAAGCCCCCTTTGGCCATAGCCTGCGCTCCCAGTCCGTATCCCCTGCGCAGAAAAACTGTAAAGAAAGGTACCGATAAATGCGAGCCGACCACAAACATACGGCAAATGTGACGAACCTGAGCGCGGTGTTCAATCTCCGGCCCCACCATGAATCCCGGAGTATCGACCAGAGACACCATCGGCAAACCATGTGCATTGCAAAGCTGCATGAGGCGCGCTGCCTTGTCCGCGCCTTCCGCTTCGATGGCCCCGGCCTGGTGTTGGCAGTTATTGGCTATAACTCCGAAAGGTTTGCCCTCGATGCGTATAAGACCCGTAATCATCCCCGAGCCGAATTTGGGTCTTAGCTCAAGAAATGAGTCCATATCGGCTATCGTTTTTATGACAGCCCGCACGTCATAAACGTATCTTCGTTGCTCCGGAATCATACTGCGCAGAAGGCTCTGGTCGGCGACCTCCCATTGGGAAAGCGCTCCCTGAAAATAGGAAAGATATTTCCTGGCGACCGTGACTGCTTCTGCGTCGTCAGCCACGGCAATGTCGACAACGCCATTTTTCGTTTGCACATCCATAGGCCCGATATCCTCCGGCTTGAAAACACCGAGTCCCCCGCCTTCGATCATAACCGGGCCGGCCATCCCGATGTTGGCATTTTGGGCGGCAATAATCACATCGCAACATCCCAGCAAGACAGCGTTGCCGGCAAAACACCGGCCCGATACGATGCCTACGACTGGAACTTTTCCGCTCAATTTTGCAAACATGGCAAAGGTGGCCAGGTCCAGACCCGCCACACAGACGCCATCCGCATCCACATCACCCGGCCTCCCGCCACCACCTTCCGCAAAAAGAACCACGGGCAGACGCTGCTCGTGAGCCAATCTCAGCATACGATCCTTTTTCTTGTGACCAAAAAATCCCTGGGTACCGGCCAGAACCGTATAATCGTAGGCTATTATCATGCAGCGAGCTTTGTCCTCTCCAAACAACGAGCCGTTGACCGAACCGATGCCTGCAACCACCCCGTCGGCCGGGGTTTTGCTCGTGAGGTCCTCCATAGTTCGACGCTGGCGCTGGGCGGCGACCGCCAGGGCACCGTATTCCATAAAGTGCCCGTCGCAGAGGTCTTTTATGTTTTCACGGACCGTGCGTTGGTTTTTCTCCCGCCGTCGCGCCACTGCCTCGGGACGCCGCTCGTCAAGGCCCCGGGAATGCCTCTCTATCACCTCCTTGAGATCAGCGCGCATCGGCTCCTCATCAACTTGTCTATCCCTCGACTTAGACTTCTTTCCTGCCTCCACTTTGTCTTTGCTCTTAGATTTTTTCATTTGTGGCAACCTCCTCCTGGCGTAACTATAGCTGTTGGCAAAAAGAATTATAACAAGGGCCGAGAAATTGTTCCGCCGGTTCCGCAGCCAAGCTAATTTTCCCAGAAAGCCGATAAGAAGTCTCCTGAATGACATTCGGCGTATCATCCATATGTCTTCTGAGCGGTGCCAAGCAGAAGGGCCAAAGGAAACTCAAATCTCTCTTGAGAACCCAAGTTGACAATCGAACATAATTTGTATACAATCGAACATAAATTGTGTTCAATGAAGCGATGCTGGAATATTTTATAACCTCAAAGACGAAGCGCAGCTTACTCAGGCTGTTTCTCACCAATCCTGAGAGGCGTTTTTATACCAGGGAGATAGCGAAGATTACCGGTGAGCCTCTAAATGCGGTGAGAAGAGAACTGGGTTATCTGGGAAAGGCTGGACTATTAAAATCGCATAAAGAGGGAAACCTGAAATACTTTGAGGTCGTTAAGGAATTCCCCTTCTATCTTGAACTCAAGAAGATCATCTATTCCACTATCGCTCTTGGTGATTACCTGAGAGACAGGCTTAAGGATTCAGAATCAATAGAACTTGCCTTCATTTATGGGTCCGTAGCCAGCAATGAGGAAACGGAAAAGAGCGACATTGACCTTTTCATCGTGGGAGAAATTGAGGAGGAGGAACTCCACGGGCTGGTATCGGACATCGAAAAGGGCATTGACCGGGAAGTAAACTATACCTTGATGGCGAAAAAGGAGTTCAACGAAAGGAAAGGCAGGGGCGAACCATTCCTCAAGCGAGTCATGAGGGAAAAGAAGTTGGTACTAAAAGGTAACCTGGATGTCCATTGAAGAACTTATCCGACAGGGTAGCATCCATCCATTCGAAGCTACTCGTGGCGAGATTAAGAAAGCTATGGGAATCGCTTGGCGTGATTTGACCCTGGCAGAAAAGCTTCTTGAGGAGAACTTCGATTGGTGCTTCGCTATTGCCTACAACGCTGTGCTGCAGGCTTGTCGAGCCTATATGTTTCATTCGGGATATCGGCCTGCCAGCGCTGAAGCACACAAGGCTACCTTTGAGTTCATGGAAATTGTTATAGAAGAGCCTTTGAAGAAATCCATCTCCTATTTTGACCGAGCCAGGATTAAACGCCACCGCACACTATACAACGATGTCGGGTTAATCAGTCAAAAAGAGGCAGAGGAACTACTCAGAAGAGCAAAGGAATTTCTATCTTACATAGAGAGTAAATTGAAGGAACACTAGACGGCGAATTCCAGGTACACCATACCAATTAGGCCTACTACAAATTAGGTCTCATGTACCCAGAATAATCCTCGCGATGAGAAGCAAATAGGTTCTTATAGCGCCTCTCATAATCCGCAACCTCATTCCCAACTCCCGCTTTGAACATGTCATTGACCGACTGCATTGCAATTACCATGCACTCGCATGCCGCCATGAACCATTTTTCGACCTCTTCCATTTGAACGCTGAGATGAATTGAGTCGATATGGCTATCGGACTGACCAGCCATGTGTGAACCAGCTATATCTAAAATGTTTGAGTGGACAGCCCAGCTCAGTACTGTGTAAGCAGTAGCATAGAAATCGTACAATTCTGCCTTTTTTGCAAGATATTCTGTGGTCATGTATATTCTCTTCTTATCAATTAGCCCATCCAATTCTTTAATACGCTCAGTCAAGTCTCTGCCTTGAGAGTCTGCTAAATTCAGACTTGATTTCCCAAATTTGAGTAGTGCCCTTCGCTTGGCTATCAAATGACCTTGGTAGAATTCCTCAGCCACCTCCGCATGCATGATTATGGCACGGAGAGCAAACAACGCCTCCATGAGTGTCCGAATCAGAATTTTGGCTTCGTTGAGCATACCCCGTTCAATCAGGATAATTGTTCCCTCGAAGATGCTCAATGCCCTGAGGAAAAGAGCAGCAGCCAAGCATTCTTGGCGATTGTCTGAATGATAGGCAGTTTTAGATGTAAGAGCTATAGAAAACTTGTTGATGGACTCGCACAGTGTAAACCACTCGGCATACTGCTTACGACATTGTTGTGAATATTCGAACATTGCAGTGCTTAAGAAACCTTCTTCCTTAAATTCAGACATCTTTTCTATCCTCCATGTCTCACTATAGCTGTTGGCAAAAAGAATTATAACAAGGGCGGAAAAATTGTTCTGCTCGTTCAGCAGCAAAGCTAATCTTTCCAGAAAGCCAGGATATTCTGAATCCGTCAGGGACACCATACCAATTAGGCCTACCACAAATTAGGTATTATGCCCCAGAATACCTGCTGCTACTTCACGCCAAAAAGTCTCGGCCGCAGTTGGAACACCTGTAGGTCAAGGACCGATGGCCTCTCCATATTCTGACAGAATCAGGGATGTGATAACCACCCGGCGTATGGCGAACTATTAAACTTAATTTAGTATTGTTACTCCCGCAATAAGGGCATCGCTGCGTGACTAGCTTAGGCTGGGGTATCTTTTTCTTGCGCCGAAAAGGCCACATACCACTTTATTGTATCGCATTCTGTCAACAACATTGTAGGTTCACACCTGGGAATTCCAGAAATACCATACTAATTAAGCCTACTACAAATCAGATATTATGTCCCCAGAATAACCACTATTCAGGTGACCCTTGATACTTACAGCCACGTCACACTAGCATTACGGCAAGCAGCAGACCAATTTGATCACATCGTTTTATTTAAAACAAGTTTGACGCTTTAATCTCTCCCCAATATAATACCTAGTATGAATCAGGAACAAAATAAAAAACTGAGGTCATACTATCACTCACTCGTAGGGCAGCAGCAATTTCTTAACACTTTGACAGGTGGGTCACTCATATCTTCCATGGCAGTTAAACCATTGCTTACGGAACTGGCCCTACTTAAAAAGGAGTTTCCTGATTTAGTTCCCTTCGATCCTGAACCGGGTCAATTAAAAGTTGGTTCAAAGGTTAACCTCATCGCTGTTATGGGTATGTTATCAATGGCACTTGGGCGATTACAGGCTGCCCTCGAGGAGTCAACTAATGTCCCTGTTACAGAGAAGCGTGAATTTGGGTTCGTCAGTAATTCTAACTTGAAAGCTATAATTGAACGAGATTATGAAGAAATTCAAAGAGCCTTCATATCTAACTGCTGGAAGTCCGTCATAATACTCTGTGGTGGATCCATCGAAGCCATTCTGACTGATTTGTTGTTAACAAACAAGACAGCTGCTATGTCTGCTAAATCCGCACCCAAAGGCCATGATATTACTCGCTGGGATCTTTCTGAACTCATAGATGTCTCAGTCGAACTGAAACTTGTTTCTGCCGGGATGCAGAAGTTGTCCCATCCTCTTAGAGAGTACCGGAACCTTGTGCATCCTGGTAATGAGATTCGCAACAAACTTGACTTTGGCGCGGAAGAGGCCAAGATTGCTGTTGAGCTCCTTCATATCTTACACAGAGATTTAACACGTTGAATCGTCTGTCTTCACTCATCATCAGTACACCGTTTTCAAATTAACTCAATTATTCTAGAATTCCAAGGACACCATACCAATTAGACCTACTATAGATTAGGTATAATCTCCCCAGAATACTCACAGAAATAAATTTGGGAAGGTGGCATAATTATGCTGAGCTAAATCAAGATGAAGGCATTAGTGCAGCGGGTTTCCCGAGCCTCAGTGAGCGTGAATGACAATATAGTGGGCAAGATTGGCCCGGGGCTGGTGGTTTTTCTCGGCGTTGCTCAGGGTGATTCGAAGGAAGACGCCAGTTACCTGGCAAACAAAGTGGTCAACCTGCGTATTTTTGCCGACGAGTCGAGCAAGTTTTCTCTTTCTGCGCTGGATACAAGAGGAGATGTTCTAATAGTGAGCCAATTTACTCTTCTGGCTGACACACGCAAAGGGAGGCGACCCGACTTCACCGATGCCGCCCCACTCAACCTGGCTAAGGAATTATATGAGTTTTTCGTGGAGCAAGTCCGCTCCACAGGGCTGAAGGTAGAAACCGGGCTTTTCCAGGAGCATATGCTGGTGGAAATCTATAATGATGGGCCAGTCACTATACTGCTGGAAAGCAGGAGCAGCCAAAAGTCAAAATGAAAAATGCAAAGAGCAAAAATCAAAATTTTGAATGCTCGCGAGGATGCTTACGGCCATGACGCACGCTCTATTATTTGGAATCAATATCATAACACTGCAGTGCGTTTGATTGCAGCTGCAACTTGTTGCAATAATTTTGCTGTCCTGCTATAATACCCTCCAGCAATGAGCTGCCACGAAATTCTTCGCGAAAATGGGCACCGCTTAACTCCCCAGCGCATGCTGGTCATTGAGGCACTTCATAATGCCGACAAGCACATCAGCGCTGAAGAGCTCTACGAGCAATTACACAGCCGTTATCCCTATGCCAACATATCCACTGTTTATCGCACTCTGGAGCTGCTGAAGGAATTAAACTTAGTTACGGAAACTAACCTGGGCGAAGGATATGTCCGCTATCATGTGGCTGAGAAAGGACATCATCACCACCTCGTTTGCCGTAGCTGCGGTAAGATAATAGACCTGGAGGACGTTGCACTGCATCCGCTAAAGGATACCTTGCTTCAAAAATATGGCTTTAATGCCGATTTAAGGCACCTGGCTATTTCAGGGGAGTGTCGTGCGTGCCGCAGGAGAAAAGGGAAAAAAGCATGACCGACCGTTGTAAATAGGAGCATTGCTATGGATGAAGTTCAAAAAAAACTACAAATTCTCCTCGATTTTTGGATTGTACATAACAGCGAACATATGAAAGAGTTCCGCAACTGGGCCGATAAAGTTGCCTCATCATCCGCTGAGGTAGCACAGCAGTTACAAGCAGCAGCCACTAAGATGAGTGCGGTCAGCGACGAACTAATAAAAGCGAGGCAGGCCCTGTCAAAGATGAAGGAGAGACATTAGAATGTGCATGGCTAAACTTTATGAGGCTAAAGAAGGCGAAAAACCAATTCTGGAGAATATCGCACGCCTGACAATTGCTGACCGGCAAGTAGAAGTAGAGACCCTCTTCGGAGAAAAGAAGGTTTTCCGGGGCAAGGTGCGACAGATAGACTTCTTAAAGTCCCAGATACAACTGGAAAAGGATTAATTTTTTTGCCCGATAATTGCAATTAATTGCAAATGCATGGGGTACTAGAAGGAAGAACTATGAGAAGAAGCCTACGAGACACGCTGGTGGTGGTGCTCGTAGTGATTGTAGCAGCGTTCCTGATCCATACCCGCAGTGCCCCGACTTCGGTTGATATCATGGCTGGGAGCTCGCTTATCAGCAATATTATTCAGGATGTCGCTGACGGCAAAGTGGAAACTCGCACCCTGATACCGCCAGGCGTGTGTCCGGGACTCTACGACATGAAGCCCAGCGACATCGAGGCACTGGCCAATAGCAAAGCCCTTTTCATCCACGATTACCAAGCAAATTTCCAGAATATCAAAGACGCGATTGAAGCTGCCGAAAACCACAACCTTACCATCACGGTTCTTAATGTTACAGGCAACTGGATGGTGCCCGCGGTCCAGGCTGAGGCAGTAAGCAAGATTGCTCAAGCCCTGAGCGAGCTAGATCCGGAGAATGCTGCGTACTATGCTGGGAACGCTACAGAAAGGGCACAAGCTATTTTAGCTAAGGGCGAAGAGGTGAAAAATAGATTGCAAGATGCCGGAGTAGAGGGGGTAAAAGTAATCTGCGCCGACATGCAAGAAGGATTTGTGGAGTGGGCCGGGTTTGATGTCGTGGCTACCTATGGCAGGCTTGAAGAGCCAAGTGCGGCCGATGTGGAGCAATTAGTAAATGAAGCTAAAGAAGCCGGGGTAGCTCTAGTTATCGACAATCTCCAGAGCAGCGCCACAGCAACAGGTGAAGTTATGGCACAGGATATCGGAGCCATACAGGTAACCATATCCAACTTCCCCGGCGGCTTCGCAAACACCGAGACCTGGGAGAAGGCAATAGATAAGAACGTTGATTTACTGCTGGGAGCTTTGAATGAATGGAGGGCACAATATGGATAACACAGTCATCAAGATTCAAGACGCTGTGGTTTCTTACCGGGAAGATGTGGCTTTACAGGGCGTGTCACTGGAGGTCAGGAAAGGAGAGTTCATTGGCATTATCGGACCTAATGGCGCTGGCAAAACCACCTTGCTCACAGTGATTAATGGCCTGGGCAAACTGGTTCACGGCCAAGCCTGGGTATTAGGGTCGCGGCTAAATGGAAGAAATAACATCAATTTAAGGAAGCGCACAGGCTATGTGGCCCAGGTAGAGCATATTGACCCCAGGCTGCCCATCAATGTTAGAGAAACGGTAATGGTAGGATGCTATGGTCGCCTGGGACTATTCCATCGGCCGACACGGGCTCACTGGGAAACAGTAGATAAAGTATTGGAAATGGTCGGCATAGCTCATTTAGCCCAACGCCCGATAGGACACTTATCCGGAGGTGAATACCAAAGGGCAGCCATTGCCCGAGCTTTAGTCCAGCAGCCTGAGATATTTCTTCTCGATGAGCCGACAGCTTCCATAGACCAAAAAGCTCAACGTGAAATCTTAAGCCTGATACAGCTCATTCACAGGGAATATCATACGACCACTTTATTTGTCACCCATGACCTGAGAACGCTGCCCCCTATTTGCCAGCGACTGATTCTAATGAAAGACGGCAAGATATGGCAGCAAGGTAGCCCGGAGTCCATGCTCAGGGAAGAGGTGCTGAGTCAGCTTTACGAAGCTCCAATCTCAGCACCAAACGAGATTGCTTCGTCGCTTCACTCCTCGCAGTGACAAAGGAGAGAGTGTCATTGCGAGCCGAAGGCGTGGCAATCTCGGTAAAGGAGACGGTTGTGGACATTTCAGAGTTAAGGTAAAGACGATATGGATTTTTCTATTTTCCACTATCATTTCATGCAAAACGCCATTCTGGCCGGGTTATTCGGTGGCATAACCTGTTCTGTGGTGGGCGTCTTCGTCGTTACCATGCACCTTTCTTTTATCGGGGTATGCATTGCCCACGCTGCTTTTGCCGGAGCGCTCCTCGGCCTCTTATTGGGGTTTAACCCCTTGATCGGTGCCCTGCTCTTCAGCCTGGCTTCGGCAGCCATTATCGGACCTATGGCTGACCGCGGGGAAT
>CAVYNS010000002.1:0-344796 GCA_963769975.1 uncultured Chloroflexia bacterium | reverse complement strand
CGATAAATCGGACCTTTGACTGCTTGTAAGCATAGGGTTTCAGATTCTATTTCACTCCCCTCCCGGGGTGCTTTTCACCTTTCCCTCACGGTACTGGTTCACTATCGGTCATCAGCAGTATTTAGCCTTGGAGGATGGTCCCCCCAGCTTCCCACAGGATTCCACGTGTCCCGTGGTACTCAAGAACACAAGCAGAGACTTTCCCTTTTCGCCTACCGGACTATCACCTTCTACGGTTGCCCTTTCCAGAAGCATTTGACTAAGGAAAAGTTTTGTCACTCTGCGGCAGACCTTAGAATCTGCCCCTTGCGCCTTACAACCCCAAAATAGCTTAGGCTCTAAGTCCACTGAGCTATCTTGGTTTGGGCTCTTCCCCTTTCGTTCGCCACTACTCAGGGAATCTCGGTTGATTTCTCTTCCTCGGGTTACTTAGATGTTTCAGTTCACCCAGTTCCCCCTCGCTTTCACGAGTGCTCGGGTTTCACCCAAGCGAGTTGCCCCATTCGGGAATCCCCAGCTAAGCTAGCTAGACAGCTGACTGAGGCTTTTCGCAGTCTTGCCACGCCCTTCTTCGGCTGCTGATGCCAAGGCATCCACTCTATGCTCTTATTCCCTCGACTCACGCCAGACAGAACACAAAACCTATTCAATTGTTAACGTGCGAAAATAATCTCCGCGTAGGAGTATGCTCATTATACAGCAGGGCTTTTTGGTTGTCAAATGAACCCCAAAAGCTGGGGCTACCTATTTGTGGTTAAATTTAATATTTTTAGTTTTCGAGAACAAAATCGGTCAATATGCCACTGTGAACACCGGAAGGCGTATGACAATCTCCGCCCTTACCCCTTGGCCCTTTTCTTTCTACTACCCTGACGTTGGGCTTGAGGAGTGGAGGGAAAAACGTTCTTGACCATCCGTTCATATAAACCAGGCTGGTTTGTGAAACTGTTTTTAATGATTTCCACCACATCCTCTTCGGAATTTAGGTATCCAACTGCCTTACCTTTTATTGTCTCAAGCATACTGGCAAGGGCATGCTTGTCCTTATCTGATAGCGGTGACAGGATTTTCTGGATAAACTCCCAGCCCGCTAGACTTGCCGGTCCAATGGCGTCCTTCCCCTTGTTGGCGGCAGACACATTTACTACTCTGCGGTCTATCCTGTCTCTTGTCCTCTTGACCAGACCAGCTTTGACCATGCGGTCAACCAGCATACTGACGCTGTTCGGGCTACGTTCTAGAATCGAGGCTAGGTCAGTTGGCCTTAAAGAACCACCGCGGGATTTCAAAGATGCAAGCACTGCGAACTGCTCCATAGTAAGTCCATATTCCCCATATATTGAATCCTCGCACAGAGAAATCGCGTCGCGGACTCGGTGCAACAGAAGCCACACCCTCAAAATTGTATTTCCGGATTCAGAATTTAACGCCATATTTAGCTCCTCCTGATTATCTTAATTGAACCATTGCTTGTTTGGGTGGCACGTACTATAACATCTTCTATTATTCATCACAAGTCAACATGATTCAATAATAGCCTTGTCCTATTCATGCAATTCTACATTACTCAAATCCTGATTCATTCAAAACGTGCTGAAAAGAAGAAAAACCTTGAAACGACAGATAAGAAGAGCCTCACAATGACACACCAGGCACTTATTCTAGAGGCAGGTTATCTATCAACCGCGTTTTACCTATCCTGACGGCTAAGGAAGCCACGGCCGGGCGGTCGAGCAAGTTCAATTCTTCTAGTGTTTCGGCATCAGCAATGCTGACATAGTCAATTTGAGCCAGAGGTTCTTTCTGGATAAGTGTGATCATTTGCCGGCGAATCTTTTCAGCATCTTTTTCCCCACTCCTCTTTAATTGCCGAGCCAACGTAAGGGCCTTGAACAATATTGTGGCTGCCTGGCGCCCTTTAGAACTGAGGTAAACATTGCGACTGCTCATAGCCAGACCATCGCTCTCCCTGACCGTAGGCACAACCACGATCTCCACCCCCATGTTGAGGTCAGCCACCATTCTCTTAATGACCACCACCTGCTGGGCATCTTTCTGCCCGAAGTAAGCTCGTGATGGCTGGACAATGTTGAACAGCTTGGCCACTACCGTGGCTACGCCCCTGAAATGACCTGGACGAGCTGCTCCCTCAAGTCGCTCGGTCACCTTCTCCACATCCACCCAGCTACTAGATTCAGGTGGGTACATCTCTTCATCGGAGGGGACAAGGACGATATCCGCCCCTCCTTTCCGCAACAGCTCCAGGTCACGATCGAGGTCCCGGGGATAGTCGCCAAAATCCTCCCTGGGACCAAATTGGGTGGGGTTAACATAAATGCTGACGATAACGGTGGAGTTTTCTATCCTGGCCTGCTTTACTAAAGCCAGATGACCTTCGTGAAGATAGCCCATAGTGGGAACGAAGCCCACCGTGCCACTGAGTTTCTGCCTTAACGCCCTTATCTCGGGTATGGTCTTTACTACCTGCATACACCGCTAGCTTTCGGCTTTTAGCTGTTTGACGAGGCTCTCATCCATAGTATAGCTCTGCTCGTTAGCGGGGAAGCTACGAGATTTAACTTCAGATATGTAATTAGAAACAGCAGTTTTAATTTCTCCGGCTAACCTGGCATATTGCTTGACATGCTTGGGCACGAACTCGGTATAAAGACCCAGCATATCGCTGATTACCAAGACTTGACCATCGCAATCGGGTCCGGCGCCGATGCCAATCGTGGGGATAGCCAGCTTTTGAGTAATTAGCTTGGAAAGAGGGGCTGGTATGCATTCCAGAACGACAGCAAAAGCGCCAGCTTCCTCCAGAATACGAGCATCGTTAAGCAACTTTTTGGCTACTTCCACCACCTTACCCTGTACCTTAAACCCTCCCAACTGATGTATGGATTGTGGAGTAAGCCCAATATGTCCCATGACTGGGATGCCACAGTCAACAAGGCGTCTGACTTTCTCAGCAACGACTTCGCCCCCCTCCAACTTCACCCCCTGTGTCCCTCCTTCCTGAATAAACCTTGCTGCATTATGTAAAGCATCGGAGACGCTGATATGATAAGTCATAAACGGCATATCGCCTATTATTAAGGCCTTCTTAGCTCCTCTCACTACAGCTTTGGTATGATGAAGCATCTCCTCCATAGTCACCGGGATAGTTGACTCATAGCCCAATATCACGTTCCCTAAGCTATCCCCAACCAATATCAAAGGCACACCAGCCTCATCAACTATCTTGGCCGTCACATAGTCATAAGCGGTAAGCATAGGTATCTTTTCTTTCTTTTGCTTCATCTCTTTTATCTCAGTAATAGTAACTCGCATTGTCGCCTCCTAAGAGAGTAGTCGGAATTCAGTAGTCAGAAGTTAGCAATCAAAGGTCACCCATAGTGGCTACTGACTCCTGAATTTTTTCCCATTGAGGAACCATAGGCAAAGGCTCAACAATCCTGTTTTGACTGTCCACACGAACTATGCTGGGGGTTATGCCGATTGCCTCATCATCAGAAACCTGGCAATACGATAGGATGATAACTATGTCGCCCTTGGCCACCAGTCTGGCGGCAGCACCATTTACACCAATAATCCCCGAATTCGCCTCACCTTCGATAGCGTAAGTGCTGAACCTGGCGCCATTGTTAACGTTTAGTACCTCTACCCTTTCGAAGGGCAAGATGTCGCTGGCTTCCATGAGGGACCGGTCAATAGTGATACTGCCTTCATAATCCAAATCGACTTGAGTAACCCGGGCTCGGTGGATTTTACTTTTCAGCATAGTTCTCATTTTCTACCTCCCTAAGCATAAGGTTCCTTCGTTTAGTTTCTTTTCAAAGAAAGTAAAGCTTTCATTTCTTCTGCCTTCTGTTCAGTGACCTTGCCTTTAGCCAAAGCAATGGGAATAGTCTGAAGTCCTAGCTCTTTATAGGTAGTGAGCAAGGAAGGACTTCGTGCTTCAAGAGCGCTCAAGTGCCTCTCCATGGTGCCTAGATCCCCGCGGGCCACAGGACCGGTGAGGCAGTCAGGCAAGCCGATATTGTCAATATTGTTTAGCGTCCCTCTGAGCAAAGGCATCAAAGCCTTGGTCGCCTCTTTTGACGATACTCCGAAGTCCTGCCACAAGTCCAGAGCCAACTTAACCAGGGTCACCAGATAATTACAAGCGAAAACGGCGGCGGCATGATACAGCACCTTGTCCCCGGGCTTAAGTTTCACCCAGCTGCCGTTCAGAAGCTGTGTTAACTTCTTCAACGTTGATAATAGTGGCTCTTCAGCTTCCAGAGCGAAGGTAGAGCCAGGCAAGTTAACTATGGCCTGGTCAACATCGGCAAAAGTCTGTAACGGATGAAAAGAGCCAACAGCTGTCCCAAGTTTCTTTGCTGGTTCCAGAATATCCACGGAATGAGCACCACTACAATGTACGACGCTCTGTCCTTTATGCCACTGAACTTCGCTGCACACCTGAGCTATAACATCATCAGGAGTGGTGATGAAGACCAGCTCAGCAACGTCTGCCAGTTCCTGAGTTTTATGATAAACCTGGCAGTTGGACACCCGCCCGGCTAGCCTCTGTGCCGAGGACAAAGTTCGACTGGACACAGCCACCACCGGCCATCCCTTTTGAGAAAGCCTTACTGCCAGAGCAGTGCCTGTCGTTCCCGCACCAATAAAGCCTGCCTTTAACATTTGTTTATGTCCTTAGCCGCTGGCACACCAGCTAAAGTTTCCGCCTTTTGAATTGCTCTAACTATGGCTTCAGCGACAACCTCAGCAGCCGCTGCCCCCAGAGCACTAATGTCGGCTGCCTTTTCACCTAAAGAAAGAGCGAATAAAGCATCGCCATCGTACATGGTATGGCATGGGTCAATAGTGCGAGCAATGCCAACCTGTGCCACGTGGGCCAATTTGTTTGCTTCTGTTTTACTAAGTTTGGCATCGGTAGCCACTACACCGATTACGGTATTAAAAGGTGGAACTGCTTCCTTAAAGTCGCCTTTCCATAACTCGGATGTAGATAAGAACCCACTTCCATCCGGCTTGCGAGGTCCCGCCAGAATTTTCCCCGTTCCCGGTTCAAGCACATCTCCAACGGCATTTACCACCACCAAGGCAGCTACCACAACATCTCTGGCTATTTTTTGACTGGCAGTCCCCAAACCACTTTTAACCGCCCTTTCTACGCCGAGAATTTTGCCCACTGTGGCCCCGGTGCCTGCGCCAACGCACCCCTCAGCTACTTTGCCATTAATAGCAGCCTGGCAAGCTTGATAGCCTTCGTTAGCTCCGGGCCTGATTTTAGAATCACCTATATTCAGGTCGAAAATAATGGCGGCTGGCACAATAGGCACCCTCCCGGCGCTAGTCTCATAACCAAATCCTCGCTCCTCCAAATACCTCATAACCCCGGTAGCAGCATCCAGGCCAAAGGCGCTGCCTCCACTAAAAATGATAGCTTGAACCCTTTCCACTAAATTTCCCGGTCGGAGCAGGTCTGTTTCCCTGGTCCCCGGCGATGAGCCACTGACATCGACGCCAGCCACAGCCCCTGGCTCACAAAGTATTACCGTGCAGCCTGTCACTGCCTTCTTATCGGTATAATGCCCGACCTTAATTCCTGGAACATCCGTTATAGCGCCGTACATAACCATAAACTAAAAAACCCTCTCGACATAACCGAGAGGGTTATCACAACAACTCCTGTTGTCCGTCTCGGTCACCGCCGATCCAAGCGGACTTTTAACTATCCAGTTCTTTAGCTCACTGCCTCAAAGGTCAATGGCTATTATATATAATAGCAAATCCGTATTATCTTGTCAATACAGCCTTATGTACTGCCGCTAGAATCAGCAGCACCATCAATCTTGATGACCTCATTTAGTGCCGATATAGCAGCTTCTATTTGACTATCGTCAGGTTCCCTGGTGGTGATAGCTTGCAACAACAGCCCTGGGGCTAAGAGAATTCGGACTATCGGGTTATCAATATGGCTTGCCCCAAATTTCATAATCTCGTAGCTAATAACAGCGATGACCGGAATGAGAGCTATGCGGGACAATATGCGTATCCATAAAGTGGGCTGAGGAACCAAGGCGAAGACAAAAATAGCTACGATGAGCACGATAAATAGAAAGGCGGTGCCGCAGCGAGCATGAGCAGTAGAATATTTCTTAACCGACTCCACTTCCAAAGGGACGCCGGCTTCATAGGCATTCACTACTTTATGCTCGGCTCCGTGGTAAGCAAAGACTCTTTTAATATCAGGTATTAAACTTATCAACTTGAGGTAAGCGATGAAAATGCCAATACGGATAAGTCCCTCAAAGACATTTCTCAATAAGTTAGAATTGATGTAGGGGTCAATAAGGTAGCGGGTGGCAAAGAGAGGAACCATGAAGAAGAGAGCTACACCCACAGCAAGGCTCACAGCTACGGTCCCCCATAAAACCGCTGTTGGTATTTTCTCTCCTACTTCCTCTGCCGCGGCAACTTGAGCAGAGTGAAGTAATGACTGCGTGCCCAAAACCAGGGTTTCAATGAGAGCGATGATGCCTCTTATTAAAGGCATTTCTCTGAGACGCCCTTTGTATATACTGGCCAGCGGCTGCCTTTCTATGCTTAATTCTCCATTGGGCTGACGCACAGATATAGCCACGCCCTCCTTTCCCCGTATCATCACCCCCTCAATAACTGCCTGGCCACCGTAATGAAAAGATTTTGCCATTAGCGTCTCAATCTCCTTAGCTGCCTAAAGCAAAGGCTATAATTTTGTCTCACCATGAAAAACCCCTAAGCATATTATGATAAAAACGGCGGAAAATATAAAGTTCAGCTCCTCAAGTAGTGGCGCCTAACGAATTTCTAGTTTCCCAGAATAAACTTAAAGGTAAACACGCTGCGGTCAAATAGATGCCGGCAAAATAAAGAATAGAAAGTTGAATGTATTCTACTTTATCTTATATCGCTTCTTGAAGCGTTCCACCCTGCCCAGTGAGTCAACTATCCTTTGTTCACCCGTATAAAAGGGGTGGCATTTACCACATACTTCTACCCTGATTTCTGGCTTAGTTGAACCAATGGCGAAGGTATTCCCGCAAAGACAGGTCACTTTAGCTTTATCATAATATTTAGGATGGATTTTTTCCTTCATTTATAAACGCTCACCTTCTTTTTGTATCTGGTTGCCGGCTCATATTTAACACAGCCATCTATTAAGGCAAAGAGTGTATAATCTTTGCCCAGGCCAACGTTGTCTCCCGGCAGTATACGAGTCCCTCGTTGCCGAACCAGGATAGCTCCAGCGCGAACTTGTTCTCCACCATACTTCTTCACTCCCAAACGCTTAGATACACTATCACGTCCATAACTTGAGCTGGCACCGCCCTTTTTATGCGCCATGCCTATTCTCCTTCACCCTTAATAATTTCATTTACTAGTATTTTAGTATGAGTCTGGCGATGTCCCGTCTTCCTGCGGTAGCGAACTTTGGACTTATATTTAAATACGATAACTTTTTCTCCCTTAGCTTCCCCTAAAGAAGTGGCCAGAACCTTAGCCCCCTTAATAATAGGATTCCCGACCCGGGTATCCTTATCTCCCCCAATAAACAGTACTTTATTGAGCTCAACTGTGTCGCCTTCCGGGACATCTAAGCGCTCGACTTCTACTGTTTGCTTTGGGGCTACCTTATACTGCTTGCCACCTATTTCGATAATAGCGTAAATGTTCTCACCCCCATACAGAAAAGGGGATTCTAGCACCTCGAATCGCCTGATGTCAAGCTAACGAAGAGGGCATTGAGCCCTCCCCAGACAATTAGGTATATCAGCAGGAGAAACGAAGGCAGGGCGATCACTCGAACAGGGCCTTCCTGCCAATAACCTCACGCCCAACATGCCACCGCTGGATAACCTCAACTACCTCATCAGGGCGATCCAGGACCCTCAACAGGTCGAAATCTTCCTCAGAGATATACTCCCTAAATAAGACGAAACCCCGCAGCCAATCCAGAAATCCCCTCCAAAATTCGCTGTTAAACAATACTATAGGAAAAGGTTTTATCTTATGGGTCTGCATTAGAGTTAGCACTTCTGTCAGTTCATCGAGCGTACCCAGGCCCCCTGGCATTATGACAAAGGCCACGGCATATTTCACCAGCATGACTTTACGAGTAAAGAAGTGGTCGAACGTTATCGACTTTGTGGTGTAGGCATTACAGACCTGTTCTTCGGGAAGGGAGATATTCAGCCCGACCGATGTAACCCCAGCCCTCAGTGCACCTTTGTTGGCAGCCTCCATTACACCCGGCCCCCCACCACTGACAATTGAGAAGCCCAACTGTCCAAGTCGATAAGCTATTTCTTCCGTCTCCGCATATAGCTTGTCATCGACCCTCAATCTGGACGAACCATATATGGTTACTGCCGGCTCGATACCGGAGAGCTTATCAAAGCCCTCGACAAATTCGCCTATTATGCGAAACATTCGCCAAGATTCTTCCTTGGCCAGTTCATTTATCTCATATCCATATGCCATATCGCGCCTCCCTCAAAAAACACACATGGTATCCACATGGACCGCGTAGACCGGCTGGTGCAGCTTCGATATTGCATTCTATCACCGTTTGCTTCCTGCGGGCAAACTGTGTCACCCGGCATAGCAGGGGAAGCAAATCAGCATATGGGCACTAATGTACCACAGCCTTGTCAACCTCGCCTGCCGAGTCAGCAGTGTGATGTAAAATAATAGGTGCTACGGACTTGATTTTTCTTGTTGCTGCAGGATATAATTCGTCGTTTGGGAATGAAACTTGCCATTAGCGGGAAAGGAGGGGTGGGCAAAACAATGTTGGCCTCTATCCTTTCTACTACACTTACCCAGTCTGGTTACTCTGTTCTGGCTATAGATGCCGACCCCAATGCTACTCTGGCAACTGCCCTCGGCTTTCCTCATCCCGAAAGGATAACCCCTATATCTGAGATGGCAGACCTGATTGAAGAGAGGACCGGAGCACGTCCTGGCCAGGCAGCTTCTTACTTCAAATTAAACCCCAGAGTTGATGATATACCTGGAAAGTATTGGGTGGAGCATAATGGAATCAAATTAATGGTGATGGGGAGATTGAAGAAGGGTGGGAGTGGTTGTTATTGCCCTGAAAATGCCTTACTAGAAGCTTTAATTGCCCACATACTCCTGCGGAGAGATGAAGTAGTCATAATAGATATGGAGGCCGGGGTCGAGCATCTGGGGCGGGCGACAGCGAGAGCTGTGGACAAGATGATCATTGTAGTGGAGCCAGGTAAAGGAAGTGTTGAAACAGCCTACAGGATAAGAGAACTGGCAAAGGACATAGGTTTGAAAAACATCGCGGTGGTCGCTAATAAAATTCGCAGTGAACAGGACAGAAAATTTCTTATTTCCGCCATGCCCGATTTTGAATTTCTGGGCTTTATTCCCTACGACCAGAGTATAATAGAAGCTGGTCTGGGCAATTTTCCTCTCATGAATTCCAGTCCAGAGGTCATCAGTCGAGTGCAGGATATTGCAGCACACCTTAGTGCTGTAAAGCCAGAACTTATCGGTAAACCGGTAAGTTAAGAATTAAGAAGGGAGGTAGAAATGCCAGCAGAGATAATAGACGGAAGGAAAATCGCGGACGACATTCGTGTGGAGTTAAAACAAAGGGTAGAGAAATTGAAGGGAAAAGGGGTGACTCCAAAGCTCGTGGCCATTCTGGTTGGGGAAGACCCTGCTGCGTTATCCTATCTTCGTGGCATTGCCAAGGGCTGCGAAGCTGTGGGAATACTGACTGATACGGTTAAACTTCCGGAAAATGTCGCCCAAGAGGAACTGGAAAGAAAAATTGGAGAGCTCAATAAGGATCCTAAATGCCACGGTATTATCCTTCAGCTGCCCTTGCCCAAGCATCTTAATACTCTCAGCGCGGAGAGCGCCATCTCTCCTGACAAGGATGTTGACGGCACCAACCCGGTAAACACCGGGAAATTGCTGCTGGGTGAAGAGACCTTCTTCCCCTCAACTCCCTACGGTGTTCAGGAACTGCTGGTTCGCAGTGGACATAATCCTGAGGGCAAACATGTGGTTATCTGCGGGCGGAGCAACATAGTAGGGAAACCGTTGATGGGTATTCTGGTCCAAAAGCAGAAGGGCGCTAATGCCACTGTAACTGTCTGCCATACTGGAACCAAGGACCTTGCCTCAATCGCCAAGCAAGCAGATATTCTGGTGGCGGCTATGGGGAAGGCTAAGGCTATTACCGCAGATATGGTGAAAAAAGGGGCGATAGTGGTGGATGTGGGAGTGAACCAAATAGAGGACCCGGCAAATCCAGGAAAGTTCAAGCTGGTCGGGGATGTGGACTTCGAGGCAGTGAAGGAGAAGGCAGGGGCGATAACTCCTGTCCCCGGTGGCACTGGTCCAGTGACTTCAGCATTGCTGGTAGCTAATACTGTAAGAGCCGCTGAGAAGATGGTTGGCCGGTGAGCCCACAAATCTTCTGGGAGGTGTTGATATGCCAGGTAATATACTTGATGGAAAGAAATTATCCACGGAAATAAGAGAGGAGCTGAAAGAAAGGGTAGCCAGGCTTAAGGAAAAGGGAATAACTCCCGGGCTTGCTGGCATCCTTGTTGGCGAAGACCCAGGCTCGGCATCCTATATCGGGCTTAAAGAAAAGGCAAGCGAGGAGCTGGGCATCAGTTCAAGGATGGTGAGATTACCCCAGAATACGAAACAAGAAGATTTGCTCAAGGAAATTGAGCGTCTCAATGAGGACCCTAAAATCCACGGCATTTTTATTCAGCTCCCCCTCCCCGGACATTTAGATGAAAACAAAGCATTAAATGCTGTTCTCCCAGAGAAAGACGTGGATGGATTTCACCCTGTGAATGTGGGCAAGGCCTGGATGGGGCAAGAAGCGTTTCTTCCGGCAACGCCAACCGGTATCTGGGAGATGCTAGTTCGGTATCGATATAGCAACCTTAAAGACAAGGAGGTTGTGATTGTGAATGTGGATAATCTTGTAGGGAAACCTCTAGCCTCGATATTGGCTCAAGAGAAAGTAGGGGCTAATGTCACTCTTTGCCAACCCTCCACGCGGAATCTATCCTCCTATACTCGTCGAGCCGATGTAGTGGTGGTTTCCGTAAATAAGCCAAAGTTTCTCACCGCCGACATGGTAAAGCAGGGCGTGATTGCCATGGATTTTGGTTCTAATTGGATTGATGACCCAACAAGTAAAACAGGAAAAAGGACTGTGGGGGACATAGATTTCGAACCTGTAAAGGAGAAGGCTGAGGCGATTACTCCTGTCCCCGGTGGACTTGGGCCTATGACTGTTACCATGCTTTTGGTCAACACTGTAGTAGCGGCTGAGAGAAGAGCCGAGCGCAAGAAGAAATAATAAATAAAAGGAATCACAAAGGAGGTTATTATGGCTTACGATGCAACAAAAATGAAGGACTGGGAGATTGCAGAGGAAGCGGAAAAAAACATGCCCACCCCCGAGGAGTGGCAAAAGAAACTGGGACTGCAAAAGGACGAGGTTATTCCCTATGCGAGAATAAGCAAACTGGATTTCTTAAAGATCATCGAGCGCCTCAAGAAGAAGCCAGATGGCAAGTATATTGAAGTGACCGCTATTACTCCCACACCACTGGGCGAGGGCAAAACAACCACCCTGATGGGTCTGGTGGAGGGTCTGGGCAAACGGAAGCAGAATGTGATGGGTTGCATTCGCCAGCCTTCGGGCGGTCCCACCATGAATATCAAGGGAACGGCTGCCGGCGGCGGCAATGCGCTGCTTATCCCGATGACCGAATTCTCCATGGGACTTACCGGCGACATCAACGACGTTATGAATGCGCATAACTTGGCCATGGTAGCGCTTACCGCTAGAATGCAGCACGAGCGCAACTACGATGACGCCGAACTAGCCAAACGTAACTTACGCCGGCTGGATGTGGACCCGACCAGAGTAGAAATGGGCTGGATTATGGACTTCTGTGCCCAGAGCCTGAGGAATATCATCATCGGCCTCGGTGGTAAGATGGACGGCTTTCTGATGCAGTCCAAATTCGGTATCGCGGTAAGCTCCGAGATCATGGCTATGCTCGCCATAGTCAATGACTTAGCAGACCTGCGTAAGAGAATGAACGAGATCACCGTCGCCTATGATAAGAAGGGTAACCCGGTTACCACCGGTGACCTTGAAGTCGGTGGCGCTATGACTGCCTTTATGCGCAATGCCATTAACCCCACCTTGTGCAGCACCGCAGAGTATCAACCCTGCCTTGTGCATGCCGGCCCCTTCGCCAATATCGCTGTCGGCCAAAACTCCATCATCGCCGATCGCATCGCCCTCAAGATGGCTGACTACGTTGTCACTGAAAGCGGCTTTGCTGCTGACATTGGCTTTGAGAAGTTCTGGAATGTCAAATGCCGCTACAGCGGCCTCAAACCACACGTGTCAATACTGGTTGCCACCATCAGGGCATTAAAGATGCATGGCGGTGGCCCCAAGGTTGTAGCTGGACTGCCACTACCTGATGCTTACACCAAAGAAGATTTGAAGACCCTGGAGAAAGGGCTTGCCAACCTGGTGCACCATATCAATACCATCAAAACGGCAGGCATTAACCCGGTGGTGTGCATCAACTCCTTTCATACAGATACTAAGGCTGAGGTCGCCCTGGTGCGCAAGGCAGCCGAGGCGGCCGGGGCACGCTGCGCTTTCAGCGAACACTGGCTCAAGGGTGGCGATGGAGCACTAGAGTTAGCCGATGCTGCGATGGAAGCCTGCAACCAGAAGAGTGACTTCAAATTCCTTTATCCCAATGAAATGAAGTTACGCGACAGAGTGGACAAAATCGCCAAGGTTGTTTACGGTGCTGATGGTGTGTCCTGGGCGCCTGAAGCTGAAGCCAAGGCCAAGGCATTTGAAGCAGATAAGAAATATGATGAATACGCCACTATGATGGTGAAGACTCACCTGAGCTTAACACACGATCCGGCCATTAAGGGCACTCCCAAGGGATGGATGCTGCCCATTCGTGATGTGTTGATTTACTCCGGTGCCAAATTCCTTTGTCCTTGCGCCGGCACCATCAGCTTGATGCCGGGCACCAGCTCTGATCCAGCCTTTAGAAGGATAGATATTGATACCAAGACTGGCAAAGTACAGGGGCTGTTCTAAGATGTTGTAAGGGGGAGGGTACTGGTAAAGGTTAAAAACGTCTCTCTGACGATAGATGGTAAGAAAATAGGAGCTGCCCCAGGTGAGAAGGTCCTGTGGGTAGCTCTGAATAATGGCATCTACATCCCCAACCTTTGTGCTATTCGGGAAAAGAGCGAGCCTTTTGCTTCTTGCCGTCTCTGCTTTGTGGAGATAGAAGGTAAGGATAACCCAGTTACAGCCTGTACTACTCCGGTAGCAGAGGGAATGGTAGTTAATACCAAAGGGGCCAAGGCCTTGAGGCTAGCCCGCACCGCTTTGGAATTGCTCCTGGCTAGTCATCCTGTAGATTGCGCCCATTGTCTCAAAAATGGTTCCTGTGAACTTCAGCAACTAGCCAAGCATTTCAACGTGAAGCTCAAAACAAAAAGGTTCAGGAAAATCCTGCCTGAGTTACCCATAGATTCTAGCAGTCCCCTGTTCATTTATGATCCTAACAAATGTGTACTCTGCGGCAGGTGCGTCTGGGTATGCCAGGAAAAACTGGGCAAAGGAACCATTGGTTTTGCTCACCGTGGCTTCCGGAGGATGGTCACTACTTTTGGAGATGAGCCTATGGGTAGGTCCTGTTGTCAGGACTGTAGCGAGTGCGTTGCCGTTTGCCCCGTTGGTGCTTTGGTATTCAAAGCCCATTAACCCGACTTAACTTCAATTGAAGATGAGAAGGCTTAGTCCAGTCTTTCGTTATTCTATAGAAAGTTACATCCCCGTCAGCTTTAAAAGGCACCGAGGACAGAATCGACGAAAGGTTCCCAGGCACGCCGCTCCTCTTCATACAGGGCTTCTACCAGCAGGCATTGCTTGCCCAGAACCATTGTCTTCCGCCGCCCATCATAGAGTTCCCATTTACCTATGCTCTGGCAACTAGTGTCCCCATAACGGGCAAAAGTTGCCCAGGCGTCCTGGATTTTCCTCGATAGAGCCTGGGCTTCTTCGCCAGAACCGCTGAAATTGTCATCCAGAGTCCCGAACACAAACTCTAGATCCAGCGCATGGCAAGAACCAAGAATTCCGTTCATTAGCGGTGAAACCCAGTTGAACAGATACATATAAGTCGGCTGTCGACGGCGATAATGTGCCTCGGCAAGCCGAATCGCAGGCATGCGGAAAACCCTATCCGATTGGATAGCAATATACAATTCAGCAGGGGTGACTGGAAGGTCGCGCTGGCTACGAGCCTGGCGGTAGGCCTCTATCAGCCCACTCACATCCCCGCTCAGAATGAGACGCTGGCAACGCCGCAGGAGTCCAGCCTCGTCCAAGCTGGCCAGATTTCTATCCAAAACGGCAAAGAGCTTCCATTCATTCAGGGTGGTGCCGATGATGACTGCCACATTGTCTGCCGAGCCGCTAGCAATAGAGCGGATCGGCAATTCTGGAATCACCTCGCCATCAACCACAGGCTTGATAGGCAAGCCACCCATAGCCAATTTCGGACCCTGCGCTCTAGCCATAACTTCCACCTGAGCGTTGAGGAGTTGCTGCTCGGTAAGCGACCGCAATTTGTTAGCATCGTTCGGCTTTATATCTAGAATGTCGAGAAAGATAGCCCCCAGTTTCTCTGCACTCTCTAGCGAGTTCACATGGTGAGCAGCTCCACTTTGGAGGATAGCTCTGTGAAAAAGACCGCGCGCCTTAGGCACTGCCAGCAACACCCCCACGCCCATGGCCCCAGCGGACTCGGCGAAGATGGTCACATTATCCGGATCCCCGCCGAAGCGCGAGATGTTATCCCGCACCCACTCCAGCGCCAAGACCTGGTCAAGCAGCCCCTCATTTCCTGTAGCCGGTATCCTGCCTTTTGTGATTTCATTTAGATTAAGGAAACCCAATACGCCCAGTCGATAATTAATAGTCACTACCACCACATTACCGCGTGTAGACAGAGTCCGCCCATTGTAGATCAACCACGAGCCGGCACCGGTGGTGAAGAAGCCGCCATGGACCCAGACCATAACCGGGCGCTTCGCACCCTTCAGCCCGGGGGTCCAGATATTGAGGTAAAGACAGTCTTCGCTTTGCGGTTGTTTCTCCACCGGCTCCAGAAACTGGATATCCATAGATAGCTGGGGGGCGGTGGGGGCAAAGTCTTGCGCCGGTCTAATTCCGCCCCAGGGTTCGGGAGGGTTAGGCGGCAGCCAGCGGCGCTCGCCTACTGGCGGCGCCGCATAAGGTATGCCACGGAAAACATATAGCCCTTTCCTGAAAACGCCTTCGATTTTGCCTGAGGTAGTCTCGACAACTGCTGTTGAAGACTCAATCATGATTTTTCTTGACTTAGAGGTGAACTGCATTATAGTAGCTTTCATCTCCATCGTCAAACGGTACAATTTTTAGATAATTTGACACGTGCTATACTATTGGCCAGGATTCCCGGAAAAACTAAACTATCACAGTGTCGGTTAGCCCGGAATCATAATACCTGCCTATTAAAACTGAAAAGGAGGAAGCAATGTTAGAGGTATTTTTAAACGAAGAGCGCAAGAGATTCAGACAAGAGGTTCAGGACCTGGTCAAGAGCATCCCACGGCAACTTATACTGGATATGGACGCCGATAAAATCAAGTTCCCCTACGAATTTGTCAGGGAAGCCGGCAAGAGAAACCTGCTAGGCACCAGGTTCCCCAAGAAATATGGCGGCAGAGACCTGAAATGGGTGGATGAACTCATCGCAATAGGAGAGGTCAACAAGCTCGGGGTGCCTTTTGCCTGTCTCGTCTCAGTTACCTCCATCGTTGGAGAAGGCTTAAACGTGTTTGGTACCGAGGCCCAAAAGAAGAAGTACCTCAAACCATTAATCGCCGGCACACAATGGGCTGGTGAGGCGCTCACTGAGCCCAGGGGTGGCTCTGATTTCTTCGGCGCCACCACCGTGGCTCGCAAGAAAGGAAATTACTATTACCTTACCGGACAGAAGCGTTTCGTCGTCGGCTCGGAAGGCGCCGATTTCTTCCTAGTATTTGCCGTCACCAACCCCGGAGCCGGCCGCGACTCACTCAGTGCCTTCATCGTTGAGAGGGATATGGGCGTGGAGGTCAAGCATGTCTACGGCTTGATGGGCTGCCGCGGTACAGGCACAGGTAGGTTGGTTTTTCGCGATGTGCCTGTGCCCGAGGAGAATCTGTTGGGGAAAGAGAACGAAGGGGCAAAGGTATTCTATAAATTAATGGTGCCGGAAAGGCTTCTCGGTGGCGGAGTGGGTGGCTCCAGAGCTATTCTGGAGGTGGCCGCCCGGTATGCCAACAAACGGAAGGCCTTCGGCCAGACCATAAGGAATTTTGAAGGGATAAGCTTCAAGATAGCCGACTGCGTCACCAAGCTCGATGGTGTCAGCGCGCTGGCATACGCCGTGGCCAAAACCATCGATGATGGAGTAGGTACTGCGGCTTACCAAAGGAGACTGGTATCAGAGGTGAAGAAACTGGCTACTCAGACACATTGGGAAGTGGTGAATGATGCCATGCAGATTCTCGGCGGCATCGGGTATACTCACGTCTACCCGGTGGAACGGGCGCTCCGGGAAGCCCGACTTATTATGATCTGGACCGGCAGCAACGAAATCATGAACTTAATCATCCAGCATGAATACTATAAGGAAATCCTGGCTAAGGGAATCGAGGGCAGAGATATTGAAGCTGATGTTCCTCTCACCCCAACAGAGCTGGCAGAGGAAAGGATTTACGAATCAGAACCCATAACTGCTGCCCCATAATAAGGAAAGACTGAACTGTCACAGAAAAGGAGCACATTTATGGATGCCATCGAAGCCGTGAAAAAGCGTAAGAGCATCAGGGGCTACAAACCTGACCCTGTGCCTAAAGAGGTTTTACAGCAAATACTGGAATTGGCGAGCAATGCCCCATCTGCTATGAATACCCAACCATGGGAGTTCACTGTGCTCACTGGTGACGTTCTGGAAAATATACGACGGGGCAACGTGGAGCTGCTCAACTCCGGAGCGCCGCCTAACCCCGAGCACGCGGTCGCAGGCTGGCCGAAGGAGAGCATTTACCGCCAACGCCAGGTAAACCTCGCCAAGCAGCTTTTTCAGCTTATGGACATATCCCGGGAAGACAAGGAGAAAAGGGCCAAATGGCTGGAGCGCGGATTTCGTTACTTCGATGCGCCGACGGCGATCATCCTGTCCACTGATCGCTGTCTGAGCGAAAGTGGGCCACTGCTCGACATTGGCGCTGTGATACAGACTATCTGTCTTACCGCGTTGCATTTCGGCCTGGGGACCTGCATCGAAGACCAGGGAACGATGTATCCCGCCGTGTTGAGAAAATACGCCCGCATACCGGAGCCCAAGCGGATAGTAATAGCCATCGCCATTGGCTACCCTGATTGGGATTTTCCTGCCAACAAAGTGGAAAGTGAGCGGGAGCCTATTAAAAACGTCACCACCTGGCTCGGTTTCGACTAAGTCGCCATTTCAAAGATGTGTGCCAATGTTTGCAGAATAATGCCGGCCAGAGAAGCTACTTCCGCCCCAGAATGGAGCCAATAAAATCTCTTTTCCCGCGGACAAAATCGCTTACCGGCATTTCGCGTTTTCCTTCTAACTGAACCTGGCAAAGCCCTAAAATACCCTGCTTAGTTACCACCCCAACCCCCGGTTGCTCCGCCAAGGCGATTACTTCCCCTATCTCTCCTTCTCTCACATCGCCAAGGGGAATAGCTTTATGGATTTTCAGCCGCTTCCCCTGACACCAGGTATAGCAGCTTGGCCAGGGATTGTACGCCCTTACCATCCGCCAGAGTTCGAGCGCGGAAAGATGCCAATCAATCTCGCCATCTCTATTGGTTATCAACTTGCTATAAGTAGCCTGCAACTCATCTTGAACTTGCGGTTTGAGTTCGCCCCCCAGCCATTGGGGCAAGGTCTCCAGTAAAAGCGCGGCCCCCACATCAGACAGCTTTGAGCTAAGCGAGCCGGTGGTATCCATAAAGGAAATCCCCAGTTTTTTCTGGGCTAAAATCGGCCCGGTATCTAATCCAGCATCCATTATCATTATGGTGACCCCGGTAAGTTCATCTCCACAGAGAATGGTATTAGCGATTGGAGACGGACCTCGGTGCCTCGGCAATAACGAAGGATGAACGTTAAGACAGGCAAATTTAGGCAAGGAAAGCACTCCCTGGGGAAGAATAGAACCAAAGGCTGCCACAACTATTAGCTCAGGCTGAAAGCTGGCCAGCTTCTCCACCACCTCGCCGGATTTAAACGTCTCGGGTTGCATAACCGGTATTTGTCGCTCCAGCGCTAGCTTTTTCACCGGAGGAAGAACAACTGGGCGCCCCCTGCCAGCCGACTTATCGGGCTGAGTATACGCGGCAAGCACCTGGCAGGAACTCCGGAGCAAGGATTCCAGTATAGTCACAGCGAACTGCGGAGTGCCCATAAAAACGGTGCGGACTGTCATAGCTGAAGTATTTTTCATTAATTTTTTAATTATGTCAAACATTGCCTAGCGAAGGTTTGGGAAAACCTGTTATCCTGTAAGGAGTAACAACTGGTAAGTTCTTAAATCTTAACCACCCTTAATACGTTTTTCAGCTATCGTTGTGGCTGAGTTTTGTTGGGAATGGGGATAGATTGGAATCAGCAAAAGAAATTTGGCAGAGTGCCCTCGGCAAGCTGCAGATTCAGGTTAGTAAGGCAAATTACACAACTTGGCTTAACGATAGCCAGGGGCTAAGCTGCCACGATAATATATTTGTCGTCGGCGTGCCTAACGTTTTCGTCGCCGAATGGCTATCCAAACGCCTTTATCCTCTGGTAAGGAAAACCTTAGTTGATATTATAGGCAAGGATATCGACGTCCGGTTCGAGATCCACAATCGCGAACAATTATCAGCCAGCCCTTTGGCTACTCAAACCGATGGCGGGACAAGCAGCAGAGCCACGCAGTATAGATTCAATCCAAAGTATACCTTTGATAACTTCGTTGTCAGCGATTCTAACCGTTTAGCTTATGCTGCCGCTGTAGAAGTAGCTGAGAATCCCGGAATTAGTTATAACCCCCTTTTCATTCACAGCAGCACCGGGCAAGGTAAGACTCATTTACTACATGCCATCGGGCAGTTAACGACAAACAACGGGCTGCAAGCGGCCTATATTACCGCGGAACAATTCGCCAATGAATTCGTACTAGCTGTGAGAGAAAACCAAGTTGACAAGTTTCGCAGCAAATTCAGAAATATCCATATCTTTTTATTCGACGATATCCATTTCCTGATCGACAAGAGACAAACCTTACAATGTTTCTTCTATACCTTCAACGAGCTATACAGCAATAACCGGCAAATTGTCATCACCGCTGATTGCGCTCCCCAAGACATACATCCTCTTAGCAGCAAGCTAAAATCACGCTTTGAAGAGGGCCTTGTTGTTGACTTGCAACCACCCGACTTTGAAACACGCCTGAATATTCTACGGGCTAAAGCAGAAACAATGATGACTCCAGAACTCGAAGGGGTTTTGCCTATTGTCGCGGAGAAAGTATGCGAGAATGTCCGCCAGCTTGAAGGTGCCCTTGTATATCTAACTGCCCAGGCTAAATTAAGTGGCACCAATATCGCTCCCGAAACAATCAACAAGTTATTAACAAACATGACCTGTAAACAAGACATAAAGCTGCTCTTACGGACGGTAGCAAACTATTTCAGCATTCCGCCAGAAGAGCTAATTAACAAGAAAAGAGATAGAAAAACCGCTCTGGCACGCCACGTGGCCATCTATCTTATGCGCGAAGGATATAACTGCTCTCTAACCGAGATCGGTAAAGAATTAGGTGGCAGAAATCATGCCACAATTCTTCATGGCTACGAAAAGATAGCTAACGAACTGAGCATTAATCCCAGCTTTTCTAACCAAATTGCGGAAATCAAAGAGCAACTCCATTCACAGCAGGGTTACAAAAAGTAATACCAGACTGTGTAGAATTACTGATAACTTGTGGATAAATTGTTGTTTATCCCTCCCTCTAGGCTCTAATCTGCTGCTCTGCTTATTTACCACTTAACAACATTGTTTATAATGATTAGTATTAAATCCCTTAATATACTTATCTTTATATAATAGATTATTAAGATATGGTCTATAAAATAGAAATTATGGTTAGTGGTGGCTCTGGTGGGGATGGGTGTGTCAGCTTTCGGAAAGAGAGGCGTGTTCCTTTTGGTGGTCCTGATGGGGGAGATGGTGGAAGCGGTGGGAATGTAGTTGTTGGAGCTAATCCCAATTTGATGGACTTAAGTTCGATAGGGAAGAAGAAGGAATTCCTAGCGGAAAACGGCCGTCGGGGAGGTGGTGGGCGGAAACGTGGCAAGAAAGGGGAGGATTTAGCTATTTCCGTGCCCGTGGGCACAATGGTTTTCAATAAGGCTGATTCAGGGGAAGAGGTAGTTTTAGCGGACTTGAGGACGCACGGGCAAAAGATTGTGGTGGCTAAGGGAGGCCGGGGAGGACTGGGTAATGTCCATTTTGCTACAGCAGTAAATCAAGCACCTGAGATTGCTGGTAAGGGGAAATCAGGGAAAAAGAAGCCTATTATCCTCGAGGTAAAGTTCATTACTGATATCTGCATTGTTGGTCATCCCAACGTAGGGAAATCTACTTTATTATCTGCGATATCCAGAGCCAAACCCGAAATTGCTGATTATCCCTTTACCACGCGCCAGCCGATCTTAGGAGTTATGCCAGGCGATCGGAGAGACTTTATTGTTGCCGAGATTCCCGGCCTTATTGAAGGTTCTCATCTGGGCAAAGGGTTGGGGAACGAGTTTTTGCGCCATGCGGAGAGGACCAAGCTGCTTATTTATTTATTGGATGGCAGTTCGCAGGCCCTTATCGATGACCTCAGCACATTGGATAAAGAGATAGCCTTATACAAAAGCTTGTCACAAAAGTCCAAAATCGTGGCGGTAAATAAGATAGATTTGCCCGAGGTTCAAGCGCGTTTGCCTGAAGTGAAGCAATGCCTTGCCCCGATTTTAGCGGGGCTTGGGGTGCCTGTCTTTTACATTTCTGCAGTGAGTGGCCAAGCTGTGTTAGAATTAACCAGGAAAGCTGTGGAAATGGTGGAGCAGGCGAGCCGGGATGAGGAAATGATTTCACCGGCGCACATAGCCATATTTCGTCCCAAACCGAGAAAATAAAAAAGTGAATATAGGCGTTCTTGGTGGCACATTTGACCCTATCCATATAGGGCACCTTGTTATTGCTGAGGAAGCCAGAATAAAGTTAGGGTTAAGCGAGGTTCTTTTCGTGCCTGCTGGGCAGCCCTGGCTCAAGCTGGGCCGTAACATTACCCTGGCAGTCCACAGGGTGGAGATGGTGCGCCGTGCCATAGCTGACAACCCTCATTTTAAACTTTGTACTCTCGAAGTAGAGCGCGCCGGTCCCTCTTACACCGTGGATACCCTGACCATGCTGCGAAAGCAGCTAGGCAGTAAAGCCAGTTTTTTCTTCATCCTGGGACGTGATACCTTAGCCGAGTTGCCTTTGTGGAAGGAACCGCAGAAAGTAGTTCAATTATGCCGGCTGGTGGTTCCCCCGAGATTAGGCTCAAAAGATTTGAAACACTTAGAAACAGCCATACCCGGGCTGCTGGACAAAATTATTCAGCTTGATATGCCTGTAATCGGGATTAGCTCCTCGGAAATTCGCCAGCGTCTAGCTCAAGGGCTGTCCATTCGTTACCTGGTGCCCGCTGAGGTAGAAAAATATATAACAGAACACAAGATATATTCGACATCTGCGAGATAACGCCGCGCTTCAGCCGCCGCACGGCGTTAATTCGGATGGGCCATTAGCGAGATTCTCTGGCAAATTCTCCCCATTATCACACACCCCTCTGGGGTAGCGGAGGCTCAACGGCTAAATATCGAGGTTTCTGACGCTTTGCGCGTGGGCCAGGATGAATCTTTTGCGAGGCAAAACTTCATCGCCCATGAGCATGCGAAAAGCCTGGTCTGCGGCTATGGCATCCTCTACATGTACCTTGAGCAGGGTTCTGTTAGCGGGGTTCATGGTTGTCTCCCATAGTTGCACGGGAGTCATCTCCCCCAGCCCTTTATACCTCTGAATCTCTACTTTGTCTCCTTTTAGTCCTTTAACTTTTTCTTCCTTTTCCTGTTCGGAGTAAAGCCAGGACTCCTGTTTACCGGACTTGAGGCGGTACAGAGGTGGTTGGGCAATGTAGAGATAGCCCTGGTTAATTAACTCTGTCATGTGGCGGAAAAAGAAGGTAAGGAGCAAAGTACGAATGTGCGAGCCATCAACATCGGCATCGGTCATGATGATTATTCTGTGGTAGCGAAGTTTAGAGCTATCAAATAGTTCGTCAGCACTGGCTTTTAAAGCTGTGACAATGGCTCTTAGCTCTTCATGTTCCAGAATTTTGTCTTTGGCAGCCTTTTCTACATTCAGTATTTTGCCTCTCAGAGGGAGAATGGCTTGAAAGCGGCGGTCTCGCCCTTGTTTAGCTGAGCCGCCAGCTGAGTCACCTTCCACCAGGTAAATCTCGCATTTGGCCGGCTCCTTCTCGGAACAATCGGCCAGTTTCCCGGGCAGAGTTGATGTTTCGAAGCCGGTCTTCTTTAAAACGAGGTCACGAGCTTTGCGTGCCGCCTCTCTGGCTCTGGCGGCGGTGAGGCACTTCTCTATGATTGCCTTGGCCTCGTTGGGGTGTTGCTCGAGGTACAGGGACAAGCTATTGGCTACCGCAGATTCAACCTGACTTTTTACTTCGGGGTTTCCCAGCCTGGCCTTGGTTTGCCCCTCAAATTGAGGCTGGGGTAGTTTGACACTGATGATGGCCACTGCCCCTTCGCGCACATCTTCTCCGGTCAAATTAGGGTCGGCATCCTTTAAAACTTTCGTATTCCGGGCATAATCGTTGAAAACCCGGGTTAATGCCGAACGAAAGCCGGTAAGATGGCTACCTCCGTCTCTAGTGTTGACGCAGTTGGCGAAGGAGATAGTGGATTCGGTGAAGCTATCGTTATATTGTAGAGCTGCTTCTATTACGGTGCTATCTATCATAGTAGAGATATAAATGGGGTAGGGGTGAACAACAGCTCTATTTTTATTCAGGCGGCGAATATAACTAGCTATTCCCCCATCGAAGTAGAACGCCTTCTCTTGATTGGCTCTCTCGTCTTTAAGAGCTATTTCTACCCCTTTATTCAGGTAAGCTAGTTCCCTTAATCGCTGGCAAGCCATGTCGAAATCGTAATCAATGCTCTCGAAGATTTCCTTATCAGCAAGGAAGGAAATTAAAGTGCCTGTGTCCTGGGCGTCTCCAATGATTTCTACTTCGCCTTGTGGGACCCCTTGTTGATATTCCTGGCGGTAGAGTTTTCCTTCGCGTTTAACCTCAGCTTTGAGCCAGGAAGACAAGGCATTTACCACGGAAGCACCAACGCCATGGAGTCCACTGGATACACCATAGACATGATTGCTGAACTTGGCTCCGGCGTGCAGGCGAGTTAACACTGCCTCCAGGGCTGTGATATCTTGTCCCGGGATATTTTCGGTAGGGATACCCCGTCCATTATCAATTACTGTGACGCTGTTATCTTCATGGACTGTTACTTCGATATGGTCGCAGCAGCCGGCCATGGCTTCGTCTATGCTGTTATACACTATCTCGTAGAGGATTTGGTGTAATCCGTATTTATCAGTGCCGCCAATATACATGCCTGGGCGTAACCGTACGGCCTTAAGTTCATCTAGAATCTGGATATCTTTGGCGGTATATTCCGAGCTTGGGCGGTTGTTTACGTCATTTTGAGACATGGGTAATCTGTTTCCGAGTACATTTGCTGAAGTGCAAAGTTAGACTAATGGAGGAACAATTTAGACTTCTATTTGAGGTCAATAGCATATTAGAAGTATATTATATCACACTTTGAGCTGTTTGAGAAATCCAGCTATTTCAGCTAGTGGAATGGTTTTCTGTTCTCCGCTTCTCATGTCTCGCAACATCACATTGCGCTGGCTGATCTCCTGTTCGCCGAGGATAAGGGCGTAGGCAATGTCTAACGAATTAGCCTGTCTCAGCTGCCCTCTCAAGCTCTTATCACCTGTAGCCATGATAACGGCAATACCGGCTTTACGTAGCTCCGAGGCCAGCTTCATCGCCTCAATCTTGGCTTCTTCTTCCAAGTAGGCGATGAAAGCATCAGGCTTGGGCAATGCCGGAATATCTAATTTCTGTTTCTTTAAATTCAAAATTATTCTTTCCAGCCCGGTTGCAAATCCCACCGCCGGAGTAGGTTTTCCTCCTAATTCCTCGATGAGGTTATCATAGCGGCCACCTCCGCCAAGCGTGCTTTGCCCTCCTTTATCTCGAGGTTCCACCTCGAACACTGTCCTGGTGTAATAATCCAGGCCGCGGACCAGTCTAGGATTCAAGTGAAAAGCGATGCTCATTGCCCTTAAATATTTCTGAACGCTCTGGAAGTGGAGTTGGCATTCAGGGCATAGATAATCGGTAATTTTCGGTGCGGTTTTAGCTATCTCCTGGCAGGAGGGTTTCTTGCAGTCAAGCAGGCGCAGCGGGTTCTTGACCAGCCGGGCTTTGCAGTCAGAGCAAAGATGGTCTGTATAATCTGAATAATGTTGCTTCAGTACTTCTAAATACCCGGGGCGGCAAAGCTTACAGCCAATGCTGTTGAGTTGGACAGTAAATCTAGACAGCCCTAATGAATAAAAGAATTGTCGGGCCATTTCAATTACTTCAGCATCGAGGGCGGGGTCGGCCTCCCCTAAAGCCTCAAAGCCGAATTGGTGATGCTGGCGGTACCTCCCAGCCTGGGGGCGCTCATACCTGAAGGCTGGTCCAATGTAGTAAAGCTTCACGGGTTGAGGTAAGTTAAAGAATCCATGCTCTAGATAAGCTCGGCAAACTGGCGCTGTGCCCTCTGCCCTTAAAGCCAATTCTTGGCCACTTTTATCTGCGAAGATATACATTTCCTTGTCGACGATATCCGTCCCTCCGGCCACAGTTTTAGTGAAAATCTGAGCATCTTCGAATACCGGTGTGCTCAATGGTTGGTAGCCATAGAGCTGACATAAGGAAGCAGCCTTTTCCTCTACGTATTTCCAGTAGGCATGCTCTTCTGGCAGGATGTCGAATGTTCCTCGAGGGGCTTTATGCACAGAGATCCTCCTTCTCTATCTGTTAGTTTACCATATTAAAGGGATTTAAAGAGACGGTGACACAAAAATCGTTGCGGGCGTCCTCTTTGTCATTGCGAGGCTGACGAAGTAAGCCGAAGCAATCCCGGTGAGGGAAATAGAGATTTCCATGTGGGGTTTACCCTGAGATGTGTCGGGATTTATGGTTGGCTATAATTTGCGTTACTTTTGCTCTTGCAGTATTATGAATTAAATGGCAGCCAATGCTCTTATAAAACAGGCTAGCACTTATCTGCCTGATGATAAGGTAGCTATAGTAAAAGCAGCTTACGAATTCGCTGCCAAAGCTCACCAGGGGCAAGTGCGTAAAACAGGAGAGCCTTATTTAGAACATCCTGTAAATACAGCTATGATTTTGGCTGAGCTGCACCTTGATGCCGAAACCTTAGCTGCTGCCCTGTTGCACGATGTCCCCGAGGATTGTGGCGTCTCATTGGATGAGATCGAGGCCAAGTTTGGTTTACAAGTAGTTAAGCTCGTTGACGGGGTTACCAAGCTGAACAAGCTTGCCAGTCGAGCTCGAACGGAAGAAACAAAATCGAAAGTTCAGGCGGAAAACTTACGCAAAATGCTCGTGGCTTCCGCTGAAGACCTACGGGTGGTTCTTATCAAATTAGCGGACAGGTTACATAACATGCGTACGCTAGGGGCTTTACCCGTAGAGAGACGGCGTGCTATCGCTCAAGAGACCCTGGATATATATGCTCCCCTGGCGCACCGTTTAGGTTATAGGGAAGCGAAATGGCAATTAGAGGATTTGGCTTTTCGCTATCTGAAGCCACGTGTATACCATCGGATTGCCCGTTTAGTGGCTGGGAAGCGGGTTGAGAGGGAGGGCTTTATAACTGAGGTTAGTCAGAAGCTAAGCCAGGAATTAGATAAAGTCGGCATAAAAGCCAAGGTTTATGGCCGACCAAAACATATTTACAGCATATATCAAAAGATGGGCAAGTATGATGCACAGGGTAAGAATTTTGGGGATATCCATGACCTTTTTGCCTTACGCTTGTTAGTGGACTCGGTTTCCGATTGTTATAAGGCATTAGGCGTAATTCATAATTTTTGGCGTCCTATACCTGAAGAGTTCGACGATTTTATCGCTAATCCCAAGGATAATGGCTATCAAGCTTTGCATACTACGGTAATGTGTCAGGGTACAACACCGCTAGAAATACAAATTCGGTCCTATGATATGCATCAGGTCGACGAATATGGGGTGGCTGCTCACTGGCTCTATAAGGAAGGGAAAGCGGGTGGGCAATTTAAAAATGAAATAGACTGGCTGCGGCAGCTTGGTGATTGGCGGGAGGAGCTTGATAGTGAAGAATTTATGGAGTCTATTAAGACCGATGTTCTTGTAGATCGAGTGTTTGTCTATACTCCTAAGGGAGAGATAAAAGAGTTGCCCAGAGGTGCCACTCCTCTGGATTTCGCCTTTCGAATTCATTCGGACTTGGGCTATAAATGTATTGGGGCGAAAGTGAATGGCAGGCTGGAACCTTTAAACTACGCTCTTAAGAATGGCGATGTAGTGGAGATTATGGCCAGCAAAGCAGATAAAGGCCCGAGTCTGGACTGGCTTAATCCCGAGCTGGGCTATGTTAAGACTTCTCACGCGCGCAATAAAGTTCGGCAATGGTTTGCCAAGCAGGAACGAAGTCAAAGTATTGAAACCGGTAAGCAAATTTGGGAGAAGGAGCTTAAGAGGATAGGCATCGGTTTGCCTGGTGTTGACAAGGTAGCGCGTCTGCTTGACTATGACAGCGCAGATGACCTTTTTGCCGCCTTGGGCAATGGCAGCATCAGTTCTTCTCAAATAATGCTTAAATTAAGCGGAGAGTTGGAGCCAACTGGAGAGGGGATTGAAGTTCTGCCTCCACGGAAGATCAGTCCTGTAAGTATTGACGTATTGGGCGTGGGGGACTTACTTACTCGTTTGGCTAATTGCTGTCATCCCTTGCCTGGGGATAAGATTATCGGGTATATTACTCAAGGCCGGGGTATCACTGTCCACCGGAGGGATTGCCCTAATATTATCCATGAAGAAGAGAAAGAAAGATTGATCAAGGTAGAATGGGGTGATGTGGCGCAGGTTTACCCCGTGATGATTCAGGTTGATGCTTGGGATAGAGTTGGCCTTATTCGGGATATTAGTGCTATTATAGCCGAGGAAGGGGTAAACCTTAGCGAGGCAAGCATGGACAATCACCATGAAGATAGTGTCACACTGCATTTTACCTTAGAGGTGAAAAGTGCTGCTCAGCTAAGCAAAATAATGTCTAGAATTTATTCAGTATGGAACGTCGTAAGTGTAACAAGAAAGGGGGACACAAGTGCCAACTAGTAAAGAGAGTAGCAAAGAGGGTAATAAAATGGCCAGGACAGCCGAAAGGAAGCGGTTACGGAATCGCTTAGTGCGCCGTAGTGTTAAGACATGTACGGGTAAAGCGAAAATTTCAGTTGATGCCCGGGAAGAATCGGCGTCTCAGAAAACAATGCTGGCTATAAGTAGTATAGATAAAGCAGTAAGTAAAGGGATTATTCATAGAAATAAAGGCGCCAGACTTAAGTCTCGCTTAGTGAAGAAGCTAAATAAAAAGTAGTCAACTGGTAACCAATGGCTGTTAAGTCGCTTTCGCCAAAGCAAGAACGAATTATCAACTTTGTCACCGAATTTTTGAGTGATAAGGGTTACCCTCCTACTATCAGAGATATTGCTGCTGGATGTGGGATAAGCTCTACCTCGGTGGTAGCTTATAACCTGAACAAATTAGAACAAGCCGGATATATTCGCCGCCATGGTGAGATATCCCGGGGAATTAAGTTCCTGCACCCGCAGCAAAAAGGCAGGAAATTTGTTCATATTCCCATAGTGGGGATAATAGCTGCTGGTGAGCCTATTCCTGTACCTGACACAGGGAATATTGCTCCCAGTGAAGGATTGGAGGTCAGTGAGGAGTTAGTTCGCGGCAAGCAGGATATTTATGCCCTTCGAGTAAAAGGCGATTCCATGCAAGATGCTTTGATAGGAGACGGGGACATAGTTTTAATGGACTATGTGGGCAGTGCTGAGAATGGCGATATGGTGGCGGTCTGGCTTAAAGAAGAGCAAGAGGTCACACTTAAGAGATTTTTCGCTGAGCCAAATCGCATCCGCCTGGAGCCAGCCAATAGAAAGATGAAACCCATTTATACTACTCCCGATAACGTCGAGATTCAGGGGAGGGTGGTGGCTGTGATAAGGCGTATAACATAAGCTATGAAATGCAAAAGGCAAAAATAAAAATGTAAAATGACGAGGGGGAATTTAAAAAATAATTCAGCCTTTTTTACTTTTGAATTGTAATTTTGATTTTTGATATTTGATTTTGGTTTGATGCGATGTTGTCTCAATTCCAAACGATAGGGCAAGCTCTCTTTACTCAAGGATTGGTTTCTCCCCAGGGAGGTAATCTCAGCATTAAACTTGGAGAGCATCTGGTTATTACCCATCGGGGCAGCGCTTTGGGCTCCATTCAGGAAGGGGATTTGGTGGAGACGGGGATAAGCAAGAACAATCGGGCTACGCCCTTAGCTTCAACGGAGCTGGCGGTTCATCGCTGTATCTATAAGAATACCCCGGCATTGGCAGTGGTTCACGCTCATCCGCCTTACGCTGTTGCCTTGTCCTTCACGGAAAAGGAGATTGTGCCCCCCGATGTAGAAGGGCGGGCTTTGTTGTCTAAGGTGCCTATCTTATGTACAGGGGTGGAGTGGAAGCCCGGAGAACTTGCCGATGAGATAGCCAGGCTACTAAGCGAGTGCAGGGTGGTTTTAGTGCGAGGGCATGGAACTTTTGCTGCCAGCCAGTTGTTAGAGGAAGCCTATTACAATACTGTGGTCTTGGAGCACAGTTGTCGCCTTCTCTACCTGCTCAGAGCTCTAAGGGTAGATCCCGGCATAACTCTCGTTTAAGAAATTCGGTTACGCCTCGAGTGTACCGGGGTCTTAAGAGAAACCAGATAATACCAGTCAGAGTATTTGGGATTTCTGCCCAGCATCACTTTGGCGAAGAGCTTCTGTAATTTGGCGGTCATTTTGCCAATCTGGCCCGTGCCTATCGGGCGATGGTCGATTTCCAATATGGGCGCTATGTTAGCTGCCGTCCCGGTGAAGAAGCATTCTTCAGCCACATAAAGTTCGCTTCTATCAACTTGCCTCTCAATTGTATCTATGCCTAACTCGTTTTTAGCTAACTTCATGACCGTGTCCCTGGTGATGCCCATGAGGATGTTATCGGATGACGGAGGAGTTATCAGTTTTCCTCCTGAAATGAGGAAGATATTCTCACCACTGCCTTCGGAAACATGTCCATCATGAGTTAGCAATATTGCTTCATCAAAGCCATTTTCCCAGGCCTCGGTTTTAGCCAGAGCGCTGTTCACATAGATGCCGCAGATCTTGCCCCGCGGCGGAATCATGGTATCATCCACGCGGCGCCATGACGAGACGCAGCTGCGGACACCATTTTCTGTATCAAGATAAGGGGGGAGTGTGGTCACGACAATAAGGAAATCATCCTCCAGGTTGTGAAGGCGGACTCCCACAGTTTCGGAGCTTTTATAGGCCAGAGGACGGATATATACGTCTTCCTGGTAGCCACTTCTTTCCACAAGCTCCCCGGTCAATTGGCAAAGCTTATCAACGGAGTAGGGGAGATTGATTTTTAGGATGCGGCAGCCGCCAAGCATGCGCTTATAGTGGTCTTGGATTCTAAAAAGACAAAATCTTTTCTCCTTGCTGTCCCAGTTACCGCGGATGCCCTCGAAGCAAGCGGTGCCGTAGTGGAGGGCGTGGGTCAGCACTCCGATTTTGGCTTCGGATAGTGGCATGAATTGTTTGTGGAGAAAGGCATAATCTGCCATATGTTTCACCTTGCTATTATAGGGATAGGTAGTCAATTATACTTCGTATTGTAAGCCCAAAACAAGCCCCTCCGCCATCCTGAACCTTTGATTTATCAGACGAGGATAAACCTCGCCACTACATTCATTTGTAGGGGCGGGGCTCGTCCCCGCCCACTTTTTGTCTAAATTCCAAACACGATTGTAGTGCGACCTTTTAAGGTCGTGCAATCCTGTCCTTGCACGAGGCTAAAGCCTCGCACTACATTTTTGCGTTTTGATTTGTCATTTTATTTTTGACCTTTAATTTTTGAATTGTTTGGGATTTGGTGCTTGGAATTTAGGATTTCCCGTTCTCTTAATTGCTCTCAGAAAGAACGTCGTCGCCTGTTTTTATCGCTGTCGGGCCATATTTCTTGCGAATTTTGTCTACGGCTTGATCTAGGTGCCCGAACTTTGCAACCCTGGAATCAAACATCGGAAGTTGTTTCTCCTTGCCAACCAGGCTTGATATTCGAATACCTATGAGGCGTATCGGTTTTTCTTGTTTTGCCAGAGTTTTACTCAGCAGCTGCTGGGCTGTGGCAAAGACAACCTGGGTAACGTCGCTGGCTTCTTGTAAGGTGATTTGGCGGGTGATTGTCTTAAAGTCGGCATACCTCAGTCTTATCGCTACACATTTTGCCTTTTTATTTTGGCTGCGCAGCTCCTGGCAGACCTCCTGGCATAAACTGTGCAGGTTAGCCTCAAGAAAGTTGTGGTTCAAGGTATCGCGGGCAAAAGTGAGCTGCTGGCTGATGGATTTAGCTTCACCCGGCGCCTCCACTTCTCGGTCATCTATCCCCTTGGCATAGCTATGAATCACTGCTCCAGTGGCTCCCAACTGTCTTGTTATCGTGTCTAAAGGCAGCGAGGCGAATTCTCCTATTGTCGTTATTTCCATCTCTTTTAATGACTGCTCTGTTTTTTCGCCCACTCCCGGTAATTTGGCTATGGGTAGTGGATTGAGGAAAGCCTGTTCCTCTCCAGGGGCTATCTCGAGCAGTCCATCGGGCTTACACAGGGTTGAGGCAATTTTGGCCACCACCTTGCATGTACCTATGCCCACGGAAGCTGTGATCTGGAGCTCCTTATTTATTCTTTCTTTTATCGCCAGCGCCAGTTTCCGGGGAGAACCGTAGGGTTCTACACATCCGGTGACATCAAGATAGGCTTCGTCAAGCCCTAAAGGTTCGATGTCAGGGGAGAAATCGGCAAGGATTTCCATAAACCTGGATGAAGCATCTCTGTAGCGTGAGAAGTTAGCTCTAATAAAAATTGCCTGGGGACAAAGGCGGCGGGCTTTGGATAGCGGCATGCCGGCGTGGATGCCGAAATGGCGCGCTTCATAGGAAGCAGAGGCAACTACGCCGCGGCGCTCAGGGTCTCCGCCCACGATTACCGGCTTTCCCTTCAGCTCCGGGTTAAGTGCCTGCTCCACAGAAACGAAGAAGGCATCCAAATCAATATGGAAGATACACCGAGCCATGAAACAGCATATAACCTAGCACACAGAGCAGATAAAGCCAACGCTGTAATAGGAGATTACTCTATTGTAGCAGATTCTCAAATGCGTAACCCCTATTGACCAGGAATCGTTCACGTAGTAACATGTCTGTCATGCAGGAGGAAGCGCTCCTGTCCGAAAAGACTCTATCCACTAGAGACCATCTTAATCTGAGCATCTACTGGTTTTCACTGAACTTCCATTGGGGCGCAATGCTAGCCGTCGTTTTGCCTGTTGAGGTGTTGAGCCGTTCTCCGGAAGTCAGCAAGGGCCTTGCTTTGGGGTTGATTGCCGGTGGTGGTTCTCTGATCGGCATGGTGGCACAGCCTGTGGCGGGGGCATTTTCCGACCGGTGCCGGCTCGGCTGGGGTAGAAGACGTCCTTTCGTCCTGGGTGGCGCTTTGATAAATGTAGCCGGATTGCTGTGGATGCCCAGGACGACTTCACTTTTCCTCCTGGCGGCTGCCTTTACATTAGTGCAACTGGGGAATAATATCAGCGGCGCTGCCTATCAAGGCTATATTCCTGACCAGGTGCCTCAAGGGCAACGGGGCAAAGCGTCCGGATACATGGGGCTGATGTCAATGCTTGGTACTGTTTCCAGTTTTGGTGTCGCTGCCGCGCTAGTCAGCCCCGGGCATACTTATCCCTTCTACACGATACTTGCCCTGGTGTTACTTCTTGGAGCCGCATTCACAGTGTGGAAGGTGCCTGATAGCCCGGCGCCGGAGCATCACACCTCTTCCCGGATGTCATGGATTCAGTCTCTGAAAAATCCCGATTTCCTTTGGCTTTCAATAACCAGGGCACTGGTGATGTTGGCCCTCTATGCCATGGTCACCTTTGTGGCATATTTCATCAGAGACAGGATAGGGCTTCCGAATTTCGTCGGTGCGACTCTTGTGATATCCAGTGTAGCGCTGGGAGGCTCTCTGGCCAGCGCACTTGTTGCCGGTGCTCTATCGGACCGAATTGGGAGGAAGGGCATTGTCAGTTTCGCGAGCCTGGCTATGGCCGTCGCTTTTTTGTTCTTTGTCGTGGCACCGATTTGGAAGGTCATCCTGGTAGTCGGGGTGCTGTTCGGTCTGGGCTATGGCGCCTACACCAGCGTGGATTGGGCCCTGGCGTTAGATGTCTTACCGGACAGGAACCGTGTAGCGAGGGATCTGGGCGTGTGGGGATTCTCCTCCACCCTGCCGCAGACGCTGGCTCCTTTAGTAGGAGGTGCTTTACTATATTGGCTGGGGCCTTCCGGCTGGGGTTATTCAGGTATCTTTCTCTTGGCCACTTTGTCGTCGCTGGCAGCAGCGGGACTAGTTTGGCGCATCAGGTCAGTAAGGTAATTCGGATGGGCGAATGGCTGTTGCAAAAGAATTCGTACTCCTCGACTTCAAATGCGTGCCTAGTTTATCGAAAGACTGGCTGGCAAGGGTAGTCTCATGGAATGGTTGAATTCGCTGCTGTCGGGATTAACTGACGGGGTGAACCTGGGAAACCCCGCTGCGCTGGGCGTGCTGTTTTCGCTAGGTATTGTCGGCGACATCGGAGTCCCCCTGCTCTTAACAGTGGAAGTATTTCTATTCTTCACCAGCTACAATGTTGGTCCGCTGTCAACGCAAGTATTGCTCATTGTTGTGATGCTGTTGCTGGGAAGGGAGGTTGGAGCAGCCATACTTTACTGGGTCAGCCGTGTCCTGGGGAGTCCGCTCATTAACCGCGTTGGGAAGCGCTTCCCATGGCTACCTAATCGGATAGAATGGGTTAGGGCCGGACTAAACAAGCAGCCTGCACTATCAATTGCCGTTGTGAGGTTAACGCCGGGTCTGCTGCAGATACCATCGCTGGCTGCCGGAGTCACGCGCCTGCGATATTCCGACTTCGCTTTGGGCGTAGCCCTCTCCTCGCTCACCTATGACATCGTGATCATCCTGCTTGGTCTTGGCGCTCGATTTGGACTGGAGAATGTAAAAACGAATCCGGCACCCTATCTTATAGTAGGTTTCATCATTTTCAGCTCAATAGTGTGGCTGGCCCTTTACTTTGTATCGCGGAGAAAACTCCGGCAATGAACAATCTGGAGAGTCGCAGGGAATTTATCTATTTAATACTGTCGCTTTCGCTATAATAATTAAGAACATAAAGAGGAGTATAGGTTCAGGTTACTAGTGGTTTTTCCTTCAGCTCGGGGTTAAACGCCTGCTCCACAGAAACGAAGAAGGCATCCAAATCAATATGAAAAATACAACGAGCCATAAAACAGTATATAAACTAGCACACAGAGCAGATAAAGCCAACCCCTTGGTCGGATTATTATCCAACTTTTCATCATTTTGTGTAGCTTTATGTTAGCTATGATGAGGGTGGCAAATTTGGATTATATGGGCGTTATGAATAGGCAGTCCTAGTCTGGTTTTGTCCCGCCTGTTTCGGATGCAAAGCGTTCATCTAACTGGCCAATTACCGCTTCAATTGAGCGGCAAAGCTTAGCAATGTCAGGTGAGTCACTAATTTTACGGCATTTTGCTACCAATTCCTCTCCAATTTTTACTTTTTTGGTAGGATACTTGACCTTGCTCTGTGCATATTGGAGGTCGTGAAGGAAAGACTGAAGCACGCTGGTGACATATGGTGTTAGACTAGTATCTATTTTGGGGGGAAGATAGACTATCGCGCGTAGTTTCTGTTCGGGCCTTCTAGAAGATGTGAGAATCCTCTCAGCTATTTCGGCAGCGGCCTCCTCGTCTATGACTTCTAGTATCTTTTGTTCCTTTCCTCTATACTGGTCAATATTCTCACTAAAGTATTGCTGTGCCAATAATGTTGCCTTTTCTTTCTGGTCTAGCTTTGCAACCCTTATTATGGCTGAATTCCGGACACCATCTTCGATAGCGCGATTTCGGGCTATATCCTCAACCGTTGGTTCCAAACTCGCATCTTTATGTGGGAAAGCCCCAAGGATGGTGCGGATTACCTTGCCGTCTGTCTCGTGTTTTAGTCTTTCTAATATTATCTTCTTGGCTTTCTCCCCTCCAGTGTACAGAAGAGCTCTAGCCGCTCTACGCCGAATACTTGGCTGCGGGTCCTCAGTGAGAACCTTACCTAGCACGTCACATGCAGATGAATCCTTGAGTCGTCCCAACATTACCACACAAGTTCGCCGAACTTTTGACTCACGCGATGTTTCAAGCCATTGGTGCACCATAAGGAGTTCACTTTGTCCCAGCATATGTATGAGAAAGTCATAGATTTCTATCGTCAGACCACGCTCTGCCAGAAGACTTTCGTCATTCTTTCTAATAGACCTGAGTATCCTCGAGGCGACGAAAAACTCCAAGAAGGATTTGTGAGCAAAAGAATAATTGCCTTGATGGTCGCGAACCAAGTAAGACTGTGCCCGTATATCATGTTCGTAATAGTCGATGGTGGTCTTGGAGGAAAGCCCAAAATGACGCTGTACCCTCGCTGGTATATCCGTGAAGTGAATGCTCGACATTCCCGCCCTGTACATCTCCCAAGCCAATTCCTCCATAAAGATTTGCTTGCTCTCCGCGTCTAGGAAAGTTCTCTCTTCCTGTATGTTCTTTTTTATCCACCGCTCAGTGTATTTCCTGTAAAGGATCGCGGAGTTTATCTCTGGCAAATCCTTCACATCAGGTAGAGTATCAACTATCATTTCGATCATCACAGGACGCCTCGATAAGTTGGGCAAATCGTACGTAGCTTTTATTTGTTGATAGTAGTATTGCCATGAGTCTGGGTCACGTTTTCTTAGAGCTTCTTTCACTTGTTCGTCATTGAACGGTTCCAAATACATAATCTCAAAATTGGGGCGACTTCTTAAGTCAATGCGGTCCTCACCTTCCCCCATAAGGAGGGTGACTTCCTGTAAGTTGCTTTGAAAATAAGGCGTGCGACATGTAAGGATAACTTTGCTCTTACCACCGGGCACAACGGCCTTAGCCAGTTCTTCGAAGTTCTTTGTTGTCACTATTTGGTCGACTCTGCTTTCCATCTCGTCGAAGCCGTCAAATATTATTAGTAGCTTACCGTACTGATTCAAGTGCTGGAACGTCGCAAATCCACCCCCCAGCTGTAAGCCATAGGCATTAACCAAGGCATCTGTTATCAGTGGCTCTATCTTTAGTGTTTTAGTGAATTCTTTCAGGGAGATTAGTATGGGAATCCTGTTGCGCTCTGGGTCAGCGAGATACCTTTTCGCCTGCTTCGCTGCGTATCTTCTGCAAAACCAAGTCTTTCCGGTGCCATAATCTCCCAGAATAGATATATGATTTTGGTCAGAACTCTGAAGCCAGCTGTCTATATATTCGTCGATCGGTCTAAAGGAGTCTTCTCTTATGACTGTAGAGCGCGTGATATCAAATTGCGGTTTTCGAGATCCGAGTTCTACATAGTAACGCGGTATATCGCTAGACTCGTACTGTCGCACTAAAGATTCAAGATAGTCCGCGAAGGGAACCATTTGAGCATAGAAATCTGCCAGCGACAAAACTTGCACACGGCCACTTTTTTCGGCCAAGGTGCGGGATTCCGGTGATATCCTAGCCTTGCTTGGTGCAATAAGCCAAGCGTCAGCATCAGGATCAGTAGCGATCTCAGCCAACATGGCATCAACATCACCAGACCCCACGTCAGAGGAAGAACATAGTATGAATCTCTTGATATTCTTTCCTTCACTTTTCTTTTCTGCAAGAAGCCGCTGACGAGACGCAGTGCCAGCCAGCCTTGAAACCTTGTATCCCATGGCTTGGAGTAGGTCATAGATCTCGTTGACAAGCGAGAATTCTTGACTTTCTTTGGCCACTGGTTTTAATCTTTCATCGCTTCTGGCTTTGGTTTTACTGCTCAGGTCATCGAGTTTCTTTTCTAACGCAACGTTGTATGCTTCTTGATAACCAGCATCAGGTTCAACGACATCAGTTGCGACACTAAATACTTTTACTCCCAGTCTATCTAGTTCTTTCTGACGAAATCTGTCAACATTGAAACCCATGAAGTAAGATGGCAAGCGGTGTTCTTGAAGGTCAAGAGTGATCTCGTTAAAGACAAAGTTGAAATCAGGGTCTTCCAAATTATACCCAACAAAAATCAATGAATGATCCAGAAGTATCGCATGTAACCGACGTGTGATTATTGCATGTGTACGGAAGAATAAGCTGTAATCTCTCCTAGTTAGCACAATACTGTCGACGTTCTCAATGTCGCCGTGTAGTTTTAGCAGTTGTATTTCATTCTCCTCATCCCAATAGGACCCATCATAGTCATTTATGATCGAGTGAAATTCATAGCCACATGCGCATAGCGCGTCTTCCAGCAATTTGTCATAGTTAGTTGTTATGATTGTCCTGAATCCGAGAGACACAAGCTTCCGATGATTCTCGCTATATCTAACTGTTTTCTCCTTGAACTTAGTTCGTAGCTTTGTATATAATGCATGACGTCCCTTTTCATTCTCATAGTATTGAGCTATATCTAGAGGACTAAGTGTTGTGGGACAACCTATTTCGGCAGTCAATTCCGAGGCGAACTCCTTCCAGCTTGGAAGGCCGGCTCCAACTGATAGACCCGCACCAACAAAGAGTACACCTCTGCCTCCTACAATCTCGGACACAATCTCATCCTCAATGCTCATTTGTAACTCCTGATGCTATTATACGCCAATCACTTCATATCGTAAATTGATGCAAATATTTGTTGTCTGTAGTATGTCTTAGACACCGCAACCTGGTGGAATTACACAATAGCCAGTTTTGTTACCTCACTACATAAACCGTCGCAGGGTGCTTTTTATTGTCGCGAAGCTGGTTAGGTAGTCACTTTTGGAGACAAATTCTTTCACCCTTCTCCCAGGCACGTTTCTTGCCAAAAGCACCTTTCGTTGGCATTCAAGAGGTGTACGCAGACTCCGTCCCTCTCTCATCACAGCTACGGGAACAGGATAGAGAGCAATCAGGGCGTCAGCCAAGTCTACTCCAACGCTCTCTTCATTTCCTCAAATTGTTCCTTAGTAATCTCTCCTCTGGCAAAGCGAAGCTTCAGGACTTGAAGAGGGTCCTCTGGCGAAGTTAGAGAAACCCGCTGATTGGTTGTAACTGGGGATGCGGGGGCGCTACTCATTCGCCTGAGATTCTCCTGAATGGCCCTGGAAATGTAATCCGCCCGACCTTTTGGGAGGTTGTCCAGGATTAGATCCTCGCTCATGAATCGGCGCTTTACAGTGATGGTGGCAAACATGATTCCCTTATCGATTTTCAGATTGGCTATATCTTCATATCTGTAATCTTCAATCTCCTTGTGTAATCCCAGGGCTGATGGAGAATACCTGATTATTCTATGGTTAGTGATTATTATGGAGTCGGGTGTGACGGCTGCCTTCAACCTCGATTGCTTTATGACTGCCATAACTTGTTCATCCGCTAGCAACATCTTTTTGATGGCGTTGGGAACTTTTATTGTCTTGCCTTCTTCGTTCATGGGCTCCTCCTAATAGTCGCCATAATAAATGACTGAACTCCGCAAAGGGCGATTTTTGCCCTGAGACTGTTTCGCATCTTTGGCCTTCATCTTGGCAGTAACGATAAACTACTACTCATACGATGTCAACAGTTGCAGACACGGATGACTGGCAGGTGAAGCTTGCCTACGTGCTATAATGCGCCGAGGAAGCCTGCAGGAGGTGAGCATATGGCCACGGTCAAGATTTATGATGCTAAACAGAAGAAGGTGGTGACGGTGGAGAGAGTAGAGAAAACGGACGCAGAATGGAAGAAACTATTGACCGCAGAGCAGTATGAAATCACCGCCAGGAAAGGAACTGAAGATCCGGGCACCTGCACATTTGACCAGATCCATGAACCCGGTATTTTCCGCTGCGTCCGTTGTGGCACGGACCTTTTTCGCAGTTCAACCAAGTTCAATTCCGGGACGGGTTGGCCCAGTTATTATGAACCAGTCTCACCGCTCAATATCGTTCAGCAGCCTGATACAAGTGAGGGAAGGCTGCGGACGGAGGTACTTTGCGCCAGGTGTGGTGCCCATCTCGGTCATGTTTTCAATGATGGCCCGGCACCGACCGGCAAACGCTATTGCATAGACGGCATTGCGCTGAAATTCACACCAGAAAACAAGCTATGACCGCGAGTGCTAGAACAGAAGTTGCCACTCTTGCTGGCGGCTGCTTCTGGTGCCTGGAAGCGGTCTTTATGGAGGTGGATGGGGTTGAGGATGTGATTTCCGGCTACACAGGCGGCACCACCGTCAATCCGGCCTATCAGGAAGTCTGTACCAATACCACCGGACACGCCGAGGCAATTCAGTTGACTTTCAATCCTGGGAAGATTTCCTATCGGGAAATCCTGCAGATTTTCTTCTCTGTCCACGACCCGACGACATTGAACCAGCAGGGTGAAGATGTGGGCACTCAGTACCGTTCCGCCATCTTCTATCACAGCGACCGACAAAGAGCCATCGCCGAAGCGCTCATCAAGGAACTCAACGAAGCCCACCTGTGGAAGAAACCCATCGTCACGCAGATTGCGCCGCTGGACAAATTCTATCCCGCCGAAGACTACCACCGGGAATACTTTTCACGACATCCAGAACAATCATATTGCCAGGTGGTGATCTCGCCCAAGGTCAACAAGTTCCGAAAGCAGTGGGCAAAGCGCCTTAAGAGATAGTCGAGAAATGGTGTATTGTTTAGCCGTCCTTTATTGAACTTTCCAGCGTTTTGTGACTCCTCCACTCCATAGTGTGCCTTGGAACTGCACAAAAAACTATTGTAGGATACTTTTTATTGTCACGAAGCTGGTTAGTTAGTGACTTTTGGAGACAAATTCTTTCACCCTTCTCTGGCATTTGAGACATTTAAGACCAATGTCGGTGCCCACCCTCACCACCTCCCCTTCGTAGTTGCCGCAGGGATTATTAGTTAGACCAGAAGGCAGACGGACCCAAAAAGGTTATAATCTGGTGTTTTACGCAAGCCATGAACGGATTATCAGGAAAAGCCAAGAGCCCATTGCGAAATGCCTTTTACCGATTTGAATCTGCGATATGGGTTATGGCCACCATTGAGTTTTTCAGAGCAATCGGTTGGTCCGTTTGTATACCGTTTCTATCTTTATATCTTTACCAGGATAGAGGTCTTCCCATGACTATGGTCGGAGTGATCCTCCTGGCTGGTGGGCTTTGCTCAGCCGTCAGTCAGGCGTTTGGAGGAGCGCTTTCAGACAGATTTGGTCGGCGCCCGATTCTACTTATGGCTGCTTTAGTAAGTGTATTCTTGTATGCAGGACTAGCTGTTCTTATTGGGATTTCAGCTCCAGTGTGGGCCATTGCAATTGTCTACATCGCTGGTCGGTCAATGGCCACCACAACACGTTCTGTGATCTCAGCCATGGTGGCAGATTTTACCTCGAAAGAGAAGCTGATAGAAGCATATGGGATCATTCGTATAGGAGCTAATATAGGCTGGGCTGCTGGCCCTGCCATAGGGGGATATCTGGCCACTTTTTTGCCTTATGGCTGGCTCTTTGGGATCCCGGTTTTAACCTGTGGCATCGTTTACCTCCTTGTTTTTTTCTTTGTTCGCGATTCTTCATATGGAACGAGTAATAGAGTAAGCTTTCGTAGCATGCTTCCTACTGCCGACGACCGACCTTTCCTGGTCTTCGCAGTGTTGAGTCTCCTGGTGTTCATAGTTGCGGGACAGCTTGGCAGTACTTTATCTATCTTTGCCGTGGATAGAGTCGGCTTTTCTATCGCCCAATATGGTCTATTACTCACTTTGAATGGCTTGATAGTGATTTTCTTTCAATATCCGATGACTCTTGCCCTCAAGCGGATAGCGAAATTCCGAGCTCTCATACTGGGGAGTGTGCTTTACGGGTTAGGCTACTTATCCTTAGGTTGGATTACACAATTTGGATGGGCGCTGGGAGCAATGGCGATAATTACAACAGGCGAGATTATATCGGCTCCGGTTCAACTCTCAGTGATAGGAGAACTGGCTCCACAAGATCAGAGGGGACGATATATGGGGCTTTTCGGGTTAAGCGAAACCGCAGGTGTAGCAATAGGTCCATTGCTGGGAGGAATACTGCTTGATGCGTTCCCCTCTGATCTCAGACTCGTATGGGCACCCATCGCCTCGATAGCGTTCGTTGCTACGATAGGGTACTACTGGTGGGCTCGCCGATCTCGTTCATAGTCTTCGCTAATCAAGCCCACCCTTGGTCGGATTGTTATCCAACTTTTCATCGACATGTTACCCGACAAAGGCGACTATGGTCCGAGCGCAAGTCAGTGATAGTGAAAGGCACCATCGAATACTAATGCGAGGGGGTATTGACTGTACTTGCTACTTGGCTTACTATGAATGTTATTATGCTCTAATGGATCAAAGTATTCTTGAATAACAACTTACAGAATTTCATATTAACCTTTGTGCCCTTATTTATCGTTGTTGACGCGCTGGGCATCCTGCCCTTCGTCATCTCTATGAGTGAAGGCATGTCAAAGCAAGAGCGCTACAAGATGATCCATGTGGCTACCATAACAGCTACCGTTGTCGGTCTTATATTTTTGTTTTTCGGGCAGTTCATTCTGCGGGTAATGAACATTTCAGTAGGTTCATTTGCTATCGCTGGCGGCCTTATTCTGCTAGTGCTTTCCATAAAACACATGACAACCGGACGAATGATAGAGCTAATCAAAGAGGAAATGGTAGCGGTAGTCCCTATTGGCACACCTCTAACCGTAGGACCGGCTACAATAACAACGCTGTTGTTATTGGCAACTCAATACCCTCTCTATATGGTTCTTGTGTCATTCGCTCTGAATATGCTTATTGCTTGGGCGATTTTTATGGCGGGAGGACAGGTGGCTCGTTTTCTTGGGCAGGGTGGGCTGAAGGCAGTTTCCAAGGTATTTAGCTTGCTGCTGGCTGCCATAGCCGTGACTATGATCATTCACGGTTTAGAAATGCTTAACATACTGACCGGTAAATGATTCAGGCTGATTGGATATGAGAGAGGGTCAATTTCTACTTCACACAAACGATTGAAAAGTGACCCAACAATTTTGGCTTTTGCGAATCCAAATTTACGAATTCAATTAGAATTTAGTATACACTGACTTTTCCAGAAGGCGGATTTCCAGTAGTCTGGGTGAAGAAGACAATGCAATCCTACTATTAGCTAAACAGGGCTTATTTTGCCTTCTTGCAGACACCAGTTCCAGTTCAAGCCTTATTTTCAATCTTGTTTCGTTAATTCGGAAATTTCATCAGGAATATCGTCTATGCCTTCAAACTCTTTAACAACAATTGATTTGATTCTGGTCTTTAATTCTGGCTTAAGATTAGGATAAACCATTTCAACTTTTCCACCTATTGATTCACAATTGTCTTCAACAATCACATCTGGAAGAGGTTGAATTCTTTTAACAACATCCTTGTATTCCTCTCTATTTCGACGATAAAAGATTTGACCATCGGGGAAAGCGTATTTCTTCAAAACAAACTTGTCCTTTTCAACATCTTTAGCATTTTTATGAGAGCTTAAATAGCATATTTTTGCTCCTCGTCCCTTCCATTCCTGTAATTTCTTAACAGCGTTGCCGACAGGAATGTATAATGCGGAATCATGAAGAGATTCATCACCATCGATAACTTGCCTAATTATTTCTTCTCGAGTAAGACCCTTAGCATTTTTGTGCATTATAGTTGTTCCGTGTAAGAAAACGAGTATTTTCATATTTATAAAAAAATTCGTTAATAAATCAAAGATTATAGAGGAGATAAAGTACTATAACTAGAGGTCATAATCTAGTGGTTAGGACACATTAGCCTGTTTTGTTACGTCAGTGCACAAACCAATCGCAGGGACTTTTCATTGGCGCGAAGCTAGTTAGTTAGTCACCTTTGGAGACAAACTCTTTCAGCCTTCTCCCAAACACTTCTCTGGCCAAAAGCACCCTTCTCTGGCATTTGCGACATTTAAGGCCGATGTCGGTGCTCACCCTTACCACCTCCCATTCATAGCTGCCGCAGGGGTGCGCTTTGCGCAGCCGGACTACGTCACCGAGCTTTATTTCTGCAGTCATTGATTTGCTGGCGTATTTTTTCAGCTATGTTTCTAGCCGCCTGGGCAAAATCCTTTTCCTTGGAAGCATAAAGAATTTGCCTGGACACATTGATAATCGCCTTCTCGCCCCGGGCATCCACTCCGTAGCCGACTGCTGAAGCCAGGTCTCCTCTCTGAGCGCCAATGCCCGGAATAAGCAAAGGCATTTCGGGGCAAATTGAGCGGACTTTCTTTAACTCCTCGGGATAGGTCGCCCCGACTACCAGGCCGATATTGCCATGAATATCCCATTCTTTGGCTTTTTGGGCTACTGCTTCGTATAGCGGCAGGCCATTGGTGAGAAGGTCTTGGAAATCGGTGGCTCCGCGGTTGGATGTTCGGCACAGGATAAATACCCCTTTATCTTGATAATTAATAAACGGCTCTATGGAATCGAAGCCAAGGTAGGGATTGACAGTAGCGGCATCGAAGCCCAGAACCGAAAAGAGAGCCTTAGCATAAGCCCTGGCAGTGTTGCCGATGTCTCCGCGCTTGGCATCACCAATTACAGGAATATCACCGGGTATATATTTAACGGTCTTCTCCAGGGTAGCCAGCCCTTCGGTTCCTAAAGCTTCATAGAAAGCTAGATTGGGTTTATAAGCGCAGACCAGGTCGGAGGTGGCCTCGATGATGGCTTTGTTGAATTGTAAAACGTCTACTGCAGGCATAAGCTCCGGGTCGGGGTCCAGTCCGATGCACAGCCAGCTCTTATTCTTTCGGCTGGCGTTAAGCAGTTTATCGACGAATTTCATTACCGTAACACAGATGATATCAGGTGATTGGGCAACATTCTACTATATTAGGAGGGCATTGTGCAGCTCTTTGCCTTTATTCGTGTCAAAAGCTACAATAAAGGCGTGCGAGACCTGATTGCTGAGACTCTGAAGGGCCATGGTGCCGACTATATTGAAATCCATTTTGAGGAGAGCCAGGCTACCAGCATTGTCTATAGAGGGGAGAGATTGGAGGAGATAAGCCGGGCTCGTAATTCTGGCGGTAATATCCGCGCCTTAGTCCAGGGCAGCTGGGGATTCGTCAGCTTTAATCACCCGGATGAGTTGAAGGAGAAAGTATCTCTGGCCGTAGAAGAGGCAAGGTTAGCCAGCAGGGAATCATTCAAGCTCTTCCCCGCGAAGCCTGTAGTGAATAAGGTGGTGCCACGATTGAAGCAGGATGCCACAACCGTACCGTTGGCAACCAAGAAAGGGCTTTTAGATAGCTATAATGATATTATGTTAAGTAACCCAAAAATTCGGAGCACACGAATTAATTACCATGATGTGAAGCGAAGAACTATCTTCGCTAATTCGGAAGGTAGCTATATAGAACAAACTAAAACTGACCTTACTTCACGATTGACAGCCATAGCTCGTGAGGGCAGCGAGGTTCAGCAGGCCGGGTTGAGTCTGGGCAGCAATGGTGAATTTGCTGCCATGGAGGGGTTGCATGAGCAAGCCCGGGATATAGCGAAGCGTGCTGCCGCCCTTCTTTCCGCCCCCCAGGTAAAAGGTGGAGAGTATACCGTGATTTTGGACCCTATTCTGGCTGGAGTCTTTGCTCATGAAGCCTTCGGACATTTATCCGAGTCGGACCATGTATATCAAAATGAAAACCTGCGGCAAATCATGGTGCTGGGGAAAAGATTTGGTGGCAAGCATCTCAATATCATTGATGACCCGACAATCCCTAATTTGCGGGGAAGTTATAAATACGATGATGAAGGGACGTCGGCTAGGAAAACCCATCTTATCAGAGAAGGCATTCTGGAAGGCAGGCTTCATTCCCGGGAAACAGCAGATAAGATGGGAGAAAAGGCTACAGGGAATGCTCGAGCCATCAATTACCTCTTTCCCCCTATAGTGCGAATGAGCAATACCTTTATTGAGCCAGGTAACGCTTCTTTCGAGGAAATGCTTGGTGACATTGAGGAAGGCGTCTATGTTAAGGATTGGTACGGAGGGACAACTAGCCTGGAGATGTTTACCTTTTCTGCTGGAGAAGCTTACATGATTCGCCGAGGGAAGCTCGCAGAGTTATTGCGACCCGTGGTGCTGACCGGTAATGTTTTTACTACCTTGCCAAATATAGATGCCATAGGCAATGACCTGGAGATGAATCAGGGCGGTGGCTGTGGCAAAGGGGGGCAATACCCGTTACCCGTTTCTGATGGGAGCCCACATATCAGGATTCGTCATTGCGTGGTAGGTGGTAGATAGCGAATAAACCTCAAATTCCAAATGCCAAATTCCAAACAGATAACATCGTTCAGAAAATAAAAGAGTAAAAATTAAAATGCAAAATGACAAAGCAAAATTCAAAAAAGAGTTTAACATGGAAGGTCTGTTGAAGGTTCTGCGCTCTGCTCGGAAGGTGGCTGAGCAAGCTGAGCTTTTTTCAGCTTCTGGTCGGGCAACGACGATACAGTTTGAAGCCAATGAACTAAAGCAAGTTCAGACTAAGGAGAGCAGCGGCAATGCCTTGCGAATTTTCAAGGAAGGGAGAACTGGCTTTGCCACAGCTAGTGGAGGAGGCGGTTTAGAAACTTTGGTGGATATGGCAGTGGAAACCGCTCAATTTGGCGGTCCGGCCAATTTTCAATTTCCTTCCTCTCAAGACTATGCGAAAGTGCGCATCTTCGATCCCAAAGTGGAAGAAATAGCTATGGAGAGGATGGTTGAGATGGGGAAGGAGCTTATAGCCAAAGTTAGCGGGCATACTCATGATGTCTTGTGCGATGTTCAAGTAACCAGGGGGACAAGCTCCATCTCCTTAATTAATTCTCAGGGTGGTGAGGGCAGGTATGAGAAGAGCTTTTTTAGCCTCAGCCTGGAAGGCATTCTTGTTCGGGATACAGATATACTTTGGGTAAGTGATAGTGAAAGCTCATGTCGCCCCGATTTTGTCGCGATTGATGACCTGGCTGATAGGGTGATATGGCAACTGGAAATGGCGAAGAAAAAGGCCGCTGTATCCACCAAACTGCTGCCGATAATTTTTACGCCTAATGGAGTAGCTAGTGCTTTGCTGAGCCCTCTGGTGCTAGCGTTTAACGGTAAAGCTGTCCTCGAGGGAGCCTCGCCTTTAAAAGATAAACTGGGGGAACAAGTTTTTGACAAAAAGCTGAGCTTATGGGATGATGCTACCGTAGCTTACGGCGTGGGGAGTTATCCTTTTGATGACGAAGGGGTCCCCAGCCAGCGTTTACCGCTTGTTACAAAGGGAGTAGTGGCGAATTTCCTTTATGATTTACAGACAGCAGCTTTAGCTGGCACACACAGTACAGGTAACGGCAGACGAGTAGGTGGTGGTTTCCCCAGCCCAACCATAAGCTCTCTTATTTTAGAGAAAGGAGATGTTTCTTTCCAGGCAATGGTGCAGGATATGAAAGAAGGATTAATTGTGGAGGAAGTTATTGGTGCTGAGCAGGGTAATCTTCTGGGTGGTGACTTCGGTGGCAACATTTTGCTGGGATACAAGGTAGAGAATGGTGAGATAGTGGGTAGAGTGAAAGATACTATGATTGCCGGTAATGTATATCAAGTGTTAAAAGAGCTTCTGGGCATAGGGCGGGAAGCAAGATGGGTGGGCGGGATTTTGCTAACTCCTCCTTTATATTGCTCTAATGTATCGGTGACGACCAAAGGGAACTAAGATGGATACGAAAGACGTAATAAAACTTCATAAGCGTCCGCGCCCTAAGAGTTGTTCCATGATTGCCTCCTGGCCAGGCATTGGCGACGTTTCCCTAACCGCGGCGAAATATCTTGTGGAGAAGCTAAATGCTGTAGAAATAGGGGAGATTGAACCTGTTAACTTCTTTGAACCAGTGGGGGTCACAGTCAGAGACAACCTGGTGGAAAGCCCTCGTTTTCCCGAGAGCAAGTTTTATTATTGGCAGTATCCCAAAGCCGGTAAAGGCTTGGTGATTTTTATCGGGGAGGAGCAGCCTGCTTTCAAAGGGTATGAGCTGGTTAACTGTGTTTTGGATGTAGCGCAAAGGCTTAAAGTGTCGAGGGTATATAGTTGTGCTGCTGCGGTAACACGCATCCACCATAGTGAAGAGATGAAGGTCTGGGGAGCAGCGACAAACTCTGATTTAGTTGATGAGTTAAGCAAGCGCAATGTAATTCTTAGAGGCAACCTGCGCATCGCTGGCTTGAACGGATTGATATTGGGTATGGCTCAAGAAAGGGGGATGGAAGGCATTTGTTTGCTGGGTGAGGTGCCATCGTATGCCACGCAAATAGCCAATCCCAAAGCCTCCCTGGCTGTGCTTGGTATCCTGACTAAAATGCTAGGAGTTACAGTAGACTTGGCCGAGCTTGGTCATCTGGCTGAGCGAGTGGATGAGGAGATGGATAGAATAGCCAAGAGAGTTACGGCTGAATTTATTGACCAATTCACAGAGCCTATTTGGGAGCAGGACGAAGAAGAAGAGTGAATGAGTCGAGCAATCCTGCTCTAAGAAGAGCCCACATTGACCGACAAAGGTAGATATGCTACCATCGAACTAGATGTCAGCTTTAGCACAACTTTGTGAGGAAATTGTAGCTTGTCGGGATTGTGAGCTAACTAAATCTCGCACTAAAGTGGTACCTGGTGAGGGGGCGGAGGATGCGGACTTACTTTTTATCGGTGAGGCCCCAGGGTGGCACGAAGACCAACAAGGGCGTCCCTTCGTCGGACCAGCAGGGCAATTTTTGGACCAACTGTTAGCCTCAATTGGCTTACGGCGGGAGGAAGTTTATATCGCTAATGTGATTAAGTGCCGTCCGCCCCAAAACCGTGAGCCGCTGCCAGTGGAGATAGAAAGTTGCCGCAAATGGCTTGACCGTCAAATAGAGATAATTCAGCCCCAAATGATTATCACTTTGGGACGTTACTCTCTAGCGCGGTATTTCCCCAATGAGAGCATAGGAAAGATCCATGGGAAGCCGCGAAAATTGGAAGGCGTCATTTATTACCCCATGTATCATCCGGCAGCAGCTCTCCATCAAGGCTCTCTGCGACGAACAATCGAAACGGATATGCTAAAAGTTCCACAGATCTTAGCTCAAGGTAAAGATCTGCCTCAAGATGCGGTTGAATCTCACCAATTAAGCTTGTTTTAGAGCCATGTCCTAGAATGAAAGGAAAACCCATGCCAACACATAAATTAAAAGTCATCCCTCTGGGCGGACTGGGTGAAATTGGTAAGAACATGATGGCATTGGAATATGGGAATGACATCATCGTCATTGATGCCGGACTTATGTTCCCCAGCGAAGAGATGCTGGGAGTTGACTTGCTTATTCCAGATATTAGCTATCTTGTGGCGAGACAGAAGAATTTAAGGGGTATAGTGATTACTCATGGGCACGAAGACCACATTGGGGCGCTGCCTTACATTCTATCTCGCATCGCCCCTCCCATTTATGCTACCAAGTTCACTCGAGAGCTGATCCTCGTGGAACTCAGGCAGAGAGGGGTGAAAAGTAACGCAAAATTGAATTTAGTTAACCCGGGGAGCAGGATTACACTGGGTAGATTCACCGTAGAATTTTTCTCTGTTTGCCACAGTATTCCCGATTCTGTGGGATTGGTAATTCACACTCCCCTGGGAATTGTAGTTCACAGTGGTGATTTTAAGATTGATTATACCCCGGTCCTTTGTGAGGCTACTAACTTCGACCAATTAGCTGCGCTAGGAGCCAAGGGTGTTTTGCTTCTTCTTTCTGACTCCACCTATGCTGAGCTTCCAGGATATACTCCTTCCGAGAGGGTGGTTAGCGATACTTTGGACCGGATTGTCAGCGAGGCGAAGGGAAGGGTAATCGTAACTACATTTGCCTCTCTTATATCTCGAGTGCAGCAGGTGTTTGATGTTGCCGTTAAGCATGGTCGCCGTGTATTTATCATCGGGCGGAGCATGAAAGAGATAGCGAGCATGGCATTGAAGACGGGTTATCTTACTGCTCCCCCGGGCATTATTTGTCGCTTGGATGAACTTAAGACCTTGCCTCACAATCGAGTTATCGTGTTGAGCACAGGCAGTCAAGGTGAGCCCACCTCGGCCTTGGTGCGCATGGCTAATCGTGACCCCAGTAGCCGAGTTCAGATAATCCCAGGCGACACCGTGGTGATTTCAGCAACTCCTATTCCCGGCAATGAGGCATTGGTTAGCAAGATTACGGACAGCCTTTTCCGACAAGGTGCCAATGTAATTTATGACAAGCTGGCTCAAGTTCACGTCCACGGGCATGGTAGTCAAGAGGAGTTGAAGCTTTTGCTTAGTTTAGTCAAGCCTAAATTCTTTATTCCTGTTCATGGGGAGTATCGCCATTTAAGCTTGCATGCCAGCTTAGCTCGAAGTATGGGTATACCCAAAGATAATATTTTTGTCCTTGAGAATGGGGATATTCTTGAACTCGGGCAAGATTCAGGTAGGGTGGTTGCTCGGACCCATGTCGGAGTTATCTATGTCAGCGGCATGATAACGGGTGAACTGGATAACGCTGTGCTTCAGGACCGTAAATTACTTTCTCGAGACGGCGTTGTTGTGGTGACCATTGCTGTTGATGCTGAAAGTGGTAAACTAGCGGAAAGGCCACGCATTATAACGCGAGGCTTGATCAATACTGGGGAGGAACAGAAATTGATTGAGAAAGGCCGAGATGTGGTGGTAGCTGCTTTAGATCGTGATAGAAGGCGCTTGGTTGAACCAAGTTTTGTTGGTGCCAAAGTAAAGGATTCCCTGAGCAGATTCTTTTATGAACAAATTCATCGTCATCCTGTCATTATTCCTGTGGTTATGGAAGTAAGAGGGAAGAATCCAGAAGTCAGTAGCCAATAGGAAATGGACTTCTGACTACTAATTTAGGGGACATAACTCCGTGGCTAAAACAAGAAGTGGATCTAAGTCGGGGCGGAAGGCAAAGGGAAATCAGTCAGCATGGAAGCGATTCTTCAGCTTCATCGCTTCACCGGTGGTACGAAGGCTTATCTTAATTATCGTAGTGGTAGTCCTGCTGTATGTGTTGTGGGGCAACATACTCAAATTGTTTGGCTATGGATTAATAATAATGGCCATCGCTTTGGGCTTGCTGATCTGGGTGGCATGGCGGCGCCAATTCTCTGTTGTGAAACAGAGGTGGAACTGGGTTCTCGGGGGCATTAGCCTGGCTTGTGCCGTGTGGGGCATTCTGGCTTTCTTCCACGGGGGAGGTATTTTGAAAGATGCTACACTGGGAGGAAGTATCGGACAGAGCATAGTAATGCATTCTCCCAATATAGTTGGAGGACTTCTAGTAACCGGACTTGTCCTTCTGGGCATTATTTTCATCATTCCTGGGAGGTGTTGGGACGTCGCTAAGCGTGGCTGGCGTCTCTTGACCAAAGGTTTCCAACCTCGTTCAAGGAAGATTTCGAGAGGGAAAGCTCCTGCTAAAGCTGCCTCTCCTGAAGCAGAGGCAGTCAGTGAAGAGGAGGCAAAGCCTGCTCCATCTCCTCCCGTGTGGCAATCAGAACACGAACCAATTCTCACCCCCGGAGGATGGCATCTTCCGCCGATTGATATCCTGGATAAGCCAGTTGAGATGAAATTGGACAAGGATGCCATTGACCAACGAGCCCGATTGATTGAGGAAGCTCTGGCAAGTTATGGGGTAGAAACCAAGGTTGTGCAGATAAACATAGGCCCTACGGTGACACAGTTTGGTGTTGAGCCTGGTTGGGACAAGAAATATAAGGAAATAAGAGAAAAGGGTAAGAATGGTAGCTATGAAACGAAGGTGGAAGAAGTATCCCGAACTAGGGTAAGGGTAGACCGCATTACCTCTTTGGCTAATGATTTAGCTTTAGCCCTGGCTGCGCCCAGCATCAGGATTGAGGCTCCTGTGCCCGGGGCACCGGTGGTGGGCATTGAGGTTCCTAACACTGTGTTCGGCTCAGTTGCCCTGCGCGGTGCCATAGAGAGCGCTGCTTTTCAAAAGATTAGAGCCCGCTCCAAGCTCACTATCGCTTTGGGTAAAGGTGCTGGTGGTGAGGCGGTGGCAGCCGACCTAACCAGGATGCCGCATTTACTTATCGCTGGAGCTACCGGCAGTGGTAAAACTGTTTGTCTTAACTCTATTATTTGTTGCTTGCTTTTACACAACAGCCCCGACGACGTTCGGTTCATCATGATCGACCCCAAGAGGGTGGAGTTAGTGACTTTTAACGGGGTACCTCAATTACTTGCCCCTGTGGTTGTGGATACTGATAAGGCGATAAAGGCTTTAAGATGGCTTAATCAGGAGATGGATAGTCGATATCGTCAGTTTGCTAAGGCGGGAGCACGCAATATTGAAGGTTATAACAAAGACCGCGCACCTGGAGAGGGGTTGCCCTATTTAGTGCTCCTCATTGACGAACTGGCTGATTTAATGATGACAGCTTCCGATGAGGTGGAACATACGCTTTGTCGGTTGGCTCAATTGTCACGAGCTACAGGCATTCATCTCGTTGTAGCTACACAACGCCCTTCAGTAGATGTGGTTACCGGACTTATTAAAGCTAACTTTCCGACCCGTATTAGTTTCGCCGTTACTTCTCAGGTGGATTCCCGGACTATACTGGACATGGTGGGTGCCGAGAAATTGCTAGGTAGAGGGGATATGCTCTACATGCCTACTGAAGCTAGCAAGCCTAAGCGTCTTCAAGGAAGCTTTGTTTCTGATGCTGAGATCGAGAGATTGGTGTATTTCTGGGGGAATCAACGGCAGATTACGGTGAGCTCTGTTGACTTTGATGAGGTAGCTGAGCGACTCTTAGGTGCTCAAATAGCTGCTCCTCCCGACCCTCTTTTGGAAGAAGCCAAGCGCCTGGCACAAGAATACAAACATGTCTCCACCTCTTTCTTACAGCGCCGTCTTCGTATTGGCTATCCTAGAGCTGCCCGCCTTTTTGAAGCGCTGCAACAAGCCGGTTTGGTGGAAGAAGGTCCACCCGAGCAGGAGAAATTCTAATTTCTAAATCCCAAACAAATCCCTCGGGAATGCAAAAAGCAAAAATAAAAGTGCAAAATGACAAAGCAAAAGTTAAAAATTTGATTTTTGACTTTTGACCTTTGATTTTCTTTAGGCGCCAAACTTATCCAATTTCAAAGCATTAGCCATAGCTAAGGGCATGATTTCCGTGGCCGGGAAACGCCCCATACCACCAGCCAGGCAGGCTCGTTCTGAGAACTCAGCGACATTATCGGGGCGACACCATTTGGACTTCAGCATGAAGGGGACTGGATGCCAGCTATGCGCGGCTAAGGTTGCCGGCGTAGAGTGGTCTCCAGTGATAATCAGGACCTCCGGGTCTAAGCTGAGCAAGCTGGGGAGGGCATTATCAAGTTCCTCAATGGCTTGGACTTTAGCCCGGAAGTTGCCATCCTCCCCTCTGGCATCGGTGGTCTTAAAATGAACGAAGAAAAAATCATAATCGGCGTAGTAGCAGCGCAGGCTGTTCAGTTGTTCGGTTATGCTTTTACTGCCTGGCAGCACCTGCATCCCTACCAGCCTGGCCAGTCCCTGGTACATAGGATATGTAGCGATGGCTGCCGGCTTTAATTTGTAGATTTCAGGTATGGAGGGGATATCAGGGCGACGGGAGAAGCCGCGCAGAAGCACCATGTTGGCGGGAGATTCATGCTGTAATCGGCTTCTTGCTTGGGACACGAATTCGTTGACAATTTCTGCGGTTCTCTGTGCCTGTGGCGATAATGCCTCTATCTTTTTGGGGGCCAGTCCTGTTTGCTGGGGGTCAGAATCTGCTAGCTCAGGCGATAAAACTTTGCCTCGGAGGATGAGCACAAATCTATGTTCTTTCACCGGCAGCACGGAAATCTCAGCACCATCTATGGCGATATTATTCAACAAGCGGCATAACTCGGTATTTTTATCTGTGGAAATCCGTCCTGCCCTCCTGTCGGTAATAATTCCCTTGTCATCAACTGTGCAGAAGTTACCCCGGGCTGCGATATCATCTGGCTTTAGTTCCAAATCTATTCCCAGAGCTTCCACGACTCCCCGCCCGACATTATATTTGACAGGGTCATAGCCAAAAATCGCCAGGTGCCCCGGAGCACTACCCGGCGTAATTCCTGGGCTAACAGGGTCAATAAGTCCGCAGAGAGAGTCCCTGGCTATGCGATTCAGGTTGGGCTTCCTTGCTGATTCCAGTTCTGTTTTACCGGTTTCAAGATGAGGCAGACCGCCTACGCCATCTATTATCAGAAGCACTATTTTGGACGGGGATGTCCGGGATATTCTCTTTATGTGCTCAAATCCAATCATGGTATTTGCTATTTTACTCGGAGGCATAGCCCAGTTCAAGTTTGTCCCAATTCTATCGGGACAAGGCTAGCTTGATAACAATAAGAAACTTACCTATTGACGAAATACTTGTTTTCATATCATACTAGTGATAATTCAACTACAGGAGGTGATAATCCATGCTTACTATAAGTAGTAATCTAGGCCTGATTGGAGGAATCATCGCCCTTATCTTCGGTATCATAGTAATGATTTTTCCTAAAATCCTCAATTATCTGGTGGGCATCTTCTTGATATTGTGTGGAGTGGTAGCTCTTATTCTCTATTTTACTTAATCAGAAGCTGGAAAGACTTTTGGGTGGGTGGTGAAGGACGAGAACCGCAACCTTCACGTCTTGGGAATCGGGCAGTTGGATGAAGTGGGATTATTCGGATGGGGTATATTCTTTCTTCTTGGCGTAGATAGCGACACTCTTGGGGCAAAAGTGGTTTAACAGGTTTTCCATCCAACGGAAGGCCTTATGGTTAGTGCGTAAGTCCCATTCTAAGAACCTGTTATAAATGGAGGGAATCAGGGCCTTTTCTTTTTTAATCCCGAAAACACAGCGAAGCATCCAGTAGAAAGAGTGAAGGGCATGTTTGTGGCGAATAGTATAGACGGATAAGCCCGCAGTATCCAAAAGTTTGAGAAGCTCCCGAGTCTTGTATTTTCTAATATGCCCGCCGGGGAAACCATAGTAATTTTTAGATAACTTCCAACAGATAGATTCAGCCAAGTAATGAGGCACGCTGATCCCGATAGCACCATCTTTGCTCAGTACCCTCAGCAATTCCTCAACCACAACATTGTCTTCAGGGATGTGCTCCAGGACTTCAGAGCAAATAATCTTATCAAAGCAGCCATCTTTGAACGGTAATTTTTTCACATCCGCTATGAGAAGATGATAGTTGTCCTTAATTTTTCTTTGCTCCTTTAATGAATCTAACATATACCTGTTCTTTTTGACGCACACTGTGTCAATGTCAAAAGCCACGACGGTGGAATGATTTTTATTATAAACTTCCCAGGAGTGTCGGCCATTGCCGCAGCCGGCGTCTAAAGTAACGTCTCCATCCTTGATACCCAGAATGTCGGGTTCTATAGTAATCATCTTGTCTTCAGTACCTCTTGGTAGACATCGAGCGTTCTTGTGGCGGCTTGCTCCCAATTGAATTTCTCTTCCACTCTCTTCCTTCCTACCTCGCTCATCCGCCGTTGTATTTCTTCGTCGTTGAGCAATTGTTTGATTGCAACAGCCAAGGCATCGGCTTTTCCTGGAGGTACTAATATACCGGCGTTGCCTACAACCTCAGGCAGCGCCCCACCAGTGGTGGCTATAACGGGAACACCACAGGCCATAGCCTCCGCGGCAGGTAACCCGAAACCCTCGTAAAGGGAAGGCACCACGGCTATTTTTGCCGCTGAATAACGCTTTACCAGTTCCTCCTGTGTTAGCCTCCCGGTGAAGTGCACCAGCCCGTCTAAATTGAGCTTTCTTACCAATTTAAAACCATATGAAGGTAGTGGCCCCACATCTTCTATGTAGGAAGAATGCCGCTCAGCATCGTCTACAATGGTCAGCTTTATGCCATCCTCTCTTAGCAGTTGTAATGCTTGCAATAAATAAAGTGCCCCCTTCTTCCTATCGTCGGTATTGCCGACCATGATTAACCCATTTCGGTTCTGGCTTGCCTCTTCATTCTTATTATAAATTTCGGTGTCTATGCCATTGTAGACCACTCTTAGTTTGGCAGCGGGCACCTTAAAGAAAAGCCTTGTGTCTTTGGCAGAGCTTTGAGACACCGTGATTATCCGGTCCAAGCGCCGAGCGACAAAAGCCTGCATGCGGATGAAGGAATAAAACCTTCTGATCCTCCATCTATCCTTGAACCCGTTGGCTTGCTCCATGTCAGCTTGCCTGTCTATAGGGAGAGGGTGGTGTATGGTAGCTATTATTGGTATGTTCAGCCTTTTCATCAAGAGGAGCCCATAGCCAAGGCCTTGATTATCATGAATAATGTCAAAGCGGCGCTGTTTACAAAGCTCTTTTAGCTTGGCATAAGCCCTGAAGCTAAATGCCCAAGGCTCGGCGAAGATTCCCAAGCGACTGGCGCAAAGTTCATACAGGTCAACAAGGTTCCTGAGTTTGGGGAGGTTTCTCTTGAGAGAGCTTCCCGGATGGTATATGCTTGAGCTTCCGAGTTGATGTAGGATTACGCCTTCGCTCACTTGAGGGAGGGGTGCACCAGCGATAACCTCCACCTCATGACCCATCCGCTGGAACTCACGCGATAGATAGTAAATATAAATACCTTGCCCACCGCTGTAAGGATTCCCCCTATATGTCAGCAGGCAAATTCTCATATCTTCTACTCGGATAGCAATTTGGGAAGGGATAATTATAGCATGTTTGCTGGGTTGGCATGGCTTGACTTCATCCAACAACGAAGTGCCCAAAAGGCTCGTTTTCAAGATTGAAAGCGGCAGCCATTGTACAGTATAATATTTGTGATTGTGGTGAGCGTAGCCCAGTGGTTAAGGCGCCAGGTTGTGGCCCTGGAGATCGTGGGTTCAAATCCCACCGTTCACCCCAATTTATTTTTGCGCCTATAGCTCAGCGGACAAGAGCACCGGTCTTCGGAACCGGGGGTCGTGGGTTCGAATCCCTCTAGGCGCGCTATCATAGCGCAGAGTCTATCCAGTACTCCCACAGGAAATTCACTTCGCTCTTTTATACCTGACAAAATTTTCGATTTGTGTGGATTAGATTTCAAGAAAACAAAGAGATGCCGGTGGAATCGTATGGCGTCCCTGAACCAACTACCTAGGAGAAAGGTGTTGATAATGCAGTAAGGACGTTATAAGATGGATGACAAAGAAAGCAGAGAGGAGGGAACAAGAATGTTAAAAGACTTTAAGGCATTCATAATGAGAGGCAACGTGATTGACATGGCCGTGGGCATCATCGTCGGCATTGCCTTCGGTTTAGTCGTAAACTCACTTGTTAAAGACATTATTATGCCACCCATAGGTCTCGCCTTGGGCAATGTTGATTTCACCAACCTATTTGTTACCCTTAAAGATGGTTTAATAACTCCCGGGCCATATGCTTCTCTGGCTGCAGCCCAACAAGCCGGGGCGGTTACAATCAACTACGGGACCTGCATAAATGCTGTTGTTAACTTGCTGATAATAGCAGCAGTCGTCTTCTTTTTAATCGTGTGTCCAGTTGCCAAGCTGCAAGCTCCCAAAAAGGTAGAAGCACCGAAAACGAAAGAGTGCCCTTACTGTTTTACCTCTATTCCCATTAAGGCCAGTCGCTGCCCGAACTGCACTTCAGAACTGAAAATGGCCTAAATCAACAGGCATCCCCTGTAGTGTAACGACAGCAGCACATCGAGCACTTCGGCACCACTCCACTCGGTTCAAGGAATCGTGGCTAAAGAGAGCCATGCCTGAGAATACGCATGACTGTCGGAAGAATGGGGAGTGTGGCTCACATCTCTCCATGCGCGCTTAGAAATCATCGAGTACGGATTCTTGTAACTCTTTTAGATGTGAGGTATCGTTATGCCTGGTCAAGACAAAACGACCATCTGCATAGTTAAAAATCGTGATTCCGCATACATCCTGCTTGATATTCCAGAAGTGGGAGTTGTCCAGTCCCAGTAAGGAGCATATCAAGACTTTGTTCACAACCCTATGCGATACCAATACTATGTTGCCCTGATATCTGGAGAGAACCTCGTTAACCACCCCGATAGCTCTTTCTCTTACGTTTTCCAGGCTCTCTCCGCCGGGCATTCTTACCTTGTGTGGATTGTTGTGCCACTCATTGTGGAGGGCTGGATATAGCCTCTTCACTTCTTGCTCTGGCAGAGATTGCCATTTCCCATAATCGAAATCTATAAGGCCCTCGGCAATCTGTACGCTAACTTTCTGATAACGAGCAATGGTATTGGCTGTGTCTAGCGCCCTTTTTAAGGGACTGGAATAAATAGCCTCTAATTCCCAATTGCTTAAATACTTGCCCAATAGCCCGGCCTGTTTAATGCCCACTTCGTCCAGATTCACATCCGTTCTACCACGATATATCTTCTCCACATTCCATACGGTTTCTCCGTGTCTGGTCAGGATAAGTTTTGTCATGGCTCCCCCACAAGAATTATCTAACGGCTGAGAAATTATGGCAATATGGGAAAACTTAATTTCTTGAGCTTGGATGGTTGACTTGTACGCATTGATTAATTAGGGTTGTGGGTGTAAAATAAACACCACAAAGGAGGCATACCATGGTAGAGATGACGATTGACAGCATCCGCGTTAGCTTGATGAATTACCAAAGGGTAGTGATTTTAAAAGAGAAGGGAACTAATCGTTATCTACCCATCTGGATCGGTCCTGCTGAAGCAGATGCTATTGCCGTAAAGTTACAAAATGTCGAATTATCTCGCCCTTTGACGCATGATTTGTTGCAATCTGTAATTTCTACCTTGGGGGCTTCAGTTAACTATATTGTGGTAAATGGACTTAAGGAAGATACTTTTTATGCCAGACTTGCGCTCACCATTGATGGTGTACAGCTGGATATCGATTCTCGACCTAGCGATGCATTGGCCTTGGCTGTAAGGGTGGGGGCTCCGATATATGTTGAAGAAGTGGTGTTAGAAAAAGCGGGCATTATACTTGAAGAGGAAACAGGCAAATCTGTTTCTGAAAGTAAAGTTGATGAGCAGGAGATGAAAGGGCTCTCAGCGTATAAGGATTTTATAAATACGCTTGACTTGGAAGATTTTAAGAAACGCCAATCCTGAGAATGTAAACAAAAGTGGCTCTTGTTGCTACTTCTAGATAAAGTCCCAAGCTTAAAATCCTAACGTGGAGGTTTTGCTTTCAGCTCGCCAACTAGGACTTGCAGGGCAATAATATATCCTCTCCAGCCCAAGCCACTTATCTGCCCTTCAGCTATAGGAGCAATTACGGACCTGACTCGCCATTCCTCACGGCGGTAGATATTGGACAAGTGGACTTCAATTACCGGTAATTTGCTGTCAACCAGGGCATCAAGCAGAGAAAATCCGTAGTGGGTGAGGGCACCGGGGTTAATGATTATGCCCTGCGCAGAATTTGCTTGCTCTTGAATAAAATCTATGAGCGCTCCTTCATGGTTAGACTGAAATGCCACTACTTCGACATTTAAGGCACGAGCCTCTTTCTTCAATAGAGCATCAATTTGGCCCAGGGTCTTTTCCCCGTAAATTGACTTTTCTCTTTTGCCCAGCATATTCAAATTCGGTCCATGGATAACTAGGATTTTCATAAGGCTACCTCCTCTTTTTGTTTCTCCGGCTCGGATGGTTTTACTTTGCGTTGGCAAGCCACGCATTTAGCCCAGTCCCCTCTATATTGTACTAGAAGATTGCCACAACTAGGACAGGGCTGTGCTATTGGCTTGCGATTTACGGTGAATTGACATTTAGGGTACTTGCTACACCCATAAAATACCTTCTTTTTCTTGCTGATTCTTTTCACGAGCTCGCCGCCACACCGAGGGCAAGAAACGCCTGTTTTAACTGTGTAGGGCCTGGTTGTCTTACAATCAGGATAGCCGCTACAGGCGAGAAATTTACCGAAACGCCCGACCTTTATGACCATGGGGCGACCGCAATTGGGACATGTCTCCTCGCTCACTTGAGCCATGCTGACCTTTTCTAAGTTTATCCAAGCTTTATCCAGCATATCTTGGAAGGGGGGATAAAATTCCTGCAAAGCAGCGATCCAGGCATGCTTACCCTGAGCTATTTCGTCTAGTTGTTCTTCCATCTGAGCTGTGAACCCCGGGTCAACGATTTTAGGGAAATGCGCAGTCAAAATGTTGTTGACGGTTATCCCTAGTTCTGTGGGGTGGAATTTGCCATCGGCTTTGTTAACGTAATCTCTCTCCTGAATAGTGAACAGGATAGGGGCATAGGTACTGGGGCGTCCGATTCCTTTCTGTTCCAGTGCTTTTATCAATGTAGCCTCGGTGTAGCGAGGTGGTGGCTGAGTAAAACATTGTTCGGGAGAGATTCCCAGGTAAATCAATTTATCTCCCATCCTCAGCTTGGGCAACGAAACACCGATGAAATCGGAGTTGTCCCCTCGTTCATCTTCATCCCTGCTTTCGCTGTAAACAACCATAAAACCAGGAAATTTAGTCACAGAGCTACTTGCTTTGAGTAAGTATCCTTGAGTTTGTTTTTCAGTATTGCTTACCTTTATCTCTACGTTGGTTGTGTCGTATAAAGCTGCTGCCATTTGGCTGGCGGCCATGCGCTTCCAGATAAGTTCATAGAGTTTTAGCTGAGATGAATCGAGAAATGGCTTGAGTTGCTCTGGTTGGCGGTAAATCTTGGTGGGACGAATTGCCTCATGAGCTTCCTGAGCCCACTTGGCTTTCCGGGCAAAGCTACGTGGCTTTGGTGGGAGAAATTTGGCTCCATATTTCTCGCCGATGAACTCCCTCGCTTCGCTTATGGCGGAGGCCGCCACATGGGTAGAATCGGTGCGCATATAAGTGATAAGTCCCACCGACCCTTCCTTGCCCAGGGGCAAGCCTTCGTAAAGTTGCTGAGCGATAGCCATAGTTCGCCCGGCGGTGAAGTGCAGCTTCTGCCAGGCCTCTTGCTGCAGGGTACTGGTGATAAAAGGCGGGGCCGGCTGACGAGCTACCTGCTTAGTTACCACCGACTTAACTGCATATTTAGCCTTTTCTAAGTCAGCAATAACCATATCTGCTTCATCTTTACTGCCAATATCCAGTTTGGTGCCATCAGCGAGAGCAAACAGCCTAGCTTTAAAACTCATTTCCTTTTCTTTAAGCGGAGCCAGCTCAATTTCCATAATCCAGTACTCTTGGGAAACGAAGTTTTGAATCTCCTGCTCACGGTCAACAATCATCCTCACAGCCACCGATTGAACCCGGCCTGCGGAAAGTCCTCTCTGCACCTTTTGCCATAGGAGCGGGCTCAGCTTATAGCCCACAAGTCTATCCAAGATACGCCGGGCTTGTTGGGCATTCACCAGGTTCATATCGATAGAGCGGGGATTTTGGAAGGCCTCTTGGACCGCATCCTTGGTTATTTCATGAAAAGCAACGCGCTGAACGGGTCTAGCATCCTTGTCCAGCTTGGTAGCTTGTACCAGATGCCAGGAAATTGCCTCTCCCTCGCGGTCAGGGTCAGTAGCCAAGTAAATATAGCTAGCCTTACTAGCCGCCTTTTGGATTTCGCCAACTATCTTTTTCTTCTCTGCGGGAATGACATACTTTGGAGTAAACTCCTTATCTACATCTACTCCGAGGCTTGCCCTGGGCAAATCGCGCACATGTCCCAGAGAGGCCTTGACACTATAGCCGCGCCCGAGAATTTTGTTTAGCGTCCTGGCTTTGGCGGGAGATTCGACGATAACTAGTTTACTTGCCATAATTTATCCTGCCCTAACTCCTTCGAGCCAGCACATAGTTCATGTTTCCCGCTTGCCTGGCTATCCCCTTTAACTCCAGCATCGCCAAGGTGCTGCTTACCTCAGGCATAGTCAGGCCGCTACGGCGGCAAATTTCATCTATATGATTGGGCTCGGAGCTCAATTGTTTTAGTATAGCAGATTCAAATTTGTCAGCCGGGGAAAATTCCTTAATTTCTGTCTGCTGTACTACGATGGTCAGGTTTAGCTCCTGGAGAATATCAGTGTAATTGCAAACCAACTTAGCTCCTTCTTGAATGAGGCGGTTAGTTCCTTGGCTGGCCGGGGAGAGGATACTGCCCGGGATAGCGAAAACCTCTCGATTCTGTTCCACTGCCTGATGGGCCGTAATCAAAGCCCCACTCCTTTCTCCAGCTTCCACCACTAACACCCCCAGGCTCAAGCCACTCATAATGCGATTGCGGAGTGGGAAGTTCTCAGCCTTAGGCTTGACGCCTAAAGGGTATTCACTGACCAGAGCACCGTGCTCCATAATGGCTTGAGCCAGCTTGGCATTTTCTCCGGGATAGACGATATCCAGACCGGAGCCGAACACAGCTACGGTTTTGCCCTCGGCATCCAGAGCAGCCCGATGAGCCACAGAGTCAATTCCTCGGGCTAATCCACTGACAATAGTGATTTTACTTCGTGCTAAATCGGCCACAATCTCCTCAGTTACCTGCCTCCCGTAGATGGTGGGACGACGAGTACCGACTATGGCCAAACAAGGCTCATCTTGGGCTGGGAGACTACCCCGGACATAAAGAACCGGCGGATAATCATAAATTTCTTTTAATCTCGAAGGATACAGAGGGTCCTCATAGACAAACACCTTTACCCTGTAGCGTTCCAGTTTTTCCATCTCAGTGTCCAGGGAGATTCTCGGGCGTATGGTCACCAGGGCATCTATACTTCGGGAATCCAGTCCTGCTTGCTTTAGTTTGCCTTGGGGAGCCTTCCAGGCATCCTGTAAACTGCCGAAATATTCTTTTAGCTGGGAAATCCGGACTCGACCGATCCCGGGTATCCCGGAAAAAGCTACCCAATATTTCAGTTCGTCAGCACTTACCATATGAATCCTTACTGGATTCTAGCATAACTCTCCCGATAAAGGAGAACTATTGACACCATACAATAGCTATGCTACGCTAAAATAAATTGAGACTCGCGTGATGAGAGGCTGTTCAATTGTTATTAGGAGAGAGGATTATTGAACGAACTTGATGGGAAAAGGAGGTTAAAATGGGTACAGCTAACCCCTTACCAGCTACGATAGTTGATGTCAACCTAGCTTCATTGGTGTTAATCTTAGGGATTTTCATCATCATTGTGGGCATAATAATAGCCGGTGTAGTCTATCGGGAGTCGCGTGAGTGGAAAAAATTGGTATTGCCCATGTTTGATAGAAGCTCATCGGAGACGGCATCGGAATCCTCTAATGAATCAGGCAGCTTAACGCCCCGAATGGCGGCCTTTGGCAAGGAGATATTTGGCCGGGTCTTTAGTCATATGGACGTCGCTGGCTTGCTAGGCGGCGCCGCTATCGTCATTCTAGGCATACTTGTAGTCCTGATAGGGTCTAGTCTCGGAAGTTAGTTAACGCCACGAATAGCGGCCTATGGCAAGGAGATATTTAGCCGAGTCTTTGCCCATATGGACATCGCTGGCTTTCAAAGTGGCCCACTACCCGCATATTTGTAGTCCTGATACGACTTGCTCTCAGTGGTTAGCCCTTTCCCTAGTGTCCCTTTGACGCCTGTGACAGGCCACCACGACACAATGCCGTAAATTACCGTGCTGATGGGGCGAGCTATCAGCCTGAGGGCGAAGAGCATTGCCTGTACAAGCCAGAGTATCGGCGGGTTATAGAGAATCGCAGCTACAACTCGACCGATTAACCGGGTAATGAAAGCGACAGCCTTCAGTATGCTCCGCAATGGTAGGTTATACACAAGCCACGCTGCTGCGGCTGCGAGCCCCCTGAGGTAGAACAGGAGGGCTGCTATTAGCCAGCGTAGAGGAGGGTGATAGAGAAACCAGGTTACACCTAGAGGAATACCCAGTAGTATTTTCCCGAACAGGGCAACAATACGAAACGAAATGTCCCAGAAGAAATTTCTCGCCAGAGGCCAGCCACGGCGCCACAGCCTCACCAGCCATACCGCTATGGCCAGTAAGAGCAAGAAGAGGAAGAGCGGTACAAGGATCAGGACTGTGACGGGTACTGTTATTCCTACTAGTGGTAGTGTGACAGTTGGAACACTCTTAATGACATAGCCCAGGCCAACACCTGCGGCTGTCAGCACAAAGGCCAGAAAGATGAGGTTTCTGAGTTGAGCTGACCATCTGCCCATCCGTACCAGCCAGGGATAGAGAATGCGCCATGTAAAAAGAATAGCTAACGGTATTAGGATCAAACACAATATGGCTAGAGGGACTGCCCCGACAGCTAGGAAAAAGGATATTAATGCACCGAAGTAAACGATAACCGCGGTTAGCAAGAGGAGCGCTAAACAACTCATATCGTCCTAATCTCCTTAGTGCACCGGGAAAAGTTCGCCTTGCTCTTCTTCATTGTGCCCCATATACACTTTACCATGGACTCATGACAATATGAACATCACGAAAGCCAGGAAAGCTGTAGCACAAGCCATCAAAGTACCAATAAACATACCCATGGCTATGGTAAGCATACTCGTAACTGCACCCATGGCTATGGTCAAAGTACTCGTAACTACAGTCCCGGCCAGTAAAAGCCCTGCGAGCGGTAAGAGCATTAAACAGCCTATCATATCGCCCTCCTCTCCTTAGTGCACCGGGGAAAACTCGCCTTGCTCTTCTTTAAGAATTTCATAGGGGATTATGCGGGCAGGTACAACTAATCTTGCCTAATTTTCCCCCCCCCATCATAATAACCTTCCCGGCTGCAAGTCTTATTGCAGAACCGAGAGAAAATTCCAACGAGTTGGTTATTCTGTTACCTTGAATTTTGTTTCTCGATAGGCCACGACCATGAGAACGATCAGCACTACCAGGCCCACTACTACCCATACCCAGGTCGGAATCGGAGACACCGTGAACTTGATAGAATCCGACCAGGCGCCTTCGTTGCCAAAGTTATCTACTATCTTAACCCGCCAGTAGTAGGTCCCCGGCTGCAAAGTCTCTGTTACAGTTGGTGTGTCAGTTAGTGTATAGCTGCTTCCCTTAATATCTGGCCTAGACCAGAAGGGTGTAGAACCAGCAGTTCGGCTTATCTCCAGGGTGTAAGTATAACCAGTACTATTCGTTACCCCTTGCCATTTAAAAGTCACTATTCCCGACCTGAGTGTGCTGTCTTCGGGCGAGATGGGCAGTGGAGTTGTCGATAGAGTTTTCTTCGTTACCATGAAGGCGACCGAGGCAGTAGCTCCACCTTCATCGGTCACCACCAGCGTTCGTTGGCCTTCAGTGCTTCCTTTGGGCACATGGAAGTTAATGACAACATTGCCATTGAGTTGGGTAGTGTTTGGCGCATCAATTGGCGCGGCACCCCCGCCAATAGTCACCGTTAATTTTTGACTACCGTGAAAACCATTGCCGGTGAGGCTAACTGAGTCGCCGGGAGCTCCCTCGGCAGGGCTGAATTGCAGTATTTCGGCTTGAGTGTTAATGGTCCTTGTCACAGGAGGCGTGGTTATGTCACCGGAAGCCGAGACAGTATGACTGCCGTAGGTGCTGGCCGGCAGGGTAAAGGAGGATTCCCAACAACCAGACATATTAGCGGTGATGGTGCTGGGGCTAACAACCATCCCATCAAAGTAAACTTGGATGCCCGTTTCCCCGATTGCGAAACCACCTCCGATAACGGTAATCGTATCGCCTATATAAGCCGAAATTGGCTCAACCAGTATTCCAGGGTTCACGGTGAACGTAACATCAGGGACATCACGAGCCCTGGTCAATGTTCCTGAGGCGTCAATCTTATAGTCACCCCTCTGGACAGCAGGAACAGTAATTATGTCACCCCAGGAGCCATTCTCTTCAGCATAGCTGATTTTCTTCACCTTCTTCCCACCGAAGGTAACCTCAATATCCTTTTCTTTACTGGCAAAGCCTGTGCCATTTATCGTGACCGTCTGCCCCACTGTCCCCGAACTTGGCGTGGCAGTGATTTTTGGGGTCACCTTAAAATACTTGCTCACCCAAGCTACCCATACTGTACCTTCTTTAGCTTGGATATCGAAGACATAGCCGCCACCGGGGGTGGCTGGGATAGTATAATTTAGCGTCCAGCTACCCGCAGAATTGGCCGTAGTTGTAGTTATCACTGTGTCATTAAATTTAATCTGGAGTTGCTGTGATGAGGTAAAACCATAGCCGTTGAAAGTTACAGTAGTGCCTACTGGTCCCTCGCTGGTTTCATTTCCGGTTTTGGGATCAACAAGCTTTACGGAAGGGAGGACTGTAAAAACAGCTGACGCCTTTGCGTTACCAGTATCAGTACTATACACCAAATAAACCGTATGAGGGCCCTTGATAGCTTCGGGGGTATAGATCGCGAGGGAGTAGCTTCCGATCGTATCTGCTGTGAAAGTCTCTTTGATATTCGTGAGAGAATCCCAGCAAATATAATAGGTGCCGGGTATTGAGACGATGGCTGTTACACCGATCACCTCGCCGCAGATCCCTACGTCGATCAATTCGCCGCAGACGCCGCAAACAGGGTTGAGAGTAATGGAGTAATACCCTACTGGCGGGGGAGGTGTTCTGAAGGAGTAGTATGCGCCACCATTATTATCAACGGAAGTTCCGATTGAGGAGTTGGTAGAGACAACCTCAAAGTAGTAGGTTGTGTCCGGGATTAAGCCTGTGAGGCGTATTAAATGGCTGGCGACATAACTACTATTGTATACAATATTTACAACGTCGCTTGGTGCAGGGGTGGTACCGTAGTTTACACGACTATCGCTAATATTATCGGTAGTCCAGGTGATGGTAGCGGCAGTGGGTTCGTTAACCGTGTAAGCAACAGACCCAGGTACTATTCCCGGCCCATCAGCCAGAGCAGGTCGGGGCAATAGCGGCATCAGTAGTAAAAGCCCGACTATGATGGGAGCCCATATTCGCTTTATATGCACTCTCAACTCTCGTAGCAGATAAGTTTTCCCCACAAAGTTTGTTTAGACGAATCTATGAAATATGGCGAACTATACGCCTGTTTTAGGAAAACTAAACTACTACCACCTTCTTTCTTTTATTTAAGTAAAAACATAGTATCCTGAGTTTGATAGGTTTGTCAAGATATGCCCCAGAAAATTATCTTTGTAAACCTTGATAATAGTCTCTTGAAGGACTTGACAACTCACTCCTTGTAAAATATACTTAATTAACAAGATCTTAACATTTGTCCTGTTTCACGTAATTGAGTCAACCACAATGGGCTGAGAGCCCGGAAAGGAGGTGTTGAGGGAGGAGTTCAAGAGAAAAGCATGTATCATCCCGAGGCCGGGAACTTGGGATGGTAAGACAGTGTTGAAATATCAAAAATAATAAAGGAGGTTTAGGTGAAAAAATTAATTAGTATAGCTGTTGCTCTGGCCTTAGTGGCCATGGTGGTGCTGCCTGTCGCTGCAGCGGCGGACACATATGTTCCGCCGACGACGTATGCTACAATCCCGTTCGCCATCATCCAGAGTGGGTTCCATCTGGTAGGAATCATTTTGACCGCTGCGGGAGTTGCACTAGGTCTCCCCAGCTGGATAAATGCGGGTCTCATGGACAGCATTGGTGGTTGGGCCGGTGGTCCTCTTTCCTGGTCAGTAGATATGCTGGCGTGGGGCGTAGATCTGGTGGGTTCAATAATAACCCCGCTTGCTGTTACCCTGGGCCTGCCGACCTGGCTACCAGGTGTCCTTGCTAGTTTAGCTGATGGGCTCAGAGAGTGCTTCAACGCAACAGCCTGCGCGTAACTTTCAAACAGTGGCATAATGTTCTCGCTCGGTTGCTGGTGAGAGAGGACTCTCAGTGAGATTGTCAGGTTGATTTCCCGGAACCGGCAGCGGAGAGATTGCTCTGGCTGGCAACGAGAGGAACGGATAAAGAGTTAAAAGAGGGGGGGCAGCGTGAAGCTGCCCCTTCTCTTTTCGTGAAAGAGATTGCTTCGTCCCGATAAATCGGGACTCGCAAAGACAAGGTGGTGTGTCATTGTGAGCGAAGCGTGGCAATCACCTTGACTAAATTCCAAATCCTAATTTCTAAGCTCTAAACAAATCCAAATGTCAAAATCCAAAATCTTAAACGTTTTGAGCATTGGTATTTCGGTGAAAGGAATTAGATTTTTTCTTTCTTTTGTTTAGGACTTGGTACTTAAGGTTTAGGATTTCTCGAATATTGTCTGTAAGGGCAGGATTCGCCTCCCCGCCCTGGGTAAGGCGGAGATAGACTCAGCGCTTGTTCAAAAGATGGACCAGGCTACTATGCTGAGTCTGCTCTCTCCAATTGCTGGAAGAAGCAAGTCCTGTTGCCGGTGTGACATACTGGCCCGGTAGGCTCAGCCTTGATAAGGAGAGCATCGCTATCGCAATCCTTGGTGATGGACTTCAGCCTGAGGAAATTGCCCGAGGTTTCTCCCTTGTGCCACAATTCCTGCCGGCTGCGGCTGTAGAACCAGACGTCTCCGCTGGCTAATGTGCGCTTTAGCGATTCTTTGTCCATATAGCCCAGCATCAAGACTTCACCATTCCTGGCATCCTGGACAATAGCTGGAATCAAGCCTTTATCATCAAACTCTAACATTTGCCTCCTAAGATATCCCCAAAAAGTCGTACGACTTTTTGGGGACCCCCTAAATTTACTTTAAATATTAACTGGGCACCCTAGAAAATCCAAGATTTTCTAGGGTCGGTTTAAGTTCCAAAATTGATTATCGCTTCACCTAAATTGATATCTCCGGTATAAAGGGCTTTGCCTATAATGGCTCCCTCCGCCCCGAGTCCCTTAAGCCTCTGCAGATGCTCCAGCCTGGAAATCCCCCCGGCTACAATGACAGGGACATTTGTTTCAGTAAGCAATCTCTTTATCATGTCGAAGTTAGGCTCGGTAAGGGTGCCATCCCTCTTTATATCAGTATAAATAAAGCGCCTCACTCCGGCATCAACCATCTCTCGGCTTAGCTGGAGAACCTCGACAACCGTATTCTTCTGCCAGCCATGGGTGGCTATCTTGCCATCCCAGGCGTCCAGGCTAACTGCGATAGCCTCGCCAAATTGCTGGCAAAGCTTTTTTACCAGTTCTCTGTTCTCTATCGCCACAGTTCCCAAGATTATCCGGCTTATCCCCTGGCGCAACAATTTTTTGGCCACCTCTTCTCGCCTGATACCACCGCCTAATTCTATTAGCAGGCCGCGCTCCTTTATTATCTCCTCAATCACCTCCATATTTTGGGGCTCACCGGCCACCGCCCCGTCCAAATCGACAATATGGAGCCATCGTGCTCCCTGGGAATACCAGGTCAAGGCGGCTGTCACAGGGTCCTCATCAAAAACAGTTTCCTGTTTATAATCACCCTGATATAGCCTGACGCACTTGCCACCCCTGATGTCAACGGCTGGGATTATCTCCATCTTTGACTCGACTGTTTCTTCTTGGCTGCCAAGTTGAATGTCGGCACTAGACTATCACGGCCAATTAAGTTTTATCTATCATACAATACCCTATATAATCAGACAAGCTAAAGAAGATACACCTGAGCTCCAATCACCATAGGCATCCACGTTTCGAAAAATGCTTGACAGTGCGAAGGGAGTGATATAGCATAACTAGGATTTTAGGGAAACTAAACTATTACACTAGACGAACTAAAAGCCTACACAGCAAAACATTTGGGCACAACGATGGAAACAGAAGAATTAAAATCTTTCTTAGATTCAAGATTCAGACTTCCCGTAGTTGAAGGTGAAGATAAGGTCTGCTCCCTTGATGAAGCTATCAAGAAGCACGTTAAAAAGGGAATGTCCATCAGTTTTGCCGGCAGAGGCGGAGCTCTAATCAATCAGCTTGTCAAGGAGTTCTGGGGCAAAAATCCCCAGTTTACCATTATAAATAATGGCATCACAGCAACCGTGCTGGCTTTACTTCACGGAAAATTGGCCAAGAAAATCATAGCTAGTTACATCGGTGACGTATACCCATCGCCAGGACCGAATCCCGTGGCTCAGAAAGCCTATCTCTCCGGTGAAGTGGAGTTTGAGAACTGGACGATGCTTACCATCCCCCAGAGACTTTTGGCTGGAGCCATGGGCTGGAGTGTAATTCCCACCAGGTCAATTGTGGGAAGCTCCATGGAGGAGGAAAACAAGGAATCGTTTACGGTCATAGATGATCCGTTTGTCCCCGGCCAGAAAATAGGACTTATGAGTGCATTGAGACCGGATATTGCGCTGGTTCACGGCGCTGCTGCCGACCGCTGCGGAAATACAATTATTACCTATCCCCTGGCGGCTGATGTCTTTGGAGCCTGGGGGGCAAAACAGGGAGTCGTCGTCAGCGCAGAGAAAATCGTTCCCACGGAATATATACGCAGGCACTCGCATCTTGTCCGAATTCCGTCGTACATGGTCAAGGCAGTCTGCGAAGTCCCTTATGGGGCACATCCCGCGGGGATGCCCAACTGCGGTCTGCCTGAATTCGAGCACTACTTTGAAGACTATGACTTCCTTACTGAAAGCCGGGAAGCATCAAGGGATGAGCGAAAATTCTCGGAGTGGATAAAGTACTGGATTCTAGATTGCCAGGACTACAACGAGTATCTTGCCAAACTTGGCAGAGACAGGCTTCTTTATCTTAAAGGCAAGGCTCATTCGGGTTCGTGGAAAGATGAAACAGTAGCTGAGATACCCAATCTGGATTTCAACAAAGAACCGAACTCGCTGGAGAAGATGGTGGTCACTGCGGCGCAGGTTATAAGCGACAAATTCGTTGCCGGGGGATACAAGACAATACTCGCTGGTGTTGGGCTGTCACATCTGGCAGGATGGCTGGCAACCTATAAACTAAAAGAAAAAGGCTACGACGTGGATTTAATGGCTGAAATAGGCATGTTTGGCCACCTTCCCAGAGCCTCAGACCCATTTATATTCAGCTATCACAACATGCACACGTGCAAAATACTGAACAACAACGAAACTATGCTCGGAGTCTTCGTTGGCGGCTCTTCAAATCAATGCCTGGGTATTCTGGGAGGGGGGCAGATAGATAAATATGGCAATGGGAACTCTACGAAACTTCCCGGCGTAGGATATCTGGTCGGCTCGGGAGGAGCCAACGATATAGCTACCGGTAATAGAGAGACCGTAGTGGTAATCAACTCGGGCAAACAGAGGTTAGTGGAAAAAGTGCCTTATATTACCTTCAATGGGAAAAATGTGACGACACTGGTAACCGATGTCGGCATTTTTGAAAAGATTGGCGGTGAAGAAACCTTTACGCTGACAACCTATATTCCATCCAGACCAAAACAGGCAGTAAAAGAAGCCATAGCCGGGATAAAAGAGAAAGTTGGCTGGGAACTTAAGGTCAGCCCCAATTTAAAAGAGGCTCAACCAATAGCTAAAGAGGAAGTGACTTTATTAAGGCTATTCGACCCTAAGGGATTCTATACGTAAAAGGGGGCAACTCTATTTTTCCCACTTCCCACTCCTCTGTCAAATTCTAAACTCAAAGCACTAAATCCTAAACAAATCGCAATATCCAAATTCAAGGTTCAAAACCTTTTGAGCATTAGGCTTCTGGTCATTTGACATTGTTTAGTATTTAGGATTTATGGCTTAAAATTTTGTTTTTCTTACGCTTCTGAGCGGTTGAGGTGGACTTGTAAAGCAGAGCGATAGCTTTGGTAAGTGCGAGAATCGAAGAGGACAAACACGACGTCTTTAAGAGATGTCGCTTGCTCTTTAAGAAATGAAACGACGGTGCTTACCGCTATTTTTGCCGCTTCATCCACGGGATAGCCATAGGCTCCGGTGCTTATGGAAGGGAAAGCAATGCTGGCCAATTTGTTCTCGGTAGCTAATTTCAGGCACTCGCGGTAGGCGCTTCTCAAAAGCTCAGCTTCATTTCCGCTGCCACCATGCCAGATGGGGCCAACAGTATGTATCACATACTGTGCTTGGAGATTCCCGCCTGTGGTGATTACAGCTTTGCCAGTGGGCAATCTTCCTTGCTGGGCAACGATTTTCTGGCATTCCTCTAGTATTGCCGGTCCCCCGGCTCGATGTATTGCCCCATCCACCCCTCCACCACCCATTAAGCTGGGGTTGGCAGCGTTAACGATGGCTTCAGTAGCTTGCTTGGTGATATCCCCTTGGGCAATAGAAACTTTTGTTTTGTTTACCTTCACCTCCATCTTCCCTCCTTGCTTTAATAGCGAAAAAGTAACATAGCAAGGAAGTTAAAGCAAATCCCGGCGGGTTAATGGATTAGGAGGATAGAATCATAAGCCGCATAAGAAGGTTGACGCATTTGCTTAGTATAAGGTAGATTTAGGTAGGATGAAGGCTGTTATTCTGGTTGGTGGGGAAGCGACCAGGCTGCGTCCCCTTACTTGTAACACTCAAAAGATAATGGTTCCTGTGTTGAACCGGCCTTTCTTTGAGCACCTCGTGGGCTATCTGAAAAGGCACAATATTATTGACATAGTGCTCGCTATCGGAAAGGCACCTGAGCAGATCCAGGAGTATTTCGGCGATGGCAACAAGCTCGGTGTCCGGATAACTTACTCGATAGAAAATTTTCCCATGGGGACGGCCGGGGCGGTGAAAAATACTGAAAGGTTTCTGGATGATGCCTTCATCGTTTTTAATGGGGATATTTTCACTGATATTGACCTGAGCGCGATGATACAACTACACCGCCAGAATAAAGCTATAGCCAGTCTGGTTTTGACACCTGTAGATGACCCTACTATTTATGGAGTGGTGGAGACAGATGGTCAGAGCCGGGTCAAACGTTTTATAGAAAAGCCCAGTCGGGACAAGGTAACTACGAATATGATTAACGCTGGTATTTATATATTAGAACTCGATATTTTGAATTATATCGCCCCCAACTCCTTTTCCATGTTTGAGCGTGATGTTTTCCCACCGCTTCTGGAGAAAGGGCAGGCTATATATGGTTATCCGTTCCAGGATTACTGGATTGATATAGGCACTCCAGATAAGTATTTGAGATTACAGCACGATTTGCTCCGGCGCTCCGACTTGGTCGGAGTAGGCAATAAGGGTCTCAAATTTGAAGGTAAAAGCTTTGTTCACTCTTCAGCTCGAATTGAGGGGCCCGCGATAATCGGCGAAGCCTGCTTTATTGATAAGGATTCCATAGTGAGGGGGCCTGCCGTATTGGGAACAAGGTGTCGTGTAGAAGAAGGCGCTGTAATAGAAGGGGTGGTATTATGGCAAGATTGTCAAATTGGCCAGGGAGCCAAGCTGAAAAATTGCCTGATTGCCTCCCGTTGTTATATCGGTGAGGAAAGCGAAATTTTAGACGGCTGTGTTTTAGGTGATGATGTGCGAATCGGTGAGGGGAGTAAATTATCCAATGGAACTAAGATTTGGCCGGGTAAAACTATCGAGCCAGGTACGATTTCGTTCTAGAAATTAGATTTAGTGCAGCACGTGGTATTTATCGAAGTCGCTTCGTATAGCGTCGATAAACTTGCTAACCTTCACATTCCTTAGGGGGGAATTAATATGAACAGGAGAGGGCGACTCCCCATCCTTGAGAATCCCCTGATTAAGTAACTCCGCTGAAATCGCCTGCTTCACTTTCTTATCGCACAAAGGCGAATGGTAAATGGTGCTCATTGAGGATAGTAATATCTCATTAAGGTGTTGATTTCCTCTCTCTTCATGCAGGTGGGGGTTTCTGGTCTCAATTTGGAGTATGTCTATTCCTTGCTCTATCACCTTTGCTTCTTTGGTGGGCAAAATGCCGCCAAAATTTTCGAACAAAGATATCAATTCTTGTGATTCCACAGCATATCCCGAAGCGTAAGGTATGATTTCCGCCAGCGCCATACTCATGGCATGTTCACCGGCATTACCAGTGCTTACAACTTCGGTTTCAAACCCAGTTTTAGTAGATATCAGGCTATTCAGATATTTGTTGGTGATCTCTGATATTCTTCCCCATTTCTTAAAGTATAACCCCGCCGAGATCTTGGGCTTATATCGCCACAATATCCGCACCATGCTGTAAGGAGACTGTGCCAGGCTGAAGCCCGCGGCGTAGTTCCTCACATACTCCAACACCGACCCCGGGAAATAGTTGTCGGCATCAATGAAGCCAACATATTCTTTACCCGCCGCCTTAGCCGCAATTAATCCTATTATCATGGCTTCACCCTTGCCATCGCGCACTAGCCCATCTCCATCCAGGAGGTCGTTATAGTCGGCATCCATTGCTGCTTTGGCGATAGCAGGGTCTTTCTGATGAATAATTAAGGCCTGGCGAAGGGTAAAGCGACAAAGCTGGTCGAGAACATCGCCTTCTATTCTAAATCTGTCGACCCTTTTCCTTTGGCTATTGGAGACTACTATTACCAGGCAATCATGAGGCACACCGCTAACCACTCCTTCCAGAAGCCTAAGCTTTTCATCTTTAGTTGGGATAACGATTGCCATCCTGTCTTCAAAATGCCGAATCGTTTCCTCATCTATCCTTCTTATTCCTATGGCACCATGGGTAGGGAGCCTTCTTTTCACCCCTGAGTCTAAAGATATCACCCTCTGCACATGGCTCATTCTCACTGATCCAAAACGTTCTGTGTACCTCGGGCTCTCAATAAACATATCCTATCCTCTCAAGCCATAATACCAAACTCACAGTTATTGTCAAAATTCGTAAGCTAATTCGTTACCCCTGGAAAACGAGGTTTTCAGGCTCTAGATTTGTCCATGGGCACTTCTGGCTGGACTTCAATCTCCAGATATCTCCGAGATTGCTCTACTCCAGCCTTCAGGCCCAACCCCCTGGGCTTTGCGCAAGCGGGGCAAATTTATATCTTCCCAACTATGATCTCTTTTCTGTACCAGGATGGGTATATCAACCTGCGAAAGCATAGATAAGTCATTCAGCCCATTGCCTAGCCCGACGGTCCTTATCTTCCCCCACATTTTGCGATATAAACCACTCAACATTTCCACTGCTTTCCCCTTATCGCCACCTCCCATAACGTGATAAAGCCGTCCTCCATAGGACCAGTTGAGACCAGCTTCGCCAAGCTTTGTAAAGAACTTGCTTAAGTCCTTCTCTCCTGAGGAATCAAACCTTACCGGTTCATCGTATTCTCTGTGCTTGGCTAATTTGGCAGATTCTAAATTTAAGCCGGTTATTTCAGCTACTTCAGCAGCACTCATATCTACAAAGCCTGTGAAGCGAAAGTCATTCTCTTTACTAATTTTAGCCAGCAATTTACGGACTCTACCATAGGGGATTGACAACTCGATAGCCAGAAGGTCGTCCACAGCTTTATGATAATCAAAGGGGAAGGGGAAATAAGCTCGGGGGATGAAAATGGCGCTACCATTTTCCACTATAAAAGGGTGAAACAGTCCCAATTCGCGCCGATATATCTCCTGCTCGGCCCTGGTCTTGGCTGAGCAAAATATGATAGGTATGCCCTTTTCTTTAAGTCGGTTTATCGCCGCCAGGGATTTTTCATAGGAATAGGTTTTAGAGTCCAGAAGGGTGCCATCTAAATCAGTGAATATTATTTGTTTCATTGTGTCCGGCTCTTCCCTATTCTCATTGGTGAAGGTCAAATTTCAGAGCTTGAATAGAATAAAAAGCGCCTAGACATTAAATAAGAAGGTAACTGCATCTCCATCCTGGATGATGTAATTCTTGCCCTCTGTCCTGAGCAGGCCTCTTTTTCTCGCCTCAGCTAAATTGCCGCAGCTTGCCAAACCACTATAGCTGATAACCTCAGCCCGGATAAACCCCCTTTCCATGTCGGAATGGATTTTTCCTGCCGCTTTGGGTGCCGGAGTTCCACCGGGGATAGTCCAGGCCTTTAGCTCAGAGGAAACTGCGGTAAAGAAAGAAACCAATCCCAAAAGACTATAGGAAAGGTCTATAACCCGGTCCAGCGCCGGTTTGCTCAGTCCCATGGCTTCACGAAATTCCCTGGCTTCAGCGTCGCTGAGCTGAGCTAGCTCCATTTCCAGCTTACCGCAAAGGGCGACCACGGCAAACTGGGGATAAAGAGAACTTATCTCACCTTCCCATTGTGCAGCCTGTGATATTTGCCCCTCTCCGACATTAAGGACTACCAACATGGGCTTGGCGGTAAGAAATTGATAGTTGGCTAGCATTTTGAGTTCTTCTTTAGCCAGGCCCTGTATTCTTATCGGTATTTCCTTCTCCAGCTCCGCCTTAATTTTTTGCAGCAAAAGTTGCTCCTTTAAATAGGACTCCCGCTCTGTTGCTTTAGCTCCTTTTAAGCTTGTCTCCAGTTTCTCAAGCCTTCTCTCCATAATAGCTAAATCGGAAATGGAGAGTTCTAAGTCTAAGGAAGCTATGTCTCGTTTCGGCTCTATGCTTCCTTCGGGATGGGGGACCTGGTCATCTTCAAAAGTCCGGACTACCTGGAGCAAGGCATCAGCAGTAGTCAGGTAGTTCAGGAATTCTCCCCCGGCACCTTCTTTGCCGAAGCCCTTGATGGAACCGGCAATATCTATGTAACTCACCTCTGCGGGAATAGTCTTTTTGGGCTGGAATATACCTTCCAGCACTGATAGCCGGGAATCGGATACCTTAGCCACGCCGATATTGGGAGCCAGGGTTGCGGAATAAGCGGCAACTTCAGCCGTGCCTCTGGTCAGGGCATTAAAGATAGTCGTTTTGCCGCTCGTAGGTATCCCGATAATGGCAACCTTCATGATTATATCCTAGCATATTTTGCTTTGAGCTTCTGCCAGGAAAAGCTGGTGCTGTGATAGAATACGAGGGAAATGCTCTATATTCTTTATGGTCAAGACGACTTCTCCCTTAATCAAGCTATGGGGATAATTAAAGCTGACCTGGGCGATCGGGAGATGGTGGCGACTAACACCACCAGGTTAGAGGGTCAACATCTAACTTTAAGGGAACTTAGAAATAAATGTGGTGCCGCTCCCTTTTTGTCCTCACATCGCCTGGTTATAGTCGATGGCTTATTAGGGCGCTTTGAGGTAAAACAGAGCCGGCCCCGATCTGGCAAAGGCAAATCGGGAAACGGGCTGGGGGAATGGGAAGACCTGTCTTCTTACATCGAGCAAATGCCCGAAACGACTGTGTTGGTGCTAGTTGATGAGGAGGTGCAGGGCCAAAATCCTCTATTAAAGAAGCTTTTACCATTAGCTGAAGTAAGAACCTTCCCCTTGTTGCGAGGCAGGGATTTAAAGGACTGGATACGAGGACGCGTAAAGGCAGAGGGCGGCGATATCACCCCCCAGGCCGTTAATTTGCTCGCTGAACTCATAGGTGGAGACTTATGGGCGATGAATGGTGAAATCCAGAAACTGCTTCTTTATAGCCAGGAGCGCCCTATCGGAGAAGATGATGTTAGACAACTGGTAAGTCATGTCCAGGAAGCTAACATCTTTGCTCTGGTGGATGCCGTGGCCGAAGGTCGGACCGAGTTAGCCCAACGGATACTTCATTGGCTATATGATGAGGGTGTGGCACCAACGTATATTCTCACTATGATTACCAGGCAATTCCGCTTAATAGCTCAAGCCGGAGATTTGGGAAAGGGGTTGTCCCGCCTGCAGATTCAGGATAGATTGGGGTTGAAATCAAGCTACAGCTTAGATAAAACGCTTAGCCAGGCCAAACTGTATGATTTTGAAGGCGTGAAGCGGGCTTACGATAAGCTTTTGGAAACCGACTTAGCCATCAAAACTGGCAAATACAGCGATAAATTAGCTCTAGAGCTCCTGGTAACCGAACTTGTCTGCCTGAATCCGTGAGTGAAAGTCCTGAGGCCGTCTCCCTGTCATCCTGAGCGAAGCGAAGGATCTCGGCCCGTCGAGATTGCTTCGTCGCTTGCACTCCTCGCAATGACAAGGGGAATGTGTCATTGCGAGCGAAGCGTGGCAATCCCGGTGGGGGGTATTCACTAGCTATTCTAGAGACACAATACCTTGTTTATGGTAGGCTTAATTGGCATTGTATCCTGGAATTTCAAGAGGAGGTTTACAATGAAAGCATGTGAAGGAAAAATTGGCCGGGTTTTTGTGATACGGCTGGAGGATGGAGATGTTGTGCCCGAGTGTATCGAGCGGTTTGCCAGGAAGAAGCGGGTGTCTGTGGGACAGGCTATCCTGGTAGGTGGCATTGGAGGTGGCGACGTCGTTGTCGGTCCGCGGCGTTCGGAAGAAAGGCCGCCGGAGCCCATGCTTCTACCTATTGATGGTGCACATGAGGTGGTGGGGGTGGGCGTACTTGCCCCCGGAGAAGATGGCAAACCGACTCTGCATATCCATGCTGCGCTGGGGCGGGCGGGGCAGACTATGACCGGATGCTTGCGCCATGGCGTCACCACCTGGCTTGTGGGAGAAGTCATCCTCTATGAAATCCTCGGCGCAAAGGTTGTGCGTATTCAGGACAAGCAGAGCGGCTTCGAGCTTCTGGAACCCAATTGCAATAAATGAGTGCTTTCAATTCTGGGTACATAATACCTAATTTGTAGTAGACCTAATTGGTATGGTGTCCATGGAATTCTATCTAAAGAAATCATTGTGATTGTCTCTAATGGAATTGTGGGAGTATAATTGACTCAGCAAAAAACCTTTCTGGAGGGCAGTAATGGCAGATATCGGAAGAATAGTCAGGGTACCGTTAAGAGAAGTGTGGTCTCATGAAGCTTCAGGATTAACAACCTGGTTAGAGAAGAATATCGATGTCATCAATGATATCATCGATCTTGAACTTACGAATGCCGAAAGAGAAAAAGCTGTTGGTGATTTCAGTGTAGATTTGACGGCAGAAGATCGTGATGGAAATCTTGTTGTCATTGAAAACCAACTTGGTAAAAGTGATCATGACCATCTCGGTAAAATACTGACATACTTCTCAAATATCAACGCAAGAGTGGCAATATGGATAGTGGAAAATCCACGAGCTGAACACATGAAAGCAATATCGTGGATAAATGAGTCAAACTTGGCCGCCTTCTACCTATTAAGAATAGAGGCAATCAAGATTGGCGATTCAGAACCAGCGCCTTTGCTGACTTTGATAGCAGGGCCTAGCGATGAAAGCCGGAGAGTTGGAGAAACTAAGAAGGAACTTTCTGAGAGGCATATACTTCGAGAAAAATGGTGGACACGGCTTCTTGATGAGGCAAAGAAACGAACGAAACTTCATGCAAATATTTCACCAGGAAGAAATAATTGGGCCAGTGCTGGGGCTGGAAAAAGCGGACTCTCCTATAACTATTATGTTCTACAGCATGGAACTGGTATCGAGTTTTATATTGATACCGGCGACAAAGACGAAAATAAAAAAATCTTTGACAGACTTTACAAGGAGAAGAGTAATATTGAAACCATATTCGGGAATCATCTTTCTTGGCAAAGGCTTGACACTAAGAGGGCATGCCTAATTGCTAAATATTATGAAGATGGTGGCTATCGCGATAACGAAGATGAGTGGCCAAGATTACAGGATCGCCTGATTGATGGAATGATTTCATTTCATAAAGCTATTTCACCATATTTGAAACCATAGACTTGCATGCTCATTCTTCGTGCCTAATGGGACATAATGCTTGATTTATAACAGGCCTAGTTGGTGTTGTTTCCTTGGAATTCATTCACGAGTTCACAAATTGGCTAAACTGCTAAAATAGGATTGTGGCAGTAAAACTGATAGCCAAGAAAGGTTCGACCTTCCACGATTTCCCCTACTCTCATCCGGAACGGAAGTGTTTTCATTGCTGGATTATCAATGTCACGCCAGCGGGTCCCAACCAATGTCTGCATAATTGTATCTACTGCTATGCCAGAGAAGCTATTTACTCCAACTACTCCGAGGATACCCTGATTTATAACAACTTGCCTGAGTTGGTGGAGAAGGACCTTAAAAAGCTGACTTTATGCCCGCCGATTTCCTTGTCCAATATCTCCGACCCTTGCCAGGACATACCTGAATTGAAAAGAGAGGTCAAAAGACTGATAGGGCTTCTTATGGACTACGGCGTCTCTTTTTTCATCACCACCAAAGGCGACCCATCCTTTCTTTTGGAACTGCCTGGCTTTATCGAGTACAAGCCTAAATTTATAGCCATAACCATCGAAGGGACTCCTGAGGTGCTCGGGCTTTTGTCACTAGGGGCGCCTTCGTTCGATGCCAGGGTAGCTGCTGCCGCCAAGCTATCTAGCATGGGCATAGACATTGTCATTCGCCTCGACCCCATTCTGGTCCATCTATTCCAGGCCCTTTACGGCGATTCCTGGTTTGAAAAAATAGCCGGGGTGCTGGACGTCTTCGCCGCGGTGGGAGCCAAACATGTCATCGCCAGCACTGGCAGGCTATCCATGAGGCGTTCTCCATCAGGTGGTCACGAAGGCACAAGCATATGGCAGCGAATATACAAAGTCATCTATAACCAGTCGCCGCTAGCAGCCAAGAAATTCGAGCAAGAATACATCTACGAGGCACATTGGTCAGGCGGAGGCTATCGCCTGCGCAAGAACTTGAGGCTCGGCTTCCACCGGAAAGTCAAGGAATTGGTTGAAGCCAGGGGAATGACCTATGCCACCTGCCAGGAACTTTCCGCCGGGGAAAGTGATTCCTGGGGCATACCACACTGCGAGGGATTACCACTGCCCTTTGCCCGAAAACAAGCTGATGGTAGATTCAAACCTGTTCAGGGTTGCACTGCTAACTGCTATGTCTCTTGCCGGGGGTTATCCAGCCCGCCCTGCGGGCAAGCTGAACTGATAAGCTGCGAGCCGCTGCGTCTCAAGAAATTACGCCTTGAATCTAACCAAGCTTCTTAGCTAAGGATTATGTAGTGGCGGGGTTCATCCCCGCCTTACCAGTGGAGATGATGTGGGTGGGGACAAGCACGCCCCTACAATTCATAGACTAACGACCCGGAAAACGGATAATCCTCCCAATGTTCAACAATACCATTTCTCACCGGGTTATGAACGATGTAATTGGCAACTAGCATGCAATCTTCGTCTCGTCGCAAAAAATGGTCGTAAAAACTTCTTTGCCAAATAGTTCCTCTGTAGCCGTCTTGCCAAGCCAGCTTGGTAGAGCGGCTCTTTATTTCCCTAACAAACTCGATGATACCTTTGGTTTCCGAAGCGCTCAGCAAAAAATGAACGTGGTCTGGCATGATGCAATATGCATACAGTGGAATATTATTCTCTTTGCATACCGTCCTCAATAAGGCCACGAAATTCTCAGCCAGACTCTGGTGAGAAAAGATTTCCTGTTTCCCCTTGGTAGCTATGGTGACAAAACAAGGCAGGTCAGGAGTTCGGTATATTTCGGAGTCCAGGCGAATTTTTTGACGATGTTTTAGGTTCATTTAGACGCCTTGATAATGTTAGCAACACTAAGGGGCGGGGACAAGCCCCGCCCCTACGACATTAAATTTCTTAATCGGCAAAAAATGTCGTGGCCGCGTTCATCCCCACTCGACCAAAACACATGTAGTGGCCGAGTTCATCTCTGCCTGAAGGGGTAAGTGGTTAGGTTTATCCTCGCTTGATAAATTGGAGAGCTTATAGCTTAAATCGTCTATTGCGCTTGGGAGGTATGTAAAAGTCGAAGAGCAAATCTATAGTTCTTTTGGTGAGGTCCAGGGCATGCTCTTCCAGCCATCCTTTTTTGGTATGAATTCGCGGGACGACAATCTCCAGCTCTTTTTTATCTAACTCAGCTTGTTCTGCAAGCTCTAGCGCCTGCTCCAGGTCATTAATCTGCTGAGAAAGGATTTCTTGTTCCTCTTCTATTGCGGCAACCTGGGCATTACTGGCTCTTTTATATCCGATAATTTGTCTTGCTACTCCGATGAGGGTTTTCTTACGCCTCTCCAGGCTAGCTATCTGTTCTTTAATAATTGATTGCTTCTCTTTATTCCCTTTCAGTTGCCTTGTCAGACTTTTAAGCTGCCACTGTTGTAAATCTATGTCCCTAAGCTGGGTAGAAAGGTTTTTCAATCTACTGTGGTACTTTTCCTTGAGAAGGGATTGTAACTTCGCCAGCCGGTCAAGCCGCCGGCGTAAGAATTCTACCTCACTATGCGCTTCCTTAATCCCAGTTGATAATTCCTCCTGTTCAGCAAGGATGCGCTCTTGTCTTAGTGTCTCTCTAATCGTTTCCATGCCCCGGTTCCCCGAAATCAAGAAGCATTATAAAATTTCCGGCCGAGGATAAGCAATGGCTCACACTTTTCTCGTCATTGCGAGGCTGGCAAAGCCAGCCGAAGCAATCTTGGTGGGGCAATGAGGATTGCCACGCTTCGCTTGCAATGACACGGGAGGCAGGCTCTAACGATTTGTCAGCTCCACTATGGTGACGCCATAGTCTCCTTCGCCATAATCACCAAGGCGATAGGACTTAACCAGAGGATGCTTGGCTAGCGACTCGTGTACAGCATGGCGTAATTTTCCTGTCCCCTTGCCATGAACAATGCACACAGAGGATAAGCCAGCCATAAAGGCATCGTAAAGATATTGGTCAAGCCGATATAGAGCTTCTTCGACGGTAAGACGGCGTAAACTTAATTCCCTGTCTACTGCTTTCACTCTGACTTGATAAACTCCAGACGAAGGATTTCCTTGCTAGCTTCAGTGGTCTTGACTCTATCATCAATGCGCCAGCCTACTACCCAGATGATTTGTTGAGGGGAACAGACGATTGGAATACGGCCTCGCCAGGAACGAGGTATCTTGGCGTCAACCATGAACTCGTAGAGCTTCTTGGGCATATTCATACCCAGGGGCTGAAATCTGTCTCCGGGCTGGCGCTGACGGACGAAGAGTTTCATTCCTGTTTTTTGTAAATCGAAGTGGGCAACGAGATTGCTTTGACAAATTTTCTCGCCTGTGTTCAGGGCGCCTCGCGATGACAGAGAAGCCACTCGCTCTCGAACTATACTGGCTATCACCTTCCATCCCGGGAAAACTGTCTGTCCAGGCACTCTAAGAGGAAATTCGGCCGGCAGCGGAGGAAAAGGACAGGGCGGAAGCTCAGATTGCCGCACTTCGCTTGCAATGACTGAGGAGAGACTGGTAATTGCAAGCTCATTATATCCTCCGTGACAGATAAGGCCGTGGGGTAGGGAGATTCTTTTGCTGGCCGGTTTATTTAGCAGGCTCCTGGCTGCCTCGATATGATTGGCTTCAATGTCTCGAACGTCCCCAACCAACCTGGTCACAGCTGCTCTCAATAATTGCCTCTGCAAGGCTATCGGCAAGCTAGCAATTTGTTTTTTATCCAGGTAGATGGCGTTATTTTCCTGCCTGGCTACCTGATCCCACAAACCAGAGGTTTGCTGTTCAATGAAGGCATTATCCTCTTTGGCGATATCAGCCAAACGGAGCAAGGCTTGGTCAATGCTCGGATTATATTGTCTGAGCAGAGGCAACAGATGGAGGCGAAGGCGATTTCGGAAGAAGGAAGGCGACAGGTTGGAGGAGTCAATGCGCGGCTCAAGCTGGTGTTCCTGGCAATAACTCGCGGTTTCCTCTCTGGTAATATCGAGAAGAGGTCTTATTACCAGGAGGTTGCTTCGCTGCCCCTTCGATACGCTCAGGGCTTTGGCTCGTAAGGACATTCCCTGGCTGTCATACGCCAAAGGTGAGCAAGGGGCTAAACCACACAATCCGGTGATTCCTGTTCCCCGTAATATATGCATCAAAATGGTCTCTACCTGGTCATCTCTGGTATGACCTATAGCTATTCGACGGGCTCCGACTTCTCTGGCGACCCTGGCAAGAAAAGTATAGCGTAGTTCCCGGGCAGCTTCCTCAATAGAGCAGTTTCTTTCGACCCTGTAGGCAGCCACGTCTTGCCTATCAACAGTGATGGGAATGCCCAGCGAGCCAGCCAGATTAGACACGTATTCAGCATCAGCTTCGGATTCAACTCCCCGAAGTTGATGATTGAGATGAGCTATGTGAAGTTTTATCCCTAGCTCTTTCCGCCATTTTGCCAGGACATGGAGTAAGCATACTGAGTCGGCACCACCTGAGACCCCGACAACCACTAGCTCCTTACGTGAAATCAAGCTATACCGCTGGATAAAATCTAGAACCTTCGACTCTAGGTCAGTCTTGTTCATACTGATTGCTTCTTGCCTTGCCCCTCGCAGCTAACGCTAATAGGAGGTGTTGTTAAATGTCACCAAGCGGGCTCCATAATCCCGAAACTCCAGAACGCTTACCCCACCAAGGTCTAATTTGAATTTGGTAAAGCAGTCCAGAGGCAAATTTAAAGCTTTGAGGATGATGGCTAAGGTAACGAAGTAATGGCTGACTACTACCGCCGTTCCATCTTTATGTTTTTCTAACAGATCTTCAATAACCTTCCAGGCTCTCTGTTGCAAGTCAACAAGGCTTTCTCCATTGGGCAATTTCATGGCTTCTCCGCTTTGCCACCATTGTAGTAAAAACCGGCTGAACGTGGTACGCAAATTGGAAATGGACATACCTTCCAGGTCACCAACTTTAAGCTCTTTAAGCCCTTGATCAATCTCTACAGGCAACTGGTGCTGGCTGGCTATGACTTCGGCTGTAGCTATAGCTCGCTGCAAAGGACTGGAGAGTATAGAAACAATGGGCTCATTCTTGAGGAAAGCTGCTATCTTTCCGGCTTGCTCCAATCCAGTGTCGTTCAGTTCGATATCGCTATCGCCTCCCTGGATAAGCCCGTCCTTATTCCAATGAGTTTCGCCATGCCTGACTAAAATGAGCTTCAAAAGGCCTCCTTAGATTGTCTCGCTTCACTGAGAACGAGAGATATAATTATGGGCTAGTTTTACCCTCTCATTATAGGTGGGATGGTCATAAAATAGAAGTTTTGCCCACTGGCTAGGTTCGGCCTCGGTTAGATTCTGGTCGGTCAGCTTAGTCATCAAACCAATAAAGGCTCGGGGGTTATTGCTTAGCGCCAATGCTGTCTCGTCTGCCGCTATTTCTACGCGGCGGTTGTACCAATTAAGTGCTGGTTGTAATACCAACATAAGCATGGCTAGAACGAGAATTAGCCAGGGAAAGCCAGCGATATCACTTATTCCCTGGAGGGAGAATAATACCGCCCCTGCTCTCAGAGCTAGATTGGCCAGATAAAATGCCAATAAGAAAGTAGCTGTCTGGATTCCTATGAGTTTGGGAATATCATGGTGGAGACGATGTCCTAGCTCATGAGCTAAGGTCACCTCTATTTCATCCCAGGAATATCCCTGGAGTAGAGTATCGCTGAAGATAATACGTCTAGATTTGCCCCAGCCGCTTAGCATGGCGTTAGCTGTAGTGGCTTTGCTGCTTAAATCCATGGTAAGGCACTCTGCAATATCAACTCCCGCCCTCCTGGCTAAATTTACCAATTTTTCTTTGAGCTCTCCTTCTTCTAAGGGCTTTAATTTAAAAAATAAAGGTATAAGAAAGGTGGGCGTTAGCCAGGTGAGGATTAAGCTGACTAAGAACATAATCAAGGCAGCTGCTAGCCACCACAGCGCCGGGAGATTCCCTATAAGCCAGTAAACGATTATAACCAGACATAAGCCTAGCAATAATTCCAGTCCCGTAGCTTTGACCCTGTCCCTTAGCCAGCTTGCCAGGGCTTGCTTTGATAAGCCGTAACGATGGGGCAAGACAAAACCGTAGTAATAGCTTAATGGTGCCATTATCGATCCGTAGCCTGCTGCTAGTGTTAGTAGATACAAGACTGCTGACACTGGGAAAGGAAAAGCCAGAAGGCTCGCCAGTGTAGTTGAGGCAGGGGTGAAAAGAAGGACTAGTAATAGGATAGCCCCTATTCCGAGTTCGATAAAAGAGCCGCGCCGCAGTAGTCTACTGTATTCTCGTGCTTTCTGCTGGCGCGCCGGGTCAGGGACAATTTCCTTTGACTTCTCAAGGTCTTTCGCCAAAATCACACCATGTTAAGCTAGAATAAACTCAAGCTCCTCGCTGACCTACGATGCAGCAACGCCCTTTTCCCTGGTTACGATGACCTTTTCTATCTTCATTCCACGCATTTCAGTGATAACAAACTTTAGGTTCTGGTATTTAAACTGCTCCCCCTGCTTTGGTATCTGACCAAGGTGGCTGAGAATAAAGCCGGCCACAGTCTCATAATCACCGCTGGGCAAATTCAGCCCCAATTCCTCGTTGGCTTCCTCAATCCTGAATCCTCCATCCAGTTGAAAGGTGCTGTCGCCAGTTACGATGAAATCCTTTTCTTTGCCCGTTAGCTCGTCATGAATATCGCCGACAATCTCCTCGGTTAGCTGTCCCAAGGTCACCATTCCCGCAGTTCCCCCGAACTCATCTACCACGATCACTGCATGGTATCCACCATCTTTCATCTCGGCCAGGAGCTCTCCCAGACGTTTGCTTTCAGGGACAAAATGCGCTGGGCGCACCAAATCGTCAATGACGCTGTTTCTGCTGGCAGGTTCATCGGTTAGTTTCAGCAGTACATCCTTGGCATGCAATATGCCTACCACATTATCGGTGTTATCCTTATACACAGGGAAACGACTGTAGCGTCTTTTGGCATAAAGCTCCAGAAAGTCTTTTAGCTTCGTCCCTTGCTCCACCCAGGCAAGGTCCGTTCTCTGAACCATTATTTTGCTCACGGGGCTGTCGGTAAATTCAAACACCTTGTGTAACATCTCTGCCTCATCACCCTCCATTACCCCTTCGGCCTCACCTATACTGATAGCTGTATGAAATTCCTCCTCGCTGATGGTCGGCTTGGAAATTTCGCCCTCCCCGACTAACTTGGTAAACCTAATCCCGATATGGTTCAGGATGTAAACCAGAGGATAGAGAATGGCCGAGATGATTTCCAGAGGCCGAACGTATCTCAGAGCCAGTCTTTCTCCGTAACGAACTGCCAAACTCTTAGGAACAAGCTCAGCGAAAACTAAGGTTACTATAGTGATCACGATAGTAGCAATGGCTACTGCCCAGTTCGCATCTCGGATTAGTGACACTGCTATGATTGTGCCCAGAGTGGCTACTGCTGTCTCAAAGAAGTTGATCCCCAAAAGAACTGTAGCGAGAAATTTCTCCGGCTGTTCCACAATCTTTGCCACCCTCTTAGCGGAAGGGTGTCCACTCTGGATCAGATGTTGCAGACGCAGCTTCTGCATACCAATGAAAGCAGTCTCAGCACTGCAGAAAAAAGCGGCACACCCAAGACAGAGGAAAAACAATATCACAAAAATGCTGTTAATGTTCACCATTAATGCTCACCCTGAATAAACGATATTTGAAACCCGCTTACTACTAGCTTTAGATAGGGAAATAAAAGCTGCCTCAGTACTGGCAAAGAAGGCTGAAAGAGCTAAGCAAACTAGAAAGGCTAATAAAAGCCAACTATCGGTGACATCCACCTATTACCACCCCCTAGATCCCCTCCCCAACCGAATTGACCATCTTGCTATCATTGACTTTGGCTGTAATCTACACATTCTGTAGGGATATGATAGCATTAGCTAGCAAACCTGTCAAAAACCACATAGTGGAAGAAATCCCAAACAATATCAAAATTCAGAATGACAAAGCAAAATGTGAAAGATTTGACCTTTGCTCCGTCATTTCGGAGGTATTTGGCTGGAGCTTGGATATTGGAATTTAGTCGATGAGATTGCCACGCCCCGACAAGTCGGGGCTCGCAATGACGAAAAGGGTCAAATGGTCGCAGTCGCAAGACAAGGCTCAGAATTACAATGAGTGGCTCGTCACGCTAGCGTGACTTAATGGTAATCTTCAAACTGTCTATTTTACCCACTCCCTTTAATGAAGAGACCAGGCCGGTTATTGTGTTGGTGAAAATTGCCTTGGGGAAGGGGGTAAGGGGAAGTTCATTCCCATTGACGACCAGCTTGGCATCACCTTGCTCCAGATAAAGTTCCAGGCCCCGTATGTTTTCAGTTCCTTTCAAGGAAGAGACAGCACCGACTACAGTGCGAGCTAGGAACTGTTCGGCGAAAGGGTTGAGTTTGATAGATACCTTGTTGACTACAAGCTCTGCCCCAAGGTTCTTGTCCATTTTATACCTCCTGGCCTATAACTACACTGTTTAATTTTAGTTTTCTGTTCGACAGGAAATCAATATCTGGCGATATCTTGCTTCTTCTTTATTTTCCCTTTCCTGAGCTCTTGATAGGCCTTGATTATTTCCTCCACAGAGCTTTTGTTTTCCAGAGTTGTGAGGTCTCCTATGCTGGTATTATTAGCCACGGCCTTCAAAACCCGCCGCATGATTTTGCCGCTTCTCGTCTTGGGTAGCTCTGCGACGAAATGAACTTCGTCAGGAACTGCTATAGATCCTACCATTCTTCGCATGTGACCAGCAACATCCCTTTTCAGTTCTGGAGAAGGGTCGACACCTTCTTTGAGCCTGGCAAAGATGACAATGCTCTCGCCCTTCAGTGGGTCTTCTTTACCCACAACTGCTGCCTCAGCTATTTGGGGATGTGAGACAGCAGCGTGCTCTAATTCGGCAGTACCTATTCTATGCCCGGCCACTTTGAGTACCTCATCAGCCCTCCCCAGGATCCAGAAGTATCCATCTTTATCCTTTACTGCGTAGTCGCCGGTATAGTAAACGCCCGGGAATCGCGACCAATAAGCTTTCTTGTAGCGTTCCGGGGCGCCATGTATGCCCAGAAGCATTCCCGGCCATGGTCTCTTTATTACCAAGAACCCCCTTTTCTCCGGCGGCACTGGCTTGCCGTCCTCGGCAACTACATCAGCATCCACTCCTGGCAAGGGCAAGGTTGCTGAGCCAGGCTTCAGAGGCACACGCTCTATTCCTGGGCTAGGTGAAATCATGATGCCACCTGTTTCAGTCTGCCACCAAGTATCAACGATGGGGCATCTTTCACCACCGACATAGCGATAAAACCAGAGCCAAGCCTTGGGATTAATGGGCTCCCCCACGCTCCCCAGAAGCTCCAGACTGCTAAGATCATGCTTGTTTAGCATTTCCTCTCCATATCCCATGAACATCCTGATGGCGGTAGGCGAAGTATAAAATATGGTAACTCCGTATTTCTCGATAATATCCCACCATCTGTCAATCGTAGGATAGTCGGGAGCCCCTTCATAAAGGACTGTGGCTGCGCCATGTGCTAGCGGGGCATACACTATCTCGCTATGTCCGGTAACCCAACCAACGTCAGCAGTGCACCAATAGACCGATTCCTCCCGAAGGTCAAAGGCCCACTTATAAGCAGAATAGTTGTGAACCAGATAGCCACCGGTACCGTGGACAATTCCTTTAGGCTTGCCTGTAGTACCCGAGGTGTACAGTATATATAGGGGGTGGTTCGACTCCACTGGCTCCGGTTCCACGAGGTGCGCTGCCTTATCGAGCAAATCATGTAGCCACGCTTCCCTTGGCGCCTTTACGGTGACTGGAGAATCAGTTCTTTTAACCACAATAGCCTTCTCCACTGATGGGCACATGGTTAACGCCTCATCAGCGATATTCTTCAGGGGCACCACCTTTCCTCTCCGGAATCCTCCGTCAGCAGTTACTAGTAGCTTGGCTTGCACATCATTGATACGGTCAGCCAAGGCTTGAGCGCTGAAACCGGAAAAAATCACGGTATGAATGGCACCAATCCTGGCACATGCCAGCATGAAAATAGGCAGCTCAGGAATCATGGGCAGATATAAGGCAACCTTGTCCCCCTTACCTATTCCACAATTCTTCAAGACTGAGGCATATCTGTTGACTTCATGATATAGCGTGGAGTAGCTTAAAACTTTAGTATCTCCGGGCTCACCCTCCCAATATATAGCGACCTTACTCCGGCGCCAAGTCTTAGCATGACGATCCACGCATATATACGATGCGTTTAATCTTCCGCCTACGAACCATCTGGCAAAGGGCGGTTTCCATTCCAGCACCTTGTCCCATGTTCTAAACCAGTCTAGCTGACGTGCCTGTTCGGCCCAGAACTCCTCTGGCTCCTCCAGGGACTTCTGGTACATATTGAGGAATTTCTTCAGAGGAAAATATCTGGACTCAAATGGTAAAGATAATTCAGCCATAGCTTGGTCTCCTCCAATTATTCTTACCGGGACTCTCTAGAGGGAGAAACTCACCTTTCCCATCCTTCTTATCCAATATTGTTTTTGACCTTGACAGGTGCTCGCTTTCTTGTTTAATCTGCGGCAGGAGCTAACCTCGTCACGATAGGGTTCTTCCACAGGTCTGCTTTGCCAGGGCGGGGCTAGACCTCTACCAGCACTTTGCCGTCTTCAACCTTAACATTGTACACTGTAAGGGGCTTGGACATCTTGAGGGCACTGCCAAGCTTCGACATCAGCCCTCCTTTTAACCAACGCACCACCTGCCCATCACTGATATAAAATTGAGAGCCGTGCAGAGGACAAGTGACTATAGTCCCCTCCAGTTTACCCTGTGATAAATCGCCCTTCATATGGGGGCACTGATTAGCAGTGGCATAATACTTATCTCCAACCCTGGCCAGGAGGATTTCGTGCCCCTCCGCAAATACCTTTTTCATTGTTCCGCTTTTCAGTTCTTCTACTTTGGCTACCTCTATAAACTTACTCATAGAACACCCCCTTTTCATAAATCCTAACTATTAATCGCGTTATTGTCTACTAGGCTAGACTACCTTCCGAAATTTCTCTTGGGGAGCGCCACAAATAGGGCACACATCAGGAAGAACGCCGTCGGAGACATAGCCGCAGACTTGGCAAACGTAGTACTCGGTCTCTTCTGCAGCCATCATATGCGCCAGCGCCTTCTTATAAAGCTTAGCGTGCCCCTTTTCCACATCGCGGGAATAACTCAAGACCGTGGCTACGCCCGTATTACCTTCCTCATTTGCCTCTCTGACGAATTGAGGATAAATGCTGGCAGCTAAATTCTCCCTCTCGAAGGCGCTTTCTAGGTTATCCTGAGTGCCAGACGCAGCGCCCAAAAGGCGGAAGTGGTTGAAGGCATGGACTGCCTCCGCTTCAGCGATAGCACGGAATAACTTCGCTACCTGAGAATAGCCTTCTTGCTCAGCTTTCATAGCAAAAGTAAGGTTCCTCAGATGTGCCTGGGACTCAGCCACGAAACCAGCTTTAAGATTGTTCAGGGTCTTAGTCCCTGTGACCCCTGACACTTCGTGCGGGACGAGCTTCTCTGCCTCAGCACCACAGACCGGGCAGCGTTGAGGTTTATCGGTGCTAAGTTCCACATGATGACAATTAGTGCACTTCCACATAATTTACCCCTTGTAAATTTAGTTTTTCCCCTTAGCGAGGTACTTCTCGGGATCCCGGTCGAAAGCTTTCTTACAGCCGACAGCACAGAAGTAGTATTTCTTTCCTTTATACTCGGAAGTAGCTGCTGCCTTAGTCTCCTGTACCTCCATCTTGCAAACTGGGTCTACGGCCATTGAACACCTCCTTTCCTTAATTGCCAAGCCTTGCTGGCTTGAACCTTCTTAAACGCAGTGAGTTGGATACGACAGTGATGGAGCTAGCCGCCATGGCGGCTGCAGCCAGGATAGGATTCAAGAAACCATACTCACCTAGAATGAAATGAAGCCCGGATGGTACACCAGTCTTCCCGAAGGCGAGATACAATATCCCGGCTGCTACTGGAATGAGGGCAGTATTGTAAGCAAAGGCCCAGAAGAGGTTCTGCTTGATAGTCCTCATGGTCCGCTTGCTCAGAGATATGGCGGTTACCACTCCCATCAAGTCACCGCTAATCAAGGTAATATCGCCAGTCTCCATGGCAACATCAGTACCTGTACCAATAGCGATACCGATATCTGCCTGGGCCAAAGCCGGAGCGTCGTTAATGCCATCACCTACCATTGCCACCACCTTGCCCTCTTTCTGTAATTTCTTGACCTCTCCAGCCTTATGCTCAGGGAGCACCTCAGCTAGGACACGGTCAATACCTACTTCTCGAGCAATAGCTTCTGCCGTGCGCCGGTTGTCCCCTGTGAGCATAGCTGTTTCAATACCCATCCTGTGCAGCGCTTGGAGTGCTTCTTTAGCGCCAAGTTTCAGGGTATCCGCCAAGGCAATAATTCCTGCTACCTGGCTATCCCACCCCAAGAACATTACTGTCTTGCCTTCTTTAAGGAGTTCAGCAGCTTTCTTCTCCAGCCCATTTAGGACAAAGCCTCGCTCTGTCATTAATTTAAGGTTGCCCAGGAAAAGCTTCTTGCCCTCCACCAAAGCTTCGACACCCTGCCCCGGGATGGCATTAAAATCTGAGGATGGAGATAAATTGAGTTTCTTCTCCAGAGCAGCCTTGACCACAGCTTCGCCCAATGGGTGCTCTGAGCTATGCTCAGCAGAAGCAGCTAGTCGGAGGACTTCCTCTAGGGAGGAAAAAGGGGCAGCGACCACATCAGTCACCACAGGCTCGCCACGAGTCAGGGTACCTGTCTTATCCAGGAGCACGGTGTTTATCTGGTGAGCTCTCTCCAGGGATTCGCCATTCCTGATGAGAATACCATGTTCGGCTCCCTTGCCTGTGCCGACCATAATCGCAGTGGGAGTGGCCAGCCCCAGAGCGCAGGGGCAGGCGATAACGAGAACAGCAACTAGGTTGAGGAAGGCGAAGGTGAGAGATGGAGCTGGTCCCACGAAATACCAGATTACGAAGGTCACGATGGCAATGCCAATCACCGCCGGCACAAAGTAGCTGGCGATAACGTCAGCAAGACGCTGAATAGGAGCTTTGCTTCCCTGAGCCTCCTCCACCATTCTAACGATATGAGCCAGCGTTGTATCCTTACCCACCTTGGTTGCTTCGAATTGGAAACTGCCTGTCTTGTTAATAGTGGCACCGATAACTTCATCACCCACCTTTTTCTCCACAGGGATACTCTCTCCGGTTATCATGGACTCATCAACGCTAGAGTAACCCTGGCGAACTATGCCATCAACAGATATTCGCTCGCCCGGGTGTACCAGGATAAGGTCACCGACTCGAACATCATCAACGGGAATTTCCCTCTGCTCGCCTTCACGGATAACTAGAGCGGTCTTCGGTTGCATACCGATAAGCTTCTTTAATGCTGCCGAGGTTTGTCCTCTGGCTCTAGCTTCCAGAAAACGGCCAAGAAGAATCAAGGCTATGATCGCCGCTGAGGTATCGAAGTATAAGTTGGGTTCCAGTACGCCAGTAGCAAAAAGACTGGGGAAAATAACAGCGATCAAGCTGTAAAAGTAAGCCACCGAGGTGCCTACCGCAATCAAGGTATTCATATCGGAGGTCTTGTGTTTCAAGGCGCCCCATGCCCCTCGGTAGAACCGCAGGCCGGCCCAGAACTGCACTGGCGTGGCCAGAGCCCACAATAGATAAGGCTGGCCCACAAAGGGAGGGCTGAAACCCAGAGCCATGATTGATGCAGCGAGGATGGCAGCGACGATAAACCTGTTCCTGAGACCCCGAATCTCACGCTGGGCAGCAGTGGTCACATCCTCCAGAGCCTGCACCTCGGGACCAAGTTCATAGCCAGCGTCTTTTACTGCTCGTCTCATGTCAGCTAGCTCCGTTCCCTCCAGATACTCCACGGTAGCCTTTTCCGAGGCCAGATTCACGCTAGCCGAAATTACCCCGGGCACGCTGGACAAAGCCTCCTCCACGCGAGCAACACAGGAAGCGCAGGTCATTCCGCCCACCGGGAATATGGATTTTCTGGTGGCAACACCATAACCCAATTGCGAGACAGTATCCTTAATCCTGGCAAGGTCTACTTTTGTAGGATCGTATTTTATGGAAGCCTTCTCCGAAGCAAAGTTAACGTCAGCCTGCTCTACACCAGGAGTCTCGGAAATACCTTTCTCGATAGTAGCCGCACAGGTAGTGCAGGTCATTCCAGTTATGTGAATTGAAGCCTTATCAGATTTCTGAGAATTAGTTTTGTCGGCCATTATTTTTCCCTACCACACATCTTTTCTTCCTTCGGGAGGTCACCAAAAATATCAACATAGGGTATAATTAGTGGACTCTTATCTGGATGAGAAGCTCTTTCAGGTCAGGCTTTTCAATCCTTTGACAGTGCGGTCATATTCAGCCGCCACCTCTGTTCAACTTTGATGTCAGCCTGGAGCATGTTATAAGCCCCCGTCGCCCACTCAACTTCGGCGCGCCCAATAATTTCGCTGCCACCACCAGTCTTACTAACAAACTGGCTAGCACGCACTACTAATATGTGCGAATTTCTTCTCTACGTGCTATAAATCTTCCAGCAAAGTGGTGAAGGTGTCATGATGGTCTTCTTCTTCCTGTAGTATTTGTTTGAATAGAAAGCCTGTCGTGACATCACCTTCCTTGAATGCTGCCTCTATGATCTTCTTGTAAAGTGTTATGGCATTTGCCTCATCCTTAATATTTTGCTTTATCATCTCCTTGAGAGTGTTGCCAACGAAAATGGGGGTAGGCTTGGTTGTTGGTATTCCGCCAAGGTAAAAGAGTCTCTCTGCGATAGCTTCGGCGTGTTTCATTTCGGCTATGCCTATCTTTTTCAGTTCGTCGTGAACGGCAAACCCTTTCACTCCGCCCCACTGGACATGTTGCCACATATACTGAATAGCTACCTGTAATTCCCTGGCAATCGCATCATTCAACTTGCCCAGAAAGGCCTTTGATACTTTGGTAACAGCATCATTCTTTTCTACCATTTTGCACCTCCAATTCTTTTTCTTTGTCGCGGGACACCGTCAGTTTAATAAATTCCGAAAGGGTAGTCAATGATAAACGACCCTTTGCACATTTTATCCTCCTTTGCTTGCGCGATGTTTTAACACGAATGGAATTACTGTATCAGTGCAGTCCCCTTGTCTGTAATCTCATATTTGCCAGCCTTCTCCACGGTTAGGCCGGCCTGGGCAAGCTCACGAAGGCCGCTTCTTACCCTGAACAAGGGAAGTCCAGTGTCCTGGGCAACTTCTTCAGGGGACTTCAACGCTGCCTGCAGAGCGCGGAGCACCTTGGTACCTGACCCAGTAGGTTTACCATCAGGGTTAATACATGCCATATTCTCCTCCTATGAAGATATGTCTAGAGCTTTTTCTTGCACAGATACCAGTCCACACACTCGTAACCTTGCTTGAGCCTTTCCTCAGCCATTTCCTGCGTGTTCGGCGCCGGCACAACTACCTTGTCACCCGGTCGCCAGTTGGCTGGAGTAGCCACAGCATTCTTATCCGTCGTTTGTAATGCATCTATTATTCTCAGTATCTCATCCATATTCCTGCCGGTGGTCAGCGGGTAGTAGAGTATCGTCCTGATTTTCTGGTTGGGGTCAATTATGAACACGCATCGGACAGTTTCGGTCTTGCTCTCGCCGGGGTGAATCATACCATAGGCTAGGGAGACTTGTTTACTGAGGTCAGCGATTATGGGGAAGGGTATCTTTACCCCTGTTTTTTCTTCCACATTGCGCACCCAGGCAATATGCGAGGAGACACTGTCTACACTAAGGCCCAGAAGCTCCACCCCTCGTTTTTGTAGTTTGGGATAAATCTCAGCAAAAGCTATGAACTCGGTAGTGCACACCGGGGTGAAATCCGCGGGGTGAGAAAAGAGAATCAGCCAGCTCCCCTTAAAGTCTTCCAGCTTGAGCACCCCATGAGTAGTTGCTGCCTCAAAAGCCGGCGCTGGCTCGCCTATTCGGGGTATTCGACTTATTTGTTCTTTTACCTCTTCCATGTTCGACACCTCCTTTATTTGTGCTTTCTTAATTCTAAAAAGCATTCACTCAGTTCGCATAATTTTCCTGCGCCTCTACCTTATCCGTTCACCCTTTGCCCTAAAACTACTTCAATATCTTTTCCAGCCTTTTGTTCACCTCGTCCCAGTTAACAATGTTCCAGAAGGCATCAACGGATTTAGCTCGCTCGTTCTTGTAGTCCAGATAATAAGCATGCTCCCAGACATCAATAACCATTAGGATGGTAAACATGGGATAAACATTTGTGTTATGTTTTTCTATCTGCATTATTATTGGTCTGTTAGTTTGCCTGCAGAAACTGAGTGCTGCCCACCCCGAGCCTTCCACGCTGGTAGCAGCCAGACTGAATTCCTTTTTGAATCGTTCAAAACTTCCAAACTCTTTTTCTATAGCTGTGCCCAAAGTTCCAGTTGGCTTTCCTCCGCCTTTGCCCGATGGTGCTAGATTGGCCCAGAACAATGAGTGTAGCAGATGCCCTCCGATGTGAAACGAAAGCTCTTTCAAAGTAGCTTTAACATCAAAGTCAGCACCTTCTTTGCGAGTCTTGTCCAGCCTCTCGAGTATGGCATTAGCACTATTGACGTACGCCTGATGATGCTTCTGGTGGTGTAGAGTTAACTGTTCTTTGGATATATACGGCTGTAGCTGATCATATCCATAGGGCAGTTGTGGTAGGGTATAAAATTTTGCTGTTTCCATAAGTCTTTTTCCTCCTTTTCAAAATCTCACTAATATTAGCCGGGTTGCCAGTTCTACTATCATACATTATTGCTGCTTTAGCCAGCCAGCCTCCTTTCCTAAGATATTATCAAGCAAAGCCACGCTCTTTATGCTTTTGGGCAATGGTGCTAGCTAAGTTGTCCAGGGCCTTGAAATCCTCTTCTCTGGGGAATCCCTTGCTTATCACAGGAGTCAGCACCTCCGCTTTAATGTTGGGAATCATTCCCGTGAGCTGTTCCACAGCCTTGCTGCCCCAGCTATAGGAGCCAATAATGGAGATGAACTGGAGCCTGGGCCTTAAGGCGTTGGCTAGAAATGCCGCATAGGCGATGTTAGGATGTGGCCCAACCAGAACTGTAGGCGTGCCGATGACCATAGTGGCGGCGTCCACCAAGGCCATGGCCAGTTTCCCAATATCAGTGGCCGCCAGGTTGAACTGCTTAACCGTGACGCCTCTGTCAGCCAGGGCTCCTACAAAATATTCCACCATTTTTTGAGTGCTGCCATGCATGGAGATATAAGGCAAGACCACTATGTTTTTTGGTGGACCTGATACCCAGCTTCGATATGCTTCCATGATGAACGAAGGTTTGTCATGGAGGGGGCCGTGGCTGGGGGCGATGACATCAATCTTATAACTGTTTAGCTTCTCCAAATGTTTCTCAATACTGGTGCGGAAAGGCATCATGATTTCCGCAAAGTACCTTTTAGCCGCTTCATAGGCTTGCCCTTCATTAACTACATACAAGTCTGTGGTAGCCAGATGAGAGCCGAAAAGGTCGCAAGGGAAGAGTATCTTGTCTTCTCGTAAATATGTCAGCATGGTCTCGGGCCAATGTACCCAGGGGGCATGGATAAACTCCAGGGTTTTATTTCCCAGAGATAAGGTTTCACCATCGTTTACAGTGATAAATCTGTCCGCCGGGATAAGTAAGAGAGCCATGAGCAAATCTTTGCCTTTGGGTGTGGTGACCACCTTAGCATCGGGATACTTCACCAGAACCTGCGGGATGCTGCCAGCATGGTCTTGCTCGGCATGGTTGGCAACGACATAGTCAATAGCAGGAACATCCTCAAGAAAAGCCATGAGGACATGGGTCATAGAGGGATCCACCGTATCTATCAGAGCAACTTTCTGGCTGCCTTGCACCAGGTATGCGTTATAGCTTGTCCCATCGGGAAGGGGTATCAGAGCGTCGAAGAGACGCCTGTCCCAATCAATAGCGCCCGACCAGTAAACATTTGGCTTTATTTGTCTGGCTTTCATTCGCTCACCCCTTTATTTTAGAAGTCTTTTTTCTCCTTCAATCTTTTTTATCTCAGTGATGTCTTGGGTGACTTCCAATGTGCCTAAATACCTGCCAGCCTTATTCCGCACAGCAAAATATCTTATGTATACCTTCTTCTCCCCGAGATTTATCCAAAATTCGGCTGAATCTCTCTTGCCAGCCTTAAAATCGGACAATAGCTGGTTTACTTTATCCACACTGTGCTTAGGATGGCAGTTCTGAATCGATTTTCCAATCACAGAAACCGGCCGTTTGAACATTCTCGTTTCGTGCTTATTCCAGAATTTAACTAAATCATCTTCATTGACGAAAGAAATTTCTATCGGTATTGTTTCTAATATTCCGGCTAATTGTTCTTGGTTCAGGTTTTCTATCATGGTATCTCCATCGTTTACTCCTTTATTTTTTCAAACTGGTCCTTGCTGGCTCCGCAGACCGGGCATACCCAGCCATCGGGTATTTTCTCGAAAGGCGTTCCCGGCTTTATGCCGCCATCGGGATCGCCTAACTCGGGGTCATAGATATACCCACAAACAGTGCATTGGTATTTCGCCATTTTGGATACCGTCTCCTTTCTCTCCTCGATGTAGCTGGGAGCTGTCTTGGGAGTGGTGCCTCTCTTAACCTGATGGTAGTAAGCATAAGTCATGGTTTCACCTTCTTTGAGGACATCCGCTCCCACAAGCTCTCCGATGAAGATAGTGTGAGTTCCGACATCTACTTGATTAATTACCCTGGCTTCGAGATAAGCTAAGCTATGGTCAAGTACTATGGGAGCCTTAGTTTCACCTAGTTTGTAATTGACATCTTTGAGTTTGTCTACTTCCCTGCCTGACTTGAAGCCAAAATGACCGATGAAAGAGAGTGGCGTATCCCGGGATAGTATAGAAGTGGTAAAGACTTTGCTTGCACTGATAAATTCATGAGTCAGGTTTTGCTTATTAATACTCACGGCAATAGTGGGCGGCTCGGAAGTGATTTGAAACACAGTGTTGGCGATTTGCCCATTAAATCTGTCTCCTTTTCGGGAACTTATCACATATAAACCGTAGCCGAGATTATGCAGAGCCTTGAGATTCATAATTAATCTCCTCTCGTCCTTATTTACATAAGTTCCTTTTCACTGGCTTCCACAGCCCGCTGTAATTCAGCACCGAGTAAGGGCGGCAATCCCTCTATATCCACCCTGAGAAACCCCCTGACTATTGTGGCTGTAGCTTCGGTTCGAGTTAGCCCTCGTGCCATGAGGTACTCTACTTCTTCTTCAGCTATCTTGCCCACTGCTGCCTCGTGGGATAGGTCAACGCCAGCCAATGTACCTTTGAGCTCAGGTATGGCATGAATAATACCTTCTTTATGCAAAATTAGCCCACGGCATTCCAGATGGCCTTTGACATCAGGGGCATTGCCTTCCACATAACCTCGGGCAACAATACTCCCTCCGGTAGTTATGGCTCGTGATATGATTTCTGTTTTCGCTCCCTTAGCATTGAGGATGACCCGAGAACCAACGTCCAGCGATGACCCTGGGCCTGCTACCAGAATACTGTTGAACCTAACAACTGCATTTTCACCAACACATCTGGCTGTAGGATACATTTGTATTGAACGGACTGGCCTCATCAGTACATAGTTACTGAGGAAGAGGCCATTCTCCTCCACAATGGCGACAGTGCGAGGACGGACTGCTGTTGCCGGGTTCCAGCTATGTATCATGGTGAAGGTAACCTTGGCTCCCTTTTTTATGAAGAACTCAGAAACGCCAATATGTAGGCCAGGTTCTTCTCTCAGGGCAGTAGTACAGCCAGTGATAATATGCAGTTCTGAGCCCTCTTCAGCAATAATGATGTTATGCACCTTCTGAGCCAGTTGCGCCTTGGCCAGATAGAGACAGGCCTGGACCGGGTACTGAGATTTAGCACCAGGCAGTGCCCTGAAGAAGTAGCCATCATACTGACCTAGCTCGACACTGGCAGTGTACTTGTCAGTGTCCACGGCTACCGCTTTCCAGAAGTAGTCTGGTAGCCAATCATATTTCTTCATTGCCTGGCTGACAGCCATTACCTCTATACCCTCTTGCGTGGCCGAAGTATGCACTGGAGTATTGTTTGTCTGAATATATGTGCCGGATCTCTGGTCCATGTCGTCCAGCATAACACCAACCCCCAGCATTTGCTCTTTAGCTCGAGCTGGTAGCTGTGAAGCGTCAGCACGGTAAGATTGGGGCTCAGCTTCGCCAACAAAAGCACTTAAATCTATATCTTCGCCTACTGTCGCCGGTTTACTGGCTGCAGTCTTGGCCTTCTTCTTCAATGTCTCCGATGATTTTATCTCACTCATTTGGTACACTCCTTACAGAACAGCTAACACACGCCTTATATCCCTTTTCTTTAATAGTTTTTAGAATCTCATGGGGGTTACCTTCACAGTAGACTGTGCCGTCGCACATAACGTAGCCAGTGTGAGCGCTTACATAATCCAAAATATGCCCGGTATGGGTTATGATAAGCCCAGTACACTTTCGGTCACGTATCGGGCAATCTTTTTCCAGCAACTCATTTATCAACTCCCCAATGAGAGCAATGTTCACTAAATCAACTCCAGACTCTGGCTCATCGAGCAGAGCCAGCTGCGGGCGTTGTGCCATTAGCTGTAGAATTTCAGAACGCTTTATCTCTCCACCGGAAAAACCCATGTTGATATCCCGCTCCAAGAAATCGGACAAATCAGCCCGACTTGCCAGCTTACTAATTGCTTCATTATCACCATGTCCTCTAAGACAAGCAGCAACCATATCGCGTGTTTTTACTCCTCTGACTACCGGTGGCCTCTGAAAAGACATACCAATTCCCATTCTGGCTCTTTCATCAAGAGGTAGCCTGGTTATATCTTTGCCCATGAAGATTATGTTACCCTTGGTCACCCGGTATTTTGGGAATCCCATTATTGTCATAAGCAAAGTGGTTTTCCCGCTGCCATTGGGACCGAAAAGGATATGACTCCCGCCAAGTTTTATTTCCAAATTTATGTTATGTAAAATCTCCTTGCCCTCTACCTCCACAGTTAGTTGCTTGATGCTTAAAGCAATGTCATCCATGTTGTACCCTCCTTTTATCTATTTAAGCTCCATCCAATGACCAATGCTCCTTTTTTGTAAACCACCCCGTGGGGTCACTAAGATACTCGTAGGAATCGAGGAGGGCGAGATGGTGCCCCCGCTCCTCGCCCGCTAGAGTCTGATAGAACTGCTTTTCCACGGGGAGGATGTTTTCCTTGCTTCGAGAGTAATATAAATTATAAGACTTGACCTCCATATCCATAGCTATCTTGATAGCTTCAAATTCAGACTCAGCCACTTTAAATGTGTTACCTAACGCTTTAGTAGCTTCGGCGAACAAGGACTTGATTTTTTCCCCTTTCTCGGATGGTGGTTCTACATCAGGCCAATTCTGCCCTCTCCTGAGGGCTTTATATATTTCTTCAAACTTCTTGCGGTGAACGTCTTCTTCATTAGCTAGCTGCCGAAATAGTTCCTTAGCTAGCTTGTTGCTGCTTTTCTTGCTTGCCTTGTGGTAAAAGTCTTTACCTTCCACCTCCATCCGAACAGCAAGCTGAAGCACCTCTATCGTCCTGGCCTGTTCATTTCCCACTTGTTCTTTCCTTACCTTCCGAGCTAACTAATTCCATGTTCTGACCACAACAGACTAGAGTGCCGCCGCCAACCTTGGTCACCGTCACCTCGTTGCCACAAATATTGCAGCGATATTTTTCGCCAACCTTTTTAACAGCCATTTCCATTCTCCTTTCCAATATTATTTACTTAGCCTCTGGATGTAGCGGTGAGCTTGAAGCGCAGCCTTGGCTCCTTCGCCAGCGGCTACCACTATTTGCTTGTCAGGGACGCTGGTAACGTCCCCAGCCGCGAAAAAGCCAGGCACACCAGTTTCATTGCCACAGTCAACCTTAATCTCTCCAAGACGGTTTAGAGTGACTAGCTCCTTTACCAGCTCTGAGTTGGGGATAAGCCCGATCTCAATAAATATACCACCAACCTCGAGCACCTTTTCCCTCTTGCTTTTTAAATCTCGTATTCTTACCCCTTCAACAGAATTTTTCCCCTTTATTTCCAAAACTTCGTGCTCTGGGAAAATTGTTAAGTTATTGGCACTTTTCACCTTGTCAATAAGGATTGGATCACCGGTAAGAGGGGTTAACGATACTAAATAGACATGTTCGGCTATTTTGACCATGTCGTCAGCAGCTTCTAGCGCTGAGTTGCCACCGCCAATAATAGCCACCTTAACATCAGCGAAGATGGGACCATCACAGATAGCGCAGTAAGTAACTCCCCTTCCGAGCAACTCCTTCTCTCCAGGAACATTTAGCTGGCGAGGGCGCTTGCCTGTGGCCACTATGACCGCTTTGGCTTGGTAGGTCTCACCCCTATCTGTCCTGACCTCGAAGCCTCCCTCCACTCCCGATAGTTTTTCAGCTTTCTTGCCAACTTCGATTTTTACATCTGTGGGGAACTGCTTGACCTGCTCCTCAAATTTCTGCATCAATTCGCGACCTTCAATGAATTGATAACCCATATAGTTTTCTACAAGCCAAGTGGTGAGGCCCTGCCCACCTATGTCGCCGCTGATGAGCAATGTATTTATTTTCTTCCTCGCGGCATAGACAGCTGCTGTCATACCAGCAGGGCCGCCGCCAATGATAATCAGTTCATACATATCTCACCTTAACGAACTAAAGTCCTAATTTCTCTCTGAGCTCTGCCTCATTGAACCCGATCAGCACTTCGCCATCGAAGCAAATTGTGGGGACTGCCAGTGAATTACATTTGCTCTTCATTTCTTCCCGAGCCGCTTTATCCGTAGTTATATCAAATTCTTGATACTTGATGCCGTTGTCATCTAGGAATTTTTTAGCCATCTTGCAATAGGGACAGGTAGGGGTAGTGTAGATTTTAACCTCGCGTGCCATCTTTCCTCCTGAGTTTTTATTTTAGGCAGTGTGTCCTGCTCTCTGTCTATAAAAAATAAAAGGACTATCCAGCCAGTCCTTAGCGAGCATACAAAACACCTAGCTGCGAGCTAGCTTTGTCCAAGTCTTGTATATCATCAGCTCCGACCACATCATACCACCTATTAGGGCAAGATAAACGAAGAAAGCGGTCGGCTAATAGCATAAGAAGAAACAGCTTTCTTGTCAAGCAGTTAAAAATTAAGAATCTCTTAAGAACCTGTGGTGTAAGCTTCATTTCAACCTTGTGTCGTTTCTTCGACTGGCTCTTTTCTCGCCACCCTTACCTTGTTCAGGACACTATTTTCTCAACTTTTCTATGCCACAGCGAGTGTCTTGTGTTGGCTTCACCTTGGCTCTTATCTCAGCCAGGAGTTCCCAGGCCCCTTTTATATCCCGGTCCATGAGGACTTGTTCTAACTTGGTTACTTGCTGTTCATCCAAAGTTATCACGGCTTTCGGCATTGATTACCTCCCGTATCTATTTTTGCTTAATCTTTCAGCCTTTCTGGCACTTTTTACATAACCCACGAAATTCTAGCCAATGGTGTGAAATCTTAAAGCCTGTTTTTCGAGCTATTCTCCCGTTAATCTTTTCATCAACTGGCTCATCTATATCAAAGACGCGTCTACACCTCTCGCACCTAAAATGGTAGTGATTTGCGGGATTGCCATCAAATCTACTAAAAGTGCTGCCCGAATCTATCTCCAAGATTTCCCCGCATTCTCCTAATAGTCTCAGGTTTCTATAGACTGTTCCCAGGCTAATATCGGGAATTTCTTTCCGCACTTCGTTATATATCCAGTCAGCTGCAGGGTGTGAGGTGGCGCCTCTCAGGACCTTAAGAATAGCTTCCCTTTGTTTGGTTTTTCTCAACATCATAATTAATAATAGTTACTATTACCATATTTTAGCCTTTATCATCATTTCTTGTCAAGAGGTTATTTTAATAAAGGAAAGTTGAGGCAACTCTATTTTTCGTCTACTTACCTGCACGCCTCCTACTTTGTCTGTCATTGCAAGCCTCGACTTGTCGGGGCGTGGCAATCGTGTACTCCGCCATGAGATTGCTTCATCGCTACGCTCCTCGCAATGACAAAGAGGAGTATGCTTTACATCTTCTCTGGAGCGGCCATGCCCATGAGGCACAGGACTTTAGCCAGGGCAATCTGAGTGGCCTTGACCAGCTTGAGTCGGGCCTTGGTTAGCGCTTCGTCTTTGGAGACAACCCGGCATTGCTTGTAGAAGCTGTGAAACACGGTGGCTAAATCCTGGGCATAGTAAGGCAGGTGATGCGGCTCGAGAGTGACTGCCACCCGTTCGACTATTTCGGGGAGGAGTATTAAGCAGCGAATTAAGGTTAGCTCCGGCTCGGTAGTAAGCAGAGAAACATCGCCCTGACTGCAGTCTATCTTCTGCTGTTCAGCTAAGCGAAGAATGCTGGCAATTCGAGCGTGAGCATATTGTACATAGTACACAGGATTGTCTGCTGATTGCCTCTTCGCCAGTTCCATGTCGAAATCCATCTGGCTATCAGCAGAACGGGAGAGAAATATGAAGCGGCAGGCATCTGGACCTACCTCTTCTATCACCTCCTGTAAAGTAACAATATCGCCACTGCGCTTGGATACTTTAACTATTTCTTCCCCGCGCCGCAGGGTAACTAGCTGGCAAATTATCACCTTAAGCTGCTCGGGGTCACATCCTAGGGCCTTGAGCACCGCTTTCATGCGAGGGACATGTCCCTGATGGTCAGCCCCCCAGATATCAATTACCCGGTCGAATTTCCGCTCTAGAAACTTGTTGTAATGGTAGGCAACATCAGAGGCAAAATAGGTGGGAGAACCATCGCTGCGCACCAGGACATTGTCCTTGTCTTCGCCCAGTGCGCTTGATTCAAACCAGGTGGCGTTTTCCTTCTTAGCAATATAGCCCCCGCTTTGGAGCAGCCCCATAGCCTTGCTATATTGCCCGCCCTGATAAAGGCTTCTTTCTGAGAACCAGATGTCAAAAACAACGTTTAATAGCTCGAGGTCCTGTTTAATTCTCTCTAGCATCCTGACAACCCCAGCCTCTGCCAGTTGCGAAGCTGCCTCAGTCTCGGGCAACGATAACAATCTATCACCCTGCTCTTGAATTATCTCTTTAGCCAGGTCAATCATGTAATTACCGTAGTAACCATCCGGGGGCATAGCAACCTCTTTACCTAGGCATTGCTGGTAACGAGCATAGAGGGAACGACCAAAGTTAGCTATCTGGTTGCCCATATCATTTGTGTAATATTCCTTTTCTACAGCATAGCCAGAGATAGTAAGCACATTAGCTAGAGTGCTGCCTAAAACGGCACCACGGCCATGACCTACGTGAAGAGGTCCAGTGGGGTTGACACTAACGAATTCCAGTTGGACTTGCTTACCTTTGCCTATCTCAATATCCCCATACGATTCACCGGCAGCTAGGATTGATTCCACCTCCGTGCTCAACCAGCCCTCCCGCAAAATGAAGTTGATGAAGCCTGGAGGAGCAATCCAAACCTTGTCAATTTGGGGTGGTGGTACTATATGCTCAGAGATTTTTTCCGCTATAGCCATGGGGGACATCCTCATAGCCCGAGCCAGCCTCAAAGGGAGGCCTGAAGCAAAATCTCCGTGTTCGGGATTTTGAGGATGTTCTATAAGTACTTCGGGCAAGGCGGCTGAAGCCAGAGCACCTTCTTGCTGTGCCTTCAATACAGCTTGCTGCAAACATCTGGCTAATTCTTGCTTGAGCATATCAAAACATTAAATACTACACTCTAGACAGTTTCAAAATCCAGAATCACGATATCAAATCTTTCTTGTCTTCTCAAGTATGACACCAGGGATTTTCATAAGCTCATCGGCTTCCCGAGTTAAGTCAGAACAATTCCACCGGCTACAACGAGACATTCTCCTGTCACGAAGCTGGAGGCATCCGATGCCAGATAAATCATGGCACCTACCATATCATCGGGGTCGGCTATGCGTCCCAGTGGTGTCCTTTTAATCATCTCCCCTTCATATTCAGGAATAGCCAAGAAGCGGGAGTCGCCGAGACGGGTATGCACATTTCCGGGGGCTAACGCATTTACGCGGATATTATACTGAGCTAGTTCCAGGGCCATGACCTTAGTTACCATTATGACCCCAGCTTTGCTGATTGCATACGTGCCAATATTTGCCTCTGGCTTAAATCCATCCATTGAGGCGACATTGATAATCTTGCCTCCGCTATGTTCCTTCATCACCTTAGCTACGGCCTGACTGAGGAAGAATAACCCCCTCAGATTAAGATTCATGATGCTATCCCAGAGACGTTCATCAACATCTAACGAAGAGGTCAACGCTGGGCTGGTGCCGGCGTTGTTTACCAAGATATCAATTTTTCCAAATTCAGCGGTGACTTTGGCGACCAGGTTGTTTATATCTTCCATCCGTCCCACATGAGCCGCTACCGGTAAAACTTTCTTTCCTAATTTCTTTATTTCCTTGGCTACATTCTCCAGGTCAGGAAGTTTCCTGCTGGCTATTGCAACGGTTGCTCCGGCTTCGGCAAAACCTAGTGCCGTGGCCCGACCAATGCCTCTTGAGCCACCGGTGATTAAAGCTACTTTCCCATCCAAGCGATATTTATCAAGGTACACAATAAATCTCCTTGGGCACCTCTCGGTGCGTTTTTATTTCTCCACATTCTAGCTAAATTGGGAAGTTTTTGCTAAACCTTAGCATAAAATCCTCTCCCACGATGGGAGAGAGTTAGCTCCATTCAGCACCCTTGGACCATGCTTGGCTCAATTGTTGACGTAAAAGCTGATGTTCAGCGTCCTTTAAGTTGGGGTCTTTTTGGAAAAGAGTTATGGCCTCCCGCCGGGCTAACTCCAGACTGCGCAAATCGGTTAGCTTGGCAAGTTTGAGGTTGGGCAAGCCACTCTGATGGGTGCCGAAAAATTCCCCAGGACCTCGCAACTCCAGGTCTTTCTCAGCCAGGGCGAAGCCATTATGAACCCTCTCCATCAGATGAAGGCGCTCCCTGGCCTCCGGTGAAAGCTTTTCCGGGATAAGCAGGCAATAGCCCTGTTCTTTATCTCGCCCCACACGTCCCCTGAATTGGTGGAGCTGAGATAAGCCAAAGCGTTCCGCACCCTCTACCATCATTACCGAAGCCTTGGGTACGTCAATGCCCACCTCCACCACCGAGGTCGACACCAGAATATCCAGCTCCCCAGCTCGGAAATGGCGCATTACCTCTTCTTTCTCATCGCCGGGCATCTGGCCATGGAGCAATCCCAATTTTAAGTCAGGGAAGACCTCCCGGGATAGCCGCTCATATTCCGTCGTGGCGGCTTTTGCCTCTAATACTTCGGATTCCTCAATTAAGGGGCAGATGATGAATGCCTGCCGCCCATTGGTGACCTGGCGGCGGAGGAAATCATAAGCCTTTCCCCTATCCTGCGGTTCGAGGCACTTTGTTTTCACTACCTGTCGTCCCGGGGGCAACTCATCAATAGTCGAAAGGTCCAGGTCTCCATAGAGCGTCAGCGCCATGGTCCGGGGAATAGGTGTGGCTGTCATGACCAGAACATGAGGGTTAAACCCTTTTTGCCGCAGAGCCGAGCGTTGTAATACGCCGAAGCGGTGTTGCTCATCTATCACCGCCAGCCCCAATTTTTTGAATTCTACCTCCTTCTGAATAAGGGCATGGGTGCCGATAATAATGTCCACCTTACCCTGCTTGATTTCACCGTGCAGGCTTTCTTTCTCGCTGTTGCTGAGGCTGCCGATGAGCAAGGCGATGGTCAGCGTCTTGGAAAGAAAGCCTTTGTAGCATCTGATAGTTCCTTCGCCCAGCTCAGGAGATGGTTTCTGGCTGCTGATCTGGGACAAATAGTTACAGATATTGGTGTAATGTTGCTCAGCTAGGACCTCGGTGGGCGCCATTAACGCCCCCTGGTAACCATTGGCCGCCGCTATCAAGAGAGCTAGAGTCGCAATTACGGTTTTGCCGCTCCCTACCTCGCCTTGCAGAAGACGTGACATAGCTTTGGCTTGCTGGAGGTCGGTTAGAATGTCCTGCAACACTCGCTCCTGCGCCCGGGTCAGAGTGAAAGGCAGGCAATTTAGAAACCTGTTGATAACTTCCTGGTCTATATGAAAGGCATTGCCCGGCTGACCTTCCTGCCAGTCCCGCTTTTTAGCCAACACACCTAATTGAAGAAGAAATAACTCATCGAAGGATAATCTACCTCTTGTCCTTGCCGCCATTGTTTGGTCATTGGGGTAGTGAATTTGAGCGATGGCGGTGGGCAGGTCTAATAGCTGGCAGCGGGTTTTTATCTCCGAGGGCAAGAAATCGCTCAATTGCCAGACATAGCCATCAACAGTTTCCTTAGTCCATTTCCGTACTTGCCGAGGATATAATCCTTGAGTAAGGGGATAGACGGGGACCAGACGCCCGGTGTGAATTAATTCTTTATCCTGGAGCAATTCCCACTCGGGAGACTCGAATACCTTGTGTCCCTTGAATATGCTAACCGTACCGCTGATTACTATTCGGGCATTAGTACGGAAGCTTTTTGCCAGGTACGGCTGGTTAAACCAGACCACTCTAATGTTTCCTGTCTCGTCGCCGACAATTGCCTCTGTGCCTCGCCGGTTACCTAAGGTAGCCACCTTGGCTTGCCAGATCGTGCCTATGATAGTTTGCTCTTCCCCTTCTATAAGTTCCGAGATATGTTTTCTCTGGCTATAATCCACATAGCGTCTGGGGAAGAAATAAAGCAAATCGCGCACTGTCCGGACATTGAGCTTGGCAAATTTTTTATCTACGCTGGTCGAGATGCCCTTGATAATGGTTATGGGCGAGTCCAACCCCTCTCTTCGCTTTTGGTTGGGCGGGCTAGCTACTACCTTCTGACTACTATTCGTTTCCGTCGCTTTTTCCAGCTTATCTAGCCAGCCGAAGACATTTGCTATCCATCTCTTGCGCTCATCCACGCCGTAAGAGGCGTAATTGGACTTGACTAAGTTGAGCTCGTCAAAGCCCTGTAAAAACTGTGGGTCATTGATGCTCTGCCTTATTTGCCCGGCCTGTTTGTGCAGATACTTATCCAGGCCGCCGATTACCGCTTTATCGGTGTAGCCCTTCCGGCATTCCAGCTCGAGAACGTTTCGTAGCGAATCAATGCCTGTCACTTCCCATTCCACCCCAAAAGTTTCGTAACTTCTTGGAAGTCGCCCGGGTTTTTGCACAGATTTAATCGGAGCAGTCGATTATTCTTTACATCTGGCAAAGTAATTTGCATTTCCAAATCAAGAAGCTCTCTTACTTTTAGCTCCGTCGCAAACACTATTCCAGGGAAATTATATAATCATAATGTGGCTGACCACCGTAAACTACCTCGACCTCGGTATGGTAGCGGTCACGTATTTCCTGAGCTGTCTCTTCAGCTTCAGTGCCCTTGATTTCAGCACCGTAATAAATGGTGACTATCCCCGCCTTTTCCGCACCGGCTTTGTCTAGAGCTTCAAGAATAACATCCCCTACTTCATCAGCCCTGGCTATCAAATCCTCATCGTTCAGAATAGCGATAAATTGCCCCTTTCTTATTTTCAGACCTTTAAGGCAGGTCCCACGTGCTGCTCTGGTAAACTCTATTGCCTTTACTTTACTTATGGTTTTCTCCATAGCCTGGGCATTCTGCTCTAGATCCAGGTCATAATTGAAAGCCAAAAATGCCGCTATGCCTTGAGGGATATTCCTGGTGGGAATCACCTTCACTTTTTTGGAAGTCAAGGACTGGACTTGGGAAGCGGCAGACACGATGTTCTTGTTATTAGGCAGTAGAATAATGTTGTTGGAGGGCGCTGATTCCACAGCTTGCCAGAGCTCATGAACGCTGGGATTCATCGTTTGCCCACCCGGGACGATGATTATGTTACCTAAACTATTAAACAGTTTGAAAAACCCGTCTCCAGTGGCCACTGTTACCATAGCGATATCCACTTGAGGCATTCTTTCCCTCTGCATCTTGATGAATTCGGCATATTGGTCATCCATGTTATTAATAGTTATCTCATGCAGCTTACCCGACCTTGTGGCATATTTCAGGATTTCACCAGGCTCGAAGCTATGGATATGGACTCTGACCAGAGTATCGTCGCCTGTGATTATCAAAGAGTGCCCCTTCTTTTTGAGGTCTTTTTCGATTTTGTCTAAATTAAGATCCTGCCCCTCCAGGACAAAATTTGTGCAATACCCGTGAGGCGTTTCCAGCTGGGTCGGCCTCTGAGCTGCCCTGGGAACTAATTCTGTCTCGGCAACAACCAGGCGGGGCCTCCGATATTGTATCTTCTGTGACTCTCCCTTGAGGAATTGCAGGGCGCCGTCCAGCAAAACGTACAAGCCTTGCCCACCGGCGTCCACCACTCCGGCATCCTTTAATACTGGCAGTAAGGTGGGCGTCCGGGCCACTGACTCCTCAGCCGATTTTACAGCGGCTTCCACTACCGAGACTAAGGCATCATCATTTTTAACTGTTTCTTGAGCAGCTTTAGATGCATCCTTAAGCACTGTTAAGATAGTGCCCTCGACAGGATTGACAATCCCTTTGTAAGCAGTTTGTGATGCTTTGGCCAATGCTCTGGTAAAATCCCCGCCGTCGAAATGGGTCTTGCCCTCCAGCCCTTTAGCTAAACCTCTAAAGAATTGAGATAAGATGACTCCCGAATTGCCCCGCGCTCCCATTAAAGCACCGTGAGCCAGCGATTTGGCTACCGAGGAGACCTGGTTATCCGAATTGTGCTTGGCCTCTTCCAGGGCAAATTCCATGGTGAGCACCATATTGGTCCCGGTATCACCATCGGGAACAGGGAAAACGTTTATAGCATTGATATCGGGGGCGCTTTTTTCTAGCCAGGCAGTTCCTGAGGCAAACATTTCCTTCAGGGTTTGACCATCGGCTAAATCACTTTTCATACCACCCCTTCACCCGGGCTGATAATTATGATATCATTGATACAAATTTAACAGAATAGAGAAGTTTCTATGAAGTGCGAAATTTGCGGTAAAAGAGCCCAATTTGGGCGTAGCGTAAGCCATTCCAAACAGCATACCCTGCGACGGCAGCTACCTAATATTCAGCGGACTACGATTATGGTAGAAGGAAAGCCAAGAAAAGTCAATATCTGCACGAGATGCCTCCGCACCCAGTATAAAGCCGCCCGCTAGCTCAAGCCTGTTGGCTAAATTCCAAATCCCAATTCCTAAACTCTAAACAAATCCAAATATCAAAATTCGAAGTTCTAAACTGTTTTGGTCATTTATGTTTTGGGTTTTGGTATTGTTTGGGATTTAGGATCTCTGAGCCATCTCTACTCGTGTCATTGCGAGCCCCGACTTGTCGGGGTGTGGCAATCTCAGCGGTTCTGTTACGAAACCTCGCCTACATTCTTTGCATCAGCTACAAATCCACTTCAAAAAGTATCTCTGTTTTGTTGAACCCACACTTCTTGTAGAACTTTCTGGCTTTAACATTTGTCCTCTCGGTGCTCACTTCAACTTCACAGCATCCCAGTTGTTTACATTTCTTGATAGAAGCCAGCACCAACTGCTTACCAACGCTCTTACCCTGATATTCTTTAGCTACAACCAGTTCATCAATCATCGCCGACGGACTTCGGTGCAGAACCGTCTGTCTAATCGTGAAGTAGATGAATCCGACCGGAGCCCCCTTTATTGCTGCGACCAAGAAATGTGATCTAGCATCCTTTAGAAGGTGCTCCCAGGTTTGGAGGGTAATTCGGATGTCAATACATTCAGTATCATCCATGGCATTGGTCAGTTCCGTCAGCAATTTCCTGATCACTGGTAAATCAGATTTCGTGGCTTTTCTAATGAGAATATTGTTCATCTCTCTTTGTCATTTGGACTTTGCCCTTTGATTTTTGATATTGTTTAGGATTTCGCGCTTAGGATTTTCTATGCTGTTGCTTTCCTGAGCCTTCGTATCGCCCGCCCTATCCCCTCCTTGGCCCGGAATATGCTGTTCCCCGCCACCAGCACCGTCGCCCCCGCCTTAACTATATCCGGGGCATTGTCCGCATTAATCCCCCCGTCTACCTCGAGCTCGGCCCTCAGTCCTCTATCATCCAGGATTTTGCGTATCTCGGCTATCTTGGGCAATGTTTCTGGAATGAAAACCTGCCCGCCGAAGCCCGGATTAACGCTCATAACGAGGACCAGGTCCACATGAGGCAGAAATTCCTCTACTGCGCTGACAGGAGTCGGTGGGTTCAAGGATACCCCCGCCCTAGCCCCCAGTTCCTTTATCAGTTGAATCGTCTTACGGAGATGGGAACAGGTTTCCACATGCACGGTAATAATAGCGGCGCCGGCCTGGACAAATTCGGAGATAAATCGCTCCGGGTGCTCAATCATCAGGTGAACATCCAGGGGCAGGCTAGTTATAGGGCGAATAGAAGCCACCACGGGAGCCCCGATGCTGATATTGGGCACAAAATGCCCATCCATCACATCTACGTGGATATAATCCGCCCCGGCCCTGGCGGCCTCATCAATCTGCTCACCCAGGCGGGCAAAATCCGCGGAAAGAATCGAAGGCGCCAGCTTAATCATTCTTTGATCAACCTCTTGGCTCTCCTCAGCGCCTTTCTCACCTGTTGGGGAGAGGTGCCGCCAACCACATTCCGGGCGGCTACCGATGATTCTGAAGTTATATCATAGACATCGCCGGCAAATAGTGGGGAAAATTCGCGGTATTCCCTCCGGCCAAGTTCACTGAAGGCCTTGCCCCTGCTCATGGCATATTCGCTGAGTCTGGCCACCACGCCGTGGGCTTTCCGGAATGGCAGGCCTTTCTTGACCAGATAATCAGCCAGGTCTGTAGCCAGGATATAGTCTGTTTTCATGGCCTGAGAGATACGCCCGGTATTTATCCTAATCGTTTTCAACATCCTGGCGAATACTTCCAGGCTGGCCTGCAGCGTGTCCACAGTGTCGAACAGCCCTTCCTTGTCCTCCTGCATATCACGGTTATAGGCTAAAGGCAGTGATTTCATAATGGTCAAAATGCCCATGAGGTGGCCATATACCCGCCCGGTCTTCCCCCTGGCCAGCTCGGCCACATCGGGATTTTTCTTCTGTGGCATTATGCTGCTGCCGGTGGTAAAGGCTTCGCCAATTGCTATGAAGCCGAACTCGCTTGACGACCACAGGATAAATTCCTCAGCCAAGCGGGAAAGATGCATCATAGTAATGGCTGCCGCTGCTTCGTATTCTATGATGAAGTCCCTATCGGAAACGGCATCCAGGCTGTTGGTACTCACCTTGCTGAAGCCTAGCTCACGTGCCACGAATTCCCGGTCTATGGGATAAGGGACGCCGGCTAAAGCGCCGCTGCCCAATGGCAGGACATCTGTGCGGCCCAGGCAGTCTTGAAATCTTCCCTTATCTCGCTGTAACATCTCAAAATAAGCCAGCAGGTGGTGTGCCAGGAGAACCGGCTGGGCTTGCTGGAGGTGGGTGTAGCCGGGCATGATGACGTCTTTGTTCGCCCCAGCCAGCTCCACCAGCGCAGTCTGCAGAGCCTTTATCTCATCTATGGTTTTCCCAATTTCCTCTTTGACGAAGAGTCGCAAGTCCAGGGCCATCTGGTCGTTCCTGGAGCGGGCGGTATGGAGCTTGCCCGCCACATCACCTATCTTTTCAAACAACCGCGCTTCGATATTCATATGTATATCTTCGAGCTCAATTCTAAATTGGAACTTCCCCCGCTCGATTTCCCTTCGAATAGAGTTGAGCCCTTTGATTATCGCCTCAGCCTCGCCTGCGGTTATTATCTCCTGCTTTGCCAGCATCCGGACGTGGGCGATGCTCCCTTCGATGTCCTGGCGGTATAGCCGTCGGTCGAAGGGAATAGACGCCGCGTAATTCCGCGCTTGCTTATCAGTCATGCTGAGCTTTATAGGCGAGCTTTTCATAGACCTAAGTACCTCCTCCAGACTTCATGGGGCGGACCAACAAAAGAGCCACCGCAGCTATAGCATAGCATATTGTAGACACTAATGCCGCGGTATTATAGGAACCAGTTGCTTCACGGAGCCTGGCCCAGATCAAAGGCCCCCAGCCTCCAACCAAGCCATAGCCGAAGGTCAGAATGCCAAAAAGCGAGCCTACGCGCACCCGGCCGAAGAAATCGCCCAGCAATGGCGCATACAGGGGGACTTGCAGGCCTGTGCCCAGACCCACGCCGATGGAGAGCACTATCAGGCCTGGCTGGCTATGTACTCCCAGCCCTCCGTACAGCATCGCTGCCGTGGCGATTATAAGACCTATGGGCATCACGCGGCTCTTGCCATATTTGTCACCCAGCCAGCCACCCGTTACACAGCCCAGTATCCAGGGCACAGCCAATGCTGTAGAAAAAATTCCCGCAGTTGCCTGCGGGCAGCCCAGATCTGTGCCCCACGCTACTGCATGGGCTTCGATGCCATTAAGACCGATGTTATACACAGAGTAGGAGATGAACAGTAACAGAAACTGTGATGTTTTCAGAGCACGCTTTACATCCCAGGATGCCTCTGCTGGAGCTGCGCAATCAACAGGGGATAGAGATGTTTCACCATCAGGACGCAACCCCATGGATTCCGGGGTATCGCGAATGATGAACAAGGCGCACAGTATAATAACCGCGCCGAAGCAGATGCCCAGGATCAGGGAGGTGTAACGCCAGCCATGTGAGTCAGCCAGTCCCGTCATTAGCGGCATGAATATGGAGTTGCCCACCGCCCAGGCGCTGCCGGCAATGCCGGCTACTATGCCCGCCCGCTTTATGAACCACTTGCGGGTTGTGGCCATGACGGGGACGTAATGAGTCATGCCCACCGCCAGCGCCAGGAGCACTCCGTAATATAAATACAGTTGCCCGGACGATTGGACGGTAGACAGCAGGACCCAGCCTAAGACGATAAGGGCGCCACCGATTAAGAAAGTCTTCCGGCTTCCGATTCTATCAACCAAGACACCCGCGAGCAGGACAAACAAGGCATACAGCCATATGGCAATACTCTGGGCCAGGCTTATTGTCTCTCGTGCCCAGCCGCCCGGTTCGGATATCATGAACGGCAAGAAAGCAGCCAGATTGTATCTTCCCAGAGATGCAACCGTATCTATCACAAACAGCCCCACGAGTATCCACCATCCATAGAATATGGGCTGCTTCTTTGTCAAAGCGTTATACCTTCGCCACTTCTAGAAGTTTTGGCTTTCGCCATTATACCTTGTTTCGGTAGTATTTTTAACAATCGGGAATTCCGGGGGCATCATAGCGGTCAGGCCTGTTATAAATAAGATATAATGTCCCAGAATACCGCAAATTCAATAGGAGTCAGGGATGAATAAAATGAGGTAGATAACAAGGGCACTGGCACCGCTGAATAGATGTGGCGGTTGGTGCCTTTTAGGATATATTATTCTATGCTGCTAATTAAGGAGGACTGTAATGAACAAAGCTGAGATTATGGATTTCATAAAGGCAACCCCCATCTGTTTTCTGGCCAGTGTTGAAGGTAATAAGCCTCATGTCCGTGCTCTGGGGCTGTATAGGGCAAATGAGAACGGTATTATTCTGCAGTCAGATAAAAGGAAAAACCTCTATAAGCAGTTAGTCAAGAATCCTGAAGTTGAGATTTGCTTCCCTGATGTAAAGAACTTTATACAGGTAAGAGTCAGTGGTCGTATAGAGATAGTTGAAGACCTGGCACTGAAGAAGGAAATCGTCGAGGCACGTCCTTACGTAAAGCCAGTTGTTGAACAAATGGGGTATGACACCATAGCTGTTTATAGATTGAAAAAGGGGAAAGCAACATTTTGGTCTGCAGAGGAGCCGTTGTCGCCCAAGACTTATGTTGACTTATAGCAAATGGTGACCTTTCGGCGACACCATATTGGCACATAGGAGAAGCACTCCGGGTTTTGCTCTCTCCTGGCACGTGTTTCTCTGATGTGGTGTAATCTCACTGGCCGCGTGACTCTTTTACCAGGAACAACACCAGGATGAAGCCTATTGCCTCAATTATTGCGCCCACCAGAAATATTGTGCGGAAACCGATAGCATCTGAGAGGAAACCACCGAAGGCCGGACCTATCATCCAGCCAATGGAAATCGTTTGCTGGTAGACACCCATAGCCCAGCCTCTCTTATCGGCAGTAACGATGTCGGCTATGTAGGCTGTGACAGCAGCACCAATGGCAACCCATGCAGCGCCTTCCAGGATCTGTATACCGTATACCACCTGATAACCTGGTGCTCTGAAATAAAGAACAAAAATTAGCGCAAAACTAGCCATCGCACCCAGGATAACCGGCTTTCTACCAAAGCGGTCTGATGCCTTTCCCAGGAGCGGACCACAGACCAGCCCTACCAGCGAGCCAACCATATATATCAAGCCGATCTGGCTTCTTGGTGCTCCCAGCACATCACTCATATAAAGCGAGAACATGGAATAAACCAGACCGGAGCAAATCATCAGAGGTAGTACACAAGCACAGAGAATGTATAGTTTTTTCTTTTCCATAGATTACACTCCTTAAAGTATACTTTCGGCCAAGGCTGCCTGATGGTTATACCTCATGCCGTCATAGTCTGCCATTCTATCTCTGTTTCGACGCCATATCAATCAGGCATTATGTCCGGGAATAGCTAGGTCATGCAGAGTATGACAGGTTGACAAGCCAGAGCGCAGGTATATATCATCTTCATAGCATAATAATCAAACAGGAGGTATATAAGCATGCCGGTTATCCGTACGCCCGATGAACGTTTTTCCAAATTGCCTGGTTTCCCTTATGCGCCACACTATATTGAGGTTAACGGATTGCGTGTACATTACGTGGATGAGGGCCAAGGGCAGACTATACTCTGTTTGCACGGCGAGCCCTCATGGTCGTTTCTCTACCGTAAAATGATTGCCGCGATGTCCAGGAAGCACCGTGTTATCGCTATGGACTTTATCGGCTTTGGCCGGTCTGACAAATTCACCGAGCGGGAGGCATACACCGTTAAAATGCATCTGGATACGTTGATGGGTTTTATCAAGGCCATGGACCTCAAGCAGATAACTGTGGTGGTGCAGGATTGGGGTGGCTTGATCGGTCTGGCTGCAGTCGCCCATATGCCGGAACGTTTTGCCCGGCTGGTTATCATGAATACTGGTCTGCCCACAGGTAAGGGAAAGCCCAGCGAAGCTTTTCTAAACTGGCGTAAGTATGCGGAGACTCATCCTGACATGCAGATCGGGCAGTCCATACTCGGTGGTATGGCCCACCCCGAGGAGATTACCAGGGAAATCGTCGCCGCTTATGAAGCGCCGTTTCCCGACGTTAAATATAAAGCTGGGGCTGCCGTGTGGCCGCTCCTTGTTCCCATCAGCCCTGATGACCCCGCTTCCGCCGAAATGCGGCATGCCCGGGAGGTCCTGTCGAAGTGGGACAAGCCGGTCCTGGTCATGTTTTCCGATAAAGACCCTATTACGGGCGGCGGTGAGAAGTTCTTCCGATCTCTGATACCGACAGCCAAAAACCAGCCGGAGATTATCATCAAGGACGCCGGTCACTTTCTTCAAGAAGAGAAAGGCGAGGAAATATCTCAGCATATACTGGACTTCATAAAAAGAACGCCTGTCGCCTAATATTTAGCCAGCATTTTTAACAGCAGCACCTGCTCGAAGCCCGAGGCCATCGCACCCGCCTAGACTTTTTGCCGATTTGTGACTTCAGCGGGCTCAAGAACAAATTGTGCCTTTCCCTTCTTGTACAGACTTGACAAGCGCCTGTAGAAAGAGTATCTTCATTGTAGATACTGTGAGTGGAGGTTTGATATGAAGACGCGTGTTCAGAAATGGGGTAACAGTCTCGCTTTGCGCATTCCCAAATCCTTCGCTGAGGAAGTGGGACTCCAGAAAGAGACGTCCGTCGAAGTATCGCTGGCAGACGGGAAAATCGTCGTCACGCCGGTAACTAAGCCGAAGCTGACCCTGGAACAACTCCTATCAAAGGTCACCAAAGATAACTTGCATCATGAGGTTGATACCGGCTCTGCCGTGGGGAACGAAATGTGGTAGGCCACCGGACTTATGTGCCTCGTTGCGGAGATGTGGTGTGGATTAGCTTGAATCCGCAAGCAGGTCACGAACAAGCCGGACGCCGTCCGGCCGTGGTGCTGTCACCGCAAAGCTATAACAGCAAGGTAGGACTGGCCATCCTTTGTCCGATAACCAGCCAGCCCAAAGGTTACCCTTTCGAGGTTCTTCTTCCAGACGGGTTACCAGTGGCAGGAGCAATATTATCTGACCAGGTTAAGAGTCTGGATTGGCACGCTCGACATGCCGAATTGATATGCACTTTGCCAACCGAGACAATCTCGGAGGCGCTCCAGAAGCTGGCAACGTTGTTATCGGAATAAGAAAATGCATCGCGCCCTGCTTTGCCGGTATTTTTAACAGCAGCACCTGCTCGAAGCCCGAGGATATCGCGCCTGTTGAACTTTTTGACGATTCGTTGACTAACAAAACGCCACTTTGTTACTCCAGAGGGAAGAATCACGCTGTAGAAAGTAACTGGCGTACAGGGGAACTACACACAATTTGCAAAGAGACTCTATTTAATGTAATGTATAGTGTAAATGGTTCCAGTTTAGGTTGTTACAAGCTTCTTAGAATATCCTCTGGTTTATCTTAAGTGTTGGGTAGCCTGAACTCTAACTAAAATATCGAAGAGATAAGGTTATCCAATGACTTTCAAGGGCAGGTCAATCCAGTGTCGCGATTGCGGGACTACCTTCACGTTCAGCGCTGATGAACAGGGAGTTTCCCAGGGAGATTTAATGAATTTCGAAACCTTCAATTTTGATCCGAGCATCATGGCTGGTGTGCGAGCGATTGGCTATGCTATACCCACCCCTATACAGCTTCAAGCGATCCCGCCAATACTGCAGGGACGTGATGTCATTGGTCTGGCTCAGACCGGAACCGGCAAAACCGCTGCTTTTGCACTGCCAATCTTACAGCGCCTGCTGCATAGTCAGAGGGGGCAGGTCGGTGCCGTTATAATCTCTCCCACGCGTGAATTGACTGAGCAAACATGGGAGACTATCAGCGAATTGGGGCAGAAAACCAAGCTGCGAAGTATCGCCATTTATGGTGGGGTGAGCATAGATCAACAAATCCAGAGACTGAGAAATGGGATCGAAATAGCAGTTGCCTGTCCGGGTCGCCTGTTCGATCATATGCTGAGGGGCACAATCGATTTATCACATCTGGAAATCCTTGTAATCGACGAGGCGGATCGAATGTTAGACATGGGTTTTCTACCGGACATCCAGAGTATTTTGAGGTGTCTGCTAGGGCAGCGACAGACACTGCTTTTCTCGGCTACCATGCCTGACGATATCCGTCATCTGGCACAAGATATCCTGCATGATCCGGTCACAGTGCAAATCGGCCGCATAATGCCGGCAACCACTGTATCACACGCATTATACCCGGTTAGGCAACACCTCAAAACTGCACTATTGATAGAACTCTTACGCCGTACCCAGACAAAATCAGTACTTGTCTTTACACGTACCAAGTATCGCACCGAGCGCGTTGCACAGCAGCTTAAGAAAGCGGGTTTCAGGGCTACCTCACTGCAAGGCGATCTGTCTCAACCCAGGCGTCAGGCAGCGCTTGATGGTTTTCGTACCGGCGCGTTTAAGATTCTGGTGGCCACCGACATTGCCGCCCGTGGTATCGATGTTTCGCGTATTTCCCACGTCATCAACTATGACATGCCTGAGAGTATAGATGCCTACACCAATCGCATCGGGCGCACAGGACGGGTTAATAGAAACGGTGATGCGCTGACATTCGTGACGAGTGTAGACGCATCCATGGTAGATGATCTTGAGCGTATTCTTAACGTGAAACTGGAGCGCCGTACGCTACAAGGCTTTGATTATAACGTGTCTGCGCCAGACAGAGGCTACGTCCGCTCTACGCAACAATCACGAAGACACACGGTGCGAAATCAACGGACTAGCAACAACTAGCCAAAGCGTTTGGCCGGCTGGCAGCCAGTTCTATTATTAATAATATGAGGGCTACCTGGTGAGGCCCTTATTCCAGGAGTGCCGGATCTACTTACCTATGCGAAATACCTTGGTCCCGCACCTCGGACATACGCCTTGAGTCGCAGGGCGCTTGTTCTTCATTTTGATAGCCTTTGGATTCTTGATCTCAACCTTTTTTCTGCATTTCATGCAATATGCCTGCATTTGAACCTCCTTGCACGTAAGATTTGTTTATGAGAATAACACCAAGATAGCGACTAGTCAATAGCTTGTCTAAACAAAACATCTTTTTGTTACTTAACAATTCTGACTTTTGTGCGAGAGAATGGTATTGACTGTGACCGCCAGTTAGCTTACTATAGATAAGATAGGCAAAGGGAGATGACTAAAGGCTGAGGCCATGGAGACAGAAGAAGAGCTCAATAAGCAACTCGAGGATATAGTGGCCAGAATAGACAAGGCCGAGAGGGAATTGAAGGCCCTGCGAAGACATCCGGCGGAAAGCTCACGGAGAAAGCCAGGAGCTAGCTTCATCGCAGGGAAGGAACGGATGATTGAGGCGGCGGAAGCCGCAAAGCAATTGGATACACTGAAGCAACGAGAACACGAGATTCGGGCTAAATTGCACTCAGGCAACCACTAGCTTTGCACATGTCAGGCTAAAGACTTGTGCTGTTACTCGACAATGTAGCATTTCGTGAGTCTTTAACTCCATAGCATGTCTTGGAGATCGCAGGCTGTCCACACAGCCTTCTGTGAGAATTCGAAAGACACCGTACCGAACAAGCCTGCTACAAACCAGGTGCCATGTCACTAGCGTACCACATAGCTGTGCCTCGCACTCAGTTGGCATACCCTGCTTTGCCGGCATTTTTAACAGGAGCATCCGCTTGAAGCCTGAGGAAATCGTGCCCCTGCGACATAATAGTAGTATGATTTAGATCTTGACTCCCTCCTATATTGTGGTGAAGTGTTTTCCTAGCGTCAAGGGAGCGTCTGTGTATCTGGTCGCCTATATAGATATCGGTCTGGGAGATGTGGGCGGCTCCTTGTAACGATTATGATTCTTTCACATATAAGAACATATATCTATTAAGTAGTGCAGTAGGTACTACTCAAAACAATCTATGTAATTATCCTCGCCTGTATTGCTCCATTCGCTATACGCGAGAAGTCTTCGATATTCGCAGCTAACCAGACTCTGTAGGTTGAGGGTTCTATATTGACATATTTGCCTTCAACAGCAACGGGATCCTTTATTAGCGTAATCTCGTATTTGAGTTTCGGCAATTCCTGACTTCGGGGTACAAAATATACCCAGTATGAATCACGGTGTGTTAGTGCGAAATTCCTTTCCATAGAACTCCAGTAAAATGATACGTGAGAGCTAGTAGATGATTTAACTTCGATATAACGCAAATTACCATTACTTTCGAATGATCTTACGTCATAGCCAGCATCCACATTGGTTGCACTGACCCGCTCCACTAGGTTGCAGAGATCATCTCGCTGTGCTGCCTTAAGCCGTCGCTGCTCATACTTTACAATAAATTCCTCTGCCGCCCGTGCCCTCAGCTGCGTTTTCATTAAGCTATGCCACAATTCCTCCTCTGATCGTGGAATTATATCCCCCAACAAGGAATCCAGCCTATTATAGTTCTCCTTAGTGATGCCAATGTAATCATCATCTACTGTTGCAAATTTAGTTACTTGGAGCAACTTCAGGGCCAAGTATTGCTCAGGGTCCACACGAATAGATCTAGGGTATAAGAATAGCGACAATTTAGGCATCCACTTCATTAACCGTGTGACAGATATTACATGCTGAATCACTGCCGGATGCCCCAATAACTCTGGTGCAATAACTTCAATTTGAGTATCATTTAACCGATCATGGGGTGGCCAAGTTGCGTTTCTTAGCACAAGCCTCCCGAGTCGCGTCAAGCTAAGCACACTCTCCATCTCACTAACGAGTTTTAATTCCTTCCCGAGAGTAATATACAATTCAGGCTGAAGCATATGATCACACTTAGCAGCCATTCCACAAATGACACGATAAGCTAGATCTCTATGTCTAGGTCGACGTGAAAGCGCATCGAGCAGGAGGTTTATTTCCCCAACACGAACAGGATCAAGGATCTGTAGTGTCTTGATCATTAGACTGTTGTTGATTACCATTTTCGATCTCGCTTATTGTTCCACGGAAATCAGAATCAAGTTCACTACTATTCTCTGCAATGTCCGTTTCTTCTCTAACATCGATACCAATTACGGGAGTTTCATCTCCCAGGAATTCATACATGGTCTGCTGTCTTTCTCGAAGACGCTGGTCAACCGACCGCTCTACTGCACATTCTAGTGTTGGTATCCAGTAATGCGTAGTAATATGTCTCGGTAGGCCAACCCTATATATACGGTTCAATGACTGAAGGAATTGGCCACAGTTAAAAGTTCTATCTACATATATAGCATGATGACATTCACGATGAAGTGATATGGCTTCAGCACAGGCTGCCGGATTGGCTAGTAAGATTGGGTGGTCACTACGTGTCTTGAATTCTCTTATATTACGCTCTCTACTTTGCTCAGACACGTCGTCAGTCTCCTCTTCATAAGGTTTAATCGCGCCATATAATAGAAGCGGATTATGGTTGGCAAGCAATCGTGATAGCAGGTGTAGATTTTCTACCCACCAAGTCCATATAACAACTTTGTTACCATTTCGAATCAATTCATTTGCTGTCTCAACAGCCCAACCAATCTTTGCTGCAACTAATTCTCCCCTCTGGAAACGTACAACTTCTCCGATTAGCTCACTAAAATCAACATCACTCACTTGGGAGGGCAGAGCGAGAGGATCTAGCAACAGGCCGGGATTCGATGCTGCTTGAAGTAACCGAATTATCCTTGCTCGCTGCCACTGCGCTAAAATATCCCTGTCTGTATAACTAGAAAGGCGTAATCTGGCCTCGGCTCCGATACGCGTTTCGAGCAGGTTAATAATTCTAGCTTGTTCAGGTGGCATATTATCACGCGCTATTCTAATGAAATTTGATTCTACGCGCGGCAAATCCAACTCGTTTTGAGTCGTTCTATGATAAAAAGGCCTAAGCCGTGCGCGGAGGTCTCGAGCTGGTGTCTGTGATCCTTCAAGAAATTCTTGATATTGTAACGGGTTTCCAACCAATATTCTGCTACCATTTGGCCAAAGGAAAGCAAATTGTGCCCAAAGGTCGAATAGTGAGTGAGGTGATGGAGTTCCGGTAAGGATCACACGTTTTACCGCATAGGGTGCCAACTGAAGCACCGCTGCACCCCTTGCCCCAATGTCAAAATTCTTAATATAATGTGATTCATCAAGCACTAGAAGCACTCTATAGGATCGTAATAGCTGGCATAACATCATGACATCTCTGCGGGCTACATCATAGCTGCAGAGAATAACATCAACAGTACCAAACGTCCTAACAAGCCTTATCCTTTCTGATAATGAACCAGACCAGCGAATAACGCTTAACGAACCACCAAAACAACGTCTGAGCTCATCTTCCCATGGTTGAAAACAACTAACGGGGCCGATGACTAAAAGATGTTCAATCTCACCTTGACTTCTCCAGAGTGAGAAGGCAGAAAGTACTATGGCTGTTTTCCCCGATCCCTGGACAGAAAATTCAGCCATATTATGATTGCTTAGTAACCGATGTAAACCACGAAGTTGATGTGGTAGAAGAGCTGCTGAAGAAAGGAGCTCGGGTATAGTTATCTCAGTAAATGAACGCTCGTAATCAGTAGTGCCAGCTGTTTGCCTGATCTCATCAATTTGCTCCAATTCCGCATGATATCTATCAAGTAATGACTCCAATTCCCTACTCAATACAACTTCTATATGGAGAGATTCAAGGCGACTTCTAATATAATCGACAGAAGTAGTTATCTGACCAGGCACATCAAGCATAAGTCGGACTGGAGTTCTCGAAACAACAGGAAAGGCTAGAATGACATCGTTGAAATCCGGGTTTCCAAAAAGTGCTTGTTCTTCACTAAGGTCTAGTATTAATCGACCAGTGATATCTTGTTGTATCAGAACCGACATGCACAGCTCCGCTAGGGAAGGCGTTTATCAATCTCTTTGCTGTAGGATCCTAAGCGCATTGTTAATCAGTGATTCAGACTCTGTTAGACTATGAGCTACCCTTTCAATTTGCCGCGCATCATCTACGCGTTGTCGCCTTAACATCTCAACTAATTTCCTTAAGTTACTCTCTGCTCGCACAGCTTTCGTAAGTGGTGCCTCTTGCTCCCTGCCGGCTTCAAATTCTGATCTAAACCTGTCAACCAAGTCACCTGCGGTTGCAGCTGTTGTTGAGGTAGCCACTTGCTGGAGTATGGCAGTCGAAGGAGCATTTTCAACAAGAATTCTTGTAACGGCTGGCATTCTCCTGCTGCCCCGCCTTCTTGTCGTCGGTCCAATTGTAGTTCTAATGTCACGAATTAGGTGATAGTCCGCATTGTCATTCTGTATTAGATAATAGATGGCCCTTTTGAGCTTTGATCGGTCTTCAAATGGTATGGCATTTGTCTCGCAAGCCTGCAATAAAGGTGGAATTTCGGTGAAGACCTCTGTCCAGCCATCGGCAAGCCACCATTCTTCTGGGTGTCCAATTGCATTTAGGTAGTTCTCAATTTCAAGTAAAGTACTCAGCTCGGCAGTTATATAGTCCTCAGTAACCCCGAAGTCGTTTGCTACTGCTCTAATCGCGCTTGTTCGACCTCCGGGCGGATTTAAAGCTTCGAAGCATTCAACCCCCTCTCGAATCTTAAGCAGCCTTTCTACTGCCTCATACTCGCGCGTCAATCTCCCTTGTGCTTGCTGCGCTGCCATTTCTAGATGCCAAATATCAGCACTCGTTGCACCTCCTACACTAGGCACTATAAATGCTTCAAAATACCTGAACCTTTCGTTTTGCTGTTCGTTATAAAGATGTATTAAAGCTGCTAGTCTCCTATTACCACTCATGACTCCACCAGTCTCTAGTACGATTCCCGGCCGTTCCTGTCCACGCTCTTTCATGTCTTCAGCAAGTTGTATGAAGTATGGCCGATCCTTCCTAGTACCAACGGGGTAATTAGGATCCTCCCAAGTTCCGTTAAGGAGCTTGAGTATCTCCTCTCGCCATTGTTCCTGTCTTGGATCGATTGTTGCATCGGGATTAGCTTTCTTGAGTAGCAAGAATTTTGTCCGATATCTTCCATTCTCAATATTGAAATGAAGTAGATCTATAGGGATACGGTAGCACTTTCTCAAGTGTGGTTGTCCACCGTACCTGAGATTGTCGCTGACTCCCGTCCATGCTTCCTCGGTCAACACGCTTAATGGTCCCTGGGTAGGAATCTGACTTTCTGTATTTGTCACAATTATCACCTCCCCAAATTACTGTTACTACTGGTCCTTTCGAAATACTTTTGATATAATTGTTATGTGATCGTAGTAATATTATATCACATATTACGTTCCCATAGAATGGTATTATGATCGCAGTTAATAGGATAATACAGGGCGAATGTCCGGATGCTTTAAAGGAAATACCCAATGATGCCATCGATCTCATCATTACTTCTCCTCCCTATGCTAACAAGCGAAGAGGTAACTACAAGGGGGTCTCCTCTAATAGGTACGTGGGATGGTTTTTACCTATAGCTGAAGAATTGTACAGGATATTAAAGCCGACTGGCTCCTTCATTCTCAATATCAAGGAAAATTGTAGAAACGGTGAACGTGAGACATATGTTTTGGAACTAATCTTAGCCTTAAAAAAACAAGGCTGGCTATGGATAGAAGAATATTGTTGGTACAAGAAAAATTCTTATCCCGGGAAATGGCCTAATAGATTTAGGGATAACTGGGAGAGATGTCTACATTTCACAAAACAGAAATCATTCAATATGTATCAAGATGCGGTCAAAGTACCAATAGGAGATTGGGCCAAACAGAGATTCAAATCATTGAGCGAAAACGATTTCATTAGATACGTGTCCGGAACTAATAGTAATTTTGGTAGAAATGTCTCTAATTGGCTACACAGGAAAAAAGTCTATCCCCATAACGTTTTAGTCTTTGAGCAAGAACACTATATTGAGCCAACAACCGTACTGAATTTAGCAACTGAATGTTCCAATAGAAATCACAGTGCCGTTTTTCCTATCGAGCTACCTAGCTGGTTCATAAGACTCTTTACCAAAAAGAGTGATTTAGTCTTAGACCCATTTAGTGGGGTTGGCACAACTGCGTTAGCTTCTTTGCTACTGGGCAGAAATTATATCGCAATAGAAGATTCGGACGTGTATGTGAAAGAGGCAATTAAGAATATTAGCGAACTGAAGACAATCTTAAAGACTAAGGGTTGAGTATCCACCTTGCTGAGTAATCCTGCTATCAGCGAATTCTAGGGACACCATATCAATCAGCCTACTACAAATTAGGTGTTATGGCCCCCGAATATCACCCACCGGCATAGCTATTCCGGGGGACTCTCTTCTTGTCCTCTTGCGATACCAAACGTATACGTTTGCCCTATTTCCCAAACGCTGTTCAGTGCCTCGATGAGCCCCCAGAGACAAGCATATCGTTCATCGTCGTCCTCTGCGTCAATAATCCACTCTGTCCAATAGTCTATCAAGCCTCCTGATTCCTTCACCTCTTGTCTCAACTTTTCAAGAGCTCCTTCAGACGCACCCTTCCGCAGAAGGTGTTCAAAATAAAGAAGCATCTCCATTACAGATCGTGGACTCTGAAGGGTAGGTTTACCTTCTTCAAACGTCAGATTGGCGCAATCCAAAAGTCTGTCTGCGATAGCATCAAATAAATCTTGTTCAAAGTCATCCTTGCCGAAAAAGTCTAGGTGTATGGGGGGAAGACTGGCTAGGGCTTCGTCATCATCGGATGACCGAACTTCAATGGTCTGGGGATAAAAGGGAATAGTCCAAAGGAAAGGCCGTACATCGTTACCAGCACGCATGACCCCGTATCCTTGAGCCATCATGAAGGGCTTCCTGCCCGTCACTAGCCAAGAAGAGGCAACCTGTCGAGCCGTTAGAGTCGCTTCCACCCTTATTGAGCTCCTAACAATCCTTGCCTGTGCCTCCGCAAGCTCCTTATCCCAATCCACAGGCGCAGCTATCGCCGCGGCTTCTTTTAGCTCTTCTATCGGGAAACTACGAGATAAGTGACACGGCATTCCTTGCGCTTCTACGACATTATAGAGGTCCCAATCACCAGTCAACAGTGTTACTGGAGTAGATCTGAATAGTTGGTGACATTCTCTGGTAAGCAGCAACAGCTTGGTATCCGAAGGTTTCACTACATCCATGATGTCTTTTAGCTGGCCGAGTTCTGGGTCGAGCTCATCCCTCTTCGGGCTCGGAACAGATATCACCCATCCCTCTTTTACGGGGATTCCATCTGCAATAGAGCCCTGCCCAAATAGACTAGCCAGACTTTTGCTGGCTATGTCGGCCTTATGACTAGACTCTAGCCTTTCCTCGGACCCCTTCTTTTGCCTGATCGATACCAGTTCTAGAACTACCGTATGCGAAACTACAAAAATAGACTTCCCGCCGCCTTTTACGCTCCAGTTGTTTGGATTCGGGTTGTTCATTATGATATTCGTGTCCATCACTAATATGCGTGCAGGATGTTGGCCATCAACCAAGCGCGAAATCCTAGATAAATCAAATACGTTTGACATATTCCACCTCGGCAGGAGTATGAGCTTTGATATTTTAGCACGGTAGCGAATTCCAAGGACACCATACCAATTAGGCCTACTACAAATCAGATATTATTTCCCCGGAATACCTTAAGGAGGTTTTTCACTGCACAAAAGGGGGGAATGTGTGGTGCACCGAATCGCCGTTGCACATTCCTGGCTAAAGTGCAATCTCTTTGAAGCCAAAGCCACTAGCGTCTTGTGGAGGATAGTTGCGACATAACTTTTCGTCGCCAAGAGATACATTCTCACCAACCAGAACCGGTGAGAGATTCAAGAGGCACGGGCAGAGGTAGTCTACTGAGCGAGTGAACAATCTTCCCAAACTACGGACGTTGTGCTACAATAAGAGCGATTGAGAGACGGTCTGGCAAGGGAAGGGCTGAATTTCCCCCAACAAATTAGCATAACCGCAAATTCCGGGCAACAACTTCAGCAGGTCTTTATTAAAAGAGAAGAAACATGGATTCAATGAAAGAAGAAACCATCAACCTGGATAGTGATGAGGTAGTGGCTGAAGGTTTACTCAGCGGTGAAGCCGAAGTTGAGGATGTCAGCACCTTAGCCGAGGAAGTTGAAGAAAAAGAAGAAAGCGAAGAATTTCCTCCCGATGAAGCCGAAGAGGGCAAGCCTCCGGCAGCACCAGGGGAATACGAGGTAATTGACGACTCAACTCGTATGTATCTTCAGGAACTGGGCAGGGTGCCGCTGCTTACAGTTCACGAAGAGAGGGCACTATCCCTGAAGATAGAGCTGGGTAGATACGTAGAAAGGCTCAAGGATAACCAGTTCAGGAAATACCAGAAATTCCCTTCACCCGTTGACATAGTTATTCACGTAATTTCTCAATTGTCCAAGGGATATCCCATTGTTCGGATTATTGAAGAGCGTACTGGTATCAATCCCTCCAGCAATGTGGTAGAGACGACCGAGAATCCTGAATTTCGCTCCGCCATCGACGTTGTTATAGATCCATCGCTAATAGCTGCAATTGCTAAGGGGATAGATAAAGAGACCACTGCGGCTGAAGAAGCCACAGTAAATCTTTCCATAAACAGTCAACTTCTGCCCCAGCAATTGCTGGAGTTCCTGGCTAGAGATAAAACTTCATGGCGAAAACTAAAGACTCTTCTGAGTGACAGCAGGTTCCTGTCCCAACTCGATTCTCACAGCAGTGAGTTCAAAGCTTACTTTGAAAAGGTGGGGACTGAAGCAAAAGCATCAGAAAGGCACCTCACTGAAGCAAACCTGCGCCTGGTGGTTAGCATAGCCAAGAAGTATATCGCGCATGGCGTGCCCTTCCTTGACCTTATCCAGGAAGGGAATATTGGCCTCATCCGAGCTATAGAGAAGTTTCAGTATAGAAGAGGCTACAAGTTCAGTACCTATGCCACCTGGTGGATCAGACAAGGTGCCACTCGATCCATAGCTGACCAATCCCGTACCATTCGCATTCCGGTACACATGGTAGAAGCAATTAACAAGCTATTACGCACAAAGCGGCAGTTAGTTCAAGAACTTGGACGCGAGCCAAGTTACGAAGAAATTGGCGGCCGCCTGGATATGTCGCCAGAAAGAGTAGAAGAGGTCATGGCCTTGTTTTTCCGTCAGCCGATGTCGCTAGACATGCCCATTGGCGAAGATGCTGATAGCCGGTTAGGCGACTTTGTTGCAGATCACGCCAGTTTAACACCAACTGAAGCCACTTCACAGCAGCTACTCAAAGAACAAATAGACAAAGTGCTCGATGACCTTACTGAACGAGAAAAAAAGGTGCTCCAGCTTAGGTTTGGCCTTAGAGACGGACGTGCTCGAACACTGGAAGAGGTGGGTAGAGAGTTCAATGTAACTCGAGAAAGAATACGACAGATTGAAGGCAAGGCCATACGCAAGTTACGTCATCCCTCCCGCAGTCGAAAGCTCAAGGGCTATCTAGACTGATTTACCCAAATGGCATGTCAAGCATAGTACCCATCTTTTTGGGCAGCTTGCCTTTTTGTCCATAATAAGAGAGTGCGCGGGAATCCCTGGGACACCATACCAATCAGGCCTACTACAAATCAGGCATTATGTCCTCAGAATGCCGCTATTTGCATTTTTACAGGCTCTTAGCTACATGATATAATGGTAGCTGTCCGGAAGCGCTCGGATTGAGGGGCTAGTGTGAGTAAACAGGATAAGATAGAGGTCAGACCCATCAAACTGGAGGACATCGACCCTATACTTTCTATTGACAAGGAAATAAGGGCAACGGGAAATGTTATTACTTATCGTAACTTGACCGCTGAATACATATTGTCTGCCGGGCGAGGAACACCTCCTCAGGGAAGTCCGGCTAGTTACATACGGTCGCTTACCGGAGACGCAGCCCCATTGCTGAACCTGAGCTTTGTAGCAGAAGTCAATGGCCAGGTTCGTGGCTTTATCTTGGGCCAGGTAGCACGTGTGCGTGAGAGCGCCACCGAAATAGGCATAATCCAAATGATAGGGGTTCATCCAGATTATCAACGGAGGGGCATCGGCGGCAGACTTGTCCGCGCTCTGGCTGATAAGTATCGATCCCAGGGCATAAAGGTGATACGCATAGGAGTAGATTACCGGGACAAGAGCTTACTTGGTCTGGTTGAGCATGCTGGATTTGGTGTTGATCGGCTTGTAGTCTATTCCATGGTTGTGTGAAACGTGCTTTTGGAGTATATCTAAGAAGTTTCTTAGTTCCGGGGCATCTGAATTCCCGGGACACCATACCAATCAAGCCTGCTACAAATTAAGTATTATTTCCCCAGAATATCAACGCATTTTGGTGTTGCACAAAGCAGCGTTTTGTTATGCTAGTGGCGAGAGGTTTTCCTTTTTGCCGGAACTGCCGACGAATCTGGGCGGGAAGGTCATGAAGTAAGATTATAGAACTGCTTAAGATTTAATAACGAAATGTAGCGAACGGAGGTGAAAGATGGATTTTCAATTAACGGAAGACCAGAAGATCTTCAAACAAACGGTGCATGATTTTGCGGAACGGCGCATTGCTCCCTTAGTCAATGACTGGGAACAGGCAGGTGTTGCTGTAGAACGTGACCTTATCCCGGAGTACAGGGACCTGGGCTTGCTGGGTATTACACTGCCGGAGCAGTATGGAGGTGGGGGCCTGCCGGCGATTTATGCCATTCTGGCAATGGAAGAGCTAGCTCGCGTTAGTACGAGGGCATCCGGCCCGGTAATGGAGAGTAGTCTTGGACCGATTCGGGCAGTGGAGAAGTTCGGTACGGAAGAACAAAAGCAACGATTCATCCCTCCATGTTGCCGAGGTGAGAAATTCATGTCAGTAGCTATGACCGAACCCGATGCAGGATCAGCACTTACAGACTTAACGACCAGGGCCGTCCTTAAAGGAGATCACTATGTGCTGAATGGTCGGAAAAGATTTATTTCTGGAGGAGGCGATTCGGACTGGTATATGGTTTATGTCCGGCTCAGCCAGCAGAAAGGACATAGAGGAATCGGTGGGATTGTGGCAGAAAAGGGCAATCCAGGATTCACTTTTGGGAAACAGGAAGAATTCATGGGACTTCACGGGATGGCCAGTTGCGACCTGATCTTTGAAGATTGTCTGGTCCCTAAAGAGAATTTAATCATTCCTGAAGGCGGTTTCGCTAAACTGATGCAAGCTTTCGATGTGGAGCGCTGCGGGAATGCCACCCAGTCCCTTGGGATCGCCTGGGGTGCATTGGAACTGGCCAAGAAGTATTCCCAGGAGCGAGTGCAATTCGGTAAACCTATCTGCGAGTTTCAGGCCATTCAGTTCCTCCTCGCGGACATGGCTATGAAGGTCGAGGCTGCCAGGCTTCTAATCTATCGCGCTGCGGTTAATGCTGGCAGCGGATTGCCCTCAGTATTTGAAGCATCAGTGGCCAAATGTTTCGCCAATGAAATAGCCAAAGAAGTGACAGATATGTCTCTTCAAGTATTCGGAGGTAACGGCTACTCCAAAGAATTCCCGATTGAACGGTTGCTGCGGGATAGCCGCGGCTGGCCACTTGCCGGAGGCACGGTGCAAATCCAGCGGATCAATATCGCATCAGCTATGTTAGGAAGGCGATTCAACCAGAGGTAAACGCAAAACCACCGCTGCAGGGAGCCATGTCCTTCTATCAGATCTTTAGCCGCTGCGCAAGGACACCATACCAATCAGGCCTACTACAAATCTGGCATTATGTTACCGAAATACTAGGTCACAAAATCGGATTGAAATCGAAGGCGCAGACGGTGAATTTCGGTTAAGAGTCGAACTCGAATAGGCCGATATCCGCGCAGGCATAAGGCCTATTCATCGGGTCATTTGAAACTGCGACAAGGATGCTTAGCAAAAAATAAAATGCCCCGAGTAACCTCACTTCCTTCACCTGCCATCGTCGGGCCTCGTCTTCAGCCTACCTTGCACCGGCCATTGCCAGCACGTTTCAGCTTCCACCAAACCCGACTCTTGTGCCGGGTCCCCGCTTGGCTACTCGGGACATTATCTATGTTAGCACATCCATGACCAGTTGTCAAGTCTTCATTCGTACTGGGAAGTTAGTACAGGGTTCTCGCCAGAATTCCGGGGCACCATATCAATCAAGCCTGCTACAGATTAGGTATGATGTCACCAGACTACTTCTTGCGCCAAATTGTAAGGCATGCTTAAATTGGAAAGTGAACAGGTTATAGGACAAAACATAAAAGGAGGTATCAATAACAATGAAAACAGAAGCGTCGCCGACCCCGCCCGCGTATCCCGCCACTTTGACAATCGACTACCCGGACAGGCCTCTTAATCGGTTAACCACGTTCTTCAGGATCTTCACATTAATTCCAATCGCTATTATTCTGGCCTTGGTAAGTGGTGGTGGGAGCTTTGGTTGGCATGGAATGCATGGCTGGGACTGGCCATTTGCCGTGGGAGGCATCTTGTTTCTAGCAACCTTGCTCATGATTCTTTTCCGGCAAAAGTACCCCAGGTGGTGGTTTGATTGGAATGTAGCATTGGTTAAGTTCAGTACACGTGTTGGCACTTATATTGGTCTGCTTACAGACGTATACCCATCAACTGACGAAGAGCAGGCGGTCCACATTGAGATCCCCTATCCAGACGTCCCGAAAGACCTTGACCGGGGATTGCCGCTGGTGAAGTGGTTTCTAGCTATCCCACACTACATCGTCCTGGCCTGCCTGGTGGTTGCCGTCATCGTTTGTGTGGTGATATCCTGGTTTGCCATCTTGTTTACCGGTCGCTATCCTAGAGGCCTATTCGACTTCGTAGTTGGTGTCTCCCGATGGGCGCTGAGAGTAGCAGCATACGCCTTTTTGTTGACGACGGACCAGTATCCTCTCTTCAGTCTGGATTAGATTTACCTGGCGAATTCCCAGGACACCACGCCAACTAGGGTTATCACAAATTAGGTATTAGGTCCTCAGAATACCTAAAGATATGTTAAGATGGGTGAAATAGACCTCCCACTGTGGCGTGATTTCAGCGGCATCTTACTCGAGGGATGAGCATGTCTCTAACAAGATTCATCAAGGATTTACTGAGGAGGCCTGAAGCAATCCCAACCCCTGGTGCCATAATCTTCAATGCGACAGTGTCAATAGTTCTGCGCAAGCCTGAAGCAAAGATAGCTAAAGAGATAATGAAAAAGACGAGAAGCGGGACTATTATTGATTTAGGTTCGGGGCCAGGCTATTTGTCAATAGATGTTGCCAGGAGGTCACCCGGCCTGCAGGTCTATGGCATCGATCTCAGCAGGCAAATGGTCAAGATTGCCAGACGCCATGCCAAAGGCGTTGATAATGTTCAATTTGTGTTTGGCAATGCGGCCAAACTCCCTTTCGAGGATAACTCAATAGACCTTGTGATTAGTACGGGCGCTTTGCATCATTGGAAGACACCACGCCTGGTGTTTGATGAATGCCATCGTGTCCTAAAAACCGGCCAGGAAGCCTGGATATACGATGGGTGCCCTGAGGTTTTCCACACCCAGTCTGATAGAAGAAGTTTGAAAGAAGAATATGGGTTCTTCGTGGGCCGACTGGGACCAAGAGTCTCTACGCTACATGGTTTCACCGGGGAAGAATATCAGACCGTAATTAAGGATATGCTGGAGCAAACGGCATTCAAAGGCAACTACCAGATGGCGCTAACAGATATCTGGATGAAGATTACGCTTAGGAAACACGAATGAGCAATTCCCTGGCCACTATACCAATCAAGCCTGCTACCGATCAAGTATTATGTCATCAAAATAACAGGTGTAACATATGATATTATTCTGTAGGTTTTTCTTTAAGGCGCTGGTTATCGACCGGGTTTATACTATCGTAAGGATAAGGACAATTGTTAATGTGTAATAAAAACAGCATCTTCAGGGCAAACAAAGGGTTATTACTTATTCTGACAACCATCCTGGCAGTCGCCTCATTCCTGGGCATTCCGGGAAATTCGAAAAGTTACGCAGGTGCAAGCGAAGAGCTATATTTCTGTATACTTCATACCAACGATATACATTCTGAGCTCATACCCCATTCGCCGGCGGTAAACTATAGCTCCCAAGGGAAAAACCCTACTGTAGGAGGGGTCGCTCGTCTGGCTACCGCCGTGAATGAAATTCGAGAGAGTAAAATGAAGGAAGGTGAACCGGTTCTTCTTTTTGATGCCGGTGATTTCCTGGGAGGTGCTCCTTTCGCCTGGCTGGCTCTCGATAGTTGCGCCGCAGAGCTTACTATGATGCAGAAGATGGGATACGACGCTGTAGCCATCGGCAACCATGAGTACGACTATGGTCCTGACGTACTGGTGCAATACCTTTTACAGGCAGGTTACCCCGAAGCTCACCAAAAAACGTTAGTACTGGCTTCCAACACCAAGGCGCCACCAGATGACCCGCTGGCTGCCCAGGGCCTCTACAGGAAGACCGGGATGTTTGTGCTGGAAAACGGCCTGAAAGTAGGAGTTTTCAGCATCATAGGTAAAAACGCCGTTGAGTTAATCGGTGATGCCGGGGATGTGCAATTCCTGGACCAGTACGAGACGGCCCGCCAGATGGTAGATGAGCTGAAAAAACAGGGTGCCAATGTCATCGTGGACATAAGTCATTCCGGCGTGGATGAGGACCGGAAAATGGCACGAGAGGTCCCGGGTATCGATGTAATTGTAGGCGGCCACTCCCATACCGCTCTGTATAAGCCGGTCTTAGAGGGCGATACCATCATTGTCCAGGCTGGTTGCTGGGGAGAATACCTGGGGCAACTGGAACTGGCGTACAACCCCGACACCGGCAAGGTACGGGTGCGCAACGAGGAAAACGGCCATCCCTTTCTTATTCCCATTGACAGCAGCTTTGCCTGCAATCCGGAAATCAATGCCCTGGTCCAGGAATATACACTCATCTTGAATGCACACATCGCTGAAATGACCGGCGGCAAAACCGACAATATCATGCACACAGTAGCCAGGTCTGACTTTATCCTGTCCAACCAGCCTCCGTTGAGTGAAACTCCGCTCGGCGACTTCGTCGCCGACGCTATGCGCATGGTTGTCCAGAATATCACCGGCGAGAGAGTCGATATAGCGGGTGAAGCTAGCGGCTGCATCCGGACAAGTATCTCTCCCGACTCTGCAGGAAACATCTCTTTCTACGAGATTGGCGAAGCCACAAGTGTGGGACATGGTTACGACGGCGACCCAGGTTGTCCTGTTGTATCTCTCTATCTCACCGGCGAAGAAGTGTGCCGTCTGTTGGAGATGAACATACTGGTGCAGAAGTTTATGGGAGGTCCTTCATTTCTACAGTTCTCTGGCCTGAGGTACAGCTACAATCCGCGCAACGCAGTGCTCTTTACCGTACCTTTTGCAAACGTGCCTATTCCCACGACCCGTGCGGTCACCAACGTAGAGCTTTACACGGGTGATGGAATTCAACCTGTAAGTGGTGAAGGGTATGTCCCCTTGAAGCGCGAAGACCAAAAATTGTACCATGTGGTTACCGATGCCTACATCCTCCACTTCCTCCCTATGGCGAAAAACATACTACCCGAGCTAGAGATAGTCCCTAAAAATGCCGATGGAGAGCCGGTGCCGCCGGGAAAATTTGATGAGCTGATAGTACATCAAGCCGATGGCAGTGAGCTTAAAGTATGGGAGGCGGTGGCGATTTACGCCGCGGCCCAGCCGCCGGGAGCGGATGGGATACCCCAGATCCCCGATTACTATGACGGTGTTGACGGGCGCATCAACAAAACCTGGACTTTCCCTTGGATAGGGTGGCTTCTCTTAATACTGGCAGCTATTGCGGCGGGAATAGTATTCCTGGTCTTCCGCAGGAGAAAGCACAAAAAGGCTGTAACGTAGGATCCCCCTGATGCAGCCAGAGTGTTAAGTAATATTGAATTCCAAGGGCACCATAGCAATCAGGCCTGCTACAAATCGAGTATTATGCCCCCAGCATACCTGGTGCAATTTTATTCCTGACCTGTCGAAATCTCTAATACTTGTACTCATGGGTTATTATTCTGGGAGAAGTTATGTCAAAATTAGTTCGTACCTCGACTACACAGCAATCAAGACAGTTATTGCAGCCGTCATATTTATTGTATAATCAAAAATGTGGGTAAGAAATATATGGATAAAAATACTGACTAACATGATGAAATCATGAAAATACTTATTACAACTGATACCTATTATCCAGATGTCAACGGGGCGGCTTATTTCACATATCGGCTCGCTACCAGCCTGGCAAAAAGAGGCCACCATGTCTTTGTCATGTGCCCGTCCCGATCGTTCAAAAATACGGTGTCCAACGATAATGAAGTTACGGTATACGGAATTCGCTCCGTCAGCATTCTAGTATATAAAGACTTTAGAATTTCACCACTCTTCATTTCCAGAACCATCGGGGGAGCGATTGAGGAAATTTCCCCCGATATCATTCATATTCAAAATCATTTCCTGATCGGCAGACGAGTAGTAAGCGCAGCCAAAAAACTTGGCATCCCGGTTATAGGCACAAATCACTTCATGCCCGAAAATCTGGTGCACTATCTGCATCTGCCAGGAATTGTTGAGAAAGGGCTGCGAAAGGGTGCTTGGAAAGACTGTGTAAAAGTTTTTGAACAACTTGATTATGTGACCACGCCGACAAAGACAGCGGCGGCGTTGTTAGAAAACGCCGGTTTCAGCAAAGATGTTGTGCCGGTCTCGTGCGGCATTGACCTGGAGAGATTCAAGCCAACCAATGATGGATTGTATCTGAAGCAAATCTTCGCTGTACCAAACAATAAACCGGTGTTGCTATATGTAGGCAGATTGGATAAGGAAAAAAAGATTGACGTAATTTTGCGAGCGCTGCCGGATATTTTGCGTATCACTAGCGTCCATTTAGTAGTAGTTGGTGTAGGCAAAGAAAAGCAAAAACTTGAGGAATTAACAGAGCAACTGGGCCTACAAAATGCAGTAACATTTACAGGATTTGTTCCCGATAAAGACCTGCAGAATATCTATAGGATTGCTGATCTATTTGTGATAGCAGGTATAGCAGAGTTGCAAAGTATTGTAACGATGGAGGCCATGGCGTCTGGCTTACCTGTTGTTGCCGTGAATGCCATGGCCTTGCCCGAATTGGTACACGACGGAGAAAATGGTTACCTTTTTTCAGATGGGGACAGCCAGATGCTGGCTGAAAAAGTTGTCGCAATACTTTCTAATCAAGCAATGCGGGCGCAAATGTCCCAAAAAAGTTTGGAAATTATCAAAGATCACGATATCAATAAGGTAATAGAGAAATATGAATCAATCTACAATGGAATCATTAATCGCTGAACATAAAGTATTATTTCCCCAGAATACCGTGTCAGACACCGCAAAACGTCCTGGTCAGCCGTTTTGGCACTCTCTGTCAGCCTTCTTTTGTCACGCTGAGTCGTTTCCGGTCTATTTGGCCCGACCCGGTCCTAGGCAGACTATCCACAACCTTGATTTGTTTGGGTACTTTGTACTCAGATAAGCTCTGGCGGCAAAAATCGCGTATCTCATCCGGCGTAGCACTTCGTCCGTGCTTAAGCACTATGAAAGCCGTGGGTATTTGCCCTTTGTAATCATCAAGGACACCGACACAAGCTGTTTCGGCTACGGCGGGGTGCTTCAAAAGAACTTCTTCAACTGCTGCGGGGAGAATCTTAACTCCCCCCGAGGGCACAATAATAGAGGATGTTTTTTCTATGAACTCCAGGTAGCCGTCCTCATCCAACTTGACCAGGTCGCCGGTATGAAACCAGCCATTTTTGAGGACCTGGGCTGTGAGCTCAGGCGATTTGTAGTATTCTCTCATCATCCAGGGGGCTCGGGCGACAGCTTCCCCTACGCTGCCTCGGGGCACTTCTTTGCCGTTTTTATCCAGCACTCTAAGCTCAGCCAGGGGCTTCCCGGCTGTACCTAATTTGCGGTCACGAATAGCACCGATAGTGACGATTATCAATTCGGTGAGGCCATATATTTCGCAGGCAGTTAAGTGAAACTTTTTCTCAAGCATCTCCAGAAAAAAGGCTGAGGATTTGGCCCCGGCACAAAGTACCACCCTTAATGAACTCAGGTCATAGCTCTTAACCGTCTCTTCATCTATCATGGCCATGGCATTAAAGCTAGCCGGGACGCCGATAAGCATGCTTGCTTTTTCCTGCGCTATAGTCTCCAGGATATTCTTGGAACTGAAATGGGGGAGGATGGCTATGGTGGCTCCCCTCCAAATGGGCATGAGAACAACCAACCCAAATCCCAAGAGGTAGTTAAAAGGGAGCAGACCTAAAACAACATCGTCTCTCTCCAATTCAAATTTGGGCACCACTATGGGCAGAATTGACAGGAATGACGCGTGAGTATGCACTACGCCCTTGTTCTTTCCCAGCACACCTAGCGTGTAAAAAAGGATAGCTTCATCCTCGCCTTCTATATCGACAGAGGGAGATACAGTCGAGTTACTGGCCACCATCCTCTTGTAAGGGTCTGTATCAATCTCAAGGACCTGTTTCAACAGGGGGGCATTGGGCAAAATTGAAGAGAGCATGGGAGAGAATCTTTCTTCGGTAATCAGGATTTTGGGATCTGATTCACGGAGTTGAGGCTCAAGTTCGGGCGCCTTAGCTCCGCTATCAAGGAGCACGCTCGCAGCTCCGGTTTTAAGCACTCCAAAACAATTGATGACCCATTCCGGGGTACGGGACATCAGAATGGCTACGTGGTCGCCCTTCTTTATTCCTAGGCTGATAAGGGCATTGGCTATCCTGTTAGAAGTTTCATCCAATTCGTGATAGCTAACTCTGCGAGGGCCAAGGACTATAGCCGTTTGCTGTGGCACCTCGCTGGCAGTTTTTTCCAGCATCTGCTTGAGATTCTTGAGATTCATTGTCTCCTCCGAAGACTTGGCGAGTTTGGAATAGGATTATGAGCTAATTTCTTATTCCCTGTCAATAGAATTCCAAAGACGCCATACCAAGCAAGCTCGCTCCATGGCTGGAGAAGCCAAGTTTTTGAAAACTGGGGTGATTGCTTTATACTATTTGCTGATTGATATGATGATGAGAATATAGGCGACTCGGGAGGGTTTACCTTGGGCGACAGGGATTTAGGACTGCTGGAATTTCACAAAATACGGGAGATACTGGCCGGCTTTACTTCATTTTCCACCAGCCGAGAGCTGGCTCTCAACCTCATTCCTCTCTCTAGTGAAGAAGAGGTCCGTCTGCGGCTCAGGCAGTCGGCTGAGGCGCGTCGCTTGCTGTCACTCAGTCCCGATACCCACATCGGCGAAGTTGTCGATATACGGGAAATGGTGAAGATGGCAGCACTGGGCAAAGTCCTGGACCCGCAATCTTTGCTGGAAATTCACAAGACGCTGGACTCCGCCCACAGGCTAAAAAAACACCTGGTGAACCTGCCGAGTGAACTCCCGTTACTCAGTGGTCTGGCTAGGGACATTGTGGCGCTGGAGCAGATTGTAGAGGATATTGACGGCTGTTTGAGTCCGACCGGTGACCTGCTGGACACTGCCTCACCTAAGCTGGCGTCCGTGAGACATAGGATGCGCGAAGTGCGCCAGGAACTGCTCACTCACCTGCAAGCCATAATCACCTCACCCCGAGGGCGGAAGATAGTCCAGGAACCTATTGTTACCGAGCGGGAAGGTCGGTATGTAATTCCAGTCAAGGTGGAATATCGCAGGCAGATAAAGGGCATTGTCCACGACGTCTCCAATACTGAAGCCACGGTATTTATTGAGCCGTGGACAACTACAGAAGTGCAGAACGAACTGCGCGAGCTGGTTGCCGAAGAGAAGGACGAAATAGAAAAGATACTGAGAACGCTCAGCGCTGAAGTTGGGGCATTCGAGAACGAAATTTCCTGTAACATTGAGTTGATTGCTGAGATTGACCTGGCGCTGGCTAAGGCCAGATATGCCCGGGAAGCCAAAGCCACCGAACCCATCATCGTGACCGCTGCTAGAAGCGCTAAGACAGAAGGACAGGAACCGGGCGGAGTGCTCAGGCTGGTTGAAGCCAGGCATCCGTTGTTGAAGAAGAAGGCAGTGCCGCTGTCGGTCGAGATTGGTCGAGATTTCTCCATTCTGGTCATCACTGGACCCAATACCGGTGGTAAGACGGTGGCGCTCAAGACGATAGGACTTCTCAGTCTGATGGCACAGGCTGGCTTACCCATTCCGGCTCAGGCGGAAAGCCGCATCCCGGTTTTCGACGGTGTATATGCCGACATCGGTGATGAGCAAAGCATCGAACAGACCCTTTCCACCTTCAGCTGGCACATAGGCAACATCGTACACATCATCAACAACGCCACGGCGCAGAGCCTCGTGCTGTTAGACGAACTGGGCACCAACACTGACCCAGGCGAAGGCTCGGCCCTGGGCCGCGCTATCCTGCTCCATTTCCTATCACAGGGAACGATGACCGTGGCCACCACTCACTACACCGAACTAAAGGCGCTGGCCCATGCTACGGAGGGCTTGGAAAACGCGGCTCTGGATGTGGACCCTGCTACGATGGCGCCCACCTACCATCTTACAGTGGGTATTCCCGGCGGCAGCAATGCTCTGGCGACAGCATCTCGCCTGGGACTGCCAGAGGAGATTGTGGCCCGCGCCCGGCGCATGCTTTCCGAAGGCGTCCAGGAGATCGAGTCTTTGCTTACCCATCTGGTGACCGAACAGAAGGATGTTGAATCGCTTCGTCACAGCCTGGAGAAGGAACTGGGTGAAGCAGAACAGAACGGCGCGGACTTGAAGAACAAGCTCCACCAGTTGGAAGAGGACAGGCGAAAAATCATCAAGGAGACACGTGAAAAGATAGTTCACGAGGCTGCCGAACTGCAGATGAAAATTCGTGAGGCGGCAGCAGAATTGCGCAAGGAAAAGTCACGGGAAAGAATCGAGCAGGCTAAGAAGACGCTAGCCGAGGCACAGGAGAAGTTGGATGCCGGGGTCTGGCAGGCCCGACCAGCGGCGGAGGTAGAAAAAACAGAAGCCGAGGCAGGCCCAGTCATCGCTGGTGATACTGTCTGGCTGAAAGACGCTGGCGTGCCGGCCAAGGTGCTTTCCGTATCTGAGGAACGCGGGCTCGTGGAAGTCCAGGCTGGGAAAGTGAAGATGACCCTCAGGCTGTACAGCGTGGAAAAGAGGATACCAGCAAGCGGTGAGGTGAGGACTGGTGGCGCACTGATAAGGAAGGAGATGCGCAAATCTAGGGTCTCTCTCGAGCTTGACCTGCGGGGAAAGAGAGCTGAGGAAGTCGAGCCGTTGCTGGACGACTATCTTAACGAAGCGTCTTTATGCGGCTTGAGCCGGGTCCGCATTATTCACGGCATCGGCACGGGCACCGTGCGTCAGATTGTCAGGGAGGTTCTAGCCTCTCACCCGTTGGTCACGTCTTTTCAACCTGGGGAACAGGGCGAGGGCGGCGATGGCGTTACCATAGTCAGCATGTAGCCAGAGTATTTCGTTTGAGTCATTGATATTATGTTTGTATCAAAGAGATTCCGCCTCAGCAGGTCGAAGATGCTCGACTTTCTGGACGAGCTAGCGGTGACCGAGGGCAAAGCGATATCGTTATACCTCCCACAGGGGATGCCTCAAGACAGGGCTGAAAATCTGCTAGGACAGGTGTTTGCTGCAACTGCCATACCGCCGGACGTGGCTGAGATTATGGCTGGCTCGGAAAGAGGGGCGGCGTTTTTCTGGAACCCGCCACAAATGTATGTGGTTCTGCCTCCATTCCCGATTGCCGAAGAATATATCACCGACGGCTATGATGTTGGGCCGTTGCGTTCCCTTCTCAGTCAGGACTTCCTTATCGCTCTGGTCCTGGTTCGCTTAGGATCATACAGCATTGGCATCTGCCGGGGCACAGAGCTCATAGATAGCAAGACGGGAACAGGCCTGGTGCACGCCCGCCACAAGAAGGGTGGCTCCTCGCAGGCGCGGTTTGCCCGACACCGGGAAAAGCAGATAGAGCAGTTTCTGATCCGGGTTTGTGGTCATGTGCGAGAGCATATCGAGCCCCATGCCCGGTCACTGGACTATCTGGTCTATGGCGGAGCCAGAACTACCATACTCTCACTGCGTAAACGGTGCCTGTTCCTGAGCCAATTTGATGACCGCGTCTCAAGGATGCTGCTGGATATACCCGATCCACGCCAGGCGGTACTGGAGAAAGCCATCGGCATCATCTGGTCAACCGATGTTATCGAATGGTGCGAGGATAACCATTAACGGGCATTCCGGAGACACCATACCAATTGAACCTACTACCAAATTAAGTATCATGTCCCCGGAATACCACAGGAAAAGGCCCAATCTTTGGAAGAGAATTGCACAACACTGATTGTTGTTACCTAGTACCAAGGTAGGCCTTGTATGGGTACAATGCTGGAACTCCTGCCTGAAAAAAGGGGCCTAATTCCGGCGTTGCAAATGCCCATTTCCGAGTGAGCGAAAATACAAGATTAATGGAGTGAACTGTTTTATACTTCATATTTAACCAAAGTCAATAAAACGGCTTTGCCAGAGCGCCAGTCCACCATATGCATATCTGATCTTCCCAGGAAATGAAGGCTCCTTCATTTTGTTTTTCAGCGTAGATTTGGGATTATAATCGATTAGATACACTAGAATCTCTGTTGACCTAATATCCCTGTTTATCTCGAAAGCATCATTTTTGAGCCATTTGAGTCGTTCTTTTGTCCGGGATACCAAGCCGAGTTCAAGTTTCTGCCTCAATACTTTCTCCATGTCGGAGCTTATATCTTCTATATTGTCTTTGAAATATCGCCCGTACTCCTCAATTTGGCTCCTTATGTCCTGTATATCCCGATTCTGAGCATATTTCACTTCAATGATTGACAGATATCCTGTAGGTTTGCCTCTTGATGAATATCTTAACGCTATCAAGTCTATTCTTTTGCCCTTTGGCAGTCTATATTGGCGGTCAAGGATAATGTAATCAGGATTGTAGCTGGTTTCGCGGTTATTTGCCCTGATCAGCAACTGCTCGAATTCCAGCTCCCTGTTTTTCTTGGAGATCCTCTTACCTTCTTCATCCTCCTTTGTATGACATGAAATGTTATCCTTAAGAACGGGCAGTACCTCTATGTAGCTGTCCACATCAGCGATCTTTTCACGCAATGGATGGAATCCGTCTACCGTAAATGCCTTACCAACCTTGATAGCACCATCCTGAGTTAAGTTGAGAATCATATGACCTTGAAAATATATATCTATATAGTCTCCACGAAATTCCAGGTCCAAGTCCTTATCGCGACGAACCCGCTTTACTAGCTCGCCGTACCTTCCGCCCTTTTCGGGGTTCAAGTCATGAAGAAATTGTTCAGAAAGAGCTCTTGCCATCTAATTCTCCTTTAACCAAGACTTATCGTTTGGCCATCTTCTACATGAATTACATTTGAGAACATGTCATTGAACTTCTCGGGATAAAAAGTGTGAATTGGTATAACCCACCGCGGTTTTAACGCATTTGCCAGCATCTGTAGTTCATGAATATAAGCGTGTCCGCTGGTGTGTATTTCTGTGATTGGAATATCATTAGACTCAAGAAATTCCTGAAGGTTGCTCCTCTCAAGGTAACCATGCCACATCGAGAAAACAGCCGTCGCTTTGCCACTCCCCTTTAGTTTTGTGATCACATTGCGGAAATAGCGGCTGTCTTTGGCAAGAAGCACCTTATCATCAGGATTATCACGGATTTCTTCAAACTCAATCTTGGCTCTTTTGTATTTGTAAAGGAGAGCCCTATCGAAATCTGCCAGTTTCTGAGCATGATAGTAAGAATACAATACCCTGATGCCTTCCCAGTCGAATTGAGGAATACGGTGTGATATACAACTAAGTTTTTCCAGAACGAATGTGGTGTAGAGATCAATGACCAGCGTCTTGCTGCTGTGCCTCGCCGCAAGGTAGATAGACACGAGTCGGTCTAAGTTCTGTGAAGAAGTAAATACGTAGCAAAGGCCTTTCCGAGGAGTGATAATGTCATATAACGCCTGTTCAACAGAAGTCTCATCAGGAAATAGGCCTTCACATCTGCCCAGCATCGACCCTTCCATAATAAGATAGTTAACATATTGTGGAGGGTCTTTGGTGATTCTATCCAGCAGTATGCTCTTGCGACCATGACCGCGAAAATCACCGGTATAGAAAATACGTTGTCCATCAATGTCAATGAGGAAGGCAACTGCATCAGGAGCCGAGTGGTCCATCAAATAAGGTGTGATAGCAAATTCACCTACCTTGAATGTCTGCAACATCTTGAAGGTTTCAATGTTATCAAACTTGACATCTGTATTAAGGAAGACATTTGATACCTCAGCCAGGCTTTTCGTGCCCATGCTCATATAAATAGGAATATCAGAATGCACGAACCGCAAGAGTCCGTAGTGGTCAAGATGTGCGTGGGACAATACTACTGCTGTAACTGTTGGATTATCATTTTGATATAATCCATCAATCGACGGCACGATTTTCTTTTCCAGTAATTGGGGTAAGGTGAGTTTGCGATGAACGCTCCAATCAAAGGGAGACATATCTTTGTTTACCAAGGGCAGTCCGATATCGAAAATGATGCGAGTATCACCGGAACTTGAACTTAGTTCGATGCAGCTGCCGCCAATTTCGTGAGTCCCACGGTGGATCGTCAGTTCCGGACATTCAACTCCCACTCCATCAGAGATAATGGCAATAGAATCACACTTGATGAGCAGTTGCAGCAGGTTATCAATGGTCTTTGCTACGTCAATATCTTCAGGATGAAGGTTTCTAAGGCCAGCAATAAGATGTTCGGTGACAGGAGCATGCCCTTCTTTAAAGAACTTCTTGACCAGGGGAACTTGCGAAGCCTTTCTTACATACTCAGATACCTGCTGCAGTCCATGAATTGAAGCTAGATCACCAACATAGCCCCGCGCGTCATATAGGTAATACCCCATTAGTTCACCCTGTCGACCGATGTCGCTAACTGTGTTAATTCTACCATAATACGCTAGATTTGCCGACAGGAGGCAAGTATCTATTATTAACAGAATATTGTCTGATGTTAGGTTCTGCTGTCCAACCTTTGAATTCCAGGGACACCATGCCAATCAGGCCTACTACAATTTAGGTATTATTTCCCCGGAATACCGATTTTAGTGAGTGGATAGTTGACAGCACCATGTTAGCCGTCTAAAGTGTAAGTCAGTAAATCGCGCCACGTTCACTCATGGTGCTCTTAGCGTCTATGGAACCAGGATACGTTTCGCTATACCGCTCTGGCGAATTGGAGCGTCGTGCGCAAGCACTTGAGGCTCGATTAGCCTCCTGCGACATCTGCCCCAGGGAGTGCCGGGTCAATAGATTACAAAACGAACTGGGCTATTGTCATTCAGGCTATCTACCCATAGTCTCGGCGGTTTGTGCTCATCACGGTGAGGAGCCAGCTATTTCAGGAACCAGAGGATCAGGGACGATTTTCTTGGGTAATTGCAATATGAGATGTGTTTATTGTCAGAATTACCAGATAAGTCAGAACTGGAAAAAGCAAAAGTCAAAGGAAATGAACTGCCACACCCTGGCGGAAAGGATGCTCTACCTTCAGGATGAACTGGGCTGCCACAATATCAATTTCGTTTCGCCATCCCATGTTGTTCCCCAGCTCCTGCGGGCTGTTGTGGAGGCGGTGCCCATGGGGCTTCGAGTGCCGCTAGTTTACAACAGTAGCGGCTATGATTCTGTCGCTTCTTTGAAAGAGCTTGACGGTGTCATAAGTATCTATTTGCCTGATTTGAGATATGCCTCTGACAAGTGGGCTAAGAAGTTCTCGCATGCCCGGGATTATGTAGCGCGGGCTCGTCAGGCTATTAAAGAGATGTATCGACAGGTTGGAGACCTGGTGGTGGATGAATCTGGAGTGGCACAAAGAGGATTGATAGTGCGCCATCTTATTCTGCCCAACGATCTGGCAGGCAGTGAGGAATCGCTAACCTGGCTTGTTCGCGAGCTCTCTCCCACGGTGACGGTTAGCATAATGTCGCAATACAAGCCGATGCACCGGGCATCGCGAATACCGCTGCTTTCCCGGAAGATCACCATTGATGAGCATGAAACGGTCCTCCAACTACTAACTGACCTGGGAATAGAAAACGGCTGGGTGCAGGAAATGGGAGCAGCAGAAGAGTATCTCCCTGATTTTGAACGAGAAGGTCACCCTTTCTCTCCGGCGAATTCCTAAGACACCATACCAATCAGGCCTACTACCAGTCAGGTATTATCTCCCCAGAATACCAAGGAATAATGCAACCTTTTTCGGCCTTCTGCGTTATATTGTGAAAAGAGGATGGAATGAGTAACAAAAAGCTGGTAGGAATCATCGGAGGTTGTATTATAGTTGTCATCGTAATAATAGCCATAGCTACTCTCGGTCCCAAACTACCTGAACAAGTTACAGATTACTCAACCCTGCTGCGTTGTCTACGTGATTCCGGTGCATCCATTGTGGAGAAAGGAGAAATTCACGAGTCGTTCTTCGATGTAGAAGGCAGAAGAGTCACAGTTAATGAAGGTACTATCCAGGTCTTCGAATATGCCAATGCCGAAGCTATGGAAGCAGAGGCAAGTTGTGTCTCATCTGAAGGCTTCACTATCACGAAGGAAAAGGGGGACATAGGGGTAGGTTACTGTGTAGGATGGATAAGCCCACCGCATTTTTACAAAGCAGGTCGAATAATTGTCATCTATATTGGGGATGATGATTCGATAATTGGCCTACTGGAAAATGTCTTGGGAACGCAGTTCGCAGGCATGTAAATGATCTATCTTGGTATTCTAATAATCTTCATTGTGAAAGGAGGATAGAATGAGTAAGAAAAAGCTGGCAGGGATCATCGGTGGTTGTATTGCAGTTGTCATCGCGATAGTAGCCATAGCTGCTCTCCCGCCAGCATCCGGGGAGGCGGGTGAGAATACTGCATTTCACATTAATGTGATACCTGAGCAGTTAAAGGGGGACTCTATTGCCGGACAGCACTGTGTATTCCTTGTGACAATTACCTATGAAGGGCAAGAAGGTCAACTTCCCGTACGTATATCAACGAAGGCTCCCGGCGCACAAGTAGTCATTTATCAGCAGGATATAGTTGAGGGACAGGTTGCTGAGGTCGTTGTCATACCAACACAAAAAAGCATTGGAAAAACTATTAAGGTAACTATCGCTGGAAGTCAAGGTAAACTGACTGACAAAAAAGTTGTTAGCTTCAAAGTGGTGGAAGGCGAAGACGACAGGCAAGAATATGCAGGGGAGTTGCTAGATAAATTTGTTTCATGGCTGGCCACGAATCATCCTGAACTTGGAATCACCAATGAGACAGCATGGAATGGCACTATGGTTAGCCCGGTATGGTTAGTTGTATCTCACTATCTTTTCTTCTCGGAGGAATGGGAGGTTCACGTATCATGGCATATAATGATACCTCCATACGACTGGGCAAAGATCGATCTCCGTCACCGGTTCGACGAACTAGCGCCATCCTACGCTTTTGAGATTTCATCACTGAATGCTACCAGCGAGCCTGTACCGGCAGAAGTGCCAGAGACAGTTTGGCGTTAAACTGAGGATTCTGGGGGCGTCATATCAATTGAGCCTACTACAAATCAGGTATGGTGTCCCCGGAATACTTGGTATAACCGGAGTATCAGTCAACAATCTGACTTCTGTATAATTAGTATACTGCTGGCACGTAATCTGACACAGCGGAGAGGAATAACAGGGCACTCAGATGGAGACAACAAAGACCGCTGTTGCGAATAATCACTTTAAGAGGGCACGCAAGTTTCTGGGTAGCACGTCCAAGTAATCCAGCATATAGCTACGATCAAGTTTGTGAGCTGTTTCAGGTGGAATGCGATCAAGTGGTACTCCATTCAGGATTAACTCGGTCTCGGCTTCGTTGAAAGCTTCTCCTTCTTCCACCCATTTGATAAAACGCTTGTTTACCGGGCAGGCAAGCTGGCACTTCATGCAGCCTATAAGGCTATTGTGCCAGGCTGGGTCTATCCATTCAGGAAACTCTTCTCTCCATTCATTAAGGAAGGTAATGCATCTCTCCGCATGAATCAAGAAGCGATCCGAGACAATCGCTTTGGTAGGACATCCATTAGGACATGCCTTGCACTTATCACATTCTTTCATTAGCCGCGGTTCCGCCCACTCACCTCTATCAGTCGGCATGTCTGACAGAAAGGCTTTGAGTCGAACAAAGCTCCCTAGACCTTCTACGTAAGCGATGTTGTTCTTCCCATATCTTGCCAGTCCGCTGCATACTGCCAGTAACTTCAGCGGCAACGCAGCAGGATAAAACTGGTAGTCGTTGGGATCAAGAATGTTTTGGAGCATGTTCTTAATTTGGCTATCTGTGTCAGCATAGTAAGTAGGAGGGATTATGACCGGATAGGTCTGCCCATTGAAGTGGAAGGTGATTTTGCGCTGAGGTTGTGGAGCGGCGGTTATTATGATTGAGCAAGCCTTTGGAAGACTAGTGGCAACATCGAATTTAAAAGAAGACAGGTATTTTTCATACAATCCCGCGTCTATTTGTCCTTGGCTGCTGCGCTCTTCTATTTCATATTTGAGTTGAGTGACATGCTCGATGGGCAGCATTGTGCCGCGATAACCTTTTTCCTCCAGCTTGGAGCAGATGAGCCCTGCTGTTTTATCGAGAGCCATTGATTAACCTCTTATACTAAGCGACACCGAATTATATCTCTTGTCGCCCAGTATTTGAAGTGCCGGTAGCTCATAATTGTCGCACTGAACTTGTTGGCTTGGTCGGACTGGCGTATATCAGCTATAATTAGGCTATGCTCGGAAGACGGAGAAAATTGGCATGACGAAAGTGGCACTGGTAAGCACTAAGGATCGAGGTAAAGGCGTTAGGCAAGCAATAGACCTTCTCGAGTTAAAATCCTTTCGAGGCAAAAGTGTGGTGCTGAAACCCAATTTCAACACGGCTGATCCAGCACCAGGTTCCACGCATGACGACACACTGCGGTCTCTGATTCTAGCTCTTCAGCAGATGGGAGCAAAGCAAATCACCTTGGCTGAGCGAAGTGGACCCGGAAATAGCACCCAGACGATTATGGAAAAGAAGGGGATTTTTAAGCTAGCTCAAGAACTAGGTTTCAGCATCGTCAATCTAGAAGAGGTGGGTCCCGAAGGCTGGGTCAAGATAGAGCCTAGAGAGAGTCATTGGGGCCACGGTTTTCATTTTCCGCGGATTTATCTCGAGGCGGAATCAATTGTCCAGACCTGCTGCCTCAAGACACATGCTTACGGCGGCCATTTCACACTCTCTTTGAAGAACTCGGTAGGGCTTGTCCCGTTGGCAGGCTATCCCTATATGAGTGAACTTCACTCGTCACCGTACCAGCGGCAAATGATTGCCGAGATTAATACTGCTTATTCGCCCGATTTGATAGTTTTGGATGGGGTGCAGGCTTTTGTTGAGGGTGGGCCCGACCATGGCACCAAAATAGAGGTCGGGGTGATGCTGGCTGGCACCGACCGAGTGGCCATGGATGCAGTAGGGGTAGCGATTCTCCGTTTGTTGGGGACGACACCTGAGGTTAGCCGCGGGTCTATCTTTGAACAAGAGCAAATTGCGCGAGCCGCGGAGTTGGGACTGGGTGTATCCTCGGCAAAGCAGATTCAGCTTGTCACCGGAGATGCTGAGAGCGAGGCTTTCGCCGTGAAGGTCAGGGATATCTTGGCTCATGACTAGTCAATCCCGTGCTAGTGAATACTGCTGCCCTCCGTGGCAATTGGGCAGTTTTGTGTCGTCAATTTTGTTGGGCTCTATGGTATAATCAACCGCAAGCTTGAAGAATACCGTGGACCCCAAGTTACTGGCAGCATACTTTGTCATCGGCGGACTTGTAGTCTCAGTGGTAACCTATTTTGGAAGTCAAGGAAAAAGTCAGCTGGCTGTTTTCATTGCTTTCTTGCCCAGTACTACCCTGATAACTCTGTGCACCATATATCTTGCTGGCGGGACAGGGGCAGCTGTTTCTTATGCCAAGAATATGCTAATACTGTTGCCTGCCTGGGTGCTTTATGTCGTTGGCGTGATGTTTCTTCTGCCTCGTTTGGGTTTGGTGGTGTCACTTCTGATAAGCGTTGCAGCTTATTTGGTGGCAGCGCTTATCACTATGAGACTAGCATAGCCAGCTACTCGCTGGGTCAAATTCCAAGGACACCATACCACTCAGGCCTACTACAAATGAGGTATTATGTCCCTAGAATACCCTACCAGTTAGAGGTCCTGAAGTGAACGTTCTCATAATAACTCAGGCAGTACAAGCCCTTCCATTATGGCGGCCGATCTGGTAATCTTTGAATTGGTCTTGGTTTTTCAGCCAATAGGTGGTAAGTTACAGAGCATCACGCTGTGCCGTGACAATGTGCGGAGAACACGACGAACATGGGCAGGGACAGGGCTTTAACGGGAGCTGCAGGTGAGCACTACATAGCCTTTCGGTTTGCTGCGATGGGATATGCCGTCGGGTTGACAACCAGGGGCACAAGGGCTGTGGATATGGTTGTTGCTAATCCGGATAATGGCAAGTCTATCACCATAGATACCAAGACGATGCAGAAGGCATTTCAACGGAGCGGGACTGATTGTTGGTGGAAGTGGCGTATGGGCATCAAGGCGTATGAAAAGCCCGTTCACGAGGGCTACTTTTATGCACTCGTAGACCTGAAGGGCGACCCCACAAAAACACCGGATGTATTTGTAGTGCCATCTAAAGAGTTAGAGCATCTCTTAGAGCCACATCCAGAAGGAGTGGACCCAGCAAGCGGCAAGCTGACAGACGTTTGGTGTGTCATTTACAATAAGGATGCGCCAACCTATAGGGACAAATGGGATACTATCAGAGAGGCATTGGCGTAAATGACAACATTTAGCCCGATTGAAGACATCGGCACAGATGGCCGTGTGATGTTTTACACTTCATCAGCCAAATGCCAGAATGTATCCAAACTAGATGGGTATCGCGATGATCTATTCAGGAAGAGTCAACGACATATCGTGGGCAAAAGGGACATGGCTGATTCTTGATATTGGTTTCTCCAATAATAAGAAAAGCTGTGGGATATTACTAGGCGATAATGCAGCAGAGAAGCTTAGATTCAATGATGCGCTTGACAAAGTTGTTAGAATAGCAAGAGACAAACCACTATTGAACTTGGTAATTGAAGCTCCATTGTCGGTTGCGTTCGATAAATCAGGTAACCCGAAAGCTCGAAGAATTGAGAAAGAAGGTGCGGAGAATCGTCCATGGTATGTTGGCCCCGGGTGCGCAGTTTTGGTTGCGGGAATGTATTTGATGAGAAAGTTGCATGACTCTCATCCTTCCGCTGATGTCAAACTGTTCGAAGGCTTCGTCTCTTATAAGAGTAAGGTTGCTAAGTCTAACCACTTAAGAGACGTTGAACTCCTGAGAAAAGCAATTAAGGCTAGACGAACCTTAAAACATCACGTCATAAAACCAGAGGATCTTAAAACAGATCCTGATGATAATATCAGAAGCGCATTTGAAGTCATGAATATGAAGGACATAGATTTGGGTATACCACCTGTTATTAAGGTCAATGGATAATTGTATGTAGTCAGCAAAATTGGGTGAATTCCAGGGACACCATACCTATTAGGCCTACTACAAATTAGGTATTATGTCCCCAGAATAGCGCAGGTAATTTTTTACTAGCTCATTTTTGTTTTTAGTATTAGTCCCTTTTGTTAGCTTGCCTGATTTAGTTTTTTAAAAACCTCTGTTGTTGCACGAGCATCATCTAAAGCCCGATGTGCATCGCCTGAGGAGACGCCTAGATTCCTGGCGATGCTTTGTAGCCTATAGCTTCGCCTTCGACCATATCTTGTCCGTTTAGGAAGACGCCTTTTAGCAATTTCCAATATATCATAGGTCGAGTTAGATAGTTTGAGTCCCTGTCTCCTTAAGAAAGCGAGATCAAAGGAAAGATTGTATCCTAATATGGGGTAATCGTTTAGGAATGTTCTTAGGTCATCCCTTATCCATTCAAAACGGGGGGCTTTTTTAACCATTTCAGTGGTGATTCCTGTTTTCTGCCGGACGACATAAGGGATAGGTTTCCTAGGATTCACTAAAGTGGAAAATTCCTCCAAGACTTCATCATTCCTAAACTTTATTGCCCCTACCTCGGTAATCTCATCTTTTCGTGCATTGAGCCCAGTCGTTTCTAAATCTATGACTACAAAAGTCTCACCACCGTTATATCTCTCATAAACCTCCTTAATCCTTCGCCTTAATCTTATTTCTAGGTAAATCGGAAGGGCCAGCGCTAGAATAATAATTAAGGCGATCAATAATTCCATTGCTATTCCTCTCGAGGAAATAAGTGCTGCACCCTGGCTTGGGTTCTCACTGGCAGGCCCCAGATGTGGATGAAGCCGGGCGAGGCACTCTGGTCGAAGGCATCGCCCTTATCGTAAGTAGCCAGGCTGTAATCGTAAAGAGAATATGGCGACTTTCTACCCACTATCTGGCAGTTACCTTTGAAAAGCTTTACCCTTATGGTGCCGGTGACGTACCTCTGTGTGCTTTCCACATAGGCGGCTAAGTCCTGGCGCATACAGGTGAACCACAGCCCATTATAGATGAGGTCGGCATACTCAGCGGCGACCCTGGTCTTAAAGCGGAGCTGCCCCTTGACCAGCACCAGGTCCTCCAGGGCTTGGTGAGCTTTGAGCAAGACCACAGCGGCCGGTGCCTCATAAATCTCCCTCGATTTTATGCCCACCAGTCTATTTTCCACGTGGTCAATCCGACCTACACCATGCTTCCCAGCCAGGCTATGAACCTTCTGGACCAGGGCTACAGGGTCTAACTTCTGGCCATCGAGGCTTACCGGTATCCCCTTATTAAAGCCAATCTCCAGATAAGCCGGCCGGGCCGGTGTTTTTTCCGGCGGCTTTGTCCACAGGAAGACATCCTCAGGTGGTTCATTCCAGGTGTCTTCCAGTACACCACATTCAATGCTCCGGCCCCACAGGTTTTCGTCAATGGAATAGGGACTGGCTTTGGTGACGGGGACAGGAATCTTGTGAGCCTGGGCATATTTAATTGTCTGTTCGCGGGTCATCTTCCATTCCCGAGCTGGGGCTATCACTTTTAATTCGGGGGCTAAAGCAGCTACGCTGACATCAATCCTCACTTGGTCATTACCCTTGCCGGTGCAGCCGTGAGCGACCACTCTTGCCTTTTCCTTCTTAGCTGTTTCCACCAAGAGTCTGGCGATGAGAGGGCGCCCCAGAGCTGTAGCTAAGGGATACTTCCCTTCATAAACGGCATCGGCCTGAAGGGCAGGGAAAACATACGACTTAATAAAGGTTTCTTTGGCGTCAACGACCAGCGCCTTTATGGCTCCGACTTTGAGTGCCTTTTGTCTAATAGCCTCGAGGTCGGGGACATTGCCGATATCCACGGTGAGGGTGATGACCTTCGAGTTATATTTTTCCTCAAGCCATTTTATGGCCACAGAGGTATCCAGACCGCCACTGTAAGCCAATACTACTTTTTCTGCCATTTCTACCTCCTTCGGGGAAATCCCAAATCCGAATATCTAAATCCTAAACAAATTCAAATTTCAAATGTTCTAAATTCAAACCCTTGAGATTGCTTCGTCGCCTTCGGCTCCTCGCAATGACAGGAAGAGAGGCGATTGGCAATGACAGGAAGAGGGGCTCCTGGCAAGGACATTGTTCCAGGTCGCCATGTTTTGGTCATTGGGATTTCGTTATTGTTTAGCATTTCGTATTTAGTGCTTAGGATTTTGCATTTCTCCTAATACATCCTTTAAAATGCTTACCGCCTTGTCCACCTCCTTTTCGGTGATGATAAGGGGCGGCATAAAGCGCAGGGCATTGGGCTTCACTTTATTGACCAATAAGCCTCTATCAATGCAAGCCAGCACCAATTTCTCGGCGATTTCCTGGTTAAATTCCAGGGCTATGAGGAGTCCCCGACCCCTCACCTCAGTGATGAAATTAAACTGCTGTTTCAGGCTTTCCAGCTTGGTAAGGAAATAGTTTCCGACTCTTTTAACCTGCGCTGGTATGTTGTGGTCTATGATGTATTTCAGAGTGGCATAAGCAGCGGCACAGACCAAGGGGTTGCCACCAAAGGTCGAGCCGTGCTCACCCGGAGAAAAGACGGAGACATTTTCTTTGGCTAAGAAAGCACCGATGGGCACGCCGCTGCCCAGTCCCTTAGCCAGAGTCATTATGTCGGGCTCGACTCCATACTGTTCATAGGCGAAGAGGGTCCCGGTTCGACCGATGCCCGTCTGGACTTCATCCAGAATAAACAGGATGCCCTTTCCCTGACACCAGCCTTGCACTTTTTGGAGATAGTCATCGTCGGGTATATTAACCCCACCTTCTCCCTGGACTGGTTCCAGAATGACAGCGCAGGTCTGTTCAGTGGTTGCCTGCTTAATTGCCTCGATATTGTTATATTCCACGTTGACAAAGCCATCAGGCAGAGGAATGTAAGGCTCTTGAAATTTACTTTGTCCTGTGGCAGCGGTCATAGCCAAAGTCCGCCCGTGAAAAGAGCTATAGGTGGTAATGACCTCGAAGGCGCCATTGAGGCGAAGCTTGCCATAGCGGCGAGCCAGTTTCACTGCCCCTTCGTTAGCTTCAGCGCCGCTGTTGCAAAAGAAAACTCTATTGAGACAGCTATGCTCAATTAGAAGCTGTGCCAGCTCTATCTGTGGGATGGTATAAAACTGGTTGGATGCCTGGATCAGGGTTTTAGCTTGCTTTTCTAGAGCTTTGATGACCACTGGAGGGCAGTGCCCCAGGCTATTTACTGCCCAGCCACCAACGAAGTCCAGGTATTCTCGACCCTGGTCGTCCCAGGCCCGAGCCCCTTTGCCGCGAACCAGAGTCACGGGGACTCTAGTGATTGTTCTGAAAAAGAGCTTCTGTTCCAGCTCTGGCCACTTATTCTGAGACAATTGTGGTACCTCGTGATTTAGCTTGCTTGCCCTTCCCGGCGATGTCTTGGAGCAAGGCGTGGGAGTCTCGACCGTCTATGATGCGCACGAGCTTCGTGGTAGTCAGGGCTCGGAGGCTGGCTTCTATCTTGGGAATCATGCCCCCGGAAGCTACTCCGGAGGCGAGCATATTCTTGGCTTCAGCCATGTTGAGCTTGGGGATTAGCTTCCCCGAGTCATCGTGAATACCATCAACGTCGGTCAGGAATATCAGTTTTTCGGCAGCTAATGCCGCGGAAATTTCCCCGGCCGCTGTATCCCCGTTAACGTTGAGCAGTATGACTTTGCCTTCAACTGAGCCGAAACTTATGGGTGCGACCACCGGCATGTAGCCGGCATTCAGCAACAGCTTCAATGGAGTGGGGTCAACGGCGACAATTTCGCCGACATAGCCCAGCTCGGGGCTCTTGATGCTTGCCCAGAGCAAGTTGCCGTCGCAGCCGCTCAGCCCTACCGCCTTTCCCCCCAGAGCCTGAATAGCCACAACCAGTTCCTTGTTGACCAGACCACCCAATGCTGCCGCCACCACCTTTAGAGTCTCAGCATCCGTGACTCTCAACCCGTTCACAAAGCTGGTGGGAATGCCTAGCCGGGCCAGCCACTCGGAACTCACCTTGGCGCCGCCATGCACCACTACCAGGGACTTGCCCTGTTTCTGAAGCTCCACCAGGTCTTCCAAGGTGGTGTCATGGTTGCCCAGGGTGCTGCCGCCAATCTTGACTACAATGATTTTCTTCTGCATTACGTGGTATACGCGCTATTTATAGTAACATATTCCTCGGAGAGGTCGCAGCCCCAGGCGGTGGCCTGGCCGTCTCCCAAATTCAGGCATAGCCTTATGAGCACATTATCGCTGTTGCTCAAAGCCAATAGCATTTCCGCTTTGTTGAAGGGGGCGGGGGAACCCTGCTTCATGACACAAACATCATTCAAATAGACATCCAATCTATCTTCTCTCACCCTGGCTCCGCTTCGTCCCAGAGCAGCCACGATACGCCCCCAGTTAGGGTCATTGCCGTGGATGGCTGCTTTCACCAGTGGTGAACTAGCGATGGTCCGAGCTGCCTGGCGAGCCCAAACCCGGTCTTCCGCCCTTTCTACTGTAACTTCGATAAGTTTTGTGGCTCCCTCGCCATCACGGGCTACGGACTTAGCCAGATGAATGCAAACTGCATTTAAGGCTTCTTGAAAGGCGCTGTCATTATCAAAGTCAATAGGTTTGTTACCAGCTAAGCCATTGGCCAGTAGGAATACACAATCGCTGGGGCTGGTATCGCCATCAATACTTACCATGTTGAAAGAGCCGTCCACCGCCTTGTGTAATGATGTTTTCAGAAAATCAACACTCACCACAGCATCGGTGGCGATAAAACAAAGCATGGTAGCCATGTTGGGATGAATCATGCCTGCCCCTTTAGCCACCCCACCCATGGTGAACTTAGTTCCTTTTAAATCTAACTGGACAGCCATTTCTTTGGGTCTGGTATCCGTGGTCATTATTGCCCGACAAAAATCGTGACCTCCTCTTCTGGTTGGCTTTATCTTGGGAATTCCAGCCCTGATTTTGTCCATGGGCAAGGGCACGCCAATGACGCCGGTGCTGGCGACAAGAACTTCCTCAGGAGATATACCTAACTTGGCGGCTGCCAGATTGGCCATTCCCAGGGCATCTGCCAGTCCTGGCTCACCCGTGCAAGCATTGGCACAACCGGAATTTGCCACTATAGCCTGCGCTCGCCCTCTTGCTATATGCCTCTGGGATAAGATAACTGGTGCTGATTTAATCTGGCTGGTAGTAAAAACGCCAGCAGCCTTGCAGGGCACTTCGGAGCAAAGAATAGCTAAATCAAGCTCATCTTTACTTTTTATACCAACGTGCACCGCCCCAGCTAAAAATCCTGAAGCCGAGGTAACACTGCCTGAAGGGATTAAGTCAAACATAGAATTCCAATATAGCAAGAAACGAGGGCAACGTCTATTTCCAGCGACCTCGCAGCCTAGGGATCCCCTTTTTAGATAGTTTAGTGGCTCAGGCTTGACTTACGGTTCAAGCCTGAGGTTGCTTTCGCCTACTATCTCGCTCAATTCTCCAGCTAATTCGGGGCAGTAATTGACTGTTATATTGGGCATCTCCAGGTTAGTTATCTCACCGTCGCCGACAACAGTCATGGAAACTCTATCCTGCCCGGGATAACTCTTGAGGATATCCATAATTTTATGGAGGCGTTCGATGTCTTTTTCGGCGTCGTCCGACTGGGTGACATCTATCAGAACATGGCGACGCTGGGGTTCCTTTAGCACCTCCTGTCTCACAGGGAGGAGCGTCGCCTCTTGACAGTTTAATTGCACTTCTCCATCCCTGATCTTCACCACACCCTTGATGCTGAGGATATTGCCCTCCTGCCATAGCCCCTGAGTGCTTTCGTAGAGCCTGGGCCAGGCGATGGCCTCGATACTGGCATCCAGGTCTTCAATTGAAGCGACAACAAAGGGGCGATTATCTTTGGTGTGGGCCTGGCGCACCGAGACCACCATCCCCCTAACGGTCACCGTTTCATCAACCATGTCCATATTGATTTCGCCGCAGGAAACAACGCCTGGTGAAGATGGTTCCCTGGCGAGGAAGTCCAGGGGTTGGGAGAAATAAACCCCAAGCAGCTCTCTTTCCCACAGAAGCTTTTGTTTGGCGGATACCTCCTCCTCGGTTTGTTGGTAACTAGCTGTGGGGATGGGAGAGCTTTGACTCAATAAATCAAACATGCTAGTTTGTCCCGATTCCTTGGCCCTTTGTTTCGTTTGAGACAGGGAGATAATTTTATTCAGGGACTCGAGTAGCGTCTTACGGCTGTCCAGGGAGTCAAAGACACCGACTTTAGTCAGACTTTCTAATACTTTCTTATTGATGTTACGCAGGTCGATTCGATAACAAAAGTCTTCTATGGATTCAAAATCGCCCCCTGAGTCCCGGCCAGACAAGATACGCTCAATTGGGGAAAAGCCGACATTTTTAATAGACGCCAGTCCAAACCGAATGGCGGGATTATTTTCATCATCCTTCTCAATGGCAAAGCTAGCATAGCTCCTATTAATGTTCGGTGGGAGCACTTTGATGCCCAGTCTCCGGCATTCAGCAATCGCCGAACGGACCTTTTCCATATTATCTGAATAAGTGTTGAGCAAGGCAACCATGTACTCAATGGGGTAGTTGGCCTTAAGGTAGGCAGTGCAGTAAGCAATAAGGCCATAGCTAACGCTGTGGGCTTTATTGAAAGCGTAACCAGCGAAAGGCTCAATCAGGGAAAATACCTCCTGAGCTAATTCCGGCGATATGCCCTTTTTCTTCGCTCCGGCGATGAAATTGCGCTCCTCTTTCTTCATCACCGTAGGTATCTTTTTACCCATAGCTTTACGAAGAATGTCAGCCTGGCCCAGGCTATAGCCGGCGAGAGCTTGGGCGATGAATATTACCTGCTCCTGATAAACGATGACTCCGTAGGTTTCTTTTAAAATCTCCTTCAGAATGGGATGGGGATAGTGAATAGGGGCAACACCCTGCTTGGCCTTAATAAAAGTGGGAATTTGTTCCATGGGTCCCGGGCGATAGAGCGCCACCATAGCTGCGATATCGCTAAAGTTAGTGGGCTTGAGTTCCTTAATATAGCGGCGCATCCCGGCGCTTTCCAGTTGGAAGATGCCTTTGGTTTCCCCCGAAGCCAGTAACTCAAATGTCCTGGCATCGTCGAGAGGAATATGCTGCAAATCCAGGGAGACTCCACGATTTTGGGCAATGATTTCTTTAACTTTAGTTAAAATGGTCAAATTGGATAGCCCCAGGAAATCCATTTTTAACAGTCCCAGGCGTGCGATGTTCTCCATGTGGAACTGGGTCATGACAGTGTGCTGCTCACCCTTGCCCAACAGCTGTAGTGGCACATATTCGATTAAGGGCTCATGCGCTATAACCACACCGGCGGCATGGGTGCTGACGTGCCTGACCACTCCCTCCAATTTCTTAGCCGAGTCAATAAGGTTACGTATTGCCGCGTCTTGGTGGTAAATGTCATAAAGCTCCCGGCTCTGTTCCAGAGCTCTATCCAGGGTTATGGTCAGCTCCAGAGGAATGAGTCGAGCCACCCGGTCAACCTGAGCATAAGGCATGCCCAAAGCCCGCCCCGTGTCTCTTATCGCGGCTCTGGCTCCCATGGTGCCAAAGGTAATAATTTGAGCTACGTGGTCAGGACCATATTTCTGGTTGACATAGGCCAGGACTTCGTCTCGGCGGTCGTCTTGAAAATCGAGGTCAATATCGGGGAGTTCGCGGCGCTCAACATTAAGGAATCGCTCGAAAACCAGCCCATATGCCAGCGGGTCGACATCAGTGACGCCCAAACAGTAAAGAGCTAGGCTGGCGGCAGCGCTTCCCCGAACACCAAAATAGATGCCCCGTTCTCGGGTAAAGGAGATTATATCCCAGACAACGAGGAAATAATGGGCAAACTTGGTCTTCTCGATGACATCAAGCTCGTAGCTAAGTCGTTTCTTGGCCTCTGCGCTGGGCTCGAGGTAACGTTTTTCCAGGCCCTGCCAGCAGAGCTCAGTCAAGAAATCGTCGGCTTTTCGGCCTTTGGGTAATTCTACCTGTGGGAGATGTAGTTTGGTGAAATCCAACTCCAGGTGACACATATCAGCAATGGCTTGAGTATTCTCCACAGCCTGAGGTAAGTCAGCAAACAATTGTTCCACCTCTTCGGGGCTTTTTAGGTAGAAAAAGTCGCCAGCCAGCTTCAGCCTTTTTTCATCATACACAGAGGTATTGGTCTGTACACACAAAAGAAGTTCATGGGCTGTGGCGTCTTGTTTATCAACGTAATGCACATCAAAGGTGGCTACCGGCGGTATATTGAGTTTAGTGGATAGCGAAATAAGCTCCTGGTTGATTTGCTCCAGTTCCGGGATAGGATGCCTCTGAATCTCCAGATAGTAATCGCCGAAGATTTCTTTGTACCAAGAAGCTGCCTTGACAAGATCGTCGTTTCGTCCTTCGAGGATAAGTCGAGCCAGTTCCCCGTGAGCACATCCCGAGAGGGCAATGAGACCATCATGATGAAGCTTGAGAAGCTCCTTATCTACTCTGGGCTTATAGTAAAATCCCTCGAGGTGGCTTTTAGTAACCAGTTGAAGCAAATTGCGATAGCCATTTGCATTCTTGACCAGTAAAGTAAGATGGTAAGGGGTTTTGCGGGCTGACTCTCGGCTATGACAATCGGTCTCGGCGACATAGACTTCGCAGCCAATGATTGGTTTTATACCGGCTTCCTTAGCCGCCTCATAAAAATCGATGACGCCGTACATGGCGCCGTGGTCAGTGATAGCCAGGCTGTCCATACCCAGCTCTTTGGTCCGGATAATGAGCTGAGGGATGTGGCACATGCCATCGAGCAGGCTATATTCAGTGTGGACGTGAAGGTGGGCAAACTTTTGCGGCATTAGATAGATTATAGCATTTGCACTGAGAGCCCCAAACGAGGAATTTCTAACCAACAAAAATTTCTTTCCCATCATAATGAGCATCGCTATCTACCTGCATTGTACAGAGGCTGATTGAGGCTAAAGACGTGATAGTGGGGTTCTGGTTTTGTGGTAAACTTGGAGAAGAAATGGAATACGGTTTTTAAATAAAGAAAGGAGTCACCGATGGTTACAGCTCGATTCAAGAAAGTCTTTGAGCCGACGAATATAGGCCAGATGCGACTGAAGAATCGCATAGTCATGCCGCCGATGGGAACTAACTATGCCGAAGCAGGCGGTGCTGTCAGTCAGAGAATGCTCGATTATTATGAGGCAAGGGCTAGAGGTGGGGTGGGACTGATTATTGTCGAAGGAAGCGCTCCCAGCCTGCGATGCAACATGTCTCTCCGAGGATCTCCATCTTACCAGGCATCTCTGGGAGACGATAAGTTTATCCCCGGATGGCGAAAACTGACGGACGCCGCTCATAAATACAATGCCAAGATAGCTATCCAGATAATGCATGGCACCCTGGAAAACTGGGATGGAAAGGTAGTGCAGGTGAGTCCGTCCCCGGTGATAGTGCCCGCTAGAGTTATGGGTATCCTGGGAGGGCCTCCTCATGAGCTAACTGTGGAGGAAATTGCGGAAAGGGTAAAGTGGTTTGCTTCGGCTGCCAGACGTGCCAGAGAGGCTGGCTTTGATGGGGTAGAAGTTCACGGTGCTCACCAGTACATTGTCGCCGCCTTTCTTTCCTCGGCTACCAACCAGCGCACAGATAAATATGGTGGCTCGGTTAAGAATAGGACAAGATTTTTGGTAGAAATACTTCAGGCTATCAAAAGAGAAGTAGGCCCAGATTTTCCCGTTTGGGTCAGGTTCAATGCCCAGGAATGGGGAGTGGAGAATGGAATTACCATTGAGGAGACCAAACAGATGGTACCGCTGGTGGTGGAGGCGGGTGCTCAAGCGCTTCACGTATCGGCTTACGCTGCTGGATCTTATATAACCACCGCTCCAATTCCCGATACCCCGGGCTTTCTAGTACCTCTGGCTGAAGAAGTCAAGAAATTAACTAAGGTGCCAGTGATTGCAGTGGGCAGACTGGACCTTGAGCTTGGTGAAAAGATTCTTGAAGAGAGCAAAGCTGACCTCATAGCCATAGGTCGGCGTCTTTTTGCCGACCCGGACCTGCCCAATAAGGTAGCTGAAGGAAGACTTGGTGAAGTTACCTCATGCATAGGTTGCATGGAGTGTATTGAGCGGCTGGCCTTCGATGAACGGGGCGAGGGTGTCACTTGCGTCGTCAACCCTGCGTTGGGCAGAGAGAGAGCATACCAGATTAAGTCTGTGAGAAAGGCCAAGAAGGTGACTGTAGTTGGTAGTGGTCCAGCCGGCATGCAGACTGCCATTGTGGCAGCACAGCGAGGTCACAATGTTACCTTGTTTGAAAAGGATGAGAAGCTAGGTGGTCAACTGAATATAGCTGCTCTACCTCCATTTAAGGACGATATCTTCCCCTGGATAAAGTATCTGGTCAATCAAGTTGAGAAAGCTGGAGTGGAAGTTAAGCGTAATACAGATGCCACTGCTGAAATCATTACCAAAGGGCATCCAGATGCCGTTGTGATAGCCACGGGAGGCACGCCAGTCATGCCTCAAATACTTGGCATTGATAAATCAAATGTGGTTACTGCTCAGGATGTGCTCTCGGGCAAAGCCAAAGCCGGGCAGAATGTGGTCATCATCGGCGGGGGGATGGTCGGCTGTGAGACGGGGCACTATCTCGCGGGACAGGGGAAAAAGGTGACCATCATAGAGGTATTGAGCCGGATGGCTAGTGACATGTTTTTCATGACAAGACGCCGTCTCATGGATGGGCTGAGGAGCAAGAAGGTGACCCTGCTGGCCAGTGCAACCTGTGAAGAGATAAAAGAAGGCAGTGTCCTAGTAAATACGGCAGAGGGTAAGAAGGAAACCATTCCAGCCGACACAGTCATTATAGCCGTCGGCTACGAGGCAAATGATCGCCTATACAAAGCCCTGGAAGGTAAAGTCTCTGAAATATACTGCATAGGCAATTCTTCTAAACCACGGAGAATACTGGAAGCTGTCAATGAAGGATACCTGACCGGGCTGGCTTTATAAAGGTTTCAGGCACACCGCCTGCCTGGGCGACTAGGCAAGGAAGCGGAGGTCCGAAGTATACCTGAGTGTAAGATTGCGCATTCGGTTGGGGTAACAGGTAAGTTTTCTCAAAAACCTGGAGGATTTTCTGGTCTGTCGTCTGGCCACCGTGTCTTAGCTTGAGACCCGGGGCTCAGCTTTTATCACTCAATTTACCGAACTTTTACTAATCCGACAAAAATCTGGAGAGAGTAAAAAAGCGCTTGACAGTGCGGCGGGTGGTGATGCAGTATGAACTAAGATTTTGGTGAAACTAAATTATTACTAGTGCATTATACTACTGGGGTATGCTTATTTTTTCTGCTGGTTAATATGGATTTAAACGAAGAAAGGGAGTTCGTCAGACAAGCACAAAAAGCCCCCGATGCTTTTGCCAAACTTTACGACCAGTATTATCCCAAAATCTTTGGCTATGTCCTGAGGCGGACTGCCAATCTGGAAGCTGCCCAGGATATTACTTCAGAGACATTTTTGAAGGCATTGAAGAAGCTCTGGCAATTTCAATGGCGCAATATCTCTTTTTCCCCGTGGCTGTACAAAATCGCCACCAACGAAGTTAACCAGTATTTCAGGAAAGCCGAATACAAAAAATCCGTATCACTGGAAGAATTACAGGAACAGGGTTTTGAACTTATATCATCCCATGACCCCGAAAACGAACTAATAGAGGCCCAGGAAAAATTAAAACAACATCAGGACTTTCTGGAAATTCAAAAGAAAATCGTCCGGCTCCCCGCTAGATACCAGGAGGTCATTACTCTCAGATTTTTTGAGAAAAAACAGATTAATGAAATCGCTGAAATCCTGGGGAAAAAAGAGGGAACGATAAAGTCCTTGCTCCACCGGGCAGTGGAAAAATTGAGAGAAACAGATTAAGCCCCCACGAAAATCGCAAGACTTTTTGGGTTAAATAATGCAACCTTTTTCGACATTCCGCATTTACAATAACAGAAGGAGGTAAAGTTTATGAAACACGAAGACTTTATCGGGAAACTGGAAAACCTGAAAACCCCGGAAGTCGAGCTTCCCGGCCATAAACAGGCATTAAAAATGGCTTTGCTTAACTCCGGGCGTTTTAAGGAGAGGACTATTATGAATTGGGCAAAAATATTAGCCCCTATCACTGCTGCGCTGCTTTTAATAGCGGTCGTAGGAGTTTTTGCGGTGCCTAAGCTCGGCCCTCTGTCCCTGGGAGGGAATCAGATCAGCAAGTTCGCTTCTTATGAGGAATTGAAAAATTTCGTAAAGGTGAACGCACAATATACAGGATCCCATTGGACTTGGAGGGAAGACTTTTCGTCAGTAGGTGGAAAAGGCGTCTTCCTTGCCCCCGCTGCCAATGGCTACTCTCCCACCAATATCCAGGTGGCCGGGGTGGACGAAGCCGATATCGTTAAGACCGACGGACAGTATATTTACCTCGTCTCGGGAAACAAGACTATTATCGTGAAGGCGTATCCCCCTGAACAAGCTCAAGTCATATCTAAAATTGAGGTACAGGGAACAATTATGGGAATATTCATCAATGGAGATAGGCTGGTCGTGTTTGAGGAAGAAACGCCTTATTATCCTTATTATGATCTGCCGAGCTCTGTAGAAAAAACATACATACCTTACTGGTCACCCAAGACATATATCAAAGTATATGATATCTCAGACAGGGCCAACCCCCGGTTGCAAAGGGACCTTTCCGCCGATGGTCAGTACGTGAGTTCACGGATGATAGGCGATTACGCTTATGTGGTGATAAATGAGCCTGTGTATGAGCAAAACGCTACCCTGAACCTTCCCAAGGTTTATTCTGGCGGCAATGGGACGGAAATACCGGCCACGGATATCTACTATTCCAATGTCTCTGACTACTATTATATGTACACGACTATTATAGCCATAAACACGCAGAACGATGGCCAGGAGCCAACATATGAAACAATCCTGCTCGGAGCCTCTAGCAACCTCTATGTCTCTCAGAATAACATTTACCTGACTTTCCCGGTGTGGGGAACAGGTGTAGGGGATTTTGATAAAACCTCTATCTACCGGATTCATATAGAAGGTGACAAAGTAGAGTATGTCGCCAATGGCGAAGTCCCTGGCATGGTACTAAATCAGTTCTCTATGGATGAGTATGATGGCTACTTCAGGGTGGCAACGACAACCCATGGCGAAACATCTCGGAATAACGTATACGTTCTGAATATGGCCCTCAACATTACAGGCTCGCTACAAGGCCTCGCTCAAGGGGAAACCATCTATTCCGCCCGGTTTATGAGCAAGAGAGGCTATCTGGTAACCTTCAAGAAGACGGACCCCTTATTCGTGATAGATTTGAGTAATCCCCAGAACCCTGAAGTCCTCGGGGAGTTGAAGATAAGTGGCTACTCAGACTACCTGCATCCCTACGATGAAAACCACATCATAGGGATAGGCAAGGAAGCAGTGGCGGCAGAAGGGGGGGACTTTGCCTGGTATCAAGGAATCAAGATAGCGCTCTTTGATGTCAGCGATGTCAACCACCCCGTGGAGATAGGTGATCCGTATGTAATAGGTGACCGGGGCACTGATTCGCCGGTTTTGTATGACCACAAAGCCTTCCTGTTTGATAAATCCAGGAACCTGCTGGTGATGCCTGTTTTGGTCGCAAAAATAGATGAGAGTCAGTATCCTGAAGGTGTTCCTCCTAATGCGTATGGTGAGCCCGTCTGGCAAGGCGCGTATGTACTGAATGTATCTCTAGACCAAGGGCTGCAACTCAAAGGTAGAATCACCCATATCGAGAATCCCTCTGACCTGAAACAGGGTTATTACTACCTTTACTCTTCCTTCGCGGTGACCAGGTCTCTTTACATAGGCGATGTTCTGTACACTATCTCGAATGCCAAGATAATGATGAACAGCCTGGAAAATCTGGACTACATCAATGAGGTGAAGCTTCCAGTTGAATCTGGAGACGGTTCAACTGTCACCCCGGGTATCCCAGGGCGGTGAATGGCCTAAATACTTATAGGAGGTAGACGAAATGAAGAAGATAGTGGTAATCGTATTAGCTTTAGTGTTGCTGGTGCCGGTGATAGCTTCTATTCGGTTGGTTCAGCCGGCAGCAGCCGAGGTGGTCAAGTCCGATAAAGCACGGATAACTTCACCAAACGTTACTCAGAGTGAACAAGCATCGCTGGTTGAAGGAAACACCGCCTTCGCCTTCAATCTTTATCAAGAGCTTATAAAAGAACTTGCAGGGAAAGAGGCTAATCTCTTCTACTCTCCCTATAGCATCTCGCTGGCGCTGGCCATGACCTACGCCGGAGCGCGTAACGAAACTGCCCAGCAGATGGCCGCCACCCTCCAATTCACGCTTGAACAAGATAGGCTGCACCCGGCGTTTAACTGGCTCAATGCCGAACTTGCCAGCAGAGGCCAGGGTGCTCAAGGTAAGGATGGGAAAGGATTCAGGCTGAACATTGCTAATGCCATCTGGGGACAAAAGGGTTATGAGTTCCTGCCCGCCTTCCTCGACGTCCTGGCCGAAAACTATGGTGCCGGGCTGCGACTGCTGGACTTCATGACAGAGCCAGAAAAGTCCCGCGTTGCCATCAATGATTGGGTCAGTGACCAGACGGCAGGTCGCATTAAAGACCTTATCCTACCGGGCGCGATTAATGAACTGACCCGCCTTGTGCTGACCAACGCCATCTACTTCAATGCTGCCTGGGAGTACCCTTTTAATGAGAAAGTGACAGCAAATGGCCCATTCTATCTTCTCGACGGCGGGCAGGTACCAGTGCCCATGATGAGGCAGACGGAGTCATTCGGCTACACCGGGGGGGAGGGATACCAGGCAGTTGAGCTGCCATATGATGGCGGTGAACTCTCCATGGTGATTTTGCTCCCTACCTCCGGGAACTTCGAGGCTTTTGAAAAAGGACTTCAGGCTCAGAATGTCAGTGACATAATAAGCGATCTGCAATCTACCCGGGTCGCCCTAACGATGCCCCAATTTAAATTCGAGTCAGAATTCAGCCTGAAGGATACCCTCGCCAATATGGACATGCCGGATGCCTTTTCTCCTGAGAACGCAGATTTCTCGGGAATGACTGGTAATCGTGAGCTGTTCATATCCGACGTTGTGCACAAGGCATTCGTGGCTGTGGATGAAGCTGGCACCGAGGCTGCTGCTGCCACTGCAGTGATTGTGGGAACAACATCAGCACCCACAGAACCCACTGTGGAAGTTACCATAGACCGTCCCTTCATCTTCCTGATTCGCGACATCCAGACGGGTGCCATTCTCTTTGTTGGGCGCGTCCTGAATCCTAGTCTCTAAATAAACGCTGCCTGTATTGCGCGAAAGCCTGTTAAGGGATTTGTAAAGTACAAGGGCTGGATATCCCGGCATCGGGAAAATCCAGCCCTTCTGATTTCAGGGATAACCTAAATCAGCCACTTGAGTTTATCGTGTCCCTTATTGCTCGACTCTGCGAAAGCTAGTTGAGCGCAAGACAATCTTAGTCCTCATACGAAAGTAAGGTTACTAATGGGTGATTGACGGGAGTGTGAATGGGTCTTAGACTATATTCAATCAGTCTTAGGGGGTATTGCATATGCCTATAAAGATAGATGGCCGAGTTTATTATAGGACTGCTGAAGTTTGCCAGATAGTTGGCATAGGTAAGAGCACGCTGTTCCGCTGGATCAAGCAGAACATCGTAAGTGATGCCGAATATAGAGATAGGAAAGGGTGGAGGCTGTTCGCAGAGGATGAACTGCTCAGTCTTAAGTCAGAAACTAACAAAATTCAGAAGAATCATGGGGGCGAAATGTGAGAAATACCATAGATTTTAAGGAACAAATTCTAGGAGGTGTGTTGTGACGACTACGATGATTAAGAACCAACAGGCCAAGAAGGTGGTAAGCAAAGATATGGAACAAATGGTCGAGCTTCCCTCCGAGGTCCTCACGGAGAAGAGGGATCCTCTCGATGAGTTAATGAACCAGGCCCAAGCCGCCTATGAATCCTATCTGCAGGCTCAGAGAAAGGTAGCGGTAGCATATCAGGAACGCCAACGCCGAGTGGAGGAGTCCTTTAAAGAAATTGAAGAGCACGCCGCCAAAATGTGTGCAGTAGCCATGGAGAAAGCTGCGCGAGCCTTAGAAAAAACTGAACAGGAAGCCGAGGAAACGTATAAGAAAGCGAAAGTAGGTGCTACTCAGGTTTGTCAGGACAATTTGAATGAAGCATTGAGAATACGTAGAGAGACCGTTGAGCAAGCCTGGGGAGAAGCTAGAAGAAATTCAGAGAGAATCTGGAAGGTCTTTCAGGGTGAAATCAAGAGATAGAAATATGAATGGATATCTTGAAAGGAAACGGGACTGACGCATTATTGAGTTCTGTAAGTAAGGTAGGTGAGATTATGAATATTATTAGTAATACTGTTAGAGAAGATGTCGTTGTGTTGGGAGGGCATGAGTTCAAGCGAGTGAAAAACGGCTTAGACGAGGCTCAGCTAACATCTTTTATTCACGAGCTTATTAAAGAACGGGATAAACTGGCTCAGTCCCAGGATCATATAGCGTCTCTTAATAGACTTGCAGAGATGACCATTGTGGAAGCTGACAAGTTAGCTACGCAGATCAAGACAGAAGCTACAGAACAAGCTAAAGCTGAGAGTGCTGCCATTATGGATAAAGCCAAGGAACAAGCTCGACAGATGGCGGAAAAGAGAATAGCTGAAGCTGTGGAGATTGCTAATGAAAAGGCTAACGCAATCAAGGTCAAGGCGGAAGAGGAAGCAGCAATACTGCTAGAGGACGAGAAAAATAAAATCCGGAATGAGCTACGCAACCTTGTAAATCAACAATTCGGCTATTTGCTGGAAGAACTGGAACATCTTAAGCAGCAGGCAACAGCGATACAGGCAGATTTTGACGATAAGTCGTCTGAACTCAGGGAGGAGAAGAGCGCTGTAACCGTGAAAGTCGCAGGGGAGAGAGACGCCGCAGCCGTGAGAATTGCGAAAGAGAGCAATAACATAGTCGTGGAAGAGAGCACGAAGATACTTGGCGAGCACTTGGAGCCAAGCTGGGCTACGGCCTACACCGAAAAAAGTTTTGAACTCTCGAACCTGCTTCAAGGTGAAGGGGAGCCGGAGTTGGGCAAGCCGCAATGGGAAGTGGAAATCTTGCCTCCGTTTGAGATAGCCAAAATCATGGAAGTCGTGGCCTTCCTTGACAAATTACCCGAAGTTGCCAATACTGAGATGATTGTACCTCAGATTGATGTGCCTTTAATTCTGGTCTTCCTACGTAAGCCCATGAACGTTGTTGATGTGTTGAAAACAATCCCCGCAGTGGCTTATGTTGAAGAAGTCACACCTATCACAGCTGCTACCAACGGCAGACCAAGGAAAGTTCGCATGGGCTTCTCGGGGAACAAAAAGTCGTAAGAAAAGAAATAAAAACACGTATTATTTTCGTTAAAGGTAGCAAACCAATCAGGTCGGAAAGGGCCTAATCCTCGAAACGGGATCGGAATCAACCCTCATCGGTGTCAGAGAATTCCTTAAAGGACATTCAAGATTTTTCCCGCCTTCGTGCTATGATTTAAGGGCTATTTGTGGGAAGAGGGACCAGGAATTCATGATAGCATTTGAGGCGCGATGCAGCACTACCGCTATGGGGATAATGCCTCATAAGGATGTTGAGAAGGCGTTGGAGCTTGCCTTGAGCCTGGATATCCCGTTCTGGCCCCAGCTTCCCAAAGTGAGCCTGTATGAAGATATGTATGTTCAAGCCTCACAGAATTTCCCTGGTATAGCTGTTGACTTTGACAAAAAGAGGCTTAGTTTCGACACTACACGATTTGAACAAGAACTCGACGGATATTTCGTGAAAATGGATGCCCCGGAGGCTTTTGCCCTCACCGCCGAGTATTCCGCAGTATTCCACAAGTTTCTCTCTAAGGAGCTTCAAGGTTATAAGGCTATCAGGGGACAAAACATCGGTCCCGTGAGCTTTGGCTTCAAGGTGCTTGATGAGAACCTCAAGCCAGTCATTTATAACGATGAGGCAAGAACTATTTTGTTTGATTTTATTCAAAAGAAAGCCAACATTCAGTATCGGGAGCTTAGGGAACGAAACCCCAATGCCTTTGTCTGGCTGGATGAACCGGGGCTGGGTTATGTGTTCAGTGGTCTTTCGGGATATAATGAGCAGCAGGCCAAAAAAGACTACCATAATTTTGTGGAAGGACTGGAAGGTCCCAAGGGGCTGCATCTCTGCGCTGAGGTGAATTTACCTTATCTGTTGGAGTTGGGGGTGGAAATTCTATCCTTCGATGCCTATCAAATTGGGTTTATGCCCAAGGAATATGCTGGTAGCGTGGCGGAATTTATCAAGAAAGGCGGGATTATCTCGTGGGGCATAGTCCCTACTGAATCCACAGTTCTGGCGACACAGACACCGGAGACACTGGCAGCGATTCTCTCAGATTACTGGGGGGTAATCTCGGAAAGTACAGGTTTGTCCTTGAACCAAATTGCCATGCAGGCATTGGTGGCACCAGCCCGATGCTGCCTTAGCGACATAGGGCAGATTAGTGCCGCCGATAAGAATGCAGGCGAATGCCAGATTTTCAGCACTGAGGAAAGGATTGTGGAAAAGGCATTTGCCTTCCTGCCCGAGCTCTCACGGATACTGAGAGATAAGTATGGCGTATAGGGATAATTAAGAACACTATGAAAGTATTAGGCATTATGGGCAGCCCGAGAAGGCAAAGCAATACCGAAATCCTTCTTGATAGAGCCCTGGAAGGTGCTAGGGAAGCCGGAGCCGAGGTCGAAAAGGTGCTGGTCTCAAAGCTCAAAATCTCGCCATGCCTGGAAATATATGCCTGTCGCAAGGATGGCAACTGTGCCATTAAGGATGATATGCAGTTGCTCTATAAAAAGCTTCTGGAAGCCGACCATATTATTTTCGCTTCGCCGATATTCTTCTATGGTATTACCAGCCAGGCGAAAGCCGTAATAGATAGATGCCAGGCGCTTTGGGTGAGAAGACATGTGCTGGGCATGGGCAAAGAAGATAAGCGAGTGCGGAGGGGGGTGTTCATCTCGGTAGGCGCTACTCGAGGTACCAAGCTCTTTGATGGCGCAGTGCTCACGGTGAAGTATTTCTTTGACGCTATAGGTGTGAAATATTCCGGTGATTTATTGGTCAGGGGCATTGATAACAAAGGCCAAATTGGAGAGCATCCTGAGGCTCTCGAGGATGCATTTCGCCTCGGTCAAGAGCTTGTCCGTGGAAGTAGAGACGGAGAATGAAGAAGTAGATAGTAACTATGAAATGTTTAAATCAGTAGCGTTTAGCTTGCCGTGTAGGCTTTACATTGCCCCGATAATCAGGAGCGGTGATGTTGAATACCAGGCTTATCCTGGGGTCTACCATTCGTGAGCTAATTCGAGGTTCAATCTCTTCTAAAGAGAGGCATGTCGTGACCACCATGGGCAACCGGGCATTATAGCGGTAGTTAATCAATTGATAGAGCTTCTCCTGAGCCCAGGGCGTGGCCGATTGTTCTCCGAAGTCATCTAATATCAGCAGAGGAGTTTCCTTAAGCTTCTCGAAGAATTCGTCATAGGATATTTTGCTATCGGGGCTGAATGTCGAGCGTAAATGGTCCAGAAGCTCGGGGACAACCACAAAGAAGGCTGGTTTCCCTTGTGTCAGCCGATAATTAGCGATAGCTGCTGCCAGATGAGTCTTACCACAGCCATTAACGCCTTGGAATATCAGCCAACCCTCTGGTGAGCGGGCGAATCCCTCTGCTCCACTGAAGACCATACGCAAATTTTCACGCTGATCCGGCGGAAGATCCGTCCTCTTGTGGTCAAAATTATCAAAGGTCATATTTCGTAATAGCTCTAACTCTAAGCCACTTCGGGATTCCAGGGGCGATGCTGGTTCAATCGTCCATACCTGGCAGAATGCATTATCGGCAAGATGGCCCCGTAAGCGTTCATCCATTCTTTCCAGCGGTATATCGCTGGTGATTACCGTAGCCAGTCTGGCATTGAAGCGATGCTGAAGAAGCTGCTCCAGCTTCTCTTTAGCCCAGGCAGTAGCGCTGCCCAGAGCAAGGTCATCGAGCACTAATAGAGGCACATTCTTTACTTGCTCAAACAGCTCGTCATAAGTGGTGTCGCTGGTGGGGCTGAAAGCGGAGCGGAGGTGGTCCAGGAGATCGGCGGTACCGATGTAAAATACAGGCTCCCCTAAGCTGAGACGATGATTGGCGATAGCACAAGCCAGATGTGTTTTACCGGAGCCGCTGGGACCTAAAAATACCAGCCAACCCTGGGGATTATCAGCAAAGGCTTTGGCAGCCTGGTAAATCTGAGCAAAGTGCTCCTGAGATTCTTCGCTTCGCTCAGAATGACGGGTAGTCTTTCCTTTAGGAGATAAATTATCGAAGGTAAGCTGCGACAGAGAACCTAAATTGCTGTATTTCTCAAGATATTCTGTCTTTTTCTTTCGCAACTCTCCTTTACTGCATCGGCAGGGTACCACCCGGCTGAAATCAACTTTCCCCGAATCTAGAGCAGGATGAACAAAGCCCGCCCCTTTGCAAACAGGACAAATTTCACCTGTGCCTTCTTCCAAGGGAGGGGCAACGTTACCTTTTGACGAGATGTCCGTATTTGCCTTTGATGTATTTGTCGGGATCATCCTTTTTAATGTTTCTCTTATACTCTCCACTGTCTTTACCTTCGCTAGCCCATCTTTCCAGGATGCGGGCGATATATCCCCAATTGCGTTTATTCAGCGTAACTGCTATCTCAAATGCTTCTTCAATCCACTGAGGTGGATACAGCTTCTCTGCGTCCTTAAGTTTTTCAGCCATCATGGGCGTTATCATGCCGATATTCTGCTCGTAGAGGGAAAAGATGTTGATAGTCGGCGGCTGACGGCTATCAACGGTCAGGGAATAAACATCCTCGAGCATTCCATTTATATTTAATGCCGAGCGTAATAGAGCACCGTGCTCTACAGCCGAGTCCAAAGCCTGGCGAAGTGTCTCCTCGCTTAACTTGGCTGACAGCCGGCAGATTTCAGATTCCAGTTCCTTGTAAGTAACAAAGTGAGGCCTGCCCTGAGCGGCGTGAGGTTCTTCGCGGAGTTTAACCTGAGCGGGACTAGATTCTTCGCTTCGCTCAGAATGACAGGAAACGAAGGGATGGTCTGGCTTCCGCAGGATAAGATAAGCCGCATACAACACTACTTTAAGTTCAGCCAGGTCTTGGATTTTAGGCACCGCCTGGGTAAAGAAAGAGTCAGGCAGGGAGATAAAACCCATTTCCTTTTGTGAGCTTGATAATTGCCGGTCAGACATTTTTACCCTTAACTAACCCCCAAAAGTCTTAGAACTTTTTGGGAACCTCGGATGACTTTTATTTTAAATTAAACGGGGTGGTTTGAGAGGCAGAAATCAACTCAGCCTCTACATTATCAAATTTGGCAATCCTGCCCAGGAAGCGCAGCTTGATTTGTCCTAAAGGACCGTTGCGGTGTTTGGCTATGTGAATATCGGCGATGCCGCGGGGATAAGGTTCCTTTTCAATATCATGCAGCTTGCTCCACTCCTCGGCGGAAAAATACATGTCGTCTCGATAGATGAAAAGAACGACATCAGCATCTTGCTCGATACTGCCACTTTCGCGCAGGTCAGAAAGCTGAGGAACATGAGAGGCTCGCCATTCTACGGCTCGGCTGAGCTGGGACACCGTTAGTACGGGCACATTTAGCTCTCTGGCCAGGGTTTTTAAGGTACGGGTTATCTTGCTAATTTCCTGGACTCGGGTTTCATTTTTGCCATCGCCTTGTATCAGTTGCAGATAATCAATGATAATCAGGTCAATTTTGTGTTCGAAGTGAAGGCGCCGTACCTTGCTTCTTATATCCAAAGCGTGAAGTTGAGGCGAATCATCAACATAAATCGACGCCTCGGACAGGATTCCACTGGCTTGCATAATTTTTACCTCATCCTGCTCACTAAAGCGCCCAAGACGAACCTTTCTAGAATCCACCCCGGATTCGTTGGCTAGAAGCCTCTGCACCACTGCCTCTCGGGACATCTCTAAGCTGCATAAAGCAACGCAAGCCTTTTGGTTAATAGCGGCATTTCTGGCAATATTCAAGGCCAGGCTCGTTTTGCCCAAGCTAGGCCTGGCAGCCAGAACAATTAAGTCAGACCTCTGTAATCCTCCTAAAAAATCATCTAAGGCAGTAAAACCAGTCAAAATATGAGGTATTTCCCCTTCCCGCGGTGCAGCATGTGGCCCAGCCTCCTCAAAGTATTGACCTAAAGCGTCCCGAATGGGGATGAAATCCCGGGATTCCCGCTTCATTCGCACTTGAAACAGGATATTTTCAGCTTTATTGAGGCTGGCCTCAATATCCGGGCTGGCTTCGTAGCCAAGGCCCTCGATTTGCCCAGCGGCGGCGATTAGCCGCCGCATTATTGCTGTATTGGATACTATTTGAGCGTAATACTCGACATGGAGGGATGTGGGCACACTACTTATTAAATGGCTCAAGAAGGCGGCACCACCAATTTGTTCCAGCTTATCCTGACGCATTAGCTCATGGGCCACTGTAATCTGGTTTATAGCTTCATTGCGTTGATAAAGAGAGAAACAAGCTTGGTAAATCACCCGATTTGTTTCTGAAAAAAAATCCTCAGCCTTGAGAGAAGCAGCAATTTTCAATATGGCCTCGGGGTCAATAAGCAGAGACCCGAGTACTGCCTCCTCGGCTTCAATATCATGGGGTGGTAATTTTCCCTCTACCATGCCTACTCTTTCTCCTCTTCTTTCCCTTTCTCTTCCTCTTTTGCCTTCGCTTTCGTTCTCGCCTTCTTTTTCTCTTTGCCTTGCGCCTGAGCTTTCTTTTCCTCCACCTCTGTCTCTTTTTCTTCCTCTTCCTCGATAACCACTGTAATTTTTGGCTTAATATCGCTGGCTAACTTGACGGCTATCTCATAGCTACCTGTTTTGCGGAAAGGTTTCTCTATGTCTATCTTCCTTTTATCAATAACAGAACCTATGGCCCGACTTAATTCTTCAGCGACGTCGGCAGCAGTAATTGAGCCAAACAAGCGCTCTCCGGCGCCCAGGCGAGCTTTAAAGTGAATTTCCTTTCCCTCAATTTGCTGAGCCAATTCAATTAGTTTCTCCCGGTCAACACTTTCTTCAAGTTTTTCTTTCTCCAGCCTGGACTCTACTTGCTTAGTGACCGTAGGAGTAGCTAGCGAGGCTAACCTCCGAGGCAAAAGAAAATTCTTGGCATACCCTTTGCTCACTTCCTTTATCTCTCCAGCTTTTCCCGTTCCAGCGACGTCTTCTAGCAAAATAATTTTCATAAAATCCTCCTTCAGCACTCAAAACTTCGAGTGCTGACTCAGAAAGACAAAAATCTCGCTACCGACATGGCAGCAGTAGCGCCATCTCCAGCAGCAGTTATCACCTGCTTAGCTGAATTATGGCGGACATCTCCAGCAGCGAATATTCCGGGAATCTTCGTTTCCATGAGCTCATTGGTGATTATGTAGCCCTCTTCGTCTAAGGGCAACAATCCCCGCCACTGAGTACTATTGGGCTCTGAGCCGATAGACACAAAAACACCTGCTGCCTCTAATATTGATATTTTAGCATTTCTGGTGTTTTTTAGCAGGAGTTGCTTAACTACCCCGGCACCCTCAATCTGGGTTACTACAGCATCCCAAATAAACTCTATTTTAGGTTCGGATAGAGCTCTTTCCTGAAATATCCTGCTGGCTCGAAGCTGGCTGCGACGGTGGATGACCTTAACTGAGGAAGCAAATTTGGTCAGGTAAAGAGCCTCAGTGACAGCAGCATCGCCGCCACCTATTACAGCCACTGTTTTACCTTTGAATAAAGGTCCGTCACAGGTAGCACAATAAGAAACTCCCCTGCCCACAAATTTATCTTCTCCAGGCACGCCCAGTTTGCGAAATTGCGAGCCAGAGGCAATGATTATCGCCTCAGCTACAAAATCGCCTTCACTGGTGCTGACCAGATTATGCCTTGGGCTGGGCACCACTTTGATAACCTCGGCAGGCAAGGTTTCCAATCCATAGTTAGTGGCTTGCTCATGGATAAGTTGTCCTAACTCAATGCCCGAGATACCCTGGGGAAAGCCAGGGTAATTCTCTACGCGCTCAGCGTTGGTTATTTGCCCGCCAATTACTCCCTTTTCGACAAGCAGCGTGTTAAACCTCGAGCGGGCGCAATACAGCCCGGCGGTGAGCCCCGCCGGTCCACCGCCAATTATGACTACTTGGTGACTTTTGTTGGGATTGTTTTGTTTCACTCGCAATGACATTACTTTAATCTGTGGCTGCGCCTTCCCCAAAACCACCGCGTCCCCTTACATTAATTAATTATACCATTGCCTTTCGCCTCTGGATTGGGAACGTCCACCCTAGCCACGGTAGAATTCCTGCTTAATCTTATCAAGCGTTCCTGGCTGAAGTATATCAGCCACAGTCATAGCCATGGCCTTGGCTGCATCCAGTAAGCCTTTGTGTCCGGCTTGCGAGGCGGCGGCGGCAGCAAACTCCGGTGTGTGTATCAATGCCTCAGGGGGAGCAATAGCGATTGTGGCATGTATACTGGGCACCTCTTGGCTGACATTTCCCATGTCGGTGCTGCCCAGGCCAAAATGAGGGTCAAAGGCTTCTACTTGGCGTCCTAGCGATTCTAAATTTTGCTTAAATAACCCGGCCAAAATCATATTGTTTTTCATCGGAGCATAGGTTCTATCTCTCCACCTATATTCTAATCTTGCTCCGCTAGCCATAGATGCTCCGGTAAAACAGTTCAAAACCTTGTCCTTCAATTCAGCAAGATAATCATAATCCAGAGCACGTACCAAAAACACAGCAGCACTGTGAGCAGGCACTATGTTGGGCGCTTCACCTCCGTCAGTGATTATGCCATGGATGCGTGCATCCCCTCTTATGTGCTGGCGCAGCGAATTTATCGAAGTGAAAGCCAGAATCATAGCGTCAAGGGCATTTATGCCTTTGTGAGGTTGGCCAGCAGCGTGGGCTGGCTTACCGAAAAACTCCACTTCCAAGGTGCTGCAGGCAAGAAACTCTTCGGCGGGCATGTTCCTGCTATTAGGATGTACCAGCATAGCCGCATCTATTTCCTTAAAAGCTCCTGCTTTCACCATGTCTATCTTGCCACCCAAGCCTTCCTCTCCCGGAGTGCCCATAGCTACAATGCTGCCTCCTAGCTGGTCAATGATAGACTTACTAGCCACAGCAGCCCCAACTGCTGAAACACCTATGATATTATGCCCACAGCCATGTCCTATTTTGGGTAAAGCATCATATTCGGCCAGCAAGGCAATCCTAGGGCTCCCTTGGGCATATATCGCGCGAAAGGCTGTAGCCAAGCCGGCAATGCCTCGTTCTACATGAAATCCACTATCTTCAAGATAATTAGCAAGCCAAGCCGACGCCTTCTCTTCCTTGAAGCCCAACTCCGGATTATCATGGATATTCAGGCTCAACTGGACGAGATGCTGCTTTTGCGATTCGACGCTATCCGTTACCTTTAGCTTCAGTTTTTCTATCTCCAAGGTTGTTCAGCACTCCTTCCTGTCATTCTGAGCGAAGCGAATAATCTAATTTTTGGTCAATGTGGTAAAATAGACATTTTCTATTTCTAATACTTGAGCCTCTTATGAAGAGTTATTATACTTTGTGTTTGGTCTAAATTTCTAGGTCATGGCAGATGAAAAGAGAACCCCTGAAAGCTTTGATAAACGTAACTCATTTGCTGAAAGAGCCCGTTGGCTCTAGCCAAAGCCATGATATAAGCGGGATAATTGGTGAGGAAGTTGAAGGTTTTGTTGAAGGAAAGGCAAAGGTAACTCGTATCAATAAGGGAGTCTTAGTCCAGTGTAAATTAACTGCTGAGGTAAAACTCATATGCAGCCGCTGCCTTGATGCATTCTTATGCCCTATAAGTTTCACTGCGGAAGAAGAATTTCTTCCGATATCTGATGTGTCTGATGATTTGACACTCTCTTCGCCGGAACAATCGGAAGAGTTTACTATTGATGATAAAAATGTACTTGACCTGGGCGAGTTAATACGGCAATATGTCTTGTTAAATTTACCGATGAAACCCCTGTGTCGGCCTGATTGCCAGGGAGTGAAGGAGGCGAATTCACATGGCACCATTACCTAAGAAAAAAACTGCTAAAGCGCGCCAGGGGAAAAGGCGCAGTCACCTTGGACTAACTCCGCCGGCCCTGGATGTATGCTCACATTGCCACAGCCCTAAGTTGCCTCACCATGTTTGCCCTGTCTGTGGCTGGTACAATGGTAGAGAAGTAATCGAAGTCAAGCCTGCCAAGAAATAGTTCGTATGGCTGAATTATCCAGGGTAGCTTATGTTTTCCCAGGGCAGGGCTCCCAAGTCGTTGGCATGGGATTGGACCTGTATAAAACTTATTCTTCAGCCAAGAAGGTTTTTGATGAAGCTGATGTTTCCTTGGGCTTTTCCCTCTCTCGTTTATGCTTTGAAGGTCCAGAGGAGGAACTGACAAAAACGCATAATGTCCAGCCGGCGATACTGATTGTCAGCATTGCCTGCCTTAAAGCGCTACAAGAAGCCAGCCACGGCGATTTTCCGTCTCCTGCCTTTGTTGCTGGACATAGTCTGGGTGAATATACTGCTCTGGTGGCTGCTGGTGTGCTGGGTTTAGCTGATGCTGTTGTGCTGGTCAGGGAAAGAGGAAGATTAATGTATGAAGCCGGGCTAAAAAATCCGGGGAGCATGCTGGCTGTGATAGGGCTTGATGAAGAAGCAGTTAAAGAAGTAAGTGTTCATAGTGGAACCGAAATTTCCAATGTAAACTGTCCTGGGCAGATTGTGATTAGTGGCGCTGCCCAAGCTCTGGTTGAAGCTAATAAATTAGCCAAGGCCAGAGGTGCTCGTGCTCTTATACCTTTAAAGGTTAGCGGGGCTTTCCATTCCGCCTTAATTGAGCCAGTCATGGCTGAATTCAGCAAAATCGTCGCGAATGTTAAATTTCGGCCGCCAGTTATTCCCGTAATATCCAATGTAACCGCTCGGCCGTTAGCCGACATTGATTCGGTAAAAAAAGAATTAGTGAAACAACTTCGCAATTGCATCCAATGGCAAGGGTCGGTGGAATATATGATGCGCAATGGGGTCACCACCTTTTATGAGATAGGCCCAGGGAGAGTGCTTAGCGGTTTAATCAGGCGAATCAATTCCGAACTCCAAGTTTTCAATATATCAGGAATTGAGGATATAGCACAGCTAGCACGCAAAGAAGGTCCGACTAACTAATGGCTGGCGTCAGGCGACAGGCAAGAATCGCTGCTCTTCAGGCGCTTTATGAGCTTGATTGCACGAGACATAAGGTCGAGGAAACTTCAGCTCGCTTAAGAGCAGGGGAGAAACTGGCTCAAGAAGCACTTAGCTTCAGTGAGGAGCTTGTGAGGGGGGTGCTACAGCACAAATCTGAGCTTGATGCTCTTATCAAAAAATTTGCCCCAGCCTTTCCTGTGGAACAGATGTCTATTATTGATAGGAATATTTTGCGCCTAGCTATTTTCGAAATTTTATTTAGTGATAAAACTCCATCCAAGGTGACTATAAATGAGGCTATAGAATTAGCCAAAGAATTTGGGAGCGACGCCTCTCCCCGATTAATCAACGGCGTATTGGGCTCAATAACAGCTGAACGTGGCGTAAAACAATAAAGCCTCCTTAAAGGTCGTGAGAGCCTTGTCTGCTCTCTGGAGACCTCTTAACTGGGTTGTGCCCTACACACATTTTATTGAAGATATAGTCCATATAGCGTAAAATTATTATACAATTTTATTTCCCATCGCTCGGTAGCAAGCCTAAGAAAGGAGTTAAAGATAGCTCTCGCATGGAAGAGAAAGTAAACTCTAATTCGGCAAAAGAAACTGGGGGACATGCTGTCATATCAAAGAGAGCTCGAAAACACAGGGCAGATAGAGTGGCCCTAAAGGTCATTGACAGGTTGCCCGGGAATCAAGTACCGAGAGGTGTGCGAAGCCCTCATTTCTGGATAATCGTGGCGCTAATGGCGGTTCTTACGCTGGTTTATTATGCGGGGCATACTCCTTTGGCCCGCTTTGGAGCCTTCTTTACGGATGCCTATCTTCACGATCTGCATCGCCTTCTGTTTGTGCCGCCGGTCATCTATGCCGCACTGACGTTCAGGGTCCGGGGGGCCCTGGTTACCTCTTTCGCTTTTCTGTGTGTTGTGTTGCCACGTAGCTTTTACTCCCCATATACCGACCCACTCCTGAGACCGCTGCTCTTTGTCCTGTTCACAGCTGTCGTTGGGGTGTTAACTGCGGTGCTTATGGATAGAATTGACGAAGAAAGAGAAATAATTCGGCGTTTAAAGGAAAGCCGGGAACAGCTGGTCCATGCTGAGAAACTTGTATCTCTGGGTCAACTGTCTGCCTCCATCGCCCACGAAATCAATAATCCTCTGGCTGGAGTCCTCACGTACACCAAGTTGCTGGAGAAGAAAGTAAGCGGTGACACGTTTAGGAAAGAGGAGGCTTTAACTTACCTCTCCAAGATGGAATCAGAAGTTGGCCGTTGTTCGGGGATAATACGAAACCTTCTGGATTTTTCCCGGCAGACCAAACCACGTTTCAACCCGGTAGATATCAATCTAGTTTTGGAGAAGGTCCTGGCCATGGTAGGCCATCAAGCTCAACTCCAGCAAGTTGAGATCGTAAGAGAATTTAGTCCCTCCTTGCCTCAAGTTGTGGCTGATTTCGACCAGCTTCAGCAGGTATTCACGAATCTTACGCTGAATGCTATCCAGGCCATATCTGGAGGGGGCAAGCTGACGCTGCGTACGTCAGTGGCGAACGGTCAGGTTAGGATTGATGTCCAGGATACTGGTTGTGGTATTTCCAAAGAGAACTTGTCCAAGCTTTTCACCCCTTTCTTCACCACTAAGGAAAAAGGCAGCGGTGTGGGCTTGGGGTTAGCCGTAGTTCGTGGGATTATTGAACGACACAAAGGAGAAATTAAGGTGCAAAGTGAAGTGGGGAAAGGAACTACCTTCAGCGTCTACTTGGGCGTCCATGACGATGAAAAGAGTTAAAAATACTAGTGGTTGATGGTGGGATAGGAGTATAATCTTTTTAGGCACTCTAAGCAATCACGAGTGAGCTTTGCCAGCCAGCACAGTGGCTTGACGAATTAAAGAGGATGTGCTGTAATTGCGATGACAAATTTAAGTGCTGGATGGGAAGTTGGCTTATAGAAAATGCAAAGTCTGCAAACAAATAAATCTGGATGTCGCCTGGTTTGGTTGATGGCACTCGCCCTGGGAGTAAGCATAACGGTAGTCCGAGTCCACACATCCCGACCAATATGAAGGCACGGCATAGATAGAACATTGGGTTCGAGCCTCTTCACTTCCACGAAAGGAGCAAAATGGCTAAGAAAAGAATCTTGATAGTAGATGATGCGGAACTGTTAAGAGACGGACTTCGTGAGTGGCTTATTGCTGATGGGTTTGATGTAGAGGCGGCAAGTACTGGCAAAGAAGCCATCGACAAAGTCAACAGCAGCAAGTTTGACGTAGCTATTCTCGATTTGAAATTACCAGACATCGACGGGTTACAGCTTTATGAGTATATCAAGAAAATAGATCCAAAGATTGGCGGAATAATGATTACTGGCTATCCGTCACTGGAAACAGAGGAGAAGGCAAGGAAATTGGGGCTTGCCGATTTTTTGCCTAAGCCATTTGATCTAGATAGTTTGGAGAAGGTAATTGATCATGTTATAGCCGAGGCAGATAGGAATCACAGCTGGGAGGCATTACAGTTAGTGTCGTTCAGATTGTGTGATCGCAGCTATCAGTGCAAAACTTGCCCCTTCTTCCAAAGTATTCAAGACAGGTTACTGCAACAAATCTCAGTTGCCATGTCAGAATCTGATGTTGCCAGGTATATGCAACTGCCTGGCCACGAAAGGTTGTGTCGCTTTGCTGCAGCGAAATTTGCTCCCAGAAAATAATCGAAGTGGGAATTTGGCCTGGCAAATCACTAAATGAGTGTTAGAGAAGAGTTGTCGTCTGATGGTGAGGCGATCTGTTTCTCAAGCAGGTAATATCGGTTTGAATCCGTTCGGCTCCACGGCTGATCTACTTTTTCATATACCTCCTTTATAGATTCTTGTTGGGATGATGCGGTCTTTTTGTTTCCTCGAGACACCCCAAATGAAAATTAGCATAATTAGCAAGATTTTGTGTTACCTAACGTACCCTTTTCAAGGCAATTTTCAGGGAATAAATCACTAACCATTCAAGTTGCTTTTTTTTGTGGGGTTTGTTATACTACCCAGCCGTGCTAAATCTACATTATGGAGAAAAAGGGTGGTTACAATGTTTTTGTTGAGCCACCTTTTTTATAACCAATTCTAAAGAGTCGAGGTAAGTATTAAAATGGAAGTACTAAGTCCTTACAAAGAAGCTACAGATGTCATACTCGAGGCCGGTGGTGAACCCCTCAAATTGTGTTACCAATGCGGTCTGTGCACCGGTATTTGTCCCTGGAACCTGGTGCGAAATTTTCTCGTTCGTCGCATCATGCATGAAGCTCAGATTGGGGCGGTTGATTTTGGGAGCGAGGATGTCTGGACTTGTGTCACTTGTCGAGCTTGTGTTCAGCGTTGTCCTCGAGGCGTCGAGATAATAGACGTTATGAGGGCTATACGCCGAGCCGTGGCTAGCATGGGTATCGGAGTTGTCCCTGATGCCTTGAGAATCTCGGCTAAGAACATCGCTGGCGTAGGTAATCCACTTGGCGAGGCACCAGAGAAGCGAAATGACTGGGCTAAGGATCTTAAGGTGAAGAGTTTTGCCTCGGGCACCGAAATACTTTATTTCCCGTGCTGTATCCCTTCATACGACCCCGACGTAAAAACAGTAGCTCGATCTGTTGCCACGATCTTCAATAAGCTTAAGATTGATTATGGCATTATAGGCACTGAAGCCAAATGCTGCGGCGAGTCAATCAGAAAAGCCGGGCATGAAGATACGTTCCAAAGTCTGGCCCAGAACAATATTAATCTCTTTACCAGTAATGGTGTCAAGACTGTGGTAGTTTCCTCACCGCATTGCTACCACACTTTTAAAAATGAGTATCCCGAGCTTGGAGGCAAATTCGAAGTAATTCATATCACCCAATACTTAGCTTCACTTATCGAAAAGGGGAAATTGAAGCTCTCTAAGAAGATAAATAAAAAGGTAATCTATTCCGACCCCTGTTATTTGGGGAGACACAATGATATCTATGACGAGCCCAGGAAGGTCCTGCAGAGCATTCCAGGCCTGGAATTAATGGAATTTCCTGATGCTCGTGAGGAGGGCCTTTGCTGCGGCGGCGGCGGCGGCAGAATCTGGATGGATACCCCGAAAGGGGAAAGGTTTTCTGACATAAGGGTGGAACAAGCTGCCGGGAAAGGCGCCGATATCATAGCTATAGCTTGTCCCTACTGCTTCCTCAACTATAGGGACAGTGTGCTCTCCATGGGTAAAGCAGAGACTATGCAGGTCAAAGACGTCGCTGAACTTGTTGTTGAAGCAATAGGATAACGGAGTAATGAAATGGAAGACATAAGGATTGGCGTTTATATCTGCCACTGCGGCCTGAACATCGCTGGCACAGTGAATGTAGAAGAGGTGGCTAAATATGCTGCGACTCTACCTAATGTTGTAATCTCTCGACACTACAGGTATATGTGTTCTGACCCAGGGCAGGATTTCATCAAGAATGATATTAAACAACTAGGGCTAAATCGAGTTGTAGTTGCTTCTTGTTCCCCAAGGATGCACGAGCTTACGTTTCGCAAGGCCGTTGAGGCTGGTGGATTAAATCCTTATCTGTACGAGCATGCCAACATCAGGGAGCACTGTTCGTGGGTTCACGATGATAAGAAACTGGCTACCAACAAGGCAAAGGACTTAGTCAGGGCAGCCGTGAAGAGAGTTTATCACCATGAGCCCCTTGTGATTAAGGAAGCACCGCTTAATCCCAACGTATTGATTGTAGGTGGGGGCATCGCAGGGATGCAGGCGGCATTGGACATTGCCAACGGGCAGAACAAGGTATACATGGTGGAAAGGGAGCCCAGCATTGGCGGCCACATGATACAACTTGACAGAACGTTTCCTACTCTGGACTGTTCTGAGTGTATTCTGACTCCTAAGATGTCTGACGTGGGACATCATCCCTTCATAGAGCTCTTATCCTTAAGCGAAGTGGAGGAGGTCTCGGGCTCTATAGGCAATTTCAAGGTTAAGGTAAGGAAAAAGGCACGCTATGTGGACGAAAGCAAGTGTGTTGGGTGTGGAATATGTGAGGAAAAGTGCCCTCGTAGGACAGATAGCGAATTTGAGATGGGCCTGGCCAAGAGAGGGATGGCATACATACCTTTCGCTCAAGCCATTCCTCATATTGCCACAATTGATAAAAGAGAGAAAAGACCGTGTAAGGCGGCGTGCAGGCAGGCTTGCCCAATTCATATGAATACCCTTGGGTATATATCCTTGATCAAGGAAGGGAAATTTGAGGAGGCGTACGAGGTCATAAGAAGGACCAATCCTCTTCCTGCTATCTGTGGCAGAGTCTGTTATGCTCCCTGTCAGCAGGCCTGTAACCGAGGGCAGCTTGATGATTCCGTAGCAATAAGAGAGCTAAAACGCTTCGCCGCCGACCATGCACAGAATGCCGGCAAAGTTAAGGCTCGGCCCGTGGAAATAACAAGGGAGGAGAAGGTAGCTATTATCGGCTCAGGCCCAGCCGGCCTGGGCTGCGCCCATGAACTAATCCGGCAGGGATACGCCGTTACAATATTTGAGGCTGCCCCTGAGGCAGGAGGTCTGCTGCGCTATGGCATTCCTGAATACCGATTGCCCAGGGAGGTGCTGAGCAGCGACATCAGCTACATACAGGATATGGGGGTGGAAATCAAGACGAACACCACCGTCCGAAAGCTGGATGAAATCTTCAAGCAAGGTTACAAAGCTATATTCTTGGGGGTAGGTGCCTGGGCTAGTCAAAAAGTGGGTATTCCCGGCGAGGATAGCCCGGGAGTCTACTACGTTCTTGATTTCCTGAGGCAAGTCAATTCTGGAGTCAATGTCAAGTTGGGATCGAAGGTAGCAATCATCGGTGGTGGCAACGCTGCTGCTGATGCTGCTCGCGTTGCCCGACGTCTCGGTGTAGATGAAGTAACTGTTGTCTACCGTCGTACCCGTGCCGAGATGCCAGCTATCCCCAGCGAAGTTGAACAGATGGAACAGGAGGGGGTCAGGATTCAGCTCCAGGCAGTACCGGTGGAAGTGCTGTCCAAAGGCAATAGAGTCACCGGGATCAGATGTGCTCGTATGGAGATGGGTGAGCCTGATGCTAAAGGGCGCCGACGCCCCATGCTCGTCCAAGGTTCGGAATTCACAATAGATGTAGACAGTGTGATTATGGCTATCGGGCAGAATGTAGATAAAAGTGTGCTCCCCGAGGGGTTGGCATTTACTGACCTGGGTACACTGGATGTTGACCCGGTTACTTTGCAAACCAATATTGATGGTGTATTTGCTGGAGGAGATGTGGTGTCTGGTCCAGCTGACGTCATCCTTGCCATAGCTTCGGGCAAGAGGGCGGCTCGCGCAATAGATGCGTACTTGAGAGGAGAAGAGGTAAGAGCCGAAGAAGGTGGCAGAGTCGAGAAGCTAAGTGAAGAGGAAATTGCCGAAGCCAGGAAGCGCTTTGGCTCTGAAAACAGGGTGGAACGCAGCAAACCAGAGCTGGAAAAGCGGGTCAGTGATTTCAAAGAGGTCGAGCAGGCCTACTCCCCTGAGGAGGCTCAGCAGGAAGCAGGTCGCTGCCTGGCCTCGAAAATAGAGGGATGTTTTGGATGTGGTGAATGTAGGGAAGCATGTGAAGCCGACGCCATAGATTTCAACCAGACCGATCAAATTGCTGAGCTAGAAGTGGGCGTAATTATAGTGGCAACAGGCTATGATCAATTTGACCCTTCTGTGATACCACAGTACGGCTACAAGAAGTACGACAATGTGTTAACTGGTCTTGAATTTGAGAGAATAACCTGTGCTGCGGGACCAACGGAAGGCAAGATTCTGTTGAAGGATGGGCGTGAGCCGGGAAGCGTTGCTATTGTACACTGTGTGGGCAGTCGGGACCAAAACTATCATGAGTATTGTTCCAGAGTATGTTGCATGTATGGGCTCAAATATGCTCATTTGATAAAAGAATTTACCAAAGCCGAGGTATATGAATTTTATATTGATATGCGCTGCTTTGGAGAAGGCTATGAGGAATTCTATAAACGCTGTTCCGAGGAGGGGGTTAATTTCATACGGGGGAAGGTGGCCAAGATTACGGACGAAGCCCTGACCGATGAGGAAAAAGGCAAACTGATTGTAGTCAGTGAGGACACACTTCTAGGTAAGATGGTGAGAGTTCCCGTGGACATGGTTATATTGTGTTCTGCTCTGGAGGCGCGCTCCGACGCAGAGAATGTCGCCAGGCTCTTTACTCTTAATCGTAGGGCAGATGGTTTCTTCCTGGAGAGGCATGTCAAGCTCGACCCTGTGGCTACTCCAACAGACGGCGTTTTCATCGCTGGCTGCTGTGAAGGTCCAAGGGACATTCCTGATACTGTAGCACAAGCGGAGGCCACAGCAGCCAAAGCCTTGTCGTTGATAAGCAAGGGCACTGTAACGCTTGAAGCTGTTGTATCAACAGTGGATGAAGCTATTTGCCAGGGATGCGGACGCTGTGAAGAAATCTGCACTTTTCATGCTCCTAAGGTTACCACCAAGAACGGAACTATGGTCTCTACTATAAATGAGACTCTCTGCAAGGGTTGTGGGGCCTGTGCCGTCGTCTGCCCCACAGGTGCAATATCAATAAAACACTTCACCCAGGATGAGATATTGGCGGAAGTTGCCGCTTTGACGGAGGTGTCCTGATGGCTGAATTTGAACCTCAAATCGTTGCCTTTTGCTGCAATTGGTGTACCTACGCTGCCGCCGATTTAGCTGGAACAAGCCGCGTTAATTACCCACCGAATGTCAGGATTGTAAGGGTAATGTGTAGTGGCATGGTAAATCCTATATATATTCTGAAGGCCTTTGAGGGTGGCGCTGATGGAGTGCTCGTTGCCGGTTGTCATCAGACTGACTGCCACTATATCGATGGCCCGGTGAAGTGCGATGACATGATTGACAGACTAAGAAAGGCGCTTCATGTGCTCGGTCTGGAGGATGAACGCTTCAGGCGCGAGATGGTGGCCGCGTCTGAAGGAGTAGTGTTTGCTCGGATAATCAAAGAAATGGTGGAGCAAATCAAGAAGATAGGCCCTTCACCTTTTAAGGCAAAAACGGAGGCTCTGGCGTGAACTTAGAGGATATTATTCAAAAAACCAAGACCTACTACTGCCTGGAGTGTGGCAAGTGTACGAGCATATGTCCTGTGGCTAGATACGATCCATCTTTCTCTCCAAGGCAGATGATTGAAAATGCTCTTCTGGGCTTTGGAGATGAGCTGTTGTTAAATAGGGAGCTCTTTTCTTGCCTTACTTGCTATGCTTGCCAACAGAAATGTCCTAGTGACATTGACTTTCCAGTATTCGTACAAAAGGCCAGGAGTTTGGCCCAAGACAATGGACAGCATGGAGTCTGCGCTCACTCTGGACAACTGCAATCTTTGACGAGGCTAATGACAAGCCCTGCAATCAGGCAAAACAGACTGGAGTGGCTTTCCAAGGAATATCGCGTTTCAGAAAACAGTGATGTTCTTCTCTGGGTGGGATGTGCCCCATATTTTGCGCCCCTATTTGAAGACATTGAATTCAATGCTCTTGACATAACCAAGGCAACCCTCAAGACCTTGAACGTGCTGGGAATCGAGCCGAAGCTACTTCCTAACGAGAAATGCTGTGGACATGATGCACTCTGGACTGGCGATATAGAGACATTTAAGAAACTGGCCGAATACAATGCCGCTCAAATCAAGGAGGCAGGCGTTAAGAAGATAGTCTTTTCCTGCCCTGAAGGTTGTCGCACATTCAAGCTCGACTACCCCAATTATGTAGATTTGGGTTGCGAAGTGCAGCATATCTCTGAATTGTTGGCGGAGAAGATAGGACAAAATGGAGTAAAATTTAAGGAAATCAAGAAGAAGGTCACCTATCAAGACCCTTGTCGGCTGGGAAGACATTTGGGTGTGTATGATGCCCCGCGGAACGTGATCAAGTCAATTCCTGGCATAGAACTGGTCGAGATGAGACACAGCGGATTGGAGTCCATCTGCTGTGGCACCAGCGCTTTTACCAATTGCGACTCGTATTCCAACATGCTAAGAGCCGAAAGGTTGTGCGAAGCGGCAGAGACCGGGGCAGAGTTGCTCATAACAGCTTGTCCTAAATGTCAGACGCATTTCAGATGTGCCATGACGGACAAAGGAGAGGAGCATCGGTCAACCCCGAAGATTGAGATAATGGACCTGGCAAATCTGGTAGCGAGTGCGATTGAAAAAGGAAGGTAGGCTTGTCAAAAAATGAGTAGCAGTGAGAACGGACGCAAATCGGTACTAGTAATAGGTGGTGGCATAGCCGGGATTCAGGCTTCACTTGACCTGGCCAATATGGGCTTTAAGGTATATTTGGTGGAAAAGTCGCCCAGCATCGGGGGACGGATGGCACAACTGGATAAGACTTTCCCCACTAATGATTGTGCCATGTGCATCCTTGCCCCCAAGATGATTGAGGCCAATTCCCATCACAATATAGAACTCTTAACTTATTCTGAAGTGGAAAAAGTCTCGGGAGGAATAGGGAAGTTCAAGGTTAAGATCAAGAAAAAGGCCTCTTTTGTTGATTGGAACAAATGTACGGGATGTGGCCTCTGCGTAGAAGGATGCCCCGTCATTATATCAAACGAATTTGATCAGGGGATTGCAAACAGAAAGGCCATATACCTGTACTTTCCGCAGGCTGTTCCTAAGAAATGTGTTATAGATAAAAGAGAGGAGCGCCCGTGTAAAACGGCTTGTATGGATGCTTGCCCTGTCCATACTAATGTGCCCGGGTACATCAAGCTCATTGCTGAAGGACAGTACAAAGCAGCTTATAAGCTTATCAGAGAAACAAATCCCCTACCTGCAAGTGTTGGGCGGGTATGCTATGCCCCCTGCCAGGAAGTCTGTAATCGCGGGCAAATAGATGAGCCACTGTGTATCCGCGACCTTAAGAGAGTTCCCGGGGACCAATGGAATATCGAGGAACTTGAAGTCCCGGTAGTAGCAAAAACAGATAAAAAGGTAGCGATTATAGGCGCAGGTCCAGCAGGGCTTGCTGCTGCTAATGACCTTGCTCTAAGGGGTCATAATGTAACTATCCTTGAAGCTCTTCCTGAACCCGGAGGTATGCTTCGTGTTGGCATACCCGAATATCGCCTTCCCAAGGAAATTTTACGCCAGGAGATAGGCTATATCCAGAAGCTTGGCGTGGAGATAAAAGTGGGTGTCCAGGTTGGTAAAGATATTACCACCAAAAAATTAAAAGAAAACTATGATGCTATTTTCGTTGCTGTGGGAGCACACGGTGGTATGAAGCTTGGAGTGGAGGGTGAAGATATTCCCGGAGTAATGGATGGGATAGGATTTCTCCGTGCTATAAGTCTCGGGAAAAAAGTAAATGTGGGAACGAAAGTCGCGGTGATCGGTGGAGGTAATACAGCTATCGATTGTGCCCGCACAGCAAAGCGCCTGGGAGCAAAAGAAGTAACCATCGTTTATCGTCGTTCTCGCACTGAGATGCCAGCTTCTGAGGAAGAAGTAACAGCAGCGGAAAAAGAAGGAGTGAAGATTGAGTTCCTGACCACTCCCAACCGCTTCTCTACCGAGAACAAAAAACTTGCCAAGATGGAGTGTGTGCGGATGAAGCTTGGAGAACCAGATGCCAGTGGACGTCCTCGCCCCATCCCCATTAAGGGTTCTGAATTCACTATCCCTGTGGATACAGTGATTGCGGCATTAGGACAGGCTCCCGAAACAGATTTTGTCAAGGAGTTGGGAGTTTTACTTTCTAAGAGAGGTACGATAGAAATTGATGCCAAGACAGGGGCGACCAATATTAAAGGAATATTTGCCGGAGGCGATGTGGTGACCGGGCCTGCTTTTGTGATTGATGCTATTGCAGCAGGGAAAAAAGCAGCTCGCTCTATCCACCAATACTTGACTGGGCAACCTCTTGTGGGTGAAGAACCAAGAAAGGAACCAGAGAAGTTGTCTCAGGAAGAGATAGAGGAGTGCAAAAAACGTTTTCCTTCCAGAAATAAGGTGGAGATGAGAGAAGAAGCTGTTAAAGAGAGAGTGCAGAACTTCCGTGAAGTGGCTTTGGGATATTCTCCAGAGGAAGCCGGAGAGGAAGCTTCACGCTGTCTGGCTGGACAAATCGAGGGGTGTATAGAGTGTCATGAATGTGAACGGCGATGTGAACCTAAAGCGATAGTCTATACGATGAAAGATGAGGCCATTACACTAGAAGTAGGCGCGATAATCGTCGCTTCAGGTCTTGGTTTATACGATATTTCATCACTGACAGAATATGGCTATGGAAAAATAAAGAATGTGATTACTGCCATGGAATTTGAGAGATTTACTGCTGCCTCAGGGCCCACTATGGGAGCACTTAAGCGTCCTTCGGATGGCAGGATACCTGAGAATATAGCTTTTATCCAATGTGTCGGCTCTCGAGATTTCAGGAATAAAGCTTATTGCTCCAGTGTCTGTTGCATGCATGCCACTAAGGAGGCAATGCTAGCTTTTGAGCATCATCCTGGGACAAAATCCACCATTTTCTACATGGATATGAGAGCTGTTGGTAAGAGGTTCCAGGAATACATTGCCAGGGCTAAAAAGGAATACAATGTGACTTATATTAGAGGGCGTCCTGGCAGGATTGAAGTTAACCCTGAGAATGGTAACCCTATTATTTGGTATGAGGAAACCATCAGCGGAGAAGTAAAGTGCTTTGAGGCGGAACTGGTGGTTCTTGCCCAAGCCATGGTGCCTCAAATCACCAAAGAGCTGGCGAAAATATTAGGTGTAGAGTTAGACGAAGATGGCTTTGTAAAGATTCCAGATAAATTGGTACAACCGCTGGATACTACAAGGCCGGGCATTTTTGCCTGTGGTTATGTCCATAGTCCGCGGGATATTCCGGATTCTGTAACCCAGGCTTCAGGAGCAGCGGGCAGAGCTGCTGAAGCTATAACAACAGGAGGCAAGTAAGGGCCATGGAAGAAAAAGATCTTTCTCATCCTCGTATCGGAGTTTTTATTTGTCATTGTGGCATAAATATCGGGGCATATGTCAACGTCCCGGACGTTGTGGAATATGCCAAACAACTGCCAAATGTAGTGCATGCGGAACGCAATTTATTCACCTGTTCTGAGGAAGGGATTTCAGCGATTAAGAAAGGCATAAAGGAGCACAATTTAAATCGGGTCGTAGTAGCTTCCTGTACTCCGAGAACCCATGAACCACTCTTCCGAGCTGCTTGTGAAGAAGCAGGCTTAAACAAATATCTTTTCGAGTTTGTTAACATAAGAGACCAATGCTCCTGGGTGCATATGCGCGAGCCTGAGAAAGCTACGGAAAAAGCCAAAGACCTGATAAGGATGGGAGTGGCCAAAGCCAGGTTGTTGCAGCCATTGGAAGAGATTGAAATGAAAGTGGCTCCTGCGGCGTTAGTGATTGGTGGAGGAGTTGTTGGAATGGAGGCAGCCTTAAACTTAGCCAATCAGGGTTTTGATGTCCATTTGGTGGAGAAACAGTCAGAGCTCGGTGGACTTCTTCGCAGTATTAATAAACTCTTTCCCACGAATAAAGAGGCAGTGAAATTAATCAAACCGCTCGTCGAGCAGGTTAAGAAACATCCTAAGATTAAGACTCATCTCTCGTCCAAAGTAAAACAAGTAACCGGCTTTATAGGTAACTTCAATGTCACTCTGGATGGAAAGGGCAATGAGAACCAATTCACTGTGGGTACAATTATAGTAGCTGTCGGAGCCCAGCCGCTAAAACCGGCGGGTCAATATGGCTATGGGAAGATGCCCAATGTGATCACTCAACTGGAGCTAGAGGAGCGGATGAAGAAAGGGGAACCCGTAGGTCAGAATATTGTGATGATTAATTGTGTGGGAGCCCGGGTTCCGGAGAGAACTTATTGCAGCAGAATCTGCTGCATGACGGCAATTAAAAACGCCTTCCTTATTAAGGAGGCTAATCCAAAGGCAAAGGTCTGGATATTGCACCGAGACCTCATGACTTATGGTGTAGACTTCGAGACCTATTATAGAAAAGCCATGGAGCTAGGAGTCAGATTCATTAGATATAGCTTAGAAAAGCCCCCCGAAGTTATCGGAGATAAGAAGGTTGAAAAGATAAAGGTGTACCATGAATTATGGAGAAGGGAAATAGAGCTTCCCTGTGACATGCTTGTTTTAACTACTCCTCTTATCCCCGCCGAGGATAACCAAAATATCTCCAAGATGCTGAAAGTTTCCTTGGATGAGTTTGGTTTCCTCCTGGAAGCACACTTAAAACTCCGCCCTGTAGAGTTTGCCATGGACGGAATTTATGTCTGTGGCTCAGCACGCTGGCCTACAGATGTAACTGAAGGAATTTCTCAAGCCTATGCTGCTGCTTCAAAAGCAGCCGGTCCTCTGAGGATGGGCTTTGTCAAGGCTGAAGCGATAAATGCATTTGTCAATGAGGATGAATGCTCAGGCTGTGGAGTTTGCGAAGTCTTGTGCCCATTTCAGGCTATTGAGCTTCAGCCTAGAGATGGAAAGAGAGTGTCTCATATCAATGAAGCAGTATGCAAGGGTTGCGGCACCTGTGGTGCTGCCTGCCCCTCAGGAGCTATTTCCATGCACCACTTCACTGATGAGCAAATCCTAGCTCAGGTAGAAGCCTTATTTAGTTAGGGAATTAGGACGGAGTCCACCAATTGTTTCGGATTATTTCTAGACAGACTTTAGCGACGAAAATTCATCTGTTCGAAATCGAAGCACCGGCAATTGCTAGAAAGGCACAGGCGGGGCAGTTTGTTGTCGTCAGGATTGATGAAAAGGGCGAGCGTATTCCTCTGACGCTTGCTGACTGGGATGGGAAAAAAGGCAGTGTTACCGTGGTGTTTATGGAAGTGGGAGCGACAACCTTCAGGCTGGCGTTACTGAAAGCCGGTGACTCCGTTGCTGACTTTGTTGGCCCCCTTGGTGTACCGACGCATATTGACAAATTTGGTACAGTAGTCTGTGTTGCGGGAGGAGTTGGTGCTGCTCCAATAACACCGATTGCCAGGGCGCTGAAGGAAAAAGGAAACAAGATTATCTCCATTTTGGGGGCACGGAGCAAGGACTTGCTCTTCTGGGAAGATAAGCTACGCAGTGTCAGCCACCAGTTGATAGTTACTACTGACGATGGCACGTATGGTCGCAAAGGTGTGGTAACCGAGCCACTGAAGGAATTGCTTGAGAGTGGGGAAAAGGTTGATCGAGTCATTGCCATTGGTCCGAGCATCATGATGAAGTTCTGTGCCCAGACTACCAAGCCTTTCGGGGTGAAGACTATTGTCAGTCTGAATCCAATAATGGTTGATGGCACGGGTATGTGTGGCTGCTGCCGGATATCCGTTGGTGGCGTAACCAAGTTTGCTTGTGTGGACGGGCCTGATTTTGACGGGCATCAGGTAGATTGGGACTTACTTTTTGCCCGGCAACGTACTTATCTTAATGAGGAAAAACGCTCTTTTGAGCAGTGGCAGGCTCAAATGGGCAAGTGTTCTTGAATGGAGGCCTGAGCAACATACATGGCCAAGGTGAATCTCAACAGAGAGCCAATGACAAAACAAGACCCCAAGACGCGGGGTAAGAACTTTAATGAAGTTGCTTTGGGTTACAACGCTGAGCAGGCTAAAGCCGAGGCAAGCCGTTGTCTCCAGGACCCCAAGCACCCCTGTACTGATGGCTGCCCCGTGGGGATATATATCCCCGGTTTTATCAAGGCTGTCCTTGATGATAATATGCCCGAAGCGGTAAGGATACTCAAGGATAAGAACAGCCTGCCCGGCATCTGCGGGCGAGTCTGCCCGCAAGAGACGCAATGTGAACAGGCGTGCATCTTAGCTAAGAAAGGAGCGCCTATTGCCATCGGACGCTTGGAGCGATACGTGGCTGACTGGGAAAGAGCTCACCCGGAAATCAGGGAGCAACAAAAGGGGCAAATAAGCTTTAATGGCAAGAAGGTGGCAGTAGTTGGCTCCGGACCGGCGGGTCTAACCTGTGCCGCTGATCTGGCAAAGCTTGGATACAAGGTGACCATTTTTGAGGCACTGCACGTGGCCGGTGGGGTACTGATGTACGGCATTCCTGAGTTTAGGTTGCCCAAGATAATAGTTCAGGGTGAGGTCGGTTATGTGAAGTCACTAGGTGTGGACATCAAGCTTAATCATGTTATCGGCAAAATAGCTACTGTAGATGAGCTTCTGGGAAACGGCTTTGATGCCGTTTTTTTAGCTCCTGGGGCAGGGGCGCCTATGTTTCTGGATATCCCCGGGGAGAACCTGAGTGGCATTTATTCTGCCAACGAATTTCTTACCCGGACAAACCTGATGAAGGCATATCGCTTCCCCGAGTATGATACTCCTATACAAGTGGGGAGACGGGTGGCAGTATTCGGCGCTGGAAATGTAGCTATGGACGCTTCCAGATGTGCTTTGAGACTGGGAGCGGAAGAAGTTTATATTATCTATCGACGTTCCAAAGAGGAAATGCCGGCCAGACTCGAGGAAAGAGAGAATGCCGAAGAGGAGGGGGTCATTTTCAAGCTTTTGACCAATCCCAACAAGTTTCTCGGCGATGAACGAGGTAGAGTCAAGGCAGTGGAGTTATGTGAAATGGTACTAGGTGAGCCTGATGCAAGTGGCCGGCCACGGCCCGTTCGAAAGCCAGGCTCTGAGTTCATAATGGAGATAGATATTGCAATCCCTGCTCTGGGCACTAGACCTAACCCGATTGTTCCCTCAACGACCAAAGGGCTGGAACTCACTAAGTGGGGCACCGTGTTGACTGATGAAGCCACCGGGAGGACGAGCAAGGATAGAGTTTGGTGCGGAGGAGATATGGCTACTGGGGCAGCCACAGTTATTAGCGCTATGGGGGCAGGTCGACGAGCAGCTATGGATATCAATGCTCGGTTGAGAAATTCTAAGTGATGTGGAAATTCGGAAGGTTGTTTTTTTTGGATAAGCGTGCTATCATTACAGGCTTGTGTTATCAGGCTGGCAAGTAAGGGTGGATCAGGACTACCCTTTTTGTTTAATCAGGAGGATAGATGGACAACTTTGAACCCAAAATAGTAGCTTTTTGCTGTAATTGGTGCTCTTATGCTGGTGCTGACTTAGCTGGCACTTCCCGAATGCAGTATTCTCCCAACATAAGGGTAATCAGGGTGATGTGCAGCGGCAGAGTAAATCCCCTCTTTGTGATTAAGGCGCTCAGCATTGGTGCTGATGGCGTGTTAGTCCTTGGTTGCCATCCCGGCGATTGCCACTACATTGAAGGAAATTACAAGACAATGCGCCGCATCCCGCTGCTGAAGAAGATGTTGAAGCAGTTTGGGATAGAGGAAGAAAGAGTCCGGCTGGAGTGGGTTTCCGCGTCTGAAGGAGCAAAATTTGCTGAGGTAACTAATAGTTTTACTCAATCCATAAGAAACCTTGGGCCAAGTTCATTTGGCCAGTTAAAGCAGAGTTCTAAGGAGGCAAAGCATGGCTAAACTTAAGATAGCTCTTTACTGGGCGGCTAGTTGTGGAGGATGCGAGATTGCAACTCTGGCGATACACGAAAAGATACTGAAGCTGGCTGAAGTTGCGGACATTGTGTTCTGGCCGGTAGGCTTGGATTTCAAGTATGCTGACGTAGAGAAGATGCCTGATAAAAGTGTAGATGTCTGCCTCTTCAACGGAGCTATTCGGAATGAAGAGAACGAGCACATGGCCAAACTCTTACGAGCCAAATCCAAGATAATGATAGCTTATGGCTCTTGTGCTTATGAAGGCTGTATACCCGGCCTATCCAATTTTTACAACCGGCAGATGACGATGGACCGTGCTTATATTGAAACACCGTCTACTGATAATCCTAAGAAAATTCTCCCTCAGACAAAAGTTAAAGTACCTGAGGGTGAGCTCGAGCTTCCTGAGCTTTATGATACAGTTAAAACCTTAGCCCAAACTGTAGATGTTGATTATTTCGTTCCCGGTTGTCCCCCGGAGGAAAGGACTACTTGGCTGGCCCTTGAAGCTTTAATTACAGGCAAGTTACCACCGAAAGGAACTGTCATAAGTCACTCGATAAAGGCTGTTTGCGATGAGTGTCCGCGTAAGAAAGAAGAAAAGAAAATCAAGAAATTCTATCGAGCTTACGAAAAAATCCCTGAGCCGGAAAGGTGTCTACTAGAACAGGGATTCTTGTGCTACGGAGTGGCTACACGGGGTGGCTGTGGCGCTCTTTGCCCTCAGGCCAACATGCGCTGCACCGGCTGTTATGGACCAGTGGAAGGAGTAATTGACCAGGGAGCTCATTTTCTGAGTGCTCTGTCGTCCATCATTGATTCCAACGAACCTGAGGAAATTCAGAAGATAATTGATGATATTCCCGACCCGGCGGGCACTTTCTACCGTTACAGCCTGCCAGATTCACTACTTAGGAGGGCAAGAATAAAATGAAGAAGATAACGATTGATCCCATTACCCGCCTTGAAGGCCATGGCAAGATTACCATCTTCCTGAATGACGATGGCAGTGTAGCCAATACCTATCTTCAGATTCCCGAACTCAGGGGTTTTGAGAAATTTTCTGAAGGCCGCATAGCTGAGGATATGCCCCAGATAACTCAGCGTATCTGCGGTGTTTGCCCTGAAGCCCACCACATGGCAGCAACCAAAGCTTTAGATGACCTGTTTCATGTCGAACCAACCAGCACTGCCAAAAAGCTGCGTGAGCTCCTCTACAGCTCATTCTATGTGACTGACCATACCACCCACTTTTACATTCTCGCCGGACCTGATTTTGTTATGGGGCCGGACGCTTCACCTGCGGAACGCAATATCCTGGGAGTAATCGGCAAGGTAGGATTAGAGCTAGGTGGTGCTGTAATCAATACCCGTAAACAAAATCACTGGATTATCCAGACAATTGGTGGTCGTCCAATACACCCTTGTTTTGGACTGCCTGGCGGTGTGAGCAGGGCCATAAATGAAGAGGAAAGAGCAAAGATAGAGGAGATAGCCAAAGGATCGGTGGAGTTCGCCAAATTAACGCTTAAAGTCTTCGACGACGTGGTTCTCAAAAATAAAGGATACTTGGACATGATCCTGAGCGATACCTTTACCCAAAAGTCCTATAATATGGGCTTAGTCGATAAAAACAATAAGGTCAACTTTTATGATGGTAAAGTTCGTGTGGTTGGCCCTGATGGCAAAGAGTTCTGCAAGTATGCTCCCCGGGAATATCTCGACCATATAGCTGAACGAGTCGAGCCCTGGACATATCTCAAGTTTCCTTATCTCAAGAAAATTGGCTGGAAAGGTTTTGTTGACGGCAAAGACAGTGGAGTGTATCGAGCCACACCTCTGTCCCGGCTGAATGCTGCCGATGGCATGGCAACTCCTCTAGCTCAGCAAGAATATGAAAGGATGTACTCTACTCTGGGAGGCAAGCCAGCTAACTATACTCTGGCGACCCACTGGGCACGCCTTATCGAACTTCTTTATGCTGCTGAAAGGTTGCTGGAGCTTAGCCGAGATCCAGAAATAACCAGCCCGAATATTCGCAACATACCGACGGCGACGCCCGATGAAGGAGTGGGCATTGTAGAGGCACCGAGGGGCACTCTCACTCATCATTACATAACTGATGAAAAAGGGGTGATAAAGAAATGCAACTTGATCGTGGGCACTACCAATAACCATGCCGCTTTATTTATGTCGGTTAAGAAAGCAGCCGAAGACCTCATAAAGCCCGGAGTAAAGATAACTGAGGGATTGCTTAACCGTATTGAGATGGCATGGCGCCCCTATGACCCATGCATGTCTTGTGCTACACATGCTTTGCCCGGGCAGCTACCTTTGGAAGTGACCATTTATGATGCCCAGGGTAATGAGGTTAAGAGACTGAGCCAGGGCATCTCATAACAAGTTCTCTCAAATTGGAATGAAAACCCTGGTTTTAGGGTTAGGGAATCCTATTTTATCTGATGATGGCGTGGGGATTCAGGTGGCATGTGAGGTGGCAAACCAAGTCGACAGCCCTCAAGTAACTGTAGCTGAAACAAGTGCAGCTGGCCTTAGCCTTTTAGATTCTATTGTAGGCTATGATAAAGTCATTATCATTGATGCCATCCAAACCGAGAAAGGGCAAGCAGGCCAAATATATCGTATGGGGTCTGAAGATTTCTCCCTCACCAAACACCTTTCCTCACCTCATCAAATAAACCTGGCCACTGCTCTGGAATTAGGCAAGATGCTCAACTTAGCCATGCCCCAAGAAATCACTGTATTCGCTGTAGAAGCCAAGGATATTACTATCTTCAGCGAAAAATGCACGCCCGAGGTGGAGCAGGCAATTCCCGAAGTGGTTAGGATGGTGCTACAAGAATTAAATGAATAACATAATCAATGGTGGGAAATTGGTGGCTTATTGTCGGGATAGAGGGTGAAAGTATGCTTACAGTTTGGGAAGCAATAAAAAGGCGGCGCAGTATCCGTAGGTTTGTCCCGGATGATGTCTCGGAAGATATGGTGAACCAGATGCTTGAAGCAGCCAGACTGGCACCATCGGCGAGCAACCGTCAGCCGTGGCGCTTTCTGGTAGTGCGAGACAAAGAAATCAAGAAGCAACTCAGCCGTGTATGCCTGGGACAGCGATTTATCGAGGAAGCACCGGTAGTAATTGTCTGCTTCGGTGATTTTGAGCGATACTCTGACACAGCCAGGAAGAAGAGACGCCAGGAATCCGTGGATTCAGGAACAGCGAGTACGGCATCAGGTCGTTTTGCTGATCCTGAGTTTATTACCTATATGGACTCTTTACCAGTTCCACCTCGCGAGCAATTGGTTACGCCGGTGGTAGCGAATACCTATATTGCTATTGAGCACCTAGTGTTGATGGCTACAGCGCTGGGGTTAAGCACGTGCTGGGTAGGGGCATTTGAGGACCCTGCTGAGATAAACCGCTTGTTTGGCCTGGATGATACGTTATTGCCGGTGGCTGTAATACCGGTAGGCTATGCTGCTGGTGAGATTCCTCCGCCTCGGCCACGACTTCCACTTGAGGAAATAATTGTCAAATCCTGGATGCACGCCGTGGGCAAAGAAAAATGAAGCTAGAATTGCCCGAGGTTGCCTTTTTATCCTATCCGCCGGCGACATAAAGCCCGCTTTTACCTCCACTCTTCCTTACCAAGCGAATCTCTCCAATGGTCATACTTCTGTCCACTGCCTTGCACATGTCATAAATAGTCAGAGCACTTACAGATACCGCTACTAGCGTTTCCATTTCAAATCCTGTTTTCCCTACTCCCTTAGCGGTGGCAGTAATCTCAACAAAGTTACCATTGTCAGGAAGGTTAAATTCAATTGCAATGTGGGTGAGCTGGAGAGGGTGACACAGAGGTATAAGGCTGTGAGTTTCTTTGGCGGCCATGATTCCCGCCGTTTTTGCCACGGCTAAGACATCTCCTTTTTCCAGTTCGCCTTTACGGATAAGTTCTAATGTTGCCGACTTCATCTGTATCTTGCCTTTGGCTATTGCCCGGCGTTCTGTTTCTTTTTTCTGGGTAACGTCTACCATGTGAATTTGCCCTGGCTCCATTCTCAACCTCCAATCTGCGACATTTTTCGCTTCACCAGCCTGACATTGTCTCCCTCTACATGATGCTCCGACTTGGAAGCCACTGCCTTCAAAATCAGGCGTTTTAGCTCTTCCAGCGAAGCATTATTGCGTAGCGGCATTTTTAAGTCAATCTCATCTTCTCTCAGAAGGCAAGGGCGTAGCTTTCCATCTGGAGTAAGTCGCATGCGGTTACACCTAGAGCAAAAGGAGGGCTCAGTGAGCGGACTGATGAGGCCTATAGTGCCCTCTGCTCCAGCTAAGCGGTAGTACATAGCAGGTCCGTTGCCAGTTATCCCGATGGAATCGGGACATGGCTCAAGCTTGCCAAGCAAGCTAATATGTTGTCGCAATTCGGCGGAAGGTACAAACTCTGCTACACCCTTGAAGGGCATAAGTTCGATGAATCGGACATGCCAGCCGTCTTTGTAAGTCATCCTGGCGAAATCCAGTATCTCATCATCGTTTATGCCTCTCATGACCACTGTGTTTATCTTGACCGGATCGAAGCCAGTCTTCTTAGCTGCTTCGATGCCCTCAAGAACACTTTTCAATTTTCCCAGACGGGTTATATATTGAAATTTGTCGGCTTTAAGCGTGTCCAGGCTCACATTAATTCTGGATAAACCTGCTTGCTTAAGTTCCCGAGCATATTTCTTCAGAAACGTCCCATTTGTCGTCAAAGACAGCTCTTGAATTCCCTCTATTTGAGAGAGTATCTTAATGAGGTTGGGTAACTCAGCTCTAACCAAAGGCTCGCCACCAGTGAGCCTTATCTTGTTGATGCCCAGCTCTGCCGCCGCTTGGACGACAGCCCGAATCTCCTCGTAGGAGAGGATCTCGTTATGTGACATCTGTGGGACACCTTCAGGTGGCATGCAATAGAGGCAGCGCAGGTTGCAACGGTCGGTAACTGAAATCCGGAGGTAATTTATGCTCCGCCCGAAAGAATCAAGAATTCCAGTCATTGACTAACTCCCTTTTCCAGAATATGCACCCCGGTAGCTTTAAAGGTAGCATAGACTTCCCTGCCTTCTTGTAAATTCAATTCTTCTGCTGATATTTTAGTGACTAAAACTACGAGGCGGAAGCCACAATCTATTTCCACCCGGCTAAGGGGTCCCAGAGTGGTTACCCGGGTAACCTTGGCTTGAAAAGAATTCCTCGCCGAACTTTGGGTGCTAGATAAAGCTAAAGTGATATCTTCAGGCCTGATGCAAGCATATACTTCCTTTCCCGCAGGGTGGTTAGAAACTGCTTGTATGGCATTGCCACCTATATTTACCATGACTATACCTTCGTTACTGGCACTTATTACGCCCTTCAGGATGTTCTCCATACCGACAAAATGAGCCACCTGTTCGTTTTGGGGCGAACGGAATATGTCGGTGACATTGCCTGTTTGGGCAAGTCTGCCATCAAGAAGCACCCCTATCCTGACAGCGAGTTGCTGCCCTTGAGACATATCATGCGTTGCCATTATCATAGTTGTGTTATGTCGCCTGGCAACATATGAAATTAACTGCTCAATCTTGGCTGTGGAAACAGGGTCAAGGTTAGCCGTCGGCTCGTCCAATAACAACACCTCAGGTTCGAGCACCAGAGACCTGGCTAGAGCTACTCTCTGCGCCTCACCACCGGAAAGCGTCCGGGCGTTTCTATTCTTATAGCCTTCTAACCCTACCATTTCCAGAATATGGTCAACTTTCTCAGCAATCCTGTTCTTTCTCTCTCCCCTCCATCTTAAGCCACAGGCAACATTATCGTAGACACTCAAATTAAATACCTGAGGCTTTTGGTGTATAAATGACATCCGACGACGTATCTCAAATCGTTGTTTCCCTGACCGGGGGATGCATTTGCCGTCGAAATAGATTTCCCCCGCGCCAGGGACTTCCAGCAGGTCTATAATACGTAAAAGCGTTGTTTTGCCCGCTCCGGTCGGCCCAATCAGGGCGAAAACTTCACCCTTGCCAATACTTAAGTTTAAGTCTTGTAGTACCTTCCGTTCACCGTAGCTATGGTTTAAGCCAGTCACTTCGATTATTGAAGATAGTGGTTTCATCATAATTACCTCTGCTGCAACCTATTGAGGACGATGTTAATGATGAGTGCCAGGGATAGAAGAATTATGCCTAGCGCTATTGCCAACTCGAAGTCGCCCTGGGATGTCTCCATTGATATTGCTGTGGTCAGGACTCTGGTGGCTCCCCTCATATTGCCACCGACCAACATAGCACATCCGACTTCCGATATGGCTCTGCCAAAACCCAATATCACAGTTGCCAGCACAGCATACCTTGCCTCTCTCAGCACAAGCCAGATGGTCTGAAAGCCACTGGCACCAAGTGAGGTAGCGGTATCTACAATCTCCTTACTCACACCGTTCAACGCGGAAATGGTAAAACCAAGCAGTATAGGAGTTATTAATATCATCTGGCCAATTATCATGGCCTTAGTCGTGAGTAGTATGCCGAAGAAACCCAGTGGCCCGGCCCGGGAAAATAGCACAAAAACAAGCAAGCCAACAAGAACTGTGGGCACGCTGAACAGCGTCTGGATGATATTTATTAAGGCCCTTTTCCCACGGAAGTGATGGAAGTATATTAAGCTCGCCAGCGGTAAGCAGATCAGAGAGGCCAGCAGACAGGAGGTCCCTGAAATCCTCAGGGACCTCCCGGCTATCTCTATCACCTGCGGGTCGAGGGAGATTATGAGTTCTATGGCCTTAACAAAGGCGTGCCATAATTCCGTCAATTGCTCCTACCTACTGTAATACGCTATTTCTTGGCACAGGCTTCGTACTTGCCAGTGCAGGTAATCTTGTCAGCGCACTTAGGACAGTACTTCCAGTCTGACCTGACCTCAGCACCGCACTTCTTGCACTTCACTATCGCTGCTATGACAGGCATGTCACACCTCCTATCTGTTAGGGCGGCCCGCAAATATTTAGGGCCCAGGGGTAGAATAGCGGTTGTCCATATTGGGGCACGCCAAACCCGGCGATTAAAGCCTGGATATCAGGTGATCTGAGGAAAGTCACCAGATTTTGAGCCATCGCCGGCTGGACACCGTTCTTGCAGATGATCACCGAGTAGATATTGATCAGATTAGCCCCTGTGTCTATCAAGGGTACCAAAGTCAAGTTGCCTGCGTAAGCCAGGTAGGTTCCCTTGTCTGTCAGGGTATAAGCCAGTAGCTGGTTAGCAGTAGTCAGTGTAGCTCCCATGCCTTGCCCAGTTGAAACATACCAGCCCTGGGCCGTTCCCGTTGCATTGATATCAGCTGTATAATTATAGCCGGCTGCTGCCCAGAGGGCTTTTTCTTTGCCGTAAGTTCCCGAGTTATCCGCTCGAGAGACGAATTTAACCAGCGTCGAGTTAGCCGCCCCCCCCTGCTGGATTTTTTGGAAGGCTGCTGTCACGTTCCCTCCACTAATGCCTGCAGGGTCAGACGCAGGGCCTACGATGATGAAATAGTTATAAGCCCAGGTGACTCGCGCCGCAGAAGTGTTATTTACTGTTGCGTTAAGAGAATAGTTACCGGCTATAAATGCTGCCTCTTGAGCGGGGTCGTGGACAGCAACCACATCCACATCACCATTCCTACCATACGTCAAAGCAGTACCAGTGCCCACAGATGCTATCTGCAAGTCGGCGTTATATCTTTCCTCAAATATGGTCTCCAGATAATCCCACAAGCCGGTGTCGTGAAGACTGGTAGTGGTTGCTAGCTTTAGTATTGTTCGATTGCCAGCACCGGTACAGCCGGGAATCGTTACGAGAACCGGTACGAGCAATGTCAAAGCCAAAACAACCAAAACAGTTGAAGCTATCTTAGGCAAAATGCCTTTCATTGAAAACCTCCTGTTATCTTTAGAAATCTTTTTATAAGACATGCAAGCGGGAACAAAAAAGCACCGTCACAAAAACGGTGCTGTCCAAAAACCAAGTTTTATATTCCCTCCTTTCCAAGCACGGGAGGCACAGGCATTTCTATCTGTGCCCTCGAGGCTTTTCAGCCTACCGACTGCTTGCCCTGGATTCTCTTTAGGCAAGACAGCTCGGAGAGAGCCAGTATTTAATTCCAGGTATTATATCAGGGATTTGCTAGTGAGTAAATCCTATGTACCCGTTGTAGAAACAGAAGCAATTGCCAAGTAAGTCAGGCGATTATGTTTCCTTCGATTTCTTTTCGTCTACCGTAGCCTCTTTGGGAGCTTCAGCCTCTTCCTCCGCCACCTCTTCTGCCTTCTCTTCTACTTTCTCCTCTACTACCTTCTCTTCTACCTTTTCCACAGGTCGCAGACTAATCTTCACCACAACCAACTCTGGATTGTTAAGAACTGTAATGCCTTCACCCAAGGTGACATCTTTGACGCGTATTGATTGATCTGGCTCGGTGAGGGAATTGATATCCACTTCCAAGCTATTAGGGATTTTTGCCGGCAAACATTCTACAGTCAAAGTCCCAAGCTCATGCGCCAGCATATTGGTTTTGGACTTCAGGGCTGGCGCTTCTCCGACTAAGACAACAGGAACCTCTAACCTTATCTTTTCCTCCATTTTGACCTGATAAAAGTCGACATGGATCAATTGTCCCCTGCGCCAATCTCTATCAAATTCGCGAACCACAACGATCCTTGGCTTCTTATCTTTAGCGAGCTTGAGAGTAATAAGCCTTGTTTGCCCAGCTTGACTTAATATTTGCTCAAGTTCCCTGGTGTCGCACTGTAGTGCCAGCGACTCAATACCATGCCCAAAAACATGCACCGGAGTAATACCCTGGCGGCGCAAATGCTTGACTTTTTTACCGAGAACCTCTCGATTCGCAACCTTTAACTCTATTTTGTCCATTTTGGTTTGCTAATCATATCAAACAAGGCTTCTCATTGCAAGAAACTGCACACGTCATCTGAGTGGTGATTTGGAAAGTTTTTCAGGCGGTTCGGGCTAAGTGCTCCAAAGCTTGCTCCAAATCCATTGGTAGGGGCGAAGTGAATTCCTGGTATTGTTTAGTTGAAGGTAGACGAAAGCCAAGACGGTAGGCATGAATAAATTGCCTGTTAAGATAGGCCGATTTTATCCCGTAAGTGGGGTCACCGACGACCGGATAGCCGATAGCTGACAGGTGTATTCTGATTTGATGTGTGCGCCCTGTTAGGGGGGTGACTTCGACTAAAGTGTAGGTATCGAGGTATTTTCGGGCTCGATACTGGGTAGTAGCCTCTTTTCCTGCTTCTACTATCGCCATTCTTTGTCTACGATGAGGGTCTCGCCCGATAGGCGCTTCGATTATCCCTTGCTCTGGAGATAGCCGTCCCTTGACAAGGACAAGGTATCTTTTGGTTACAGTGTGGCTTTTGAACTGTGCGGTTAAATATTCTCGGGCAAGGTCATTTTTGGCAATGACTATGAGGCCCGATGTATCTTTATCTAGTCTGTGAACTATGCCTGGGCGCATCGGCTCGTTGTTCATGGTCAAGCCGGGACAGTGGGCTAAGATGGCATTGACCAAAGTATGGCTGGGATGCCCCGGGGCGGGGTGAACTGTTAATCCAGCGGGTTTGTCTATGACCAATATGTCCGCATCTTCATAAATTAAGGCTAGAGGGATTGGTTCAGCCAAAGGACGGCCTGGTAAGGGAGGAAGCTCGACTGTTATCCTATCGGTTTTATTTAACTTCTGACTCGCTTTGGTTATTTGTCTATTGACCAAAACATGACCTTGTCCAATTAATTTCTGTAAATAAGCGCGTGAGAATTGTGGAAGAACCTCGGTTAAATACTTATCAAGGCGAATGTTGGGATCAGGCGAGTTGAATTGCAACGTCTCAATTTTGGGACTTGCGGCTGTGTTCATATGCTTTTCTAAGTCCCCCCGACCTATAAAAGTAATAAATGAGCATAAGGATACCCACTGTTAAAGCTGCGTCGGCGATGTTAAAGGTGGGCCAGTGAAAGAGTTCGTGCACGTGAAGACTGATAAAATCAATTACGTAGCGAAGACGGATGCGGTCTATGAGATTGCCCACAGCCCCGCCCAGAATCAGAGCGAAGGACACCGTAACCAAGGTGGTAGCTGGGGGAAAATAATAGAGAAACACCAGGATAATGACCGAAGCAGCTATGCCGAGTGCGATGAAAAGCTCGGTGTGGCTGTGAACTAAACCAAATATGGCACCATAATTTTTAACGAGAATTAAGTCAAGAAAGCCTGGCAACAGCTTTAGGTTATATATTTCAGACACATTGGCTCTGGCCCACAGCTTGCTCAGTTGGTCAAGAATAACCACCAGAGCAGAGACAATCAGAAGTAACCTTAATCTACCTCTATACTTGCTTGGAGAAACCTTCGATTTATCTTCACCCACGGAATCCGTTATTTTGCTGGTCACCAATTTACTTGGAGGCCCATTATCTTGTCCCTTTTGCATCCTTTTCTTGGCTTGCCTTACAGCTCAGGCATAAGCTTGCTTGAGGTATAGCTTCGAGGCGAGCTTGCTCTATAGGTCGCCCACAGGAATCGCACAATCCATAAGTGCCGGCTTCATATTTTTGTAAGGCGTGCTCAACTTCATTTAGAGACTCTTCCAGCCTTTTCTCCAAGGCTAGTCTTTTCTCTAGTTCGGAGGCTTCATCGGCTCCTTCCTCCCTTTTGCCGAATGGACTACCTTCCTTTCCCTCTGCCGATGGTTGACCAAGAGCTCTCAACTGTTCTATCTTTTCTAACAGCTCTGCTTTCTCTTTCTTTAATCTTTCATAAAGTTCAGCGGACTTCATCACTTCTTGCCCTCCGATGTCTTATAGCTATCCTACACCAAAATTCCAAACGAACCGCGTGAGACTGGCAATTCTATTATGCGATGTTGGGCTGGCTAAAAACCTTCCTTATATCAGGATATAGGGAATCTCCGAGTTTTTTCACGGATTCATATCTAATTTTGTTAAGTTCCTGTTGCTTTTCTTTAAATTCAGTTCTGGAGTAAAGTTTCTCAGGATGCAGGTAAATATCATCTACATATCTTATCGCCCCAGGCACCTTAAAGCCCGTTGGGGAATCCACCCAATCTTCTAAACCACCTCTTAGTAAAGAATCGAGTATAGCCATGGTAAATTCCAATCTTATATCTTTGTAGCGTTCCCCTTCCCCTATTCCTCCAGTGTTTATCAAATAGTAATTTAGGTGAGGAATACCTTTTATTATCTCATAAAATCTATTAGCATGCTCAGCCAGGTCTCCGGCAACAAAGGGATCGTAGAAAAACTCGCCTCTAATTTTCCCGGCCTGGGTTGGGTCACCAGCCGAGGATTCCATTGCCTGTCCCAGAACCATCAAGGCTGCTGCTTGCTCCCGAGTTAGCTTTGATATTGCCGGAATCAGTGGCCCCCTGGTGATAATAATCAGATTGTCAATCCTATCCACATCGATATAGGGACTGGCATGCATAAAATCTCTTCTTAATACCACTGCTCTGCCATTGGATGTTCTTTCGAAATTGTAAAGGTCAAAATCTCCGTCTTCGGTTACGTAAACATTTTCGCAGACAGTTTCCGGTGTCAACAGTCCGTAAAATATTTCGATTTGCTCCCCGGGGTTTACACCCTCTGTTTTTACAAATATTCCCCCGGCTTCAAAGCCATGAAAGGAACCATCGGGCATGAGAGTCCCTCCATCGTCCTGAATAAGCCAAGATTTTTCCATCCCTTTTCTGGCCAGGATTCTACAGGTTGTAGTTGTTTTCCCGTTGGCACTTAGTGCCACAAGCAGCGTCCTCGCCATTCGATAGTCCCCGCTTATTGATTGAAGGTAATCCTCTCTACAACCAGCATGTAAGAAGATGCCCCCCCTTCTTGTCTTAGCTGCCCAATCTTCGGCGGCGAAAACTCCCTTCTTATATTCGCCTATGTAGTTACCATTCCTAATTATCTTGACAAACCTTCCATCATCCAGCATAGCCAGTCTGATAGTGATGTCTTTCTCAGGGAGCGGCTTTGACTGGTTAGTTTCGAAAGCCTCGTCAGCAAAGAATAAGATTTGGTAAGTTGGATTCTTAACCTCCCCCTTTGGGGGTATAAAAAGGTTCTTGCCTCCATAGGCAACATGGGCAAACCGCTCAGGAACAATTAACCTGACCGTGATGTTACTGCTTTTATTACCCACAACTCTATCTACGGAAATCAATCTTTCTTTGCCCAAAGCCTTTTCACACTGAGCTAATAGCCTTAGTTCATCCTCCCCGAAGGGATGGTCAACGCTATTTTTGGTGAACATTGCTGACCTGGAAGTAGGCTCACTTTGGGCGACAAAGTTTCCGTATATCGTTTTCCTAATCCCCGGCTCCCTTTCCACAAGCCTTCTCAATTCCTCATCAGAGGGGTTATGACTCAACCGCTTTTCCTCTCGGGCTTTTTGCCAGATTCTATTAGCGGTTATGATGAATTGTTCTAGCTCAAACATTGCCATCACGCTCCTCGAGAAAAATGTAGTTTTGCGTTTCCAATTTCACGGGAATCAAGGGCTAATATTTATTGCCTAGACCTCGCGAAATTCCCCTTCCACCGTGCCTTCTTCTCCTCCACCAGGTTTCCCTTCACCGGGCGGCTGCTGACCTGGTTGCTGGTAAGCCGATGCCCCAACCTTCTGCATAGCCTGTGATAGCTCTTGCATAGCCTTACGAATAGCGTTTATGTCCTTCCCCTGAAGAGCTGACTTCACACTGGTTATCTTAGCATCCACCTCCTTTTTTACATCGGCAGGTACCTTATCTGCGTAGTCCCGGAGAGTTTTTTCTGCGGTGTAAGCCAGGCTGTCAGCGGAATTGCGGACCTCCACTTCCTCTTTACGTTTAACATCCTCAGAAGCATGTTGCTCAGCCTCTCGCCTCATCCTCTCCACTTCCTCTTTGGAGAGTCCACTAGAGGCGGTAATAGTAATTTTTTGTTCCCTCCCTGTGCCCTTATCGCGAGCGCTAACGTTGAGGATGCCATTGGCATCTATATCGAAAGTTACCTCAATCTGGGGCATACCTCGTGGTGCCGGTAGCAGACCATCAAGTACGAAGCGTCCCAACGTCCGATTATCGACAGCCATCGGGCGTTCCCCTTGCAGAACGTGTATCTCCACGCTGGGCTGGCTATCGCTAGCAGTGCTGAAAATCTGGCTCTTGGAAGTAGGTATGGTGGTGTTGCGGGAAATAAGCGGCGTTGCTACTCCTCCCAGCGTCTCTATCCCTAGAGTGAGTGGGGTGACATCGAGAAGAAGAATTTCTCCGACTTCGCCCTTAAGCACCCCGGCTTGAATGGCCGCCCCCATGGCTACAACCTCATCGGGGTTGATTCCTTTCGATGGCTCCTTACCGAAGAATTGTCTCACCTTGTCTTGGACCAGGGGCATTCTAGTTTGACCACCGACAAGGAGGACTTCGTCAATCTGAGCTGTGGTTAACCCTGAGTCCTTAACTGCCTGGCGACAGGGCTCTAGGGTCTGCTCTACCAAATCCATGACCAGTTGTTCTAGCTTGGAGCGGGTCAAGGTGATATTGAGGTGTTTAGGTCCCGAGGCATCAGCGGTGATAAAAGGAAGGCTTATTTCAGTCTGCTGCACCGTAGAAAGCTCAATCTTCGCTCGTTCTGCTGCCTCTTTAAGACGCTGAACTGCCATGCGGTCGTTCTTTAGGTCGATTCCTTGGTCTCGTTTGAATTCGCTGCACAGCCATTCGATAATACGCTGGTCAAAGTCATCCCCACCCAGGTGGGTATTACCGCTGGTAGACTTGACCTGAAAGGTCCCCTCTCCCATCTCTAGGATAGAGATATCGAAAGTGCCTCCGCCAAGGTCGTATACTGCGATTGTGCCCTCCTTTTTCTTATCCGCGCCGTAAGCTAAGGCGGCAGCAGTGGGCTCGTTAATAATGCGGAGGACATTCAATCCGGCGATGGCGCCAGCATCTTTGGTTGCCTGGCGCTGGCTATCATTGAAGTAAGCTGGCACTGTAATTACTGCTTCTGTCACTTTGTCGCCAAGGTAGGCTTCGGCATCGGTCTTTAGTTTTTGTAATATCATTGCCGATATTTCCGCAGGACTGTATTCTTTTCCACCCATGACTACCTTGACTTCGTTGTTAGGACCGCGAGTCGTCTTGTAGGGTACGCGGCGTGCGTCCTCTTCCACAGGTAATTCTCTTCCCGGTGGTTCCCCCCATTTTCTTCCCATGAAGCGTTTGATGCTGTAAACAGTGTTTTCCGGGTTAACGATAGACTGGCGTTTAGCCACTTGCCCTACTAATCGCTCCCCATTCTTGTTTATTGCCACTACCGAAGGATACAAGTTAGAGCCTTCCGAGCTGGGAATAAGCTTCGGTTTTCCACCCTCTATAACAGCAACCTCGCTCAATGTTGTTCCTAGGTCAATACCTACTACCTTAGCCATATTATCTCTCCTCTGAGCTTTCCTCCCGAGTCTTGTTGTCCTTACCTGAGCCTATCATGACCATGCTGGGGCGAAGCAGCTTGCCTTTAAATTTATAACCTTTGCAAAGTTCCTCTATGATTATGCCCTCCTCCCCGTCTACTTGACCTGCTGCTTCATGAAAGTAGGGATCGAAACACTCTCCCTTGGCCTTAATTTCAGCCAGTCCCTGCGCTTCTAAAACATTTTTAAGTTTATTATAGATGAGTTTTATCCCTTCAGTCCAATTTTGCTCATCAAGTTCAACCGGCAGAGAAGCAAGTGCTCTCTCAAAATCGTCCAGGATAGGTAGCAACTCCAGGATAAGCATCCTGTTAGCACACTCAACTATCTCCCCTTTCTCCTGCTCAGCGCGCTTCGCATAATTCTGGAGGTCCGCCTGGCTTCTTTGCCAATTGGCCAAATATCTTTCTGCCTTTTCCTTCTCTTCAGCTAGAGCTTGCTTTAACGTTTCTATATCTTCAACGTGCTCAGTTTCTGTTTCAAGTACCTCGCCATCTTCAGCCAACGTTAGGCCTCCTTTAGATGTATTCAGCCACTGAATCACTTAGAAATGCTGTGAGAAAGTTAAGCGAAGATATAATCTTGGCGTAGTCCATTCTTTTTGGGCCAATCACTCCCACAATGCCACTGGCCTTATTAAATACTCCATACTGGCTAGCTATTAAGCTCAAGTCCTGTAGTGCTGGCTCTGGGTTTTCTTCACCAATGACTACCTTTACCCCTCTCTTGCTAGATTCCTGGCCAAATATATTTCTAAGCCAATCCTCCCCTTCCAGCACTTCTAAAATTCCCAGTATTCTAGGACTGTTGGTAAACTCTGGTTGACTCAGCAGCAAACGCAGCCCTTCAAGATAAGGCTCGCCATATTCTAGCTTGTCTTCAGCAGCCATAATTTCTGCTAAAGATTCAGACAGCTGCCTTTCTTCAGAAGAAAGTCTCTCTTTTTTAGCCAAGATCTCGCTGCTGGTCATCCCGCCATAAATCGCAGTAAGTTTGTTAGCCAGCTCCGTTAGCTCATCCTGGCTTATCTTTCTGCTGAAGGATAAGACCTGTCGTCTAACTTTTGCTTCATGCAAAACCACGATCAGCAAAGCCATGAAATCCTGCAAGGCTACCAAATCGAGATGCTTAAAGCGGCAGCGCGCCGCTTTGGGAGTGGTTATTACTACCAGGTTGTGGACAAGGCGCGCTAAAAGCGCTGCCACCGTTTTTAGCCATTGTTCTAGCTCCTCTTTGGCTTCTTGAGATATCTGATGAATTAGATACCGCTCAACAGAGGGAAGTTCAATCTCTTCCCCTATCAATTCCACATAGTAGCGGTAAGCCTTATCAGTGGGTATGCTTCCGGCCGAACGGTGAGGGTGAATAACATATCCTTCTCGTTCTAGGTATGCTGTATCATTGCGGATAGTAGCCGGACTTACCTTCAAGCCGTACCTTTCCACAATAGCATTTGAAGCTACTGGTACCGCTCTAGTGATATAATCTTCAATTATCACCCTGAGAACGGTTTCTCTTCTTTCTCTCGAAGGCATTTAGCACTCTCCGCTTTTAATTGCTAAATAAATTAATTTATCATTGTAAACACGTTCTGTCAATGATGCTGCGGAACACCCTTTTGATGGGTTTTTCTTATTGACCGAGGACGAAATATTAAGTACTATTATACCACTACTGGGAAACCCCCGAGGACATTTTCCTTGGCGCAACGCGATAGCAGAGTATCTAAAATCCTAAGCTTAGAGGCAGAGAGGCAAGCAAGCACCGTAAATCTTATTGCCTCCGAAAACCATGCCAGCCGGGCAGTGCTGGAGGCCCAAAGCTCGGTGCTAACAGACAAATATGCTGAAGGCTACCCCGGGCATCGCTATTATGGCGGCTGTGTCTACATAGACGAAATTGAAAATTTGGCTATTGAAAGGGCTAAAAAGCTCTTTAAAGCCGAGCACGCCAATGTCCAGGCTCATAGCGGCAGTCAAGCTAACATGGCGGCCTATTCAGTTCTAGCGGAACATGGCGATATTGTTATGGGAATGAGTCTCAGTCATGGTGGACACCTCACCCATGGCTCTGAGGTCAATTTCTCCGGGAAATGGTATAACTTTGTCCCTTACGGAGTCGACCCTAAAACCGAGATGCTTAACTACGATGAAATTGAAAAGTTAGCTCTGAAGCATAAACCCAAGCTAATTATAGCTGGGGCGACTAGTTACTCTCGTATTATTGATTTTGAGAGACTTCGCTATATAGCTGATAAGGTGGGAGCCAAGTTATTGGTTGATATGGCTCACATAGCAGGGATAGTAGCTGCTGGACTTCATCCTTCCCCTGTGTCCTATGCTCAAGTTACCACTTCCACCACGCAAAAGACCTTACGGGGACCCCGGGGCGCCTTTATTTTATGTGATGAAGAATTGGCTTTGGCTATTGATGCTGCAGTTTTCCCCGGGATGCAGGGTGGTCCTTTCATGCATATCATCGCTGCCAAAGCTGTGTGCTTCTTTGAAGCTATGCAACCCGAATTTGTTGGTTATCAGAAGTCAGTGCTGAAGAATGCTCGCGTTTTGGCTTCCGAACTCCAGAAAGATGGGATGCGCATTGTTTCGGGAGGCACAGATAACCACATTGTCATTGTTGACCTTTCTCCTCAGGGGATAAACGGCAAAGATGCTGAGGAAGCTTTATGGGCCGCGGGCATCTCGGTAAATAGAAATACCATTCCTTTTGACCCCAAGCCACCACGAATTACCAGCGGCATCAGGCTAGGCACCCCGGCGGTGACCACGAGAGGTTTTGGCACAGAGGAAATGAAGTGCATAGCCTCTTGCATTGCCAGAGCGCTTTCTCCTTTGGGGGATAAGCGGGTACAAAAGCAAGTCCGTCAGGAAGTGCGGGAAATGTGCCAGCAGTTCCCCATTCCTGGGCTGGTATAAGGGACTTCTTCGTCATTGGGCTCTCGTCAAGAAATTTTGACTGTGCTAAGGTAATTAAGATTAAAGATCTGCATAATGTCCAAGTTGAAAATAATTGATACGATAAAAAGGTCTTTCATCATTCTCAAAGAGGATCCTACCATCATCGTACTTTTTATTCTGCCCGCGATATTTCCGATTAAAAGCATAATCTCCAATTATCTAATGTTTTTCATCCTTTCGGGGACTCCTCCAGATATCCCTTCAACGCCTCCCATTCCTTTTTTCATCCTTTTTTTGGTCGTCTTCTTCTTATTTGGGGTATGGGCATCGGCTGGGGCTATTCTTAAAGTAACGGAACTTGAGAAAGGAGGTAAACTGGGGTTAAAGGCAACCTTATTTAAAGGACTTAAAAAAATCCCCAAGCTCCTGGTCCCAGCCATCGTAGGCTTAGCGATTTCCATCTTGATGGTTGCTGGCCTGACAGTAGCGATCACTAATTACCCGTTTATGAGAATGGTTTCGCTAGTTCAGAATGTGGGACCTTACAACATTGTTCCTCGACTGGCAATGGGTTTTCTATTCACAGCTGGTCTTTACGTTGCAATAAGGTTATACCTTTATGCACCAGCATGCGTCCTTGAAAATAATTTCGGGCTGAAAACAAGCTGGGAACTGGTGAAAGGGAATTGGTGGAGGATTTTCGTAATCTTCTTAATTTTTGCGGCAATGTCAGTAATTATCGACCAAGCCCCAGTAATAGGAAGATTTCTCTCCGACTTGATAATGAGTCCGCTCACCATCACAGTCGCGACTCTTATCTATTTCCAGTTGAGGGAAGCAAAGTCGCCTGGAGAAGAGCATAAGGAATCTCCGTAATAATCTCTTCATTCCTTTTATATTTTAGATTCCGCGCTGTATAACCTTGTGACGAAAATCTGAAGCAAGACGAGAAACCGTGGGATGGAAGAAAAACATGCTAAGAAACGGCGATGATTTCATGCTATAATCAAGTTAGTATTCCGATAGCTAAAAGATAATGATGGACGAATTAAAGGTGTTTAGCGGCACTGCTCACCCCGCCTTAGCAGGGGCTGTGTGTGATTACTTGGACATACCCTTGGGGGAGGCTGAGGTCTTCGAGTTTAGCAATGAGAACATTTTTGTGCGCATTCTCGAGAATGTCCGGGAACGGGACGTTTTTATCATTCAGCCTATTTGCTCTCCAGTTAACAAAAGCCTGGTTGAGTTACTTATTATGCTCGATGCCTTCAGGCGAGCTTCAGCAGGGCGAATTACCGCTGTCGTGCCCTATTATGGCTATAGCCGCACTGATAAAAAAGACCAACCGAGGGTTCCCATCAGTGCTCGCTTGATTGCCGACCTGATTACTACCGCTGGAGCTAATAGATTGCTCACCGTAGACCTCCACGCTCCTCAAATTCAAGGATTCTTCACCATACCTGTGGATGAGCTCACCGCTCGACCTATGTTGGCTCAGTATTTCAGAGAAAAAGCTCTTGACAACCTGGTAGTGGTTGCCACTGATATTGGTATTTCCAAGGTAGCCCGTGATGTCGCTGCTAAGCTTGGAGCCCCGCTGGCTATTATGGAAAAGAGGCGCTTGGGCAATGCCGATGCCAGTGAAACCCTCAACGTAATTGGCGAGGTTGAGGGAATGCGTGCCCTGACGGTTGATGATGAAATTGATACTGCTGGTTCTCTGGTCGGGGTGGTGGATGCTCTTTTAAAACGTGGCGTTACGAAAGTTTATGCCTGCTGCACTCACCCCGTTTTCTCTGGTCCCGCTATCCAGAGGATAGCCGCCAGTCCGGTGAAAGAGGTAGTGGTTGCCGATACCATACCTGTCAATGAAGATAAGAAGCTGAACAAGATTACCGTCTTGCCCATAGCCTCGCTTGTTGGCGAAGCCATCCACCGTATCCACACCGGCTTATCAATAGGGGCGATGTTTGAGGGATAACTTGCCAAAGACAAAGAGTGGTTAGAAATCCAAAACCCAAGCACTATAGAAAGTTAAAAATCAAAGTGACAAATTAAAATGTAAAGATTTTGATTTTTGCTCTGTCATTTTGCGTTTTTATTCTTGGCCTTTGCTTTTCAAGAGAATTTGTTTAGAGTTTAGAAATTAGGATTTAGGATTTTATCGATCGATGGTTAATTGGCTTAGCAGTCTGATTGATTCCAACGAGAGAGTAGTGAGGCGACTTCAGCCTCTGGTTGACCACATAAACTCGTTGGAGCCGGAATTTGAAAAGCTCAGCGATGCTGATCTTCGGGCCAAAACTGATGAGTTCAAGGCCCGGTTGGCTGAGGCTGTTGACGAGATTCAGCAACAATTGACCGAAGCGCGTAGCAGGCAAGAAGAGACTCTGCATCTAGAGCAAGAGCTTGCGGAGGTCAAAAGGCGGGTTCTAGATGAGCTTCTTCCCGAGGCATTTGCTGCTGTTAGAGAAGCCGCCAAGCGAACCATAAAGCAAAGACATTTTGACGTCCAGTTAATAGGGGGAGTCGTTCTTCATCAAGGCAAGATAGCTGAAATGAAAACTGGTGAAGGGAAGACCCTGGTTGCTACCTTGCCTCTCTATCTCAATGCCCTCACCGGACAAGGCTGCCATCTGATTACTGTCAATGATTATCTGGCCAAGCGGGATTGCCACTGGATGGGTCCTATTTACCACGCCTTGGGGGTAAGCGTTGCAGCTATTACTGCAATGCAAACGCCCGATAACCCCTTCCCGTCTTATATTTATGACCCTGATCGTGATTCGGGAGACCCGAAGTGGAAACACCTGCATCCTATTCCCTACCCTCCTAACCAACCCCAGGCAAGTCGCCGCCAGGCTTATGAGGCAGATATAACTTATGGTACCAATAACGAGTTTGGCTTCGATTACCTCAGAGATAATATGGTCTGGGACTTGTCCCAGTGTGTCCAGCGTCCCTTGATCTATGCCATCGTCGATGAAGTGGACAACATCCTTATCGACGAAGCCCGCACACCACTGATTATCAGCGGTGCTGCCGAGGAAGCCACTAAGAAATATTACACCTTTGCCCAGTTAGTTTCCCGCCTTGGCAAGGACGAAGACTATACCATTGACGAGCGCACGCATACCGCCAGCCTTACTGACGTGGGCATGACCAAGATGGAGCAGATGCTGAAGAGGGAGGGCTTGCTCAAAGCACCCGAACTTTATGACACCTCTAATTACTTTCTCACTCAATATCTGGATAGCGCTCTTAAGGCTCATGTCTTGTTCAAGAGGGACAAGGATTATGTGGTTAAGGATGGGCAGGTCATCATCGTGGATGAATTCACTGGCAGATTGATGTTCGGCAGGAGGTATTCTGAGGGATTGCATCAAGCCATCGAAGCCAAAGAGAGGGTAAAGATTCAACGAGAATCAGTTACCATGGCTACTATCACCTTCCAGAACTACTTCCGCATGTATAAAAAACTGGCGGGCATGACCGGTACCGCAGCTACGGAAGCCGAAGAATTATACAAAATTTATAAGCTAGATGTTGTGGTTATACCCACAAACAAGCCCCTGATTCGCACTGAATACCCTGACCAGATTTATAAAGACGAGAAAACCAAGTTTGCCGCCGTGGCCAGGGAAATCAAGGAATTGAATGATCAGAAGAGACCGGTCCTTATCGGCACAACCTCTATTGAGAAATCAGAGCTTTTATCTGACCTCCTGAAGAGAAATGGTATACCCCATGAAGTGCTAAATGCCAAGAATCATGAAAAGGAGGCAGGCATAATCGCTCAAGCCGGGCGTCTTGGAGCGGTAACTGTCGCCACAAATATGGCCGGGCGAGGTGTGGATATTATCTTGGGTGGCAATCCTGAGGAACGTGACCAGGCAGAATGGCAGGAGGAGCATAATAAGGTGGTCGAGCTGGGTGGGCTGCACATTGTAGGCACCGAGCACCACGAAGCCCGACGCGTTGATAATCAGCTTCGGGGAAGGGCAGGAAGGCAAGGAGACCCAGGCAGTTCTCGTTTTTATGCTTCCATGGAGGACGAGATTATCCGCCGCTTTGGTGGTGACCGTATTAAGGGAGTTATGCAGTGGGCGGGTATGGATGAAAATACCCCCATTGAGCATTCCATCGCCACTAAGGCTATGACCAATTCCCAGGTCAAGACCGAAGGCTACCATTTCGATATTCGTAAACACCTTGTGGAATATGACGATGTCGTCAACAAGCACCGCGAGGTAATTTACGCCGAGAGGAAAAAAATCCTCAGTGGCGCCGACCTCAAGGCAAATATACTATCTATGGTCCGGGATGAAATCCAGAGCCTGGTGGCCAAGCATCTCAGCAATGTTAGCCATGAACTGGAAGAAGGGGAGAAATCTAGTTTCTCTGCGTTACTCGAGGATATATCCACCATCTTCCCCTTACCCCCGCAGTTCAGAAGCGATGGGCTTTCTGAACTCAGTGCCCAGCAAATCACAGAAAAGTTGACTGACTATGCCAATGAGCTTTACAACCAGCGGGAGCAGGAGCTAGGCCCTGAAAACATGCGAATAGCAGAGAGACTGGTAATGTTGCGGGTTATCGACCGGTTATGGATGGAGCACCTTACCGCCATGGAGCATCTGCGTCAGGGGATAGGTCTGCAGGCTGTCGGTCAGCAAGAACCGCTGGTAGCGTATAAGAGGGAGGGGCATGCCTATTTTGAGGCCCTCTTAGCCAGCATCCAGCATGAAGTTGCCCACAGCATTTACCACGTCAGTGTTACCAAAGAAGCTCCACAAAAAAAGAGGGAGGCGGTGCCGGTGGGCAAAAGGGTTGGGCGTAATGACCCCTGCCCGTGCGGCTCGGGCAAGAAATACAAACATTGCTGCGGTAAATAATTAGTGTTCAAAAATCCCCCTCTTAAGATAAGAGGGGTTAGGGGAGTTATGAAAGAGGGACTGTACCTCTCCCTCGATGGGAGAGGACTAAGGACATATTCTGAATTTATTGAAGGAGGAGGGTGAAATGCCAATTTATGAGTATAAAGCAAAAGATGGAGCTCATTGCAAGTTATGTAAAGGAAAGTTCGAGGTCAGGCAGGGGATAAATGATGAACCGCTGAAAAGGTGCCCCGAATGCGGCGCCGAGATAAGAAAGCTCTTCTCTCGCCCATTCCTGGGCCGAAAAGAATCCCTTACTCATGAAGGTCCCTTGAATTATTTGGAGGACGAGGCTGACGAATTAGGGCTGGAGGAAGACCTTGCCGAAGACGAAGTCTGGGAGTGAGAAGAGCCTCGCAAGAAATGTGAATATTGCTGTGGGAGGTAAGAGATGGAAATGATATTGGGGGTAACCACCTGCGATAAGTGTGGAGAGCCTATGAAAGTGGGACAAAACATTGTTATTATAGGGCTAAGCACTGTTGCTAGAGAAAATTGTGACTTAGAGGTTCCAGAGCCCGAGATAAGATATGCTTGTCACCTTAACTGCTGGGATGGCGTAGAGGTGGACTACTAGCATAGGAAGGGATATCCTCTCAAGGCTCTTGTGTGCGATTTGCTTGCTACCTCAACTGCCGGGATGGCATAGAGGAGATTAACAATAGATGAATATAGGGTTGTTATAGGGGTGAGGTCAGAATGTACAACATATTTATAAATGAACACATCAAAAATATTAAAAAAGAGGAGAACCCTAGTGGCTTGCTATTAGTATATAAAGGATTTCCTCTGGATTTTGTTTTCAACATTGGCAGAGAGCTCGCTTTCTTAAATGAGCCGGGGCAAATTTTTAATGGTAACAGGATTGATTTACAAAAAGTGGTTGATTGCTCCAAGAAAACTATCACCAAGTTGCTTAACATTGATAGGGGAATATATGTAGCTACATATGAAGAATTAGTAGCAATCTTAGAACGAGTGCAGGACTTGTCTCTTTTTGAAGGCAGGATAGTCATCTTTGAGAACAACTTGTTTGAGCAATATCCTAACCAAACCAGTTCCCATTTTCCTAATCTGGATGAAGTTGTGGAAAGAAACGACCTGAATTATCAAGAAGATGATTTATTAAACAAATTCTACGTATATTCGGACGTGAAATTTGGCTTGACCTTGCTTCAGTATAAAGAAATCGATGCCTCTCACTATGGCAATGTCACTATCAGAGAATTTTTCGATGAGGAACTGGTGAAGTCGCAAACGTTAGACTATGAAATGGTGGATGCTGACCAAATAGCTGGCAAAGCTATACCTGTCTCAGAGCAGGATGAAAACTATTTTTCCCTTAAATATGCGATATTTGGTATGACACTGCTAGATACAAAAAGCGTGAATCTTGTTACTGATTTGGTTACCCTACGTAATGAAAAGCAGGAAGCAGAATTGAAATTGCTGAAACTGATTTATACTGCTAATGGTTATGAATTCAATGTTGGAGTTAAATCGAGTAAGCCAAGCACCCAATATAGGCAAGATTTCAAAGGCCTCCTCCTAAAATATTGGGGTAGTTCCTCTTTCAGAGAGCTAACATTTTATAAAGACCCAGATCGGACTACGGAAAAGTATACAATTGAGCAAGGAGCCTTAATCGAAGAGATAGTACAAGAAGTTGAGAGAGCAATAGATAACAAGGACTTTAACGATATCTTTATTACATCACCGACTGGCGCAGGGAAGTCATTATTGTTCCAGATTCCTGCCATATATCTACATCACAAATATGGTCTGGTAACAATAATAGTAAGCCCATTGATAGCCTTGATGTATGACCAAGTGATGGCACTTCGAGGTAAGGGGATAGAGTTTGTTGCTTACATTAACTCAAGTATATCCCTAGTGGAACGGGAGAATATTATAGCCAAGATAAAAAAGGGCGAAATTTCAGTTCTATATCTTTCCCCTGAACTGCTTTTATCCTACGATGTTCGCCATTTTATCGGCGAGCGTAGTATAGGGCTCCTGGTTATCGATGAAGCACACTTGGTTACAACCTGGGGTAGGGACTTTAGAGTAGATTACTGGTATTTGGGAACATATATCAAGAGAGTGAGGGATCCGAAATATATGGGCTCCAGTTTCCCGGTTTTGGCTGTGACTGCAACAGCTGTTTATGGTGGTCCTGATGACATTGTCTTTGAGACAGTAGAGAACCTCAATATGCGAGCACCTAGGCTACACATTGGCAACAGTAGAAGAGATAAAATTAGATTTGATTTGAGGCCGTTCCAGACCAAAGGAAATCACGAACTCGAAAAACTAAATAAAACTGGTGGAATAGTGATAGGAAACATAAAGGATGAAGTTAAGACAATAGTCTATTTCCCGTGGCGTAACCAAATCAAGTTATTGATGCAAGATTTGCCAAGCGATATTAAGTATAAGGCTGGCGAGTACTATAGCGACGTCGAAGCAACAAGAAAGCAAATTGTGGCGGACAAGTTCCAAAGGGGGGATATTTTTGTTGTGCTTGCAACAAAAGCGTTTGGTATGGGCATTGATGTTAGTGACATACAGATGATCTATCACCATGCACCTTCCGGAAATCTTTCGGATTATATTCAGGAAGTCGGACGAGTAGCAAGGAGCAAGGATATTAAGGGGACTGCAGTCATTGACTTCTGTGAGAAAGATCTCAAATTCACCAAGATATTGTATGGCCTATCTTCAATCAAACAGTATCAGGTTAAATATGTATTACAGAAGATTAGCGATTTATACAAAAAGTACCAAAGAAGACAGATGCTCGTTTCTGCGGAGGATTTCGGGTTCATATTCGCTAATGTAAGTTCGGACCTTGAGACAAAAGTAAAGAGTGCTTTGCTATTGCTAGAAAAAGATCTATATCGGAAAGTGAACAACCAATATAACATCCTCATAGTCAGGCCAAAAAATTTGTTCTCCACGGTTTTTGCTTGTGTTCCTAAAAATATCGAAGATAGGTTCATCACTAAATATGAGGAGTATTGCAAAAAAGTCTCAACGATAGGGTTTAATAAGAGGAGAGACACAAAGACTTTAACAAAACACGATGTTGGAAACATATATGAGCTTCAACTAGACAAGATCTGGGAAAGGTATTTTAGTGGCGAAAGTTTCCCTAGTATAAAATACAAGTTTTTCAATCAAGAACTTTTCACAGAATTTGAAGAGCAACCTCATCCAAGATATAAGTTGGAAATAGCACTTAGGTATACGCCTCAAGATACGCTGCGTAGAATAGAGGAGTGTTTTGCCGTTTTAGATGAGGCTTTCCGCAATGTCCATAACGAGAGTTTTAGCGGTGAAGAATTAAGAAGAGTCCTACATAAACATTTTGGCGACGAAGTTTTGGCGAGAAGAGTCACTAATCTATTAACTAATCTTTACTCGAGTGGATTTGAGCCTGATCCATTCAGTTCAAAAAAGATACCGAAGGGAACATTCTTGCGTACAGAAAGGTCGGATAAGGGCGAACCAAACTTCCGAATCATTGATTCTAGGTATATTCAGGAAAAGGCCTATTTGATCCGAAAATTCTCGCTGATGTTTGATACTAATCGAAAATCCTTTGAAAAGTTTCTCGCAACTAGCGATACCGAAACTGAATTCAGAATAAAGATCGCCTATTTAATAGAGTCCTTGTTGCTGGGCAGCTACGAGCTAAGAGGTGGAAAGCTATCCCAAATTTTTATTCGAATTAACGACCCGTACAAACTAACGCTATTCGCAATAGACCCCAAGTATTCGAATAGCGTTGTACAAGATATCGAAAGAAGACATGAGCGATCCATAAAGCAGATGGGAGACTTTTTCCATTCTCAAGTGGCTAATAAGCAAAGGTGGGACTACATAGAGAACTACTTTTTGGGGAAACTGGAAGATATCAATTGAGGTGTGACATTGCGCGATGAATGAAGGACTGTGGATGGTTAGACAGTTTGTGTTTATTCCGGCCTGTCGGATCCCCTACCTGTATAACATCTGAGAAGTCCTAGAGAAACGATTTTATTAGGGCAAATAACCCTTTGTAATCAGTAGAATCAAATCAATAATTGGATGATGTGAAAATGAAGCTCAATGACTTGATAGGGATGTATGAAGATAGGAAAAAGCAATATGGCGACAGGGCTTATCTTCACGTTTCGGAGATTTTTGAAGAAGCGCGAGAGCGTTATAAAAAGGAATATCTTTCGAGCCCGAGAGCAGCAAGATTAAAGGCCCAAGGGAAAACGCCTGATGCAGAGCAATCCTGGAAGCCATTCAAGGGAGCGAACTTTGAGAAATTGGTTTTGTATATCATCAAGAAAGAACTGGAGTCAATGGGGCTTCGTTGTGTTTCTGGAGGCAAATTGCTAAGACTCAAAAATCTGCCGTTGGAATTGAGCGATGTTTATCACAAGTTAGTTGTCAGATATGGGCGATATTCAATACTTCCCGATGCTGATCTAGTGATATACGAACCTGAAAGCCATGAGGTTATTGGCATTGTGTCTTGTAAAACAACACTACGAGAGAGAATTGCTCAGACGGCCTACTGGAAACTGAAGCTGTCCCAAGATCCTTTGACAATGCATATAAAAGGATATTTTGTTACAGCAGATGAAGATAGAGACCTGGCTAGGGGCCTGAGTAGTCCTCAGGTTTCCAGAAACAGGATCATTGTTGAGCACGAATTGGATGGGACGTATGTATTTCACGATGTTGAAGAAAGTGAAAAAGTTAAACCATTTCCCAAGTTTATAGCAGACTTGCGAAAGATAGTTAACAAAGGTGAAAAACGTGGCTAAGAAAAAGACTAAGGTTAGGAAACCTATGCTGCCTGTTTTTAAAGACATGCCAGCTGACGGCTTTACCTATCAAGTTAATGAAGTCAAAATAGCGTATGTGGAAAAACCTGCGCTTGAAGCCACAACATTGTGGGATTTCCCAAAGCAGAGTTATGGCAAGAAACCAAAAGGTAACAATAAATATCCTGGTGTTACACCTGCGTTCATAATCTGGAATCTTATTCAGAGATACACTAAGCCCGGAGACTTAGTTGTCGATCCCATGGCTGGAAGTGGAACGGCAATTGATGTATGCAAGGAAGAAGGAAGACAGGTTATTGGATATGATATAGCTCCAGCGCATCCTGAAGTTATACAGAGCGATGCCAGAAACATTCCACTGGATGACGACACAGTTGACTTAGTATTCATCGATTCTCCTTACTCCGACAACATAAAATACAGTGACCACCCCGATTGTATTGGCAAGATCTCATGCGAAGATGAACGTTTCTTTGAGGAACTTGAGAAAGTTGCTAAAGAGGCATATAGGATTCTAAAGCCAGGTAAGGTTTTAGGATGGCTCATTGGCGACCAGTGGGTTAAGAAAAGACATACACCTGTGGGTTTCAAGTTATATCAGCACTTATCTAAGTATTTTGAAACGGTAGATGTTATTTGCGTTGTTAGGAGAGGTCAAACTTCGAACACAGGGCTTTGGTACAACAGAGCAAGAAGATTTAACTTTTATCTGCGCGGCTTCAAATACTTGCTTGTTATGCGTAAGCCTGATAGTAACTCAGTACAGAAAGAGAAGACTCGCTCTGTAAAATGGACTAGCTATGAGAGAGGTAAGACCAAGAAAGAAAAGGTGCAAGCAAAAGAGCCAAGACCTAAGAAAAGACGGATTATTATGAGTGGCTGAAGGATAATTTCAAGTCTTTCTTCGGGGATGGTGAGCTTGATTGGGAAAGGATAAGGGGGAAGATTGGGGTTTAGACAACGTGTGCTAAAGAGCGAAAGCGAGAAGCCCAGCTTGTGTAGCTAATGTACTTACCGGAGCCGATTAAAAGGAGGGAGTTATGTCACAAAAAGTAACTAAGGAAGAACTTTTGGCCAAAGCAAAGAAGCCAGCGGAAGATGCTATGAAATTGCATGCATTCTATCGGGGTAAGATGCAGACAGTGCCCAAATGTCAGGTTCGTGATTTTAATGATTTTGCCATCTATTATACCCCCGGTGTTGCTGAGGCCTGCCGGGCGATAAAGGCAGATGTGTCGAAATTTGCAGAATTAACCAACAGATGGAACACTATAGCTGTTGTTTCGGATTGCACCAGGGTGCTGGGACTCGGGGATATTGGTCCTAAGGCGGGCTATCCCGTAATGGAAGGAAAGTGCTTATTGTTCAAATACCTTGGTGGTGTAGATGCTGTGCCTATTTGTATAGATACTAAAGAGCCTGATGAAATCATTCAGGCAGTTAAATGGCTGCAGCCATCTTTCGCCGGCATTAACCTGGAAGATATTGCCAATCCTAAGTGCTTCTATATTCTTGATCGCCTGAGGGCCGAAGCTGAGATTCCTGTATGGCATGATGACCAGCAAGGAACAGCTACAGTAATGCTGGCCGGGTTGATAAACGCTTTGAAGATTGTGGGCAAGAAGATAAGCGAGGTGAGGATTGTCCTCAATGGTTCGGGAGCAGCCAACGTGGCTTCTGCCAGACTTCTTTTCGCCTGTGGGGCCAGGCCTGAGACCACCATAGTGGTTGATAGCACAGGCATTCTTCATCCCGGACGGAAAGACATAGCAGAAAAGAAGGAAGAGTATGCCGATAAGTGGCGATTTTGCCAGACTACTAATGCTGAGAAAAGGACTGGCGGCTTGACCGAGGCACTAAAGGGTGCTGACGTGCTTATCTCCTATTCTAAGTCAGGGCCGGGAGTAATTGCGCCTGAGCAAGTCAAGGTAATGGCCAAGAATGCCATATGTTTCATTTGTGCCAATCCTATACCTGAAATCTGGCCTTGGGAAGCTAAAGAGGCAGGAGCCAGAATCGTCGCCACTGGCAGGTCTGATTTCCCCAACCAGGTAAATAATTCCATAGGCTTTCCCGCTATATTTCGTGGCGTTCTCGATGTCGGGGCAAAGACTATCACCGATGAAATGTGTATTGTCGCTGCCCGGTCGTTGGCAAAATATGCCGAAGAGCGCGGCATGGGTGAAGATAACATCGTACCAACAATGGGGGAGACAGCAGCTTTCGTTCAGGAAGCAGTAGATGTAGGAATGGAAGCTCAGAAAGAAGGAATTGCCTCCGCAAAAATCAGCCGTCAGGAATTGCGCAAGAAAGTTGAGTCCATGATAAATAGTGCTAAGGCAACTCATGATGCCTTAGTAAAAGCCGGTTGCATCCCTCCAGCGGTGACCGATTAAGAGCACCTGCAGGCTCGTATTGAAGCCTGCGAGTTATCGGGACAGCCCAAGGCATTTGCCTAATTGGTATTGAAGGCAAGTCTTAAGCATCTTCACGTTTTGCTATAAAGCGACTAAGGCTATCCACGATATGATACAATGCGAATTTAAAAAGAACTGTTGCTATGCAGGCAGTTGAAGTCAGCCATATAGTCAAGTCCTTTGCCGATAAGGTCGTGGTTAACGACCTGTCTTTCTCTGTCGCTCAAGGCGAGATATTTGGTCTTATTGGTCCTAATGGCGCCGGCAAGACTACCACCATCAGGATGATGATGGACATTATTAAGCCGGACTCGGGCGACGTGACCATCCTCGGCGAGCAGTTGAGCGAATCTACCAAGAATAAGCTTGGCTACTTGCCTGAGGAAAGAGGACTGTATAAAAAACTGGGAGTTCTCGACTCCATCATCTACCTTGCCTCCCTCAAGGGTGTGGACAAGCGATCAGCCGAGGAGAAAGCTAACGAATTACTCAATCAGACAGGTATGCTGCCCCACAAAAGGAAAAAGATTGAGGAGTTGAGCCGGGGCATGGGACAGATTATCCAGTTCATCGTCAGCGTCATCCACGACCCAGAACTGGTTGTTCTGGATGAACCCTTTGCCGGGCTAGACCCGGTCAACACCGAGTTATTGAAAAAGATGCTCATTGACTTGAAGAATCAAGGTAAAGCTTTAATCCTGAGCACACACCAGATGAATGAAATTGAAGAACTATGCGACCGCATACTGATGATAAATCACGGGCGCTCGGTCCTTTACGGGAATCTGGCTGAAATCAAGGCCAAGTATAGAAGCAATTCGGTCCTGCTGGAGTTTGAGGGAGAGCTGGGAGAAGTGCCGGGAGTTACCGAGAAACGCACCCACAAAGGCTACGTGGAGCTAGTTCTCGATGGAAATACAACTCCCCAGCAAGTCCTGGAATGGTTGGTAAGCCAGAGAGTAGTAATTAATCGCTTTGAAGTGGCTACTCCTCCACTTAACGAAATATTCCTAAGAGTAGTGGGTAAGGCCCATGAATAAGACGCTTCTGATATTGAGGCACGAATTCCGGCACACGATAACGAGGAGAGGGTTTATCGTCATGACCCTTATCGTGCCACTGATAGTCCTCCTGTTGATAGGAGTTTTCCATCTCGTATCGGGAATCGCCAGGCCGACGGTGGAAGCGATGACTATCGGATATGTGGATGAGCTAGGTGGATTTCAGCAATATACCAGCCAGGGAAATATAACGCTGGTTCGTTTTGACACACAGAGTGGCGCGACTGAAGCGCTGGTCAAGGGCGACATTAAGGAGTATTTCGTCATTCCGCCGGATTATATCTCTGCCGGGGCGATTAACCGTTACACCCTGGAAAAAGAGCTTGCGGCGTCCCCTGCCATAACCGCGGCGATTAATAATTTTCTGTTAGGCAATTTGCTGGCAGGGAAGGTTCCCGCAGCTACTATAGCCAGGATTGAAGCACCCTTGAATCTGGTTACCACCAGGCTTACCGAAACTGGCGAGGTAGCCCCAGAGCAAGGCGGATATGGGAACCTGCTCATTCCCTTTGTTTTTGGCGTTCTACTGGCTCTCTCCATCATTTTCTCCTCCACCTATCTGCTCCAGGGGCTGGCTGACGAGAAAGAGAATCGTCTTATAGAGATATTGTTGTCGTCTGTTTCCGCCCGCCAATTGCTCACCGGCAAAGTCTTAGGTATGGGCGCCGCCGGGCTGGTACAGGTGGCTGTCTGGGCGATCTCAGCTCCGCTCCTGTTGAACCTGGCTTCTTCGTCCATCGGCGGCTTTATCAGCACAATACAATTACCAGCCAATTTCGTTGTTCTGGCCATAGTATATTTCATCCTGGGCTACTTGTTGTTTGCCGTGATTTCGGCCGCTATCGGCGCCATCAGTTCCAATTCCCGCGAAGGGCAACAGCTGATCGGGGTCTTTACACTTCCTGCACTTATACCCCTGTGGTTCACGTCTTTGTTGATGTTTTTCCCGGACAACCCAGTCTGGGTCTTTTTTACTATTTTCCCTCTCTCGTCTCCTGTGGAAGTGATAATGAGGGTCGGCGTAAGTGTAATACCTGCCTGGCAAGTAGTTGCCAGTATAGCAGTGCTGGTGCTCTCCGGTATTGGCACCTTGCTATTGACCATCAGAATTTTTAGAACCTACCTGCTCATGTATGGTAAGAGGCCCGGCATCGGGGAAGTTATGCGAAGCCTCAGGACTGGATAGGTAATCTTGAACTTAAGCTTCGGCTGTGCCGCACTCGCCAGCCTGGCCTTTAAGCGTTTCCACAGCATGGGGCAGCGCTGGCAGTATCACTTCAAGGCATTCGCGTACTGCCTTGGGGCTTCCCGGCAGGTTGATAATTAAGCATTTTCCACGCGTGCCCACGACTGCTCGACTGAGCATGGCATGTGGGGTTTTCTTGAGGCTCTCAGCCCTCATCGCCTCGGCAAAACCGGGGACAATTCTATCCACCACGGCGAGAGTCGCCTCGGGAGTCACATCTCTAGGAGTGAGCCCTGTTCCCCCCGTGGTGATGACCACGTCTAAATTGTCTTCATCTGCCCACTTGACCAGCTTTTCCACAATAAGTTCCTTCTCATCAGGAACGATGCTGTAATTTACAATGCGCACAGCCATGCGTGAAAGGATTTCGCGAATAGCCTCTCCACTCTTATCCTGGCGCTCCCCTCTGGAGCCTTTGTCACTGATGGTCAATATCCCTACGGTAAACATTTTTTCATAACTCCCCTTGCCCCTCTTATCTTAAGAGGGGGATTTTGGAATTAAAAGGCGCTGCTGCGGCTGTTCAACACAAAATTCTTTTCTATGAAATCAGCTATTGCCACTGTATTACCCCAGGGAAGCTGGGCTATATCAGTATCCAATGACCCATCAGTGACAATGGCTGAAAGTTCCTCGGGAGAACATAATAAGTCATCCCCGAATTCTTTTCTATGCACTTCGATTTTAGGGATTTTGCTTTTCTTGAATCCTTCGACTAGGACGAGGTCGAATTCAGAGCCAAGGATGGGCATAATTTCCTCAATATTAAGGTCATGGTCTAATTTCTTAATGAAGGCGAGCTTATCAGGCGAGCTAACGCACACAGCGTCGCTGCCCGCTTGAGCAAATTTCCAGCTATCTTTCCCGGGTCGGTCTATTTCCATCCCGCCTCGGCTGTGCTTTAGGGCAGCGACTTTGTAGCCTCTTTTTTTGAACTCGGCAATAAGTTGCTCCATAAGCACTGTTTTACCAGATTGCGATTTGCCCACGATGGAGACAATCGGCAGCGTTTTCACCTCGCCTTGTTCCTCTCCCCAATCCAGCATCTGCACCTCGACCATGTCTCCGGCTTTTACCCCCTGGCTGCTTTCGGGGATAATAGCCAAACCATTGGCTTTGGCCAGGGATGTTAGGATTCCCGAGCCTTGGGGGCCGGTGAGGGAGGCATGATATTGACCACCGCATTTGGTTACCATCACCCTGACGAAGAGGCGGCGCCCATCGGTATTGGCAATGTCCTCCCCGATAATCGCTCGGATAGTCGGCTTGGCCAGAATTTTCTTTCCCATCATTTTTAATATGGCGGGACGGGCGAATTGTTCAAAGGTAATCATGGAGCTGACAGGATTGCCCGGCAATCCCAAATGAGGCACCTTCCTCTTTTTCCTTCCTGCCGCCTTCTTAATAATCCCAAAGGCCAGCGGTTTTCCGGGCTTCATGCAAACCGTCCAGAAGCCAATCTCCCCACGTTCTGCCAGGACGTCTTTTACTATATCGTAGTCTCCCTTGGAGACACCGCCGGAGGTAATGAGCATATCTGCGTCCAATCCCTCATCTATTTTCTCGGGTAGAGACTGAACCGAATCGCGTCCTATGCCCAGGATCTTGGGAATTCCGCCGTAGCGAGAGACTTCGGCAGCAATGGTATAGGTATTGCTATCATAAATCTGCCCGGGAGCTAATGGCTGGTCAACACCGATAAGCTCATTCCCCGTAGCTAGAATAGCCACAGTCGGCCGACGGATAACCAGCGCAGTAGAGTGTCCCAGGGATGCCAGCACCCCTATCTCTTGAGGGCGAAGCATCGTTCCTTTCTCAAGAATTAAGTTTCCCCTGGCAATATCCTCGCCTCTGCAGCGGACATTCAATCCTTTCTCTGCCTGACATAATATGCCGATATGCGAAAGGTCTCCCTTGGATGATTTGCGGCTAAGTTCATCGGTATCCTCAAATTTAACCACGGCATCAGCCCCTTCGGGCAATGGTGCGCCCGTCATGATGCGGATAGCCGTCCCCGGTTTAACCTTTTTTGTGGGGAGGGATCCGGCAGCAACTTCCCCGACCACGGCTAAATATCTCGGTGACGATTCACCAGCCCCCCGAGTATCTTCGGCTCGCAGGGCATAACCATCCATGGCGGAATTATCCAGTGGCGGAATATCTATAGTGGAGTAGACATCCTCAGTTAGAACCTGCCCCAGGCAGTCCAGAATAGGCTTCCGTTCGGGCTCAAGAACCTCAACATAGCTCAAAACCTGCTCCAGGGCTTCTTCCACAGAGATCATGCGCCAAACTCCCAAAACTGTATTATAGATTATCTTTGTCCTCATACCAACTTCCATTGCTATTCCAATTCAAATAGAAAAAAATCAGGCAGTTGGTGTATTATGAGCAAAGGACTTTAGTTTTGAGAATTTATGGGCAAAGTAACTTGCATCATCCTAAACATTGGTTTAGAATAGCAAACCGCCATGTTCGGAGGTAATAGTCAGTGATGAGCGCATTGGTGGGCCTGGTTATTCTATTTCCTATCGTCGCAGGTCTTATTTGCTTGCCGATTAAAAACCACAGAGCCAGAGGCGGCATCGTTCTTCTTACCGCTGTAGTTCTCATAATAAGCTCCATCCTCTTCCTGCGGCAAGGTCCTTTTCCCATAGAGTATTCGCCTGCCTCGACGTGGGATTCGGTCATCTTAGTTTTTAACTATGTCATACTAGCGCTTTTCCTCTTTGTGGCTCTTAGGGATATTGCCCAAAGAGGTATATCTCGACACAATATCCTCGCTATAGCTTTAACCCTGGCTGCGGGTATTCCTTTAGCGATTTTTGAATTTTTCCGGGCGCCACACACGCCATTGGAAGTTACTCCTGCGCTCTATATTGACCATCTATCCATAATCATGTGCCTTATCATTTCTATTATAGGCTCGCTTATCTGTGTTTACGCCATAAGATACATGAGAGACCATGAAGAGCACCGTATGCATCTGGGGGAGCTTAAGGAGACAACACAGCCGAGGTTCTTCTTCTTTATGCTCATGTTCCTGGGTGCTATGAACGGACTGGTCTTCGCCAATAATCTGCTCTGGCTGGGATTCTTCTGGGAAATGACCACATTGGCCTGCTGGGGCTTGATTAGCCATGATAGAACTCCCATTGCCATAACCAACGCCTTCCGCGCCTTGTGGATGTGCCTTATTGGTAGTGTTGGCTTCAGCCTGGCGATTATGCTCCTGTGGAACGGCTCACCGGACTCGATTTCGTTGATGGAAGTCATCAGGAGTGGCGCCTCAGCCTATCCCATTTTTCTTTTACCCTTTGCTCTACTATGTCTGGCTGGTTTCACCAAGGCCGCGCAACTTCCGTTTCAGAGCTGGTTACTGGGAGCCATGGTTGCCCCCACACCAGTTTCCGCCTTACTGCATTCCAGCACTATGGTTAACGCCGGAGTTTATCTTGTGCTACGTATTGCTCCTGGCTTTCAAGGCACCCACCTTTCCACCCTTATAGCTATTTATGGTGGCGCAGTCTTCCTAGCTACCGCCATACTAGCTATAAGCCAGAGCGAAGCAAAGAAGGTTCTGGCTTATTCCACAATTGGCAATCTCGGTCTCATCATGCTTTGCGCGGGCATAAATACTCCCTTAGCCATAGCTGTGGGCATTATGCTCCTGATCTTCCATGCTATATCCAAGGGACTTCTCTTTTTATGCGCTGGCGCTATTGAGCACCACATTTGGAGCAGGAATATAGAAGATATGGAGGGGATAGCCAGAGATCTCCCCCTTCTGACAGGTATAACCATAGCGGGGATGCTCTCCATGCTGGTAGCTCCTTTTGGTGTCCTTATCGCTAAGTGGGGAGCTATGGAGGCAGCCTCTAGCATTGGCGTGTGGTCAACTCTGGTGCTCGTATTGCTCATGCTTGGCTCAGGAGCCACTACTGTTTTTTGGGCCAAGTGGATCGGTCGCTTTCTATGCCACAGTCCTGTGCCGGGAAGCTCCAAGATAGAGCCATTCATTCCCCTTTACCATGGCATCTTGTTGATGTTAATTACCTTTGCCGTGGCATTTAGCATACTAATTGCTCCGGTGTATAACAGCATTGTCGCCCCGGCTTTAACTGAAGCAGGCTACACTGCGGCTTTAGCTTTTACTACCGGCGCCTGGTTCTTGAAATCCCCCATGGGTATTTTCGCCGCCTGGCCAATTTTTATAATAATCACTTTAGCCCTCTTAATTCCTGCCCTTGCCACCAGAGCAAAGCCCGAAGCCAGTCGTAGCGCCTACATGTGCGGAGAGAATGTGGAAATTGGGGTAGATGAATTTGTGGCTGTAGCTGACGAAAGAACAGCGCTTAAGACTGGCGGATTCTATATTGAAAATATACTGGGAGAAGGGAACCTTAATAGATTTGTCGTGCCCGTGGGCATTGTTTTACTTGTTATTTTATTTGTTGTGGCGATGATATGAGCACAGGTTGGTTAATCGGAAGCGCCGTAATTGCGGTTATAGTAGCCCCCTTGATAGGGGGACTACTCAGAGGCATTGACCGCAAATTGACTGCTCACATGCAGGGAAGAATCGGACCGCCGATAATACAGCCCTTCTATGATGTCATCAAGCTCTTTGGCAAGAAACCGATGGTTGCCGGTGGAGCTCAGCTTGCGTTCGCTTACGCCTATCTCGCCCTAATCATTACTGCAACAGTATTCTTCGCTCTGAGGCAAGACTTATTAGTAGTGCTATTCATTCTATTTTTTGGCAGCCTCTGCCTTCCGATTGGAGCTTTAAGCGTGAAGTCGCCTTATAGTCAGTTGGGAGGACACCGAGAACTGCTGCAGTTCTTGGCTTATGAGCCGATTTTGCTCTTAGCGGCAATACCTATAGCTTTAAAGGCCGGAGGCTTTCCCATCGCCAATATATTTGAGCATGGGCAACCACTTCTTCCCCATTTATGGATAACTTTTATTGCCCTGCTTATTGCTCTGGCCATAGTAATGAGGAAATCTCCCTTCGACATCTCCGGTTCAGAACATGCCCATCAGGAGCTAGTTAGAGGGGTGGTTACAGAATACTCCGGCCCATATCTGGCCCTGATAGAGCTGGGGCATTGGTACGAGATGGTTTTGCTCCTATCTATCTTGGGGCTTTTCTGGGTGACAGGCAGCCTATGGTGGCTATCCATCATAATAGCTTTAGGAAGCTGGTTCATCATGCTGATTGTGGATAATGTCAATGCTCGTCTCACCTGGTCCTGGATGCTGAAATTCGCCTGGGGCGTTGGCATAGTCTTAGTAGCTTTGAACATACTATTTGTTAACTTAGGATGGATGTAAAAAAATGGGAATTCTAAGTACATCGAGAGTTAAATCACCCTGGCTACTACACTTTGATTGCGGCAGCTGTAATGGCTGCGATATAGAGATACTGGCTGCCCTGACTCCCCTCTACGATATAGAAAGGTTTGGCATAGTCAATATGGGTAATCCCAAACATGCTGATGTCCTTCTAGTTACGGGTCCAGCAAACTACCGCAATTACCGAGTGCTACGTAATCTCTACGAGCAAATGCCCGATCCCAAAGGAGTAATAGTAGTGGGAACCTGTGGCTGCACGGGCGGTGTGTTTCACAACTGCCCCAATATCATTGGTGGTATAGATAAGGTCATACCCGTGGACGTTTACGTCCCTGGCTGCGCTGCCAGACCTGAAGCTATCATCGATGGCGTAGTATTAGCTTTGGAAAAACTCTCTAGGAGCTGAGAGATGGTAATGGATAATAGCGAAGTGACCATCAAAAAAATCAACCAGATCTTGGCTACATATAAAGGTGAGAGCAACATGCTCATTCAGGTACTTCTTGAGCTTCAGAAGGAGCTCCGTTGGCTGCCCAAGGAGGGATTACTTAGAATAAGCCAGGAATTGAATGTGCCGCTGAGGCAAGTATACCATGCAGTCACCTTCTACAAAGCTTTTAGCTTGGTTCCCAAAGGCAAGTACACTGTTACCGTCTGCGTGGGCACAGCATGTCATGTTCGTGGCTCGCCACGAATTCTAGATAGAATAGAGCAGACCCTGGGCATCAATCAGGGAGAAACCACACCTGACTTTAAATTCAGCCTGGAGACGGTGAATTGTTTGGGTTGCTGTGCCATGGGTCCAGTGATGGTTGTTGGTGATGTCTATCACGGCAAATTATCGCTTGACCAGGTGCGGCGGATATTAGATAGCTATGATTAGGAAGGCAATATGCCAAAATTGAAATCAGCTCTGGAACTGGAGGAATTAAGAAAGGGTGTAGTCTCCAAGAGAGACCCCAGTAGACTGTGCTTCACGGTATGTTCGGGAACTGCTTGCCTGGCCATTGGGAGTAAACAAACATTTGCCGCTTTTGAGAAAGAACTTGAAAAACAGGGACTTAAAGATAGAGTAGACCTTAAGCCTACGGGATGTCCTGGCTTTTGTGAGCAAGGTCCTATTGTTGTCGTTTATCCACAGGAGATCTGTTATCTTCATGTGCAGCCTGAAGATGTAGCTGAGATCATCTCCCAAAGTATAAAGGGACAGGTTGTTGAGAGGTTGCTCTATGTTGACCCGGTAATTGGAAAGGCAATATCCCGTGAGTCTGATATTCCCTTCTATAAATATCAAAAACGTCTTATTTTGGGCAATAACCGATTAATCGATGCTACGAAAATTGATGACTATATCGCCTTGGGCGGCTATAAAGCTCTGTCGAAGGCACTATTTGACATGTCTCCAGAGCAAATCATGGCAGAAATAGAAAAGGCTAGTTTAAGGGGTCGAGGTGGAGGTGGTTTCCCTACCGCCAGAAAGTGGAAATCCACAAGGGACGCCCCAGAAGAGCCGAAATATGTCATTGTTAACTGTGATGAGGGTGACCCAGGTGCTTTTATGAATAGGGCATTGATGGAGGGCAATCCTCATAGTGTACTTGAAGGGTTGACCATCGGTGCCTATGCTATGGGTTCTCACGAAGGCTTTATTTATGTGCGTCAGGAATATCCTCTGGCTGCAGAGAACATTGCTATTGCTATTAAGCAAGCTGAAGATTATGGTCTTTTGGGCAAGAATATCCTGGGCTCAGTTTTCGACTTCAGTATAAAGGTTCACAAAGGCGCAGGAGCCTTCGTTTCAGGTGAATCCAGCGCCCTTATGAACGCGATAGAAGGGAAGGTTGGCGAGCCTAGACCAAAGTACATTCATACTGCAGAGAAAGGGCTCTGGGACAAGCCCAGTTGCCTTAATAATGTAGAGACCTGGGCTGATGTGCCGTTTATTATCAATAATGGTGCTGATTGGTTCGCTTCCATTGGCACAGAGGGAAGTAAAGGCACCAAGATATTCTCCTTAGTGGGCAAGGTGAATAATACCGGGCTTGTCGAAGTCCCTCTGGGGACGCTATTAAAAGATATTATTTACAAGATAGGTGGCGGTGTTAGAGGAAATAAAAAGTTCAAGGCTGTCCAGACAGGCGGCCCTTCTGGTGGTTGCATATCAGAACAATACATGGATTCGCCGGTGGATTTTGATGAGCTAACCAAGCTAGGTGCCATGATGGGCTCAGGTGGCATGATTGTTACCGATGAAGATACTTGTATGGTTGATTTTGCCAAATACTTTGTCCATTTCCTTAGCGAAGAATCCTGTGGTAAATGTGTTCCTTGCCGTGAAGGGATAAATCATATGCTTGATATCCTAACCAGAATTACTGAAGGGAGAGGACAGGCTAGCGACATTCAGTTGTTGGAAGACCTTGCCAAAATGCTGAAGGAAGCCTCCCTATGTGCTCTGGGGCAAACCGCAGCTAACCCTGTGCTGACTACCTTGAGGTATTTTCGGCAAGAATATGACGCCCATATTTATGAGAAAAGATGTCCTGCAGGCGTATGCAAAGATTTGATCGCCTTTTATATTGAGCCTGATAAATGCCAGGCATGCTTGATCTGTGCTAGAAACTGTCCTGTGAACGCTATCGAAGGTGGTAAGAATCTGATTCATGTCATAGACCAGAGTAAATGTATTAAATGTGGCACTTGTTTTGACGTCTGCCCGCCGCGATTTAACGCTATTAAAAGAATTTCCGGCGAACCAGTTCCAGCACTAATTCCTGAACAAGACAGGGCAATACAACGTAAGGGCTAAAGTGAAAAAAATAACACTCAATATTGATGATAAAGAGATAATAGTCGAAGAAGGCATGACAATTCTTCAAGTAGCCAGAGGTGCTGGCATAGATATTCCCACGCTTTGCTACCATGAAAAGCTTGAGCCCTATGGGGCATGCCGATTATGTCTTGTGGAGATAGGGACTCCTCCCAGAACCAGACTGGTTGTATCCTGTGTCTATCCTGCGGCTGATGGACTGGTAGTAAAGACCAAGTCGGAAAGGGTAATCCAAACCAGGAAGATGCTTTTGGAGCTTCTTCTGGCCCGTGCTCCAGGAGCAAAAATCATAAAGGACTTAGCTGAGGAATACGGGGTTACCAAGGCCCGTTTAAGAAAGACTGCAACTTTTTGTATCCTTTGTGGCCTGTGTGTCAGGTACTGTGCTGAAATTAAGAAAGCCGATGCCATCGGTTTTATTGGCAGGGGCATAGAGAGAGAAGTTATGTTTATCCCTGAGATAGCGACAGAATCATGTCCCTCATGTCGAAAATGTTTCCCACTTTGTCCTACAGGAGTTCTCGAAAGCAATTTCATGCTAGTTCAAAGTCTGCTTTTGAAGCAATAGATGCCATGTTACAGAATGAAGTGCTAGTTAACAAAGCTGAGCTTGTCTCTGAAGTGCAAGGTATGCGGGCTCAGAAAGCGAGGTTTGCTACAACTACTTGCCTCGACTTAGGAGACCACTTTGAAGTTATTTACCACTTTGAGTTTGAAGACAGTGCCGGATTTGTCAAGCATATCAAGATCAACATAGGCAAGGAAGAAACCCTGCCCAGCATATCTAGTATCTATCTCTGCGCCGCTCTTGTTGAGAACGAAATGCAGGACCAGTTCAATATAAAAATAAGTGGCCTCGCTATCGATTTCCAGAAGAGATTTATTCGGGGAAAAGAAAGCCCTGACATTTCACTTCTTAAGCCTATCCCTTACGTACTCAAACCACCAGTACGCCTTCCAGTCAGGTGCAGTCAAGCCTGTCCTGCTGGAATTGACGTTCCCAAGTATGTCCGGTTAGTGGGAATTGGTAAATTTGATGAAGCTTTGGCGGTGATGAAGCAAGCTAATCCGTTTCCAGGAGTCTGTGGCCGGGTATGCTTGGCCCCTTGTGAAGAAGCCTGTCGTCAGGAAAGGCAAGGTCAGCCCATAGCCATCAAATTGCTTAAGAGGTTTGCTTTTGAGCATGGAAAATATAAGAGCAAGATGACTTCTAGCCTAACTGGGAAGAGAGTTGCTATCATAGGCTCTGGGCCTTCAGGTCTTACTACTGCTTACTTCTTAGCTAAGAAAGGACACAAAATTATAGTCTTTGAAGCTATGTCTGAACCAGGAGGCATGATGCGGGTGGGTATACCTCAAACCGAGTTACCGAGAGACGTATTGGATAAGGAAATCAACGATATTAAGGGACTTGGCGTTGAAATAAGACTAAATAGCCGGATAGAGTCTTTGGAGGGACTTTCTTCTCAAGGTTATGATGCTATTCTAGTAGCTATTGGTTGTCCCTTAGTGTTGCGCCAGAGCGCAGTGGTAGCAGCTCTTAGCGGCAAACCTGAAATACTGAAGCAATTTGGATTGGCAAGTAAAAGAATGAGTGGAGCGAATATTATTGAGGTGGATCCAAATACGTTTGCTACCTCAAAGCCGGGCATCTTTGCTACCGGAGACGCTATTCTGGGGCCTACATCGGTAGTCAATGCTATTGGTTCAGGCAAAAAGGCAGCTATTTCTATTGATAGGTACATTGGTGGCAATGGAGTATTGTACATAGAAGGAATAGAGGCTACAGGCCCAACATCACGAGAAACCTTTCTTGAGCGACAAAAACCCAAGCGGCGCCCCAAGCTACCTAAGTATTCCAAATCTGAGATCGTGCAGTCTGGTGAAGAGGAGCCTGGCTTTAGTCAGGCTGTGGCTACAGCTGAAGGCCAGCGATGCTGGCGTTGCGACCTGGAGGAATAAAAATGGCAGTAAGAACAGTGATTCCCTTTGGTCCCCAACATCCAGTACTACCCGAGCCTGTTCACCTCAAATTGGAGTTGGAGGATGAAAAAGTGGTAGGGGTAACACCTGTAATCGGATACGTGCACCGAGGAATAGAAAAGGCTGCTGAGCTTAATAGCTTCCGCCAGAACGTTTTCCTTTGTGAGAGGATATGCGGCATTTGCAGCATCACTCACGCCCTGACTTACTGCCAGGGTGTCGAAGCACTCATGGGTGTTGAAGTGCCTCCCAGAGCTAGATTCCTGCGTCTTTTTTGGAGTGAACTCTCCAGGGCACATAGCCACCTCCTGTGGCTGGGACTTTTGGCTGATGCCTTGGGCTTCGAAAGTTTATTTATGCAGATATGGCGGGCCAGAGAGATGGTCATGGACCTCCTCGAGACGACCGCCGGACATAGAGTAATTACCTCGACCTGCCTCGTTGGTGGTGTAAGAAGAGATATAGACAAAGAGATGGCTAAGGAGGTAGATAAGAGACTTGTTACTCTTAAAGAGGTGCTGGATAACACTGCTGCCCCTGCATTACTCCATGACCCTACTATCAAGCGTCGTGCTGTGAACAAAGGGATGTTATCTAAGGAACAAGCTGAGCTTCTGGGAGCGGTTGGGCCTACTGCCCGGGGGAGTGGTGTGGCTATAGACATGAGGCAAACGAATTACGCTGCTTATAAGGAAGTAGGCTTTGAGCCTATTGTAGAAACTGCTGGAGATAGCTATGCTCGGACCTTAGTCAGAGCTAAAGAGACCTATCAATGTATAGAGCTAATGCGCAAAGCCTTAGCAATGATGTCGGAGGGCGAGATATTGGTCAGGGTTGATGGCTATCCTGAAGGCGAAACTATCTCCCGGACAGAACAGCCCCGAGGGGAACTTATCTACTACATAAAGGGCAATGGGACAAACCATCTAGAGAGGTTGAAGATAAGGACGCCGACATTTGCCAACATACCTACCTTGTTGGTTATGCTGCCTGGCTGCGAGATGGCTGATGTGCCGGTAATTACTTTGTCCATAGACCCCTGTATTTCTTGTACTGAGAGGTAATAAAAATGGCCTGGATGTTTCCGACGATCATAAAGAATCTCTTCTCCCGACCGGCTACCAGACGTTATCCTTTTAAGGATATCAGAGAGCCCTTCCCGGGCTATCGAGGCAAAATTTACTGGGATGCTAGCAAATGTGACCTATGTGGCGATTGTGCCAGGGTATGTCCGGCTGAAGCTATAGAAGTCAGTCTGGAAAACAGGCAGATAAAGTATGACCCCTTCAAATGCATCTACTGCGGGACATGCATGCAAACTTGCCTTCCCATGGCAATAAGTCAAGATAAGTATTACACTAAGCCCGCTGCTGCTAAGGGAGTAGAGACAATAAGCGTGCCTGTCTGATACTTAATCGCCCCCATTAGTGTCATTCTGTATACAGCGTCTTAAATAATTGCGTGTAAACCATTGAGGCCGACCTAGCTTGCTAATAATGCTGCGTGAGGCAGATCCACGCATTAAGTTCAGGATTAATTTGACAATTCGCAGCTTTAGCCCTAATATGTGAATGGAAAACTCCAAGTAAACAGATAATTAAGAAGGTGATCAATAGCGAGGAGGTAAAAATGAGAGAAAAGGTAGAAGCAGCCTTAGCACAAGTAAGGCCGGCTTTGCTAGCCGACGGGGGGGACGTCCAACTGATAGATGTCAAGGATGGAGTGGTGAAATTGAAATTGACCGGTGCCTGCGGTGGCTGCCCCATGGCAACTATGACTTTGAAGGGTGGGATTGAGCGGGTGCTCAAGGAAAAAGTGCCTGGTGTCAAGGAGGTGGTGGCTGTCTAGTCTGTGGCTGCATTTCAAGGAGAAGACGGAAGCGAATCAAGCTGGAGATTTAAATGCCTCGGGAATATTTTATCTGCCACTCTTGTGGTGAAAGAGTGGAATGTAGCGGAAAGGAACGACCCTGTGAGGTGCTCGATGGCTGGCTTATGGTGTCACTATGGAAAGGCCCGGAGACAGTCGAGCATTATAATTTCTGCTCCTTGACTTGCCTCAAAACATGGGTGGATACCCAACTTCCTCAAGTCCCTGACGCATTTTTAAGAGCTTTTGAGAAAGGGAGGGAATAAAGATGCCCATCTATGAGTATTGTTGTCCTGAGTGCAATTTTAAGTTTGAATTACTTCGCCAGCAAAGCAAAGCAAACGAAAGTGTCTCTTGCCCTCGCTGTCATCGTGGCGCTAAACGAATATTCTCCTCTTTCACCTCTTTTTCTAAAAATAGTGAGGGGCCATCTACCCCCATTGGGGGAAGTTCCTCTTGTAGCTCGTGCTCTGCCACAAGCTGTGCCACTTGCCAAATGTAACTCCCTCGCAATAAACTGCCAAGAATCCGGATTAGGAGAACACTAAATAACCGGTCTGCGGAAATAAATGCCAGACATGTAATCACATCGATGAGCCGAGATGATTGGGATAGAGTGCATTGAAATTAAGTGATGAAGTAGTTTACAATATGGCGGCTTGATTTGCTGCACCAAATGCATGAACTTGGAGTAACTGAAAACATAGTTAATATTACTTTAGCCAAAGCTGGTGAGGCGCACGCTAACAAGGTCATCCAAATTAACTTAGTAGTTGGCGAGTTGTCAGGATTTGTTCCCGATTGTATTCAGTTTTATTTTGATTCTTTTAGTAAAAATACCATTGCTCAAGGAGCAGCACTCCACTTTGAATCGGTGCCAGCTCAACTGCGTTGTCGGGATTGCTCCACGACTTTCCATCCCCAAGATACCCTGTGGTCTTGCCCTAAGTGTGGGGGGCGGAGCGTAGAAATATCTAAGGGACGTGAGCTCTATATTGAAAGTGTGGAGGTGGAATGAAAAAAATAGAGGTTATCCAGAACATTCTGGAGGCTAATGAGACCATAGCTAGCCGAAATCAGCAGCTGCTGGATAAGCACAATGTTTTCGTTATTAACATTATGTCAGCCCCAGGTGCTGGCAAGACGAGTCTTATTCTGCAAACTCTGGCGAGGCTGAAAGGCAGGTTGAACATAGCTGTTATCGAAGGCGATGTTGCTTCCACAGTAGATGCTGAGAAAGTGCAAGGCAAGGCAAAAGCAGTAGTTCAAATAAATACCCGTAATATGCCGGAAAGTTGCTCATTAATGGCTGCCATGATTGAGTCAGCTCTAAAAGATATGCCCCTGAATAATATAGACCTAATCTTAATTGAGAATGTGGGCAATCTCATTTGCCCTGCTGAATTTACCCTGGGAGAACACAAACGAGTGGTGATTTCCAGCCTACCTGAAGGGGATGATAAACCCATTAAATATCCCCTGATCTTTGTCGATGCCGATGCTGTGATAATAAATAAGATGGATCTTCTTCCTCATGTTGATTTCGATATTGCCGCCTTTCACCGTTCCATCACAGGACTAAACCCTAAAGTCGAAGTCTTCCAACTTTCCTGCAAGACCGGCGAGGGGATAGAAAGATGGTGCTCCTGGATATTGGAACAAGTGGAAACCAATATCGTAAAGCGATAGAGGTTTCACATACCTAACCGTTATCCTTTAACCGTTGACAAGCCACTGCTGTGGATGTTAACATCTCTCTGTTTCTAATGGCGCGGTGCTTTGTGAGTTGCTCGGCTGACAGGAGATGGGAGAGCGATATTAAAGAAATCATGGCGCCGTTGAAAAATCTCAAAACAAGGAGGATCTCATGGCTTATGCGAATTTAATTGTAGGGCAGGAGGAAAATGTCGGCATAATCACCTTGAACCGGCCGCCGGCAAACCCGATAAACCTAGCTGTGCTTACTGAACTGGATGATGTTTTGACCAAGTGGGCACAGGATAAAGCGGTGAGAGCCATAATCATCACCGGAGCCGGAGAGAGAGGATTTTCAGCCGGCTTTGATTTAAAGACGGCTGGGACACCGGAGGGTGAGAAGGCTATGTCCCGGGGGCAAGAGGTGTTCAGCCACATTGAGAAGTATCCCAAGCCTGTAATTGCCGCCATAAATGGCTTTGCTCTTGGTGGTGGTTGTGAACTGGCAATGGCCTGCCATTTCAGGATAATGCTCAACTCTGAGCAAGTGGTTATGGGGCAACCCGAGATTGACCGGGGTATTATACCCGGCTGGGGTGGTACCCAGCGATTGCCCAGGCTGGTGGGTAAGACTAAGGCGATGGAAATGCTTCTACTCGGCACTAGGGTCAACGCCCCTGAGGCTTTGAGCATCAGGCTTGTAACCAAGGTGTCTCAGCCAGGGCAATTGATGAACGATGCCAGGGAGCTTGCCAAGGCACTGGCGAAAAAGGCACCGATTGCTGTGCAGATAATACTCGACGCAGTGACCAGGGGACTGGAGACCACCACTGACCAAGGCGTGAAAATAGAACTGGAAGGCTCGCAACGAGTAAGCAAAACGAAGGACGCCATGGAAGGCGCGATAGCGTTTATCCAGAAACGCGAGCCGGTTTTCAAAGGAGAATAGCTTTCTGGGGCGAAAGTAAAAAATAAAAGGAGGTTTTCTGATATGAAAGTCGAAGACGTCAAAAAGGTAGCGGTTATGGGAGCTGGGGACATGGGGCATGGCATTGCTGAGGTGGCACTGCTTGCTGGCTACAAGGTGGCACTGCGGGATATCGAGCAGAGATTTGTTGACAAAGGGCTTTCTCGGATTAAGGAGAGCCTGGATAAGCTCGTGGAAAAGCAGAAAATAACTGAAGTGAACAAAAATGCCATGCTGGCTAATATCAAGACCTTTGTTGATATTGCCGAGTCTGTTAAGGACGCTGATTTTGTTATTGAGGCAGTTCCTGAGATTATGGACCTCAAGAAGCAGGTTTTCCAGGCACTGGATAAAGCTGCCCCAAAGCATGCCATACTGGCTTCGAATACCTCCAATATGAGCATCACGGAGATCGCTGCGGTTACGAAGAGGCCGGAGCAGGTCGTGGGCGTGCATTTCTTTAACCCGGCTGTCCTCATGAAGCTCGTCGAGGTTATAAAGGGAGGGAAAACGAGCGAGGAGACAATGCAGGTGGCATATAATTTGGCGCTGAAGATGAACAAGGTGCCAGTCAGGGTTGAGAAAGACTCTATCGGATTTGTTTATAATCGGGTCAATGCGCCGACTGGACTCCTAGTTAACCTCATATTAGAAAAAGGCATGGCTACCCCCATGGGAATCGATGCCAAGATGAGAACGATAGGTATGCCTATGGGGCCATACGAACTGATGGACTATGTGGGGCTGGATGTTGCCTATCATGGCGCTCGTTATTTTGCTGAAAAACTCTCTCCTGACTATGCACCGCCCAAATGGCTCAAAGCTAAGATTGACGCTGGTGAGCTGGGAAAGAAGACAGGAAAGGGCATTTTTGACTGGTCTAAAGGCAGACCGGAGATAGACTTATCCAAGGCGAAAGAGGACTTCGACCCCACTGCCTTGATTGCCCTTCAGGTTAACGAGGCGACAAAATTGCTCGAGGCAGGAGTAGTCAAGAGTCCGGATGAAATTGACAAGGCGATGGTTAATGGAGGCGGTGCGATGATTGGTCCTTTTCAGCTTGCTAAGAGTATAGGGTATGATAAATTGGCCAAGATATGTGAAGACCTTGCCAAGAAGTTCGGTGTCAAAGTGTTCCAGCCCACTGAGACATTGAAGAAAGGGAAGATCGGATAAGAAACGCAAGTTTGACTTAAATCAAACCGGGGTCTGCATTGCAGGAATTGCTTCTCTCTGAGTGCAGCCCCGGTTTTGTTATGGTGTCAACCTTCTTCGTAGCTTGGCTTTACTTCATTTGCCGACTTTTTACCGGATGCGGATGGAACTCTGGGAAAAATCCCGAAAAAACCTGGCAGTGTGAGGGTGATATACTATAAGCGGGTTGGGGCAATGTTAGAGATGAAGAAAGAGAAAAAGATTCTACTATTCTTAGCACTGGTCCTTGTTGGGGTGCTGCTTTTTAGCTCTGTGCCCGCTTTGGCTGATGGAAATTCTGGTCATGGAAAGTCACTGGCGGAAGCCAGAAAGGCCCTGGAACAAGAACTTTTGCCTCTGGCTGGAGTCGGCTTTGTGGGCATCACCCATTCGGAAACCGAGGGCGAAATCACCGTCTTTGTCGAGAATGAGCAGGCAAAGCAAAAAGTGCCGCGTTCCTTTGAAGGTTACGCAGTGCGGACGGAGGTTACCGGGAAAATACAAGCATTTTCTACCCAAGTGGCGGAGCCCCTAACTGGCGTTAGCGCAGAGAGGAAAGGTGAGGTCAGACCTCTAGTCGGTGGGACAAGCCTGTCAGCCTACGTCACACAAGGAGCAAGGATGTACCTGTACGCCGGAACCCTGGGCATGGTCACCTACAACGACAAGATTCTCTCCAATGCCCACGTTATCGCTATGAATCCGGATACATATAATTTTCTCGACACAGGAACACCCATCATCCAGCCCGGAAGTTATGACGGAGGAAGGTCAGGCAATAGGGTGGGGGCACTCGAGGCATACATCCCTATTAACTTTAATCCTAATGCGAAAAACTATGCCGATGCTGCCATAGGCAGTATTGACGTTGGTGTTAATGCGTCTCCTGGGGAGCAGTTTTCTGAGACAGGTGATTACTGGATTGAAGGGTGGACCAGTGTCTCTCAGGGAGACACCGTGCAAAAATCTGGACGCACGACTGGGGTAACGAGCGGCGAGGTGCTTTACCCCAATGTCTCTATCGTGGTTTCGTACGGCAGCAAGTCAGCTTATTTTGCAGACCAGATTGTCGTAACTCAGGATAATTGGTCCTTCTCACAGCCAGGAGATTCAGGCTCTGCGGTGGATAAAGACGGAAAGTTCGTGGGGCTGCTTTTTGCTGGCTCCGCAGGCTATGCGGTCATTTGCAAGGCAAAATACATTATTGATGGGCTTGGTATCGATGTTGAGCCTCTGGTGAATCAGTATAGCCTCATCATCTCCAGCACTCTTGGTGGTAATGTAACCTCACCCGGTGAGGGAACGTATATCTACAAAGCCGGGACGGTAGTCAACCTTACTGCTCAGGCTGACACTAGCAACCACTACCATTTTTTGGATTGGACTGGCAATGCAACTACCATCGCTAATCCCATTGCTACCTCGACCAACATTACCATGGACGACTCTTACTCCATCACCGCTAACTTTGCACTAGAGCCAGATTGGTATAGCCTCGCCATCTCCAGCACTCCTGGTGGTAATGTAATCGACCCCGGCGTGGGGACGACTTATATCTATGGCAATGGCACGGTGGTTAACCTTACCGCTGTGCCTGATGAGCACTACCATTTTGTGGAATGGACTGGTGATGTGAGCACCATTGCCAATGTTACTGCTCCCTCGACCAACGTTACCATGAATGCCTCATACTCCATCACTGCTAACTTCGCACTAGACGCAGGTTACTATAGTCTCACCATCTCCAGCACTCCTAATGGTAATGTAACAGACCCCGGCGAGGGGACTTATGCCTATGGCAATGGCACGGTGGTCAACCTTGTCGCTGTGTTTGACGAACACTACCAATTTGTAGGATGGACTGGCAATGTAACTACCATCGCCGATGTCAATGCTGCTTCGACCAATATTACCATGGACGACTCTTACTCCATCACAGCCAACTTTGCACTAGAGCCAGGTTGGTATAGCCTTACCATTTCCAGCACTCCTGGTGGTAGTGTAACCGAACCCGGCGAGGGAACTTATGTCTACAGCAATAACACGGTGGTTCCCCTTGTCGCTGAGGCTGACACAGGCTACCAATTTGTAGGATGGACTGGCAATGTGGGCACTATTGGCAATGTCACCGCCGCCAATACCACCATCACCATGAATGGCTCTTACTACATCACTGCCAATTTTGGGTTGTGGCAGCCTGAACCCATGGTGTTATTGATGATATCCAGCACCAGAGGCGGCTCGGTAATCACCCCCGGTGAAGGGACATTCTTGTATCCTCTCGGCGCCAACGTCCCCCTTGTAGCTGTGCCTGACGAAGGCGGTCAGTTTTTAAAATGGACTGGCGATGTGGGCACCATTGCGAATGTCACGGCAACCTCGACCACCATCACCATGAACAACGCCTATTCCATCATGGCCGATTTTAATGGAGCTGGGGGGTGCTTCATCGCTACCGCAGCCTACGGCACCCCAATGGCCGAGGAAATACAGATTCTGCGTGAGTTCAGAGATGAATACCTGCTAATCAACGTAGTGGGACGAGCCTTCGTAAATTTCTACTACTTGGTCAGCCCACCAATAGCCGAGTTTATCACTGAGCATCCCAGCCTGAAGCCAATAGTGAGAGCTGGACTATTACCTGCTGTGATCATGAGCACCATAGTCGTCAATACTACTCCGGCTGAGAAGGTGGTTATAGTGGGTTTGCTGGTGCTGGTTTCGTTGGCAGTGTCTATCTGGGCAACGAGGCGACGGGGCAGGGATTCAGAGTATACCTGAGGGCGAAATTGCTCATTAGTTCGCAAGACTACTTACAGATAATTGCACAAATCATTATGATTCTCCCTCCCTTAACGGCTGGGGGTTGGAGGGGGAAAGTTCTCAGAGTTCACTCTCCCCTTAGTCTTGTCCTATCAAGGAAAAAGAGATTTCTTCGCTTTGCTCGCAATGACAGAAGGGATTTAACAAGTAGAGATGATTCACTTTTAAGGAAGTCCGTTTTTTGCTACAATTGAACGCCGAGCAATGAATTACTATTTAGGCGTAGATATTGGCTCTGTCAACGATAAGCTGGCGCTCATAGACGAGAAGGCCAGGGTCGTTCAGTTTGATACCGAAAAAGTGACTTCCAGCCCCCGGGCCGCAGTCAGTTCACTTATCGCCAGACTGGGCGAGAGGTTCAATCTCAAAGAGATTATCGCTGCCGGCGTATCTGGCTCCGGCAGGGCAGTTATCCCTAAAGAGCTTGGTTGGACAGAATATAGTAGCTCACTGTCAATTGCCTCTGGGCTGCTCCACTGTTACCCTGACGTTAAAACTATCATACAAATCGGCGGCCAAAGCACCCTGGTAATAGAGCTAGAAGATGGTTTGAGAAAGCCGTGGAAGGTAGCATCCAACCCTCTGTGTGCTGCGGGCACAGGAAGATTTCTAGAGCAACAGGCATACAGGATTGGCATCAGCATGGAGGACTTCGCCAGCCTAGCCCTGAAATTTAAAGGCACCGCACCGAGGATAGCCGCCCGGTGCAGCGTCTTCGCCAAAACCGACCTCATCCACCTCCAGCAGAAGGGCGTCTCGCTGGATGCCATGCTCTATGCACTCTGTGAAAGCGTGGCCCGGATGGTCGCCTCTCTAAAGAAAGGAACTTTCCAGGAGCCGGTCTATTTTGTGGGCGGCGTTGCCGCCAATCCTGCCGTGGCCAAATCCCTCAATGAGATGATTTCTGCCAGGAACGGGCATCCCGTTGAGGTAATCATTCCCGAAGACTACCTTCACATGGAGTCCTTGGGTTCGGCATTACTGTCAATAGGTAAAATTTCCCAGGGCGTTGTGCTATCGGGAGCGGATGCCAAGCAGCGCCATTTTGAAATGCCCAAGCTGGAGATTGTCGCCGTTCAGGACGGTAAAGATGGTCGAAGGATAGAAGAGCCATGTGTTGGCTACCTTGGTGTTGACGTGGGCTCCACCAGCACCAAGGCGGTGATAATGAATGAATCGGGCACACGATTGCTGGGGAAGAACTACCTGATGACTGCGGGAAGACCAGTTGAGGCTGTCAGGCAGGTCTTCAGAAACTTGCTTCAGGAGGGCGCAGACAAGGTCAAGATAGCTGGCGTGGGCGTTACTGGCTCGGGTAGATATCTGGTGGGTGGCTTCATCGGAGCCGACCTGATTAAGAATGAAATAACGGCACAGACCAGAGCTGCCGCCGAGATAGACCCTGAAGCCGATATTATCGAGATAGGAGGGCAGGACTCCAAGCTGGTCATCAAGAGAAACGGCGTGGTTGTGGACTATCACATGAACAAAGCCTGTGCCGCGGGAACGGGAAGCTTCATTGACGAGCTGGCCGAGATGCTCGGCGTTTCCGTGACCAATGGTCAGTTTGCCGACCTGGCATTTGCTGCTGCCCATACCATTGAGCTGGGGACGAGATGTGCTGCTTTTATGGGTCAGGCGGTAGCATCGGCACAGCAGGAAGGCGTTCCCCTGGAGATAATCACGGCCAGTCTGGCTAACTCCATAGCCAAGAACTATCTCTCCAAGGTGGTGGAGCACAGAAAGCTGGGCGACAAGATTATCCTCACGGGAGCGGTGTTCTACAACAAGGCTGTAGTCTCTGCCTTCCATCAACAGCTTGAAGGGAAAAAACTGGCCGTGCCGGAGCACAAGGAAGTCAGCGGCGCCATAGGCGCAGCCCTCCTGGCCAAAGAAGCCATGGCCGGCCAGAAATCGAAGTTCAAAGGCTTTCAAGAAGTCGTGGATAGAGAATGTAAACTTACTACGTTTGTGTGCAAAGGGTGCGACAACAACTGCACCATTACTCGAATGGAGATGCCCGGCGAAGAGCATAGTTTCTATGGCAGCAGGTGCGATAAGTACGACGCCATAGCCAGTCATGCCAAGAGAGAGACCTTCTTCGATAAGAGGGAACACTTGCTCTTTCGAGAGTACAAAAAAGATTCGGGCACAGGACCTGCGGTGGGCATTCCCAGAGGACTTCTGGTGTACGACTATGCTCCACTCATTATCGGTTTTCTCAATGCCCTCGACGTCAGGGTTGTCCTTTCCAGCCAGACCAACAACGCAATCATGGAGCAGGCTACCGAGTTGAGCTACTCCGATAGTTGTTTTCCCCTCAAGCTTCTCCACGGACATGCGGCAATGCTTAAGGATGTGGATTATATCCTCTATCCCTGCGCCATTCGCCTGGGCAGAAAAGATGGAGATGCGAACCAGAAATACTCCTGTCCCTTAGTTCAGGCCTCTCCGTTCATAATACGCAATGTGCTGGGCTTTGGGGAACGGCTGTTGATACCCATAATTGATTTCAGTCGGGGCGATGCTGATGTGATAAAGAACCTTGCGGATGTCGCCGCGAAGATGGGGTTCAGTAGAAAGAAAGGCCAGGAAGCAGCCCTGGCTGGTATTGAATCTCAACGGAGGTTCGAGGCTGACCGGGCAGTGCTGGGCCGGGAACTATTGGAGCAACTGCGCCAAAGCGACCAGTTGGGCGTGGTCCTCTTCGCCAGGTCTTATATGTCGCAAGATGCCGGGGCCAATCTGGGCATAGCGGAAAAGCTCGCTCAGCTTGGGGTGGTGCCCGTACCGCTGGACTTTTTGCCCCTGGAGTCGGTGAATGCCAAGGATTACTCCGACCGTCCTTACTGGTTCTATGAGAACAAATATATAGCCGGCGCGGCTATAACTGCCTCAGACCCGCAGCTTTATGGGTTGTCGCTGACAAACTTTGGATGCGGCCCGAACTCCTTTATCCTCCACCTTGTAGAAGATATCATGGGGGGCAAGCCTCTGGGGCAATTGGAAATAGACGAACATGCCGCTGAGGCTGGTATCGTTACCCGCCTTGAAGCCTTCGTTGACACCATTCAGGGATTTGCCCATTCTGCTGAGAAACGTGAAGCGACACACAAAGATATCTATCGAAAAGCGTTTCCGCCCGTCATTGATACCACGAAGACCTTTATTATTCCCAGGATGGCGCCGCACATTGAGCTTGTAGGTGCGCTTCTAGAAGGCAGCGGCTTCAGAGCAGTTGTGCTTCCTGAGGCCAATGAACGCAATCTATTTTATGCAGATAAGATAACATCGGGCGTGGAATGTTTGCCCTATCGGGTAACCCTGGGCGACTTTCTGAAGTTCTGTTACGAAGATGGCACCGACTTGAAAAACGTCGAGGCAGTTATGGCCGGGGCGTACGGTCCCTGCCGTTTTGGGAAATATGCCCTGGAACAAATCAAGATACTTAAGGAGGTGGGCTTTGACCTTCCCATACGGACCACCGTGTCGAACAATGCGTATCGGGATACAGACATTAGCCCTCGTTTTGCCCGCCTCGCATGGAAAGGCTGCGTGGCTATTGACTATCTCCAGAGGTTGCTCTGGCGCACTCGCCCTTATGAAAAATGGCCGGCCTCGGCTGACGAACTGTTTGACGAATATCTCGGCAGAATTGTCGGTCGCGTCCGTAAGAAGGAAAGTTTCGATGACGTCCTGTGCCGGGCCACTCCTGATTTCAAGTCTCTCATTGACCCTGAACTGCCCCGCAAGCCTCTGGTGGGCATTAATGGCGAAATCTTTCTGCGCTCCAACAGATTTAGCAACCAGGACCTGGTCAGGGAGTGCGAAAAGGCCGGGCTGGAGGTCGTCGTTTCTTCCATGGGTGAATGGATAAAATATATCTTCTATCGGCATGTTGAGGATGCTATCAGGGATCGCAAATTCCTGAAGGCGCTGGTTAGCTACGTGATAAACCGTGTCTGGGAGCATGACGAGCACACGGTAGTCAAACATTTCCAGAACCTAATTGATGAGAAAGAGCCTTCAACGGCAGAGTTGTTGACACAGACAAGCCGCTGGCTTTCCCCGAAATGCGGAAGCGAGGCAGTTCTCAGTATCGGTAGTGGCATCGAATGGATGGAGAATCCTGAGTTTGCTGGTGTAATATCGGTAATGCCCCATGGCTGTATGCCTGGGGGAATTGTGGCTGCGATGTCCGAGAAGTTCAGTGCCTTGTATCGCAAGCCCTGGATTAACCTCACCTATGACGGCTTTGTGGAAAGCACCAACCTTACGAAAATCAATAATTTTGCTGAGGTCCTTAGATTTTGCAGCCAGGAAGGGAAGAAGGGTGCCTAGTAGTTGCCGGATAACTCGATAGCACATTAAGTGGGTTGAATACGTATTCATCTTTTCCAGCGCGTTGATTTAAATCACTGGGTGATTTGATATTTTAAAAATGATATAATAAAGGAACTATGGCGCGATCTTACGTTTACCAGTCACTGCGGGGCGTTGTGGAGCCTTTGCTGCTCTTTATTATAGGCGAGTTACCCATACATGGCTATGAGATTGCCAGAGAATTGGAGCGGAGGAGCGAAGGCTATTTTGATCTGACCGCAAGCACCCTTTACACGGCATTGCGCCGTTTGGAGAGCAGAGGACTTGTATCGAGCTCGTGGCAGCAAATTTCTAGGCAAAAGCGCCGATGTTATGAGTTGACCGAGAAAGGTCGTCAGATTCTGGCTGAAGAATTAGCTCAATGGCAGAAGTTTCTTGGTGCTACCGAGCGGATTATAGACAGCCAGTGAAGTGAAAATCCAAATCCTAGGTGCCCATTTAGCTGAGCTAAAAGGGGCACGGTTAACCTCGCTACTAATTGATGGTGCTTTGGTTGTGGATGCTGGTGGACTTACCTCGGCCCTTTCTCTGCCCCAACAAAAAAAGATAAAAACCGTTTTGCTTACCCATCACCACTTCGACCATACTCGGGATCTAGTTACTCTGGCTGCTAACGCTGGCTACTATTGGCGAAAGCAACTGGTAGTTTACGCCCTGCCCTACACGCTTGATATTGTTACTACTTGCCTTCTTGATGGCAAGATATATACCAATTTTCTGGAATATCCCAGTAAAGAGAAACCGACCCTCATACTTGAGACTATTGAGCCTTATAGCAGAAAAACTATTGCCGGTTATGATGTTTTAGCAGTGCCGGTAAAACATTCCGTACCTGCTGTTGGCTATCAAATCACCTCTTCGGATGGTAAGAGCCTGTTTTATACCGGCGATACCACAGTGGGAATATCTGATTGCTGGCGGCATATTTCTTCCCAGTTGCTTATTACTGAAGTTGCCGGACCTAATAAGTATGGAGACTGGCTCAAGAAGGCTGGTCATCTTTGTGCTGAGTTTCTAAAAAAGGAACTCATACAATTTCGCCGACTCAAGGGGTATTTACCTCGCGTCATTGTTATTCATATCGGGAATCCTTATGAGCAGGAGATTAAGGAAGAAGTAGCTCAAGTAGCTCAGGAACTGGAAGCTGATATAAGCCTGGGCTATGAAGACATGAAAATTACCTTGTAATCCTCCCCACGGAGTCACTGTTATTCTTTTCTACTGGCAAGTATTTGTAGCTGATGCCATGGCGACCTCTCGCCATGGCATCAGCCATCTCCTTCAGGGTACCTTCGGTAAGTCGGCTAGCGCCTTCTCTACCAATTCCTTGGGATATTCGTAATCCTGGAGCTTGCCTGATAAATACTCATCATAAGCACCCAAGTCGAAGTGCCCATGCCCGCTCAGGCCCAGGAGAATGTTCTTCTTCTCTCCCGATTCCTTGCATTTTAAGGCTTCATCAATGACAACCTTTATGGCGTGCGCCGGTTCCGGTGCCGGTATAATGCCCTCGGTGCGGGCAAATTGCACCGCCGCCTTGAAAATGGGGATTTGATACTCGGCGCGGGCTTCGATGAAGCCCAGCTTGTGAAGGTGGCATATAATGGGGGCCATGCCGTGATACCTCAATCCGCCAGCATGGACTGGAGGCGGGACAAAGCTGTGTCCCAGGGTATACATCAAGGCAATTGGCGCCAGCCCAGCTACATCGCCGTAGTCCCAGGCATAAAGGCCCTTGGTCACAGAGGGGCAAGCCTGGGGTTCAACACAGATGATCTGGAGCTTGGGCTTTTTTCCTTTAATCTTGTCTGTGACAAAGGGCAGGAACAGGCCGGCGAAATTGGAGCCACCACCAATACAGCCCACGATGATGTCTGGGTAAACATCGATCTTCTCGAGCTGTTTTTTAGCTTCCTGTCCTATGATGGTCTGGTGCATCAAGACGTGGTTCAGTACGCTGCCCAGAGAATACTTAGTGTCATCGCGGGCAAAAGCTTCCTCACAAGCCTCGCTGATAGCGATGCCCAGGCTTCCCGAGCAATTAGGGTCATCTTTGAGGATTTTTCTCCCTATCTCAGTTTCCTGGCTGGGGCTGGGCACCACCTTGGCTCCCCAGGTCTCCATCATCACCCGGCGATATGGTTTCTGGTAATAGCTTGCCTTGACCATATAGACCTTGCACTCAAGACCCAAAAACGCACAGCCCATAGCTAGAGCACTGCCCCACTGTCCAGCCCCAGTCTCGGTGGTTAATCGCTTGACACCCTCCTTTTTGTTGTAGTAGGCCTGGGCTACAGCAGTGTTGGGCTTGTGACTGCCGGCCGGGCTTACCCCTTCATACTTATAGTAAATCTTAGCTGGGGTTCCCAGGGCCTTCTCCAGACGGTAAGCTCTTATTAAAGGGGTGGGCCGCCATAGCTTATAAATCTCCTGCAATTCCTCGGGGATTTCAATCCACCTTTCTTTACTGAACTCTTGCTCGTTTAGGGCCTCGGGGAAGAGGGGAGGGGGAAGGCGCGTTGGTTCTTTTGTCGCTGGATGCCGCAGTGGCGGCAAGGGCTTGGGCAGGTCGGCTTGAATGTTGTACCAACGAGTAGGCATTTCTTTTTCAGTTAAAATAACCTTTGTATCCATTTTTCCTCCTTTCGATTTCTTGTTCGACTATTATTTCAAACTGAGTACCTTACATATTAACCTCCTTTTACGATAAGGTCTCTCTCAGGCATTTAATAAAAGAGCAGGCATTTTTAAGTGATTTGTCCTCGTCGAGCAACTGTATAATACGGCTGCCCACAATGACGCCATCGGCTACCTGGGCTACTCTTCGGGCTTGCTCGGGGGTGGAGACTCCAAAGCCAACGCAAAGAGGCTTTTCAGTCATTTCCCTCACACTGGCTACGAAGCTTTCCAGTTCCTCAGGGAGTTTATCTCTGGCACCAGTGACACCGGTTAACGAAACTAAGTAAATAAAGCCGCTGGACCTGCTGGTCACCAGCTTAATGCGTTCTTCGGTGCTAGCTGGGCTGAGAAGATAAACAAGGTCGAGCCCGTGCCTTTTGGTTGATTTTTCCAGTTCTTTCCCCTCCTCGGGTGGGAGGTCGGGTATAATCAACCCGTCAATCCCCACCTCGGCGCATTCCGAGCAGAATTGCTCTAGCCCGAACTTAAGCACAGGATTGTAGTAAGTCATAAACACGAGAGGGGTTTTTACTCGCCGTCTTAGCTCCTGAGCCACTTCAAAGCAAGCCTTTGGGGTAACTCCGTGCCTGAGCGCTTCATAGCTTGCTCGCTGGATAGTAGCGCCATCGGCCAGAGGGTCGGAAAATGGGATACCGAGCTCGATGATATCGCATCCAGCACTAGCGAAAAGGGGCACTGCCTTCAAGGTTGTTTCCACAGTGGGATAACCCACTGTGATGTAGGGAATGAGGGCAGTATGATTTGCCTGGGCAAAAACTGAAGCGATACGGCTCAAAGCTTCACCCCCAGTGCTTTGACTACAATATCCATATCTTTATCACCATGCCCACTCAGGTTGACTACAACAATTTGCTCCTTATTTAGAGAGCCTGCCATTTTGGCCGCGTAGGATATGGCGTGGGCCGGTTCGAGCGCTGGAATAATGCCTTCGGTCTGGCAGAGAAGCCGGAAGGCTTTCAGCGCCTCCTTATCATTTACTGCCACATAGGTGGCGCGTCCAATACTCTTGTAGTAACTGTGCTCAGGGCCTACTCCAGGGTAATCCAGGCCGGCGGCAATGCTGTGAGTTTCGAGAATCTGGCCAGCATCATCCTGAAGGACATAAGATTTTGCCCCGTGCAAAACCCCGACCGTGCCGGCAGCCAGGGTGGCAGCGTGTCTTCCCGTCCTGATTCCCTTTCCTGCCGCTTCTACACCGATAAACTTGACGTTTTTATCGTTCACAAAGGGGTGGAAAATCCCGATAGAGTTGCTGCCTCCGCCCACACAGGCGATGATGTAGTCGGGCAAGCGACCGCACTGAGCTAAAATCTGCTCTCTGGCTTCTTTGCCTATGACTGATTGGAAATCGCGTACCATTACTGGATAGGGGTGAGGACCCACCACTGAGCCCAGAAGGTAATAGGTATTTCTGACGTTAGTCACCCAATCTCTAATTGCCTCATTGATGGCATCTTTCAGTGTTCTGGTACCTGAGGAAACAGGACGCAGCTCGGCACCCAGCAGCTTCATACGAAAGACATTGAGAGCTTGACGCTGTATATCTTCCTCACCCATATAGACAATACAATCCAGCCCCAACTTGGCGCATATGGTGGCAGCAGCTACCCCGTGCTGTCCCGCGCCAGTTTCAGCGATAATCCTCCGTTTTTTCATCCTCCTGGCGAGGAGACCTTGCCCAAGAGCATTGTTTATCTTGTGAGCTCCGGTATGAAGGAGGTCCTCCCTTTTAAGGAAGATTTGCGCCCCTCCGCAATGCTTGGTGAGCCTTTCCGCGAAATAAAGTGGTGTTGGCCTTCCTGTGTAGTCACGAGACAAAGAATCGAATTCAGCCCAGAAGGATGGATCATGCTTGGCCTTTTCGTAAGCTGTTTCCAGTTCGTCCAAAGCCGGCATAAGAGTTTCGGGCACAAACCTGCCGCCGAACTGTCCGAAATAACCTTGGGCATCAGGTAGCTGCTTATTTTCTCTCATCGGCTTTCCTTACTGCTTCAATGAATGTTTTTATCTTAGCTATATCCTTGACTCCTCCCGTCTCTACTCCTGAAGAGACATCCACTCCCCAGGGTGCCACTTTCTTGATTAACCTAGCTACATTCTTCGGGTCGAGCCCACCGGCAACAATGATTGGAAATCTCTTAGCTACCTCTTGAGCTAGGTTCCAGTTGAAGCTTTCTCCGGTTCCGCCATATTTGCCTTCAACTCGGGAGTCCAGAAGAGCGATAAACCCTTGTGCGGGAAGCAATTTGCTTCCAGCAGATAACGCAGCATAGAGTTCCTTGGGGGATTGCTGGTCTATGTGAATTGCCTTGATAACTGGTCTAGCAACCTCGTGGCAATACTCCCAGGATTCATCGCCACTTAGCTGGACCCAATCTAAAGCACAGGAATCGGCAAGCTTATTTACCTGGAAACTCGGTGCATTGACAAAGACTCCGACCACTTTTGTAGTATTGCTGCTTTTTTTAACGGCACTGGCTATCTCATATGCCCTGGTAGGACTCACCTGTCGTTGGCTGGGAGCAAGGACTAACCCGATAAAATCAGCACCAGCCTCAACCGCTGCTAGAGCGTGAGCCTTATCTCTAATTCCGCAAATCTTGATATGAGTCATGATAGCAACTCCTTCATCTTAGCCAGGATATCATCGGCAGTAACCAGAGCCTCGCCAACAAGTACGGCATCAACTCTCCATTTCCCGAGCTTTTCAATATCTTTTTTGCTTTTAATGCCGCTCTCGCTAACTAGGATTTTCTCTTTGGGGACAAGCGGTCGTAAACGGCGGGTGGTATTGATATCAACGACAAAGGTATTCAGATCTCGATTATTTATTCCGATGATTTCCGCTGCGCTGACAAGTGCTCTTTCCACCTCGCCTTCATTGTGCACTTCAACCAGGCATTCTAAACCAAGGCTGTGACTCAGCAAGACGAGTTCCTTAAGCTGTCCCGGGCTTAGAATGGCTGCGATTAACAATAAAGCATCAGCGCCATAGGCTCGAGACTCGTATACCTGATAGGGATCGAAGATGAAATCCTTTCTCAGCAATGGCAGCCCAACTGCTTCTTTGATTGCTGCGAGGTGCTCAATGCTGCCCATAAAATAATTTGCCTCAGTGAGCACTGAAATAGCAGCAGCGCCGCCTTTAGCATAGGTCTGGGCTAATTTGGTGGGGTTGAGGTTGGGGCTTAGCATCCCCCGTGATGGAGAGGCTTGCTTCACCTCGGCAATCAGTCGGATGTGATCATCCTTGAGAGCCGGGGCGAGGTTACGCGTCGGCTTCTGACAGGCAATGCGCTCTTGCAAATAGGTTGTGGGCGCTACCTTTTTTCTTTGCTCCACCTCTTCCCTTTTTTGGGCGATAATTTTATCCAACATTTCTTTTTCCCAGCTTCCAGCTATCAATTATCAGCTCAATACTGACTACTTTTTATTACTACTCCTTACTCAGTCTCTGGCTGAGCTTTATTAGCTCGTCGAGTTTGGCCAGAGCTTGTCCGCTGTCGATCGTCTCTTCAGCAATACAAACACCTTCCTTGAAGGCTGAGGCCTGGTTGCCAGCCACCAGTGCCGCAGCAGCATTCATGATAACTATATTCCGCCTGACTCCTACTTCTCCGCTTAATATGCCGCGCAGTATCCTGGCATTTTGTCTGGCTGTTCCTCCCCTAATTTGGGTCACGCTGGCCTTCATAAACCCCAAATCCTCGGGGGAAATTTCGTAAGGTGGCGATACTTGATGTTGATTGATATCCCATACCAGAGATTTCCCACTGATGGAAATTTCATCCATGCCATCTGTGCCATGTACCACCAGGGAGTGCTCTGTGCCCAGACGGTGGAGAACAGAGGCAATCTTCTCTCCCAGTTCCTTAGAGGGCACGCCAATGACCTGAAACTTGGCTTTGGCGGGATTAGTAAGGGGACCGAGAATGTTAAACACAGTACGGATTCCGATTTCGCGTCGCGGGGCAGCGGCGTATTTCATCGCCGGGTGAAAGTTGGGAGCGAACATGAAGCCGATGCCTACTGTCTCCACGCATTGAGCGACAGCCTCAGCCCCGAGCTCAATCCTCACCCCCAGCGCCTCCAGGACATCGGCGCTGCCACAATGGCTGGACATTGCCCGGTTACCATGCTTGGCCACTTTGAGTCCTGCGCCGGCGACAATGAAGGCGGCGGTTGTGGAGATATTAAAACTGGAAGAGCCATCGCCCCCTGTCCCGCAGGTATCTACCACTGGTGAAGTGACCTCAACTGGTGTTGCCCTGGCCTGCATGACGGTGGCTAAGCCAGCAATCTCATCTACCGTCTCTCCTTTAACACGCAGGGCGGTGACAAAAGCGGCAACCTGGGCTGGCGTGGCTTCGCCAATCATTATCTCCTCCATTACAGATGCAGCCTGCTCGAAGGTCAGCGAGCGACCATTGACTACAGTTTCAAGGGCCTCTTTAATCATCGCTGTGCTCCTTGCTTTAGAAAACTCTTCAACAAATCCTTCCTCACTTCATTCTTAATTATTCAAGGCGAAACCGAACGCGTAAAAGCATACTGGTCAGCCTCCGCCTGGTCGATAGCAGCAAGCAATGCCTGAGCTTTGTTCAAGCTTTCCTGGTATTCGCGCTCAGGGACGCTATCGGCGACGATGCCAGCGCCTGCCTGGATATAGGCGATGTTATTCTTGATAACGATGGTGCGTATAGCAATAGCGGTATCCAGGTTGCCAGAGAAGTCGAAATAGCCCACCGCGCCAGCATAAGGTCCCCGTTTTTCCTTTTCCAGTTCGGCAATTATCTCCATGGCCCGAATTTTGGGAGCGCCGGAAACAGTACCGGCGGGAAAGCAGGAGCGGAGAGCATCAAACTGGGAAAGTCCGGCTCTGAGCTTACCCTGAACATGTGATACCAGATGCATAACATGTGAGTAGCGTTCCACATCCATAAGCTGAGTTACCTCGACTGTGCCTGGCTCGCTGATTCTCCCGATGTCATTACGCCCCAGGTCAACGAGCATGATATGCTCAGCGCGCTCCTTTTCATCGTTCTTTAGTTCCTCTTCCAGAGCCAGGTCTTCGGTGGCATCCTTACCCCGACGGCGAGTGCCGGCAATAGGATGAGTGGATACTATGCCATCCTCAACTCGCACCAGAAGCTCGGGGGAGGCTCCTGCGATATAGAAATCACCTAAGTGGAGGTAATACATGTAGGGAGAAGGGTTAATGGAGCGCAACGCCCGATATATGGCGAAGGGATTGGCATCAGTATGTTTTGCCAACCGCTGTGATAAGACAGCCTGAATTACATCGCCGGCATAGATATACTCCTTGGCTTTAGATACCATAGCCTCGAACTCTGCCGGAGCAAAATTTGATGACACTTCAGACCTATCTGGTGGCGCATTCTTAAGGGTCTCGGAATGCATCGGCTGCTCCAACCTGTTCACCAGGTCGTCAATTTTACAAGTTGCCTCTTGATATGCTGTGTCCACATCCCCATCTAAGTGAGCGTGAGAGACAACCTTGATTTTGTGCGCAACATGGTCGAAAACAAGCAAGGTACCTGCCAGCATCAACACAGACTCGGGGAGCCCTTGAGGATCCTGGACAGGACAGGGCAGTCTCTCAAAATAGCGGGCGACTTCGTAGCTCAAGTAGCCGACCATGCCGCCGTGAAATCTGGGAAGGTTGGCAATGGACACGGGACGGAATTGAGCTAACTTCTTTTCCACCATATTCAGTGGGTCAACGGGGTTCTCATTTCCCGTCCTTAAGACAAGAAGAGGCTCGGTGCCAATGAAGCTATAGCGGGCCAGTCGCTCACCGCCCTCAACACTTTCCAGGAGGAAGGAGTAGTTGCCGCGGGCTATCTTAAGGTAAGCGGATACTGGCGTCTCCAGGTCAGCCTGAATGTCACGGCAGATTGGTACCAAATTGCCATGCTTCTTCAGTCGGCGAACCTCTTCCAGTGTTGGATAATACATATCACCTCACAATAATCGCAATAAAAAAACCTCTCGCCCAGGGGCGAGAGGTTTAACCTTCGCGGTGCCACCCTTTTTCGGCCATTTCGGCCATCTCTTTTCAGGTACAGCCTAATTTGGCGATACCTTGGACTCTGATAACGCTGCCCCTGCGGCAAAGCCTACTCGATGTTAACCTTTCGGTTTGCGGCTCCCAGGTCCATTCCAGCCTTGCGCAAGTATCGGCTCACACCTTCCCCGACTCTCTGAACTCCGCCTTCGGCTGTACTAGTCCTGTTCTCAGCCTTTTCCCATATTCAATTATTTAAAATATAAACCTTGTCCTTTAGTTTGTCAATAACGTGATTTAAATGTGGCCTGATTTGCCAAATTTGGCAAAAAGGTAGGCCTTGTGAGATAGTTCCCAGGCTCTTATTTGTGGCGGCATTTGCTACATAGTCCTGTTCATTCTATACTAGAAGTGATGGCTGAAGTAACCAACGACAAGATTCTGATTGTTGAAGATGACGAAAATCTACTAGATACCCTCAAATATAATCTTCGCAAAGAGGGCTATGAAGTCATTACTGCAGCTGATGGTGCCAAAGCTCTGGATGTCGCCCGCAGAGAAAAGCCCGACCTCATCATCCTCGATATAATGTTGCCCCAGATGAGCGGTTTCGAGGTATGCCGTATTCTTCGTAAGGAGATGATAGTCCCTATACTGATGCTCACAGCGAAAGCAGAAGAGATTGACAAGATAGTTGCGCTTGAAATCGGTGCCGACGATTACATGACCAAACCATTCAGCTTGAGAGAGCTTTTAGCTCGTGTAAGAGCGATGCTTCGCCGGGCTAAGATGGTTGAAATGCAGCCTGGCCCAAGAGAGGCATTGCTAACAGTCGGTGATATTGAGGTTGACATAGCCCGTCATAAAGCTTCAAAAGGAGCGATGATGCTGGGGCTAACGCCAAAAGAGTTTGATTTGCTGGCGTTTCTAGCCAGAAATAAAGGCTTCGTATTCAGCCGAGACCAGCTTCTAGAGAAAGTATGGGGCTACGATTTCGCCGGTGATACTAGGACCGTCGATGTGCATATTAGCTGGTTAAGACAAAAAATAGAGATGGACCCAGCCAATCCTAAGCACCTCGTAACTGTTAGGGGTACCGGATATAAGTTGGAAGGATAAAATTGTTTCGCAGCATTCAGTGGCGAATCGCCATACCGTTCATCCTGCTCATTGTAGTCAGCACGAGTGTGTTAGGTATTTACCTAACAAGTTTTGCCAGAAACTCTCAGCTTGAAAATTTACGCTTACGCTTGGAGGATGAAGCGAAAATTACCGCAGAGGCCAGCCTGCCCACTTTTCTCGGCCAGGGTGGTGACCTAGATACTTTGGCTAAGAAATTAGGAATGGAAATTGATGCCCGCGTCACCATCATCGCACTGAATGGCACGGTCTTAGGCGATTCCCAAGAAGACCCAGCGACCATGGATAATCACGCCACAAGGCCTGAAGTGATAGATGCACTGGCTTCAGGTCTGGGTGAAAGCACTCGTTACAGCACTACTCTAGGTGAGATGATGATGTACGTTGCGGTGCCCATAACAAACCAGAGCAATATTGTAGGGGTAGCCAGGGTAGCACTTCCACTGGCTACAGTAGAAAATTCGCTTAACCAGGTAACCTTAATTATCATCTTGGCAGTGGTGGTGATGGCTGTACTGGCTATAGTGGCTGCTGTGCTTATTAGCCGGGCGACAACCCGCCCCTTAAGGGAGATCACTAAAGCATCGAAAAGAATTGCCTCAGGGGAACTGGGACAGAAAATACCAGTACGCACCAGAGATGAAACAGGACAGCTTGCTCAAGCTTTTAACGAGATGTCATCGAACTTAAACACACTGGTGGGAGATATCTCGATAGAAAAGACTAAGCTTCAGACCGTTCTTGCTAACATGGCTGATGGCGTTATCATGGCGGACGTGGAAGGGAAAATAGTCTTAGCCAACCAAGCTACTGGAAAGCTCTTCGGTTTCCCGGAGAAAGACGTAATAAACACGCCTTTGATAGAGGTAGTGCATGACCATGAAGCAGATGAGATTTTGAAACTGTGTTTGAGAACCAGCCAAACGCAAACCGTCCAGTTTGAATCAGTTATCTCAAAGAGGTTTATCAGGGCAATAGCTATCCCGCTTATAGAAGACAGACTAACCGGAGCACTACTGCTATTTCAAGACCTGACCGACCTGAGAAGCCTGCAGACCATGCGGCGAGAACTGATAGGCAATATTTCCCACGAACTGAGAACACCTCTCGCGGGAATCAAGGCTATGATAGAAACTCTGAAAGAAGGTGCCATTGACGATAAACAAGCGACAGCAGATTTCCTATCGCGGATTTATAGTGAGGTTGACCGTATGACCCAGATGGTATCCGAGCTTACTGAACTATCACATATTGAGAGTGGACATGCTGAGCTAAGGATATCCCCTGTGAATCTCAACTTACTGGTACAAGAGGTCGTCGCTCAGTTGAACCCACTGGCGCAAAGACAGCAGGTGACCATAACCACCGACCTGGACACAGACCTTCCCATCGTCAGAGCTGATAACGACAGGATTAGACAAACACTCACCAATCTAGTTCATAATGCTATCAAGTTTAACCACCTCGGCGGAAAGGTAACTGTATCCACTAAAGCTGACAGGGAGTCTGTCACTGTTAGCGTTTGTGATACTGGAATTGGAATTTCTAAAGAAGATTTACTCCATGTATTTGAGCGCTTCTACAAAGCTGATAAAGCCCGGCCAAGGGGTGGAAGTGGGCTTGGACTAGCTATAGCCAAACACACAGTCCAAGCTCACGGCGGCAATATCTGGGCTCAAAGCGAAGAGGGCAAAGGTTCCACTTTCAGCTTCAATCTTCCTCTCAAAACAAACCCCGACGCAAGCAATCTATAAAATTTAACGAGACTTTAACAAAGCCTTAAACCAGTCTTAAAGTCCGCCCTGTATTCTATTAATAGATGAACAGAAGTGCTTCAAAGCCATCGAAATTAAATATATAAGGAGGAAAATAATTTGAAAAAGTCAATCAGAAAATGGCTCATACCTCTTGTGGTTGTGGTAATACTGGCTTTAGTCATTGTTTTTACTGTTCGTAGCGGCACCCCTCTCGCAGGTTCCTTCAAAATCATCGGATCAAACACGTTAACTCCATTGAGTTCAGTGTGGGCTGAGGAATTCATGAAGGATAATTCAAATGTGAGCATATCCGTCAGCGGTCCCGGCACTGGACCTGGTATCGCCGCACTCATTGATGGCACTACTGATATCGCCCAGGCTTCAAGAAACATAACACAGAATGAAATTGACCAAGCAGAAGCCAAGGGCGTCCATCCCTACGAAATCCACGTCGCTAACGACGGCCTCTCTGTGGGCGTACATCCGTCCAACAACGTGTCTGAGTTGACGATAGCTCAACTCTCGGCAATCTACACCAACCAGATAACCAACTGGCAAGAAGTTGGGGGAAAAGATGTTCCCATAGTGGTGCTCTCCCGCGATACCAACTCCGGTAGTCATGATTTCTTTCTACAGCGCATTGTGCAAATGCAGGGTCTACCAACCGCGAATACAACACTCCAATATGGTCCTGAGGTCCTTTTCCTGCCCTCGACCGAAGCAGGTATAATAGAAGTTGCTCAAAACCCCAACGCTATTTTCTATGCAGGCCTGGGCTATGTCACCAGTCAGGTGAAAACTGTGGCGGTAAAGAAGACAGCCAGTGACCCGGGCATACTGCCCAGCGTGGAGACAGTCCTTGACGGCACCTACCCCATTGCCCGACCACTCTTCTTCTACACCAGTGGCGAACCCACCGGCATAATCAAGGATTTCATTGATTACTGTCTGTCGTCCAAAGGACAAGCGAAGGTGACCGAGGTAGGTTACGTACCGTTAGCATGATAATAGTAAGATAAGATAGGCAGCCGTTTCAAAAAGAAGCAAGAGGTCGAGAGAAAATGTTGGAGCAAGGGGCTTCAAGCGTGGTCACCGCCTCGAATACTGAGAAGAGCCTGAGGCGGCGGCTGCGATTGGGTGAGAGATTTATAGAAGGCTGGATATTCTTAGCCGGCTTGTTTGCCATCATTATCCTAGTAGGCATCATCGTTGTTCTTATTAAGGAAGGGCTGCCAATATTTGCTTACTCTTCACCATGGCAATTCCTGTTTGGCACTAAGTGGTATCCTACTTCCCAGCCACCTACTTTTGGCATATTGCCCTTCTTCGTATCTACACTGATGATTACCTTGATAGCGACAGCAGCGGCCGTGCCCATCGGGGTTGGCTGCGCTGCCTACCTGGCAGAGGTAGCGCCTCCACGAGTCAGGGAAACCGTAAAACCTATCATTGAGCTACTAGCAGGAATCCCGTCGGTGATGATGGGATTTATCGGCTTGATGCTCCTCTCTCCACTAGTTAAAAGTATCTTCCACCTGAATACAGGTCTATGCGGCCTTACAGCTGCGATAATGCTGTCTCTAATGAGCCTGCCCATTATCGTCAGCGTCTCTGAAGACGCTCTGCATGTCGTCCCCAAAGAGTTTAAGGAAGCATCCTATGCCCTAGGGGCTACTAAATGGGAAACGATACGGCATGTATGTATTCCGACGGCTCTTTCAGGAATTGCCGCTGCCATCATGTTAGGAGTGGGGCGCGCTATTGGCGAAACCATGACAGTACTCATGGTGGCCGGCGGGGCTCTGGCTGTGCCATTGTCACCAACTGACCCGATGACGACGATGACGTCAGCTATTGCCTCCGGAATCGGCAATGCTGTGCGTGGTGGATTGCAGTACCAGGCATTGTTCGCTATTGGCCTGATTTTGTTTATCATGACCCTGGCGGTTAATCTTATTGCGGAGAGGGTGCTCGAGCGCCAGAAGAGGAAGTTTGCGAGGTAGATAGCAATGGATGAGGGAACCTCAGTGTCAATTGCCTTTCTTATCTATGTCGTAGCTAGCATCGCGGTAATTGTCTTAGCGGTAATCAAAGCTAAGATGACACGTAAACTTTCAGAGCGCACCGCCTTTGTTTTCCTTGGGTTAGCTACCGCTCTTGCTGCACTGCCGGTCTTATTTATCATCGTCTATACCATCATCAATGGTGCCGGTGCCATAAGCTGGAGCTTTCTAACGCAAGCTCCCTCACAGGCGGGAAAAGCGGGCGGTATTTTGCCAGTTATTATTGGCACTTTCTACCTTATGCTTGGTACGTTAGTCTTAGCGTTACCGATAGGGGTAATGGCTGGCATCTACCTCACCGAATATGCCAGGGATAACTGGTTGACCAGGCTCATCAATATGGCTATTGTGAACCTGGCTGGTGTACCCAGCATCGTCTTCGGTCTTTTCGGACTCGGTGTATTCGTGTTAACTTTTCATTTTGGCTTATCCCTACTTTCCGCCAGTCTCACCTTGGCTTCTCAAGCACTGGCGATGGTCATTACTACTTCAAGAGAGGCAATACTAGCCGTACCGAGAGAGTATAGAGAGGGTAGCCTTGCTGTTGGGGCAACAAAATGGCAAACGGTGAGGCATGTAGTCTTACCGCAAGCTCTTCCCGGGATAATCACTGGGGCGGTGCTAGCCATAAGCCGCGCTGCTGGGGAAACGGCCCCGATATTAGTCACCGGAGCTGCCTTTTTGGTTCCCAGACTTCCCAGTTCTCCTTTTGACCAGTTCATGGCATTGCCTTACCACCTCTATACGGTATCCTCCAATGTACCCGGCATGTCTAAAACTACCGTGTGGGGGGTAGCCTTAGTCTTGCTGGTGGTTGTGCTCTCTTTTGATGTTCTCGCGGCTATTATAAGATTTCGGTCGCGGCAAAGGATTTAGATGGATGAATAGAAACCATACGTTGTCAAACAACAAAACACTAAGTGCACAGACATGCGATACGAAACTTAGAACCGAAAAGGTAAATCTCTATTATGGCTCTTTCCAGGCCTTGAGAAATGTAACTTTAGACATACCCGCATGCGCTATTACGGCGATAATAGGTCCATCAGGCTGTGGCAAATCATCCTTACTCCGTCTCTTCAATCGGATGAATGACCTGATTCCAGGGGCAAGAGTAGAAGGGAACGTTGAGCTTGATGGTATCCTTATCTACGATTCGAAAATCGATGTTGTCGAACTTAGAAAGAAGGTAGGCATGGTGTTCCAGAAACCTAATCCTTTCCCTATGTCGGTGTTCGAGAACATAGCTTTCGGACCAAAGCGACATGGTATTGGTAATCGTGCTGAACTGGAAGAAATAGTTGAAAAAAGCCTGCGACATGCCGCTCTATGGGATGAGGTTAAAGATAAGCTGGAGCAGTCAGGACTGGCCTTATCTGGTGGGCAGCAACAGAGACTATGCATTGCTCGAGTACTGGCAGTGGAGCCAGAGGTCATCTTGATGGATGAACCATGTAGCGCTCTTGACCCGCTAGCCACCCTCAAAATCGAAGATTTGATGAAAAATCTGGCTCAAGAGTACACTATTATCATTGTTACCCACAATATGCAACAGGCAGCGCGGGTATCAGAATATGGCTGCGTTTATGATGATGGAAGAAGATAGAGCCGGTGTGTTGGTAGAATACGGACCTACGTCTGAGCTCTTTACTAACCCCAAAGATAAACGAACTGAGGATTACATCACCGGTCGATTTGGTTAGACGCCAAAGGAGGTTATAAACAATGGAGATAAGAACAACCTTCCATAAGAAATTAAGGGAGATACAGGATGAGGTTCTGGTCATGGGCAGCATGGTGGAGAAAGCCCTCATGTCTTCAGTTAAAGCTCTCAAGGAGAGAGACCTTGACCTGGCGCACAAGATAATCAGCGATGACCTGAAGGTAAACCAGAGGCGATTTGAAATCGAGGAGAAGTGTGTTGAACTTATAGCTACTCAGCAACCCATGGCCAGTGACCTTCGCATCATCATTGCTATTCTCAATATTACGACTGAAATAGAGCGGATAGGCGATTACGCTGTGGGCATTGCCCGGATTGTAATAATGATTGGTGACGAGCCGCCCCTCAAACCATTGATTGATATTCCTCGTATGGCAGAACAGACTGTAGATATGCTACGACGTAGCTTGGACGCCCTCATAAACCGGGATGTGGAAGCCGCAAAGAAAATCGCTACTGAGGATGACCTGATAGACCATCTTTACGACCAGGTCTTCCGCGAATTGCTTATCTTTATGGCGGAAGACCCGAAGACAATTACACGGGCAACCCGTCTTATGTGGGCAGCCCATAATCTGGAACGTGCTGCCGATAGAGTCACCAACATCTGTGAGCGAGTAGTCTTTATTGTCACCGGGAAAATGGAAGAAATAGGCGCTTCGAAGTATTGAGTCGCCAAGCGATATTTAGGGTTATGACAGCCGTTAACTTTGCAGGTAAAAAGTTAGCCTTGTTGGCGGTTCATGAAGAATGAAGGGGATGGCTGGGGGATTCTGGCGATAGAGGAAATCTACTCCCTCATGGAAGACCAAACACCCGTTTGGCATTGTCACAGAGGAACAGCTTCTTCACGTCGTCGCTGAGTTCAAGGGTATCAAGGTCTTTTAAGCACCGCGCTGCTGTAACCATCGGGTAATTAGTTCCGAACATAACCTTTTTTTTGCCGTTCTTCTTCATGTAATCCACTAATTCCACCGGATATCTTTTAGCGATATAGGCCGAGGTATCTATGTATACATTTTCGTGTTTCGTTGCCACTGCTATCATTTCCACCGTCCACGGATACCCGATGTGCCCCCCCACGATTTTGAGTTCGGGAAATTCAATGGCTACCTCATCAATATAAGGGATAGGCCGTCCCGGTTCGGAAGGACAAAGAGGACCGGTATGGCCGACCTGGCAACAGAATGGAATCCCAAGCTCGACACACTCGGCGTATAGGGGATAATAGTGTCTGTCAGTCGGGGGCAGATTCCAGTACCACTGGACAATTCTCAAGCCCTTAAAGCCAAGCTGACGCACGCAGCGCCTCAGCTCTCGAATGCCATCCATAGGTCGGTACAAATCAACCGACGCGATACCCACAAAGCGGTCAGGATACTTTTTGACAATAGCTGCCACCTCGTCGTTTGATATGGTTGGCCCCTGAGGACCCCACCAGGCACATAATAGACCCAACTGAACACCCGCTTCATCCATGGCAGCAATGGTGGTCTCTACTGGAATATCCCCGGTCACTTTCTCCACGCCTCCTGTCCATCTGCGAAGAGAATCAAAAATAGGCTGGTTTAAATGTTTAGGTGTGGGGTGCTGCATCCAGACGTCAATGATTCCATAATCTTCTGCCATGATATCCTCCGATTGGTAACACTTTAAATTTTATGCCTTGGACATATTACAGCCATAATAGAGAAATCGCAACTTGACCTTTTCCTAGCCCTCTGTGATAAGCCCTGGCTGCCGACCGAAGTGAGGTGAATAAAATTAACAAGGTGGTGGGCCATTGTGGATTCGAACCACAGACCCCGGTCTTATCAGGACCGTGCTCTAACCAACTGAGCTAATGGCCCTCGGCAGGCAAAATATAGCTTTTGTGGGAGTGACTGTCAAGGTAAGGCGGCATTCGCCTCGGCTTAACTCTCTCCCAGCTTATTATCCTGGCGTTCTTCCTTTTCCTGCCAGACAAGAACTGCGGTACGCCTTATGACTTCGTAGCTAAAACCGCGGTAAGCCAGATAACTTGATAGGCGGCGGTAAAAGTCCGGATAATCTAAGTGGGCAAGGGACGGCAGCCGGCTAGAGCCTAGCTTATAAGCAATCTCTTCGTCATCTATGTCCTTGGTCACCTGTTCAATGATTTCGGCAGCTATTTTTTTATCTCTTAATTCTTTTTTTATCAATCTTTTGCTCTTAGGCCTGAAGGACAGGCGGTTATCCTTCCAGAATTGAGCAAAGGTAAAATCATCGCTCAAGTTTTGCTCCCTGAGTTTGGCGAGTGCTGTCTCGGCCACTTCATTAGCAAAACCGCGTTTGCGAAGCCACTGCCTGATTTCCCCTTCGCTGCGCGGGCGATAACTGAGATAGTAGTAGGCGGCATCAAGGCAATCTTGTAAAGAATTACTATCTGTCAACTGGATTCTTCCTGAATTCCGTCAAGCTTCTTGCGGGAAGGTTTCTGAACCTTCTCCAAGAGAGATGCTGGGAACAGCTTTTGAAGCTCTTATTGCGCTTTCCAGCTGTGAAGCTAGCTCGGAGTGTTGCCTCAGGTAGTCCTTGGCATTTTCCCTGCCCTGCCCCAGCTTCGTATCGCCGTAAGTAAAGAAAGCGCCAGCTTTCTTTATCAAGCCTGTTGCCACCCCAAGGTCAACCAGGTTTCCCTCTTTGCTTATCCCGTGATTAAACATAATATCGAATTCAGCACTGCGAAAGGGAGGAGCTACCTTATTCTTAACCACCCTGGCCTTTACCCTGGCGCCTACTATTTCTGTGCCCTGCTTGATGGACTCACCCCGCCTCAAATCTATCCTCACCGAACTATAGAACTTAAGCGCCCTGCCCCCGGGAGTTACCTCCGGATTACCGAAAAAAACGCCCACCTTTTCTCGCAACTGGTTAATAAAAATAACCGCTGTTTTAGACTTACTGATAGCGGCACTCAATTTTCTCAGTGCCTGGGACATCAATCGTGCCTGCAAACCAACATGGGCATCGCCCATCTCGCCTTCTATCTCAGCTTTGGGCGCCAGGGCGGCTACGCTATCTATGACTACCACGTCTACACCACTGCTTCTCACCAGGGTTTCCGTAATTTCCAGAGCTTGCTCGCCGGTGTCCGGCTGGGAGATAAGTAAATCGCGCAGGTTGACACCGCAGTTAGCGGCATATCTGGGGTCAAAGGCATGCTCAACATCAATATATGCAGCAATACCGCCGGTTTTTTGAGCTTCAGCGATTATATGCTGGGCGAGTGTAGTTTTACCGGAAGCCTCAGAACCAAATATCTCGGTAACTCGCCCTCTGGGTATGCCACCTATTCCTAAAGCCAGATCAAGAGCCAGTGCCCCGGTGGGAATGGCATCTCCAGCTACTCTGGCTGGGACCTCGCCTAATTTCATAATCGAACCTTTGCCATATTGCCTCTCGATTTGCTCTATGGCTAATTCGACTGCTTTCTCTTTCTCGGTGGTCACTCTGGAGATATTGTATCACGGGGACTATAACTCAATCAATGGGATGTCCTCGTGCAACACATTAGCAACTTTCTCTCTTGCCATTGCGAGGCGTCTCTGTCTTCTGTCTTTGCGAGTCCCGAGATTCCTCGCTTGCGCTCGGAACAGGCTCCGCAATCTCGGTGGGAAAAATTCCCCTCTTAGGATAAGAGGGGTCAGAGGAGTTATGAATGAGATTGCCACGCCCGACTTGTCAGTGCTCCCTTCATGGTGAAGCGCACCCGTTCAGTGATCGGGCAGCGAGGTGTTCATAACCCCCTTCATCCCCCCTTACCTTAAGGGGGGATAGCAAGGCCCAGTATCTCATCCAGGCTTTTAGCTTGCTCCACGTGATAAGGGCCTACTCTAGTGCGGCGAACTTCTACTACTGTAGCGCCCACCCCGAGTTTCTCTCCGATATCATGAGCAAGACTTCTGACGTAAAATCCCGAAGACACCTCGCAAGCAATGGTGAAATAAGGAAACTGGAATTCCTTGAGCTCCAAAGAAAAAATGCTTACCTTTTTAGGTGGTATATCTACACTGACACCTTTTCTGGCTAGTTGGTAAGCTTTTTGGCCCGCCATTTTTTTAGCTGAAAACGCTGGAGGGGTCTGCCAGATATCACCGGAAAATTCCTTCAAGACCCTTTCCAATTCTTCTCTGGTTACTTCGTTATCGTTTCGCCGTAAAACCATTCCTTCAGAATCAAAGGTGTCTGTCTCGATACCGAGAACAGCCTTGACTTCGTAAGCCTTATCCAGCTTAAGGAATAATGATGCGTTTTTCGTGAACTTGCCAGTGAGAACAACCAAAAGCCCCGTAGCCAGGGGGTCTAAGGTCCCCGTGTGACCAGCCTTCACGTTGAATTTCTTTTTTATCCGCTCTACTACCCGGGCGGAGGTAGGCCCTTTAGGCTTGTCCACCAGGAACATTTTGTCCATCCCCGTAAGTATACCTAAAAACCTGCAGCTTAGCACTCCACATTTTAGGTCATGTTTCTATTTCGAGTTTCGGAATGGATATGATAGGATAGTTACAGTGGGTGCTTTTTAATTTCGGTATCGGCATGGTTAAGCTTACGTTCTACGGCGGCGTCAGGGAAATCGGAGGCAATAAAGTCCTTCTTGAAGATGATAAGGGGAAGCTTTTCCTGGACTTTGGCTATCCCTATAGTAAGTATCGAACCTTCTACGAGGAATATCTGAAGCCTCGAGCCGGGGCAGGACTCCTCGACCTGTTAGTTATGGGGCTGCTTCCCCACCTTGAAGGCATTTACCGCACTGACCTGGAGACAGGAAACCTGTGGCAGCAGTTTCGCCGAGCCAAGCATTATCGCAAACTCGAAGATATAGGTGGGATTCTGTTAACCCACGCCCATCTCGACCACTCCGGCCACATATCCTTCCTGAGGGAAGACATTCCGGTATATGCCACAGCGACCACAGCCTTTATCGCCAAGGCCATACAGGACTCAGGAAAGGCAGATTTCGACCAGCAGGTATGCTACTTCACCCCCAGGGTTGAGGAATGCCTGAAGGGATGGCAGCAGGGGGCTTACGTTGCCAGCGGCAGCGGTGACCATCAACGTCGCTTCTGTGTAGCTGACAAGCCGGGGCTGAGCGAAGAGGCCAGAAATTTTTGGGAAAGAGCCACCCGACAGAAGAAGCTTGCCTCACAGCCGCTGGAAGATATCAGTGAATGTAGCTTTAATCTGCGTTGCTTCCCGGTAGACCACTCTATCCCCGGTGCCTGCGCCTGGGGCATTGAGACAAGTTCGGGCTGGGTGGTTTACAGTGGCGACCTGCGGCTTCATGGCAAGAGAGGTAAAGTCACTGAAGCGTTTATGAAGAAGGCAGCTCAACTACACCCCAGGGCATTAATTCTGGAGGGCACCAATGTGGACAAAGAGGCGAACGTTGCCGAGCAGGAAGTTTATGAAAATGCCTTCAAAACTATTAGCGATGCCAAGGGTCTGGTCATTGCCGATTTTCCTGCCCGAGACGTAGACCGTTTGCTTACCTTTTTGCAGGTTGCCAGAGACACGAAAAGGAAGTTAGCCATTTTGCCCAGGGACGCTTACCTTTTAAAGACCATGCGACTTCTCGAGCCTGAGATACCGGACATTGCTGAAGAAAGTGCCATCGTCTTATATCAAGAAACAACTGCTAGTAAGAGCCCTGCTCAATGGTTGAAAAAGACCTACGAGGAATACTCTAGCAAGGTTATTCTGGCTAAGGACGTTGCCTCTAACCAGGATGATTTCATCCTCTGCTTCAGCTTCTTTGATTTGAATGAGCTGCCCAGCATACAGCCCCGGCCCGGCAGCCTTTATGTCTTTAGCTCCAGCGAACCTCACAACGAGGAACAGGAGATGGACTTCCGGCGCCTGCATCACTGGCTGGAACGCTTCGGACTGCGCGGATTCGGGCTCCCTGTAGAAAGGAACAGCAAGTGGGAAATACCTGAGGAAGAGAAGGGTTTGCATGCTTCGGGACATGCCTGTGGTCCCGATTTGCTGCGAGTTGCCAGAGAGATTCAACCGGAGATGCTTATACCGGTGCACTCCGAGAAGCCCGAATTCTACTTGGATAATCTGAGCGACAGCGGGATAAATATCATCTTGCCCGTTGAAGGTGGGACAGTCGAAATATGACCACTTGCCTCTGGCTAGGCTTATCATTCCAACTGTAGCCGTGGCAGGATAATCTCGCGGCTCTTGCCCCAAATATGCAATTTCACCCTCAGGTATGCTGTGGTCCTCTGCCTCGCCGCCTTGTCGCCCATACCGCCACTGCCACCGAAAGTAGCACCAGCAAGCCTATTATTGTTGCCTTCTCGGCCGAGGTAGTATTGACGACTATGGTGCTCATTACCACAGCGGGCAATAGCCCGGCCCTTACTATCGGCTTCAAGCTGGGATGCTCAGTGATGAACTCAGCTATTGGTGGGCTGACCCTGTAATAGAGGCTTACCATGGCTTGTCCCACTGGATTGGTGAGCAGATATTCATCTCTGAACTCACGGAGAATTTGTATTTCCTCAGCCATTGGGGTGCCGTAAGCTGCGGTGGCGATGAAGCAACCACCTGGACTGGGTGGGGATTGGGGTGGTGGGGGTGGATACCGCAGCGGTGGCAACGCAAGTAGCAGATTCCAATGGACAACCAGGCTTGTGGCGACTACAGTACCATCGTCCTCAAGCCCCACCGTGCGAAACCGGCCTGCGGCGACCTGGATAATGTCCGTCCAGCTGCCAACATCGCACTGCCCACTGTAGTTGTCTCCCACGGCCACTACGGTGCCATCGGGCTTAAGCCCCACTGTGTGATAGTTGCCCGCGGTGACCTGCGTGATATTGGTCCAGCTAGTGACATTGCACTGTCCGTAGTCATTATCTCCCACAGCCACCACTCTGCCATCGGACTTAAGCCCCACCGTGTGATCGTAGCCTGTAGCCACCTGGGTGATGTCCGTCCAGTAGGCGACATTGCACTGATACTTGTGGTTCCGTCCCACGGCGACCACAGTGCCGTCAGACTTAAGCCCTACTGTATGATCGTATCCTGCGGCGACCTGGATAATGTTCGTCCAGCCGCCGACATTGCACTGCCCGTAGGCATTATCTCCCGCGGCGACTACAGTGCCATCGGACTTAAGCCCCACTGTATGGTCACCGCCTGCGGCGACCTGGGTGATATTTCCCCAGCCGGCGACATTGCACTGCCCGTCGTAGTTGTCTCCCACGGCGACCACGGTGCCGTCGGGCTTAAGCCCCACCGTATGATGGTAGCCTGCGGCGGTCTGGTTGATGCCCGTCCAGCTACCGACATTGCACTGCCCGTACGCGTTGTCTCCCACGGAGACCACGGTACTTTTGGACTTAAGCCCCACCATATGATACCCGCCTATTGCAACCTGGGTGATATCTGTCCAGCCGACATTGCACTGCCCGTACGCGTTGTCTCCCGCGGCGATTACCCAGCCGTTGGACTTAAGCCCTACCGTGTGAACCCTGCCTGCGGCGACATGGACGATATCCGTCCAGCTCTGGCTGCCGACATCGCACTGCCCAGAGGTGTTCAATCCCACGGCGACCACGGTGCCGTCGGCCTTAAGCCCCACCGTGTGGGCCTCGCCTGCTGCAACTTGGACAATGCCCGTCCAGTTGCCGACATCGCATTGCCCGGAGGTGTTCAATCCCACGGCGACCACGGTGCCGTCGGCCTTAAGCCCCACCGTGTGGGCCCCGCCTGCTGTGACTTGGGTGATATTCCCCCAACCGGCAACATCGCACTGCCCGGAGGTGTTGTCTCCTACGGCGATCACGGTGCCGCCGGTTCTAAGCCCCACTGTATGATTGCCGCCTGCGGCGACCTTGATGATGTTCGTCCAGCTGCCGACATCGCATTGCCCGGACGTATTCAACCCCGCGGCGACCATGGTGCCGTCGGACTCAACCCCCACCGTGTGATACCAGCCTGCGGCGACCTGGGTGATGTTTGTCCAGTCGCTGACATTGCACTGCCCGTAGCTGTTGTCTCCCACGGCAACCACGGTGCCGTTGGACGTAAGCCCCCCCGTGTGATTGCCGCCTGCAGCGACCTGGATGATGCTCCTCCAGATGCCGACATCGCACTGCCCGGAGGAGTTGTCTCCCATGGCGACCACTCTGCCGTTGGCCTTAAGCCCCACCGTGTGAAAGCCACCTGCTGCGACCATGGGAGTGCATTCGGGTTCAAAGTCAGCCGTTATGGAATGGTTGCCGTTCATGATGATATAGGTTATGGCGGCGTCGGCATTGCCAATGTTGCCCACATCGCCGGTCCACTCGACAAAGCAATAGCCCACCTCAGTCTGGGCCACCAGGTCAACTGATCTTCCAGGCACATAGGTGAAATTCCCCTCTCCCGGGGTAGTTACCGAACCTCCAGCAGTGCTGTTGATAGTGAGTTCATAATAAGGAGGAGCCCCGGCACCACCACAGCCCACCATGCCAACAATTAAAGCTGTCGTAACCAAAAGGATGCCAACTTTGGCCCAGTAATTGTGTTTCCACGAACTAAGTATTATTTTCATGCGTCACTTCCTCCGTAACGGCTCAGTTTCCCCAAAATCCTTATTCTTTGACAAAGCTTCAGCGAGAGCTCAGCCGAATGCTCTGGACATATTTTTCTTCCTATGGCACTGTCTCGCCCAGATTCCATTTGGCAAGCTCAACCACGAGGCTTGCGGCGACCACGGTGCCGTCGGACTTAACTCCCACCGTGTGATAGCAGCCTGCGGCGACCTGGACGATGTCCGTCCAGCTACTAACCTCAAGCTGTCCGTAGCCGTTATATCCCACGGCGACCACAGTGCGATCGGATTTAAGCCCCACTGTGTGAAACTCGCCTGCAGCGACCTGGGTGATGTTCGTCCAGCCGCTGATATCGCACTGCCGGTAGGAGTTGTCTCCCACGGCGATCACGGTGCCGTTGGAGCAAAGCCCCACTGTGTGCAATTCACCTGCGGCGACCTGGGTGATGTTCGTCCAGCCACCGACATTGCACTGCCCGTCGCCGTTATCTCCCACGGCGACCACGGTGCCGTTGGAGCAAAGCCCCACTGTATGCAGTTTACCTGCGGCGACCTGGGTGATGTTCGTCCAGCCGCCGACATTGCATTGCCCGGAGGAGTTGCCTCCCACGGCGACCACAGTGTGGTCGGATTTAAGCCCTACTGTGTGCTTCTCACCTGCGGCGACCTGGATGATAGCCGTCCAGTTGCCGACATCGCACTGTCCATCGTCGTTCCATCCTACGGCGACTGTAGTGTTGTCGGACTTAACTCCCACAGTATGCCAGTAGCCTGCGGCGACCTTGGTGATATTCGTCCAGTTGCCGACATCGCACTGCCCGCCCCAGTTATCTCCCACTGCCACCACGGTGTGGTTGGACTTAATCCCCACCGTGTGATAGCGGCCTGCGGCGCCCTGGATGATGTTCGTCCAGTTGCCGACATCACACTGCCCGGAGTCACTTCCTCCCACGGCGACCACGGTGCCGTCGGCCTTAAGCCCCACTGTGTAATAGATGCCTGCAGCGATCTGGATGATGCCCGTCCAGCCGCCGACCTCGCACTGCCCGTCTAAGTTATCTCCCACGGCGACCACGGTGCCGTCGGCTTTAAGCCCCGCCGTGTGGGAGTAGCCTGCGGAGACCTGGACGATGTTCGTCCAGTTGCCGACATTGCACTGCCCGTAGTCGTTGTATCCAGTGGCAACCACGGTGCCGTCGGCCTTAAGCCCCACCGAGTGATACCAGCCTGCGGCGACCTGGACGATATTCGTCCAGCCGCCGACATTACACTGCCCGTAGTCGTTGTATCCAGTGGCAACCACGGTGCGGTCGGACTTAAGCCCCACCGTGTGAAACCCGCCTGCGGCGACTTTGACGATGTCCGTCCAGTTGCCGATATTGCACTGCCCATGATCGTATCCCACGCCGCCCGCGGCGACCACGGTGTCGTTGGACCTAAGCCCCACCGTGTGATACCCGCCTGCGGCGACCTGGATGATGTTCGTCCAGTTGCCGAGACCATCCCTCTGCCCCTGCCAGATTGATCCCGTGGCGACCACGGTGTTGTCAGACTTAAGCCCCACCGTGTGATACCCGCCTGCGGCGACCTGGATGATGTGGTTCCAGTTTCTGACTTCACACTCCCCCCACCAGTTGTGTCCCACAGCGACCACGGTGCCGTCGGACCTAAGCCCCACCACATGATACGAAGCCGCGACCATGGGAGTGGATTGAGGAACAGGCTGACAGCCTGCCATCCCGGCCATTAAAACTACCGTAATCAAAGAGATGCTAACTATGGCTAAGTAATAGTGGTGTCTCGACGAACTGAATATTGTCTTCATGCCTCACCTCCAGATTTTTGTAGTTGTCCCAATAAATTCCAAATGACAGTTGGAATCCAAAAGCTTAAAAGAGCCCCATTCGCACGTCTACATGTGATGGGTTTGCTACCGTGGAAACTACCGCAACCTTTCGACGCACACACTTGACCATCAGGGTATATTCGCCATAGGATGCTCATAACACCATTATAGGGTGCAATTGTTAAAATTTTATTAAAGAAATTGTCATATGAGATGTCATTATCGAGTTTTTCCTAGAGAAATTATCAATAATTTTTGTAAAAAGGGAGCAATTCTAGTTTCCCCTATGTCTTTGCGAGGAGCGTAGCAACGAAGCAATTTCGGGAGATAATAAAATTGTCCCGCCTTGATTTTTCAAGGCGGGACAATCAAAAAGCTAGGTTATGATTAACTACGGACTAACGGGAAAGAGACACATCCAGTTGGCCCACGGTATGGCGACATTCTCGGGAGTGGTCGCCCAGTTATCATGGACGATAACATAGTCGGTTTGAGGTAACCCACCCGCACCATCGGGATCCCAGTTTAGAACATATCCTACGCCGGTAACGGCGTGCCCGATATCGCTGGTAATCCAGTACTCTTCAGGGTCAGGAAAGTGTGAACTAGATGTGGGAGTCCCCCAACCAAACACACTTATCGTCTCTCCGCTTTGCGGGTCAGTGACATTTGTTCCGAACACCGGGTTCCAGTAGTCGAAAGAGACTACCAGAGGCCGGCCGCTATCAATCTCATGCTTGTATAAAGCGAGGGTGTTATTATAACTGGTATCACAATTCGTAAGCACCGACCAATTGTAACCAAGTTTCCCGGCAGGGAGAACAGGAGGAGGAGTGAGGAATGGGTTGGCAAGATCCCAGCGGACAAATTCCAAAGTCCCCGGAGCTATATCAATATCCTTGGTTCCGAGTTGGCCACCGTTGGCTCGGGCTGGGCTGCCGGCATTATTGGTATCCATAAAATAGCCGAGGTACTCCGCCACCGTATTAAGATTATAAGGTTGTTGAAAGGCAGTTACATTTTTGGCATTAAGAAGTCCCTTTACAACATCCCAATACCCCAGGATGTTGACCATCGCCATCGGGGCGCAGTAATTAGTAATAAGATGGGGAGGTGGTAATAAATTAGTAGGTGGCTGGTTTGTGTCGGGAACATTAGCTATGAGGACGCCGAGGGCGAAGTTAGCGCTGATAGTGTAGTTACCGTTCATAGTGATGGTGGTGCTGGCAGCAGTAACATTGGCAATAGTGCCCACATTGCCGGTCCAGTTGACAAACCGGTAGCCGGAATCGGGAGTGGCTACCAGGTTGACCACCTGAGATGCGTTATAGGTGTACGTGCTTTCTCCAGGCGTGGTGACATTACCACCGTCTGTGCTGGTAGTGGTCAGGGTATATTGAGTCGTGCCGCCGCCACCGCAACCGATGCAGTTACCCAAGACCATAAATAGCAGGATTGTGATTGAAACGATTGAGATTAATTTGTGTTTCATTTCCCCTCCCTTGTAATACTTCGACCCTTTACAGAGTAGAAATTTGGTTTTCCCGAAGTCTTACGTTAAACGTAAATTATATACCTCATTCCTTGTCCTGTCAAGATTAAAAAGGGGTATAATGTCGGCTGTGATTATAGATTTTCATACCCATATATTTCCCGCCTGGCTGAGGGAAAAGCGTGAGGAATATAGCAAGCGCGATCCTTGCTTTTCCCTGCTTTATTCTCAGCCAAAAGCCAAGATAGCCACGGCGGAGGAACTGCTTGCCAGCATGGATGAAACGGGCATCGATGTGGCTGTTGTTCTTAACATCGGCTGGGTCAGCCAGGAACTGTGTGTGAAAACGAACGATTACATTTTAGATTCAGTATCACGCTATCCAAAACGGCTTGTCGGCTTTTGTGCTATTCAACCGCGGGCCGGAGATGCTGCCATAGCCGAGATAGAGCGGTGTGCTAAAGCCGGAGCTAAGGGAATTGGCGAATTGAGGTCCGATGTGCAGGGCTTTGACCTCACTGATGAGAAAACAATGAAGCCTGTGGTTGATGCCTTGCTAAAGCACGACTTGATTTTTCTGACTCACTCTTCTGAGCCAGTAGGGCATGAATATTTCGGAAAAGGGAGAATAACCCAGGACATTCTCTACTCCTTTATCACGGCTTTCCCGGATTTAAAGCTTGTTTGTGCCCACTGGGGTGGGGGGTTGCCTTTTTATGCCCTGATGCCTGAAGTAGCCAGGGCTTTAGCCAACGTCTTCTTTGATACTGCGGCTACAGTCTTCCTTTACAAGCCCGAGATTTTTGAGCAGGTGAGTCGCATCATCGGCAGTGATAAAATCCTTTTCGGCACTGACTATCCTCTGATGCACCAGAATCGAGTGATTGCCCAAATCCAATCTGTACAGCTTCTCGAGGAAGATAAAGCTAGAATCCTGGGGGCTAACGCCCGAAAACTGCTATACAAGGATAAAAGGAGCAGAGGTGTCACATAGCAGTAATACTTAAATAGCAAAGGAGGCAAAGAAATGGGAACCAAAGGCAGAAAGAACATAAAGAAACCCAAGCAGCAAAAGGACAAGAAAGAACAGAAGAAATAGGAAAGTAAGAGAAGGGCATCGTCCCTCTTTCAAATACTAAATAAATACTAGCTATAAAGTATTGCCTTTCTCCCTTAAAGTGAGAGGATTAAAGTGAGGGTGAAAATGGACAAAGGAGCAGAGGTGTCACATAATCCTGAGCAAATCCGTTCCTTTATTGCTATTGAACTATCTGAGGAGGCTAAGAAGGGATTAGCCAGGCTGAGAAAAGAATTGGAGAGAGATGAACATAAGTTCGTCAAGTGGGTAGACCCGGGGGGAATTCACCTGACCTTGAAATTTCTGGGCAATATTCCTGCTAAGTGGGTAACAGAGATAACTGAAGCTATGGGAAAAGCGGCGCGGGGGATTTACCCATTCCATTTGGAGATTTCAGGTCTGGGGACTTTTCCTAATCTAAAGCAAGCTCGGGTCTTTTGGGTCGGCATTGGTGGGGAGGTGGACAAGCTATCCAGTTTACAGCAAAACATCGACTCCGCACTCGCCGCCTTGGGATTTGCTAAGGAAGAACGCCCCTTTGTGCCGCATTTGACTCTGGCTCGCATCCGGGAGGGAGCATCACCACTGGAAAGAAGGAGCTTTGGCGAACTTGTGGGCTCTACCGTATTTGAAGATAAATATCCTGTTGCGGTCGAGGCTATCAGGTTAATGAGGAGCCAGCTGACGCCGACCGGTGCTATTTATACCTGCCTGTCGGTGGTTAAGCTGGGACATTAGTAAAGTCTAAAAAAAATTTAAAAAAATTGACTTTTATGTGAAAATACTCTTGCAAACGAATTTTTGATAGTATATACTTACTGGTTTTGATTAACAAATAAATTAATTGTGGAGGTGGAACTTGGAAACCGGTTCATTCCCAAAGTGTCAGAAATGCGGAAAGGGGGATTTGGTGCCTCTGTCTGACTTTGGTAGTCAGGGAGCACCGATTCACTACAAGGCCTGGGTGTGTACCCGTCCTGATTGTGGATACAATGTAAAGATCAGGAATGGTGAAATATACCTCAATGAGCCTATTCTCAGTGGAGAACTTCATACCCGCACACCACGCCGAGAATACACTCCTTAGTAGAAGATTTGCTTCGTTCAGGTAGATTAATTGAGCTGGCGGTGGACTCCTTTTTCCCGCGCCGATGCGTTGGCTGTGGGAAAGTGGGAGGCTTTCTTTGCCCTGAGTGTCTTGGAAAGCTACCGAGGCTAGTGCCCCCGCTTTGCCCAAAGTGTGGCAGGCCCCAGGCGAGCGGTATCGTATGTCCAATCTGCAGGAAAAGACAAACTGAGATTGACGGCATCCGCTCTCCATTCAGGTTTGACGAGGTAATACAGAAAGCCATTCATGAGTTGAAGTATCGAAATTTGAAAACAATCACTCCCTGTCTGGCTGAATTACTGGCTGATTATCTCAGAGCAAATCCCATGCCTGGCGAAGCCCTGGTGTGCGTCCCTCTTCATCCCCGGCGATTGAGGGAGAGGGGTTATAACCAGTCCAGCCTGCTTGCCAGAGAGTTGGGTAGGTGCATTGATTTGCCAGTGATTGAAGATTGCCTCATTCGAGTTAAACAAGCACAACCTCAGGTGAGAGCAGTTGATGTGGAAGAGCGCCGAAGGAATGTGGCCGATGCTTTCGTGTGCCGTGATGAACAGGCAAGCGGTAAACGAATTATCCTTATAGACGATGTATGTACCTCTGGAGCCACGCTGGAGTCCTGTGCCGCAGCTCTCAAGAACAAAGGAGCTACGTCTGTTTGGGGTTTAACGTTAGCAAGGGAGATTTATAACTAAAGGAGGAGAAATGAAGTTACAGGTTATCGCTAAGAATAATGTGGAGGTCTCTGAAGCAATACGGTCATATATTGAGAAGAAAGTTGGCAAGCTGGGTCGTTACTTACCTACCCTCGATGAAAGCAAGGTAGAGATTTCCCGGGAAGGTACCAAGCTGCCTGAGCAGCGATTCACTGTCCAGGTTACTCTTGACAGCAGAGGTGTCTTAATTAGAGCTCAGGAAAAGTCTAAGGATATGAGCACAGCCATTGACAAAGTAGTGAATGTGCTGTCTAAGCGGATCGAGCGGTACAAAGGCAAATTACATGATAAAAAAAGCAGAGGCGTTTCTTTTGCCCGGCAAGGAGCAGCAATCGAAGAGGAGGAAATTGAGGCTCCTAAGAGGGTGGTAAAGACCAAGCATTTCTTAGTCAAACCCATGCCCATAGATGAAGCTATAAGCCAGATGGAGCTTCTGGGGCATGATTTCTTTCTTTTCCTGGACGCCGATACTGAGAGGCTCAATCTGCTATACCGCCGTGATGATGGCAACTATGGTCTGATCGAGCCGGAGCAAGGGTGATATAACAGTCGGCCGGTCTTGTATAAAATCCCTCGCTTTTTCGCACGTGGTAATAAAGGTGGCTATAAGACTGGTGGAGCTGATGGGATTCGAACCCACTACCTTCTGACTGCCAGTCAGACGCTCTCCCGATTGAGCTACAGCCCCGCTTGGTTCAAGAATATAACAAAACAGCTTGGGAAACTCAAGTTAAGAGCCCACACCCAAAAATCGTAAGATAGAGCCCAAACCGAAATATCCCAGGTAGGCTAAGATCATGGTTTTGGCTGTGCTCCCTGCCCAGGTGCCGAGAAAAAATCTTAGCCATCCAAAACGCAACATACCTAGGACCGCGGCAAAAGGGTAAATCATGGGGTTAATTATAAAGGACATAAGAAAGACAGCTTTTGAACCGTGGCGATGCAGCATATTATCAACACGAATGTAGAGCGAGTTAGTACTGTTTCGAAACAAGCCTCTGCCGCCATATCCGGTAAAATAGGCGGTAAGGGCGCCCAAAGCCTCACCAATCCCAGCCACCGCACCCACTATGGCAGGATATAATACACTACCCAGAGTAAAATTGAGCACTATGGAAAAACCGGGTGGCGTTGGCAAGTAGTTAATAATAAAGCAACCAAGATAACCTAACCCTGCTATTTGCTCCAGAAAGTGTCGATGCTGAATGCACAAAATAGAGAGAACTATGGTAATTACCAGGGAAGAACCACCTATTATGGCTTCACGCTTAGTCGGTTTCCACATAAATTTTGTCTATTATACAGGAAAAATATGCGAAGCCCCGAGTTATTGTAGCATAGCCACATAGCTATTTATAGGCACTCCCAGCGAATCGGCTACGGGTTGGCACTTGGCCTTAAGACAATAGAAAAACCTGCCTTCTGGGGGGAGCTCGGATAAAGCCTCATAATATCCCATTCCTTTGGCGAATATAAGGTCTGCTGACTCAAATTCTCGTTTGAACCGGGCCGAAGCCAAGGAAAAAATTATTCCTGGTGAGGCTATGCCGGTGCTTATAACCTTCCCGAACTCGCATGCCAAGCCAGATTTTCTTACGTCTTTTAGAGTCAAATCGTTTTGAACAGGTGATGGTTTAACCACATAGATAACCTCGGCGAATTGTTTCATCCACTTGACTAGCGGCAGATCGAAGTAGAGCTCCCCGGCATTATCCGCCAGATATAAAACTTTGCCGGCATTTTTTAGTTTTGCTTCAAATTGCTCCGAGTCATCCACAATAAAGTTCACAGGTTTCTTGATATCATCTTTTATAGAACCAGGCTTCTTGAAGAAATCAATGGCATTCGCTGCGGCAGCCAGTTGAAGACGCCCCTGAAATTCATCCTTATAGAGATTGCTTCGCTTCGCTCGCAATGACAGCTTGGGATATAGTTCCCTGGCGAGTGTCGCCTCCCTTTCCTTCATTGTCCGATAAGGGTCAGGGTTATGGGTCACATCTCTTACTACCTTGTGAATCTTGGTAGCAATCACAATAGATAATTGGCTGTAACAAAACTCATCGTCCAATATCTTCATCGCGTCTTTTATGGCTCTCTGCTTCAGCGAAACATCATCCGTGGCTAGCTCTGCAGCTTGGTAGATTAACCTGCATAAGCATTTGTAGCAACCTGACGCCAGTTTCATCGTAACGCCCTTGGCTCAAGTTTGAGCAGCTTGTGCCTCTGTATTATAATAGTATCGGCTATGTTTGAAAAACTGGAATTAATACAAAAGCGCTATGACGAGCTAAGCCAGCTCCTGGCTCGAGAAGAGATAGCCACTGACCGCAGGCGGCTTCAAGAGCTGAGCAAGGAGAGGGCTGCTCTTGAAGATATTGTGGGCATGTACCAAGAATATAAGGCCAAGGGCAAAGAGCTGGCGGGACTTGAAGTTTTGCTTAATTCTCATGCCGAAGCGGAGATGATGGCTTTAGTCAAGGAAGAAGTGAGCAAACTCAAACAGCAGCAAGGTGAGCTCCTGCGCAAACTTAAGCTTGCCCTGATGCCCAAAGACCCCAATGATGATAGAGATGTCATTGTGGAGATAAGAGCTGGTACTGGTGGTGAGGAGGCAAGTCTTTTTGCCGCAGACTTGTTCCGTATGTATAGCCGATATGCCCAGGCCAAGGGCTGGCAGGAGGAGGTCATCGATAGCAACCAAAGTGAACGAGGGGGGTTCAAGGAACTAATATTTGAAATCAAAGGTGAAGGCGCCTTCAGCCGCTTTAAGCATGAGCGTGGTGTCCATCGAGTGCAAAGGGTTCCTGTCACCGAAGCCTCGGGACGAATTCACACTTCGACGATCACAGTAGCGGTTCTGCCCGAGGCAGAGGAGATTGAGCTCAACATCAATCCTGATGACCTAAAAATGGAATTTTTCCACAGCCGGGGTGCCGGGGGGCAAAATGTGAATAAAGTAACTTCGGCAGTTCGCATCACGCACTTGCCCAGCGGCATAATAGCCGCCTGCCAGGATGAAAGGTCTCAAATAAGAAACAGGATGAAGGCTATGGCGGTGCTTCGGGCCAGGCTGCTTGACATGGAACAACGGAAACAATCTGAAAGCATAGATAAAGAGCGGCGGATGCAAGTAGGCAGCGGTCAACGGGCGGAAAAGATTCGCACCTACAATTTCCCCCAGAACCGGGTTACCGACCACCGAATCAACTTAAGTTTTCACAACCTTCAACGGATTTTAGATGGAGAACTGGACGAAATCATTGAAGCTCTGATCAGCCAGGAGCAGGTGGAACAATTAGAAGCGGCTCTTACGTGATTTTACGCGAAGCTTTACAATCAGCTACCCAAACATTACGCACGGCAGGAATTGCTGATGCCTCTGTTGAGGCTGAGCTTTTACTCGGCCACGTCTTGGGGATATCTAGAACACAGCTTTACACAGAACCAGAGAGGAGCTTAACTTCAGTGGAAACAGAGCATCTATGGCGTCTTGTCCAGCGTCGCCTTGACCATGAGCCTGCTGCTTATATTTTGGGGCACTGCGAGTTTTACGGAATCGACTTCTACATTGACTATCGCACTTTTATCCCCCGACCAGAAACAGAACTTCTCGTGGAAAAAGCTGTGGAACTTGCCCAGCGCATTTCCCACCGGGAAGAGCAAATTACCATAGCCGACATCGGCACAGGTTGCGGAGCTATTGCTGTCAGCCTGGCCTTAGCATTACCCCAAGCTAAGATTTATGCCACGGATGTTTCAGCTTCAGCTCTACAAGTAACCGAAGTAAATTGCCGGCGCTATGGGGTTAACGGCCGCGTGCAAATCTTGCAAGGGAATTTGCTTGAGCCGTTGCCTCAGCCCGTAGATATGATAGTAGCCAATTTACCTTATATCAAAGATTGTGAATTTGGAGATTTGAGCCCAGAGATAAGAGATTATGAGCCAACGATAGCCTTAGCTGGTGGACGAGGTGGCTTGGACAAAATACAGCGAATGTTGGAACAGATGCCGGGGAAGCTTAGTTATGGAGCCTGTTTCCTTTTGGAAATAGGCCAAGGGCAGAGTGGAATGGTAACTTCGCTAATAAAGAATTATTTTCCACAGGCCAGTATTGAGTTAATTTCCGACCTGGGCGGCATTGAAAGAGTAGTAGAGGTTGGGTTATAGGTAGGAGAGTCAGTTTCAGAGGAGTAAAGTGGTAGAAGAGATAGAACGGTTAGCTCAGCTTATCATAGAGTCTCAAAAGGTCGTCGTGTTTACCGGGGCTGGGATAAGCACGGAGTCGGGTATTCCCGATTTCCGTAGCCCGGGAGGAATCTGGAGTAGATATGACCCTGAGGATTTCACCATTCAAAAATTCCTTAGCAGCCCGGCTGCTCGCAAAAATATTTGGAAGATGTCCGTCGAGGGTGGACTTCTTGCTGAAGCTGAACCAAATCTTGCCCATTACGCTATCGCCGACCTCTACCAGTTGGGCAAATTAGATTGCGTCATCACTCAAAACATTGACAACCTACACCAAAAGGCCGGAATCCCTGAAAATAAGGTGTTTGAGCTTCATGGTAATGTGGGGTGGGTGGTGTGCTTAGACTGCCGTCGGCGATTTCCGATGCCCGAAGTATTACAAAAGATAAAAGATGGGATAGGAGTCCCTGATTGCCCTGACTGTCGGGGTATTCTAAAGCCAGATGCAGTGTTTTTTGGAGAAGCGTTACCACAGGAGACATTGCGGGAAGCTATCCGCCGGGCGCAGAACTGCGACCTTTTTATTGTCATTGGTTCCACTCTTGTCATTTACCCTGCTGCTTATATTCCAACATACGCCGGAGAGGCTGGAGCAACATTAGCTATCATTAATTTAACTCCAACTCCCTTTGACCACTATGCGGAAGTGGTTATCCGGGGTAAGGCTGGCGAGATAATGTCCAGGGTGATGGAGAAAGTAAAGCTTTCCTAGCTATCAGGCTTGAACTGGACCAGCGACTGAATGTTTCTTCCTAGTCCACTACTTTTTGGATACGCTTGATATCCATTGCTTTGCCGGTCTTGTCATCTACTTCGACCAAAATTGCATCGAAGCTGACTTTTCCCTTGCCAACCGAAAGCCGGCTGGGTATCTGAGTAAGGAAGCGGTTGATTACAGAATCTGGGTCATCCCCGATGACCGAATCTATAGGGCCAACCATGCCTATATCGGTGACATAAGCAGTTCCTCCGGGCAATATGTGAGCATCAACAGTGCCTACATGAGTATGGGTACCCAACACAGCGCTGACTCGTCCGTCGAGGTATCTACCCATGGCCACTTTCTCCGAGGTTGCCTCAGCATGGAAGTCAACAATAATAGGGATTGATTTATGTTCAAACTCAGCCAGTAGCTGGTCCATAGCTCGAAAGGGACAATCAACAGGGCTCATGAAAACACGCCCCACGAGGTTAACTATCAGGACGTTGTTTTTGAGCAAGTAGCCACGACCAGGATTCATCGGCGGGTAATTCAATGGGCGGAGAATAGCAAGCTCACTGTCCAGATAGGGAATAATTTCGTTGTAAGCCCAGATATGATTGCCGGTGGTTATGACATCAATTCCAGAATCAAAGAGTTCCTCTGCTGTACTGGGGGTCAGTCCTACCCCGCCGGCAACATTCTCGCCATTGCCTACGACGAGGTCAATATTGTGTTCATCACATAAGCCTGGCAGGATTTCTTTCACTGCCTTCCTACCAGGCTTGCCGATGATGTCGCCTATTGCCAGTATTTCCAAATCTACTTGGCGTAATCTGTCGCCGTAGTCTCCCTTATCACCATTATTTTTATCTGGCCAGGATAGGTTAGACTCTCTTCTATCTTCTTAGCAATATCCCGAGCTAACCTCACCGCAGTTAAATCATCCACCTTATCTGGTTTTACCATGACACGCACTTCACGCCCGGCTTGGATAGCAAAAGCCTTTTCCACACCAGGGAAACCAGCAGCTATATCTTCCAAGTCCGTAATACGCTTCAAATATTGTTCCATGGACTCACGTCTTGCCCCCGGCCGTGAACTACTTATGGCATCGGCAGCAGCCACGATAAAGCCCATGACAGTACTAGTCCCTGCCTCACCATGATGTTCGGCAACGGCTTGAACCACTTCCTGATTCTTATCCCACTGCTTAACCAGGTCAGCACCTATCAAGGCATGCGGACCCTGCGTTTGGTGGTCTACTGCCTTGCCAATATCATGAAGCAAGCCGGCTTTCCTGGCGGCACCGACATTAACCCCAATCTCGCTAGCTAACATCCCTGCCAGATGAGAAACCTCGAGACTGTGAAGTAAAACGTTCTGACCATAACTGGTGCGAAATTTAAGCTGGCCAAGTAGCTTAATCAGCTCAGGATGTAAGCCCGGCACCCCAGCTTCGTAAGCGGCATGCTCGCCTTCACTACGAATAGTAGCTTCAACTTCTGTTTTGGTTTTGTCTACTATTTCTTTAATCCGGGCGGGATGAATACGCCCATCCAGGATAAGTTTGCTTAAGGCGAGGCGAGCTACTTCACGTCTCACAGGGTCAAAGCTGGAGATGGTAACCGCCTCCGGAGTATCGTCAATGATAAGGTCAACGCCGGTAGCTTGCTCTAAGGCTCGGATATTGCGTCCCTCACGCCCGATGAGCCGCCCCTTCATCTCGTCACTAGGCAGGGGAACAGCAGATATTGTAGTTTCCGAAACAACATCGGTAGCACACCTTTGAATAGCGGTGGCCAGAATATCCCGAACCCTTCCATCAGCCTCTTGCTTTATTTGTGTCTCCCACACCCTGACTTGTCGCGCGGCCTCTTCTTCAACCTCTTGTTTTAGCATTTGAAACAAGAGGGTTTTTGCTTCTGTGCTGGATGTGCCAGAGATGGATTCTAACTTTGCCAGCTGTTTTTCTCTTATTGCCTGGAGTTCAGCTGTTATCCTCTCAGCCTCTTTTTTCTTGCTGTCTAAATCACGCTCACGCCGCTCTACACCCTCTAACTTCCGCTCCAGCGCCTCTGTTCTCTGGTTAGAACGCTTTTCTAATCGTTGTATTTCAAGGCGACGTTCCTTGTTTTCCGCCTCGGCAGCGTTGCCAACCTTGATAGCTTCTTCTCTAGCTGCACGGAGTAGCTCATTATGCTTGGTTGTTGCCTCATCTAATAACTTCTGTGCCTCGTTTCTTGTTCTTTGGATCTCCCGATTGGCTACTAACTGCCTGACAAAGTACCCAATAACGACGCCCAAAACAAGAGCAAGGCCAACTATGATATATAGATATTGCTCTAACATATTCCCTCTTTATTTCGTTGTTATAATAAATGCAGAACATCGTATATTAATAATAACCTTTTATTGGGTTATCGTCAACTCACTGTGCGGCAAACAATCCCTTGGCCCATTCACCTATTACTCACTCCAGCGCTGATACAGATTGATTTTTAGCGCACTGGTATCCATCGCTTCAAATCCTGTATATTACTGTTGTGGAAGTCATGAATGAAGAACTAATCGCTCCCTGTGGGATGAACTGTGGCTTGTGCGCTAGCTACCTGGCGATGAAGAATGACCTGAAGAAGAAGGGGTTTGGGAAGACGTACTGCGCCGGTTGCCTACCAGGCGGCAAGAATTGTTACTACAAGAGGCAGTGTGAACTGCTGAGGAAAGGACTTGTGCGGTTTTGTTATGATTGCAGGGATTTCCCCTGCCGCCGGCTAAAGACTCTCGACAAGCGCTACCGCACTTTTTACCACATGAGCATGATAGAGAACCTCGAATTTATAAAAAAGTATGGCATTGGGAGATTTCTGGAAAAGGAAACAGTAAAGTGGCGCTGCTCGGCGTGTGGTGGGGTGATATGCTGCCATAATGGGCTATGCTATGAATGCAATCTTGATAGGCTGAGCCAAAAGAAACACAAATACCGCTGGGAGGAATAATGAAGAAAACGTGGCAGGTGAAATTGAAAGACAAACCCTCTTTTCCTAAGGTACTCAAGCTGGAGAAAGGGTTTCCCTGTTACAATGCCGTGCACAAGATGGGTGCCGAAGTCGGGGATAATGTTGTCCTGGTGAACCCATCGGAAGTAGTGGCAATCATGAAGCAGGTACCAAAAGGAAGGCTCATTACTATTGTCGAAGTATGCAGGCAAATAGCCAGGAATCACGATGTAAAAGTTTGCTGCTCTTTAACCACCGGGATTTTCATCATGACGGCGGCCAATGCGGTGGAAGAAGCAAGCAAGGAAGGCAAGTCATTAGAGATACCGTATTGGCGGACGCTCAGAGCAGATGGATTTTTGAATGAAAAATACCCCGGTGGACAAGAAGCGCATAAGCAACTACTCGAGGGAGAAAATTTCAGGGTCGTTACTCGGGGCAAGAGGTATCAGGTTACCGATTACGAGAAATACCTGATGAAGCTAACATGAAATTATTGCCAGTGCAGACTATGACACCTTGCACATAACAGCTTGGCATTTTTACACGCTCACCCAAGCCGTTCAATTTGCCTGGGTTGCTAGTCGCAGTGGTACTTTAACATCGGGCCTTCTTTGATATAATATACCCCCTATATGAGCACGAAGAGGCCGGTAAAGCTGAATACGGTCTATTTGGGCCTTCTTCTTTTTGTCGTCGCTCAAATGCTAATCCTTCTTGTCGCTCCCCGCATAGACCCATTCCTGAAGAAAAATGATATAGAAATACCGACCCAGCCATCTGGGCCGGTATACTGGTGGCCTGGGGAAGTGACATTACCCTCTGGTGAAGTTATCAATGTTCCAGCCCATTCAGCGTTAGGACCAATTTTAATCTATATTTTTGCGGCAGTGGGTGTGCTTGGGCTTACGCTTTACAAGATTCCAATTACGGCTTTAAAGGTTCTTCTTAGACTCTTGTTTGCACTTCTGTTTAGTTGGGGTGCCTTCATCGCCACTGTCTTCTACGTGCCTCTTCCCTTAGCTGTCGCCATCGCTGTTGCATTTGGAGCATTCTGGTTCTTGATACCACTTGTCTGGTTGCATAACCTGGTACTGATTCTGGCAGTCAGTAGTTTAGGGGCAGTTTTCGGTCGCTTTATTACGCCGTGGACCGCTATGGCTATTATTCTGGCACTTGCCCTTTATGACTTCCTGGCGGTTCGTTTCAAATTTATGCTCTGGATGGCAGATAAGCTATCGCAAATAAATGCCTTGCCGGCACTAATCATTCCCAAAAATTATTCTGAGTGGAACTTAAACTTGAAAAAACATGGAGAGAAGATGATAGAAGTGAATCCTGCCGCTAGGGAATATTCTATACTGGGCGGTGGCGACATTGCCTTCCCTTGTCTGCTGACAGCCTCCGTTTATTTTGCCCAGGGCCTAAAGCCAGCGGCTATTATTGCAGCATTCGGATTACTGGGATTGGTTAGCGTCTATGCGATTCAGGCGATATTTTTAAAAGGGAAGCCGATGCCAGCTCTGCCACCTATCGCTGTTTTTACGTTGGTTGGATTATTGATTATCTAGTGACACAACATTATAGTGGTTTGTTCAGCAATAAGGTGAACCGCGGGGATATATTGATGTATTACGTATTCCGCACTTTGAGGTAACAGAATAAGTGGAAACAATGGCTTCTGTGAAGGATGTGCTGGACAAACTCCGGAACAAGGCTCAACCAGAGCAGTTAAAAGGGATGGCTAAATACGGGATGACAGTTGAACAAAGATTAGGCGTCGCAGTTCCTGATATGAGAAAACTGGCTAAAGAGATAGGGAAAGACCACAAACTGGCACTGGACTTATGGAAGACTGGAATAGCTGAAGCAAGGATTGTGGCTGGGATGATTGATGACCCTGCTAAGCTGACTGAAGGACAGATGGAGGATTGGGTGAAGGGCATTAATTCGTGGGATATCTGCGACCAGGTGTGCATGAATCTCTTTGAAAAGGATCAATTAACCTGGAAGAAAATTATAGATTGGTCTGAGCGGGAAGAAGAATTCGTCAAAAGAACTGCCTTTTCGTTGATAGCCTGTCTGGCCTGGCACGATAAGAAGGCGAGCGATGAGAAATTCATCGGATTGCTTCCTGTAATAATACGAGGAGCTACAGACGAGCGTAACTTCGTCAAAAAAGCAGTGAACTGGGCTCTTAGAAACATCGGGAAAAGAAATCTCAATTTGAATCGAGCGGCGATAAATGCCGCGAAGGAAATTCAACAGCTCGACTCGAAGGCTGCGCGCTGGATTGCTGCCGATGCCATCAGAGAACTGGAGAGTGACGCTATCCAAAGTAAGCTTAGGAGATGAACATTAGTCTATATTATTCAGCGCGGGCAACAAAAGCTTGGATTGTTGTTTCTTAACTCCACAGTATGTCTTGAACACAGTACAAAAGACCTATTGACTATTCCGCAGACAGCCGTATAATATTTCCATAGAAATACTATGTATAAGAACTGGTATTTTGAGACCGATATAAGGTTGGTAGTCAAGTGTGCGCGTCAGAAGGTTGCAGTAGACCTCACCATATATATTCCAGCATTAACAGCTATGGGCTTGATGAGGGTTGGAACCGGACAATAATATGGTCGGTGGCGATATGCTGATGCATCGATTTATTGAGAAAAGGAGTGGCATCCTAGCTTGGTACTAAAAGGGGTGGTAACATGAAACGATCTCGTTGGGTAATTATTTCTGTACTCATTATGGTTATCAGTTCGATGTTGCCGTTACCATTTACCGAGGCAGCACAAGCTGAGGCAGGAAAATCGCCCCTAGAGGAGTTTATCAATAGCGCTGACTCCGTTGTAGTTGGGACAGTTGTTGAACAGAATAGTTACTGGAATGATGAGCATACCGGGATTTACACGTCGGTGGTTCTCTCGGTGGAGGAAATGCTGAAGGGCACAGCGAGCCAGGATAGGATTACTGTCACCTTGCCTGGGGGAGAGGTTGACGAAATAGGGGAGTGGGTATCCAACATGCCCAGCTTTGACCAGGGTGAGAGGGTAGTGGTATTTCTGAAGAAGCTTCCCAAAGAGCAGTTTGAAGTCTACGGCGGCTTCCGGGGTAAATTTACAATCGCGGGAGATAAAGTGGGCGTTTTGCCTTTAGTCAAGTTCAAAGAGCGGGTAGACAAGGTGCTCAAGGGTCAAGCCCTGTCAGATGAGGAATTGGATGTCCCCTTATCTGTCGCTACGTCTGCGTACTCCTACTCAGGTCTTTCTTGGCCGCATCCTCCCGTTCCAGTGGTAAACTATCGAATCAATGAAAACTGTGCCGACTGCACTGGAGAAGGAGCAGCGGTGCAGGCTGCAGCGGCGACCTGGAATGCCGCCGGTGCCCAGTTTTCCTTTAGCTATGCTGGGACCACTACGGCTACAGCTGCCAGCTATGATGGAGTTAACGAGATTTTGTGGAGAAACTTCGGGAGCGGGGGTACTATAGCACTGACAACCATCTGGTACTACCCTAGTAACAATAATATAGTAGAGTGTGATATGGAGTTTAACGACTACTACACTTTTAGCACGGCAGCGACTCCCCCGTCCGGTCAGTATGATGTCCAAACTATAGCTCTGCACGAATTTGGGCACTTCCTTATGCTGGATGATCTATACAATGCTGCGGATAGTGACAAAGTAATGTATGGCTATGGTTCTCCAGGTACAACGAAGCGCGCTCTTAATGCTGATGATATAGCGGGTATCCGGTATATTTATGGAGTGGCACCCACCTCGCCTAACGCTCCGAGCAACTTAATAGCTGCTCCCATCTCTTCCTCCCAGATCAACCTCACTTGGCAGGACAACTCCAATGATGAGACTGGATTTAGGATAGAGAGGAAGACCGGAGCTGGCGGGACATATTCCCAGATAGCCACCGTAGGTGCCGGCGTCACGAGTTATAATAATAGTGGGCTTAGTACCGGTACTACCTACTATTATAGGGTGAGAGCATATAACACTCTCGGTAATTCTGATTATTCCAATGAGACCTCAGCAACAACTCTACCGCCGCCGCCATCGGCACCAACATTGAAGTCTCCAGCCAGTGCCTCAACAGTGTCCAACTTGACGCCAAGACTGGAGTGGAACGCATCAAGCGGGGCTGTCTCTTATGGTATACAAATATCGACCAGCTCTAGTTTCGCCAATTTAGTAGTTAACGAGACGGGGATAGCCAATCTCTATTATGACATAGCACCAGGGATTCTCAAGTGGAACACGACCTACTACTGGCGTGTTAACGCCAGGAACAGCTTTGGTAGCACCTCAAGCTGGTCCACCTCCCGCTATTTCAAGACAGCAGTAGGCCCACCGCCCAACGCTCCGAGCAACCTAATAGCTAATACCATCTCTTCTTCCCAGATTAACCTCACCTGGCAGGACAACTCCAGTGATGAGACCGGCTTTAAGATAGAGAGGAAGACAGGGACTGGCTCTTATTCTCAGATAGCCACCGTAGGCGCCAATGTTACCAGTTACAGTAATAGTGGGCTTAGTACCGGTACTACCTACTATTATCGGGTGAGGGCATATAATGCTGCTGGCAATTCTAATTATTCCAATGAGGTCTCAGCAACAACCCTACCACCGCCACCACCGGCACCAACATTAAAGTCACCAGCTAGTGCCTCAACAGTGCCCAGCTTAACGCCGAGATTGGAGTGGAACGCATCAAGTGGAGCCATCTCTTATGGGGTACAGGTATCGACCAGCTCTAGTTTTGCCAATTTAGTAGTTAACGAGACGGGGATAGCCAATCTCTATTATGACATAGCATCGGGGATCCTCAAGTGGAACACGACCTACTACTGGCGTGTTAACGCCAGGAACAGTTACGGTAGCACCTCAAGCTGGTCCACCTCCCGCTATTTTAGGACAGCTGTAGGACCACCGCCCAACGCTCCGAGCAACCTAATAGCTAATACCATCTCTTCTTCCCAGATTAACCTCACCTGGCAGGACAACTCCAGTGATGAGACCGGCTTTAAGATAGAGAGGAAGACAGGGACTGGCTCCTATTCTCAGATAGCCACCGTAGGTGCCGGTGTTACCAGTTACAGTAATACCCTTCTTAGTGCCGGTACTACCTACTATTATCGGGTGAGGGCATATAATGCTGCTGGCAATTCTAATTATTCCAATGAGGTCTCAGCAACAACCCTACCACCGCCACCACCGGCACCGACATTAAAGTCACCAGCCAGTGCCTCAACAGTGCCCAGCTTAACGCCGAGATTGGAGTGGAATGCTTCAAGCGGGGCTGTCTCTTATGGTATACAAATATCGACCAGCTCCAGTTTCGCCAATTTAGTAGTTAACGAGACGGGGATAACCAACCTTTATTATGACCTCGCACCAGGGATTCTCAACTGGAATACCACCTACTACTGGCGTGTTAACGCCAGGAACAGTTACGGTAGCACCTCTAGCTGGTCCAGCTACCGCTACTTTAGGACACCAGCAGGACCCTGAAATACTGTTTCAATTCTGGCTGTTCGACAGTTGGTAGCAGTACTAGTGGGGGATTATTAGACTGGGCAACAAAAGCTTGGATTGCTACATATTGGGCAGCATCCTTAGCTATCGTAGCGCAGAAACGGGACCACGAATGGGACAATAAAAGCGACAACGGCTATAATATTGTTGTCACAGGCCAGAATGTTTAGAATATAGGGCCTGTTATTTTCAAAGCTAAAGTATCTTGCTCTAATTGAGGATATATACCTGAGGAGTGTACTTGTGTCAGCATCAGTGAAGCCGCCTTATGTGCAACAAATTGGTAATCGAGGGGATTTAAGAGTATGGATTGTGGATGGCATCTACATCCGTGGTCACATCGATGAGGAGTTCACCAACTTTGGTCAGCACTACCGGTATTCTTACATCCCAAAAGAAGAATTCTGGATTGACCGGGAAGCCAAAAATGATGAAGCTCAGTTTTTTATTGACCACCTACTGGTAGAGCACCGACTTATGGCGAAGGGCATGTCCTATGGAGAAGCACTGGTTAAGGCCGACCAAGCAGAACGTAGAGAACGCCGCCGTGCCGGTGATTTGAGACTTGTAACACGTCATGGAAAGGAACTGCCGAAGGGTGTTCAGGTTCACGAACGGTTGTGGAAAAGGCTTGAGAATGACCTGACCGTTTGGCTCGTCAACGGTCGTCTCGTACGTAGTGTGTTTGATGTTGATTTTACTGCTGGTGGCCATGACTATGTGTATGAGTTCGTACCTGAAAACGAAGTATGGATCGACGACGACATTGAAGAAGAGGAGCGTCCCTATGTGCTCCTGCATGAATTGCACGAGCGTAACCGTATGGCTAAAGGATGGCCCTATAGCAAGGCACACGCTGAATCCAGCGAACTGGAGTATCGCTGCCGCCATCACCCCGATGAACTGCATGAAGCCTTGACGGCAGAAGGCTGGGCATAGCACTGTTGAACTTTTTAGCGCACTGAGCAATAAGCTAGGTCTAGTGTTTGTTTGGCAACCTTTTCAAATAAGAACGGAGAGTTGTTTCCCCCTTTTAAGCATAATACAGTTAAGCGAGCATTTTATTGCTGATTTCGTGAGTATGCACAAATATTTGCCTCTTCTCAAGGCTTGTGTCATTATTATAGACATTGTCAACTGCCTAGGCAGGGTAACCTAGTAAACTAAGGAGGTTCTATGGCATCCGTCTCACGGTTTCTTACGTCTCGCTGGGGACCCATATTCACCGGCCTTGTTGCTGGAGTACTTGCCCCGGTGCTCGTTAAACTCGGTAATCCTGGGAACATGGGGATTTCTGTAAGCTGTTTCAGCCGCGATATCGCCGGGGCGCTTGGCCTGTCCAGCAACAGCGGGGGGCAGTATATCCGTCCTGAGATAATCGGCTTTGTAATGGGTGCTCTTATTGCTGCGCTCATCTTTCGAGAGTTCAAGCCGCGCACCGGGTCAGCTCCGCTGATGCGTTTTCTCCTTGGCGTATTTGCCGCCTTTGGCATGCTGGTATTCATCGGCTGTCCATGGCGCGCCTACCTGCGACTCGCTGGCGGTGATTGGAATGCCATTTTTGGTATTCTTGGTCTGGTGGCTGGAATTGGGATAGGCATCATCTTTTTGCGCAGGGGGTTTAGCCTTGGCCGCAGCCATCCAGCGCCCAAGGCTTTAGGCTGGGTGCTGCCAATCATAATGGTGACACTGCTTGTTCTTTTGCTCGCTGCGCCACAGTTCGGGACGGATGCCGATGGCAACCGAACCGGCCCTATCTTTTTCTCCACGACGGGGCCGGCTAGTCACCACGCCCCTATAATAATCTCCCTAGTTGTGGCGCTTTTTATTGGTTTCTTAGCTCAGCGTAGCCGCTTCTGTACCGTTGCCGCGGTACGTAACATGCTATGGCTTCGGGATTCACATCTCCTGAATGGTCTTCTGGCGTTCATTGGCGCTGCTTTCATCACCAACCTGGCACTGGGCCAGTTTCATCCTGGCTTCGTAGATCAGCCACTAGCTCAAACCAACGAGTGGTGGAACTTTGGCGGTATGGTCATGGCTGGACTCGCTCTCACTCTGGCTGGCGGTTGTCCTGCTCGGCAGCTCTTTCTTTCTGGTGAAGGAGATGCCGATGCAGCTATGTTTGTTATTGGCATGATTGTAGGTGGTGGTTTTGCCCAGAACTACAGCATAGCCAGTTGCTTGTGTCCCACAGATAATGCGATGGGTGCCTTTGGGCCAACTGGTGTCATCACGGGTCTGGTAATATGTATAATTGTTGGGTTAGTTATGCGGGAGAAAGAAGCATAGGGAGCTTGTGATGAGTGATGTTAATGTTTCCTATTTGGTCAAAAATTCTTGCTGGGGCGTATCTACTGCGGAGCTGTCCAAAGGCAGTTCTTGGATGATACTGAAGAAATGATATACCTTGATAACGCAGCAACGTCCTGGCCCAAACCGCCGGAAGTTCTAAAGGCTATGACCGATGCTTTGGAACTGGCCGGGGGAAACCCTGGCCGCTCTGGGCACCGTTTGTCCGTTGCCGCGGCGCGGGAGGTATACAATGCCAGGGAAGATATTGCCTCTTTTTTTAATGTTGCCGACCCGCTTCGGTTAATCTTTACAGCCAACGCTACCCATGCGATTAACGTAGCTCTCAGAGGATTATTAAAACCCGGTGATCATGTTGTCATCAGCTCCATAGAGCATAACGCAGTAATGCGACCGCTGCGAGGCTTGGAAAAACAGGGTGTCCGTTTAAGCATTGTTCCCTGTGCTGCCGATGGCAGCCTTGACGTCAGAGACGTGGTCAGAGCGATGAACTCCCGCACACGTCTTGTAGCCATCACTCATGCGAGCAACGTGATGGGAACCATACTACCTGTTGCTGAGGTTGCCTCTGTTGCTCATAAAGTTGGAGCCTTGCTGTTAGTTGACACTGCACAAACCGCGGGAACCATACCCATAGACATGCAGGCGATGGGGATTGATTTCTTGGCCTTCACAGGACATAAGGAATTGCAAGGCCCTCCTGGCATCGGTGGCCTGGCTATCGGCGAGAATGTTGATGTATCACAGATCGAACCACTGGTGCGTGGCGGTACAGGGAGCCGCTCCGAGTCGGAGGAACAACCAGATGACCTACCAGATAAATTTGAAAGCGGCACGCTTAATCTCGTAGGGATTGCTGGCCTCCACGCTGGCATACGGTGGGTGAAGGATAGGGGGATTGACACAATCCGGGCCCATCTGAAAGAGCTTACCCTAGCGCTCATAAATGGTTTATCTGAACTGCCAGGAACCAAGTTGTATGGACCACTTGACGCCAATAGCACAGTAGCTGTCGTATCCTTTACTGTTCACCACAAGCGGGTTTCAGAGGTCGGCCTGAAACTGGATGAAGAATATGGTATTCTGTGCCGCGTGGGGTTGCACTGTGCCCCGGCAGCGCACAAAACAATGGGCTCATTTCCTGAAGGGACAGTGCGGCTGGCTCCGGGTGTGTTCACAACCATGGATGATATCAGCACAACAATACGGGCAATAGAGCAGGTTATTCATTCATGACACGATATGGTGTAGTCCTCTTTTTTACAAATTCATCTGTGATGCGTGCCGAGAAGCTCCTGAAGGAGGCAGGCTATTCTACCAAGCTGATTCCAACACCAAGAGAGTTTTCAAGCGATTGTGGGGTTGTTCTGCGCTTTGACTGGACTGACTGTGAACAAGTTAAATTGATACTGGATACGGCACATCTGGAGATTGACACTATACATCAAATGTGACCTCGGAGCTGGACGCACTGGTCCTAGAAGTCCCGAGAATCAGATACAAATCGGGGCATCCAAGTTACCGGACTCAGCTTTGACCTCGGAGCCGTGACCAGCCTTCTGTACCTTGGATGAATCGTCAGAGAAAATTCTAATTTGCGATTGGAGGCTTGCTCCTGGCCTGCTATTGACTAATGATCTGTCTAATAACCGCAGATAAAATGTTCACCACTGGGTAATCCAAGTCACGCGGATGCTCCAGAATAGTGTCTCAATCCCACCCGCCAAAATAATCGTGAGACGGCGAACAAGCCCACTGCTAACCCCACGGCGCCCAGTAAGGTTTCCCAGTTAAGTCGAGCAGTTAGAGCTTCAGAAGGTATCGTCGTGGCAAAAGCAACCGGTATAACAAACGTAAGCCCGTAACGTAACCACCCAGGATAAAGACTCACCGGCCAACGACCAGCTTCGTATATACTCTGGAAAATCACGAGGATATTTTCCACTCGCACAAACCAGAACGAAAGCGTAGCCAGAATTAGAAGGAAGCTGTAGACGATAACCGCTCCAGCAATAAGCATCAGGATAAATGAGCCCGCCTGCCATATGCCCACTTTCTCACCCATCCAGATTAATGCAGCAACCAGCACGCCCAAGCCAAGCACAATATCAATTAGTCTCCAGATATCTACCTGTTTAATGCTGACAATAAGTTGCGTGTCTTCAGGTTTGGTGAGTGTAAAGTCAAATGTCCCATCACGGACTGACTCGATGAGTTGCTCCATGCTGGGCTGAATAATTAGACCAATCATTCCACCAACGAGGAAGTAGACACCAACAAGCACCAGGATTTCGCTAGGCTGCCAACCACCCAGCGTGTTGGTGTAGGAAAAAATTACAGCTAATCCAATCAACGAGACCACCAAGCTGAGAAGCGACTGGAGCAGTTGCCAAAAGAAATTGACTCGGTAAGCCAGCTCACCCATAACACTGACTCGAAGGAAGGCAGCAAACAGTCGAAAGTATTTCATGCTCCCACCGCCGAGTAAATCCGTACTCCCGCTCGCCACACGATCCGGAGTAATACGAATCCTATGAGCAGCCATGCAAACTGGGCTCCTAGACCTGTCAAAGTTTCGGCCAGCGTAAGCCGACCAAGCAAGAGTTCCACTGGAAAACCTATCAGCCAGCGAAAGGGCAGAATCCCAGCTACAACCTGGACTGGAGAGGGGAGGAGTGTCAGCGGAGCGATTTGCCCCGAGAGGAACAACATCAGGACAAAATAGGTCTGATTAATGGCACCGACGCGTGTGGTCCAGAATGCCGCCAGTGCTAAGATCCACTCTAATAGGAACCGAACAAGAAAGGCGAGCAGCAATACTGGGATAAATAACGCGATAGTCCATGGCGCGGGAGAAATGGAAGCATGAAAGATTGCTGCTAGTCCGGCGGCAATGAGTATCATGATGGGTAGAGTTATTAGCTTTGAGGACACATTATCGGCGATGTCCGAATGGATGGGATGCACAGGCTTGAGCAGCGCAAAGGAAAGGGTTCCTTGTCGGACACGGTACTCGAATTCGTACATTATCCAGGTATAAGTGAACTGATTGACCAGCATCAGCAGAATAAAATAGGCCGCGAACTCTTTAGTAGTGTAGCCGCCGACGCTTCCGCCACTAGTCTGCGAGACTACAGACCATACGATAAGATAGACTAGCGGTTCAAGCACCTGCCCTATCATCCAGATGAACAGCGAGGCGCGGTACTGGAACATCATAGCTAAGGTAGTTTTAAACTGTTGAACGTATAACTCCGCCAGAGCTTTCATGGGTTCTCCTGTGCGAACACCCGCTCAATCACTTCTTCGATGGGGGCATCTTCAACCACCAAGTCTATTACCGGCAAATCAGCCAGCAGCTGCTCTGTGACGTGGGCTGTTTCGGTTTTAGGAACCCGGAGGGTAAAGCGGCCATCGGCGCAAGATACAACTTCGCCGTATGACTGCAAATCAGCCTGACAATCCCCTAGCTGCACTGTAATGGTTTTATGCTCTGTGAATTTCTGCACCAAGGCCGAAAGGTCGCCATCGAAAAGGAGCCGGCCATGGTGGATGATAACTACTCGCCGGCAAAGCGCCTCCACATCAGCCATGTAGTGGCTAGTTAACAGGACAGTGGCCCCAAAACGACGGTTGTATTCAACAATAAAGGCTCGTATGCGCCGTTGCATCGTCACATCGAGGCCTATGGTCGGCTCGTCCAAAAAGACCACGCTGGGACGATGCAGTAAGGCAGCTGCAATTTCACATTTCATCCGTTCACCGAGGGAGAGGTTGCGGACCGGTTTGTGGAGAAGCGGCCCTAGTTCCAGAAGTTCAGTCAATTCGGCAAGCATGCTGCGGTAATTCTCGGGCGGAATGCCATAAATAGCCCGGTTCAACTCGAATGAGTGGATGGCGGGAATATCCCACACCAGCTGGTTACGCTGCCCCATCACCAGCGTAATTTGCCTTAAGAATGCCTTCTCGCGTTTCCACGGAACATAGCTGAGCACAGTCACCTCACCAGATGTGGGGTGTAATAACCCCGAAAGCATCTTGAGTGTAGTAGTTTTGCCAGCGCCATTGGGACCTAGAAAGCCCACTACCTCGCCGGGAGTAAGGTCAAATGAGATACCATCCACAGCCGGAATTTCTAACTTGCGGCGCTGCACGAGGCCTTTTGCCGCCGCTCTCACACCTGTTTCCTGCTGGCTGACAATGTAGATCTTACGCAGATTATCAATATGGATGGCCAGTGATGTTGCCGCCGGAACGCCGCCAGCTGCTAACGCTGGTTTCTTTATCTCCATTATTGTTCATCATATAACATCTGAGCACAGGTTTCTATAAATTGGTCAGGCGAGTTCACCAAAACTCATTTTGTCCAGTGATGGGCGCACCAACTAATATTAAAGTAAATGCCAGCGCATTTTGGGGCGAATTACTTTACTCGCTGAACGCTGCCAGCGCCTCATTACTCAGTGGGAACGAGAGGTAAAGCCGTTGCCCAAGTGTCGTCAAAATAACACTCGACACTCGATGCCTTGTTTTCCAAAAGCAGAGGCAAGTTCGTTGCCTTTTGAGAAGAAGAAATCATAGCTCATGGCCTCTTCGAGATGGTATTTTCTATACACCCAGTCACCATAATGGTAGTTCATTCTGTCAACCAACACGTAGTCCACCTTCCCATTGAGTTGGGCAGGAAGTTCTTCCGCGCCGGGAAGCATCGGAGCAATCATGGCATAGGTTCTAATGCCGGCAAGGTGTAGCTCTTCGAGTGTTTTGGTCCTTTCTTTAATAGACGAGGCACCTGGCTCAAACAACTTTCTTATCTCGTCGTCGGCACTAGTAACTGATAAACCGACCTCGATTTTATCGCTTTTCCTAAATAGGTCTATGTCACGCAACACAAGCGGAGATTTCGTCTGGACTGTTATCGGCCAGCTGTGTTCGATCAATATTTCCAAGCACTTTCTTGTCAATTCGTATGCTGTCTCCAGTGGTTGATAGGAGTCGCACACTCCACTTACCCATACTCTACCGGGCGGCTTCCTATTTATCTCGTGTTTCAACAGGTCCGGGGCATTAATCTTCACGTCAACAAATTCACCCCACGGCTCTTTATGTCCGGTGAATCTCTTCATAAAACGAGCGTAGCAGTAGGTGCAACCGTGCTGGCACCCAACATACGGATTGACCACATAATCGAAGACCTGTGATTTGGACAATATGCTTCGTGCGTAGGTTTCTCTAAGAATCATGGAAGGACTAGTTCACCAACGATAATGATACCCATGGGTCATTTTACCACCTCTTCCCTTAAATATTATGAAGTGATAAAATATAATGAACATAGGAAGTAATTATGTGCGGAATGCAAAGTGAACGAGACTACTACGAAATCTTGGGCATTGCGCCAGATGTCAGCGCCGAGGAAATAAAAAGGGCGTATCACAGACTGGCTTTTGAATGCCACCCCGACAGAAATCGGAAAAGCCAGGAAGCCCATAAAAAAATGGAGGAGATAAACGAGGCTTACGCTGTCCTGTCTGACGCGATTAAGCGCAGGGAGTATGATCTCCCCGGGGGTATGGTATTAGAGTGCCGAAGTTCAAGAAAGGCAGCAAAGTAAGAATCAGTTTAAATTCTCCTTCACAGTATAGAGGACACATCGGGGTCGTAGATAAGGAACCTGTTAATGATGCCTTTCGCTTCTGGTATATGGTGAAAATCGAATCTAAAGGCTTGACGACAGTCAGGCGCTTCGCTGAAGAAGAACTTGAGGAACCTGGCAATTAGCAGCTAAGTCGATCAGTCGGCGTTCGGAACGAGTAGCTATCATAAATTCAGTACTACTCAGTTCCCATTATTTGTCCTTATAACTCATTTCATTGAAACGGATTGGAAAATGCTAAACTAGCCACAAAATACGGAGGAAGTTGGTAATGTTTATAGGGTTAATCGCTTTTATGATTTTCTTGGCATTTCTGCTTGCCTTGTGGGAAATCCAGATCGAAGGCAAGGATGGTTGGGCAGCGAAACTACCTGGCTGGCGTATAGAAAAGGGATGGCTAGTCAAATTGACGGATGGACGCCCGATAACCAGCTACCATTTTTTATGACATTATTCCTGATTGCCATAGTCCACATGCCGTTGTTTTTTGTTCCGTGAAGTGGCGGTTAGAAAATCTGCTGCTTGGCTTTTATGTTGATATGGTTTTTCTAGAAGACTTCTTGTGGTTTGTTTTGAATCCATATAATGGGATTAAGAATTTCCGCAAAGGAAAAATCTGGTGGCACAGAGAGTGGTGGGGACCGGTTCCGTCTTTGTACTGGTTTCTGCTCATCATCGTCATAATGCTAATTTATTTTGGAAGAGTCGCTATCTAAACTGGAATCAGGATTCACCCAGATCATTAACAGAGTTCGCCTCAGTATGGTTTGCGGTGGATATTCGAATCTAGAATTTTCTTTGATGTCTGGTCTGAAGAAGTGTCGAAGAAGAAGCGACCCCGAGGGGATTTGAACCCCTGATCTCCACCGTGACAGGGTGGCATGTTAAACCGCTACACCACGGGGCCTCGTAATGAATTTATTACAAAATATAATGGAAAATTTCCTTGATGTCAAACTTGCTTGAACACCGTGGATTGAGGTATTATCTTGCCCTTGGGCCGAGAAGAAAAGTTGACAGAGGAAGAAGGATTCCTGTAGAATATTTGTGTTGGTACTTTAACAATTGAATAGTGGATGGAAGGTTTTTAATGGAGAGCTTGATCCTGGCTCAGAATAAACGTTGGCGGTGCGCCTTATGCATGCAAGTCGAACGGGGTTACGGTCTTCGGATTGTAACCTAGTGGCGAACGGCTGAGTAACGCGTAAGTAACCTGCCTTGGAGTGGGAAATAACTTGCTGAAAGGCGAGCTAATGTCCCATGTGGTAATGAAGCACAAGCTTCATTACTAAAGCTTTCGGGCGCTCCAAGAGGAGCTCGCGTCTGATTAGCTAGTTGGTAGGGTAATGGCCTACCAAGGCGATGATCAGTAGCTGGTCTGAGAGGATGGCCAGCCAGATGGGGACTGGGACACGGCCCCAACTCCTACGGGAGGCAGCAGCAAGGAATTTTGGGCAATGGGCGAAAGCCTGACCCAGCGACACCGCGTGAGGGAAGAAGGCCTTCGGGTTGTAAACCTCTTTTCTTGGGGAAGAATCTCGACGGTACCCAGGGAATAAGCCTCGGCCAACTACGTGCCAGCAGCCGCGGTAATACGTAGGAGGCGAACGTTATTCGGATTTACTGGGCGTAAAGGGAGCGTAGGCGGTTTCTTAAGTCAGATGTGAAATCTTCTGACTCAATCAGAAGGCGTCATTTGATACTGAGGGACTTGAGAGCAGCAGAGGGAAATGGAATCCCCAGTGTAGCGGTGAAATGCGTAGATATTGGGGAGAACACCAGTGGCGAAGGCGATTTCCCAGGTTGTTTCTGACGCTGAGGCTCGAAAGCGTGGGGAGCGAAGCGGATTAGATACCCGCGTAGTCCACGCCCTAAACGGTGGACACTAGATATAGGAGGTATCGACCCTTTCTGTGTCGAAGCTAACGCTTTAAGTGTCCCGCCTGGGGAGTACGGCCGCAAGGCTGAAACTCAAAGGAATTGACGGGGGCCCGCACAAGCAGCGGAGCGTGTGGTTTAATTCGATGCTACACGAAGAACCTTACCAGGACTTGACATGGCAGAAGTAGGAAGCCGAAAGGCAGACGACCTGTATCCAGTCAGGAGCTGTCACAGGTGCTGCATGGCTGTCGTCAGCTCGTGCCGTGAGGTGTTGGGTTAAGTCCCGCAACGAGCGCAACCCTTGTCCTATGTTAAATTCTCATAGGAGACTGCCTTGTACAGCAAGGAGGAAGGAAAGGATGACGTCAAGTCAGCACGGCCTTTATGTTCTGGGCTACACACACGCTACAATGGGTGATACAGAGGGTTGCTAAGGAGCGATCCGGAGCTAATCCCTTAAAATCATCCTCAGTTCGGATTGTAGGCTGAAATCGCCTGCATGAAGTCGGAGTTGCTAGTAACCGCAGGTCAGCTATACTGCGGTGAATACGTTCTCGGGCCTTGTACACACCGCCCGTCACGCCATGGGAGCTGGCAACACCTGAAGTCGATGGGCTAACTTTAACGAGAGGCAATCGCCTAAGGTGGGGTTGGTGACTGTGACGAAGTCGTAACAAGGCAGCCGTACGGGAACGTGTGGCTGAATCACCTCCTTTCTAAGGAGTCATAAGCAGAAGCTTGGTGATTCCTAGGTCGGTCGATAGACTTGAAAGTCTGTCGGTAACTGTTTGAAGTTTTCCTTCCTTCCACTATTCAGTTGTTAGAAGTCTTACCTGCATGGTATGCGTGTTAGCAGGCAAATTTTCCCGCAGATTCTTTCAAGTATTTCTTGCTTCTTGATCTGCTATTATGGAATGATGTGAGGCTGGGGTGGAGCCACTCTTACCCTATCTGTTAACTTTTTGCCAATGTTGACGCAATTCTTGAGAAACCTTGGCGGCATCGGTATAGGGTATGATACAATATTGTCTAGAGCCAAAACCTTGGAAAAGTTAAAGTTTTACAAGAGGGGGTAAGGATATGAATAGACACATTAGGGTCATGCTGGTAACCTTGCTAGTTGTGACGGGGGTTTTGGTCTTCTTGCCCTCCGGCTACGTGGGCGCCGGAGGACTGGTCGTAAACGGGGGTTTCGAGCTGGAAGAGGGAGGAGTCCCGTACGGATGGAACCTGACCGGAAGCGCTACGTGTAATGATACCGGCCCCATCTATGAAGGTAATTGGACCGCCCAGATAACAGGCGATGGTGACATGCTTACGCAGTGGGTGTATCTTGGGAATAACACACTGCCACTGCCGATAACATATAATGCCTGGGGATGGATATATGTTTCTGGCAACGTTACCGGTGTCATCGCTTTTGACTTTTGGGCCTGCGGGGGAAATGAGACATGTGGTGGAAACGAGACAGTACAACTGAGTCCGACAACAACACTGTCCACTAACGACACGAATAGCGAGTATGTACAGATGACTACCATGGTACAGTCGGCACCTGGGACGACTTATCTAAGAATCCGTCTCCTGGGAACCAACTGGAACGAAGGGGCAGAAGTGCGGTTCGATGAAATTGGTTTCTATCCGGTGACGGGTTACTGTTTTATTGCGACCGCGGCCTATGGAACAGAAACAGCCAGTCAGCTTAATATATTGCGCGATTTCCGAGACCAGGTATTACTGAAGAATCCCCTGGGTTCGCGATTTGTAGCGACTTATTACAAACTCAGTCCCCCAATAGCCAACTTCATAGCGAAAAGTGATTTCCTGCGGGCAGTTGTCAGGGATATGCTCGTTGATCCGGTGGTACATCTCCTGCAATGGTCGCAGGACCTATGGAGAACTTAACCAGACATACCCAGAGTCCAAGCCTTCTCTGGTGTAGTTGCTGTTCAGGCGGACTCGTATGTGGAGAGGGCACGCGTTGGAAATGTAATTGGATGCTGTGGGCCAGAGGTGTTGTTGTCCAAGAATTGACGTGGGACGTCGATAAGAGTCTGAAATTCCCCTGATTGCTACAATTGTGAATAACAGAGAGCGGAGCGAAGAGATTATTGTGGCTAATCCGATCAAATTCGGCACTGATGGGTGGCGAGGGATTATAGCCGAAGATTTCACCTTCGATAATGTGCGCATCTGTGCTCAGGCTGTAGCCGAATACCTTAAGAAAGCCGGACTCGATAAACGAAGTCTGGTCATTGGCTATGATACTCGCTTCGCCTCTGAGGATTTTGCTGCTGCCGCTGCTGAGGTGATAGCCGGCAACGATATAAAAGTCCATCTCTGTCTCAAGCCAACCCCTACGCCCGTCGTGAGTTTTGCTGTACCGTCTACTAAGTCTGCCGGGGCTATTGTGATAACTGCCAGCCACAACCCTGGCTCATGGAACGGATTCAAATACAAATCTCAGGATGGAGCTAGCGCTCCGGACGGGGTCACTTCTCAGATAGAGGGAAATATCGCTTCCCTCACCCAGCAGGGAGGGGGTGTGAAAAGGCTTGCTCTGGATAGGGCCTTAAAGAAGGGGGTTGTTGACTATGTGGACCCTTCTCCTGTTTACTTCGAGCACCTTAGTCACTTTGTGGATTTAGAAAAATTACGCCGCCAGAAATTAAATATCCTCGTTGATCCCATGTATGGTGCTGGCATTGGCTATTTTAAGGCAATCCTTCAAGATGATACCTTGAAAATTACCGAAATTAACGCTGAACGAAACCCCTCCTTCCCGCAAATTCAGCCTGAGCCAATTGCCAAGAACTTAGCCAAGCTCTCCCAGTTGGTCGTTGAGCAAAAAGCTGACGTGGGCTTAGCCACCGATGGAGACGCCGACCGTATTGGCATCATGGACGAAAATGGACAGTTTTTAACCCAGCATCAAGTTTTTGCCTTGCTTTGTCTCTATCTCTTGGAAGTTCGTGGTGAGCGGGGCGCCATGGTGAGGACGCTAACTTCCACCATGATGCTTTCCCGCTTGGGAAAGCTCTTCGATGTGGCTGTTTATGAAACGCCGGTGGGTTTCAAATATGTTGCCCCCTTAATGATGGAGAAAGACGCCATTATTGGTGGGGAAGAGAGCGGCGGCTATGGCTTCCGTGGTCATGTTCCGGAGAGGGATGCCATACTTGCTGGCCTTTACTTCTTGGACTTTATGATAAAAACAGGAAAAACACCATCCCAACTTCTGGATTACCTTTACAGCAAAGTTGGGCCTCACTACTATGATCGCAGGGATTTTCATATCTCTGCAGCTAAGCGTCAGACAATCCTGCACCGACTCAGCTCCAGCCCCCCGAACACCGTAGGTGGTTCAAAAGTGGCTAAAATAGATACCATCGATGGTTTTCGCCTCTTCCTTAGCGATGAGTCTTGGTTGCTCATCCGCTTTTCCGGCACAGAACCACTGGTTCGCATCTATGCTGAAGCTGAAAGCTTGGAAAGGGCAAAAACACTACTGGATGAGGGTAAAAAACTGATAGGCTTCTAAAGCAGCTCGGCAAAGGTCAAAAGAAAATATTCCGAGGTTTCTCGACTTTTTATCCCCTCGTCATGAACTGCAAATGACCAAGGATGATTTCAAGTTTTCGGCGAGCGAAGCCTGCTAGCAAAAGCACAAGGTACTTTTCTCTTTGGCGGCAAATTATTTTAGCAGGGTACTCGTATTTGACATATGCAGTTGATGGTCGATACAATGTGACCTGTCGTCTTCGGAGCCCGGAACGATAGTTTCCTAAGATTGATGGAATCATAAGAATATCATCTGTGGATGAAAGACTATTATGAAATCAGGTGGCATGGGCGGGGTGGTCAGGGAGCTATAACAGCAGCCAAGATTTTGGCGCAAGCAGCCTATTTTGAAGGCTATCAAGGAGTAACTGCAGCGCCATCTTTTGGGGCCGAGAGGCGAGGCGCTCCGGTCAGTGCCTCGACCAGGATCGCCCCGCAAACAATCATGGTCGTATCCCAGGTAGAAACCCCCAATGTAGTGGTAGTTCTAGACCATACCCTGCTGAAATACGACGAGGTGACCAGCGGGCTAATCGGAGGAGGATGGCTCATTGTAAACTCTTGGCGACATCCCAAGGAATTTGACCTTGCGGGCGATTTCAACATTGCTACTGCTGATGCTACTAGAATATGCTCAAGCCTGGGATTGATAGTCGCGGGCCTCACGGTTGTGAATACAGCGATATTGGGTGCGTTTATCCGTGCTACTGAAGCGGTAAGCATGGCAAGTGTGGAGAGGGCAATAAGAGAGAGATTCTCCAACAGCGAGGTAGATATTAATCTCGCCGCAATTGCACAGACTTACAAGATAACTAAACTTGGGAAAATAGTGTGACAGCAAACTATGGGAACCAGGGATTGCCAACATATATGCGATGAATCATCACCGGCTGTCGGAGAAGCAGGTAAAACAGGTGAGTGGCGTGACTCATTTCCAGTTATAGACTTGGAGAAGTGTCTCCTGGTTAGGCAAAACAAACCCTCATGTTTTCTATGCTGGCTCTATTGTCCAGATGCAGTTATTAGTAGAACCATACCCGTCCAGATAGATATGGAATACTGCAAAGGCTGCGGAATATGCGCGCAGATATGTCCGGCACATGCTATAACCATGGTACATGAAGAAGGAGTATGTCTCGATGAGACAGATTGAGTGATTTTGATGAGCAAAAAGATAGCTAGGAAAGCTAGCACCTGGATACTTGATGGCAATCATGCTGCGGCTCAAGGAGTAAAATTGAGCCGGGTTCAGGTAATCGCTGCCTATCCTATTACACCCCAAACACCAGTCACTGAAAGGCTCTCCGAATTTGTCGAAAAGAAGGAACTTGATGCCCAGTACATTGCCGTCGAGAGTGAGCACAGTGCCCTCGCCGTATGCACTTCAGCTTCTATGATGGGAGCCAGAACCTTTACTGCTACTAGTTCGCATGGCTTGGCCTATATGCATGAGATGCTGCATTGGGCTGCTGGGGCACGTCTCCCAGTCGTCCTCGCCTGCGTAAACCGTGCTATTGGAGCACCTTGGAATGTGCTCAATGACCAACAGGACTCTGTATCTCAACGAGACACTGGTTGGATACAGATATATGCTCGAAACAATCAAGAGATATTGGACTCGATAATCCAGGCTTATAGGATCGCCGAGTCAGTCTATGTACCGGTTATGGTCTGCTACGACGGTTATGTCTTATCTCACACTGAAATGCCGGTGGATGTCCCATCACAGAAAGATGTGGACAAGTTTCTGCCCTCGTATAAACCACACACGATACTAGACCCAGCCAACCCTAAAAACTATAACCTTGTGACTCTGGCCAATCCCAGGATTAACGCTGAAGGCGTGCTCTGCCACGGATACATGGAGCTGCGGTATCTTCTCCAGGAGGCGTTGCAGAACTCCAGAGAAACGATAATCAAAGTAGGTCAAGAATTTGGCGAGTTGTTTGGCAGAAGCTATGCCGATATGTTCTGGGAAAACAGATTGGATGATGCCGATGTAGTTATTGTTGCCATGGGCAGTCTAGCTATGGAGGCAATAGTAGCCGCAGGCATGCTTCGAGAGGCAGGACACAAAGTAGGCGTCCTGGGCTTGAGAGTGTTCAGACCATTCCCTAAGGCAGATGTGGCAAAGGCATTGAAGAAATCTCGCCTTGTTGTGATTTTCGATAAAAATATCAGCTATGGTTTGGAGGGAGCTACCTGCTCGGAGATAAAATCAGCCCTCTATGGAAGGTCTGTAGGAGCGGTAATACGGAACTTCATTGTGGGACTGGGTGGCCGTGACGTTAAAGCCAGAGAAATGGTGGATGCAGTAAACAAATCGCTGTTATCAGTGAAAGAGGGCGATTTAAACGCAGAATATCCCGAGTGGATATGTGCCATTTGAGAGGGCTTGCACGATGAAGACTACTGCTGTCAACATGACCGAAAAGGAATATCTATTGCCAGGCAATAGGACTTGCCCTGGCTGCGCCTTGTCACTCGCTTATCGTCACATTCTAAAAGCGCTTGATGGGCAGGTTATTGCGACGGTGCCAGCTAGTTGCCTCACGGTGCTGCATGGTATGTATCCCATAACATCTGTCACTATCCCCTGTGTAAATACGCCATTTGCCACCACTGCGGCGTCAGCTACTGGCTTGGTTGCCGGGCTGAAGGCTTTGGGCAAAGAAGGGTTGACCGTGCTGGCTATCGCTGGTGATGGTGGAACATACGATATAGGAATCCAAGCGCTTAGCGCGGCTGCTGAAAGGCAAACTGACTTTCTCTATATCTGCTACGACAATGAAGGCTACATGAACACTGGCAATCAGCGCTCAGGTTCCACGCCACTGGGTGCGATTTCAGGTACCACACCAATTCTGGGCAAGCAACAGAACCCTAAAGACATTACAGCCATAATGGAGGCACATGGCATCCCTTATGTTGCTACCGCAAATGCTTCCTATCCCCTGGACCTTTACGAAAAAGTCAGGAAAGCCAAGACGATACGAGGGACCAGGTTCATACATGTATTCACACCCTGCCCCCCGGGGTGGAGTTTTCCCTTCAGTGACACTATCAAAATTGGTAAGCTCGCAGTGGAAACAGGATGGGTGATACTTTATGAGGTTGAGGATGGCGTTTTCCGCCTCACTGGGGCCAGCGAGTCCATTGCCAAGAGGGGTAACCTGAAGCCATTGAGAGAATATCTTGTGGAACAGGGGAGATTTAAGAATATTACCGAGGAGCAGATTGAGGCACTGCAGCGTTGGGTAAATACTCGGTGGAAGCGTTGCATGGAGCGAGCGGGCAATAATTAATCATAAGCATTATTTAGTCCTTTGACCTTGTGGCGGAGGGAGAGGGATTCGAACCCTCGACCCCGATTTAACTCGGAGTAAGCGCTTAGCAGGCGCCCGCACTAGACCACTATGCGATCCCTCCGCTTCCTGCGACTTAATTCATTATGCCACACGTCAGACGAATCAACAAACCTTGAAATCTTTTCACAGGCGAAGCTGCTGAAGATTAGCACAGCTTAAGTCCCATCTCACGCACTTGCACCCGTCAGTTCCTTATGCCACTACGGGTTCACTTTTCCTTCCGTTGAGAGAGCCATAATGCTTTCAATGCGGCAACAGAAGGTACCAGCAGGAGCAGCAACTTCAACTGTTTGTCCCCTTTCTTTATTCAGGATTGCTTTGCCCAGTGGGGAGGCAACAGAAAGTTTACCCTTGGCTGGATTTGCTTCTTGGGGGTCGACTAAAGTATAGCTGAACTCTTTACCTGAGGATAAATCACGAAGCGCTACTGTGTTTCCGACTTTTGCCTTGGATATAGCCTGGCCTTCCTCAATTATCTTCGCCTGATTTAAGATTGCCTCGATCTCCTTAATTCTTCCATCCAGATGTGCTTTTTGCTCTCTAGCTGCTGCTAGGGGGGCATTTTCTCGGAAGTCCTTGTCAGCGGCTGCTTTTTGCATCTCCTCAATAACTTGGGGGCGTTGATTTTTCAAGCTGGCTAATTCCTTCTCTAATTTTGCGTAGCCTTGTGCGGTCAAGGTAGCCTGGATTTGACTACCTTGCCAAACAGCAACTGTTTTTGCAGAACTTTTTTTTGCCTTGAGGTGGGGAGCTAAATTTGCGCTGCTGAACCCCTGTTTTTTGATGTACGTCAGAAAAGATTTGATGAGTTTAGCCGCCGATGGAATAATCTGCTCGCCGTAGCTAGCCACATCCACAGGGCTGATGTCCTTCACCTGCCTAGATGAGCCAAGCCATCTGATGAATTTAAATATCTCTGCCTGGATTTTCCCCCTTTCTTCCGGTGGTAAATGTGATAGAAAATCGTCGGCTACTTCAGCCAGTGTCGGCTTGTGCTCCATGTCTCCCACGAGGGATAAATGATAGCTTCAAAAATGGATGCTGTCAATTTACATGTTAATAGGTAGCTTAGCCTTTATCTTCCTAGCATAGTGTGCTAATCTAACTATATTTGTCTCTGAGCGCGAGGCAAGAGTAGTGAAGTTATAAAGAGAATGGATGTATTGTGCTGAATGTCAACGGTGAAAACCTTAGTTCAATGTGATTTTGACGGTACAGTGACTGAAGAAGATATTAGCTTCTTTCTTTTGGGGACCTTCGCTCAAGGAGATTGGCGACGATTGCTGCGGGATTATAAACAGCACAGGATATCTGTCGGGGAGTTCAATACCAGGGCTTTTGTCATGGTTAAAGCTGATAAACCTACACTACTTAGGGCACTGAAAGGCGAAGTTAGGGTGCGAGCTGGATTTCATGAACTGGTAAAGTATTGTCTGAAAAAAAGCTTCAGGTTAGTGATTGTGAGCAACGGTCTGGAGTTTTACATAAGGGCTGTGATGACAGACCTGGGGTTGGGAGATGTCGAAGTATATGCTGCGCAAGCTTCCTTCCACCCTGAAGGAATGGAAGTTCAATATGTGGGGCCGGATGGCAAAAGATTGGAGGATGGATTTAAAGAGGCATATATCCAATCGTTTCGAAAGCTAAGATACAGGGTAATATATATAGGGAATGGTGATTCTGATGTTGCTCCAGCAGAATACGCTCACCATGTTTTTGCCACAGGCGACTTGTTGGCGTACTGCAGGGAGAACAATCTTAAATATAAACCCTTTGAGACCTTCCTTGACGTCGTTAAGGAATTGAATTTTATGTAGCTGTGCTTCTCGAATTTCTTCAATTCCACATAGACCTGAATTCCCCGCTTTCAATCTTCAGCAGCATCACATCCACTACACTGGCATTGTATTTTATTCCCCTGCCGTCTTTGAGCTCTTTTAGTATATCCGTTGTGGTTCTTGCTGGCCGATAAGGGCGATGGGAGCTCATGGCTTCCACCACATCGCAGACAGCGAGGATGTCGATTTCCAGGCTTAGCTTATCCTCTGTGATACCGTTAGGATAACCCGAGCCATCTAGCCGTTCGTGGTGTTGCAGCGCTACGTCGGCTGCTGGCCAGGGAAGATTGGCACCCTTCAATATGTTATAACCTTGTTTCGTATGGGCGCGGATAAGAGCCCATTCTTCCTCAGCTAGTTCACCTGGCTTGGTAAGAATACTCTTCGGGATGGAAATCTTGCCGATGTCGTGGAGCAATCCGTTGAAGTAGAGTCTCTCAACTACATCCTCAGCCAAACCCATATTCTCACCTACAAGATGCGCCAGTTCAGCTACTCTTTGCTGATGCTTCGCCGTATAAGGGTCATAAAATTCAATCACACGAGAAACGATTTTTGTTAGGTCGATAAAGGAGCTCTTTAATTGTTCTTCTGTTATATTGTGTTCGACGATGTCACTGCGAAACTCCTGAAATCCTGTAACTTTATCTTTTCTATTGATGGAATTTAAATACTGTTCTATCAGTACTCTTTTGCCGTCTTTCCTGAAAAGCTCACGCACTATGCTGGATATAGGTTCATCTGCGCTTAGTATCTTCTCTACTTGCTGGGAAAGATATTCTCTACTTTCCGGAGAGAGGATGTTTGTTGGCTTCATCTCGGCCAATTCTTCCAGACAGTAGCCACACAGTTTCTCCAGCGCCTTGTTACCTGCTTCAGTATTGTCCTGGATGTCTCCAGAAAAAACTGCTTCCAAGCAAATCTCAAAAAGATTGCAATAACGTTCTGCGCTTTCCTTTAACGCCTGCTCTGTGTGTTTGCGCTCGGTGATATCCCTTCCGATGGCAAGTCCTACAAATTTGCCGTTTTGCTGCTCAATGGAGAAAGACAATTCCATGGGGAATGTGGAACCGTCTTTTCTCAGTGCTTCGCCTTCGAAGGTCTTTGTTTCCCCGCAATTTCCGCTCAGGAAAGCCCTCAGTACTATTGTGTGACCCTCTCTGTGTTTCTCTGATATCAACTTGGTTACTGGCTGGCCCAGTATCTCTTCGCTTGAATAGCCAAAAATACGCTCTGCACCTTTATTCCAGAATATTATTGTCGCTTTACGATTCACCCCCAGTATGGCATCCCGGGAGTATGCTGCGAGGGCCTTGTATATCTCTCCGCTTTTAGGTAACGCTTCTGACTCTTTATGTGGTGGTTCTATTTCTTCCATGAGCAGTTTTTCTTAGTGCTATCATACCTGCTTCCTTCCCTACCCGGCTAAAAAATTCAGGTTCCAGTCATAACCAAATATACCTAACTATATCAAACATATCAATCAATTTGCAATAGGAATTTGGTTATGAAGATGGTGAGGATTTAGCTTGGTGCGGCGCGACTCTAAAGGGTTGTGCTACAGAATTCAGTGTCACAATTCCAGTTCTGAGGAGATCCCTCTTATGGCTTCGATTCCCAGGTCGATGAACTCTTCCAGTCCCAACCCGATTTCTTGACACTGGGCCACTTGCTCCCGATTAACTCCAGCAGCAAAACTTTTTTCGCGAAAGCGTTTCATTACCGATTTAGTGGTCAGTCCGCTTATTTTATCGGGGCGAACCAGAGCAGCGGCAGTGATCAGCCCGCTCAGGGGGTCAGCACAAAAAAGGGCCTTATCCAATTTCGTTTCCCGGGAAACGCCATGGGCTTCGTTATGGCACAAAATGGCATGTGCCATAACCCCACTAGCTCCAAGCTCCTGGGCGAGGTCAGAGCCCAATTTGCTATGGCTACTCATATCACCATCAACCAATTCCATATCTATATCGTGCACGAGTCCGGTAATGCCCCACTCTTCTTCATCCTCTCCTAGTTTTTTGGCCAAAGCCCGCATAATAGCCTCGGTGGCTAGCATATGCTTAATCATATTCTTATCCTGGACATTGTCGTGGATGGAATCAAGAATTTCCTCTCTGTTGAGCTTTGATGTCATGTCAATACCTTTTCCCGCTGCGTTAATAATATACCACGTAAATATTGTCCGGTGAAAGAGGCATCGTTTTGGGTCAATTCTTCAGGTGTGCCAGCATCCACAAGGTAGCCTCCCTCATCACCAGCTCCTGGACCAAGGTCAATGACCCAATCGGCGTTTTTGATCACATCCAGGTGATGCTCAATGACAATTACCGTGTTTCCGTAATCCACCAGGCGCTGTAACACCTTTAAGAGGCAAGCGATATCTGAGAAGGAAAGGCCAGTGGTTGGCTCATCCAGTATGTAAAGCGTTTTGCCTGTAGAACGGCGGGACAGTTCGGTAGCTAATTTCACTCGCTGGGCCTCGCCCCCCGAAAGGGACGGTGCTGGCTGTCCCAGGCAAATATATCCCAAACCTACATCTCGTAGGGTTTCCAGCTTGTTCTTGATTTTAGAGAAGTGATCGAAGAAGGGCAAAGCTTCGTCTACCGACATATCCAGGATTTCGGCGATGGTTTTCCCTTTAAAGTGGATTTCTAGCGCTTCACGGTTATATCTTTTCCCTTTGCATACCTCGCAGGGGACGGTGACATTGGGCAGAAATTGCATTTCAATCTGAACGTAGCCTGCTCCCTGGCAGGCTTCGCATCTTCCCCCCTTTACGTTGAAGGAAAAGCGCCCCTGGGGATAACCACGCATTTTAGCTTCAGGAACAGCGGCGAAAAGCTCTCGAATAGGAGTGAATGTCCCGGTATAAGTAGCAGGGTTGCTTCTCGGGGTGCGACCAATCGGTGATTGGTCAATGTTAACCACCTTGTCAATGTACTCAGTGCCAGTGATACCATCACACTCGCCTGGCTTTTCCTTAGCTCGGTAGAAGAGGCGGGCCAGTCTTTTATACAGGACTTCATTGATAAGAGAGCTCTTGCCGCTTCCCGAAACGCCGGTGACGCAAATGAACTTGCCCAGTGGGATATGGACGTCAATGTTTTTCAAGTTATTCTCCCTGCCGCCATGGATTACCAGCTCTTTTCCCGAGCCGGAGCGACGCTCAGGTGGCAAGGGAATTTGCTTTGTCCTACTAAGATATTGCCCCGTTATTGATTGTGGACAAGCTATTATGTCTTGCAGTGTCCCTGTGGCAACGATTTCTCCCCCGTGTTTACCAGCCCCCGGCCCCATATCGATAATGTGGTCAGCAGCTCTCATCATGGCTTCATCGTGTTCCACGATGATTATAGTATTGTCCAGGTTTCTGAGGCGCTTCAGCGTGGCGATAAGCCGGGAACCATCGGCAGGATGTAAACCGACTGTTGGCTCGTCGCAAATATAAAGGACACCGCTAAGCCCGCTGCCAATCTGAGTAGCCAGACGAATTCTCTGGGCCTCGCCACCGCTCAAGGTTGCTGAAGGGCGGTCCAGGGTTAAGTAGCTCAGACCTATATCTCTGAGGAAGCCCAACCGGGCACGAATCTCTTTAATAATTTGCTTGGCTATGGTGAGCTCCCGGGAACTTATTTTGCCACCTAGCTGCTCCACCCAATTCAAAGCCTCGGTGACAGGCAGGGCGGTGACATCCATAATATTTTTGTCCACAACAGTGACAGCTAAAGACTCTGGCTTCAGCCTCTTTCCCTGACAGGTGGGGCAGGGGTTGGACGCCATGTAGTGCTCGATATTCTCTCTGACACTATCCGAATCCGTCTCCCGATAGCGGCGCTCCAGGTATGGTATGACGCCTTCGAAATTGGTGTAGTACTGACGCATTGTGCCATAACGATCTTCATATGTGGCGGGAACTGGTTCGCCTCCGTCACCATAGAGGATTATGTGCAGTTGTTCTTCACTTAAATTCTTTACTGGCGTGGACAAGGAAAAACCGTGGCGGCGACTCAAAGACTGCAGTATGCTGCTGTACCAGATGCTGATTTGCCCATTTCTTATCCAGGGCTGGATGGCTCCCTCAGCCAGGCTCAATTCCTTGTCAGGGATGACTAAATTAGGGTCAATTTCCAACTTGCAGCCCAGTCCTGTGCAAGCCGGGCAAGCTCCGTACGGGCTATTAAAGCTGAATGTTCTGGGGGCAATTTCCCCCAGGCTTATGCTACAATAGACACAGGCAAAATGCTCCGAGAAAAGCAACTCCTCCCCATCCAGGACTTTGACCAGCACCACGCCCGACCCCAGTTTTAATGCTGTCTCGACGGAGTCAGCCAGGCGAGTGGCATTTTCGTCTTGCTCTATTTGAAGTCGGTCAACTACTACCTCTATGGTATGCTTCTTATTCTTATCTAACTGAAATTCCTCGGAGAGGTCATAAATTTGCCCGTCAACCCGAACTCTGACAAACCCTGCCTTTTGCAAATCCTTAAATATCGCCTGATGCTCACCTTTGCGGTCCCTGACCAACGGCGCCAGAATCATGATGCGGCTATCTTGTGGTATTTCCTTGACGGAGTCGACAATTTGCTGCACTGTCTGGCGGGAGATTTCCCTGCCGCATTGGGGGCAATGGGGATGTCCAATGCGAGCAAAAAGAAGGCGCAAATAATCATAGATTTCCGTGATCGTGCCCACGGTAGACCTGGGATTATGAGGCGGTCCTTTCTGGTCAATGGATATAGCCGGGCTGAGTCCTTCAATGTAATCAACGTCCGGTTTCTCCATCTGCCCCAGGAACTGGCGGGCATAGGCCGAAAGAGACTCTACATAGCGGCGCTGCCCCTCGGCGTATATGGTATCGAAAGCCAGAGAGCTTTTTCCTGAGCCAGAAACACCCGTGATAACCACCAGTTTGTTCCTGGGAATAACGACGTCTATATCCTTAAGGTTGTGCTCTCGGGCACCCTTGATAAATATGGCATCGGGCATGATGCTTTAATTGTAGCATCAGCAACCGTGCTTCTCAAAAGAAAATTAGCAAGAGCGATTAGTTGATAGCGGGTAATCGCAGCCTTCCAACAAATTCCCTATCTCTTCATATTTATATTGTTGCAGTCAACCTTTCTTACCAGCACGCGTCTTGGTCTTGGGGACTTCACGCTGTTACATCATAGTCATTTCCCTTATAGCAGCTACCCACCTTTCAGCATGCCATACAGTATCCCGGTTACCACCGCGGTGCCGATAACACCAGCCATGTTGGGGCCCATGGCGTGCATGAGCAGGAAATTCCGGGGGTTGGCCTTCTGCCCCATTTTCTGCACCACCCTGGCTGCCATAGGGACAGCCGAGACACCAGCCGCGCCTATCATCGGGTTGATCTTTTCTTTCAAGAACAGGTTGACCAGCTTAGCCCCCAGCAACCCCCCGATGGTGGAGAAGACAAAGGCTACAGCTGCCAGTCCGACGATGGCCAGTGTTTGAGGCGTCAAAAATATCTTGGCAGTCATCAAGCTGCCCACTGTCAACGCGAGCAGAAAGGTCAGCACATCGATGAACACAGTGCTGGCAGACTGCGCCAGCCGTTCGGTCACCCCGGTAACACGGAGCAGATTACCGAACATAAGCATGCCGACAATGGGGGCGCACTTAGGGACGAATAGGACCGCCGTGATGAAGATAATAATGGGAAAGAGGACGAGTTCCAGCCTGGATACCTCACGGATCTGTGGCTTCATATATATCGCCCGCTCTTTCTTGGTGGTCAGCAGCTTGATGATGGGCGGCTGGATAACCGGCACCAGAGCCATATAGGAATAGGCCGCCAGAGCAATGGGACCCAGTAGCTGTGGAGCCAGAGCAACGGTAAGGTAAATAGTCGGCGGGCCATCAGAACCGCCGATAATTCCGACACAGGCCGCCTCGTTTAGGGTGAAGAGTCTTGATGCATAAGCAATGAGGAAGACGACAAAAATTCCTAGCTGGGCAGTAGCGCCGAAGAAAAGGGATATGGGGCGGGCAATGGTCGGGCTGAAATCAATTAAGGCACCCAAGCCTAGGAAGATAAGAAAGGGGATAATCTCACTTTTCACTCCATAGGCGTAAATAACATTCATTAGTCCCACTTTTCCGGCGGCGATGTCGCTGAGCAACTGGCCCAAGGTGGCTGACTCAGCGGGAAACCCATCCGGCGAATAGACCATCAAGCCACCAAGGGGGATGTTGACCATGATTATGCCGAAGGCGATGGGTACCAGGAGGATAGGTTCGAAGTCCTTAACGATGCCCAGATAAAGCAGTAGGCCCGCCAGTAATAGCATTAGGATATTACCCCAAGTCAGTGACCCGAAGGCCATTTGATATAAGCCAAACATTTGCTTATCCTTTCTCGGAATTCTCTTTGCTCTTGACTCGCAGTCTCTGCACTAAAATCCCCACTATCCACGCTATTAGCAGCAAAACAATCAAGACAATAATGTTCACACCGTAGCCAGCCCATATTTTGGCGACAATAGCCCAATCAATCATGTTTGTCTCCCTTATGAACTACATTCTAGCCTATTCTTGCAGAGTATCATCATAGACTACCAAAGATTACATATCATACGAAAACTGTAACTGCTAGGTCAAGGCTTGGAGATAACGACGTCTATATCCTTAGGGTTGTGCTTTCGACCACCCTTGATAAATATGGCATCGGGCATGATGCTTTAATTGTAGCATCAACGCCAGATGCCTCTCAAAAAGAAAGCTAGCCTAGCTTTATTAGACCGACAAAATTCATTAATACCGGTGCCAGCAATAGCGAGATTACCGCCATCAACTTGAGCATAATATTAAGTGACGGCCCGGCGGTGTCCTTCATGGGGTCACCGGTGGTGTCCCCCACCACTCCTGCCTTGTGGGCATCTGACCCCCTGCCACCAAAGTTACCGGCTTCAATATATTTCTTAGCATTATCCCAGGCGCCACCGGCGTTGTTTAGGGTGTTAGCTAAGATAAAGCCAATGGCAAGGGAGCCGAGAAGGAAACCACCAAGAGCAAATTTGCCCAGTATTATTCCGACAAGGACAGGCGCGACTATGGTCATGATTGACGGAGCCAGCATTTGTTTCAGTGCTGCACCGGTACAGATGTCTACACACTTACCATATTGAGCTCTTGCCTTGCCCTCTCTCAAGCCTGGTATCTCACGCCACTGCCGCCGCACCTCTTCCACAATAAGCCCCGTGGTTACCCCTACTGATTTCATTGCCATGGCAACAAAGACAGCAGGTATGAGAGCACCTATAATGACACCAACGATAACCGGTGCGCTCAATAAGTTTAGCTCTGGTGCCGCCACTATTTTCCCCCCGGAGACTGTTACCAATCCTGCTGCCAGGCTGTAAGAAAGGATTAAGCCCAGAGCGTTCGTCACAGCCGAAGTAATGGCAAAACCTTTGGCTGTAGCCTTGGTGGTGTTACCTACGGAGTCTAGAGCATCGGTCTTTTCTCGTAACTCAGCTGGTAATCCCGCCATAGTAGCAATCCCACCGGCATTGTCAGCTACAGGTCCATAGGAATCACAGGCCAACGTTATACCCAGCGTGGAGAGCATGCCAACAGCGGTTATGGCTACCCCATAGAAGCTGGCAAACTTAAAGGCAATGACAATAGCTACGGCTGTTGCTAGAACCACTGGCCAATTGCTCATAAGGCCAACAGCAAAACCACGCACCATAGTCGCCCCGCCACCAATGGCCGATGCTTGTGAAATCTCCCTGGTTGGTTTGAAGTCAGCCGAAGTATAGTAGTTGGTGGCCTCCCCGATTACTACAGCGACTATCAGGCCGGCAAGAAGGGCCCAGAAGATTCTTAGGTCAGCGTGCAGAAAGTATATAATGAGAAAAGAAAACACGGCAGATAATGCAGTCGCAACCCAGGAGGCGTTTCGGAGTGCCCTGGAGAGAACTCCTACCTCCGCCTTTTCGCCAACTCTGACCATAAAACTGCCAATTACAGCAGCAATTATGCCGCCAGCTGAGATTAACATAGGAAGATACCAGGCAGTCTGGGCGTTGGTAACTATGCCAATCCCAACCGCCAAAGCAGACAAAGTGATGACAGCGATGTTCGCTTCAACATAGGTCTCGAAAAGATCAGCACCCACACCGCACACATCACCAACATTATCACCAACAAAGTCAGCGATAACGCCAGCATTTCTCGGATCATCTTCAGGGATTCCCGCCTCGACTTTACCTACCAGGTCAGACCCGGCATCAGCCCCCTTGGTAAAAATACCACCACCGAGTCTGGCGAACAGGGCGACTAGGGAAGCTCCGGTGGCGTAAGCCGGAATTGTAGCTAGAAAGTATGGGTCATTGTGAAAAACAAAGTAAACGATGGACAAACCGGCGACGCCAATGCTGACTACGGTTAGCCCCATCACAGCGCCGCTACGAAAAGCGATACGCAGCCCCTGGTTTAAGCTTTTTTGCACTGCGGTTGTGGTTCTCCCATTAGACCTGATTGATATGTTCATGCCAATATAGCCGGCGACTAGAGAGCAGATGGCACCAAAGATGAAACACACCGATGCTTTCCAGCCCAAATCAGGGGTAGCCAAGCCGAGAAGGCCTAAGATTATAGCGACGATAATCACAACAATAATCTCCGTGCGATATTCCCGGCGGATAAAAGCCATCGCTCCTTCCTGAATAGCCCTGGATAGTTCTCTTATTCTTTCCGTTCCCGGAGACTGTCTCAGAATGTAGCGGGCAAAGTAGCCAACAGTACACCCCCCGATAATTGCAGATATGACACATATCCAAACCAGGTTCATAAGTCTTCCCCCTTTCTACATAATAAGGTTAGGGCGCTCAAGCCAAGTCCAGGTGCCCTCGCTTTTGTTTGCCAGAATATGCATACTAGAGGCGTAAATTTAATACAAAAAAGCTCCGTTCGTCAATGCTTTGCCCTTGTTTAGTATCTTGGTGACATTTCCTTTTTGTCATTGCGAGGAGCGAGATTCCTCGCAATGACATGAGAGGTTATTACCCCGCGTTACAGACGTACAGAGTGTCACTAATCTATCTGAACCAGAGCATGGTTGGAATCATTTGCATTGTGGCATAGGGAAAAAATTGACCATGGTTAGTGCTGGGTAGTAAAATCAGCCTTTACAGCCAATAAAAATTCAGAGATGCTGAGGATAATCAATGGTCGTTGATTACCCTTCAACAGAAAGGTTTTGAAATAGCCTGGAGAGGAGCTAGAAATGGATTTTGAGCTTACCGAAGAGCAAAAGATGTTCCAAGCCATGGTGCGGGATTTTTGTGCCGGAGAAATCGCACCCCATGCTGCTGAATGGGATGAGACAGAGAAGTTCCCCCATGATGTTGTCAAAAAGATGGCTGACGCCGGGTTATGTAGTGTGCACTTTCCTGAAGAATATGGGGGAAATGGAGATGAAGTGACTTTTGCCATAGCCACTGAGGAGATTTCCCGTGCCTGTGCCGGTATAGGCGTTGCATATCTCGTTAGCCTGGGTCTGGGTATGTATCCCATCGTCATGCATGGCAGTGAACAGCAGAAAAGGCACTATATTCACCGCGTAATTAATGGGGCGATAGTGGCTTTTGGCCTAACTGAGGCCATGGCTGGCAGTGATGTCGCAGCTATGGAGACAAAGTACGCCCGGCAGGGCGACTATTATGTTCTGAATGGCCAGAAGATTTTCATAAGTAATGGTGCCGAAGCTGATTTTGTCACCACCTTTGCTACGAAAGACAAATCGCTGGGCTATCGCGGCATCAGTGCCTTTGTCGTGGATAAAGGTACTAAGGGCTTCTCGGTGGGCAAAATAGAGAGAAAAATGGGACTGCACCCTGCTTCGGTAGCAGAGCTTATCTTCGATGATTGTAAAATACCTGTGGCTAATATGTTAGGTGAGGAGGGGAAAGGCTTCAAGGTAGCTCTAGAAGGCATAGACGCCAGCAGAGTCAGCATAGCTGCTCAAGCACTGGGTATTGCTCAAGCCGCTTATGATGCCGCCGTGACCTATGCTAAGGAAAGGAAACAATTCGGTGCCGAAATCGCTCGCCTGCAGGCAATCCAGTGGATGATTGCCGATATGGCTACGGAAGTAGACGCTGCCCGGTTGCTGATTTACAGGGCTGCCTGGTTAACCAAAAAAGAAGGGCATGCTCCTCCTAAAGAAGCGGCAATGGCCAAGCTTTTTGCCTCCGAGGCAGCTCACAGGGTTTGCCATAAAGCTGTTCAGATATTCGGTGGCTATGGCTATACTAAAGACTTTGCCGTGGAACGCTACTACCGTGACCAGAGAATAACTGAGATTTATGAAGGGACCTCGGAGATGCAGAGGTGGACAATTGCCCGCCAGGTATTGGGTGTAAAGTAAAGGCTTGATTATGTTTACAGAGAAAACCTTGCAAGAGATGCAGGAAGGTCAGAAGGGATGGGAGAAGGAAGTGGGAAAAGCCCGCAGGCAAAAGGCTGAGAAAGGGAAAAGGTTTTCCACCGTTTCCGACCTTGAGATAAAGGCAATTTATACCCCGGAAGATATCAAAGACCTGGATTTTGCCAAGGATATCGGCTATCCCGGCATTTTCCCCTTTACCAGAGGATGTCAACCCACCATGTATCGAGGAAGGGAATGGACTTTTCGCATGTTTGCCGGGATGGGCAGTGCCGAGGATACTAACAAAAGATGGCACCACCTGCTTAAAGAAGGCGAGACAGGGCTGAGTACTGCCTTCGACTTCCCCACTTTGATGGGATACGATAGCGATTCGCCCCGGGCCAGAGGTGAGTGTGGGAAATGTGGCGTAGCCATTGATACCCTGAGAGATTTCGAAATTCTAACTCATAGGATTCCTCTGGATAGCGTCACTACTTCTATGACTATTAATCCCCCTGCCTCCATACTGTGGGCGATGTATCTGGTTGTTGCCGATAAATCAGGGATAAGCTGGGATAAAATCGGGGGCACGATTCAAAACGACATGCTCAAGGAATTTATTGCCCAGAAGACATTTATGCTCCCGCCCGAGCCATCAATCAGGCTGATAAGCGATACCATCGAGTTCGGTACCCAGCATGTTCCCCTGTGGAATCCTATAAGCATCAGCGGCTATCACATTCGGGAGGCAGGCTCCACTGCTATCCAGGAATTGGCTTTCACCCTGGCTGACGGGATAGCCTATGTCCAGGATATCCTGGAAAGAAAGAAGATGGATGTTGATTCCTTTGCCCCTCGTCTTTCCTTCTTCTTCAATTCTCATCTCGATTTCTTTGAAGAGATTGCCAAGTTCAGGGCAGCGAGAAGGATGTGGGCTGAAATTATGAGGTACAGGTTCAAGGCTAAGAATCCTCGTTCCTGGTGGATGAGGTTCCATACTCAAACAGCAGGGTGCTCTCTAACCGCTCAACAGCCCTACAATAATATTGTCAGGACTACCACTGAAGCTTTGGCTGCGGTCATGGGCGGGACACAGTCCCTACATACCAACGCTCTGGATGAGACTCTGGCTTTGCCCTCGGAATTTGCTGCTACCATTGCTCTGCGCACCCAGCAAATCCTCGCCGATGAGATAGGTGTCACTAACACCATAGACCCCCTGGCCGGCTCTTATTTTGTAGAGTCTTTGACCAAACTGATGGAGGAAAAGGCCTGGGAATATATCAATAAGATAGACGATATGGGAGGCATGCTGGCTGCTATTGATAAAGGTTTTCCACAAATGGAGATTGCCGATGCTGCCTATCATTACCAACGGCAAATAGATAAAGGGGAGAAGGTCATGGTGGGGGTGAATAAATATGTTGTTAAAGAAAAGACTCCTCCCGAGATACTAAGAATAGATGAAGCGGTCGAAGAAAAGCAGATTGCCAGGTTGCAGAAAGTAAAGAAGGAGAGGAATAACCGCAGGGTGGTTCAAATTTTGAAGGACCTCCGCGCTGCTTCCAAGACGGACAAAAACTTAATGCCCTATGTGATAGAGGCAGTAAGGGAATACACTACTGAACAGGAAATCTGCGATGTCTGGAGAGATATTTTCGGGGAGTATCGAGACCCGGGATTTTACTGAACTCCACTCTTAAAATTCCCCTCTTAAGATAAGAGGGGGCAGGGGAGTTATGAAGCTCCCCTCTCCACTTGATGGAGAGGGTTAGGGTGAGGTAGGGTGAGGGTGAAATTATGTAGTGCGAGGCTTTAGCCTCGTGAGGGGTTAAAAAAATGAACTCGGGAAGAAAGATACGGATTTTAGTAGCCAAGCCTGGCCTGGATGGACATGACCGGGGGGCAAGGGTTATAGCCAGGGCTTACCGGGATGCCGGGTTTGAGGTGGTATATACTGGCTTGCATCAAACGCCGGAGCAAATTGTCGCTGCGGCGTTACAAGAGGATGTTGACCTCATCGGGCTGAGCGTTCTCTCCGGGGCTCATATGTACTTATTTAAGCGGGTGCTCGAGTTGCTCAAAGCCAACAAAGCAGATGATGTGATGGTCATCGGTGGAGGCATCATTCCTGAAGAAGATATTCCCAAACTTAAGAAACTGGGAATCAAAGAAATATTTTTACCGGGCACCTCTCTTGATAATATAGTAGGCTGGGTAAAAGATAACGTAAAGTTGCGCTGCTGAAGCTAAGCTCATGGCGCACCCCTTCCTTAACCTTCCCCTGAGCTATGATAAAAGAGAGAACGGACACGGTCTCCCTTTTAGTCTGCCTGTGGAGAGTTTTTGTATCCAATAGCCGTTGGATTTATGGTTTTACCAAATTTAGAATACCAAATATTATCGCAGTTATGACTCCTAATGCGGCGAGAATGGCAAATACAATCTTAACAACATCCCATTTAGTAAGCATATTATCTTGTATAGCCTTAATGGAATTTGACATAGCTTCCAATTGTGTCGCCAGAATCGCATCATTTACTGAAGCTATTTTTTCTAATGTAGCTTCTCGTGGAAACCTTGCTTCAATTGCTTCAATGCGTTTCTTTAGCTCGTTAACTCTTTCGTTTACTTGTTTCTCTATATCTGCTTTTGTTTCTAGACTTGGATAATGAACTAGGGAATTACGAAGTATCCTTTTAATGTAATCGGTTTTATCTGCGTCAATGAGCTGCGAACCATATCTCGCAAAGTAATCTTGAAATGATTTGCCAAATGACAGACGGAGAACCTCACTTAGTTCCTTCTGCCGTTCATTCTCCTTTTTCCTCTCTACCCTCTGCCTGTAGCTAATTATAAAACTCATCAAGGCAGCAACCGCACCAGTAATCAAAGCGGTTACAAAAAGGAAAATATCCATATGCAACTCCAATAGGGTTATTCTGCTTTGTTAGAATTCTATCCCCCGCAGTAGTGGGTGTCAACGGAGACCGAGAGGCTAACCATCTCTCGGTTTTTTGTTTGCCGATTCTTGTTCTGGGTTACCAGTCAATCGCGTACTCCTTGTTTGCTTCCTTAAGGTCCTCAATCTTCTTACGTATGTCAACTGCCTCACTTTCTTGCCCAGTATCCTCACATCGTTTTGCTGTGGCTTCCATAATTTGGACTTGCCCCTTTATTTGTTCTATATATTTTTCTATCCACTGTGGTTGTATTTGGTTCCAGATGCCCAATTTTTTAGATTCATTTTTTACTATGAGAAGCAGAGTAATTTTGGCCAATCTTCTAGCTACTCTGTTTTCTATTGAGTCAACACGTATACCATCTATTACTACGGGAGGGGTTTCCTCTTGAAATAAAACTGGTAGCCAAGAATCCTTTGAGTATATAATGCCTAGGAACTTATTAACTATCTCTTCCTTTGGTCTTTTCTCTAACCATTCTAGGTAATCCTTAAGTTTACCTACTTTTATGAGGTTGCACATCAAGAGAGCGTCTTTGCTTGGATATTCTTCCTGACGTTCAGTCTTCGCCTTTCTTCCCCAGTTAAATTTCATTTTAGTTTTACTCCTCTTGGCAGGATTGTAGTCGCCGAAATAGTGGGTGTCAATTGCGGTGCAGTGCTTCCCTTTGCTCTATTTGTTCATGCCTTCCATTGGTGATTCGCTAAGGATATAATGGAATTAGAAGGAGGTAAAAAAGATGAATAAGAGGACATCAAGAACAAAAGCCTCTTTTGATAAACAAAGGCGAGGGTATAAAGCAGCCCTCAAGGGGAAAGATTTTGAGAAAAAAGTGGGTGAATTCTTGTCTAGACGAGGATACAAGATTTCCTTTGAAAAGCCCGTAGGCAAAGACAAATTTGATGTTTTTGGGAAAAGGTATGATGAGTATGACAATGCAGAGTATTGCATTGCCGAATGTAAAGACAAGTCTCGTGTTACTGCAACTGATTTGCATCACTTCATGGGAAAACTGAGGAGGTTCTATGACCGCCTTCCCGTCCCTGACTTTGGTGAGACACTAGAGGTTCAAGGACTTTTCGCTTACACGGGTGAGCTGCCCGGAGATGCTCGTGATGTGGTTAAAGGCTTCAAACCCTTCATCAAGTTCAAGCAGTTCTAGCCATGGTAAACCTGTCATATAGGCTGACCTGATATATGAGGAATAAACACGATGAGGAGGTGCAAATGTTCGGACGAATAAAAAAAGGCGAATATGTAGTAGGGCTGAGAGCAATAGGTGTAGGCGAGTGGACTTTTCGTAGGGGTCCAGCCATTGTAAGAGGAACCTATAAAGGGAAAATGCGGGACTCATATATGGTACAGACGAGAAGAGGGAAAATCTGGCTCTGTTCTGAGATTAAGAAACTACACTGACTCCCGGTTTCAATTTGAACTAGCTGTTGGTCAAAATACAACGGTTAGTGGTATATCACAGCCCATTGAGGTTTCAGCAGTTAGGTTGTGAGAAAAGGCAGTAGGACAGAGTTCAGTCATGTTTAAGGAGGGTAGGTGAAAATGAAAGTGAGGAAATGGTTTGAGCATAATTGGGAATCTCTCCCTATTATCATAGCTCTGATTTTGCTTGCTGTAGCCATGTTCAAAAACCCTGTAGGTTTTCAAAACCTCGCTTGGTATGGACTTGTTGCTCTCACAGCCGTATATGCTTACGCAACAGTGAGGATTGTAAGGGAAAACAAACGAACCATAGAGGAAATGAAGCAGTCTAGGCTGGATGCAGTCAAACCCGCTCTTTCACTACAGCCAGAAATGTTTACTTTCGGTGGTGATTTTAGCGCACTATACCTTGTTAATTCAGGTGGTGTTGCTAAAGATGTGAAGATAGATATTGAAGTAACCAAGCCTGAATCAAAGAAATTATTATTTGTTCCTGCTATCAATAGAGAGCATAAGGTGTACTTGGAAGCAGGTACACAAGCCCAAAACCAAGGTGGACTTATAAAAGTTCATGTAGATTTTAAGGATGGATACAATCAGAGTTTGAGTGAGTCTCTCTCCATAGACTTTTCTGAATTGGAGACAGAGGGTAGGAGGATTTGGGGGCAGCATTCTGAATTATCCGAGATTAATAGTAGTCTAAGAGATATAAAACGCAAAATTTGACGGTAGAAGGAGAGTTAGCAAAGCTAAGTTTGGCTCAATTTAGCCCTTACTGGGTTTTTCTACGAGCCTAATTTCGGGTAGCTAGGCTTAGGTAGCACCAATGTCCCTGGGGGACACCCCCTTGCCTTGTGAACAATCTGGCTTTGAATACCTGCCTATTAATCAAATACCGTAAAAGGGTGTATTGACAGTTCCTCTTGATTCTCATATGATGCATGAAAACGACAGGAGGTGGAACTATGCCATTTTGTCCTAATTGTGGAAAAGAAGTAAGCGAGGACGCCAAGTTTTGCCCGCAGTGCGGACAGAACCTTAAGGTTGGGGTAACACCAGAAAATACATCAGGACAAGGCGAATTAGCCACAGTACCAGAGGAAGTTAAGGGGTGGAGCTGGGGAGGATTCGGCTTAACCTGGATATGGGGAGTCTGTAATGGTGTTTTGATATCGCTACTCTGTCTTATTCCCGTTTTTGGTTTTGCCTGGACCATCGTTCTTGGCATAAAGGGAAATGAGTGGGCATGGCGAAATAAAAAATGGGACAGCGTTGAACACTTTAAGAGTACGCAGAGAACTTGGGGTATTGCTGGCATAGTCGTATTTGCGATATCAATAGTTGCAATACTTGCGATCATCCCTGCGGTTGTTGTTCCTCTATTCGTGTTTCGTGCAATATGAAGTCTAGCTAGCATCTATCCCATTCTGGGGACATGATAGCTAAGCGTTGGGGTTCACAACCTTGTATAGCCTCAAAGCATCGTCAAAGGTTAGACTTGCTGCATAGTGGCTAACCATATCAGAACTTTCCCAACCATCGAGAGCCTGGATAACCTTGTTGGATAGTCCCGACTTTACATTGTGAACACAGAACTCTCTTCTTGTTTACCAACTGTAAGATTTGAGGTAAAATAGGTTCAGTCTCGCGGGAGTAACTCAGTGGTAGAGTTCCTGCCCTCCAAGCAGGGTGTCGCGGGTTCGAATCCCGTCTCCCGCTCCACACAAATTTGGTTGCCATGAAAACTGAGACTTTTCATGGTTAAAGAATGGGCTTGTAGCTCAGGGGCAGAGCGGCCGGCTCATAACCGGTTGGTCGCAGGTTCGAATCCTGCCGAGCCCACTTCCAAGTAAACCAGAGAGAATCCGGTGCAGCCCACAAACTTCGCTCAAAGCCTTTTCTTTACTTACATTTCCCAATAATTCAGAGTATCCTGTGTGGACAGGGTGATTTTAAGCTTGATTCATCAAATACAATCACCCAATAAATTGGGCTCGCTTAGAGATTGCTTCGTCGCTATCGCTCCTCGCAATGACGAAAAGAGGTGTCACCAATTATATGAACGAATACAAGAGGTTGACAAGAATCGGAGGCAGTGTATAATTTAGTATACATAGTATACCGATGTATCAGGAACTGGTCAAATGCCTCACAAAGCTATAACCTATGAAGAGCTAACCCCCGGCTACAAATTCCCACCTGCCACTTATGAATTGAGTGCCTCCTTCGTTTCCAAATATCTAAAAGCCGTGGATGGCGCAGGTGTGGGATTCGTTCCCCCGTTGGCCATTACGGCCTGTGCCATAGCTACTATGACAAAGTCTGTTCCCTTGCCACTGGGCACTATCGCTATACATGCTTCACAAGATTTAGAGTTTTTCAAACCGGTGCCCATTGGCACCACTATAGAGTGTCATATAGGAGTGGCACAAAAGATAGCCCGGGGCAAGATGAGTATGCTAATCTTAGAGTTCGAGGTTTTTGACAAAGGCAAAGAAGAGGTGCAATCAGGGAGGGCAACTATAGCATTGCCCGCCTAAGAAAGAAATGCTCACAGATATTCAACAAGGGAAAGGTCTTAATCCGATGGTGAAACATATCACCCAGGAGAAGATTAAGCTTTATGCCGAAGCATCGGGTGATTTTAATCCCATCCATGTAGACGAATCTTTTGCTGCTAAGACTCCTTTGGGTGGGACTATTGCTCATGGTATGCTTAGCTTGGCTTATGTATCGGAGATGATGACTTTGGCTTTTGGCCAAAGCTGGCTGTCCGGAGGTAAGCTTCGAGCAAAGTTTAAAGAGCCGGCACGTCCCGGAGACACTCTGACTATCAACTGTAAAGTTGATTGCATTGAGCGGCAGGATGATGTATCATACGCAAATTGCAATTTTGAATGCCGTAATCAAAAGGGCGAAACGATAGTTGCGGGAGAGGCGATAGTCAAATTATCAAGTGATAGGAAATAAAAGTATAGCTCAAAATGGCAAGATAAGAGTGGCTGTGGATGCCATGGGTGGCGATTATGCCCCTGAGGAAGTAGTTAAGGGGGCCGTGCTGGCTGCTGAGAAGGACGATGTAGAAATCTTCCTGGTGGGCCCTGCAACGATGCTGGAAAAAGAATTAGCCAAGTACAAACTCACCAACGGTTCATCCATCCATATTGTTGGAGCCAGCGAATTTATCAAGGAGAATGAGTCACCGGTTGACGTGATTCGTCGCAAGCCTAATTGCTCAGTTGCCGTAGCGGCAAAGATGGTAAAATCGGGCGAAGCAGATGCATTATTCAGTGCTGGGTCTAGTGGAGCAGCGGCAATAAGTGCCATTCAATTTATAGGCATGCTGGATGGGGTGCATCGTCCGGCACTTGTTGGCTCTCTGGGTAGCTTCGCATCGAATACTGTGATGGTGGATCTCGGGGCTAATGTGGATTGTAAGCCGTATCAATTTCTCGTTTTTGCTATCGCTGGCGCGGTCTACGCTAAGAAATTCCTTAACATCGCTGACCCTAAGATAGCCTTGCTGAGCACGGGAAGTGAAGAGAGTAAAGGGAATGATGCAGTGCGCGAAGCTCATGTACTTCTCAAAAATAGTGGATTGAACTTTATCGGCAATATAGAAGGCGGCGATATCTTAAACGGCAAGGCCAATGTCATCGTCTGTGATGGCTTTGTGGGCAATGTTATTTTAAAGTTTTATGAAAGCATCGGAGGTTATGCCCGGGTTTGGACGGAGCGTAAGCTGAGAAAATATCCGCCTCTACGTGCCTTAGCTGGACTATTGTTTAGGAGATTGTTTCCGGCAACCAGAATATCCAGCGAAACTGAGAAGCAGGGTGGCGGTATTTTGTGGGGCGTTGATGGAGTTGTGAAGATAGCGCATGGAGCTAGCCGGGCTCCCCAAATAGCTAACGCTATAGAAAGCGCTAAGGAAGCGGTAAAAGCCGGAGTTGTAGAAAGTATGAAATCGGAATTAGCGAAATTTAACCAGGGAGGTAAATTATGACTATTGAAGAGCAGGTAAAAGACATCCTGGCCAAGATTACTCGGGTTGATAAGAGCATTATCACCAGGCAAAGCACATTTAAGGAGATCAAGGCAGACTCTCTGGATGTAGTGCAGGCATTAGTAGCAGTGGAAGAGACCTTTGGAATTGAAATCCCTGACGAAGAAGCCCAGAAGTTTCAAAACTTCGGTGACTTTGTCTCCTATGTAGAGAACCGGGTGGCACAAAAGGAGAAAGTTTAGGCATGCCTCTCGAAGGGAAACTGGCTTTAGTCACAGGCAGCGGGCGAGGCATTGGTCGGGCGATTGCCTTAAAACTTGCTTCCCAGGGTGCCGATATTATTGTCAACTTTTTCCGCCACCGCGAGAGTGCGGAACAAACAGCTAAGGATATCGAGGCTCTGGGAGTAAAAGCTGAAGTCATCCGAGCCAATGTGGGAGACGCAGCAAAGGTAGATGAACTGTTTGATATGATTGGCAATAAATTTGGCCACTTAGATATTTTAATTAACAATGCTGCTTCAGGTGTAGGTCGCCCAGTAGTGGATATAGATGTTAAGGCCTGGGAATGGACTATGGACATCAATGTCAGGGCCTGTTTACTGTGCGCTCAGAGAGCAGCTAAACTAATGGAGGGCAGGGGTGGTAAGATAGTCAGCATTTCCAGCTTGGGTTCGCGCTTTGTCTTGCCCAATTATACTGTCGTGGGAGTCTCCAAAGCTGCCCTGGAAGCTTTAACTCGTTACCTGGCAATAGAGTTGGCACCTCGAGGCATTTGCGTTAATGCTATAGCTGCTTCGGCTGTGGAGACGGAAGCCTTGAAGTTTTATTTTAAAGAGGGGCTGGCGAAAGATAGTCGTCAACTAACGCCAGCGGGAAGAATGGTGATTCCCGAAGATGTCGCTAATGTAGTGGCTTTTTTGTGCAGTGAAGAGGCATTTATGATAAGAGGGCAAACTGTTATTGTTGATGGAGGCACCTCTGTAGGGCTCTTCACCCTCGCTGGAAAAGGAGAATGATGAACATAGCTAGAGTTCTTAGGAACTCGGTGAATTCCCGGGGCACGATAAAAATACCGAGGGTTGTAGTTACCGGTATGGGCACTATTAATCCCTTGGGCTTAAGTGTAAAAGAATTTTGGGAGGGATTAGTCGCAGGAAAGTCAGCCATCGGTCCTATTACCCACTTTGATGCCAGCAACTTTCGAGTGAAAGTGGATGCTGAGGTACATAACTTTGATGCCGCAAAATATATGGACTTGAAGGCAATTGACCGGACTTCAAGGACCATTCACTTTGCCATTGCTGCTGCCAAAGAAGCAATACAATCAGCCGGCCTGGATATGGCTCAGGAAAATTCTGATAGAGTAGGCGTTAACATTTCTACCATGACAGAGCAAGGCTATGTTGTTTGGGGGTGGGAGCAATACCAAAAAACAGGTCCTAGAAGAGGAGCCGACCCTCTCTTCATCACCAAGTCAACTGCCAGTGCAGCATCCATGCAGGTGGGGATGATGCTGGGGGCCAGAGGCCCTAACAGCAGTGTAAATAGCCTTTGTGCCAGTGGCGCTGACGCTATAGGCACAGCGACCAATTTCATTCGCTTAGGGTATGCTGATGTGATGATAGCCGGAGGTTCTGACGCCAGCCTGGAGCCAGTAGGCGTGGCTGGAATAGATATTTTGGGAGCCCTTTCTCATGAACCTGACCCGTCCAAGGCTTGCCGCCCATTCGATCTCAACCGCAATGGTTTCGTCTATGGTGAAGGTGCCGGATTAGTTGTTTTGGAAAGCTATGAACATGCTAAGAAGCGAGGCGCACCTATCTTGGCTGAAGTTGCCGGTGCAGGCTGGTCTTTTGATGCTCATGATGCCACTGCTCCTGCCCCTGAGGCTGAGGCTTATGCCATGCGTACTGCCCTGCAAAATGCCGGGGTGAGGATCGAAGATGTCGATTATATCAATGCTCACGGCACCAGCACCAAGCTGAATGATGCCTGTGAAACGAAAGCTATTAAAATCGTGTTTGGAGAGCATGCTTACAAAATTCCTATAAGCTCTACTAAGTCCATGATTGGGCATGGCATTACTGCTGGCGGCGCCGTTGAAACTATCGCCGCCATATTAGTTATGAACAAAGGGATTATCCATCCAACTATAAATTATGAGACCCCTGACCCGGACTGTGATCTGGATTATGTCCCCAATGTAGCTCGCCAGGCTCAAGTCAATGTATGTCTGAAGGATAGTTTTGGTTTAGGTGGGGAAAACTGCTGCCTGGTACTTAAGCGCGTTAATGGGTGAGGGCCAGTAATGGAATTGGAAGGGAAGGTAGCCCTCGTTACCGGTGCCTCTCGCGGCATAGGTAAAGCCATTGCCTTGGTTGTGTGAGATATATAGCCATATGTGAATACCGAAAGGGTATTGACAAAAAATTTGTTTATGTTCATAATACATCGCATTACGATACAGAGATATATAAGGCATAATTCAAGTTTTGCCCCTTTCTGGTCAGTGTTTTCCTTTTCAGGGAAGGGTGACACTTCCCACCGAAATTACGCATTGACAAAATCTTGGAGCAGCAACTTTTGATTCGGGGGTATTGACAAGAAATTTCTTTGTATTCATAATACATCGTATCACGATATAGATGATGGTTTTACTAAACATAAAGGAAGGTATAAAGTGGGGCATAGGTGCCCGGCGTTGTCCTATCATTATTTGCCATAGTGAGGTAGCATGCAGCTGTTAGTGCCAACGAATTGGGATCCGGATCTGCTATTACCATTAAGCAAACTGGAAGCTGATGTACAACTATATGGGGTATTGCCAACCTCAATGATAGGCAGCGGGGGATCGGGTCCTGATGACATCCGCATGGTGGAAAATCAAGCAGAGGAATACATCGAACAGGCTCATTCAGCAGGTTTGAAGTTTGACTACATCTTAAATGCTCCCAGTATGGGTAATATGGAGTGGGATGAGGATACCCATCAAGAGTTGCTCAAGCATCTTAATTGGATTAGCAGCATTGGGGTGGATAGCGTCACAGTAACCATCCCTTATCTGATGGAGCTTATCAAGCGTCAATTTCCGCATCTTAAGATAAGGGTGTCAACCATTGCTCATGTGAACAGCGTTGCTAGAGCTAAATTGGTTGAATCCTTAGGCGCCGATTCTATTACTCTGGACATTAACGTAAATAGGGACTTTAAGTTACTCCAGGCGATCAGGAACGCAGTGAGTTGCGAACTCACTGTACTAACGAATAATCTCTGCTTATATCAGTGTCCCTACGAATATTATCACCATGACGGCCTAGGGCATGCCAGTCAAAGTTATAACCCACTCAGCGGCTACTATGTAGATTATTGTGTACTTCGTTGTACTCTGGACAGGCTCTGTGATATTTCTCAAGTCATTAAATGCCGCTGGGTAAGGCCCGAGGATATTCATGTTTATGAAGAGATAGGTATGGATGTGTTCAAAATCAGTGGTAGGTCAATGCCCAGCGAACGAATTTTACATGCTGCCACAGCGTATTCGTCACGTCATTATGAGGGGAACCTATATGATATTTTGAACATCATTACTCCGAAAGGTGGCTTTATCAGTTCTGCTTTGCCGGGTGTACAAAACAATATTATCGAGCCACTGCCCAAATTCTATATTGATAACCAAGCCCTGGAAGGTTTTATGGATTTCTTCAGAAAGCAAAATTGCCCCTCCGGGTGCGGCCAGTGCGATTATTGTCAACGAGTAGCCGATAAAGTCATACAATTCGATCGGAATGAAGTAGACGAATACATAGCCGTGCTTAATGCGTCTTTAGATAATCTATCCAGTAGCAAGATATTTAAAGTTAAGGCAGGAGTAAAAAAGCACCTGCGTTAACAAGCGAAACTTTCAAAATATCGTAACAGATAAGCCTGCCTTCAAAAAATGCCCTTTCCCATTTCCGAATTGTGAGCCAACATTCAGGGACGGTTTTCTCAGAAACTACTTTACTTCCCGAGCGCACCCGAGGTTTATGCAATTACGGTCTCATCATCCTTTATAGCAACAAAGGCGATATAAAGAAACTAATGGGCACTAGCATATTATGAAAGTCTGTATCTATTTAAATATAGATGGGAGTGTACCCTAATAATTTAATTTGGAGAAGAGTTGCTTTGCTAGTTGACAGCCTAATTACCCTGTGTTAAATTACTAAGTTAGCGTCTACTAGAAGGTAAAGACTTTTAAAGAGTTATAAAAGCCGGCTGGCTGAAGCCGAGCAAAATTTTCCTAGAGTAGACCGGCGTGTAACCAGACGGCTTTTTGATTGCCTAAAATAGGGAATATAAGAATGCCAACAGTTAATCAGCTTGTTCGTAAAGGGCGACAGAAACTGGGAACGAAGAGCAAGGTCCCGGCATTGCACTACGTCCGAAATACTATGAAAGGGGAAATTAGATGGATTGAAGGGGCGCCTCAAAAAAGAGGTGTATGTATCCAGGTTAAGACGGTTACACCTAAGAAGCCCAACTCGGCATTGCGCAAAGTTGCCCGCGTTAGGCTGACCAATGGTATGGAAGTAACCGCTTATATTCCTGGTGAGGGACATAATTTACAGGAACACTCGGTAGTTTTGATTCGCGGTGGCCGGGTTAAAGACGTTCCTGGAATTCGTTACCATATTATCCGTGGTACCTTGGACACTGAGGGCGTAGCTAATCGCAAGCAAGGTCGCAGCAGATATGGAGCCAAGGCACAGAAATAGCAAGGATGTCAAATGCCAAGAGGAACTGGAAAAGTAGTAAAAAGAATACCACCACCCGATGCTAAATATAACAGCGTCACGGTGGCTAAGTTTATTAATAGGCTTATGCTGCGGGGGCAAAAAGCTACAGCTGAGCGCGTTGTCTATAATGCCTTGCAACTTGCTGCTCAGCAAGTGAATAGCAAACCTGAAGAAGCCTTGGAGCAGGCGATTAAAAGTGTTGCGCCGCTGCTCATGGTTAAATCACGCCGTGTTGGTGGGGCTACATATCAAGTTCCCACGGAGGTAGGGGGAGATCAAGGACGCGCTCTTGCCATAAAGTGGCTCATTACTTCAGCGCGAGCTCGTGGTGGCAAATCTATGGAAGAAAAGCTGGCAGCTGAATTTGTTGACGCTGTTAATGGACGGGGGGCGGCGATCAAGAAACGTGATGATATTCACAAGATGGCAGAGGCTAACAAAGCCTTTGCTCACTATCGCTGGTGAGAAGTCGTGTTAAAAGCAGTACTTGAGGCAAAGGATAGACTTATGTCGCGGACATTCCCTTTGGAAAAAATACGAAATATAGGGATTATCGCTCACATAGATGCTGGTAAGACCACGGCCACAGAGATGATTCTCCACTATACAGGGCGTACCTATAAGATTGGCAGCGTGGATGAGGGGACTGCGGTAATGGACTGGATGGAGCAAGAGAAAGAACGAGGCATTACCATTACTGCTGCGGCTACTACTTGTCAGTGGCGAGAGCATTGTATAAACATCATTGATACCCCTGGGCATGTGGATTTCACCGCTGAAGTAGAGCGTAGCCTGCGCGTATTAGATGGTGGTGTTGTGATTTTCGATGGTGTGGCTGGAGTAGAAGCTCAATCAGAAGCTGTGTGGCGCCAAGCAAATAAATACAGTGTGGCTAGGATTTGCTTTGTCAATAAGATGGATAGGGTTGGCGCTGATTTTCAGCACACTGTGACCATGATTAATGAAAGGTTGCGGAGCAAGGCGTTACCTATACAGATCCCTATAGGAAGTGAAAAGGACTTTCGAGGCATCATCGACCTTGTAGAAAACAAGGTCATTGCTTTCCCGGATGATTCTAATTCGGCTTCAGTTGAAGAAGGCAGTGAAACTTTGCTGGCCAAGCATCGCCAAGCATTAATTGAACATTTAGCTGAGCTTGATGAGCAGATTATGCTGCTCTATCTTAACGGGCAAGATATCTCTGCCTCTCAAATTAAGGTAGCTATAAGAAGACTGACTATTTCTAACAGTATTGTGCCTGTCCTCTGCGGCAGCGCCTTGAGAGACAAGGGCATCCAGTTATTGCTCGATGCTGTTGTAGATTATCTTCCCTCGCCGCCAGATGTTCCTCCTGTCTCGGCTACAGATCCTAGAAATGGAGAGAAAATCCTTCGTCGGGCAAACGATGATGAACCTTTTTCTGCCCTGGCGTTTAAAACGGTTTTCGACCCTTTTATGGGCCGACTGGTCTACTTGCGTGTATACTCAGGCAGGGTAAGTGCTGGGGCACAAGTCTTAAACGCTACTACAGAAAAGAAAGAGCGGTTAGGGAAATTATATGTCATGCATGCCGATCACCGGGAAGAGATAGACCATGTCGAGACCGGGAGCATTGTAGCTACTGTGGGGCTTAAGAGGACATCCACAGGCGATACCCTCTGCGAGCCTGCACGTCCAGTGCTTTTTGAGTCTATACGATTTGCTGAGCCGGTGCTTTCCATGGCTGTCGAGCCCAAAAGTAAAATCGACCAGGACAAATTAGATGATTCCTTGGCTAAACTTGCTATGGAAGATCCCACCTTTAAGGTTTACCATGATAAAGAAACAGGGCAAACTCTGATTTCAGGGATGGGTGAACTTCACCTTGAAGTGTTGATGGAACGCATATTTCGCGAATATGGTATAGGGGTTAATGCTGGTAAGCCTCAGGTCGCTTATAAGGAGACGATCACCATTTCTGTGGAATCTGAGGGGAGATTTATTCGTCAATCTGGAGGTAGGGGACAATATGGACACGTTTGGCTTAGAATTGAACCAGGCGAGCGTGGCAGTGGGTTTGAGTTTAGTGACCAGATTCGAAGTGGGGCCATACCTAAAGGATTCACTCCCTCAATAGAAGCCGGTGTCAAGTCAGCTTTACAAGGTGGAGGATCAGCCGGTTATCCTGTAATAGATGTAAAAGTGGCTTTGTATGACGGGAGTTTTCATGAAGTTGATTCTTCAGATATGGCTTTCAAGATGGCAGCCTTCATAGCTATGAGGGATGGGATAGATAAAGCTAAACCTGTTATCCTAGAGCCGATTATGGAAGTGGAAATAACAACCCCCAATCAGTTCCTCGGAGACATCATTGGCGATTTAAACTCTCGAAGAGCTCATATCGAAGGCATTGAGGGTCGCGATGAGGTCTCTGCTATCCGTTCTTTTGTTCCTCTGGCGGAAACATTTGGTTTCGCTGGAGATCTGAGGTCGCTCAGTCAAGGGAGAGCGAGTTATACTATGTGCTTTCATCGCTATGAAAAATTGCCCCAGAACTTGGCTGAGCAAATTGCGGCTAAAGTGGGAAAAATCAGATGACTGAGCAGAAAGTTCGTATCAAAATCAAAAGCTTCGATCATAGGTTGGCTGATCAAGCGGTAAGGCAAATAATAGATGCGGTGGAGCGCACCGGGGCTATCGTGGTCGGCCCAGTACCTTTACCCACACGTATCGAGAAATTTTGTGTTATTCGTTCTCCTAACATTGATAAAGATTCCAGGGAACAGTTTGAAATCAGGACTCATAAGCGGGTAATTGATGTTTTGCAGCCAAGTTCCAAGACTATAGATGCTTTGAGTCAGCTTGACTTAGCATCTGGAGTGGAGATAGATATTAAATTATAGGTAAGGTCATGTTTCAGGGCATTATTGGTAAGAAAATAGGCGTGACGCGACTGTTTCAGGAAAGTGGAGAAACGGTGGCAGTAACCGCTATTCAAGCCGGGCCTTCTGTAGTAACTCAGGTAAAGAGCCGGGACAGAGATGGTTATGATGCTGTCCAAGTAGGCTTTGTTGGGAACAAAGTGAAGCAATCTCAACTTAGCTCTCCACAGAAAGGACATCTTCGAGGCTTAGAAAATGTTCGCTATCTTCGCGAATTCAGGACTGATGATATTAGCTCGGTAAAGCGTGGTGACAAAGTGGATGTTAGCTTCCTGAAGCATGGTGACTTGATAAATATCACTGGCATTTCTAAGGGCAGAGGCTTTGCTGGCGTAGTTAAGCGGTATCATTTTGCTGGTGGGCCAAAGACACATGGCCAGACTGACCGCCATCGCGCCCCTGGTTCAATTGGATCTACCACTTTTCCCGGTCGGGTGCTTAAGGGGAAACGCATGGCGGGGCATATGGGAAATAAGAGAGTAACAGTGCGTAACCTCGAGGTAATTCAAGCTGACACAGAGCGTAATTTGCTTTTGGTGAAGGGTGCAGTGCCGGGAGCTAACGGGGGGCTATTAATAATTGAGAAGGTAAGGTAACAGGAAGTGCAAGTGCCAGTTTATAACTTAAACGGTGAAGTTGTTGAGCAAATAGAGCTCAGTCAAGCCATTTTTGATCTTCCTTTCAATGAAGCCATAGTGCATCAAGCGATGGTAAGACAATTAGCAAACGGACGTCAAGGTACCGCGTCTACCAAGACTAGGAGTGAGGTTAGTGGGAGCACAAAGAAACTTTATCCCCAAAAGCATACTGGCAGAGCGCGAAGGGGGGATATAAAATCACCTCTTCTCAGGGGGGGTGGGATAGTTTTTGGCCCCAAGCCACGCTCCTATCGCCAGTCAATGCCCAAGAAAATGCGGAGGTTAGCTTTGAAAAGTCTTCTCTCCGCTAAAGTTAGAGAGGGAAATATAAAACTGGTACAGGAACTTGATTTTAAAGAACCAAAGACAAAGGACATGATGAATGTTCTGTCTTCCCTGGGCATCGATTCTTCTGCTTTGATTCTTACTGCTCAATCCACACCCAATGTGGTTAAGTCAGCGGCTAATTTGCCTGAGGTCAAGGTCTTACCTTCGGCTCTAATTAATGTATTGGATTTGCTTTCCTATAAGATACTGGTGGCTACTGTGCCAGCAATACGCAACATTGAGCAGATTTGGGGTAAATAACATGCATCTTTACGAAGTTCTGCGGCGTCCTTTAATTACGGAGAAGGCCACTTCTCTTAAGGAAAAAGATAAATATGCCTTTGAGGTGGCGAGCAAGGCTACCGAATCTCAGATTAAGGAGGCAGTAGAACGAGCTTTTAAGGTAAAGGTAAGCAAGGTAAATGTGATGACGGTGCCTGGCAAGTCGAGAAGATTTGGCAGGAGACAAGTAACTAGCTCACCTTGGAAAAAGGCAATAGTTACCTTGGCACCGGGACACAAAATTACTTTTTTTGAGGGTGTTTAATGGGTTCAGTTACCAAGTGGAGAAGAAAGAAGATGTCCAAGCACCAGCATAAGAAGCTTCTTAAGAAGACTCGCTGGCAAAGGACGCATAAATAAGGAGCGATTAGTGGGATTAAAGACTTATGAGCCAACTTCTCCGGGCCGGAGATTTATGTCTGGCGCTACCTTTGAAGAGCTAACAGGAGTAGCTCCGGAGAAATCCTTATTGGTGCCGCTGAAGAAGAAGGCAGGGCGTAATAGCCGAGGTGTTATAACTGTGCGTCACCGCGGTGGCGGTAGTAAGCGTAAACTTCGCCTTATTGATTTTAAGAGAGATAAAATTGCCGTTCCAGGAAAGGTAGCTTCTATTGAATATGACCCTAATAGGGCAGCTCGCATTGCCCTAATTCATTATGCTGATGGAGAGAAGCGTTATATACTCGCCCCTTTGGACATCAAGTTGGGTGATACCATACAGGCGGGCGAGGATGTTGATATAAAACCTGGGAATGCTCTGCCATTGGAGTCTATTCCTGTGGGAACTGTAGTGCATAATGTTGAGTTTGAACCGGGCAAGGGTGGAAAGCTTGTTCATAGCGCAGGGGGTTCCGCCCAAATTATCAGCAAGGAAGGCCGATATGCTGTACTTAAACTCCCTTCGGGTGAACTACGTAAATTTCATCAAAAGTGCTGGGCTACCATTGGTCAGATAGGCAATGTTGACCACGAAAATATAAAGTTGGGCAAAGCTGGGAAGAGAAGATGGTCAGGTTGGCGGCCTACGGTCAGAGGTGCTGCTATGACTCCTCGTGACCACCCACATGGAGGTGGGGAGGGCAGAAATCCACGAGGAATGAATCCGAAAACTCCTTGGGGGAAGCCAGCTTTGGGGGCTAAGACACGTCGCCGTAAAACGTCAAACAAGATGATAATCAAACGAAGGAGGGAAGATGTCACGGTCGCGTAAGAAGGGCCCTTTTTGCGATGCTAAATTGCTTAAGAAAATAGAGGCGCTCAATAATTCGGGTGAAAAAACAGTGCTAAAGACATGGTCTCGTGCCTCTACTATTTTGCCCCAAATGATAGGTCACACTATTGCAGTACATAATGGGAGGAGGCATGTGCCTATTTTCATTACTGAAAATATGGTAGGACATAAACTGGGAGAATTTGCGTCTACTAGGACATTCAGAGGCCATGTTACCAAAGCTAAAATAACTGAACAGGCGGCGAAACAATAAGACACAATGAAGGTAAAAGCAGTAGCTAAAGATGTTGGCACCTCGCCTCAGAAAGTTCGTTTGGTGATAAATATGGTTAGAGGCAAAAAGGTTGATGAGGCATTGAGTATCCTCAGCTTTACGCCTACCCCTACAGCCAAGGCCGTGGCTAAGGTAATCAGATCTGCAATAGCCAACGCTGAAAACAATTTTCAAATGTCGCCTGCTGAACTTAGAATCACTGATATATTTGCTGATCAAGGGCATACCTTGAAGAGATTTCGCCCTCAATCGAGAGGGAGGATTAGTCCTATCTTAAAACGGTCTAGCAATATTACAGTTTTTGTTACTGAAGAGGAGGAATAATTTTGGGACAAAAAGTTCATCCTTATGGTTTCAGGCTGGGTGTTAACCAGGATTGGCGAGCCAGGTGGTATGCTGAGAAAAACTATACTCGGTTTTTGTTAGATGATTTAAAGCTACGCAGGGTTGTGGAACAAAAATGTCTTGGGGGGGCAGTTGCTCGGGTGGAAATTGAACGTCCAGGAGACGAGATACATTTAATTCTTTACTCGGCTCGTCCTGGCATCTTGATTGGTCGGGGGGGACAAAATGTGGAAGTATTGAAGTCAGACTTGGAGAAGATCAGTGGGGGTAAGATTAGATTGACAATTAGAGAAGTTGAGCACCCTGAGCTCGAAGCTTCTTTGGTAGCTCGGAGCATAGCTGAGCGGATTGAAGAAAGAATCCCTTTCCGGCGGGCTATGAGGCAAGCGGCATTCCGAACTTTGCAAGCTGGTGCTAAGGGAATAAAGGTAAAGTGCGGTGGAAGGCTTGGTGGGCTTGAAATTGCTAGAAGCGAAACCCTCCGTCAAGGGCAAATGCCGTTGCATAAGTTACGTGCCAATATCGATTACGGTCTTGTTGAAGCTCATACTGTAATGGGGCGTATTGGGGTTAAGGTATGGATTTATAAGGGCGATATTATCCCTGAAGTTAAGGAGAAAAGTGCTACAGCCGAAGCGAGTGAAGTACCGCAAGGTACATAAAGGAAGACGAAAGGGCAGTGCCCACAGCGGAGATACCATTGTTTTTGGTGACTTTGGCATGAGGGCTGAGGAATCTGCTTGGGTAACAGCGCGACAAATCGAGGCAACCCGTCGCGTATTTGTCCGCCACTTGCATCGTGGTGGTAAACTATGGATACGAGTTTTCCCTGACAAATCTGTGACAAAGAAACCTGCAGAGACAAGAATGGGTGGTGGGAAAGGCGCTCCGGACCACTGGGTAGCTGTAGTTAAGAGAGGCAGAATCCTGTTTGAATTAGCTGATGTAAAGGAGGATGTGGCTTCGGAGGCAGCTCGTCTTGCCTCCTACAAGCTTCCTATAGCTACTAGTTTTGTCAGGAAGGAGAGGCAGAAAGTTGAAAGTTAGCGAAATTCGCGCTCTCAACAATGAAGAGCTATTAAAGAAGCTCGAAGAAGCTCATGAGGAGCTTTTTAACCTCCGTTTTCGCTTGGCCACTAGACAGTTGGGGAATCATCGGGAGATTCCTCGAGTGAAAAGAAGAATTGCCAGAATAAAAACTATTTTAAGAGAAAGGGAACTTGGCACAATAAGATGACTGATCTCGAGAAAAGAAAGGTTAAAGAAGGCTTGGTGGTGGGTGACAAAATGGATAAAACCGTTGTGGTAGCTGTGGAAACCAGGAAAGTCCATCCACTCTATAAGAAGGCTATCAGAGTTACCAAAAGGTATAAGGCCCATGACGAAAATAATGCCTGTAAAATTGGAGATACAGTGAAGATTATCGAAACTCGACCTTTGTCTAAAGAGAAGAGATGGCGGGTAGTAGAGATAACGTCTAAGAAGGAGGTAGCTGAAACTAAGCCATAACGAAGAATGATTCAGGCTTATACTAGACTGAAGATAGCAGATAATACTGGGGCTAAGCAAATTATGTGCATTAATGTCCCTGTTGGGGCAAGGAAATATGCTCATATAGGCGACATTATTGTAGCCACGGTGAAGCGAGCCATACCCCATGGGATGGTGAAGAAGGGTGAGGTAGTGCATGCTGTAGTAGTGCGTGTAGCTGAGTCCTATCGCCGCTCTGATGGCTCCTATATCAGATTTGATGAAAATGCCGCAGTCATTCTTGGTGATAAAAATAATCCTAAGGGCAGCCGTATTTTTGGTCCTGTAGCCCGGGAACTTAGAGATAAAAACTTTGCCAAGATAATATCCTTGGCTCCTGAGGTCTTGTAAAATGAAAATCAGAAAAAATGATACAGTTGTCATAATTGCTGGCAAAGACAGGGGGAAAAAGGGGAAAATTCGCCGTGCCGTCCCCAATGAAGATAGGGTGATAGTAGAAGGATTCAATATGATTAAGCGCCACTCTCGAGCTGGCAGAGCTGCCCGGCAAGCTGGCATAATTGAGCTTGAAGCTCCCATTCATATATCCAACGTGATGTTGGTATGCGGGAAATGCGGCAAACCCACGCGAGTTAGTTTCCGCTTTTTGGACGATGGCAAAAAAGTGCGAGTTTGCAATTCATGTCAGGAGGTGATTGACTAAGGGAGTTGATTATGAAATCTCGCATGGAGGAAAAGTATTTAACTGAAGTAGCTCCGCAGCTTAAAACTAGGCTAGGCTATGACAATATAATGCAATTACCTAAGTTGAGGAAGATTGTGCTTAACATTGGTTTGGGCGAGGCAACACAAGAGCCTAAAGCTCTGGAAGCAGCGGAGAAAGACCTAGCTACAATTTCGGGGCAACACCCGGTGACGACACGGGCAAAAAAGTCCATCTCCGCTTTTAAATTACGGGCTGGTGTGCCTATTGGAATGATGGTGACCTTGCGAGGCAAACGAATGTACGATTTTTTTGACAAACTGGTTAATGTTGTTCTACCTAGGTTTCGAGATTTCCGCGGAATATCACGTGATTCGTTCGATGGCCGAGGGAGCTACAGCCTGGGTATGAAAGAACAGATAGTTTTCCCT
>CAVYNS010000001.1:0-285500 GCA_963769975.1 uncultured Chloroflexia bacterium | reverse complement strand
AACACCTCTGCTCTTATGACATTGCAAGCGATGATTCAAACAACAAAGCACACTGCCCAGCCAGACTAAATTGTAGTGATAACTGTTACTGCCCAGACTTTCACACAACCAGCTAAAGCACCGATGGTAGCACAAAATGAGCCATTACTTTGGTTGAGGCGGGTCTGGATTTACCAATTCCTTAGTCATCGTTCCTGGCATGAACATGAATAGCTCATCAATCGTCCATCCGCCAGCTTTAACCAGTTGCTTCTCCAATACTGGCTCTGAATAGAGCCCAATTCGGCCTCTTTCTACATAAAATGTCCGCCCATTGACATTAGCAGAATCATCAGAAGCGAGCCATACCACCAGAGGAGCAATATCCTCAGGCTTCATTTGCTCAAACTTGGCCATAGCTTCTGGCCGAGCTTTCTTCATTTCGTCGCTGAGGGTAAGCCGGGTCCCGGCGTTAGGCCGAATACAATTACACGTCACACCATACCGGCCCATATCCCGCGCCACTTTTCTTGTTAACCCAACAATTCCCTCCTTAGCTGCACCGTAATTAGCCTGCCCATAAGTAGTAGCATTGAGACCGGCTACAGATGAGGTATTTATTATTCGTCCATGCCTCTGCTGGCGGAAGAGGGGGCTCACTGCCCTGATGGTATAGAAATGACCATAGAGGTGCACTTTAAGCACTAAATCCCAGTCTTCCTCGTTCATGTTGAATAGCATTCTGTCACGTAGAATCCCGGCATTATTGACCAGTATATCAACCTTACCGAATCTATCTATGGCAGTCTTTACAATATTCTCGCCGCCCTTCATAGTGGCCACCGAGTCATAATTGGCAACTGCCTCCCCACCCAGTTTTTTAATCTCTGCCACCACCTCTTCCGCCGGTGAAGTTGCTGTCCCAGAACCGTCAACTGCACCTCCCAAATCATTTACCACTACTTTAGCCCCTTCCGATGCTAAAGCCAGAGCTTCTCCTCGGCCAATGCCTCGTCCGGCACCAGTAACTATAGCTACTTTACCTGCGAGCCTCTTTGCCATCGTCAAACTCCTTACATGTTATTTTGATTTCCAAATTCCCAAATGGCTGACAGCTTATATCCAATAAAATCTCTGACTATAACGGAGTTAAACACTCAGGCCTACATATATATCCCCGAAGAAACGTTCAACACTTGTCCCGTAATAAAAGCAGCATCATCTGAAGCCAAGAATAGAACGGGCTTAGCAGCATCTTCAGGCGTCATCGGCTTAACTTGAAAGAGCATCATATCCCTTATTTTCTTGGGTATACCCACTGCTTCTCCCGCTACCTCTTCCTGCTGTGTCTCTTTTTCTCTGGTCAACCGTGTATCTACAAAGCCATAGGCAATGACATTGCAGGTAATACCATATCGTCCCCATTCCCTGGCTACAGTTTTGGTCAGCCCGATAAGACCTGACTTGGCAGCAGAATAGTTAATCTGGCCGATGTTTCCCATCAGCCCAGCCACAGAGGCTACATTAATTATTTTGCCATTGTGTCCTGTCTTCATCATATATTTTGAAGCTGCTCTGATACAGTTAAAAGTCCCCTTTAGACTAATATCAACACATATATCCCACTGAGCATCCGTCATCCTATTTATTAAAGCATCTCTAGTAAGCCCTGCATTATTGATCAAAATATCTATTTTGCCGAATTTCTCAGCTGCTTTATCCATGACTTTCTGACAATCTCCGAGCTTCGTTACATCGCCAGCACATCCATCAGCTTTTCCTCCAGCCGCTTTAATTTCCTTGACTACATCCATAAGCGGTGCCTCATCAATATCGCTCACAAAAACAGCCGCACCTTCTTTGGCAAACAACAAAGCATCAGCTTTGCCTATGCCCCGCGCCGCCCCTGTGATAACCGCTACTTTCCCATCTAGTCTTCCCATTTTTTTACCTCCTTAAAATTCGTTCTCTCAATAACACGGGCTTGATTCACTATTCTCAGAAATTGCTCCTGAATAACTATCAAAACCAATACTCGCGCTTATTTCTTCTTTCGTGCGGGTAAGACAACCAAGGCTGAGCCAGGCGTTGTTTTTTCTTCCTTCCCATTCTCCACCCAAATCTCGCACTCAACAAGATGCTCGCCACCCTCTTCATACTTCTTGGTCACTTTGCCCTTACACCACCAGGTTTCGCCCTCTTTAGGCTCTTGCATTGTCTTCATTTTCCGAGGATAATCCATACCGCGGTATTGGCAAGACAATTTCTTGAGTTTTCCTTGTTCTCCAATCCAATCAGTCATCAAATGTCCTAACCAGGCACGCTTAAGCGCACCATGTACAATGGGAGCACCTACACCCATAGCTTTAGCGAAATCTTCATCATAATGCAAAGGGTTAAAATCCCCCGATGCCCCTGCCCATTGGACTAGCATGCGAGTCGTAGCAACCTTAGCCAATGGTGTTATCTCAGTGCCTACTTCAATGTCTTCATAATAAACTTGTTTAGCCATCTCTCCTCCAAAATAACAATGCAGTCAAAACAGGCTAAAACAGGATAAATGTCGACCGACTTTTGAGTTCCATATTGCCTTTCTTGTTCACAAAGGTAGTTTCTAGCGTGGTAAACATGGTCTTGCCCAGTCTGGTTTCGCGCTCGGTCATGTTGACAATTTTAGTTGTGGCAGTTAATACATCGCCAGCACCCACGGGTTCAATAAATTCGAATTCAATACCTCCATCGAGAAGCCGCGAAGGCGCTCCAGCTTTTGCCAGAGACTCAAGCAGCCTTTCCGAAAGGCGTCCAGCCTTGACTGGCCAACCAGTGAAACCGGGAGGAGCCAATAACCGTCCATACTTGGTTTTACTGGCAAAATCCGGGTCATTGTACAGAGGGTTGGGGTCACCTATAGCCTCTGCATACCTCTGGATTGCTCCTTCCTCGACCTTGAAAACGATGGTATCCAAAGTCATACCTATCAATTTCCGCAGTTCATCTGTAATCAGACTACCATTAGCCATAGCTAGCCTCCCGGATTGAGTTTTTTACGATCCTACAATAGCAATACTAACAATGTTCATGGGCGGAAAACCGCCTAAATTGTGAGTTAGACCTAGCTTGGGATTCTTGAGCTGCCGTTCTGGTAGCTGGGCTTTGCCTTGCAACTGTTTGTACATCTCGTACAGCATCCTGAGACCAGAGGCTCCGATAGGATGCCCAAAGCACTTCAATCCGCCATCGGGCTGAATAGGCTGCGGGCCATCAAGATTAAAACGGCCAGATTCGATGTCTTCCTTGACTCTTCCCCTGGGGCTGAACTGCAAATCTTCCATGGTCACTGCCTCGGTTATGGAGAAGCAATCGTGCACCTCAGCCATGCTTATCTCCTCACGCGGATTCTTCACCCCCGCTTCCTTGTAAGCCAGCTTGCCAGCACGGTAAGTGGTCTCAACATGCGCTCCGTCCCATTTGGTATACATTAATTCTTCGCCTGAACTTAAAGCTACTTGCAGTGCCTTAACATATACGGGGTCTGGCCGAAACTTCTTGGCCATGTCAGCTCTGGTTACGATGGCAGCCGCTGAACCATCGCTGACTCCGCAACAATCGAAAAGCCCCAACGGCCAGGCGATAATAGGTGCATTTATTATCTGGTCTTCAGTCACTTCCCGGCGTAAATGTGCCTTCGGGTTCCGGGCTCCATTATAGTGGCTCTTAACTGACACTTTAGCCAGCATTCTCTTGCCTTCGTCCGGCTTGAGACCATATACAGCAAAGTATCTAGTTGCCATCATGGCAAAGGCCCCAGGAGCAGTAAATCTGGGACTAATCAGTGCACTCTTCGTCCCCAAAAGACTAGGGCCACCGGGAAGCCCACCGTATCCCGTATCCTTTAGCTTCTCAACACCTAAAGCCAGAGCAATGTCATAAGCTCCTGAAGCCACACCGTAGCAGGCCCCTCTGAAAGCCTCCGTGGCAGTAGCACAGAAATTTTCCACCCTGGTGACCGGAATAAAGGGCAACTTCAATGTTAAAGCCAGAGACGTAGCTCCTTTTCCTACACTTTGTTCCTCAAAATGCACACCAAACCAGGCTGCGTTGATGTCCTTTTTCTCTATGCCGGCATCCTCCATACATTCTTTGAAAGCATCCACCATGAGGTCATCGGCGCTCTTATCCCATAGCTCCCCGAACTTGGTACAACCCATGCCTATAATAGCAACTTTATTCTTAATACCTTCTGCCATTTTTTGCTCCCTCCGTAAATTTTATTATCACTTACCGCAGTCAGGCACGTATAGGCGTTGCCTTCCACGAATAACCGTGGACACCACTTGATTCATCGACATATCGTCTGCGAAAGGTCATCTCTACCGGCATGCCCACTTTAACAGAATCCAGGTCGCAATCCGTGAAATCAAACCAAAACCTACCGCCACCATCAAAATCCACCAAGCCATATATTGAAGGCGGGTCGATACTGGCAGCCAGATTATCACCGGTATAAGTAAATATGACGCCTTTCTTATCTGAAAAGCGATAATCCTCCATCTGGTCAATGGCTCCACAATCAGGATTTACGCACACCCTCTGATACGGATACTGCGGCGTGCCGCATTTTTTGCACTTCGAGCCACAAAGGGCCAAAACCACTTTCCGTTCCCTGAACAACGCCGACATCGGCGTGCGCATACCTATTTCGCCACGCATACCCAGGTCCATCGGTGCCAAGTTTCTGAAGGCAAGATATTTTTCATAGCTGGCAAGGTCTTTCTTAGAAGCGCGGTGTTTCTTCACTGCCCTCTTACCAGCCACATTCTTTATTTTGTCAGTGACCTGGAAAAACAGTGCGTCGCCACCATTCCCAAAACTGGCGACCAATATTTTGTCGCCGGGCTTGGCATCTTCCAATGACTCTACTAACATCATCAAAGGTGAAGCTGACCCTGTATCACCGACTGTGCTAAGCAATGTATCCTGAAGCTGACCAGGATCGGCACCTAATCGCTTGGCTATAGCTCCATGTTCTCGTGCATACAGACCTGGATACACTATCTTGGCAAAATCTTTGATGTTCAGCTTGTATTTCTTCAATAGCCCTGAAATTACCTCCACAACAAATTGACTATAGCCAGAATCGCGAATAAATCTGTCCTCCCAAGCATGCTCAAATTTTTCCCCACTTGCTCTCCAGCGGTCGGGAAAATCGTAGGAAACAGAATACGAACCCTCAAAAGTAGCAATCACATCATCACTGCCCACAAGAAGTGACGCAGCACCATCTCCATACAGAACCTCTTGAGGACTGCCAGGCTTGCTCAAACGGCAATCAGAAGCGCAGACAAGAATATCACATGACGTCTCTCCCTTTACAGTATCAAGGGCAGAAAGCAGTGCAGTTGTCCCTGATTTCGTAGAGCCTATGAAATCAGCAGTTCTTATATTGGACTGCAAATCAAGAGCAGTAGCTACCAGAGCTGAATTTTGCCTTACCATATAAGGCTGACTGGTAGTAGCAAGATATAGGCCATCAACTACCTCCCGCTTAATACCACTTAAGCAATCGATCCCCGCGGCTACTGCCATAGTGAGAGTATCTTCGTCATGATTAGCAATTGCATTTTCACCAGGCGGTGGGAACGACCCCAAGAATGCAACAGCCATGAAGATAGTGTTGTGGTTCATTCGATACCGTGGGATATAAGCTCCATAAGACTTTATGCCGACCATTGATTGACCTCCTGACGTAAGCTTTTTGGAACAAGAGACTATGGCATAAAAACTGTTTGATGTCAAACCTTGATGACCTTAAAAATGACTCAATAACGAGAATTTTTCATAATTAGCAGCTGACAAAAGGGAGGGTAAATCTTAAATAGTAAAATATAGTAAAATACTGAATTGAGAAGGATGTATCATGAACATTGGCAGTGGCATAGAGGATAACGTCAAAAGGTTCGGCGAATATGAAGTCCTTTATTTCGAAGGGAGATGGCATACAAATGTTGAGATAAATCACAACGCCAACCTATTGGGGAATGCACTCAAAGGACTTGGGATAAACAAGGGAGACCGGGTGGCGGTACAAATGCCTAACAGTCCAGAAGTGCTTTCTGCTTTTCCCGCTATATACAAGATAGGTGCTGTTGTCGTCCCCTTGAATCCCCTGCTGCGGCCCGATCAGGCTGCCTATATATATCGGAACTGCGGAGCCAAAGCTATCCTCACCAGCTCGGATTTTGTGGTCCGGGTACTGGAGGCACAAAAGCAAACTCCAAACTTGCAACATGTAATCCTCACAGACCGCGACGACGTTCCCGGAACTATCTCATATCATAATATTATGTCAACTAATTCCGACAACCTGACAATCGAACAAGCTGATAATGACGATGTTGCCGCTCTGATATACACAGCCGGCACTACAGGACCGCCCAAGGGTGTGATGCACACACATTACTCGCTTTATATCAATGCTCTATTTTTCTACGAATACATCCTGGTGCATCGCTCCCTGACTTTGCAATTAAACAGCCGCACACTTAATCCCAAAACACTCCAACTCAATGAGGTCGCTCAACGAGTTTCCGGTGTAAATCGAGCGATGGTCAGCCTAGGAGTACTCCCCCTATCACACTCCTTTGGCATTGCCTTCAGTAACACTAGTAACTTCGTAGGTGGAAAAACAATTTTGCTACGGTGGTGGAATGTCGAAGAGGCACTGAAAGCCATTCAAACATTCCGGGTTACTCAAATGGCTGCAGTGCCTACAATGTATATCCAGATGCTAGAATTCCCTGAACTTGATAAATACGATTTGAGTTCGCTTGATGACTGCCAATGTGGAGCGGCACCGTTGCCCGTGGAAATAGCCTTAAGGTGGAAGGACAAGGTGGGAGTGGATATTCGAGAGGGGTGGGGCTTAACCGAATCAGGAGCCACCACCACAGGACAACCAGGTGACCTCCCACCCAGGTATGGCTCCATTGGTAAGTGCCTGCTGAAATGCAATACCATAAAAGTTTTCGATGAGAAAGGTCAAGAGCTTCCACCAGGCCAGCAAGGCGAGATAGTAGTCAAGGGGCCTACACTGATGAAAGGTTACTGGAACCTGCCTGAAGAAACAGCCAAAACTATCAAAGATGGCTGGCTCTATACCGGCGATATAGGGTATATGGACGAAGATGGCTACTTCTACATCACCGCCCGCAAGAAGGATATCATTATCAGAGGTGGAGAAAACGTATCACCCGTTGAGGTTGAGGAGGTTCTTCTACAACATCCAGCAGTCGCAGAAGCAGGAGTGGTAGGCATCCCGGATGCTGTATACGGAGAGGAAATAAAGGCTTTCGTCGTCATAAAGCCGGGTAAACGTGTAAACGAAGAAGAACTAATTGCCTTCTGCAAAGACCGCTTGCCGACATTTAAGCTGCCCAAAAAGGTGCAATTTATGAAATCCTTGCCCAAGAACATTTTGGGCAAGGTACTAAGAGCCGAATTACGCCAGCTCGGTTAATTTTGAGCGGCGTGACAACGAACTGGCATTTCCCCCAGGATTTTCCCTGACAGGAAATCACCTTCAGGGAAACTGTGTCAATGTTCCCATGAGATGTGCTGCTAAGGAAACTGTCAAAATCAGGCAGAGAGCCATCCAGCAATATAGCTCCTGGTGTGGCGTGCAACAGATAATGTAATTGCTTTTAGCTGGCATTCCAAAAGCATTCCAGCCCTACAGGACCAAGTTCTGCAAGCTACCCATTATCAGTACTGCTGCTAGCATTATTCCAGTAGCTTTAAGCAAGTCTCTTACCCCAAACTCTCGAGCAAATATCACAAAGGTAGCTACACAAGGGAAAAACATAGCCAGAACCGTGCTGCTGATAACTAGTTGTTTAGCGGTTAGATCTAGGGAAGCTAGTATGCCCATAGCCGCATCCTTACGCAGAAAACCCACGACCAGCGCTGCAATTGTCTCCCTGGGCAGCCCCCACAGCCCGGTCAATATGGGGGCGGCGATATTAGCAATGGCATTGAAAACCCCTAGAATGTATAGAATGCTTACTACAAACACAGTGCCGAGGATTATGGGCAGAGCTTCTTTAATAAAGCCAGAGACCCGCAGCCAGAGCTTTTCACCGATGACCTGCCACGGCGGCAAGCGGTAGGGGGGAATCTCCACCAGAAGTTCCGGGTTGAATCCTTTGACAGTACGATTAAGGATTAGCCCTATGATAACCCAGGATATAAACAAGCTTCCATAGACCATAGCTACGTATCCCACCCCTTTCTGCCCCACCACCCCTATTATCATAGCTTGCAAGGCGGCACAGGGAACGCCAATAGAAATCAAAGTCGCCGCAATAAATCTTTGTTTGCGGCTTTCCAAAATACGGGTTGCCATGATGCCGGGCACATTACACCCGAAGCCTAGGATAGTGGGAATGATGGCATAACCGTGTAGCCCCAACCGGTGCATTATGGTATCCATCAATACCGCCAGGCGGGGCAGGTAACCAACATCCTCCAATATTCCTAATGCTAAGTAAAAAGAGATAATATATGGCAACACCACAGCGAAGGGGATATAAAGTCCAGTGCTGAGCAAACCGAAGGACTGAGAATAATCAATTTCTCCCCCAATAAGTTTACCGATCAAGACGTTGTGCCAGAAACCTCCTGACCCTAAAACCAGGCTCAATTTCACTAGCAGCGGTGTCCACAGCCAATTGAAGAATAGCTTAGCTACATAGCCAATTATTCCTTCGCCAACGAATCGGACAAACCAGAAGGTAGCAAAAAGGACCAGCACGGCGATAACTATCCCGCCTACCCGATGACTACTGGCATCTTCCAAAATTTCATACCAGCGATGGTGGCGATGGCTCAACGATTGCACCTGGCTCACGATATCACCCACTCTCACCCACCGCTCATCACTATTAGAATAAGTATGGGCGTTTTTAGGTACCTTCGCTTCGGGAAGACGCCTGACTAGTTCCCTTACTCCCTGTCCGGTAACGCCTACCGTGGGTACAACTGGCACTCCCAGAAGTTCCTCCAGCTTGGAAACATCAACATTTATACCTCGATGCTTAGTATCATCCCACATATTGAGGGCAACTATTACCGGAGTTTGTCTCTCCAGCAACTGCAAGGTCAGATTGAGATTTCTCTCTAAATTGGTGGCGTCGACAACATTTATGACCAGGTCTCCATCTTTGAGCATCTCCACAGCGACCTCTTCCGCCTTAGAAGTTGGTTCAAGGGTATAGTTGCCGGGGACATCGATAAGCTCAGCCTGCTCCTCCCCCAGCTTCAGATATCCTTTAGTGAATCCCACGGTGGTGCCGGGATAGTTGGAAGAGATAATGTGTGTACCGGTCAGTCGAGAAAAAAGGGCGCTTTTGCCCACATTGGGATTACCCACAAGCAGGATATGCATCATCTCAGGGAGCTCGCGGCAGATATTTATCTACTTCAACTACTATTTTCCTGGCCATGCCAAAACCAACAGCCACCTGGGCATTATCCACCCTGAGAGTGACCGGGCCATGAAATAGCGTAGAATTTATCTTGGTCACCTTCTTCCCCGGTCTGATGCCCAAAGCATCCAGACGCTGAATTAAGCCATGTCCTCCCAGAACTCTAACCACAGTGCCTGCTTGCCCAGTCCTCATCTCAGCCAGAGTCAACTGCTCATTTTGATGCACGGTCATAGTTTGTCCCCTATCCCTAAAAAGTTAGCCTTGTTTAACTTACAGATTCCAAATTTTTTTGCCTTCTTATCTCCTTTTCTTCACACTTCTTTTAGAGCAATCTTTAGGGAGTTTCCCATGCTCTAAATAATATTCATATCTACTGGGAAAATTAGCCCCTCCCAAGGGACAAGCCTCTATAAACTCCACAAACTTTGCCAGTCTTTCCATACTCAAGGGGCTGATGACATGCTCAATCTTACAGGCATCTTCTCCCGCAGTTTCCTGGTCAATGCCCAAAGCTTGCGCAAAAAAGCGGGTCAACGCCTCATGCCGGCAAATTACATCGCGGGCAACCTCATCACCTTCGGGAGTGAGTTTTATGTGGCCGTATCTTTCATGTTCCACAAGTTCCTGTTCTGAGAGTTTTTTCAAGGCAGAGGTAACACTGGGCATCTTAACTCCCATCATTTGGCTCAGTTGCTTTACTTTTACCACATTCTTGCCTTCACCGAGCTTGGCTATCGCCTCAAGGTAGTCTTCCATACTGGCGGTCTGTTCTCTTTGCGCTTCTTGTCTTACCATTGCCTACTCCCATAATTGTTAGACACTTCTAACAATTTTAATGCAACTCACTTCTCCTGTCAAGAGTTTCCCTAGGAGTGTTCAGTCATCATCAATGTCATTGCGAGTCCCGATAAATCGGGACGAAGCAATCTCAAGGGATTGCCACGCTCCCGCCTGCCAAGCCTTGGCGGGCAGGTCGCTCGCAATGACGGATACAGAGTCGGTAAACGAGCTTTTTATTGAGCTTCTACAAGATGAGAAAGGGGGTTATTTTATGGTCGGGGTGAGTGGATTTGAACCACCGACCTCATGGTCCCAAACCATGCGCGCTAGCCGCTGCGCCACACCCCGTATAGCTGAATATTATAGTAGGTAAAGAGAATTGAAGCAATCAAGCTTGGTTTAGAAGAAATCAAGCTGCAAAGCAGGCTACCTTTGCCTTGAGTTTGGCATATTCTTCATTTACGTGTTCTTGAATCTTGGCAATCTCCCCGTCCAGTAAATGACGGAAACGGCCCTGTAGCTTTAAGTATTCCTCAACCGGTTTAAGCTTAGGCCGGTCAACATTTAATTTATACCGTCCATTTTCTACTTCATAAAGAGGGAAAATGCCTGTCTCCACGGCAAGCCGACCTAGCTCAATAGCTAAATCAGTAGCATACCTCCAGCCTGTCGGGCAAGGAGAAAATATATGAACATAAGCTGGCCCCTTGACATCCCTACCCCTTTTAACTTTGTTCATTAAATCAAAAGGATAGCTGGGACAGGCTGTGGCTACGTAAGGTATGTTATGGGCTACAGCAATTTCAGGCATGTTCTTTTTCCAGGTAGTCTGGCCAATGCTAAGCTTGCCCGCAGGTGCTGTGGTAGTCGAAGCTCCATAAGGAGTGGCACTTGACCTCTGGATACCGGTATTCATATACGCTTCGTTATCAAAACAGAGATACAAAAAGTCATGATTCCTTTCGAACGCTCCCGACAAAGCTTGAATTCCTATGTCGCTTGTCCCGCCGTCTCCAGCTACAGCCACACATTTAATATTCCTTTCAGGCATTTTCCCTTTCTTCATCAAAATCTTTAACCCCGCTTCTATGCCCGAAGCTGTAGCAGCTGTGTTTTCAAACAACGTATGTATCCAGGGAACCCTCCACGAGGTGACAGGAAGTGGCGAAGTGCAAATCTCTATGCACCCGGTAGCATTGGTAATTATGACATTCCTCCCCAGGGCTTTGCAGGCGAGTCTTAATGCCAAAGCTTCGCCACAGCCGACACAAAAACTATGTCCCTCAGCAAGAAACTCTTCTGTGGTCACAAGATTTTTGCCAAACTTTATGAATTTTCCCTCCATTTTCACCCTCTTATGTCTGTTACCTTGCCTCTTATGCCCACTGCCTCAAATAACTCTTTCGACCCCTTTTCCGCGATTTCCCGACCCCGGTCAATAACATACTCAAAATCTTTTACCGACATATCCCTTCCACCTAAACCACCTATAAAACTCACAACCTTTGGCCTCTCCTTTTCACTATATAAGGCTGACCTGATTTCGGAGTAAACTGGCCCTCCCGGGCCTCCGAAGGAGATAGACCGGTCAAAAACGATAAGAGTTTCGGCGTTCCTTACCGCCTGGCGAAGTTCTTTAAATGGGAAAGGTCTCCAAAGACGCAAGCTGACAAGTCCTACAGATTCTCCCTGGTTCCTCTTTGTATCTATGGCAATCGTTGCTGTCTCACTAAAACTTCCCATCGTCAGAAGCAACACTTTAGCTCCTTCCGTTCTATAGGACTCAACGGGTTGATAATAACGGCCAAATATGTCTCCGAATTCTTTAAATCCTTGAATTATGACATCCTTGGATTTCCTGAACGCCACCTCTTGAGCTATCTTTGCTTCTGAATATATTTCGGGGGGACCGAAGGCCCCGTGGGTCATCGGTTTATCCGGGTCTAAGGCAAAAGGGTACTGGAATCTTGGGAGAAATCTATCCACTTCTTCTTGTTCCGGCAAGAAAACTGGCTCTGTTACATGAGTGAGGTGAAATCCATCGAGATGAACCATCACCGGCAAAAGGACTCTGGAATCTTCACCGACACGAAAAGCCCAAAGGGTCATGTCGAATGCCTCCTGGTTGTTCTGGCAAAATACCTGGATCCAACCGGTGTCTCGGACAGCCATAACATCGGAGTGGTCTCCCCAAACGCTTAAGGGTGCAGAAAGAGCTCTATTGCATACTGTCATAACTATGGGATATCTCATAGATGAAGCAATATAAACAACTTCATGCATAAGTTCCAAGCCTTGACCTGCAGTAGCAGTGAAAGTCCTTGCCCCTACCGCAGCAGCTCCCAGGCAAGCGCTCAGGGCCGAATGCTCCGACTCCACAGGTATATAAGCTGCGTTCAACTCACCATCAGCCACCATCTCGGCAAGCCGCTCGGGGATATGCGTCTGGGGCGTTATGGGATAGGCAGAAATGACATCCACGTCAGCCATTCTGGCTGCTTCGGCAGCAGCATGTGAAGCCTCTAACCCCACTCTTTTGCTCATTTTTCCTCCTCCTCTACCATAGTTATAGCCTCTCTGGGACACACATTGGCACAAATGCCACAGCCTTTACAGTAGAAAAGGTCAGCCCCATAATATCCATCCTCAAGAGGCTTTATGGCGGCATCAGGGCAATAAAGCCAGCATAAGCCGCATTTGTTACATTTTTCTTTATCTATTATCGGCCTTTGGGATCTCCAATCACCTGTCCTGCGCAAGGCAGCACTGCCCGCTTCTGTAACTATATTGCCAACTTCCATGTCCTTCCAGGTAAAATCAGACCCCGTTTTCAGCCTTTTCTCCGCCATCCCTTACTCCTTTATTACAGTCTCCCTGTAAGCTCTTTTCATGGCCTCAATATTCGCCTTAGCCCGCGCCCCAAATCGTTCCTGTAGTTGCTCAACCACCGAATCAATTTTCACGGCTTCAGTGACTTTTAGCAGTGCGCCTATCATAGCGGTATTAGTGATGCGCACCCCGATAGTTTCTTCGGCGATTCTCGTAGCGTTAACCGTAGCCACAGGCCACTTATATCCAAATTCAGACTTTAGTGCAGCGGGTGATTTTCTGGAATTAATTATGATTGTACCATTCTCCTTGAGCCCTGAGGTCACGTCAACTGCGTGCAACAAGCCGGGATCGAGCACAGCCACTACATCAGGTTCGGAGATAGCTGTCCTGGTTCTAATGAATTTATCACTTACTCTGAGAAAAGCAAGGACTGGCGCACCTCTTCTTTCCGGTCCAAAGCTAGGAAATGACTGGGCATATTTTCCTTCGCTTATAGCAGCACGGGCAACTAGCTCAGCCGAAGTCACCGCACCCAGCCCTCCCCTACCATGCCATCTCACTTCAAGAAGCTCAGCCATAAGAAAAGACCTCTTTAACCATACAAAGCGCCCCTGAAGGGACTCGAACCCTTGCACCTGGCTCCGGAGGCCAGTGCTCTATCCTCTGAGCTACAGGGGCCAGTAATACAAAAGCAACTTAAAATGTAACACAGGACGACACTTTATTCAATTCCAATTGATAAGAAAGATTGTTCAGCAGCCTATCTCCACATGTTTCCCTCTTCTCACTCAAGGGGAGAAAGCCAAGCTCTTGCGCCGAAGCAAAGAGCGAACGAACTTAACTATCTCCACAATAATGAATACGCTTGCGCCGGTAATTAGGCATATTCCCCAGTCTTGAGCACTCAAGGGATAAGTACGAAACGGACCTTGTAGAGCCGGTAGGTAAACTATTATGCCGAGCATACAGATTTCCTCTCTTGCAACCTGATTATGAACTTAGTTATTTCAAGAACCGGAAAGACAGACCCGGCTAACAGTATGACCGCTACCCATTCATAAATACTTAAAGGGAAAGTATTGAACGCCTCTTCGAGAAAGGGCACATATAGTATTAGACACAAGAGCATAGTCTCCCACAATACGGCAAGATTTAGCCACTTATTTCGGAAGAAACCGATTCTGAATACTGAGTGCTTATCTGAGCGGAAGTTGTAAGCCTTGAAGAATTGGATAAGTATAAGGGTGAGGAAAACGAGACTTTGTGCTTCTGCCATGCTTTTGCCTGCATCCAGTGCCCACTTAAAGATCGCCAAGTTTACTATCATTGACCAAATGCCACCGACACACATGAGTATTACTACTGGTTTGGTAAAGATACCTTGACCTCTGGGACGTGGTTTTTGTTTCATAGTATCAGGCTCAACCGGGTCAACAGCGAGGGCTATCGCCGGCAAGCCATCGGTAGCCAAATTGACATACAGAATCTGAACAGCAATGAGAGGAATAGCTCCATAGGGGAGTCCGATTAGCGGACCGAAGAGAACGGCAACAGCCATCACTAGTATCTCACCGATATTTGATGAAAGTAAATACATCAGATACTTCTTTACGTTGCCGAAAATATGTCTGCCCTCTTCTACTGCAGCCACAATAGAGGCAAAGTTATCGTCAGTGAGCACCATATCAGCGGTTTCCTTGGTTACATCGGTGCCGGTAATACCCATAGCTATACCAATATCTGACCTCTTAAGAGCCGGGGCATCATTGATACCATCACCGGTCATAGCCACCACATTTCCATTTTTCTGCAGAGCTTCTATAATCCGCATCTTGTGTGCTGGCGAAACCCGGGCATAGACGTCTATCTTGCCTGCTAATGCTTCAAATTCCTCGTCACTAAGTCTATCGACCTCAGCCCCAGTCAGAGCCATACCCCCTTCTTTCAGAATGCCTAGTTCCTTAGCAATGGCTACGGCTGTCAATTTGTGGTCACCAGTAATCATAACCGACTTTATACCAGCCTGGTCGCAAAGCTTTACCGCGCCTTTGACCTCCTCCCGAGGCGGGTCAATCATGCCAGCCATGCCGACAAAGACCATCCCTACTTCGGAATCCTCTTTAGGAGCTGGCAACCCGGTGAGTCGCTTGTAGGCCAGACCAAGCACACGGAGTGCATCGCCAGCCATTTGCGTGGCGATACCCAGAACCTCAAGTTTGTCTTTCTCCGTTAGCGGGCTTTCCTTGCCGTCCTTCAGAATATGAGAAGAGGAATCCAGAATTACCTCTGGAGCACCCTTAGAGTAGGAAACCTTGCCTTCGGGGCCGCTATGTATAGTCGTCATTCTCTTTCTCTCGGAAGAGAAAGGAATTTCATCCGTACGTGGAAATCGGGCATTAAGTTCCTGCGCCGATAGCCCAGCTTTGGCATTGACAACTATCAATGCTCCTTCAGTAGGATCGCCTCTGATATGCCAAATTCCGTTAGTTGAAGCCAGACTGGTATCATTGCATAAGGCACTTATTTGGAATAACGTCTGGAGCGGTATATCCTTAGATATATCTATAGCCCTTCCGTTGAGGTAAAATTCTCCCTTCGGCTCGTAACCGACTCCGGTTACATCAATTGTCCTGCCGTTCACATATATACGCCGTACGGTCATCTCGTCCTGAGTCAATGTGCCAGTCTTGTCGGAACAAATGACCGTAGTACATCCTAAGGTCTCGGCAGCATGGAGTCTGCGGATAAGAGCATGTCGCTTGGCCATTTTCCTTACCCCAATGGCCAACCCGATAGTCACTACCGCCGGTAGAGCTTCAGGCACTGCAGCTATAGCCAAGCTTACCCCCCAGATTAACATTTCGAGAATTTTATGTCCTCTCAGAATACCAATGCCCGCGAGAACAAAGCATATAGCTAAGGCAGCATAGACAATGAACTTTCCCATCTTCTTAAGGTTAACCTGAAGAGGAGTTGACTCCTCCTCAACCTCTTGAATCATGGTGGCGATTTTTCCAAATTCAGTCTGCATACCCGTACCTGTGACGATGGCTTTGCCCCTACCCCAAACTGCAGTTGTTCCCATAAAGGCCATATTCTTTCGGTCGCCAATGCTTACCTCCCCAGGGATAGCAGCAGTTGTTTTTTCTATCGGAATCGATTCTCCGGTTAGCGGAGCCTCATCTGTTTTCAAATTGACGGCTTCAATGAGACGACAGTCTGCGGGTATTTTGTCACCAGTCCGAAGAATCACTATGTCACCAAGTACTATTTCACGAGCAGGTACTTCAATTTCCTGCCTATTTCTGATCACGGAGGATGTTGGCGCTGCCATCCTTTTCAGGGCTTCCATAGCCCGCTCCGCACGGTACTCTTGGATGAAACCCAACGTGGTAGCGAAAAGCACGATTACGAAAATCACAATAGCATCAGTTACTTCTCCCAGGATGGCTGATAAGACCACAGCAACCAGAAGGATAATTATGAGGAAATCTTTGAATTGTCCCAGCCAAAGCATGAATGGCGAGGTTTTTTTCTTCTCCGCCAGTTCGTTCGGTCCGTATTGAGCCAGGCGTTTTTTTGCCTCGTCGGGAGCCAAACCCTCGGCGTTTGAGCCTAAAGAGCTGACAACCCCGGCTACATCCAGGTTATACCATGCCTTTACTTCCGTGTGTACAACCCCTCCCTAGTGATTTCTCAGAACCCAGCTATCTGTGCTCTGACACATGACTACTCGCCTTTGACAAACGAACAGAAAGAAAGCGAGTATCTGTAATACCATAACCGCATAATAGTTTAATTCTCTTGAAAGGAAAGGTTATCACACCCCCTGAAATTTTGCCTAGGAGGCCTTGCCTTTTGCAAAAACTTGCCTGTTACGGAGGAACATTGTCCTAGTGGCCAAATAGTTGTTCCGAACGGAGGCAGATAATGTCATCCGAGTTTGGTTTGGCCATGCCTGGCAACCAAAATGCTGTGCCATAGCAAGAAGAGAACAGCAGGGCAAGCTACTTTCACAGCAGATGGTATAATAAACCAGTAGGAGAGGTGACCGAGTGGTTGATGGTGCCGCTCTCGAAAAGCGGTCTCCGATTATATCGGAGCGTGGGTTCGAATCCCACCCTCTCCGCGGAGAGGTGCTAGAGTGGTCTATCAGGCACGCCTGGAGAGCGTGTGTCGGGGTTTCCTCGACCGTGGGTTCGAATCCCACCCTCTCCGCCAATAATAAGCAATAGGCAATGCTTTAAAATGATGCGGTTGCCCAATTCATTTCACCCCGCAAAATCGTAGTGTAGTTTGACAGAGATGTGTTATCTAAATTAAAATAGATTTGCTTAGAGCAGGCCGACTCTTAAGAGAGGAGCCGGGCTTTTATCTGGGGCAGCGGAATACTCGCAGGACTAAGCATCCCGCGGGTATTTTTTTATGTAATGGGTCGCAATGTCTGATAAATTTGATCTAAATAACATTGGTGGTGTCACTGGTCTTTCCGAAAAGGAAGCCTCTGAGAGACTTGCGCGTGAGGGGTTTAACGAAATCCCATCGGCTAAAAAGCGCAGTATTATATCGATTGCGCTGAGTGTTCTTCGTGAGCCAATGTTATTGCTTCTTATCGCCAGCGGCATAATCTACATGATACTGGGAGATATTCAGGAGGCGCTTATGCTTCTTGGTTTCGTCTTCGTGATTATAGGTATAACCCTATATCAGGAGCACAAAACAGAGAGAGCGCTTGAGGCACTTCGCGACCTGTCAAGTCCACGTGCTTTGGTTATCCGAGACGGTGTATCCAGGAGAATCGCCGGCCGCGAGGTAGTCCATGGCGATATCATCGTTCTTTCAGAAGGTGACCGGGTGCCGGCTGACGGTATTGTACTTGACTGCAATAATCTAATGATTGAGGAATCGCTACTTACCGGAGAATCAGTCCCGGTGCATAAAACCGAAGCAGAAGAGTCCACAGAGATGGAACGTCCCGGCGGTGATAATTCACCTTTCGTATATTCTGGCACTTTGGTGGTTGGAGGAGTAGGCATCGCAAAGGTAGCAGCTACAGGCATATATACCGAATTTGGCAAGATAGGCAAGTCTCTGCAGACCATAGAATCTGAAGAGACGCTACTCCAAAAAGAGACAAGACACGTAGTCCGCAATTTAGCTCTAATAGGTTTGGTACTTTGTGTAATTATGGCGTTGGTCTATGGAATTACTAAAGGTGAGTGGCTTGCTGGCTTTTTGGCGAGTATTACTCTCGCAATGGCTATATTGCCAGAGGAATTTCCTGTTGTCCTTACCGTTTTCCTTGCCTTGGGCGCCTGGCGTATTTCTCAGAGCCATGTACTAACACGCCGTATGCCTGCTATCGAAACCCTTGGCTCAAATACGGTCTTATGTGTAGATAAAACAGGGACTCTTACCCTGAACCAAATGTCTGTAGATAGAATATCCGTTGGTAGTGAATTCTTAAATGTAGAATTAAACACGGCAAAGGGGCCGCCTGAACAATTTCATCAACTGATAGAATTCAGCATATTAGCTAGTCAGACTAATCCTTTCGACCCCATGGAAAAGGCGCTCAAGAAACTGGGTGATCATTATCAGAACATGACTGAACACCTGCATAGCGACTGGGCGTTCATGTGTGAATACCCATTGTCAAAGAAACTCATGGCTCTTTCGCGTGTCTGGAAATCACCCAACAGGGAAGACTATATTATCGCGGCTAAAGGTGCTCCTGAAGCCATGTTTGACCTCTGCCATTTAAGCGAGGCTGAAGCGCTAGAATTATCAAAACAGGTTGAACTTATGGCCAAGGACGGGTTGAGGGTGCTTGGTGTAGCCAAAGCGCATTTCAAACAGACCTCACTTCCCGGTGACCAGCACGACTTCAAGTTTAATTTTCTTGGTCTTTTAGGATTTGCTGACCCGATACGTCCTACGGTTCCGGCGGCTATCCAGGAATGTTATAGAGCGGGTATCCGGGTAGTAATGATTACAGGTGACTATCCGGTCACCGCACAACATATTGCGCGTCAGGTAGGTCTGAAATCATTAGATAGGGTTATCACCGGCGCCGAATTGTATGACATGAGTGATGAAGAGCTCAGAGAGCATATCAAGACCATAAATATATTCGCACGGGTAGTCCCAGAACAGAAACTTCGCTTGGTGAATGCTTTCAAAGAAAATGGCGAGATTGTATCAATGACCGGGGATGGGGTAAACGATGCGCCGGCATTGAAATCAGCAAACATCGGAATTGCCATGGGTGGAAGAGGTACCGATGTCGCCAGAGAAGCAGGGGCACTCGTATTGCTAGACGATGACTTTTCCTCAATTGTCAAAGCTATCCGGCTTGGCAGACGCATATTCGATAACCTGAGAAAAGCTATGGCTTATATATTAGCAGTCCATGTGCCCATTGCTGGCCTATCACTCATACCAGTGTTGTTTGGATGGCCTCTGATCCTACTACCGGTTCACGTGGTATTCCTTGAGCTAATTATTGACCCGGCTTGTTCCGTGGCATTTGAAGCTGAACCCGAGGAACCTAATGTTATGAGCCGTCCACCTCGCAATCGTAAAGAACCACTCTTTAGCCGCAGGACTATAATCTTGAGCCTAATGCAAGGCATTGTCGTTCTACTCGTTACACTAGCCATTTACGGATTTACCCTGAATCAAGGGCGAGGTGAGTTAGAAGCACGCAGTTTAGCTTTCACCACCCTGGTGATCGCAAATTTGGGGCTTATACTCTCCAATCGTTTTTGGTCAAAGAACATATTAGCGAGTCTGCGTTATAAGAATACGTCGTTATTCATAATAATAGCAGCTACTTTAGCTATCTTGACTCTGGTGATTTATGTACCTTTCCTACGCGAGTTGTTCCGCTTCGGCACATTGCATCCCAATGACCTGGCGATTTGTTTCGGGGCTGGAGTTGCTTGTATTCTGTGGTTTGAAGTAGTCAAGTATTTTGGCAAGCCGAGGATAAAGCCATTAATAGACTAGGGCATCTTCAAGAGCAGCCTTTGTAACGGTCCTCATCAGCACAATAATCAGAATCGGGGTGAGTGGATTTGAACCACCGACCACCTGAACCCCATTTAGCCTCGAAAAAAGGCGGAGACCGCTTGCTCAATCCCTTTCTGTCATTCATAAATCGCTCCGCCACTAACGGCATTGTAGCAAACATAAGAGGTTGCAAAAGGTCATGATTTTGTATAGGCTTAAATGCAGAGATGCTTCGGTGGAGTAAGGACAATGAAGAAAGGTGAAGGAGTTAATAAAGCCCCCGGTCCAGCTAGTTCTGATTTAAATCCACCTGACCAGGGCAGCAAGACTGAGAAACATTACCATGACCTCGTGGCTCTGAGTCGAGTCTCGGCGGCAATCAGCGGTCTGCAGGACTTAGATTCTATTCTTAAAATTGGCTTGGATAATGTGCTCAACATCATGAATGGGACCGTAGGAGGAATAATGCTCCTAGACGAACCGAGTCAGACACTGTCCTACCAAGTTTATCACGGTCTATCTGATAAGTATGCTGAAGAGATGCGTCTTAAACTTGGCGAGGGAATTGCCGGAAAAGTAGCTCAAAGCGGCAGGTCAGTGCTACTGGAGGATATTTCCTCAGAACCAAATGCCGCTCGGATTGACCTGATAAGCTTAGAGGGTTTAAGGGCATTTATCAGCGTCCCCCTCCGAGCGAAAGATAATGTTCTAGGGGTGATGAATGTTGCTAGCCATGTGCCACATCGCTTCACCAAAGAAGACGTGCATCTCTTGCACTCGATTGGGGACCAACTTGGCATAGCTATCGAGCAGGCAAGATTGCAAGAGCGGCTGAGAAAAGCACGGGAAAGATTACGCAAACTTGCACGACAGAATCTTGTAGCAGAGGAGGAGGAACGGAGGAGGATTGCCCGTGAGCTACACGATGAGACCAGTCAATCGCTCTCTGCGATAGCACTTCAGCTAGAAGCACTGATGGAAATGTCTGCGAAGTCTGGTAATCAAGATGCTCAATTAATTGCTGGACTGAAGAAAGTCCAATCGCTGACAGTGCAGGTACATAAGGAAGTAAATAGGGTAATGTCTAATCTCCACCCTTCTGTATTGGATACGCTGGGGTTAGTCGCTGCTGTTCGCCAGCATGCCAAGAGTAATCTTCAGCCCTTAAACATTAACGTAACAGTGGAGGTTAAAGGGACTGAGATGCGGTTTCCTCCTGATGTAGAAGCTGCTCTTTTCCGCGTCTTTCAGGGATCCATTGGCAACATTGCCGAGCATTCTAAAGCAAAGAATGCTTCCATAGTGCTGGTATATCAACCAGATGAGTTCTCGCTAAGTATTAACGATGACGGGCAAGGATTTGATGTTTCCAAAATCACCGATGTGGAGGAAAGTGGGCGAGGCCGTGGAGTATTCAGTATGAGAGAGAGGATCGGCTTCCTTGGCGGCACCAGCGGCATTGAGTCTAAGATTGGAGCAGGAGCTACGGTTTGGGCCAAGATTCCAATAGGTCAAGACATTAGATATGGCGAAAATAAGAGTACTGGTAACTGACGACCATGCCATCGTGCGTGATGGTATTTGTGCCTTACTTGCTCTTACCGGGGATATAGAAGCAGTAGGCGAAGCCACCAACGGCAGGGAGGCGCTGGAGATGGTCAGGAAGCTTACGCCCGACGTGGTACTCATGGATATCGCTATGCCTCTTATGGATGGACTGGAAGCAACCCGCCGCATACACAAAGAGTTCCCACAGACAAAAGTGATAGTATTGACCCAATACGAAGACAGAGAGTATGTATTACCCGTTATCGAAGCTGGAGCCAGCGGTTTTGTCAGCAAAACAGCAGCATCTTCAGAACTTACGTCTGCCATTCGGTCCGTGTACCGTGGAGATTCTTTCCTATCTCCATCCATAGCCAGACTCTTGGTCGAGGATTATCGACAGATAGCCAGAGTAGGAAAAAGCAAGGACACCTCTGAACAATTGACCGACCGCGAGAGAGAAATACTAAAACTTCTTGCAGAAGGCCACTCTACTCCTGAGATAGCCCGAATGCTGGTCCTTAGTCCCAAGACCATAGAAAGACACAAGACTAACCTGATGGCAAAGCTGGATATCCACAACCGCCTTGACTTGTTCAAATATGCCCTGCGCAAGGGCATCATCACTGTCTGAGACTACCACCTCACAGTTTTCACGGTATCGCTTATTTCCCACACTCAACTAATGGGAAGCGCTATCCTCATAAATGGGTAATTAACTGCAGAAAATTGCGGTGATATTTCCCCTCTTTCTGGGGTAAACACCTCTATTCCTTCAATACATCGAGCATTATACTTCTAGGAGTAGGCCAAACAGGATTCCAAAACGTGCAATTGGCAAGGGGGTGAAAGATGGCAAAGAACACTAAAGTTTTGCTGGTGGATGATGAGTCGGAGTTCATTGCGGATATGCAAGCTAAATTACTGGCAAAAGGTTGGCAGGTGCTTACCGCCGGCAACAGATTACAGGCAGAGGAGGTAGCGCGTCGCGAAAAACCTGACCTAGTTATTCTAGGGACAATAATGCCACGTGGAGACGCCTTTCGGCTGCACCAGTGGTTGAAACAAAGCCCCGATTTCAGACAGGTGCCTCTCATTGTGGTTGATGCCCCGCCAGAAAAGCGTCTGCTTAAGGGGTGGCGTATGGACGAGGGCCTGAAGCTTGAAGCCGAACAATACTTGATCAGGCCGGTCGAGCTAGCTTCAGTAATGGCCTGGGCTGAGAAATTCCTGGACAAGACACTAAGAAGAATCAGGGTCCTGGTGGTAGATGACCATGCTGTAGTCAGGGAAGGAATTTGTGCTTTGTTGAGTCTGCAAAGAGACATGGAAGTAATAGCTGAAGCAGTTGACGGGCGAGATGCCATTGATAAAGTGCAGCGTCTTACGCCGAATGTAGCGGTGATGGATATAGTCATGCCAGTGATGAGCGGACTTGAAGCAACGAAACGAATAACTGAGGAATATCCAGAGACAAAGGTTTTGATTCTAACTCAATATGACGAAGAGGAGAACATGTTTGTTGCTAAGCAGGTAGGGGCTTATGGCTTTATTGCCAAGAGCGCCGCCAGTACTGACCTCTTGACCGGCATAAGGACGGTAGGTGAAGGAAGATACTTCCCTCGATCTTTTGCCTACGTATCTGCCAACTGGCCCGAGGGTCTAGATAAAAATAAGTAATCCCCTTTGGGAAATCTTACCCCCACCTGCTGGGTTATGAAGGAGGATATTGGTTTGCAGCCGATAACTATTACTCTTGACGGTCGCGAGGTAAGTGGCTATCCGGGGATGACCGTCCTAGAACTGGCGAAGGAATCCGGCATAAACATTCCGACGCTCTGTCATGACCACCAACTCGCTTCAATTGGAGCTTGCCGTGTCTGTCTGGTAGAAGATGAACGAAATGGTGCCTTATTGGCATCTTGTGTGGCCCCGATAGCACCGGGAATGATGATCAACACGCATTCGCCTCGAGTCATGGAGCGTCGTAAAACCATAGTTGAGCTGATGCTTACCAGCCATCCTGATTCCTGCCTGGTATGCGATAAAGGCAATCGCTGCCAGTTACGACAAATTGCCTCAGACCTGGGCATCGGCTTGGTGGAGTTGCAGAGGATTCCGCAGATGGCCAGTATTGAGGAAATCAACCCTTTCCTGGAACGGGATTTGAGCAAGTGTATACTGTGCGCCAAATGCATCCGAGCTTGCCAGGACTTGGTCGTTGAAGGCGCTATCGACTACTTTCAACGAGGATTTACAACCATACCGGCGACACTGAACAATTTGCCGCTGGAAAACTCCGAGTGCACTTTTTGTGGCACTTGTGTGGCGCTATGCCCGACAGGTGCGCTGACAGAGAAGGAAAAACCATATAGAGGGACAACCCAGACTATTATCCAGACAACCTGTCCCTTCTGTGGCTGTGGCTGTAGCATTGGCCTGGAAATCAAGAACGGACATGTAGTGCGGGCCATGCCAGGCAAGGAAAGCTCGGTGAACAAGGGCACGCTCTGCGTGAAGGGAAGCTATGGCTGTGATTTTATCCATAGCCCGGATAGGCTAACCAAATCTCTGGTCAAGAGGGATAACACTTTTGAGGAGGTGTCATGGGAAGAAGCCCTGGAGCAAGTAGCTACTGGATTCAAGCGAGTAAAGGACGAGCGAGGTTCCGACAGCCTAGCTGTTCTAGGTTCATCCAAGTGCACCAACGAAGATAACTATGTCCTGCAGAGATTCGCCAGGGCTGTGCTGGGCACCAACAATATTGATAATGGCGGCCGCTTGTATAACTCCGCCAGTCGTATCGGCCTGGGATCTTCCCTTAGCTTCTCTGGCACTACAAACTATCTTAGTGACTTGGAGCAAACCGAGCTTGTGCTAGTTATCGGGGCAGATCCCAGTTCCTCAGCCCCTGCCGTCGGTTATGCCATAAAGCGTGCTGTCAGACAGCGCGGTGTCAAGTTATTGTTGGTAGATCCTCGTCAGACAAAGCTCTCTTTGTTTGCCCATCTTTGGTTACGACCCGAAGTCGGCACTGACACGGCTCTCATAAATGGCCTGGCTAGGGTGATTATTGATGAAGGCTTGCTGGACGAGGAATTTGTCGCCAGAAGAACAGATAACTTCGAAGCTTTTGATGAAAGTCTGAAAATGTATACACCTGAGCACGTCGAGGAGGCTACAGGTGTTCCAGGTAAAGAAATTCGTGCTGCTGCTCGACTTTATGCCAGGGCAAGCCAGGCAGCAATTGTCTATGGCACGGGAATCACGCAGCATATTACAGGAACGGATGCTGTGAAGGCTCTGGCAAATCTGGCATTGCTGACGGGAAACATTGGGCGGAAGGGAGGTGGTATTTATGCCCTACAAAGAGAAAATAATGGACAGGGCGCCTGCGACATGGGAACACTGTCCAAATTTCTCCCCGGATATCAGAGTGTGGCAGATGCCCAGGCTCGAGGAAAGTTTGAAGAACGTTGGGGAACAAGTTTGCCGGCTAAGGATGGACTAACAGCCCTGGAGATTATGGAACAGGCAAAAAGGGGAAAGATTAAGGGTATGTACATCGTGGGAGAGAACCCAGTCTTGAGCTTTCCAAATTCGAGGTTCATTAAAGAAGTCCTAGCTTCCCTCGATTTCCTCGTGGTCCAGGATATGTTCCTTACGGAAACAGCCAAACTGGCCAATGTGGTTCTACCTGCAGCAAGCTTCGCCGAAAAGGACGGGACATTCACTAACTTCGAGGGAAGGGTACAAATGGTGCAAAAGGCAATCGCCCCTCTGGGCCAAAGCTTGCCGGACTGGGAGATAATCCTGCGGCTGGCCGACAAAATGGGTACTCCCCTCCCATATTCCTCTCCCCAACAAGTCATGGACGAGATAATTGGCTGCTGTCAGCTACCAGCTTACAGTTCTTATGAAGCGGGTGACCATCTTGACTTAGAGGCAAAGAGCTTGTATGGGACTGAGTCGAGTAGTTCCCGAGGGGCTGGTCGCGTGCATGGCGGTCAGTTCTCAGAGGGCTTTGCCCGCTTTTGCCCGGTTGAGTATGTTCCACCGGCAAAGGCGAAGAAGGGCTATCCCTTTACCTTGCTAACCGGGACTATTTTTAATCATTTCGGCACTGGCTCCAGAAGCTCCAGGTCTGCACGATTGAGGAAATTCTCCCCACAGGCTTTTGTGGAAATTTGTGAGTCTGACGCCAGAAAATTTGCCATCACTGATGGTGAGAGGGTCAAGGTAATCTCACCTGTAGGCGAGGTGACTACAATGGTCAAGATTACCGATACACTGTGTGAAGGGACGCTCTTTATGCCAGTTTCATTTCCGGAGACTCCGGTTAATGAGCTATTCGACATTGTGTTAAATCCAGAAACAAAAGCGCCTTCACTGAAAGCATGCAGCGTAAGAATAGAGAAAATTCCTCTCCCTTGATGGGAGAATATGAGAAAATCCTAAGCACTAAATACGAAATGTTAAACAAAAGAAAGGAAAAAATTAATTCTTCTCATCTAATGACCGAAATCTAGAACAAAAAGAGTTTTGGTATTTAAATTTGGAATTTTGGATTTGTTTAGAGTTTAGAAATTAGGATTTAGAGTTTCGTAAGGCATTGTTTAGACTTGTCCCGAGCAAAGTTAAGGAGTGAGTGAAGATGGATAAAGAAGAGATAACTAGAGGGGCTGACCTAGCACGAATCAATGCCATTGTTTCTGAATATAGTCAGCAGAAGTGGGCGTTAATACCACTGCTGCAAAAAATCCAAAGTGAGTTCGGGTACATCCCTCATCAATCTATACCGCTTATAGCCAGAAGCTTGGGGCTTTTTCCCAGTCAGGTGCAGGGGGTGATTAGTTTTTATGCGCAGCTCTATACTCAGCCGCGGGGCAGAAAAGTTGTTAGAGTCTGTCGGGGGACAGCCTGCCATGTGCGGGGAGGGAAGACAATATTGAAATTGGTTAAGCGGCATCTAGATTTAGAAGAGGGTGAAACTACTCCTGATATGGAATATACCCTGGAAACCGTAGCTTGCATCGGCGTTTGTGCCCTGGCCCCTAATATGGTCGTCGCTGACCACGTTCATGGTCATATGAACCCTAAGAAAGTAGAGCAGTTGTTCAGGAATCGAGAGAGAAAAGAATAGTATGCAAAACCATCGCACGATCTTCGTCTGTCAGGGAACAGGATGCCTTTCCAGCGGCTCTGATGCTGTCTACGAGACGCTTAAGGAGGAAATAAGCCGACAAAGGGTAAGCCATGCTGAAGTAGATTTCACCGGTTGTCACGGTTTCTGCGAGCAGGGTCCCAATGTAGTTATTGAACCTGAAGGCATTTTCTATACACATGTCCAGTCCGAGGATGCTCCGGAAATTGTTGCTTCTCATCTTCGAGATGACAAATCTGTGGAACGCCTTTTCTACCATGACCCGGTGAGTGGCAAAGCCATAGCACACTATTCAGAGATAAACTTCTACAAGAAACAGCAGCGCGTCATCCTGCGCAATTGTGGGCATATCAACCCGGAGAAGATCGAGCATTATATTGCTCGCGGTGGTTATCAGGCACTGAAAAAGGCTCTCTTTGAGATGACACCAGAGCAGGTTATTGAGGAGGTTAAGAAATCTGGCCTCCGTGGGAGGGGTGGCGCTGGTTTTCCTACTGGACAGAAGTGGGAATCCTGTCGTCGGGCTGCAGGCACACCTAAATACGTAATCTGTAATGCCGATGAAGGCGACCCCGGTGCTTTCATGGACCGCTCCATCCTAGAAGCAGACCCCCACTCCGTCCTAGAGGGGATGACTATTAGTGCTTATGCCATCGGTAGCCAGGATGGTTACATATACGTCCGGGCTGAGTATCCTCTAGCTGTGAAGCGCTTCAAGGTAGCTGTCGCCCAGGCAAGAGAGCACGGGTTTCTTGGCAGGAAAATCCTCGAAACAGACTTCAGCTTTGATGTGAATGTTGTGGAGGGGGCAGGAGCCTTTGTTTGTGGAGAGTCCACAGCACTGATGGCCTCAATTGAGGGCAGGAGAGGTATGCCCCGTCAGACACCACCTCGCTCAGTGGAGAGAGGCCTGGGTGGCAAGCCTACCTCGCTAAACAACGTCAAGACCTTTGCCTTTGTGCCCCAAATAATCAACAACGGGGCTGATTGGTTTGCCAGCATAGGCACTGAAAAGAGCAAGGGAACGGCTGTCTTTGCCCTCACCGGGAAGATTGCCAATAGCGGGCTGGTAGAGGTGCCTATGGGCACTCCTCTATCCGCCATTATCTTTGATATCGGTGGCGGTATTCCACGGGGCAAGCAGTTCAAAGCGGTGCAGACGGGCGGCCCCTCGGGTGGCTGCATCCCTGCCCGATTTCTCAACTCCCCGGTGGAATATGAAACACTCGCTAAACTAGGCTCAATTATGGGCTCCGGTGGCATGGTAGTGCTGGACGAGACCACCTGCATGGTGGATGTGGCCAGGTATTTTTTGAGTTTTACCCAGGCGGAGTCCTGTGGGAAGTGTGTCCCTTGCCGATTGGGAACAAAACAAATGCTGGAAATACTGACCAGAATCACTCAAGGCAAAGGGAGTGAAGAAGACATAGATACTCTACTTACCATAGCTAAGACGGTGAAGGAATGTTCGCTATGTGGCTTGGGTCAAAGCGCGCCTAATCCTGTCCTTACCACCCTGAACTACTTTAGAGACGAATATGAAACTCACATAAAAGAGAAGAAATGCTCGGCCGCTGTCTGCGATGCCCTCATGATATCACCGTGTCAGCATACCTGCCTTGTGGGCATCAATATCCCCAAATATGTAGCTCAAATTGCGGCAGGTGAGTATCTGGAGGCCATCGACACTATCAGGGAGCGTAATCCCTTCCCCGCTATTTGCGGCCGCATCTGCCATCACCCCTGTGAGGGAAGATGCCGCCGCGGAGAACTCGACGACCCCGTAGCTATCAGAGCACTTAAGCGATTTGCTGCCGACTGGTATTTTGACCACGTTAGAGAATTACCTGACCCAGAACCATTCTCCCGGATTCACAGCCAAAAAGTAGCGGTAGTAGGAGCGGGACCTACCGGGTTGTCCTGCGCCTACTTCTTAGCCCAGATGGGCTATCCTGTCACGGTCTTCGAAGCTCTTCCCGTAGGCGGAGGAATGCTCTCGGTAGCTATACCCGACTTCCGCTTGCCGCGGGAAGTTATTGAAAAGGAGATAGATTATATCGCCAAGCGCGGAGTGGAAATAAAATACAATACACCAATTAACGTAAATTTCACCATAGAGGATATCAGAAAGAGTGGCTTTGAAGCTGTTTTCATCGCTGCCGGGGCGCAAAGGAGCCAGAACATTGGCATACCCGGAGAATTGGAAGATATTGAAGGCTTTTACTATGGTTTGAGATTTCTAAGAGATGTAAAGATTGGCAAGCCTATCAAGATTGGACACAAGGTAGCTGTTATTGGAGGTGGTAACGTAGCCCTGGACTCCTCTCGCACAGCTCTTCGCCTTGGTGCTGATGAAGTGAGCATCTTCTACCGTCGGTCACGGGAGGAGATGCCAGTAACTGAGGTTGAGTATGATGAAGCTCTGGCTGAGGGTGTCCAGGTTAATTTTCTCGTCAGCCCCACCCGCATAGTAAGTGACAATTGGAAAGTGAACGGTTTACAGTGTGTCCACATGAGCCTGGGTGAGCCCGATGCCAGTGGACGGCGGCGCCCAATTCTCGTTCCTGGCTCAGAGTTTTTTGCTCCAGCGGATACCGTCATTGCTGCTGTGGGGCAGGCTCCAGACCTATCGTTTTTACCCCCGGGTAGTGCTCTTGAGCGTACTCGGTGGGAAAGGCTGGCAGTTGATGAAAACAGATTAGTCACCAATGTTCCCGGGATCTTTGCCGGGGGAGATTTTGTCTCCGGGCCAGGCATGGTTATAGAAGCTATTGCGGCTGGCCGGAGAGGGGCCATCGCCATAGGCAAATATCTCCGGGGCGATACCTCACGGGTCGAGATGTATGACCTGAAGCCCACCGCTATTGTAGGGGAGGGACTTGTCCCCTCCCAAGAGGAGGAAAGCTGGGAACCACAATTCAGGCCAGAAACACCTCATCTCCCTCTCCAGGAGAGGAAAGGTAGCTTTAAAGAGATAGAGCTGAGCTTTTCTGAGGAGAAGGCGAAACAGGAGGCTAAGCGTTGCTTAAGATGCGACTTGGAGAAATAAAAAAATACCAAATGACCAAAATCCCAATGAGCCAAAGCTTTGAGTTTAGAACATTGGAATTTAGAATTTGTTTAGGGTTTAGAAATTAGGATTTAGGATTTAATTTGTGGGAGGTTAGGCATGAAATCTATTACCAAGCAGAAGCCTTTTAAGGAAATCGAGCAGCAGTTAGAGGGGTTTGGTCGAGTATATATTGCTGGTTGCGGCACATGCTCCACAATGACCAAAACTGGCGGGAAGGAAGAGGTCTTGGCAATGAGGGAGCAGCTACAAAAACTGGGCAAGCTAGTCACCGGCTGGATAGTGATCCCTACTGCCTGTGATGAAATGACCGAAGTAGCTATTAGAGAAAATAATGGAGCCATTCAGAATGCCACCTGTATTCTGGTCATGGCCTGTGCTTTAGGCGTTCATAAGCTGAGCACCTATATTGACAAGCCAGCCATTCCCGCCCTGGACACTCTTTTTATAGGTGTCGAGGATGGTCCGGGCTGTTTTCAAGAAGTTTGTGCCCAGTGTGGTCAATGCATCCTGGGAGAGACTGCGGCCATCTGTCCCCTGACGGCATGTCACAAAGGTTTGCTGAATGGCCCTTGTGGCGGCACCAATAATGGCAAGTGCGAGGTCGATAAGGAAAAAGATTGTGCCTGGACTCTCATATACCAGCGGCTAAAAGAACAGGGCCGGCTTGACTTGATGCGTAAGTATCATTCCCCCAGAGATTACAACATGGCACCCAGGCCGCGAATGACCAGGATTACGTGAAGGAGGAGTTATGGCGCAGAGTTTTAGGGAAGTTCTCAAATCTGGTAAATTTGTGATAACCAGCGAAATCGGTCCCCCAAAGGGGACAAACATTGAGAAGATGCTCCATCACATTGACCTTCTCAAGGATAAAGTAGACGCGCTGAATGTTACTGACCACCAGAGTTCCGTAATGCGTTTTCCCTCCATTGGTGGCTGTCTGGCCATCAAGGAGCGAGGTGGCGAGCCTATATTACAGGTGACTTGCCGCGACCGTAATCGCCTTGCCCTTCAAGCCGAGCTTCTCTTTGCATATACCAGAGGCATAAGAAATGTCCTCTGCCTAACTGGAGATGCTGTTGTAGTTGGCGACCACAAGGCGGCCAAGGGCGTTTTCGACCTGGACTCCGCACAGTTACTGAGAGCAATCCGGCAGATGGAATCGGGCAAAGACCTGGGAGGGAATGCACTCGACGGGACTGTGGAATACTGTGCCGGAGCCATAGTCACACCTGAGGCAAATCCGATTGAGCCTCAGTTAATCAAGTTTGAAAAGAAGGTTGAAGCCGGTGCCGAATTCTTTCAGACTCAAGCCATCTATGATCTGGACAAATTTGCTAAGTTTATGGAATATGCCCGCCAGTTCCCGGTCAAGATACTAGCCGGCATCATTCTACTTGTATCAGCCAGGATGGCGAAGTATATGACTGAAAATGTCCCAGGCGTCTTTGTGCCCCAAAACCTGATTGATGAATTAGCGGCTGCCCCCAAAGGCGAGGCACTCAATAAGGGTATAGAAATCGCTGGCAGGATGATTGCCACTATAAAAAAGGAATCTATGTGCGACGGAGTTCATGTCATGGCCATAGGCAAGGAAGAGGTGGTTCCAGATATCCTGAAAGCAGCGGGGCTTGCTACCTAATACCCCATGTAGCTAGTAGAAAAGGCGGAAGCCGCTTGCCTCCTTTCAATAACTCATTATAGTATCATTGCCCAATAACCGCAATCAAAGCTCTGCAATAACAATCTTTACGCCCTGCCAGATGTTCCCAATGCTAGTCATTAGGCATATTCTAACTGCGCTTTCTGCTCTTATAAAAAGGCCTTTCCATGCTTCCAGTTATAATTGATTCTCCATTTAACATTATTCTTGACAGAGGTTTTCATATAATAATACAATTATATTACTTGATTAAATACACAATCTTCTGTTTATGTTGAGAGCACTTGATACACCAAAATAGAGAAGAAACATTCAATAGATACAGAGAACTAACGCAGGAGCGCTGGGATAAAACTACTATAAGCGTTATGGTTTTTGGACCCAACATAAATGGTACTACTTTGGGAGCAAAACTCCGAAGCTACATTATTCACAAATGCGATGAATACGGTGTCACCCTAAGATGTGAACATAGCGATTTTATCAACAATCATAGAACGATGCTTGGTACAAATAAGAACCTCGTTTTTGCTGAACTTGACGCTACTAGGTTTGTTGATGCAATAATCATCATTCCTGATAGCCCAGGTTCTTTTACTGAGCTTGGTATGTTGTCACCCTGCAAGAATATTCACCAAAAGGTCCTCATCCTTTTTAAACACATCTATGCTAATCATAATAATAGTTTCGTGCATGAAGGGCCCAAATTAGCTTTCACAGAAAATCATGCAACAATAAAATACGTCAATTATCGAAAGAAACAATCAACTTGGGAAGAAATAGAACCTTTCCTTCGTGAGAAGAAGGCAGATAAATACGAAAGGAGCATTATATCTGACTTAGTTAGCCCGTAAGTAAAATGACTACTCCCACACTAGAAGTTATCACTGCAAAATATATCTTGTTATTCGCAATCAATATATTTCAGCCGTGCAAGAAGGATATGCTCGAAGCAAATTTAAAAAAATACCTTGATTCTAATAGCCTAAATGAACTTCTTACTCAACTTCTACAAGAAAAGAGAGCAACTCGCGAAGGAGACTATTTCCGCCTAACCCTAAAAGGCATGAATTCAATAATTCCCGGAAAAGGTCGTATGTTACGAGACTTACAACGTATGGAATATTTGTCTCAATTTACTATACAGGGGGGAGGAGCCTAGCTTGGGCGATGCTTCGTCGCCCTTAGTACAAGATTTTTCGCCGAATATATACTGTTTACACGTAAATAGTATATAGGCGGCGACGGCGCTTTCGAGAGCGCCGCGCCGGCAATCCCCTAAAAGAGGATTGGAAACAAAATGAATTACCTCCCCCCCTACCTTTCTTTACAGCATGCAGACGACCTAATTACCGCCTTACAAGACGAATTTGGCCTTGACGCTGATGAAATATCTAAGACAAAGAAATTATTGGATAATAACCTCCCACCACTCGTGAGACCAGAGATACTTTCCTTCTTGTTTGGCGTATCTCATAGGTTTATCAATACGATGTCCAATAATTCTCAAAAATACTACCGAATATACAGAATCACCAAGCAATCAAGCGGATACAGACGAATTGAAGCACCCCGCCGCTTCATAAAGCTAATACAAAAATGGATATACTTATATATATTGAGCACTCGTGAATTGCCCGAAACTGTAACCGGATTCACACGTGGTAAAAACATCTTCTCGAACGCCCAACCGCATATACCAAACAAAAATCTTATGGTAGTAGATATCAAGGATTTTTTCCCAAGTATAGGCTATCAAGATGTCTACAAAATCTTCAAAAGCTTCGGATTTCCCAGCAAAGTTAATTCTTTACTAACTGGTTTGTGCACATTAAATCGGAGACTACCCCAAGGCGCTCCCACAAGCCCAGCTCTTGCCAATCTTGTTTTCATTCCTGTTGATTTAGTCCTTCAGGACTTAGCTAAGGGATGGGATTGTGCATATTCGCGCTATGCTGATGATATTGCATTCTCAGGCAATTCGCCATTCTCTAAAAAACACATTAAAACAGTATCAGATATACTGAAAGACTGGGGATTTCAAATCAATCGCAGAAAGACAAGAATAATTGGAGGCGGCGGAAAGCAGATTTTAACTGGCTTAGTGGTAAATACCAGCGGCCTACCTCCACGTGAGAAACGCAGGTGTTGGCGAGCTATGTTTCACCAAGCTTCGCTTAACCCTTCGAAATTTTTAGGCAAATCACAGACCCTCACAGGCATATCAGCATTTGTAAACGAGTATAATCCCGAATTAGCTTCAAAATATTTCGATATTTCAGATAAAGTCTCACACCTCGAGAGTAACAAATAGACCTACATCTTATTCAAATAAGCCACCTCTATTTCTTATTTCTTACAATTCCACCAGTTGGATAACATGCAAGCTTGCCCTTACAGCCCGCAGGGTTGCCCCTATAATCCGCCAACTCACATAATACAGTGTTTGCTTTAATCCCAATTACAACCTTCACAAAACCACTTAAAATCAACCCTGAATAATAGCAGTTTAATTTCTCCCTTTACGATGTTTCTTCTCCCACAAATACAGCCCGAACCACGTATGCTCATCACGCTCCTCCTTGCTCATCTTGCCCAACCCAACCAACATCTCTCTTGGCGCATAAACACCAACCTCCTTTTTAAACCATTGAGAAAAGCCTATCCAGCCGGGGAATACCCAACCCTTACTAAAATAGCACCTCTCAAAACCTTCCCCGCTGGTCACAAAACGATGAAGTGTCTCAAATATCCTACACAGCGGTGACTCAAACCATGCTCCTGTTAAACTTTCAAAGTATGAGCTGGTATTAATTGTTTTTATGATGTTTTTGCGATACATTTAAGTAAGCACCGTCAGATGATAATGCTTAGAAAGCTGTTTAATGCGCGTTCCATAGCTCTTCTGGGCGCTTCCCAAGACCCCAGAAAGTGGGGGTTCACCATGCTAAATAACCTGATAAATGGTGGATTTAAGGGGAAGATATATCCGGTAAACCCTAAGGAAGACGAGATACTGGGACTCAAGGTATACAAAAGCATTGCCGATATTCCGGAAATACCCGATCTGGCGGTCATTGTGGTGCCGCCTATGAACGTGCTTCAGGTGGTGAAAGAATGTGTCAAAAAAGGGGTAGGGGCGGGAATAGTCATAACTGCTGGCTTTGCCGAGCTTGGGGAGAGGGGAGCACGGCTTGAACAGGAACTGACCGAGGTAGCCCAGACCGGGGGAATGGTCCTGGTGGGGCCAAACTGCAATGGAATAATGAACCCCTGGGAGAAGCTCTATGTTCAATTCCCGCCTTTCTTCGTTCCACCTGGCCCCATAGCCGTTATCGCCCAAAGCGGTAATGTGGTCGATGTCTTAGCACGTCAAATCATGTTACGGGGCCTCGGCTGCAGCATATGTGTAAGCAGCGGTAATGAGGCTGACCTGCACAGCGAGGACTATCTGGAATACCTGGCGGAAGATCCCCACACCAAAGTCATTTTGAGCTACACCGAAGGTTTTAAGGATGGCAAACGATTTTTCCGGGTAGCCAGAGAGGTCAGCCGAAAGAAGCCCATTGTCATGGTCAAGGCAGGAAGAACATCAGCCGGGGCCAAGGCTGCTATGTCACACACCGCGTCTATCGCCGGGTCGGATGCCATCTTCGAAGCTGTATGCAAACAGTCCGGGATAGTAAGAGCCAAGAGTCTGGATGATTTGTTGAACATCGGTATAGCCTTTCTTAGGCAACCTCTACCCAAGGGCATTAGAGTAGGCATAGTGACCGGTGGTGGAGGCGCGGGAGTCCTCACCGCCGATGCCTGCGCCGAACTGGGCCTGGAAGTGGTCTCCTTGCCTGAGGAGACCATTAAGGAGCTGGATAGTTTCATGCCTGCCTGGTGGAGTCGAGATAATCCGGTCGACCTGGTGGCTGGCAGTTCGCCAGACACAAGTTTCCAAGCCGTTGAAACGGTGTTGCGCTGTCCATCAGTGGACGGGGTTATTATGATGAGTATAATGCCTGCTTTGCGTTTAGAAAGACTCTCGGCATCTGCTGATGAAGCTGATAGACAGCATTGGGCAAATAACTTGGTCCAGGCGGTAGTCAGTGTTATGGAAAGATTCAATAATCTGGCCGATAGGTATCAAAAGCCTGTTGTTGTGGCATCCGAGCAGATGTTTGCCGATGCCATCCAGGAGACCAGGATCATCCATGCCCTAGGACGGCAAAGCCTTATGTGCTATCACATGCCCCACCAAGCAGCCGTGGTGCTCTCCGGCTTAGCTAGTTATAGAGAGTACCTGGAGCGTTATGGAAAGCACGAATAACCCTTAATTTAGTGAAAGTTCTGGCTAATTATGTATATTGAATGTGAATTGAGTCTGGGTTTATACAAAAGATACCTATCGATATTTATCGAAAATTCCGCTTCTTTAAGAACATGGTACTTGGAATTCCCGACTCAGGTGGTTTGACCACTCAGTTTCCAATTCAAAATCGGGGTGAGTGGATTTGAACCACCGACCACCTGAACCCCATTCAGGTGCGCTACCAGGCTGCGCTACACCCCGTCGTCATGATTTTCCTTAATATGTTATCATAGTGGCCACAACAAAGAAAATTTAGATTGGCAGGTGTAATTCATGGCTAAGAGACAGAAGAAGGCTACATCTGAGCAAGCCCCCAGCAAGCGCCAACTCTCCAAATGGCAGCGCCAGATGAGAATACGGCGAATTGTGATAATCGCTGCCGCTGTTTTCCTGGTTGGCATTGCGAGCTGGGTGGGCTACGGGTACTATAAGGACTATAATAACAATCCCTCGCATGAGGTTGTGATCAAGGTAAACGGCGTCCCCTTTACCATGGGATACTTTATAAACACGCTTGGCATTTACGTTCAGAATTACATTAATAATTACGTTAATACTTTCGTCGATTTCTATATGCAAGCTTATCCTAATACCACCCGTGAAGAAATCACACGGAGGTTGACCTCCGATGTCACCACCGGTTTGTCGCAAAATACCAAGAATATTACTGACACGACCATTGGTGCAGTGGCTGATGATATTATCAACGCTGAATTACTAAGACAGGGAGCTAAGAGCCTGAACATTACAGTTACTACTGCTGAGATAAATGCGGCATTAAAACAATATGGGTTGCCCAATGATAGTACACATCAAGATATAGTCAGGGCTAGTTTGTTGCAGGACAAGCTTAAGAAGGAATACTTTGGTCCTCAGTTACCTAACACAATGCAGCAAGCTGATGTGCAAGTAATGCTTGTCGAGAGTCAAGAGGTAGCCAATGAGGTGATAACCAAAGTTGAGGCTGGCGGCAACTTTACCGCTTTAGCTGCAGACTTTTCCTGTAATTCCACCGTTGAAGGTGATCTGGGTTGGCTGCCCAGGGAGCTAATGCCGAATACCCGCATTGCCAGTGCCGCTTTTGTTTTTGCCGTGGGAAATATAAGCCAGCCCATTTACGATGAAACGGCGATTAAGGATGTCGGCTATTGGCTTATAAAAGTTACTGGTAAGCAGGATGGGGCGATAAACGCCAGTGCCATGCTGCTGGGCAGCGAAGCGGAGGCAGAGCAGGTTAAAGCCGAATTGGCAGCTGGTGGAAACTTCAGTTCTTTAGCTCAGAACTACTCCCAGCACAAAAGCAAAACTGCAGGTGGTGAGCTTGGTTGGCTGAGCCGAGGGAATATGACGAGCACGGCTTTCGACGAAGTTGCTTTCAATCTCACCATCAACAAAGTAAGCGACCCGGTTAAAGATACATCGGTCCAAACCACCGGTGGCTATTGGCTGGTAAGGGTTACGGATAGAGGTGACCATCAGCTTTCAGATAGCGTCAAGCAGCAACTAATAGATAATCACTATAACAACTGGTTGGGAAACCGGGCAAACCAAAGCACAATTGACACCTACCTGGATGCAAACAAGAAAGCATATGCCATGAACCAGGTTTTGGCGGGAATATAACACTACAATGAAGAAGGCCATTGGCATCGGCTTACTGGGCTTGGGAACTGTGGGCTGTGGTATAGCTGAAGTTCTAGTCACCAAGGCAGACAGCCTGGCTGAGCAAGCAGGACTTCCCTTAATTTTGAAAGGAGTATTGGTACGCGATGTAAACAAACGACGCTCGGTAAGAGTTAGCCCCAGCTTGCTGACCAATCACCCTGAAGAAATTCTCTCCCATCCCGAGGTAGATATAGTAATCGAACTCATCGGCGGCGAACGTCCGGCAACAGAATATATAGAACGAGCCATCACTAACGGAAAGCACATAGTTACAGCCAACAAGGAGGTAATAGCCAAGCATGGGTATGAGCTGTTCTCCCTGGCCGGGAAACAAAATGCTGACCTCCGCTATGAGGCAAGCGTAGGCAGCGGCATACCACTCATCTCCTCTTTCCAACAAGACTTAGCCGCCAATAAAATCTCGGCCATCCATGCCATCCTTAACGGCACTACTAATTATATTCTGACCCGAATGGCACACGAGGGACTGGATTTTGCTTCGACCTTAAAACAAGCCCAGAAATTGGGTTATGCCGAAGCCGATCCCGCTAATGATATAGAAGGAACAGATGCTGCTTATAAACTGGTCATCTTATCCAACCTGGCCTTTCGGACTAAATTTGTCCCTCAAGATGTCTACTGTGAAGGAATATCAAATATTGCTGCTCGAGATTTTCTGTATGCCAAGGAATTTGGCTATGCTATAAAACTTCTGGCCATTGCCAAGAGAGAAGATGACAAAGTGGAGATGAGGGTTCATCCTGTTTTTATTCCCCAGGATTCTCAGTTAGCTAAAGTAGATGGTGTTTATAACGCCGTCGAGGTGGAAACTGACCTAGCTGGCAAACTAGTCTTTTATGGGGAAGGAGCTGGAGCTCTCAGAGCCTCTAGCGCTGTTATGGCTGACGTGCTGGCGATAGCCAGAAATATCTATCGCGGCGTAAATAATGTCCCTGAGCTAAGATTAAATGAACAAGTAACTATTAAGCCCGTGTCCGAGGTAAAGACACGGTACTATCTCAGACTGAATGCGCTTGACCGCCCCGGTGTTTTATCCCAAATCTCCAGAGTCCTGGGCGACAATTCCATAAGCATTTCGTCCGTAATCCAGAAAGAAAGCGACCTGGTAGCACAAACCGCCATAATCGTCATTATGACCTATCCAGCGAAGGAAAAAGGGATGCAAAAGGCTCTTAAACAATTGCGGCAGCTACCGGAGGTTAACGAGGTTAGCAACTTCATCAGAGTCGAGGAATGAAGCAGGGCGTCCTAAAAAGATATCGCGATTTCTTGCCAGTTACCCCGGCTACGCCTTTGATTACGCTCGGGGAAGGCGATACCCCTTTAGTGAGGTCACGGATTTTAGAGAAGGAGTTTGGCTGTGGTGAACTTTATTTTAAGCTCGAAGGCTGTAATCCCACCGGCTCCTTCAAAGACCGGGGCATGGTGGTGGCGGTGGCTAAGGCTGTGGAAAATGGCAGCCAGAGCATAATTTGCGCCTCCACAGGTAACACCAGCGCTTCGGCAGCCGCTTACGGCGCTAGATTCGGACTCAAAACTATTGTCATTATCCCCAAAGGGAAGATAGCCACGGGCAAGCTGGCCCAGGCCCTTGTTTACGACGCCCAGATCATAGGCATAAAAGGTAATTTCGACCAGGCGCTTCACATAGTACGCACCTTGACCCAAAAATACCCCGTTACCCTGGTAAACTCACTAAATCCTAATCGCATCGAAGGCCAGAAGACGGCAGCTTTTGAGATTATAGACGACCTGGGCGATGCTCCCGATTATCTCTTCATCCCTGTGGGCAATGCTGGCAATATCACCGCCTACTGGAAGGGATTCGTGGAATATCATCGCACTGGCAAGGCCAGTCACACTCCCAAAATGATGGGCTTTCAGGCCGCCGGTGCTGCCCCCATAGTGCTGGACAAGGTCATCAACCGACCCAAGACCATTGCCACAGCTATTCGTATTGGCAATCCCGCTAGCTGGCAGAAGGCAGTAGCTGCCCGGGATGAGTCGAGAGGCACCATTGACTGTGTTACTGATGACGAAATTATGAATGCTTACAGATTGATGGCAACCAAAGAAGGGATCTTTGGCGAGCCAGCTTCAGCAGCTTCTCTAGCCGGCCTTATTAAGCTGACCAAAGAGAAAGACTTCTCGGGCAAGCGTGTAGTTTGCATCGTCACCGGCACCGGGCTAAAGGACCCAACTGTGCCAGCAAGATATGCCCGGGCACCGATAGAGCTCCCGGCTGACCTAGCAGCTGTTGAGGAAGTTTTGAAATTCCCAACCTCGGCGACTCCTGAATATGCCCGGAGATGACAAGAGGTCGGGGAGCTAGAGTAGTATTGTAGAGAGAATGACACTGGATTAAGGAAGTGAAAGTTATGCCAAAAATTGTTACCGAAGCTATAGGGAAATTCAGCCAGCACTATCCCAAGGTAGCAGTTATAGTTACCGCTAGCGCCCGGGGCAAGGATGGTGCCATGACTGCTGCCTGGCATAGCTCAATTTCTTTCAACCCGCCCATCTATGGCGTCGCTATTACATCTAAGAGATTTACTTACCAGCTTATCATGGAAAGCCGGGAGTTTGGCATTAATTTCATTCCTTCAGAAAAAGCCTCCCTGGCTGCTGTCATCGGCGGCACTTCCGGACAGCAGATGGACAAATTTGAGAGATTTAATATCAAGAAAGAGAAGCCTTTGAAGACCACGGCACCTATCTTAAAAGATGCCTATGCTGCCTATGAATGCAAGCTGGTGGACAGTAAGCCTTATGGCGACCACATCTGGATAGTCGGTGAGATTGTAGCCGTGCACTTCCTCGAGGAAGCATTTACCCCGGCGGAGGTTCTCGACCTGAACAAGATAAAGCCGCTCCTTTACCTTGGCTCGGACTTTTATGCTAGCATGGATAAAAATAGCGTAAGCTTTGTAAAGAGGGGGATTTAGATGGTTAATCAAGATAGAATCAAACTGGCAATGACCTCCATAATAAAGGCTATTGGTGAGGATCCTCACAGAGAGAGCATAAAGGATACACCACAGAGGGTGGCTGAAATGTATGCCGAGCTCTTTTCCGGTTTGGATGCCGATCCTAAAGCTGAATTGGCGGTGGACTTTGAGGAAGGATATGAAGAGATGGTGATTCTAAAGGACATTCCCTTCTATTCCATGTGTGAACACCATCTCCTACCCTTCTATGGCGTAGCTCATGTCGGTTATATTCCTAGCCCTGGTGGTAGAGTGGTAGGGGTAAGCAAGCTGGCCAGGGTGGTAGAAATCTGCGCCAGGCGCCCTCAGCTTCAAGAAAGAATGACTCAGCAAATTGCTGACACCATCTTCGAAGCACTTCAACCCGCTGGGGTGGCTGTGGTTATCCAAGCCGAGCATTTATGCATGGTTATGCGGGGGATAAAGAAACCCGGAACAACTGTGATAACCTCGTCGGTGAGGGGGAATTTCCGAAGCAAGGTAGCAACTCGCAGTGAATTTTTGTCCTTGATTCAAGGGAAGTAGTTTATTCGTGCCGCAGGGACTCGATCGGGTCGAGCCGTGCCGCCCGAACGGCCGGGTACAATCCAGTAATAAGTCCGATACCAATTGCTACACCCACCGCCAGGGCAACAGCATTACCGGGAACCACAGCACTAAAGGCAAAACCAGCCCTTGTGGCCACGACAGACATGATTTTAACTATAATCCACCCTAGGCCCACCCCCAAAGCACCGCCACAGAGACCCAGTGTGGCAGCTTCGATGAGAAATTGAATCAGAATATCTCGACGCTTGGCTCCTACCGCCTTGCGCAAACCGATTTCCCTGATGCGCTCGGTCACCGAAACCAGCATGATATTCATAATACCGATGCCGCCGACAAGCAAGGATATAGCAGCTATGCCGACAAGGACGAGCTGGAGTATTCCCAGCACCTGGGTGAGCTGATTCGCCACGGACGCCAAGCTGATAACTCTGAAGTCATCCCCCACTCCCAATCTGATGCCATGTTGTTGCCGCAGGATAGCGGTAATCTGCTGCTCGGCAGACTGCAGGGCGCTGCTGCTCTTTGCCTGGACGCTGATCATATTCACGCTGCTTCCACGGCTGCCCACCTGCGAGGATGCCAGAGTGGCATAGAAGGTGGATAAAGGAACATAGACGCTCATGTCTTCAAATCCAAATCCCACCCCCCTGCTTTCCAGTACACCGATGACCTGGAACTGACGCCCACCAATCCTTATGCTCTGGCCAACAGGGTCCATCGCGCCGAAAAGAGTCGTGGCTACCTCACTCCCCAGGACAACCACCCTTGACATTCCCCCATAATCGAAGTCGCTTATGAAGCTGCCTACGGCCGCGACGTAGTTGTCCACCTGTTCCGCTACGGGGGTTACCCCAGTGATAATTGTGTTGCTCAGACTCTCTCCTCCAGCTACAACCTGAGCGTAAGTCTGCGCCGTCGGCGCCACCGCCTTCACAGAAGGGGCATACTTGGCAATCGCCTGCGCGTCTTCGAAAGTCAACGTTGACTGAGCCCCTACTCCACCTATGCCGAGTTGCGGAGGCATAACGTATATCAGGTTAGACCCCATGGTGGCAAAAGACTGCGCCACTAAAGCCTGTTGTGCCGCTCCCAGGGATAGCACAGCGATGACGGCGGCCACGCCAATCAAGATGCCCAGCATGGTCAAAATTGACCTTAGCTTGTTACTAAGCAAAGCCCGCAGCGCGCTAGAGAAACAATCCCACAGTTTCATTCCATTATCTCTATTTCAAATTCAAGTGCCATTCCACCCTCAACAAACGCCTCCTTCAATCTGGCCGTCGCGAACTCTAATGGTGCGCTGGGTATAAGCGGCAATATCTGGCTCATGAGTAACCAAAACGATGGTCATGCCCTGCTCATTCAGTTTCTTAAAAATCGCCATGATTTCCTGGCTGGTGCGGGTGTCAAGATTGCCTGTAGGTTCATCAGCTAAAATAAGAGAGGGATTATTTACCAAGGCTCGAGCGATAGCCACCCTCTGTTGCTCCCCTCCGGCTAGCTCGCTTGGTCTGTGATTGACCCGATGAGCTAGTCCCACGGACTCCAGGATCTGTAACGCTCTTTGCCGTCGGTTGCTGGCACCAGCGTAAATAAGTGGCAGTTCCACATTGGCTAGAGCCGTGACCCGGGGCAATAAGTTGAAGCTCTGGAAGACGAAGCCTATCTTTTTACTTCTTATCTCGGCTAATTGATTATCGTTAAGCCTATCTACTTCAATGCCCTCTAAACGATATTTCCCGGAAGTAGGCCGGTCCAAGCAGCCGATGATATTCATCAGGGTGGACTTCCCCGAGCCCGAAGGTCCTATGATAGAGACCATCTCCCCTGACTTGATGCGGCAGCTGATCCCCCGCAGAGCAGGGACTTCGGTCTGTCCCGCTTTATACACTTTGGTTATGTCTTCGAGTTCCAGCATTGTTTACCTACCGAAGAAGCTACTCGATTGCTGCGTAGAAGTTGGTGCTCGTACTACCACTTCCTCCCCCTCCTCCAGTCCCGACAAGACTTCGGTGTTGAACCCATCGCTCAGCCCCAAGGTAATTTGCCGCTGTTCTTGCTTCCCATCTACGAACACTACAACCATTGGGTTTTGTAGGGTACCCTGAATAACTGTGTTCGGTACCAACAATACGTTATCACGACGCTCCACGACGACTTCAGCAGTGGCACTCATGCCGTCCTTGAGCTCCGCGGAGGGATTTTCCAGAGTTATGGTGGTGGCGTAAGATACTATCCCGGCTCGAATTGTGCTTATTGGGGAGATAAAAGTCACGCTGCCCGTTACTTGCTCGTTGGGCAGGGCATCTAATGTGATATTCGCTGCCTGGCCCAGTTTGACCGAGGCAACGTCCAATTCATCGATATAGCCCTGCATCTCTATCTCGCTGGTATCAACCAGGGATATTGCCGGGGTGGCTAATGTCGCTGCCGAGATTTCCTTTCCTTCAGTTATGGTGATGTCCGCTACCACGCCATCGAAGGGAGCCACTATTGCCGCCTTGTCCAGGTTAAGGTTTGCCGATTCCAAATTAAGTTCTGCTGCTTTCAAGTTCAGTTTTGCTGTTTCCCAGTTTGCTTCGGCTATATTGACTTGCTGCTCAAGCACGTCTGCAGATTGGCCCAGTACACCCTTGTCCAGGTTAATCTGGGCGATTTCATATTGTGCCCGGGCTGCCTTGACTTGGTTCTCCGCTATTTCGACTTGCAACTCAGCCGTTTTTACACTTGAGTTCAAAGACTGGGCATCGAGCCTGGCTAATACCTGGCCTTTTGTCACATTATCCCCTTCAGAAACCAGTACCTCTGTTACTGTGCCTATGGCGCCAAATGATAAATAAGCTTTATTAGGCATTTCTAAATTGCCATCCACTAAAACTGTTTTCACTATGTCGCCTCGGGTAACGTTAACAGTCGTCGGCGTAGATTCGCGGCTGGTGCCTCTGGTAAGTACGACACCGAGTACTATACCAATAACAACCAGACAGATTGTTATTATTAGTATTCGCTTTTTTTTCATTTTTCTTCGCCTCTTTCCATTTTTTCAAAAATTTGCTTGTTATAACACAGCAAATATTTGCTTCAACGCAGCGCCAGGATGCCTAAAAGTTTAGCAGCAGGATTATTAATCTCGATTGGCCTCATTTTCTAAATTTTCAGTTCTAAATTTCTTTACTAACTTAGTAAACTCATTCACATGTTGAGTCATAATATTGACGAACTCTTCAACTGCCTCTACTTTAACAAAGACCAGACCCCCTGCCGGAAATAGCTTAAAAGTTAGCAGCCTGGTACCAACATCCATACCCAATTCCTTTCTGGCTTCCACGGGTATAACTATCTGCCCTCGTGGGCCAACAACCGTTGAGCCAAAACACTTACCGACTACCTGCATGTCCTTGTCTTCCATTTTCCCTCCTAGAATAAACTTGGCGCCTCACTCAGTATCATATGATATATCCTACTTTCCTAAATTATATGATTTTCCTTACTATTTTGTCAAACAGTATGTTGGAGATTGTTTATTAACCACTCGTGGTGAGCGTGTCGAACCATGAGCGGCAGTCATGATAAAATTAAGTTGCTCTTCGACAGGCTCAGTGCGAAGGGGTTGCTAAATAACTTCTGAATTTTAAGCGTGGCTCGAGATGAAAAAACTTATTGAAGGAGCAGGTAAGCTCGGGATAAAGCTCAATTCCAGACAGGTAAAGCAATTTGAGCTTTACTACCAGGAGCTAATTGAATGGAATAAAAAAATTAACCTCACAGCCATAACAGATTACTCCTCGGTACAGGTAAAACATTTCCTTGATTCCCTGACCATCACTCTAGCTTTGCCTGAGGAAAAGGTAGGAAGACCAGATTTCAATATTATAGACGTAGGCACAGGCGCCGGCTTCCCCGGCGTGCCGCTCAAAATTCTTTTTCCCCAGCCCAGGCTGGTACTAATTGAACCGACAACAAAAAAGACAGCTTTCCTCCACCATATTATCCTCAAACTGGAGCTGGAAAATGTAGAGGTGCTGAATAGCAGAGCTGAGGAAGCAGCTCATTTACCACTCTATCGTGAGCAATTTGCCCTGGTTCTCTCCCGTGCTGTCGCCTTGTTGCCGACCCTGGTGGAACTAACTCTGCCCTTTTGCCAGATCGGGGGAAGGTTTATCGCTCAAAAGAAAGGAGAGACCGACCAGGAGATAAATGGGGCGAAAAAAGCCATTGCTGCCCTGGGAGGCAAATTAAACCAGATAAAGAAAATAGAACTGGACGAATTTAATGATGCGCGTTATTTGGTAATTATTGACAAAATATACCCGACAGCGAGTAAATATCCTCGTCGTCCTGGAGTGCCAAGGCGACGGCCAATTTAACACTCCAAAAATACCCACGGATAAATTTGGCTCCAGGCCCATACATAGCTTCTATTATGGGATTAGCTTCAGTTTCGCTGCTTCGTATAAAAGTAGCTAAAGAGGATACTAGAGCCAGACTGGAAATATTGTAGTTAAGCCGTTCCCCTAGGTTTGCGGCGTCTTTTCTCCGCCACTTTTAACCTAGCTAGGGAGCGGCGCAAAGCTGCCTCAGCAGTAGCGGTATCTACCTCGGGTGGTCGTTCTTTCAAAGTTGCCTCAGCACGACGCTTGGCAGCTTCAGCACGAGCGACATCAATCTCTTCAGCACGTTCAGAGGCATCAGCCAAGATGATTACCTTGTCCGGACGCACCTCAAGAAAACCGCCACTGATCACTAGGTATTCCTCTTCATTATCTCTTTTTATAAGCAGGTCTCCAGGCTGTAGCATGGTCATCAAAGGAGCATGATGAGGGAGGATAGCTAGCTGCCCTTCCACCCCCCAGGCAACAACCTCGCTAACATCATCGGCAAAAACCATCCTCTCGGCAGTAACAACTTCTAATCTAAATGTAGCCATTATCCGCCCCTAATGCTCTTGGCCTTTTCCACTGCCTCATCGATAGTGCCCACTAGATGAAAGGCAGCCTCAGGAAGGTCGTCATGTTTTCCCTCCAGAATTTCCTTAAAGCCACGCACGGTCTCCTTAATGGGTACATATTTGCCTGGAGTGCCAGTAAAGACCTCAGCCACGTGAAATGGCTGGGAGCAGAACCTCTGAATGCGCCGGGCTCGATTTACAGTAAGCTTGTCTTCCTCGCTCAATTCCTCCATACCCAGGATAGCTATTATATCCTGTAGCTCCTTATACCTTTGTAATGTCCGCTGCACCCCTCTGGCCACCTGGTAATGCTCTTCGCCAACGATAGCAGGGTCAAGTATACGAGAGGTCGAGGTCAAAGGGTCAACAGCCGGGTATATACCTATCTCGGCTATGGATCGTTCCAAGGCAATAACGGCATCCAGATGGCCATAGGTAGCCACGATGCCGGGGTCAGTATAATCATCAGCAGGTACATAGATAGCCTGAAAGGACGTGATTGAGCCCTTCTTAGTCGTGGTAATCCTTTCTTCCAGCTCACCAACATCTGTGCCCAATGTAGGCTGGTAACCTACTGCCGAGGGCATGCGTCCCAAAAGAGCCGATAGTTCCATATTAGCCAAGACATAACGATATATGTTATCTATGAACAGAAGGACGTCCTGGCCTTCAACATCACGGAAATACTCCGCCATGGTCACTCCAGTTAGCGCTACCCGGGAGCGAACGCCAGGGCTCTCATTCATCTGGCCAAAGACTAGAACAGTTTTATCCAGAACCCCAGACCTCCGCATTTCTAACCACAGGTCGTTCCCTTCACGCGATCTTTCACCCACGCCGGCAAAAACGGAAAACCCACCGTGCTCAGCGGCGATGTTACGAATAAGTTCTGTAATGATAACCGTCTTGCCCACACCAGCTCCACCATATGCCCCCACCTTTCCTCCCTTGGTAAAGGGGGTGATGAGGTCCATCACTTTGAGACCTGTCTCCAGCATTTGAGGAGTTGTCTCCTGCTCCGTCAGAAGGGGGGGTGGGTGGTGAATGGGATAACGTTGCTCAGTTTTCACCTCTCCCAGTCCATCTAAAGGTTCACCAAAAACATTGAATAGCCTGCCTAAAGTCGCCTTCCCCACGGGCACGGTTATCGGAGTTCCCATATCAACCGCTTCCGCCCCCCTCCTCAATCCATCGGTAGGGGTTAAGGCAACAGCCCGCACCCGGTTATTGCCAATGTGGTGTTGTGTCTCAAGAACAATTTTGCCACCGTCTAAGGGAATCTCTATGCCATTATATATGGCTGGCAGTGCATCAGGTGGGAATTCTATATCGACTACCGTGCCGATAACTTGAACTACCTTACCCTTTGCCATTTGTCATCTCCCTAAAGAATTGTCACTCTGAGTGAAGCGAAGAGTCTACAAGAGATTCTTCACCCACAGAGCTCACAATGACGAAACACAAAGTTGCCATGTGCCTCTTTAAGACATTCACGCTAAAGCCTCAGCTCCTCCACTAATATCACAGATCTCCTTGGTGATCATCTCCTGTCGGACTTTATGCAATGCCAGCGTCAGGTCCTCAATAAGTTCCTTAGCATTATCGCTGGCATTACGCATAGCCACCATGCGTGCCGATTGCTCACTGGCAACAAGCTCAAGTATAGCATGGTATACCTTCATCTCCACATACCTTGGCAGCAGCTCGCCCAAAACAGCACTGGGGTCAGGTTCATAAATGTATTCTGCCACTTGAACCCGAGGCAGCACGGCTGGCTCAATGGGAAGCAATACCTCCATTGTAGGTCGTTGAATTATAGTGGTGATGAAACGGGGATAGGCAAGATACACCAAATCAACTACACCATTGCTGTAGTCATCGATAACCACCCGTGAAATGGGCAGGGTTTCTAGTAAACTAGGTCGGTCGCTGATTCCCGTGAACTCAGCACAGCAATTACGCTGGGCACTGCGTGCAAAAGTTCGCCCCTTACGACCTATGGTAACGAGGGTAACAGGCACAGTTTGCTCCAGAGTAAAGCTGGCAACAAGGCGATTCTGATTAGCATTTAACCCGCCACACAGCCCACGATCAGTAGTCATGTGGATTATAGCTATCTTCTGAACTTCGCGCTTTTGCAGCAAGGGGTGAACTTTACCACTGGTTTGAGCTTCCACAGCAAGGTCGGACACCACTTTGCTTATTTCCTCAGCATAGGGCCGCCCGGCTATCGCTTGTTCTTGAGCTCGCCTCATCTTGGCAGTGGCAATCATCTCCATAGCCTTGCAAATCTTGGCGGTGCCCTCGATACTGCGTATCCGCCGACGAAGAATTTGAGTGCTAATCATTAGCCAAAAATCTTCAGCTGACAGCTGACAGCTGCTCCTTGAACTCTTTAATCGCTACTTTCAGAGCTTCCTCAGTCTCAGGCTTTATCTCCTTATCATCGTTAATCTTTTGTTCTAATTCAGGATGGTTAGTCTCCATAAATCTATGAAAGTTTCCCTCCCAGGCAATGACTTTATCTACAGGCACATCATCAAGATAGCCATTGGTCACAGCATAAAGAATCATTACTTCCTTCCCCAAAGACACAGGAGAATATTGTGGTTGCTTCAGCACTTCAGTGATACGCCTGCCCCGCTCCAACTGATCCCTGGTCGCCTTATCCAGGTCAGTGGCACCAAACTGGGCAAAAGCTTGAAGCTCACGGAATTGAGCTAGCTCTAGCCGTAATCTGCCAGCCACCTGCCTCATGGCCTTGCGCTGAGCAGCAGCGCCAACTCGGGATACTGACAATCCCACGTTTATCGCAGGGCGAATTCCGGCATTGAATAAGTCCGTTTCCAGATAAATTTGCCCATCGGTAATGGAAATTACATTTGTGGGGATATAGGCTGACATATCTCCGGCCTGAGTCTCAATAATAGGCAAGGCAGTAAGCGAGCCACCACCATACTCAGGGGCTAACTTAGCCGCTCTTTCCAGAAGCCGACTATGCAAATAGAAAACATCTCCCGGATAGGCTTCCCTGCCTGGCGGACGGCGGAGCAGCAGGGAGAGCTGGCGATAAGCCCAGGCGTGCTTATAAAGGTCATCATAAACAATCAGGGCATCCTTTCCCTGTTCCATGAACTCTTCACCCATAGCACAGCCGGCATAAGGGGCGAGGTATTGCAAGGGAGCAGGATCGGAAGCATCAGCAGCCACCACGATAGTATGCTCCATAGCTCCATACTTCTCCAGAATAGCTACCACCTGAGCTACTTTGGATGTTTTTTGCCCAATAGCAACATAGATGCAAATGAGATCGCCACCTTTTTGGGCAATTATAGTATCGATAGGAATAGCCGATTTGCCCGTAAAGCGGTCACCAATGATAAGCTCACGCTGTCCTCGCCCAATAGGAATCATGCTATCTATAGCCTTAATGCCTGTCATCACCGGTGTATCTACCGGCCTTCTTTTTGTTACGTCTGGCGCCACTATTTCTACGGGCCGAGTCTTCTTTGCTTTAATTGGCCCCTTGCCATCCCGGGGACGTCCCAGAGGGTCAACTACCCTGCCAATAAGGCCATCGCCTACAGGAACTTCAACCACCATGCCTGTCGCCTTCACCTCATCTCCCTCCTTAATCTGGCTATAATCGCCAAGGATAACAGCACCAACGTTATCCTCTTCCAGGTTCAGCGCCAGACCCATGATATCATGGGGGAACTGTAGCAATTCGTTGTAAGCTGCGTTTCCCAGCCCATAGATGCGGGCGATGCCATCACCTACCTCTATTACCGTGCCCACATTGGCCACAGCTACAGCAGTGCCAAAATGCTCGATTCGCTCTTTAATTACGGAAACAATATCTCGATCTCGAGTTGCCATTTAGCCTCCTGAAATGCCTTACCTGCTAATTTCCACCAAGCTCTTCCTTAAAGCTCCCAGCTTGCTTTTCACGCTCCCATCAATAAGCGTATCACCAATCCTGGCTTTAATCCCGCCAACTATGGAGGGATCGACCTGAGCATCAATGATAACCTTATGCCCAATTATCTCTCCAAAGCGACTGGAAATCCTCTCCTTGCCCTCATCATCTAGTGGCAAGGCAGTGATTACTTCAACATGTTCAATGCCATAGTGCGTATCCAGCAACCTGTCATACTGCCGTGAAATATCACCGGCAATGCCTAATCTACCTTTGTGCACCAGTAAATAAGCCAGATTTAGAGCCAACGGATTTATTTTTCCTAACAATTCTGCCAAAAGAGCTTTCTTGGCCTCGAAAGGCAATTTGGGATTTTCCAACAAAGCCACCAGCTTTTCATCTGTAGCTATGTCAGCTATTTTTCTCAAGCTGGCTTGCCAGCTATCTAGTTCTCCCTTCTCCAGAGCTAGCTTGAATGCAGCTTGAGCGTAGCGTTTACCAGAAGTCACTCTTGCCATTTTACTGACATGTTACCGCGAGGCTAATTCTCTCTGAAAGTGGCACTTTCTTCTAAAGCTTCCTCGATAAGCTTGCGATGCCTTTCCTTATCTAAGGTCTCCTTAATCACTTTCTCGGCAGCCGAAATGGAAATATCCACAAACTCCCGGCGCAGGTCATCAATAATCCTATCACGCTCCTCTTCTAATTCAGCTCGGGTGCGGTCAACGATAACCTGGGCCTCTTTTCTTGCTCCCCCTCTTGCCTCCTCCTTAAGCTTTTCCCCTATCTGGGTAGCTTGGCTAATTAAAGCTTGTCCATCCTCGCGTGCCTTGCTGATCAGCTTCTTAACCTCTTCCGCGGCATGGGCATATTCTTCCTTGGTAGCTTCAGCCCGCTCCATACTCTCCTTTATTTTCTTGGACCTCTCGTCAAGCATCTTCATCACCGGTTTATATAGAAACAAACCCAGCAGGCCAAACAAAATGACAAAATTTATGATAAAAGCTACCAGCAATGGCAAATTGATTCCTAGCGCTCCCATTTCGCCCTCCTAGCTATATATCATTTTCAGCGGCAGGCTAACCTGCCTTCAGTAAGAATAGACCAATTGTGACTGCCGCTACAAGAAATACCCCCAGCACCGCCGCACCAATGATTATCGCCAATCCGATAGGAAAATCACCGTCTTTCATAATTCACCCTCCTTCTAAACGATACTACGCCACCACCATAGCCAGGATAATAGCCACTATCAAAGCATAGATCCCGATAGCTTCACATAAGGCACCTATCAAAATCATATTGGTCAAGATAGGACCCCTCGCCTCAGGGTTACGCCCCAGAGATTGCATAGCTGAGTAGCCGATAAGCCCCAGCCCTAGCGCAGGGCCTAGAAAGCCCAGGCCTGCAGTCAGCCCTATTGCTAGCATCTTCATTACTTGTGGTGTCATTTATTTCCTCCTTTCAATTTTATTCTGTCTCCTCATGCATAGGAGCCACAGCAATAATGCCAAATACCAAAGTTAAACCGGCAAAGATAAGAGCCTGGATAAAGCCAATAAGTAATTCTAACCCATAAAAGGGGATAGTGAAAATTAAAGGAATAAGGAAAGCAGAAATCAACAGCAATATCTCGCCGGCAGTCATATTGCCGAAAAGACGAAAGGTGAAACTGACGATGCGTATCAGGTGGCTGAATACCTCCAACAGGCCGACGAACAGGTTGATAAATCCAAAAGCAATGTTGGTGATAGCCGGGCGTATCTTCCCCGCGAATAGCTCCTTAATACCCCGCCTTATCTGCCCAAAATTAAAGAACTCCCCGAGGTAACGAAAAGCCCCCAGGGATTTCATACCCCAAAACTCCACAAAGATAAAAGACATTACGGCGATGGAAAGAGGTACGTTAATATCGGTATTGGCTGCCCGAAACAGAGGCACGACGGTACCTTCATGCCCGGTGACTACTATGGTGCCAAAGAAGGGCAGCAGAGCCAGGTAGGCATTGGTTATCACATAGATAAAAATGGTGGCTACTGCCGGAAAGAGCAGCCTCGCATGTTTTTCACCAGCAGCACTCTTAACAAAGTTCAGCAACGTCTCTACTGCCATCTCTGCTAAATTTTGCAACCTCCCCGGAATCAGCTTCATCTTGCGGGTACAAACATAGAATACGATTGCCAGTACGATGACAGTAAGCCAGGAGGCAATGAGAGTGTTGGTGATGGAAAAGCCAGCGACCTCAAACACTCCTTCCGAGGGAAGCTCAACATGGGGCTTGGGGACATTCAAGAAGCTAGGAACTTTGATGCCGAAAAAACTAGCACCCAGAGGGCCAAAAACGAAGCCAACAACGAACAAAGCTAAAATAATGACAAGAGAGAAAACAATAATCCTTGTGGCACAACCCAGCTTCGGCACTGTCTTATTTCTTGTCTTTATTTAATTCGTTCTGCTCAGCCTTATATCGGCGAAGCATGCGAACTAGCCCATAAAATGCGATAACCGTCCCTATACCCAGCCCAATAAAGGTAAATAAATGGGCTTTATTATTAAACTTAGGATCAAGCCAAAAATAGCCCAGCAAAGTCGGAGCAAGCAGACTCACAACCATATACCAACCTATAGTAAATAAGAATCGAAGCGGTCCTGCCCATTCTTTCACTACCGATCTTCTCGGGATTGGTGTTTCTTAAAATCCTCTGGCGACCGTATTTATGAAATCCTTTAGCGTATTTATTCTATACTGATAATCCCAATTAATCAACGATTTTAAGTCAATTATCCTGCTCAAAAATAAAATTCCTTCCTGAGTTGCTACAAATCCTCAGAGGTATATAGGGGTAGAACAGATGTGAATCTAGACGAAGTGGGCATTAAACAGGCAGCGTTATTTGGTAATTATTGATAAAATATACCCTGCATCGGATAAATATCTCTGTCGTCCGGGACTGCCAGGGCGACGGCCAATGCAGGAGGTGAATAGAGATGTGGAGTAGAATATCACGGAGGTTCTACTTTGGCTTCCCTCCCTTCGGTTTCTATTTCCAGAGATTCAAACCTTTTCCCAGCAGGAAAGAGTATCTGGACATGCTCGAGGAATATAAGAAAGACCTGGAAGAGGAGCTAAAGGAGGTAACAAAAGAGATCGAGGAAACAAAAAAGAGCCTCTAGCACAGAAGCGCCAGCCAGGTAAAGTTTAATTTGAAGGAATGCTGGAAGATATTCAAAAGCTGATTCAAAGCCAGGCAGACTTTATCATTAGTCAACAGCTTCCTTCCGGGGCTATCCCGTGGTACCGAGGCGGTATAACAGATCCGTGGGATCATGTGGAATGCGCCATAGCCCTAGATTTTAGCAGCCGATTCACTGAGTCTAGCTTAGCTTATAAGTGGATGCGTAATATCCAGAATCCTGATGGAAGTTGGTATTTTAGTTATCACAACGATAAACCTCAAAACCTAACCAAAGATACAAATTTCAGTACCTACATAGCAACAGGGATATGGCTTCACTACCTCACCACCCAGGACCGGGACTTTCTTCGCTACATGTGGCCTGCAGTGGAGAAGGCCATAAACTTCGCCTTAAGTTTACAGCAGCCCGGCGGCGAGATTTATTGGGGACTGAGTGAAAATAACGAAGTCTGGCCAGGAGCAATTTTAACTGCCTCCAGCAGCACCTGGCTCAGTATTAAATGCGGCATAAGGATTGCTAAAACCCTGGGGGTAGATAAGCCTGACTGGAATAAGGCATGCCAGAAGCTAGCTAGAGCGATCAAAGAGCACCCCGAACACTTCGACAGGTTAGGCGAGGATAAGAGCGGACATGCCATGACCTGGTATTACTCCATCCTGGTGGGATTACTCACGGGGAAGACAGCAGAGGAACGCATCTCAAGAGGGTGGCAAGATTTCATCATAGACGGTTGGGGGTGTAAGTGCTTTGCCGACAGGCAGTCGGTATGCGTAGCTGAGACCTTTGAACTTATTCTGGCCTTAATACGGATGGGTACCCAAGATAAGGCCAAGATGGTGCTGGACTGGGTATCGCAATTTCGGGATAGCGACGGCGTATTTTACCGGGAGGTATATTGGCCACAAAGGGAGATAAGAAGGTCAGAACTGGAACCTCAGGTCCATGAAAAGAATACCTGGACGTCGGCAGCAGCCATACTGGCTATGGTGGCTTTAGATAAAAGAAAACGCTATAGCCCAAACATCGGCTTGTAAGATGAGCATAGAGCCCATTGTTAAAAGAGTTTCCCGGAAGACTTCGGTACAAAAAGACGACCCCGATGATTTCGTGGGTTACGAAGTCCTCCTAGACTTCATCAAGCAACGGGCATTGTATAAGCTAGAAGGAGATATCATCGAAATTGGTGCTTATATGGGCAGAGGTACTGCCAAACTGGCGAAGTTTGCTCAAAGATATGGTAAGAAGGTCTACGCCATCGATGTTTTCGATCCCAGTCTGGACAAAACTCTGAGTAAAAGTGGCATCAAGGCGGGTGACGTCTATGAAGCATTTCTCCAGGGCCGCTCGATGTTAGAAGCTTACCAGGAGTCAACCCGAGGCTTCGATAACATCGTAACTATCAGGGAAGATTCCCAAAAAGTTAGCTTTCCTCCAGAACAAGGATTCATCTTCGGATTCATCGATGGCTGCCACCAGCAATCATATGTGAAAAATGATTTCCATGTCATTTGGCCCCATCTTGTTTCCGGAGGCGCTCTCGGTTTCCACGATTATAAATTTGATGATTGGCCAGAAGTCACCAAAGCCGCCGATAAGCTAATACAGGCGCACAAAAGAGGGATAAGCGAAGCATATGAGATAGAAGGGAAGTATAATATTCTATCTCTCCTGCTGATTAAGAAATAGAATTCATCTCCAGTTCGGCAAGTCTGGATATCTCTGGCTGAATTGAAAACAAGGCAGCAATGCTCTGACATCGACCTAGTCTAGTAGCTCCTGGTCAATCCGCTAAAACCCTTGACAATGAGGGATGGTGGGGTGTAATATTAATAAATCATCCTATATCAATAAATCAAATAGGATTTCGGAAAACTAAACTTTTACTCTGTGGAGATGAGGCATTTGTTGGGTGTTGGTATCAAAAATCGGACTTTTATGACGCCTCGCCCTGATCTATTTGTCCAAAATACTAACGAGGAGGGAGGATGTAACATAAATCAATTGCAGTTCTTTAATCACAAGACTACTAATTAGATAAGGAGGTAAATACATGAGGAAAGGGATTTTCGGTATTTGTTTAAGTCTGGTTGTTGCCATTGTTTTGCTTGCGGCTTTCGTCCCGAGTTGCACCCCAACAACAGGCAAGATCGTGGTTCAAGTTACCCGTTGTGGCTCTCCCTGGCAAGGAGCCGTGAACTATACACTAACCGGACCAGAGTCATCCATTAACGGTACCTCTGTTCAATCCACGCATAGTGGTTTGACGCCCGGCACCTGGACCTGTGCCTACGTTTCCGGCGGTCCGGCTGGCGCATTTTTAAATAGTACCCAGCCATCAGCAACTCAGAGTTTGTCCGCGGGTGGCACAATCACCTTTACGTTTGACTTCGAGCTAAATCAGGATGCTGCCATTCAGTGGTTAACTTGGACCTTAAATGGGGTGCCTTCGTCACAAAGCCCACTGGAAGTGGGTCCGTGTAATATCACCGATGTTCACTTCCAGCAGTGGGTGAACGGATGCACAGGATACAATGTCACGCTAAATGAGACGGATTGGCTCACGATTACTGCCAACCCAGCTAATCCAGGTCCAGTTTGGATCTATGTTGTCAACGCCGATTGTGCGTTGAACAAGACGGCTAACGCAGTGAAAAAGTCCCAGGTGCCCAGCATTAATAATGCAACTGCCAGTGTAGGCGCTAATATTACTCTCATGCCCGACCACACCAGCATGCTGGATGTACACACAGTCTGGCAGCTGGTGAAAGGCACTAACTACACAAAGTCAATCAACTGGCTCGGTGTCTCTAAAGCTCCATTTGATCTGCCGGGGCCGCACCCCTGTGTCCTATTTGAGCTTGTCGCGATGCCGGGGTTCTACCAGTTCACACTGGTTGCCTCTGCCCACGTTGACTTGGTGGGTAGTACGGACGTAAACATGAGCAATAACGACGCCACGGGCCCACTTCTAACCTTAAATGTGTTGGTGCTGGGGCCGTAGGTTAGTCGCAGCGGGCTTGTTACTCTAGAGGCAAAAACATAGGGTCGAGGAGCTAACTCCTCGACCCTATTCAATTTGATGGTAAGGCGGAGACAATACAGAAATTCAAAAATTAAAGGCCAAAAATCAAAATGACAACTCAAAACGCAAAAATGTAGTGCGAGGCTTTAGCCTCGTGCCCGGACAAGATTGCACGACCTTAAAAGGTCGCACTACAATCGTGTTTGGAATTTGGCCAGCGAGATTGCTTCGGCACTATCGTGCCTCGCAATGACAGGGTGGAGCCTCATTCTGAACGAAGCGAAGAGCTCTGTTTTGTCATTTGGACTTTGAACTTTATTTGGCATTGGAGCTTTGATATTTATTCAACCTCTGGGCATTTGTGATTTGACTGGCATGGCGTTATAATGAAAATCGATGGAAAAGGGTACCTGGAGAGTTAAGACGGGACTGGCCCAGACGCTGAAGGGCGGGGTGATTATGGACGTGGTCAGCCCGGAGCAGGCTATAATTGCCGAGGAAGCCGGTGCCTGCGCTGTTATGGCATTGGAACGGGTGCCAGCAGATATCCGCGCCGCCGGCGGAGTGGCTCGCATGGCCGACCCCACTATAATTATGGCCATAAAGGAAGCGGTCAGCATCCCGGTAATGGCTAAATGCCGCATCGGTCACTTCGCTGAGGCCCAGGTGTTGGAAGCATTGAGCATTGATTTTATCGATGAATCCGAAGTGCTCACCCCCGCTGATGAAAGCCATCATATTTGGAAACATAATTTTAAGGTTCCTTTTGTCTGCGGCTGCCGCGACCTGGGCGAAGCATTACGCCGTATTGCTGAAGGGGCAGCGATGATTCGCACCAAGGGCGAAGCGGGAACAGGCAACATCGTGGAAGCTGTCAGACACATGCGCGCAGTCCAGGACGGAATTCGCCGGCTTCATGCTTTACCTGAGGATGAATTAGTGGCTGAGGCGAAGGTCCTGGGTGCTCCCTTGGAGCTAGTGATGGAGGTGCATAAGATAGGGAAGTTGCCTGTCGTGAACTTTGCCGCCGGTGGCGTTGCGACGCCTGCCGATGCTGCTTTGATGATGCAACTGGGAGCCGAGGGGATATTTGTGGGCTCGGGGATTTTTAAGTCCAGCGACCCCGCAACTAGAGCGCAAGCTATCGTTAAAGCCACCACCCATTACCAGGACCCGGCTATCCTTGCCGAGGTATCTAAAGGTTTGGGAACCGCCATGCCCGGTCTGGACATAAAAGCTATACCACAGCAAGAATTGTTGTCCCCCCGGGGTTGGTAAGGTGGAAAAAGGTATTATCACAGGATGCGAAGGGTAGTTACTGACGATTTAGATGCGCTACTTGATGTCTTGCCACTCCATATCCATGAGCCGCTCTACCAGCAGCCCGATCATAACGAGCTGTTGGAGGTAATCTTAGATTTAGGGCGTCTCCCCGAAGCTCGTTTTCCCCATAGGGAGCTAGTCCTTAACTCCAGGGAGGTGAGCCAGTCTGATATCGATTATGTAGTATCACGCATCGGCCAGTTCAGCGGGGATAATCGCGCCGGCATCAACCACACCCTTCACCGCATCTCAGCCATACGCAATAGAAATGGCTACGTAATTGGCTTGACCTGCCGTGTGGGCAGAGCTGTGTTCGGTACCGTAGGGATGATTCAAGACCTCATCGAATCGGGCAAAAATGTTCTGCTTCTGGGACGGCCCGGTATAGGCAAAACCACTATGTTGCGAGAAGTGGCTCGAGTGCTGGCTGATGATTTCAAAAAACGAGTTATCGTAATTGACACCTCCAATGAAATTGCCGGGGATGGAGACATTCCTCATCCCGCCATCGGGCATGCCCGGCGAATGCAAGTAGCTGCTCCCATTGAACAACATGCGGTCATGATTGAAGCAGTGGAAAATCACATGCCTGAGGTCATCATTATCGACGAAATAGGAACGGAACTCGAAGCCCAAGCAGCTCGTACCATCGCTGAACGGGGAGTACAGTTGGTAGGCACGGCACACGGCAACACTCTGGAAAACTTGATAATGAATCCTACCCTGTCTGACCTTATCGGCGGCGTCCAGACGGTTACCCTAGGAGATGAAGAAGCCAGGAGACGGCATACACAAAAATCTGTCCTGGAGCGTAAGGCTCCGCCCACATTCGATATGGTGGTGGAAATTGTCGATTATTACAAGGTAACCGTACATCCCAATGTTACCGAGGCTGTTGATGTTCTCTTACATGGGCAACCCCCCAAGGCCGAAGTGCGCTCGATGGATGAAGATGGTGAGGTAAAAAGAGAGGCGATAACATCCCCTCTTATCTGGGAAAGCAAGGAGGAAGAGAAGCAGCCGGAAAAAACGCTGCGCTTCTACCTCTTCGGCGCTAACCGGTCTCGATTGGAACAAATTGCCAAGGAAGGGCGCAAACAGCTGAAAATCACCGCTGACCTTAAGCAAGCTGACATTTTCCTCACTACACGAAGTGATTACCGCCGCAAGCCACAGAAGATACGGGATGCCGAAGCGCTGGGTATACCAATTTATGTCCTTAAAAGCAATAATGCCGCTCAGATGAAGCAATGCCTGGACACCCTCTATCCCCGTGACACTCAACCTACCTATGTCCATAATCTACAGCGGATCTTAGCTGGACGCCGCGGTTTCAACCCTGGTAACCGGAACATGGAACCTGGCGGCAAAAGGAAATCGAGGTAACCCTTGGGACTGTTCATCACCTTTGAGGGTGGCGAAGGCTGCGGCAAAAGCACCCAATCCAGGCTCCTGCTGAAAAAGCTCGAGCAACAAAACGTCCCCGTGGTATTAACCCACGAGCCGGGAGGCACAGCTCTGGGTAACGAGTTAAGAAAAACACTTAAGAGGAAACGGGATTCCTCTATTTCGCCCCAGGCTGAGCTATTTCTCTTGGCTGCTTCCCGTGCCCAACTGGTGGCTGAGGTAATTCGTCCTGCCTTAGAAGAAGGCAAAGTGGTTCTTTGCGACCGCTTCACTCACTCCACCATGGCCTATCAAGGCTATGGACGGGGACTTGATTTCACTGCCATAAACATGGTCAACAATATGGCAACAGGGAATCTCAATCCCGACCTCATAATCTTCCCGGATATTTCACCTGAGCAGGGATTAGCACGAAAGCGAAGCTTGAAAGACCGCTTTGAGTTAGAGGATTTATCGTTCCACCGGCGGGTGAGGGAAGGATACCTCAAGATGGCCGCGGCTGAGCCTGACCGCTGGTTGGTGATAGACGCCTCTCTACCAAAAGGCAAAATTGCTGAGATTATCTGGGATAGGGTTAGCCAGCTATTACCCTCCCACCCGTCATTGCGAGGAACGTAAGCGACGAAGCAATCTCGTCACTGTTCATACCGTGCGATATACTTATGCAGCGCCTATGCCCAAAACAAAAGTCGCTGTGGCATTGAGCGGAGGGGTAGATTCCTCTGCCGCTGCTTTTTTGCTCAAAGAAGCCGCCTATGAAGTGATAGGCATACATATGCGCCTCTGGGAGTCTCCCCGCCTCGACTACCAGGCACAGCGGGCGGAAAATATCTGCCGCATTTTAGGCATTCCCTACCATCAGGTTGACCTACAAAAGGAATTTGAGTCCTGTGTCGTTGACTATTTTTGCCAGGAATATCAACAAGGGCGGACTCCCAATCCCTGCGTTGCCTGCAATCAGCGCATAAAGTTTGGCCTCCTCCTCGATAAAGCACTTTCCCTGGGCGCTGATTATCTGGCTACAGGCCATTACGCCAAAGTAGAGCATTCCCGTGATGGCCACCGCTTGCTTAAAGCCGCCGACAGCCGTAGAGACCAATCTTATTTTCTTTATACTCTAACCCAGGAAAAGCTCGGGCATGTCCTGTTTCCTTTAGGCGAGCATAGCCGAGACGAGGTCAAACAGATGGTCAAGCAGGCGGGATTGCCCGCAGCCACCAAATCCAGCCAGGATATTTGCTTCATTTCCCAGAAAAACTATGGCGCCTTTCTCAGCCAGAGATTTTCCACTCTGCCTGGCGATGTTGTGGATACCCAGGAAAGGAAATTAGGTCAGCATCGAGGAATAGCTTTTTATACCATCGGACAGAGGCATGGCCTGGGATTAGCTTCGGGTAAGCCACTCTACGTCATAAAAATAGAGCCTGAACACAATAGAATTGTGCTTGGTACTGAGAAAGAGCTCTATAGCCAGAAGCTTACTGCCCGAAAACTGAGCTGGATATCAGGCAAGGTGCCGTGGGAGTCCATTACAGCTAAGGCCAAGATACGCTATAAGTCAAAAGAAGCAGAAGCCACCCTTTTTTTCAGGAATGACTCCGTGAATGTTTATTTTACTCAGCCGCAGAAGGCGATAACCCCCGGGCAGGCCATTGTGTTTTATAATGCTGATGAGGTACTGGGGGGTGGGATTATATGTCAAATAGAAGAATAAAAATGCAAAAATCAAAGTGCAAAATGATAGATGCGCGAATCTGGAGGGTGCGTAGCAATACCATTTGTCGAGTTCCAAACACGATTGTAGTGCGACCTTTTAAGGTCGTGCGGTCTTGTCCTGGCACGAGGCTAAAGCCTCGCACTACATTCTCACGTTTTGAGTTGTCATTTTGATTTTTACTTTTTGACTTTGGAGAGATATGTCGCGATTTCCAAACTTTGACCACGAAAACGAGCTCAAGTCGCAGGGCTATGAGCTTATCGCTGGCATAGATGAAGTCGGGCGGGGGGCTCTCGCCGGCCCGGTAGTGGCCAGCGCCGTCATTCTGCCCCACCCCGCCAATTTCCCTTGGCTTGGGCTGGTTCGGGATAGCAAGGAATTAACCTCCAGGAAACGAGAATCCCTCTTCGACCTGATTAACAAGGAGGCCGTGGCTGTGGGCATTGGCATCGTTCCTTCTCAAGTGATTGACTCCGTGAATATCCTCAAGGCCACCAAGCTGGCTATGATACAGGCGGTGGAAAAACTGCCCAAACAACCGCACTTCCTCATTATTGATAGAGTAACTTTGTCTCAATGTCCCATCCCTCAAAGAGGAATAACCAGAGGCGACAAATTGTGTCTCTCCATCGCTTGTGCTTCTATCATAGCCAAGGTCACCAGAGACCGCATGATGGAAGAATTTGACCAAATTTATCCCGGTTATGGATTTGCTCAGCATAAAGGCTATGGAACAGGAGAGCACATATCCAGTCTGCAAAAGCTCGGGCCTTCACCAATTCACCGCCTATACTTTGCCCCCGTCAGGAATGTCATCGCAAGCCAAAGCTCTGGCTCTTTAGCTTCGGAGCAGCCAGTCCCGACCGCCAGCCTATTTAGTTTGCCCTGTGTGGATACAGATGAGCCGACACACTAAATAAAACTTGGTTAATAATTAGTGGCTTGGCCTGGCCACTCAGCAAGGTCAAAAATAAAGTGTGCCACCGGCAACAATTTCTGGTAAGAAAACACCGCACTCACACAGGTCTTCCATTAGCGGTTAGCTGGTGGTATGATTGAATCAAAAGGAGGTGCGAAATGGCTATTCCATGTCGTCAGTGTGGAGGGAGAGGCGTCGAAGACTGCCCGGACTGTAAAGGCAAAGGCAAAGTCGAAGTGATTCCGTTAATCGACCTCCGTTCTTCACATGAGTGGAAAGACTGTGAAAGATGTGGTGGCTCTGGAAAGATACGTTGCCGCAACAACTGTGACCACGGATGGATTAGATAACTAGGTGTAACAGAACGCCCAAAGTTACAATAGGTAGATGGCTTTTTCAGAAGAAATAACTTGGGCGACTGATGAATAATCCAGCCAGAGGATTTAGAGGGAGACAGTATCATGCAAAGCAGGTTGACTCCAGCTGAATTTGCATATCACCTACCTGAGTGGTACGAGAAATATACAAAGTCCAAGTATTTTCCCACATGGGTTACACTGGAAAAGAGGCTGACCAGGAAGGCCGCTGAAGCAGGATATCTCAATTTGTCTGACTTGGTTGAAATAGCCAAGTGGGGCGGCAATCAATATAACAGGGCTGGGAAGGTTGGAAGAGAAAACACGGAAGAACAAGTGATAACAAAAACAAAAGACGCAATTCAAAACCTTAACGACCCTCGGATTGCCCTGAAAGCGTTGCTTAACATCAAACAATGGGGACTGACCTATGCGAGTAAAACTCTACGAGCCATACTGCCTCAAAACTACGCCGCATTAGACGACCGACTGCTCCAGAATATCAGTAGGCGTTACTTATCAGAGACCAATGTTTACGAACTCTACGTACAATTTCTTCGGCTATGTGGTCAAATAAGAGATAATGTCTCGGTAGGCGGACCAAGGAAAGATATGTCTTGGTTCCTGGCTGATATAGAGATGGCACTGTTCCAATTCGTTTCGGATGGCGGTAAAATTGTCTAGGTCCTTGTCGTGGCTTGTAACACTGCACCGGCGAGACATGGCGTGTAATCCAGCCAGCAGGTTTGGAGAAGGTAATAGAGACGGAAATTGAGAAGATAACTACGCAAGGAGATGCAATATGAGGTTTGTAAAATTCCTTATAGGTGGTTTACTGATTTTCGGTTCAATAGCAATGCTCGTTCTTATGTTTACGTTCGGTCTTGCGTTTGCTGGAATGTGGGGGGGTCATAGCTTGTTGGGCTGGCTCATTGGGGTAATTATTGTTTTGGTTGCTTTCTTAGGAGGAGTGTGGCTTGTTAGAAAAAACCGCCCTTGAGAAATATGTTACATGTTTGTAACCTAGTAAGACAACATTAGCCAGCACCTTACTATTCCACACCAAGAACACGCCCACCTCAAAAACTGCTCCATAAAGCCTCAAGCTATCCTCAAACTTCACTGAGCTAGCAAGCGGTATAATCAACTGTCAAAAACGACAACGATTTCTTGTGGGAAAATCACCCACTCCCACATGTCTTCCATTAGCGGTTGGCTAACGGTATAATGGAATCTGAAGGAGGTGAAGAAATGGCGTGGCAACTACCAGAAGGGATGGATGAGTACCTGAAGTCGACAGAATTTTGTGAAAGCGATAACAAAGAGATAAAGGAAAAGGCACGGGAGCTTGTCAAGGATGCAGCGACTCAAAAGGAAGCGGCGTTGAATATCTTCCACTTTGCCAGGGATAGTGTAAGATTCGGCCTTGATTTCACAGATTTTAAGGCATCACACGCATTGAAAACAAGATTGGGGTTCTGTATCCATAAACCTAATCTTCAGATTGCTTTGCTGCGCGCCGTGGGAATACCGGCGAGGTCTCACCGAGCTGGTGTAAAAAAGGAATCACTTCAAGGCATTGTCTCAGACCTTGCGTACAAAGCTTCCCCAGACGTATTGAATCACCACATTTGGTGCGAATGTCACCTTTCCAGTAAGTGGATATCCTGCGAGGCGCTGTTTGACAAAGAACTTTTTGAGGGAATGAGAGAAAAGGGGGTCACCATTGCCAGCCAAATTCCTACCATCGATTGGGATGGGGAGAATGACCTGATTGTGGTTAAGCCCTGGGTGGTCAAGGATTTTGGGACATTTGATTCGCTGGATGACTTCTGGAGAGAAATTGCAAAACAGTATAGGCCAACGATTCGTCGGCGCATAGGAGCATTCTTCTCCAATCGATATACAGACAGCCTTCGTAAGCGCTGAGAAAGTTCCCAAGCTTCGTCTAATATAGGCTTGGTAGCTCGCTTAGTTAGCCGAAATGCGTCGATTTCGGCAAATGGCAAAAATAAGAATCAGACAATCGGGGGATTTGCTCAATCCTCCGATAAAGCCTCAAGCTATCCTCAAACTTCACTGAGCTAGCAAGTAGTATAATCGTGGTATTGTAGGGGTAGCAAATTAATGTCACTTCCATCAGAATGCAAAATGCCTGACTTGTCAGGTTTAGATTCTCCCCTTATAGGTCGTTTGTGGATTCAACTACTGGTTGGGGAACGTGGTTTGAGTCCTAAAACAAGCCTGTATCGAAGAAACTTCGTCCGCCTTGTGGATAAAGCTCTAAGGGAGTATCACGAAGCAAGGGAAGCTATTCTTGCACAAATAGCGGAGATGAAACGCCCGCCGAAGAAAATGATTAGAGATGGGCGGGTGCTATATATTCTCACATTCACAGACCATATCGAAACCTGCATTAATACTGTTCGACGTTTGTATAAGCTATTGGAAAGAATAAAGGCAGAAAAGCAGTCGCCAGAGTTACCGAGAACACTGTGGAGACAAGTCGAGAAAAAAGAGGAGGCAATAATAGAAATCCGAGATGCCATAGAGCACATGGACGAATTCATCATAAATGGTGAGGTCGGTGCGGGCAAACCAATAATGGCGGCTGGTAACGACAACTGGGATGCAGTTGTAGTCTCAAAATATGAACTAAAATTTGAAGAACTAGCTATGGTTCTGAGAGTAATGAATGAGATAGCGTTGTATCTTTTGACAATCAAGAAAGCCGAGTCGACCACCTCCAATCAAAACCACTAGTTTGAATTCTCAGGTAGAGCCTCAAGCTATCCTCAAACTTCACTGAGCTAGTGAGTGTGATAACTAAGTGTCAAAAAAGACTACAATTTCTTGTAGGAAAATTTCAATTCGCACATGTCTTCCATTAGCGGTTGGCTAAGGGTATAATTGAATTGAAAGGAGGTGTTAATTATGAGAAAGCGGACAGCTCTATGGGGTAATTTCATGCGTTTTCTCGGATTAGCTTGTCTAATTGTCGGCATCGTTACTGCCGCAATGGATAAGGCATTTTGTGGTTTCACACCCATTTTTTGGTTTCTAATTGCCATTTTTTGTATGGTAACCGTGGTTTGCACAGAAGTGGCTCTTACTAGAGACTTTTTGGAGAGTAAGAAAGAGAAGTAGGAGAATCATATTGTCCGAATGAGATAAAAACATAGATGCTTCTGGGTGCCCTGCCTTTACAGCAATAAAATTAGGAAAGGAGGAGTAAAATGAAGTTTCTTGTTTTCTCAATGGTTAATGCCACCAAGGCGGCAGAGGTAGCACAGGCTAACGATAAGGCGGCGAAAATGCCAGGGCGCAAGGTGCTGGCCCAGTATATCTGTATGGGAATGGCATTTGCTGGCCTTCCGCCAAACACAATGCTAGGCATCTCCGTCGTAGAGTACGAAAGCAACGAGGCTATGGCTGCTGGCCAATACCCGATGACACTTGCCGGGGCAACCGTTTGGGCCGTGCCTGTACTAGAGATGCCGGTGGGTGGCTTAGTAGCAGAAGAAAAGAAATACAGAAAGTAACTAAAGGCCATGCTTTTTCACTGCGGGCAGGGCACCCAGTGTTAATGCATGCTTATGCGCAATAGAGAATCTGTTAGCTTACCTCAGGTGTGGTAAACAGGTGTTGACAGGGTTTTGATACGGACATATAGTTACCACGCAATCCCGCATGGGTTTTGACTGGAGAACGAATGGACACGGAAGCGAATCGTTCAGCCGCTATACCACCACCCGAAATTCTACGCCAACTGAATGCGCATATGTGCGAAGTCCCGATCTTACGCGCGGCTTTGGAATTGGAGGTTTGGGCTAAAGTGGCGGCAGGCCAAGATTCCGTCGATCGACTCTCTGCAACAGAGCACTGGGACCCTCTTGGCACACGTATGTTACTGGATGATCTTTGTGTATTGAAACTGCTAGCCAAGGAAGGCGCTCAGTATCGGCTGGTTCCCGAGGCCGAGCACTATCTGTTGCCGGACAAGCCTACCTACATGGGTAGATCCCTTCTGGAAGATTTCCGTTGGGAAGGTAATGGTCGTTTGGCAGAGGCAATCCGCACAGGAAAGCGCCCTATTAACTACAGCGCCACAACGAGGGAGGCAATCGATATTTGGATCGGCGCCTATTCTAGCAGCTGGGCTGCCCCCGAAACATATCTGAAGAATTGTGACGCCATGTGGCAAGCCTTGGGCATTCATGGGCACGATGGGTTGCGGATCATAGACTTGGCGTGCGGTCCTGCACCTAAGTCGCTAGCTCTCGCCTTGGCTAATCCCGGTGTACGGGTTACTTTACTCGATTGGGAACGCATTCTGCAGGTGGCACATAAAGTCATCGCTGACCTGGGAGTTGGTAAACAAGTGACATCTCTTTCGGGTGACTTGACACGCGTAGCCTACGGCCGCAACCAGTATGACGTCGCATTCCTAGGAGACGTCACGCATTTCTTCAGCCCGGAGCAGAACATCCGCATCTTCCGCAAGGCGTACGATGCTCTAGTTGATGGTGGAATACTAGTCGTCAATGCAACTCGAGGCGAATACCTTGATCCAACAGAGCACGGCCTGTGGTACTATGCTATCTCCGCGGGGGGAGCTTACAACTTCGAAGAGTACAAAGATATGCTCGAGCATGCTGGTTACACTAATATTTTAGACACCAACATTGTGGACTTGAAGATACAACCTATCAAAGCAAGTAAACGCGTATAGCAAGGTATTGCCCTCAGTGCGGAAATCACAACCATACTGTTGACCCATAAAGCCTCAAGCTATCCTCAAACTTCACATAGCTAGCAAGTGGTATGATAAAATTGCGATGTATGCTGTAGCTAATGAGTAGCCCGGCCAGCGGATTTGGAAGGAGGGAACTGGGATGATATGCCCAGTATGTAAAGGCGAACGTATATGCCAAACATGTAAATAATCTATCTTGGTATTCTAGGGACATAATAATTTATGTTCGACGATTAATGATTTCATTGTAGATTGATTCATATTTTTCTATTACCTTATTGATATCGTGATTTTTGATAATTTCCAAACTTTTTTGGGACATTTGCGCCCGCATTGCTTGATTAGAAAGTATTGCGATGACCTTTTCAGCCAGCATCTGGCTGTCCCCGTCTGAAAAAAGGTAACCATTTTCTCCATCGTGTACCAATTCGGGCAAGGCCATGACATTCACGGCAACAACAGGTAAACCAGACGCCATGGCTTCCAGCGTTACAATACTTTGCAACTCTGCTATACCTGCTATCACAAATAGATCAGCAATCCGATAGATATTCTGCAGGTCTTTATCAGGAACAAATCCTGTAAATGTTACTGCATTTTGTAGGCCCAGTTCCTTTGTTAATTTGACAAGTTTTTGCTTTTCTTGGCCCATACCAACTACTACTAGATGAACGTTAGTGACACGCAGAATATCCGGCAGCGCTCGCAAAATTACGTCAATCTTTTTTTCTTTATCCAATCTGCCTACATATAGCAACACCGGTTTATTGTTTGGTACAGCGAAGATTTGTTTCAGATACAATCCATCATTGGTTGGCTTGAATCTCTCCAGGTCAATGCCGCACGAGATCGGCATAACATCTTTGCTAAAACCAGCGTTTTTTAACAACGCCACTGCGGTTTTTGTCGGCGTGGTCACAACATCAAGTTGTTCAAAAATCCTTACACAGTCTCTCCAGGCAAACTTTCGCAGCCCCCTCTTGGCAATTCCTGGCAGATGAAGAAAATGCACCAGATTTTCTGGCATGAAGTGATTTGTGCCTATAACCGGGATGCCAAGCTTTTTGGCTGCGCTTACTACTCGTCTGCCAATCAGGAAATGATTTTGAATATGAATGATATCGGGGGAAATTTCCTCAACCACTCCCCGGATAACCCTGGAAATGAAGAGCGGTGAAATTCTAGAGTCGTGAGATACCAGAATGCCAATGTTGACGGAGCGAATTCCGTATACCGTAACTCCCTTATCATTTGACACCGTGTTTTTGAATGAGCGGGACGGGCACATGACAAAGACATTGTGGCCTCTTTTTGCCAGGCTGGTGGCGAACCGATATGTGAAATAAGCCGCCCCATTGACATCTGGATAATACAAATCAGTTGCAATAAGTATTTTCATGATTTCATCATGTTAATTAGTATCTCTACCCGCATATTTCTTCCCACCCTCCTCACCATAAAATAAGTCACAATAAATATGACGGCTGGGTAATGGGTCATTTTGAATACGAGGCAAGTTTATGAATGCGGATAACATCATGCTTGACCTCAAAGGCGTCAAAACCGGCTGAACTAGACATGTTTCGCAGTTCTTCGATAGTGGGGTAATCGTGGTCTCCTATAAAACACCTTGCGTCATCAATAAGAATAACGTGGTGACTTGCGATTGAGTGATTGAATATGTGACTAAGTTCTCTACGAATAGGAGTTTCCACTTCGCCTTTTGCTGTAATTCCCCCCGAGTAGTGACCATCCAACCAGAATAGACAAGGTTGATTCACATGACCCAGCAGTTCGTCAAGAACTTCTCCACTATCTCCATGTATGATGGTAATATTCTTTTTATCAGCGAATCTTCTTTTTGCATTTTCATAAAGCTCCAGTCCTAGTTCTATAGAATAAATCTGGTCAAATCTATTTTGGACGGCATTCACCATCTCTCCCAAATAAGTCCCAGTCTCGACAAACATACGTAATCGAAACCTTTTTTCATATTCCTTCACAATCTGCTGTTTCAATATCTCTGGCGGTGATACAGGCTTTCCCGGCAGAACCCATTCCCATAGCTGGTAAACCAATAAATGAACCCACGAGGCGGGAGCACGCCTCAGAATGCCCTCTGTAGCATTAGCTAGCTTTGTCATAGCGAAACTGCTCAATTGGTATAGCAGAGCAGCTAGAGTGTCTCTTCGGCTGACTTCTGCACTCCTCAACTCCTTCTCATCAGATTATACGCCTTTGATGTTCAAAGTCTAGTATCTCATGTAGGCCCATGAATAAGCCTCAAGCTATCCTCAAAGTTCACTGAGCTAGCAAGTAGTATAATTAAGATTAGCCTTTATCTCTTCGGCTCATGGGTAGCCCGGCCAGCGAATTTGAAAGGAAGGAAATAAAATGATATGCCCAGTATGTAAAGGCAAACGTATATGCCAGACATGTAAGGGTAAGGGCAAAATATCGTGGGGAAGTCGAGCAAGTGGGATGCCTATGACTACCATAGGTGCACTCGGTTCATGCAGGGATATGACCTGTCCGGACTGTCATGGTACTGGTGACTGTCCGAGATGTGATGGCACTGGTGAAATATAAGGAGGTTCGCTGTCTCAACCAGCCGATTCAGACTTTAGCTAAATTCGCGCTTCCCCAAGACAATGAATATAATAGCGAGTATCCCAAGAATACCAGCAGGACCGCTAATTGCACAGATAGCTCCGACAAGTGCCAGCCACCATATCTTTCTTTTTAGGGCAAAGATACCGCCTACTATGGCAATTGTCCCCAATATGATTAAGGGAATAGCAAAGGTACTCCATCCCCATACTACTTCAAATCCAAAGAATGCGCCTATGATTCTACCGAACACAACAACTACTATACAGAAGATCACACTAATGGCTCCTGCAATAATAGCTAATATGCCACCAACCGTCGGCTCCCACGTTTTTTCCATTTTTATCCTTCCCTTCTATTCTTCACATAACGATATAGTTAGAGGCTCCCGTTGTCAATGCCTCAAAAACTGCTCCACAAAGCCTCAAGCTATCCTCAAGCTTCACTGACCTTATTTGTTGACCTCCCAATATTTCGCCAGGATACCGCTCCCCACCCAGCAGGCTATCGCTATAATCAGGCCGACCCAGAAGCTATACGGGTGGATAAACAATCCCACCAAAAGCACTATCAACCCCACCAGACCAATAAGGCTGACATAAGCTATCTTGGCATTTTTAGACATGTTACAACCTCCCGTTACTTTATGTTACCAATTCCTCGAGTCAGTGTCCATATTATCCATTATGCCTGCTGTTATTTATGTCTTACCTCAGAAGAAAATACCCAACCCCGCTGGATTTTCTAAGAAAGCTATCCTCAAGCTTCATACATCTTCAAGTTCAGCTAAGCTAGTGATACAATGAGCTAGCAAGTAGTATAATTTGGGTAAGGAGGTAGTATGGACAGGAAAGAGCTAGAAGAATACAGAAACCTAGTCGTAAGATACCTCGAAGAACACGAGAAGTATAAGGAATTGCTCCTTCAATTTTCATCAGTCGGTCAGCTCGAAATCGGTAAACCGATTCCGTCCCCGAAGCGTCTGTTTGATGCCGCTGCCTACAAGGAGATTACCGACCTAGAACGAAAGCTTAATAAGCTTCGCAAAGAGATGATTGAAGCTGAAAAGCGATATTACGAAGCCTCTCACAAGCAGTAAGCAACGCCAGTATCTCTAGTTCACTATTGGCCGATAAAGCCTCAAGCTATCCTCAACCTTCACATAGTTAGCAAGCGGTATAATTAAGATAAGATAATCTACGGCTGTGAAATCGGGATGTCCTGATCTTTACCTTCCGTCTCCTTTTCCCTAGCGTGCAAATAAATGCCAACTGCCCAGCCAAGCCAGCAACCCAAGCTGAATATTAAGCTGGCGATTGCCAGTAGAATCCAGTCTGTCGGATAAAGCCCAATAATAGTGAGACGCACATCGCCAATAATTCCGACTATAGCGAATGCAACGCTGAGCCCAGTCGCAATACTACCCATAATTCCCATGCGACCGCGATTGCGCTTGGTGAATTCAGGGTCTCTCCATACTTTCATCATGATTATGACCTCCTTTTGATACCTTGTTATCAGATTATACGCCTTTAGCGCTCAAAGTCTAGTATCTCATCCAAGTCTACGAATAAGCCTCAAGCTATCCTCAAACTTCACCGAACCAGCAAGTAGTATAATTAAGATAAGACAAAAATGGAGATGAGTTGTGGCAGGGAAGAAATATACTCATATCAGGAATATAATTACAAGTCAAAACCCTGGCTCTTTAGCTTCGACTCATTCTGAGGGAGTGAAGCGACCGAAGAATCTCATCCAGGGTAAACTCCGTGAAGGATCAGGTGATGGATCGTCAAGAAGTTGGTAAGCTGGGGGAGAAAACAGCCCAGAAATTCCTCAAAAAGCGCGGCTACCGTATTCGCGAGACAGGTTTTCGTTGCCATCATGGAGAGATTGACATTATTGCTCAGCGGAAGGACTGTCTAGTCTTTGTCGAGGTCCGTACCAAGAGCAATTTGGACTTCGGCACTCCTGAGGAGTCCATAACACAGGCCAAAAAAGAGAAAATCATCGCCTCTGCCCTGACTTATACCACTACCCATCAAAACCTCCCTTCTTTATGGCGCATAGATGTCGTCGCCATAGAGCTCGATGACAAAGGCAAAACAAAACGCATCGAACTCATCGAAAACGCCATCGAGCAGGGCCCACCGTTTACATGCTAATTATCCGCACTAAGGATTAATTCGGTCGAATTGGCTTCTATTTAGCTGCCCTGGATGCGGCGTCCTTGAGTTGTCCCGGGAACAGCGGCTCGTGTCTTACGTCTACCGGTATGGGGTAGCGAATGCCGGTCTGGTGGGTGGCTTCAAGCCCTCTTATAACCGAGTCAAGCCGGTTTGCTGGTATAGTGAAGGTTATCTCCTCATCCTGCACCATCGCCCACACCCTATCGCCATTTCCCGGGAGCACTACCTTGGGCTCCTTGGTCTTAAATGTTTGCAGGACCCCCTCAGTGCAGGTCCCACCCCGGCCGCTGAACACAGACTGCACGACCACACCTGTTTCCTGGGTGGCTCCGTGCACCAGCCGCATAATCTGCGCGGGATTGCAGAATATCATGACCAGGTCCGGCTCGATTTTTGTTCTTTCCAGAGGTGAGAAAACCACGCCGGCATACTTGCCCTTACTTAGCTTAACCTGCTCGACAGCCTCCATCGTGGTTTTGGCTGCATTTTCGTTAGCGGCGTATTTCATTATTTGCAGGAAATCGGTCAGGGCTTTCTTGGCCTCAGATTCAGGCTCACTCCATCCATAGGTATAGGCAGCAATTAGACAGGCGTTGTCATCGGCCGTCATTCCCACTGTCCAGCCGTACTTGCGGGCCATTGTCATACCGACGCAGAGATTGGTCTTGAATCCCATGTCCTTAGAAGGACGGCGGGTCTTTTCCGGGAATTCGTCAACGCTTTTGACCAGCTTAACGGCGATAGGGAAGGTCAGGGGTCTTATGAGTCTGTTCAGTGCTTCTGCTTGTTTGGTCCAGTCTGTCACGGTGTCACCTCCAGATTTTTGTAGTGCGACCCTTCAGGGTCGTGCAGCACGAGGCTAAAGCCTCGCACTACATTCCTAAACACTCCCTCGTTTATTAAGTGTAATAGTCTACGATGCAGCGCTTATAAACGGTGCTTATGTTACTTTCAGATAAGGCTCTAATACTTCAGGGATTAATACTGTGCCATCAGCTTGCTGATAGTTTTCCAGCACTGCGATAAGGACTCGCGGCAGAGCCAGCCCTGAGCCATTGAGCGTGTGAACAAACTCTGATTTGGCGCCCGGTTCAGGGCGATAGCGGATATTGGCTCGCCTGGCCTGAAAGTCACTGCAATTGCTGCAAGAACTGACCTCGAGCCATTCAGCACAGCCGGGAGCCCACATTTCAATATCATATGTTTTGCAGGCGGCAAAGCCGATCTCTCCAGTACATAATTGCACCACGCGGTGAGGTATGCCCAGCCTCCGACATATATCTTCAGCATCGGCGACCAATTTCTCTAGCTCTTCGTCAGAACTCTCAGGGTCGGTAACCTTGTAGAGCTCCACCTTATCAAACTGGTGTCCACGCTTGATGCCCCTGATATCTTTGCCAGCAGACATCTTCTCCCGGCGGAAGCAGGGAGTATAGGCAACATAATGAAGAGGCAAGCTATCGGCACTTAATATTTCATCACGGTGCAGGTTAGTCAGCGGTACCTCTGCCGTGGGTATGAACCAAAAGTCATCTTCTTCATCGTGATACAAGTTATCGGCGAACTTGGGTAAATTTCCTGAGCCGACCATGCACTCGCGCTTTACCATAACAGGCGGATAGATTTCTTTGTAGCCATGCTCGTTGACATGGACATTGAGCATAAATGAGATAAGCGCTCGTTGAAGATGCGCCCCCAGCCCTTTGAGAACATAAAACCTGGTCCCTGAGAGCTTCACACCCTGTTGGAAATCTATTATGCCCAACTTCTCTCCTAACTCCCAATGAGGCAAGGGTTTGAAGGGAAATTCCCCTGGTTTGCCCCAGGTCCGCACTACCACATTATCAGCCGCGCCTTTCCCCAAAGGCACGCTGGGGTGAGGGATGTTGGGTAACTCCAGTAGCAAAGAATCAAGGTTAGTCTTGGCTTCTTTTGTTTGTTGCTGCAAGGAAGATATCTGCTCTCCCAATTGGCGCATCTGGGCGATGAGCTGAGGTGGTCTTTCCTGGCTCTTGCTCAGTTGTTTGCTAGCCTCGTTGTGTTTGGCACGGAGTTCCTCGGTTTGACGAAGCAAGCTGCGATAACGGCTGTCAATCGTAAGAATTCTATCGAGAGCCACGATAGAATCAAGGCTATAGCCTCTTTTCTCCAGATCCTGGCGAACAAGCTCAGGTTTTTCACGAATCAGTTTAATATCAAGCATCTTCAACCTCTAAAGTAGTCAGTAGTCAGAATTCAGTAGTCAGTAGCCACCTCCCCCCTACTGACTTCTGAATTCTTCTCCATCTTAGGATTTGTCATATTTTGCCTTGCCATGTTGTACCTTTACTCTTTTGTCTTCAGCTGGGGGAAAAGTATCACTTCCCGAATAGATTGCTGCCCAGTAAGCAGCATCACCAGGCGGTCAATGCCTATCCCCAGACCACCAGTAGGGGGCATCCCATACTCCAAAGCCTGCAGAAAATCTTCGTCGGCGATTTCCACTTCCTCATCGGCAACCCGTTCCTGTAGTTGCTGGCGAAACCTTTCTCTTTGCTCCAGAGGGTCATTAAGCTCGGTGAAGGCATTGGCAACCTCCATACCATTCACAAAGCCCTCAAATCTCTCCACCAACTGGTCATCACCCCTCTTCCTCTTGGCCAGAGGTGACATTTCCACAGGGTAATCCAGAAGGAAAGTTGGTTGAATAAGCTTGGGCTCGACAAAAGTGGCAATCAATTCCTCTATCAGCCTGCCTTTCCCTTTAGTTGGATCAACATCCATGTCCAGCTTTGCCATCCGCGTCCTCAGTGAAGCAGCATCGGGATAAGCTTCAAAATCAATGCCACAATATTCTTTTACTGCCTCACGAAGGTAAAGCCTTTGCCATGGGAGACCCAGGTCAATGGTCTGGCCGTTGCAAGCAAGCTTGGTATTGCCCAGAACCTCCTGCGCTATATGAGAGAACATCTCCTCAACCAATCTCATTGTGTCATTGTAATCGCTATAAGCTTGATAGCACTCCAGCAAGGTGAATTCCGGGTTATGTTCAACAGAAATGCCTTCATTGCGAAAGGTACGCCCTATCTCGTAAACTTTGTCAAAGCCGCCTACCACCAGCCTCTTGAGGTGGAGTTCCAGGGCAATTCGCAGATAGAGGTCTTCGTCAAGTGCATGGTGATGGGTGACAAAGGGGCGTGCTAGCGCTCCGCCGGCATGGGGCTGAAGCACAGGAGTTTCTACCTCCATAAACCCTCGCTTATCGAGAAAACTTCTTATGGCAGTGATAATCCTGCTACGCAAAATAAAAATGCTTCTGCTCTCTTCGTTGGAAATGAGGTCGAGATATCTCTGCCGATAGCGTTTTTCTACGTCAGCCAGCCCATGCCACTTCTCCGGTAGCGGGCGAAGGGATTTGCAGAGCATGGCGAAATCGGATACCGCCAAAGTGAGTTCTCCAGCTTTTGTCCTGAAAAGCTTCCCCCTTGCCCCGATAATGTCGCCAATATCAATATCCTGAAGAAATTCGTACCTCTCCCGACCCAGAAGGTCGTAGCGCAAAGAGAGCTGAATTTTCCCCGAGCTATCGCGAATATCAAGAAAGGACATCTTACCTATAGAACGCTTGGACATAATACGGCCAGCCAGTGATATGTCCTGAGAGCTCTCCCCCTGCTGCTCAAAAAGAGTTATCGCCTCTCGAATAGTGTGGCTGGGATGATAGGAATGGGGATAAGGGTCTATGCCGCGAGCCCGAATTCTGTTCAGGCTGTCCAGTCGCTGTTCAGTTATGCGTTCTAATCTCGAGGTCATGAAAAATCAAAAATTAAACATCAAAACTCAAAATTACAAAGTAAAATGTAAAACTTATTTTTCGCTTTCCAAACTAATCCCCAAAATCTCTTTAGCTTCCTCTGCCAGATGCTGGGGCACCATTATTTTCACCTCACCTAACCCATCAACTGTAAGCCCATAAATCAGACCAGCGCTCTCGTAGCTCAGGAGAACCGGTATACCTTCGCTCTCCAGACGTCCCTTGATTATTTGCGCCTCCATGTATTTGGCAGTGCGCACAGTAACTAATTGTTCCCTTGCCGACATAGTTCTTGCCTTCGTTTATTTTAGCAGAAACTCCCAGAGTATTGCTAAAAGGATTGACATTATATAAAATTTGCCCTGTTGCCTAAAAAGGCTATAACACAAATTTAAAGGAGGGAAGGTGATTTGTATGCGCTTGGAAGACATCTGTTACTAGAACTAAAAATCTGCAATGAGGAGGTGCTAGATGATTTAAATTTTCTAAAAGAGTGTCTTAACGAAGCTGCCATTCAATGTGGCGCTACCGTAGTGGGCGAGTCCTTTTATCACTTCTCCCCTTACGGAGTGAGCGGAGTGGTCAATATCGCTGAATCACACATTGCCATTCATACCTGGCCGGAACACAAGTACGCTGCCGTAGATGTTTTCACCTGTGGTAACAATGTAGACCCGGAAAAGGCGGCTAAGTTCATAATAGAGAAACTGGGAGCCCAAAGCCACTCCATGATCGAGCTTCGCAGGGGTATTATGGAGGATAGCCAAGTTGGGTGTACAAAATGAAAGATAGCGACCCTGATAAACATAGATGCTTCTCTGATTATATAAGTCCTGACCTTACTGCGCTGCATAGCATTAAGGAGAGGGTATATTCAGGGCGAAGTAAGTTTCAGTCCGTAGATATTATCAACACGGGCAGCTTCAGTATTTGTCTCGTCCTCGATGGCAAGATTCAATCCAGCGAGGCTGATGAATTTATTTACCATGAAGCCCTAGTGCACCCGGCTATGCTTACCCATCCCCACCCAGAGCGGGTATTCATTGCTGGTGGAGGCGAAGGCGCCACCTTAAGGGAAGTCCTGACACACAAGACGGTCAAAAGGGCTGTCATGGTGGATATTGATGAAGAGGTGGTAAGTCTTTGTCGCCGCTTCTTGCCCTCCTGGCACCAGCAGGCTTTCGATGACCCCAGGACAGAGCTTCATTTCGCGGACGCCAGAAAATACCTAGAGGAAAGTAGAGACAAATTCGATGTCATCATAATTGACCTGGTTGACCCTTTGGAGCAAGGGCCAGCGCGTTTGCTATACACCCAGGAATTTTATCGAATAGTTAAACAAAAGCTAGGGCCCGCTGGCATTATGTCAGTGCAGGCTGAACCTTCTGAATGGAGGAACTTAGATAATTTCACCGCTATTGTCAATACCCTAAGAAATGTTTTCCCCATAGCCCGCCCCTACCAGGCCCATATTCCTTCCTTCCTGAGCTTATGGGGCTTTGTCGCAGCTTCTCAAAGCCTTGACCCCTGTGAACTAACTCCCAAGGAAATTGACGCCAGAATTTCCAAAAGAATATCAAAAAAGCTGAAATCCTACGATGGCCTCACCCATCAAGCTATGTTCACTATTCCCAAGCATATTCGCCAGCAGTTAGCTGCCAGTAAAAAAATCATCACTGACAAACAACCCATCTCTGCCTATTGACTTGACCGCACAAATTACTCCCTCGCCGTCTCCGACACCTTTTACCAATTCTTCCCAACTCCACCCAAAAAGTAACTGCCCACCCTGATGTCTGAAGCGGGGGTCGCTCTTTGTGCCCCTCACCCTTCAGGATTCAACCTTCAGGACCTTTCTTCTCTTCCTCGACAGAACCTGCCGCCTCTTCTACTTTGGAAAGATACAGGTGGCTTGTGCTTGATTGCACTCTCGGCACTACTTTCCCACCACAATGAGGACAATCCAACTCGACATCCTGTCTGGCAGTAAAGATGATGCTGACAACTCCTACAACCACCAGTGCTATTCCCACACCCATTACCACCCACCAGACTCTTTCTCCGAAGTTAGGTCCCCTTAGAAAAAGACCCATGACTATGAGCGCAGCACCCAGAACCACCCACACCAGCACCGTCAGCATATCGTATCTTTTATAAGTCATTCTCCCACCTCCTATCCTAGATTATAACTAGAATAGCATCTACCGCCGACGTTGTCTAGCCTCTATAAGCTTCCCGTGGAGGTGGTTTCTCGGTGAACCAGTTTCATGGCGTCCGATGGGCAGACATAACGGCAGATGCCACAGCCGATGCAGCGATTGAAATCGCGTACCGCCAAGGCGCCATCCATTTTCAAGGCTTCCATCCAGCAGCGGTCGATACAGACGCCACAGCCAACACAGGCATCGTCGTCTATGTTTATAACCCAATTAGCGATAACGAACTGGCTGGGTAACGGAGAACGTTTAGCTCCTCTAAGTAGAAAGCAGTGACAGCCGCAACAGTTGCACAGCAGGTCGATGTATCTGTCCTGGCTGTTGGCATAGTTATGTACCAGGCCGGCCTTCTCCGCCTCATCAATTCTCTGACGAGCTTCTTCTTTGGAAATGAGGTTAACGAAACCATAACTCTGAGCAAACTGTGCCGATGGACCGAAAATCATACAAAGATTGTCTTTCGGTTTATCACAAGGTCTATCAAGTAGGTCACCTTGGTGACGGCAGACACAGGTTCCAGCAGCAATATACTCAGTTTTATCAATAAGTTTCATCACTTCGTCATAAGGCAAGACAGTAGTCTTACCATGGATTTCCTGCTTTATAATAATCGTTCTAGTTTTGGGTTTTTCAATGGTGGCAAGTGTCGGGGCAGGAGGTGGCATGTTTTTCAGTGCCTTGCCATAGCTTTTGAAGAGCTGTGCCAGACGCTTGGTACGTTCGTCCGTATGGCCATGCATGAACTGCAATTCGATGATACCCGGTACCAGCGGCATGAGTTCATACAATCGGTTACCAGCTTTTTCTTTGACCCTCACTAGGCCTCGGTCTGCCATTTCATCGAGTTGCTTGCTTAATCCGGCAACGTCAGACGTCTTCATTCTGGTGGCGAGTCCCTCGGCAGATACGGGATCAACGGGCATGTCTGAAGCAATCTCTGCTTGCGCCGGCGTAAAAATCTCTTCAGCCAGAACATAGAACTCATCGCAGGGTACTGAGAGATATGTCGTACTGCGGGCATTAAGCGCCTCAGCCAGTTTGTTGTAGACCTCTCGTGTCATTGTTTTCTCCTTGATTTGATATTTGGTGCTCGTACAAATTGAGTGCAATGGCACCTGTGTAATTATACAGCACATAGAAAGGCGGAGCAAAATATTGTCCCTCAGTCGGGACTAGCTATGAGGAGAGCCCGGATAACCCTCGACTAATGACATCATTCTACTTTCTTCTGTTGCCTATCGTATATGATGTCTTTTATTACGCCTTTAGCCAGGACTTGTTTAATACCGGATAGATTGCGGACCAGCATAAAAATGCCGATAGCTAATACATAACGTACTAGCATCAGCGAGCCTTCAAACAACCAGATAAACAGAGGCAACAGAGCAAATCCAACGACCACCAGCGCTATTCCTATGAGTATGGCCGCCGAAAACTTACGGGTAGTAAAAAACGGAATGACTACTACTACCAGCGTAACAAGCATTGCCTTAGGGGCTAGCACGAGAAAGATACCCATAACAGTGGCTGTACCTTTGCCACCCCGGAAACCCACGAACACAGGGAAATTATGTCCCACTAGAGCCGCAAAACCAGCTCCAAAGACCCACAGTTCCGAAATGTTTAAAGTCTGGGCAATGAGTACAGCCCCCGCTCCCTTCGCGATATCAATGAGACCGACAAAAATCCCTTCACGAGTACCAATTTCGCGCATAACATTAGCGGCACCCATGTTACGTGAACCGACGTTCCGAATATCTATGCCTTTCCTCAGGCGAGCCACGATGTAGGCTGTAGGAATGGAGCCTAAAAGATACCCGATGACTGTGCTTAGAATACTTGGTATCATATTCTCACCCAGCTAGGTGGCAGATTATCTATCTCCAAACACGCTAACAACAATGAGACCAGGCCCGGTGTGCGTGCCGATAACGGGGCTTGTACGCGAGAGGTAAATGGGAACTTGAGGATACTTTGAATGAAGCCTCTGGATCAACCTGTTGGCCTCATCTAAGTCGGTGGTACACTCTACGGCTAATCCTTCAACGTTGCCAAAGCCCATGACAAAGTTATACAGGTAGTCTATCGCCTTAGCCCGGGAGCGTTCCCGAGCTAAGGGGCGCACCTCACCATCCCTCATGCCGATGATTGGGTTCACCTTGAGTAATGAACCAAGAAAGGCTTGCGCTTTGCCAATGCGCCCGCCACGTTCTAGATATTCAAGAGTATCAAAGGCAGCACACATATCTACCCGCTGCATGGTGTGACGGGCTACATCCAGCACTTCATCAAGGCTAGCCCCGGCTTGGGCTGCTTTGGCAGCAGCAATTGCTATGAAACCCTGTGCCATAACCGCCCATTGCGAGTCTATGACCTCTACACGACATCGCTTCTTCATCAACCGTGCAGCCTGTAACGCCACCTGATAGGTGGCACTGAGCTTGGAAGTTAAACCGATAACCACGATCTCGTTTGTCTTTTCGGCAAGCTTATCATAGGCATCGGCAAAAGCTGCTGGTGGGGGCACAGATGTCGCAGGTAAAGCCTTACTGATCCTTAGCCTGTCATAGAACTGGTCAGAACTCAGGTCGAGACCATCGCGGTAGACGTCCGTACCAAAGCGAACAACAAGCGGAACCACGGTAATCCCAAACTCTTCAGCTACCTGAGGAGGCAAGTCAGCAACACTATCAGTTACAATAGCGACATTAGGCACGGATATTATCCTCTCCCCCACCAAACAATTCAGACAATATCATTTTGTGGTCACACGGGACTGGAATAATCCGGGTCGTCTGCAGACAAGCTACTGCTTGCTCATAAGCTGCGTGAGGAAATGACACAACACTGTGGCGGGCTACCAGAGCGAGAGGAGCCACCAGTCCAGCTACGATATTATCTCCAATCGGTTAGTTCGGCCTTTATCAGCATACTTCCCAGCGCCACTAACCACAGCGAAAAGGCGATTCCCACGCTTAAAATACACACCATTAACGTATCTTCTTGCTGGATATCTCCTATGACCATCTTAGACAATAAATAAACAAGACCAATCCCCGCCGCTGCTAGCAAAGAGTGTGCCACTACACGCCACCCTTTTCGTGTCAAAAGTTTGTTTATTATCATCGTTCTCTCCTTGCCTTTCTATTGATATTATACTCCAGCAAAAACATCGTGAAAAGTGGAAAGAAGATCGGTGAACCCTTTACCATGACCCTGGTCGCCATCTATACCGTGCCCTCATCACTGAAGGTGATAACCGAAAATTATGTCTACTAACTTATTTAGCCCGCTAACTTGAGTCTTAGAGCAGATATAAAAAGCGCCAGCAGTGAAAGCTGGCGCTTCTGAATTTCTTGGTGGAGGCGGGGGAGAGTTGAACTCCCCGTCCAAAAGAAGGTTGCCAGAATATCCTACAAGCTTAGTCAGCTCCTTTTATCTCGTCTAGCTTTCATCTGCTGACCGAATCCAGCCAGACCAGCCAATACTTCTTAGCCAACCCCTATCGGCATCAGGATTGGAGCGCCTCGATTTTTCTGACACCTAATCCCAAACTTCGAGGAGAGCTCAGGTTAGATTGAACCGTTAAACGTAAACAGGTTCAGCAGTTGTTTTTTGCCACCTGTTTTATGAGGTTAGTGGCACCCTCAGCCTGCAATTCTGTAGGCCTTCCCCTGTCGAACCCACGCGCCCCCCTATTCCAGCCTGCTTTCCCGTCACCTCCTTCTATACTTCATTGCCCGCTCTACCTCCCTTTCTGTGTCCCGACGGGCAATAGCTTCCCTTTTATCGTAAGCTTTCTTCCCTTTGACCACCCCCAGCTCCAATTTAGCCACCCCATGTTTAATATACAGCTTAAGAGGCACTAAAGTCAAACCCTTCTGCACTACCTTGCCTGCAAGGATGTCAATCTCTTTTCTATGCATAAGAAGCTTGCGAGGCCTGACTGGCTCATGCGTGTTATAGCTGGCAGCATCGTAGGAAGCAATGTGGCTATTATAGAGCCACATTTCACCATTTTCCGGTTTGGCATAGGCGTCACTTAGATTTACCTTGCCTTCCCTGATGGACTTAATCTCGGAACCCTTGAGGACAATTCCTGCTTCAAGGCTTTCCTGAATATGATAGTCGTGGTAAGCTTTGCGATTAACGGTTATCGCGCCGGAACCTTTTGCCATAATAGAATTTTAGCACCAAGACATAGGGCGAGCAATTTGAGACACATTTCCTCATAAGCCCACCGTGAATCTATGAGATTGCCACGCCCCGGCAAGTCGGGGCTCGCAATGGCAAAAGGCGAAGGACTAGCAGTGACGATTCAAGTTGCTAAACGATCGCAGTTATTATTTTTTCTTTTCGAGTCCTTTTTCCTGAGCAAATGCCTTTGTGTGCTTACTTTTCTCATCAGCTTTACTGAATAGGTAGACCATGCCACCTAAGCACACAAGGAAAATACCCACCCCGATAGGTCCCGTCCAAAATAGGACTAGCCACATATTCATTTTTCCCTCCTTTAATTGAACATTTAGCTTTATTACCAGATTGTATGCGTAGGCTTATATTGAAGTCAAGAAGGGCACCGTCAAAACCCATTTCGTAACAAGCTGATTTACTGCAAGGAGTGGCCGTTTTAAAACGTATTGGAGGGAAGGGGATTTTATTATAGAATATTATGCAGAACGCTACTTATTGAGAAAGGAGCTATGCCATGAGCCATGCTGATAGATTTTACCTATCCGTAACTGTCCTCCTGCTTATCGCCGCAATAGCTGGCGGCGTCACGCTGGCGGTGCAGCACAGCAAGAACCAGCCCGTGGAAATCGTTCTATCTCAAACAGGGCTTCCAGAGCAAAGCGGAGAGCTTTACGTCAGTGGCGCTGTAGCTAACCCCGGCATCTATACCTGGCAAAAAGGTAATACCATACAAGCACTTCTTCTGGATAGCGGAGTTGAACCCGATGCCAACCTTAGCCATATCGAGATTTATATTCCACGGGAAGGTGAAGAACAATCTCCCCAGAAGATAGACATCAACCGAGCCGAGTCCTGGCTCCTTGACGCCCTGCCCGGCATAGGTGAGGTTACAGCCCAGGCTATAGTGGACTACCGCAACGAAAACGGTCCGTTCAAAACAATCGAGAACTTGCTTAATGTCAAAGGCATTGGCCAAGGAACATTAGACAAGATAAAGGACTATATAACCGTGTCAGATTAAGAAATCCTTGCTTTTTCACTCTGTCAAGCAACGTTGCTATCCTAATTTCGTTTTCCGTATCAAGATCGTATCATCGTGAGAATCATCTTGAAATTCTTTATTGCTCTCAGAGCATGTGGTTGATTGGCTGGCATTATGACCATCTCACCATCTTTCAGGCGGATAGCTTTGCCGGAGATAACAATTTCTGCTTCACCCTCAAGGAGATAAACCAAGGCATCAAATGGCGCCGTATGCTCACTTAAGCCTTGTCCCTCGGCAAAGGCGAAAAAGGTAACTGTACCTGCCTTTTTGTCAATTATTGTTCGACTCACCACAGAACCTTCTTGATAATCAGCTAAACCGATTAATCTTATGGCTTGCCCTACAAGCTTCTCTAGCCTCTTTTGCTCCATTCCTTTCACCTCCGCTGTTCTTTTAGGCAATGTTGCCTAACTCTTTCATAATAACTGGAAAGCCCTCTCTAAATCCGCTGGCTGGGCTTCTCACCCCGAAATTTTGGAAATATACTATCATACCCTATTGACACCACTCGGCACACGCACTACACTGTGATAAGCGCAACTGCAAACTGGTTGGCAGGTTGCTTATCCCGCCAGTCATTATAACCGAGGGATAGAGACTGGCGGGGATGTGTTTTTATTGGTTAACATGGTTAGGGCTAGAACACGCGTTAAGTTTCTGAGACGCCTAGGTATCGCTTTGATATTGTCACCAGAGTTTATTACCACGCCGTTCGGTGTGGCTCTTATACTTGCCGCGCGCTATTTATCCAGAAGACATGAGGCCAGTCAGAATAATCGCCTCCGCGGAATGGTTGAATACTATCTAGCTCACACTGGGCGTTTTAGCGGTGATGCTGATGGCGAATCCAGCGTCCTGAGTTCGGTAAAGCGCTATACTCTGAGTGAGGAACGTGCTATTCTTGGCCAAATTACAGGTAGCCGTAGCTTTGAAGCCAACATTGCTCCCTCAGTTTGGCAGAGTTGGCATGATATGCGGGATAGGACAGTCCACCATGCCATAGATATGCCGAGTCCTTCCGGGCGTTATAAGGCTGGTGATAGTTTTAAAGTTGAGTCTGGTTGGCCTGATACATCTCGTAGAGCAGAAAATATGATTCCTCACACGATAAATATGAAGCAACTATCTCAACGCCATAGAGGTGAAGGTAGCGCTGTGGCTCATTCCAATTGGGCTCGCACCTCGGGTGCCGGAGAGGGAGTGACGCACCACTCCCTCAACATGAACTTACTTTCCCAGCGTTATCAGGCGGGTGGTGTCGGGCAGACGAAGCTAAAGTACCATACCATAAACAAGGCACTAACGCGGCAACGTTATGGGTCGGCGGTAAGCTCCACTACAGTTCTCCATGCCCTCCGAGATAACAATTATTACTACGACTTATTATCTAAAGGAAATGTCATTGGGGGCTACCAGTGCTCAATGGCAACTAATGCAGACATTTCTGTGGGCACGCTGAAGAAGAGGAAGAGTACCAAAAGAGAGGGAGAAAAATATTTACACTACGGCTATGCTTTCATGAACGTTTAGCCAGAATGTTTCCTCTGCAAATCCACTAGCTGGGCCACCCACCAGGCAAATTATACATCCTATTTTGGATGCCATGTTCTCTTGCGAAAATAGCAGTAGTATAGCCCCCAAGCGTAGAACAGTAACGTGAGAATGAAGTACGAGTGAACAGCAATGGGATTGAGATCGCTCAATAGTTCGCCGATATCATTTCGGCCCCAGGCCAACCCACAAGAGTAGTTGTAGGCGCTGTTTAAGAGAGGTGTCAGCATCCCGATTATCAGGATATTGAGCCACAGCCACCTGCGCCGGGGTTTAGCTTCAAGAATGATCAAGAGGGCGACGAAGCAGATGAGCAGGTCACAGAAGTAGGGGGCAGCTATTGCAAACCAGGTCGTGTGGCCTTCCCAGTTTACATATCCCCAGTGGAATTTGCCCAGATCGAAGCTGGGCCAGAATACGAACTTTGTGACCTTGGCTCCCTCTGCCATTGCAGCAAGGGCATGGCTTCCCTCATGGCTGATCGTGCCGATGATTTGATAGACAGGATACAGGAGAAACCAGAGAAGGTCCCTCTTCATCTAGCCGTCCTTGAGGCTCTAACTTATATTATTGTATTGCCTAATAAATCGGCCCTTATCTCCTCACTTCTTCGGGCCCTTCCGAAGATATTCCGCGGATTTCTTCCGCGCTGTCTTTCCTGTCTTTTTTTTGTCTGCTTTCTTCTGAGCCATCCGTCTCCTAGTAAACGCAATTCCCTTTGCAAGATTATATCAGCCTGGTAGACAACACACAAGAAACGTAAAGTTTGAGGATAGCCTGAAGCTTTGTCTCCAAATCCGCTGGCAGGGCTTGCTGCTATTCGCCTTTAGGCTGAGCAAGCCTTACCTTGATTGCGTGGAGATGACCGTTGGGGTCCCGTGTGACCTCAAATTCCACTTCTTGCCCTTCTCTAAGGGAACCATAGTCCACCCCTTGAAGTTGGTTGCGGCCAAAGAAGAGGTCTTCTTCCCGCTCTGTCTTGATGAACCCAAAACCACGGTCTGCAATTAGCCGTTTTATTGTGCCCTTTTGCATAGAATGTCTCTACAAATCCACTGGCCGGGCTACTTCCCTTTTGCGCAAGGATGCTCTACAACCTCGCCGTGGCATTCTTTGATTTGTTCAGGACTGCACTCCCCTGGCTTGCCCTTTAGCTTCTCCGGGTGCTCGCATCCTTTTCTGCTTTTCGACTTGCACATCTCCGTAACCCCCTTCATAGCGCTCACTGAATCTTCGGTATAATTGTATTTTACCACAACGATAATCCAATTATACCTAGCCTTGACGCAGGGCAAACTGGTAAACTAGGTCACTACACAGTCATGTGGGATTAAAGGCTCTCTTATGTGGCTTCTCTACGTTAGCTGTGCCTGGGTCGCCGGGGTATTCCTGGGTTCCAAGATTAGCCCGCCTTGGTTGGCCTTGTTCTTGGGACTTATCCCTTTCGCGCTTATACCTTTCCTCCGCAACAGCAGGAAGACCTTAATAATAGCCGGGTTATGCCTCTTGGCCCTCGTCAGTGGCGGGCTTCGCTTCCCAGCAAGCCTACCTCCGGTAGATGAGCATTCCCTCTGCTTCTATAACGGCAACGGAACCGTAGAGATTCACGGCATGGTGGCAGAGGAGCCTGACATTCGAGATAGACTTTGCCTGCTGACATTTTCCGCCAGCGAAATAATTGCCAACGACGAAAGGAAAGAGGTATCGGGAACCGCCTTAATTCAAGTACCCCGATACCCCGCCTACCATTATGGGGATGTGCTCAAGGTAACTGGCGGACTGGAGACGCCGGAACCATTCGACAATTTTGACTACAAAACCTACCTGGAACGTCAGGGGATTTACTCAATCATTTATTATCCCAAGGTAGAACTTCTAGACCATGGCCATGGCCTCAAGCCTTTGCAGTGGATTTACTCTTTAAGGGAACAGCTCTCCGCTTCTTTAGCCAGAGCCCTGCCCGAGCCCCAAGGCTCACTGGCCCAGGGTATTCTGCTGGGACTGAGGACAAACATACCCGATTCTCTAAACAAAGCCTTTTCCAGAACGGGGACAGCGCACATATTAGCCATCTCTGGCTTGAATATCAGCATCGTCATTGCCATGTTCCTCAGCTTGGGTATTCTGATCTTTGGCCGGCAGCGTTCCATATATATCTGGCTGGCCCTCGTGGCTATATGGCTTTATACCCTGCTCGCCGGGATGAATCCGCCAGTAATTCGGGCGGCAATCATGGGAAGCCTGTTTTTAATAGCTGAATATCTAGGGAGGCAGGGAAGTGCCATCATTGCCCTGGCTTTCGCCGCCGCGGTGATGGTGGGAATACAGCCTCAGTTATTGTGGAGCGTCTCTTTTCAACTCAGCTTTCTAGCCATGGTTGGGCTTATTTTCTTCTATCCTTATTTTCAGACTTGGGGAAGGAAAAGCGTTGCTCGCTTGTTTAAGAACAGGGAAAAGATTGTACCCACAGTCAGTATAGCAACCGACGGTTTTGCCTCAACTCTGGCAGCTATCGTGGCAGTTGCTCCACTCATAGCTTACAACTTTGGCGTAGTCTCTTTAGTCGGCGTGCCGGCAACCTTCTTTTCCTTGCTTGCTTTGCCTGCTATCATAGTCACATCCGCGTTAGTTGCCTTCGTGGGACTCTTCGCCATGCTTGCCGCTCAAATACTGGGCTGGCTGGCCTGGCTTTTTCTCAGCTACTTCCTTTCGGTAGTTCAAGGCTTCGATGCCCTGCCCCACTCTTCATTAGCGGTGACTACTTTTCCCGCTTGGTATATCTGGGGGTACTGTGCTATATTGGCGGGAGTTATAGCTCTCATTAACCGCCGAAATCAGTTGGCTGATTTTTTCTCTAAGCTGACTTCAGGAATAAAGAGGGTCGCTCAAGGCATTCCTAAACCTCGCCTCGGCTTCTCTCCAAAATGGCTTGTCCTGCCCCTTTTAATAGTAGCTATCCTGGTGTGGTCTATAACTCTGACCATGCCCGATGGCAAGCTCCATGTAAGTTTTCTTGATGTGGGACAAGGAGATGCTATACTGATTCAAACACCCAACGGCCAGGACATACTCATTGATGGCGGTCCTAGCTCTCAGAACATTAGTTTGGAGCTAAGCGAGAAGCTCCCCTTCTGGGATAGGACGATAGACCTCGTGGTTTGTACTCACCATCACGCTGACCATGTCACAGGCTTGGTAGAGGTTCTTCAGAGATACAAAGTGAAGGAGGTGCTTGAGCCCGGAGTATCTTACAACTCCTCTATCTCCTCTATCTATCAGGAATGGTGCAATCTTACTGGAGAAAAGCAGATAAAGTGTGACAATGCCAGTGCGGGGCAGGAGATTGATTTGGGCAAAGGAACTAAGTTGGAGGTGCTAAATCCGCCAGCAAGCTTATGGGAGGGGACCAGCGATGATGTGGATAACAATGGAGTGGTACTGAGGCTAAGCTGGGGCCAGGTCAGTTTCCTGTTTACTGCCGACATCGGAGAAGAAGTTGAATTCGAGCTCATCGGGCAGCGAGCCAATTTGAGAAGTACTGTGCTCAAGGTAGCCCATCATGGCAGCGAGACTTCCACTTCTCAGCAGTTTCTGGCTGCAGTTGACCCTGAAGTGGCGGTGATTTCAGTAGGTGCAAATAACACTTTTGGCCACCCTGCCCAAGATGTGAGGGAGAGATTGATTGGCAGGCTGGGCGAGGGCAATGTTTATCGCACGGATGAGAATGGCACCATCGAGTTCATTACCGATGGGGAAAGGTTGTGGGTGAAAGCAGACAGCTTTGCCCCGTGAAGTGACAAGCAAACTGCCTGGATAGCCCGTCACAGGGACTGTGACGAAGCCTTACCTCAGATCAGAATCTTCCCATCCTCGAGGAAGAGCGTGTCATCGACCCAGACTCTTCCGCCCTGCCGGAGGTCGCAGACCATATCCCAGTGAATGGCGGACTTGCTCTTGCTCCCTGACTCAGGATAACCCTTCCCCAGGGCCAGGTGGATGGTCCCGCCGATCTTTTCATCGAACAGAGTATTCTTGGTGAACCGCTGGATCCCAGAATTGGTGCCAAAGGAGAACTCTCCCACATAACGTGCCCCTTTGTCGGTCTCCAGCATCTTCAACAGGAACTCCTCATTCTTAGCCGCCGTGGCCTTGATGACTTTCCCATCCTTGAACTGGAGTCGGACATCCTCCACCTCGCGGCCGAAGTGGCAGGCGGGATAAGTGTATCTGATATGCCCGTTCACGCTCTGCTCGATGGGGCCGGTGAAGACCTCCCCATCGGGAAAGTTCTCATGCCCGTCGCAGTTCACCCACTTCCGGCCAGTGACCTCGAGTTTAAGATCGGTATCCGGGCCAACGACATGAATCTTCTTTGCCTTGTTCAACCAATCAACGAGGCGCTGCTGATTTTTAGATATCGTCCTCCAGGCCTTGATTGGGTCAGGTTCATGGACCAGACAGCCCTTATAGACGAAATCTTCGAACTCGCGGAGCGACATCTCCGCATCCTGAGCAAAGGCCTGGGTCGGATAGAGGGTCCCGGTCCAGCGCAGCTCCTTCTTAGCCGCCCGCTCGAGCAATCGATCCGAGAGGGGACGCCTGGCCACTGCCCTGCGGGATTGCTTGGCAGGGTCGGCATTGGTGAGCCGTTTAGTGTTCGCATCCGTCCATATCCCGATGCTTGCGTCGATTTGTTCAATGATATCCTTCATAAACAGCGGGACGTAATCAAGCTGGGCATCGTTGGCATAGGTGTACAAAAGCTCTTCTGCTTCTTCCAGCTCAACCTGGAGAAAAGGGTGAGCACTGCGCTCCAGAACCTTTTGATAGACAGCCAAAATCAACGGTGCACCCTCAGGGTCACCGGCGATCCGCACCAGCTGGTTCGGCCGCACCCCCACGGAATAATCAACTAGAATCTTAGCTACAGTCTCGACTCTTGGATCTGCCATCTTGCCTCCTCTGATTTGGTAATCGTAGAATGAAGCAGTCTAGCAGGTGCTGTCGTGGGTAGTCAAACAGCCAACGTCCTAGCGATAGTCAACATACATCGTATAAATGGCGTAGGCACCCGTGTTTACCTCTGAGGCTTACTCCGCCTATGCCCCTTACTCGAGGTGAGCTGTATTACGATGATAGAAGTAAGCAGGGATCCATTCACGAACGGCACCCAGCTTTCTCCCGAATTCCGTTGGCAGCCCAAGATACGAGATAAATACCCATAGATAATAGACTCGCCGCAGCAGCGCGGCAGCGAAACCATCGAAGACACGGTCCCATACCTGAGCCACCGTCAGATTCCTGCCCATATATATTACCTGCCCTTTAAATTTGTAACGGAATGCTAGCTGCTCCTGACCCTGTATAGCGCGGACGATATTCCTGGCACAGGCCGGACCCTGTCGCTGAGCTACTTGCTGGGTTGGGGGATAGGGTACCGAACCATGCTCTTGTAATGAATAAGCGCAATCCCCAAGTACGTAGACCCCGGGTGACTCCGGGACTTCCAGGTACTGATTCACTATGATGCGCCCACCCTTTGCCTTATTGAAAGGCAGCGATTCCACAACAGCCACCGGCTTCACCCCCGCTACCCAAATAACAGTGCGGCTCGGTATAGTCTGCCCATCAGCAGTCTGGATACCACCTGACCAGACCTTGGTAATACGAGTTTTCAATAAAACCTCAATTCCTCGAGAGCGCAGCCTGCTGATAGCTAGTTCCGACATCTTAGCCTTCATGCCAGATAAGAGAGCATCTTGTGCCTCGACCAAGAGTATCCGAGTCTGGGACATCAGGGAAGGATAATCTCGTATCAGCGCCTTGCGCAGGAAGTCCTGAATAGCCGCCACCAGTTCTATACCGGTGGGCCCGCCTCCCACCACCACAAAGGTGAGTAGCTCACGCTGGAGTTGTTCATTTTCTTCCTTCAATGCCGCCGCGTAGTTGTCCAAAATGTGATTGTGGATGCTGACAGCATCGCTCAGAGATTTCAAGATTAGCGAATTTTCCCCGGCATCAGCCATCCCAAAGAAATTGGTAGTGCTGCCCAAAGCCACCACCAGATAGTCCCACCCCAGCTCCCCATCATCGGTGTTGACCACCTTCTTTGCCACATCTATACCCTGCACCCGGGCCTGCTTGAACCTAACCGCTCCCGCAGCACCCTTTCTTCCCAGCAGGGCATGCAAGGGGAAAGAGATATGACTGGGCTCAACGCTCCCGCTGACTACCTGCCATATAAAAGGCAGCGGATGATGATAATCCCGCTGATCCACCAGTGTTACCTCCAGCCCTAGTGCACCAGCGGAGGCTTTCTTCAACTCCAGTGCAGCGCTAATCCCCGCCGCACCCGCACCCAAGATAAGCACTTTCTTTTTGTCTCCACCCATAGCCATTTCACACCAAAGAAATTTCTGATCCTTTTGATAAGCTTACCGCCCATTTATTTCAATGTCAATGACTAACATGATTAATATTAGGAAACTGTTTACTAGTTACCGCGTGGGAATTGTAGGAGAACTCACCGAAATAATCTCTTGAGATTGCCACGCACCTTTCAGGTGCTCGCAATCACCGGGAGGGAGGCTTAACGAAATAGTTCCTCGATTCCCTTGTAGGTTCTTTCGGTCCGGCGGCGAATTCCCCCCACTTCAATACGCTTGTTCCCCTCGTCAATAAGGTAGATTATGCGGAAGTCCCCAACTCGTACCCGATATATAGCATCGTATAGCTTCTCACATCCTTGAGGTCTGGGGGCGTTCGCCAGTGCTCTTAGCTTGACTACGACACGTTCGTAGTCAACTTCCTGCAAGGCATCGAGTTCCCTTTGTACCCTTTTGCTGCGAAGCCTAACCTTGAAGGCGGGCTGCTCGTTGGTGCTCATAGTCCTTTAAACTTACGGCTTCCTCATCTGGCACTGCGAGGGATTCCTTCATGGCCAGCAAATCCTCCATGTCCTCAAGCTTCCGAAGCAGGGCTTCGTATTCCTCGTAGCGTGCGAGTACCGCCTTCGGTTTGCCATGCTGGGTTACATAGAAAGGCACCCCCTGTTCCTCCAGTTCGGCCATCAGTGCGCCCAATTTGAGTTTGAGTTCGCTAACTGTCACGATGCGTGTGGTCATTAAGACATAACCTCCTCTCCACTCAGGCTTTGACCAATATTGTACCAAATTTAGTACAAAATTTCAACCACTTTTGAGGACTGCTATTGCGAGGAGCCCGATTCCTTGCTTACGCTTCAGAACAGGCTCTGTAATCTAGACGTGATTAGAACTCAGTATCTCTTCCAGAACAACTTTCCATCTATCCCCCAGGAGCCTGGTGTCCAACTTAATTTGTGTAGCACCTATTTTAACTGCGGAATCTAGATATTTACTCATAACTCCTTCTGCCCCTCTTATCTTAAGAAGGGAGGCGACAGTTTGGGGCTTTATGACAATTTGCCTGCCCTGTGTGGAAATAGAGTTTACCTTAGCCCTCATAGCCAGAACTTTGATTTTCACTATGTACAGAAGATTTTCCACAGGCTCGGGCAAAGGGCCAAATCTATCTTTAAATTCCTGAGTTATGTCGGTTACTTCCTCAATATGCTCCACCTTGGCCAGTCTGTGGTAAAGGCTTAATCGAGCATTTAGATTGGAAATATACTCCTCCGGTATGTGGGCATCTAACGGCAGGGATATGCTGGGAGATTCCTTCTCTTCTCCGATAATGGTCTTTTCCCGCACTTCGCCAGCTTGCTTGGCCTTCAACTCCTCCACTGCTTCAGCCAGCAATTGACAATAAAGGTCGAAACCCAGAGCGGCGATATGTCCGCTTTGCTTGACACCTAAAAGATTGCCCGCCCCCCGAATTTCCAGGTCCTTCATAGCGATAGCAAATCCCGAACCCAGTTCAGTAGCCTCCAAGATAGTCCTGAGCCTCTTATAAGCCTGAGGAGTCAGCTGTTTCTCTTCTTCGAAGAGGAAATAAGCATAAGCCTGGTTGATACCGCGACCCACCCTACCCCTCAATTGATAAAGCTGAGCCAGACCGAACTTGTCCGCCTGGTCAATAATCAGCGTGTTGACATTAGGCATATCCAGACCTAACTGGATAATAGTGGTGGTCACCAGAATATCGTATTTGCCAGCGATAAAATCCGTCATCACCCTCTCCAATTGCTCTTCAGGCATTTGCCCATGAGCTATGGCTATTCGAGCTTCGGGCACTAAATCCTGTAATTTTCTGGCAACTAAAGCAATGCTCTGAACGCGGTTATGGACAAAGAAGACCTGACCATTCCTCTCCATCTCCCGCAATACCACCTGCCTGACCAGAGTGTCATCATAGGCCCCGACATAGGTCTTGACAGACAGGCGTTCTTCAGGAGGTGTCCCCACGATGCTCATATCTCTGATTCCAGTTAAAGACATGTGCAGGGTGCGCGGAATGGGAGTAGCACTGAGAGCCAGGGTGTCCACTTCCCTCCTTATCTGCTTGAGCTTTTCCTTCTGCACCACGCCAAACTGTTGTTCCTCGTCAATTATCGCCAGTCCCAGGTCTTTGAACATGACATCTTTTTGTAACAGGCGATGAGTGCCGATGCATATGTCCACAATGCCCTGGGCTAAGCCTTCCAGAATTTCCCGTTCTTTTTCCGGCGGACAGAAGCGGCTCAGCATTTCTACTCTTAAGGGAAAGGTTTGCAACCTCTCCGTAAAGGTCAGGAAATGCTGCTGAGCCAGCACGGTGGTCGGAACCAGAATAGCTACTTGTTTATTATTCATAACCGACTTAAAGGCAGCACGCAAGGCTATCTCGGTTTTGCCATAGCCCACATCGCCGCAGATGAGTCGGTCCATGGGCTTAGCTTTTTCCATGTCCTCCTTAACCGTCATGATTGCCTCAATCTGGTCCGGTGTTTCCACATAAGGAAAGGATGCCTCCAGCTCTTGTTGCCATAGTGAATCTGCAGAGAAAGCAAAGCCCGGAGCTACCTCCCGAACAGCATAAAGGTCAAGTAGTTCCTGAGCAATTTCCACCACCGATTCCTTAACCCTGTTCTTGATCCTTTGCCATTCCGGGGTTCTCAAACGGCTCAAGTGTGGCGCCTGGTCGCCGGCGCCGATATAGCGGCTGACACGGTCTATTCGTTCCGTAGGCACATAGAGCCTGTCACCAGCGGCATACTCTAGAACAAGGTATTCTCTCTCCACTCCTTCAGAGGACATCTTGACCAGACCGTGGAACCTAGCAATACCATGGTCAACATGGACGACATAATCGCCGGGAGCTAACTGAGGCAGAAACCATTGGTGAGGTATTGGCCTCTTCTTGCCTGCTCGTGGCTGCTTTACAAAGCCAAAGAGCTCGACATCAGTAATAACGGTGAGCCTGTCATCCATTGCCCAGCCTCCATCCAGTGAGCCCTGGAGCACGGTGATGGAACCGGGCGGAGATATCTGCTCTATTTGTGATGCCGGTGAAGTGTGAATGTCCTCTTTCTGAAGAAGTTCTGCCAACCGGTTTGCCTGATGGCTAACTACAAACACGCGCTGTCTTTGTGCCACCATTTGCTTAGCTATTTTGAGGAACCTTTCCAGTTGGCTGCCATAACTCTGAGCTCTGATGAAGGGCAAAGCCTGTCCCTTATTCTGAGCAGCATCCCATGTTGCCAGCGCTAGGCGATGTCTTTCTTTCATCTGCGACTCTAATTCTTCCCAGGTGAGGTAAGGAGAAGGAAAGTCCTCAGGCAGCTCACCGCTCTCCACCTTTGTGGCTCTTAATTCTTGAGTTTCCTCGTTTAGCCTGGTGACGGCAAGTTCAATTCCTTCAGGGTCATCGAGAACAAGCAAGGCATCACTGCCAAGATAGTCAAGTACACTGCCAACCACCACCTCAGAGCTATCAGCCATTGGCATAAACTCTTTGGCCGGCGTAACAATCAACGAGGATACGGGACTGGTTGAGCGCTGGCTTTCCGCGTCGAAGTACCTCATGCTCTCTATCTGGTTGCCAAAGAAATCGATGCGAACTGGCGACTGGCTGCAAGGGGGAAAGACATCAATAATGCCACCCCGTTTGTTCATCTGTCCGGGCACCTCGACAACGTCCTCCATTTCGTAGCCCATGCTTTGCCACCGGCGCAGTAGCTCCATGGGCTCAGCAGCCATGCCCGGCTTTAAAATATGGCAAGCCGTCACAAAATCCTTTCGCGGGATGGTTTTACTCATGATTGCCAGGGCTGAGGTCACTATCAAGGGCGGTTTTGTCACCCTGAGCGCCAATGAAGAGTCTTCGGATTCTTCGCGGAGTTTACCCGGAGCGGAGTTAGATTCTTCGTTTCGTTCAGAATGACACTCTTGTCCTTCGTCATTGCGAGGCGCTGTTTCCCCTGTCATTGCGAGTCCCGATTTATCGGGACGAAGCAATCTCGGTGGGGAATGGAAGGGTTGGAAAAGCGCCAAGGTGGCTAATGCCCTCAACCTCTCCACCATCTGATAGCTGACAGCCGATAGCTGAGAACTATCGTAAGGGAGGAAGTCGAGCTCCGGGAGACGATGCAACTCGGCGGAAGGGGAACACCAGACTCGAAGCTGCTCATGAAGCTTTCGGGCAGTCTCAGGCTGATTAGTCACCACCATGAAGGGCAAATCGAGCTCTTCATAAAGAGCGGCAATCAAGTAGGGCCTGGCCGCATCCAGTATGATTGCTTTATGCTCACCTTTAGCTGTGGCGAACTCCCCCACCAATTGCCTGTAAGCAGGTACTTCTTTGAGCAAAGAAAGCAAACAAGAGAGATTCATCTGTTGTCCTTCGTTAGCCATAGTATTCCATCCCCAAACTTCCCCCTTAAGATAAGGGGGATAAAGGGGGGTTACGAATGTTTCCCAAGCTTTTCATAACTCCCCCTAACCCCTCTTACCTTAAGAGGGGGGAATGTAGAAATAAACTTTGGGGTAACTAAGCTGATACTATAGCTTCTTCTTGAGCGAATCCACCTTCTCCTTCATGCCCTGGGCTTTGTCTCGCCGGTCGTCAATTTTAACCGTGGTCAACACCCTGGTCACCCCCTCCCCAAAGATTCCTTCGTGCATCTTCTTCACCAGTGTTAGAATCCTGTCCAAGTCACCTTCTATAATTGTCCCCATTGCGGTTATCTCGTACTTTATGTCCTTTTCCCGCTCCAAGACCTTAACCGCCCGTGCTACGTATTGGCTGACTGAAGTGGTCTTTGTTCCTAACGGGACAACGCTTACTTCGGCTATCGCCATTCTCTCACCTCCTTGCAACTCCAGATTTTTATGTCAACTAAACAGGCGCTCTTTCGCCCCCACTCGTCGGAGAACCTCTGTGCTTAGTGCTATTTTAGCAGCAATGATAAAATAACTAGAAACATATGAAGGAATTAATTGAGAGCCTGGCCAGAAAGGCCGGCGATACCCTGATGAAGCATTTTCGCCAGGACTGGGCTTTGCTCAAAGAGCGAAGCACGGCTAAGGAAGCAGCCACCAAATATGATAAAGAGGTAGACAGGTTAATTGTTGAAGAGATTAAGAGACGTTACCCTCAACACAGCCTGCTCACTGAGGAAGGCGGTTTTCTCCAAGGCGACCCCGATTGGCTTTGGATTGTAGATTCATTGGATGGCACAGGCGATTTTGCCAATTTCAACCCTTTCTTTGCCGTGTGCCTAGCCCTGATGCACCAAAACGAACTTCTACTGGGGGTAATCTATGCCCCGGCGATTGATGAGTTTTACTTTGCTGAAAAGGGCCAAGGTGCTTACTTAAACGGGGTAAAAATTCGAGTATCCGATGTATCAGACCTCAGCCAGAGCTACATTTTCTACTGTGAAGGTGGAGAGAGAAACCGGGGAAGAACAGGCAAGCTTCTGCATAAGGTCTACCCACTGGTTACCGACATACGCAAGCTAGGTTCGGCTGGACTGGAAACAGCCTGGGTTGCTGCTGGCAAAGGAGAAGCTTACTTCACCACCAGGATTGAGCCCTGGGATGTCGCCCCCGGGGTCTTATTAGTTCAAGAAGCTGGTGGCAGAGTCAGCGATTTTCAGGGCCACTCCTGGCAGCCCCAGACAAACGACCTTTTATTCTCTAACAAAAAGCTTCACGAGAAGATATTGAGCTTGATTTCTTCTCAGTGATGTAAAGGAGGCGGAATGAGCGAGGCGAGAGTTTTCATCATTGCCCAGTCTCAGGAAAAGGGCTATGCTAAGCTGGTGTTCAAACTGGGAATCACGCCTGACGAGCTTGAGCTAGAGGGGGCAAGGTTCGGACAGTGGCTATTGGATAACGGTTCGACTTCCTTCCTCAAAGGTCTGCATCACTTATTCGACGAAGCCGAGATAACCAAGAAGATAGGCTTGGGCTATTAGCGGACTCTTATTATGGCAACAGAGAAAGCAATTATAAAGACACTGGAAGGAAAAGAGATTACCATAGCCGAACAGACTCTCATTCCTTGTTTTCGCTGTGGCATCTGCTGTACCTGCTATCAACCTCCGCTTACCGCCGAAGATATAGGGAACATTGCCTCTGCGCTGGGAATATCAGGAGCAAAGTGCATCTCTAAGTATGCCGTGAAGGTGCCAATAAAAGAAGGACACTTGCTCAAGAGAACTAAGAAGGGCTGTATCTTCCTGGCTTGGGATGCGGATGGGAAAGCCCGCTGCACCATATATACCTCGCGCCCTAAAGCTTGTCGGGAATGGACCCCCAGCCTGGCTAAGCCCGAATGCCTCGAAGGATTAGCTAAATTCAAGTCCGAAGGACAAATAATGCTGCTGGAGGAACTTTTCAAGTCCCATGAGGCGCAAAAAGAGCTTTACCTGTCCCTAGGGAAAATTCCTCCTCGACCCTGACCTTCTAGCAACGATAGAAAGGAGGTGTCATTGCGAGCCCTCTCTTTTGTCATTCTGAGCGTAGCGAAGAATCTAACTACGCTCAAGGTAAATTTCACGTGTCAATTTCCATCCCCAACAGCCCCACCGAGATTGCTTCGGCTGACTAAAGTCAGCCTCGCAATGACACGAGGGTGTCATTGCGAGCGAAGCGCGGCAATCTCTGGGATTGGGGGGCACCGCCCATATTGCGGTTGTGCGCTCGCAGGTGATAAAGTTATCTAAAATCAACACTAAGATGGCACAGAGTCTGGCATTAACTTAGCAAGCAAAGAGGAGGCTAAAGATGAACACATTTGCGGGAAAAGTAGTACTGGTAACCGGCGGGAGTTCCGGCATCGGCCGCGCCGCGGCAATCAAATTTGGAGAACAGGGTGCCAAGGTGGTGGTGGCTGCCCGCAGAGAAAAAGAAGGGAAAGAAACAGTGGAGATGGTAAAAAAGGCTGGCGGCGAAGCGATATTTGTCCAAACTGATGTGCGGATTGCCTCCCAGGTTGAAAACATGGTGCAACAAACCATAAAAAAATACGGCCACCTGGATATCGCCTTTAACAACGCCGGAGTAGGAGGCATAATGGCCCGGCTGATACGAACGACCGAGGAAACCTTTGACGAACTGGTAGACACCAACTTCAAGGGCGTCTGGCTGTCCATGAAATACGAAATACCGGTGATGTTGGGACAGGGCGGCGGAGTCATTATAAATAATGCCTCCATCGCCGGGGTGTCCACCTCGGAAAGATTGTCTGTCTACAGTGGAAGCAAACACGCTGTCGTGGCCATTTCCAACGCAGCGGCGACCGAGTATGGTAGTGACAACATCCGAGTAGTAACCGTCTGCCCCGGCTGGATCAAAACTCGCATGACCGAAGAACTGCGTGCCTCAAAATATGCCGATGCCTTCCAGGCCAACATACCTTTGAAGAGATGGGGTGAACCTGAAGAAGTGGCTGAAATGGTAATCTGGCTGGCCTCCGACGCTGCTTCTTTCGTTACCGGCGGCGCCTTTATCATCAGCGGAGGAATGAACATCTAACGCCTGCCAAAACTTATTCTGTTAGTCCTAAGATTTTAGCGGCGTTGCCGCCCATTATTCCTGCGATTTCCTCGTCTGTAAACTCGATTCCCTGCTCCTTCACGGAGTCGGGAATTTCGGTAAAGGCTTTGACCCACCTTTCTTGATTAATTAACAGCTTCAGAAATGGAGAATCACTGCCGAACAGCACTCTCTGCCATGAGACTGAGTCTAACAACGTCCTCAGAGCTTTGTAAAATTCCAGAGGGCGGAGGAGCCGTGGCTGCCATACCGACAAATCGAGGTAAACATTCGTTGTACTGTTACAGATTGCCACTGCTTCCGAGTACCAGCACCCACCGGTATGCGCCAGAATGATGGGCAGGTCAGGAAAGTCCATGGCTACTTCCTGCGCATAAATGGGCTGGCAATATTTAAAATGAAATGGTTTCATCACCTCTCCAGTATGGAGCAGAACAGGAACCCCGTATTCCAACGCCTTCTCATAAATGGGATAACATGCCCTATCGTTGGGATAGAAACCGGCAGCCGTGTGGAATTTAATCCCCTTCATACCCCATTCCTTGAGAAATCTGCCAATCATTTCGGCAGCTTTATTTCTCCTGGGGTCTATGCCTGCAAAAGCAATTAATCTCTGGGGATGTTTCTTCACCGCATCAGCATAAGCCTTGTTTACCTCCTCAATGCTTAGCTTGGGTTCACCAAGGTGGCGAGCCAGCCCCCAATCAATCGCCAACAGCACACTCTTATCAATCCCGGCAGCATCCATATCCTTGACTATCATGTCCCCGGAAATATCCCAAAACTCCGGCATTCGCCTTTGCACCCTTTCCACTGGCCTATTAACCCTCAGTGCTGAAATCTCTGCCCACCCATCCCAGAAAGGTTTGGCAACACTATCATAATCACAAAGGTGAGTATGAACATCAATTATCATATCGTCCTCCTAAAGGCAGTTTATGTTTCCCTGATTATACCATCACTCACCCGGCAACCTTAACACGTAGTTGATTTTGGGTATGACAAGAGCTATACTTTGAGGCTGAATTTAAGAAGTCGGGGATGTGGGGTAGCGAGTTGTTGGCTGATATATATGCGAGTATTGCTACTGAGTACGCCACACCCTCTAGCGGAGAGCCCACTCCCTCCTCTCTCCTTGAGTTATTTAGCCAGCGTCCTTAAGCGAGAGGGTATTGAGGTCAAGATTCTGGATTTCCTGGTGACCCAGTACCATCCCAGAAAGCTGAGGCGAGAACTGGAGGAGTACCGACCCCAGCTTGTGGGCGCTACCTGCGTTACCTTGAACTACCCTATTGCCAGGAGGATGCTCAAGGTATGTAAAGCTTTCGACCCACACATCTTCACCGTTATCGGCGGCCCTCACGTTACCTTTGCCCAAGAAGAGACACTGCTGCAGTCACTATGGATTGATGCCATAGTCATCGGTGAGGGGGAGAAAACCCTGGTCGAATTGGCTAAGGCAGTGGCAGAAGACAAAGACATCCACCAAGTGCCCGGCATTGCCTTTGCCGATGGAGGCATGGTGGTGAAGACACCTCCCCAAGCTCCCATTGAGAACCTCGACCAGCTACCATTACCAGCACGCGAGTTGTTGCCCATGGCCAGGTACCGCGCCCTGGGCACCCCGTGCACGGTAATAACCAGCCGTGGCTGCCCCTTTAGCTGTATCTTTTGCTCAGGACGTCGGATGTTTGGTCCCAAAGTCCGTTTTCGCAGTCCCGGGCTTGTGGTGGATGAGATGGAGAAACTCCAGCGTGATTTCGGGCTGGAGAAAATCAACATCGTTGATGACACCTTTACCGTCAACCATCGCCACGCCGAAGCCGTGTGCGAGGAAATGCTCAGGCGTAACCTGAAAATAAAATGGAGCGTTTTTGCCCGCGTAGATAGGATTAGCGAGGACCTGGCTCAGCTAATGAACCGGGCTGGCTGCGACTGGGTACTATTCGGCGTCGAGTCAGCGGATGAGGGAATATTGAAGACTATAAGGAAGGGAATCACTCCCGACGAAGTAAGGCGAGGGGTAAAGATAGCCGCTGAGGCAGGCATCAACGTCTTCAACTCCTTCATTTTCGGACTGCCCGGGGAAAGCCGGGAGACAGCCCTCAAGTCTCTGGCCTTCGGCGACGAACTTTATCATAAATACGGCGCTAAGTACGGCTTCCACATGCTGTCCCCCCTCCCCGGAACCGAAGTGTACGAAAGAGCCAAGGACTATGGCATTCGCATCCTCAGCCGAAACTGGGCCCGCTATAACGCCAACGAGCCCATCACCGAGACAGCAACCATGAGCACAGAGATGGTAAAAGAAGCCATGTCTATCTATGACCGGGGAATCGAAGCCGCCTGGGATGATATAAAGCACCGGGCTAAAGACGGCGATGCCCAGTGTGCTGAGATACTCGAAGGCAAGGCAAGAGAGGAATTCGTGTGGACTCTGCTCCAGGGAGACGTCATCGAGAAACTTGGGGGGATGGCATCAGCCGCCGTCCTGAATCCCGGTAACGCCGAAGCCGAGCTAGCCCGCCGAGTTTCCCGAAAGTTAGGCGTTGACATCGAGGTAGCCCAGCGGCGAATGGGCGAATTAATAGCCAAGGGAGTTTTACAGCTAGAGACGAAGGGAAATGGCTTACGGTGGCAGTGGAGCGGTACTCAAAAGCTCAAACTGGCTAACGAGGTTAAGCCTGCTACATCGTGCCAAGCTTGACGCTCAATTGCAGAATTCTCCGAGGGTTCCCGCTCTATTCATAGTGATCCACACATGATAAAAGGTAGAACCTTTTCCAAGACCTTCAGTCTTTCTTTTGCCTGACCAGAAAACCAAACAAGAAGGACTCACATGCGAAGTCCTTGACATTCCTGCCCAGCGGTCATAGACTTTAGCTTGGTAGGAGGGTAGTGCTGATGAAGTGCCCGAAGTGTCAAACCGAGAATACGGACGGTGCCAAGTTCTCCCCAGCGTGTTATAACTCTCTTTAAGTGAAGACGATTCATAAAGGAGGTTCAATATGGTTAAAGCAACAACGGAAGCGGTAATGCAACATCACGGACAAGCACTAATGTCGGCCAACCTTGACGAAGTCCTGAAGGACTACACCAAGGATTCGGTCCTCTTTACCCCTACCGAGACGTACAAGGGGCCGGAACGTATCAAAGCGGCTTTTGCGGCGATAATGAAGATGCTCCCGCCCGAAGCGCTAGCTAACTTCAAGACCACTAAGCAAGAGATTCAGGGCGAATATGTTTATCTCCTCTGGACGGCGCTTCCGACATTCCCATTTGCCGGGGACACGTTTCATATCCATAATGGCAAAATCATGATGCAGTCGGTTATTTTCTCGGCAGGCCGCTAAGCTGCATTTAGGAACTACATCCAATATCGCTAAACAAAACCGGGCATGCTTAAAACCTGGTGGGTCAAACGATACTCTTTTCTAATACAAGGAACTATTGCCGGAACACTACCCCGACGAGAAAAGGAAGCCCTTAGGCACATGGACTTTGCCATCAAGGAGTTCCAAGACATGAAGATGCAGCTCTCACTGGAGCGAGCGCTGAGGCACAAAGAAATACTGAAGGCGTAATTGAAATTTAAAAATTATTAAAGGAGGTATAAATGTCTACAGCAAAGGTTGGCGACATCAACATATATTATGAGATTCATGGTAAAGGAGAACCATTGGTTCTGATTTACGGCTATGCCGCTCACTCGGGGCTGTGGTTCCGGCAGATTCCAATTCTTTCAAAGAAGTACCTGGTTATTGCCTTTGATAACAGGGGAGTAGGGCGGAGTGATAAGCCGGACATACCTTATACCATGGCGATGATGGCGGGGGATATCGCAGGATTACTTGATACCATAGGTATCGATACTGCCCACGTCTTTGGGATTTCCATGGGTGGAATGATTGCGCAACATTTTGCTCTTAATTATCCGCAAAGAGTGATTAGTCTCATACTGGGTTGTACTACTTGCGGTGGAGTTCACAGTATCCAACCTAAACCTGAGTCTATGGCGGCGCTCTTTGACTTTGAGCGCTTGAAAAAGGCCCCTGAAGAATTTGTAAGGCAGTTAATTCCCTTCCTCTTCAGCCAGGAGTTCATCGAAGAGAATCCCGACATTGTTGACAAAAGAGTAACTAAACAACTTGAATATCCGACACCTCCTCATGGGTTCACAAGGCAAGCAGAGGCTATGGCAGGTCACGATACGTATGAACTCTTACCGGAAATAAAGTTGCCTACTCTTGTAATCGCTGGAGACAATGACAGACTGATTCCCATAGAAAATTCTCGAATATTGGCTTCTAGGATACCAAAAACAGAACTGGTAATAATAAAAGGTGCGGGACATGAATTTTTCATAGAAGATGCGGATGAGGCAAATAAGATAATTCTTAGTTTCCTGGAACGGCATAAGAAAAGCGGGAGGCCGTAATTTACTTGGACTTCGCTACCAAAGAGTCCCAGAATATGAAGATGCAGCCCTCACTGGAGCGCGCCCTTCGACACAAGCAGATTCTCAAGGCATAAGTCCTTACCTGAGAGTCGCCGCGTAACTAAGAAGATATCCCGTTAATGAAATCTGTTATGGCTTTATTGACTGCTTCCGGCTTCTCAGCGAGGACAAGGTGGCTAGCCTGGGGAATAATCACCACCCTGGAGTTAGCGATTTTGGCTCCTAAGTAATTCGTGTATTTCACAGGAGTCATCACGTCCAATTCCCCACACATAATAAGGGCTGGGAGTTTTATCTCGTGAACCCTATCCATGATGTCAAACTTATCACAGCACAGGAAGTCACTGAGCATGACAGCAGGACCAATAGTCTTCTGTTTTTCTATAACTTCCCTTTTATAATCCTCCGGGGTTAAGCGATAGATTTCTTCTATCACTTGATACCACTCCCGGGGATTGCCTTTAATAGCCTCTTCACATGGGGCTAAATACCCAGGGTGAACCCTGAGCTTGGCTCCACTGCCGATGATGATAATCCCCTTCAGCTCCTGAGGGTATTTCAGGGCATACATCAGAGTTATAGCCCCACCGAAGGAGTGCCCAGCCAAGACCACATCTTTATGCCCCCTCCCTGCGATATACTTTCTGAGCCAGTCAACACATTCCTCCACGCTTTTAAGGGGTTGACCATGGGGGTGTCCAGGTAAGTTGACAGCGTGACTATTCGGGAAGTAAGCAGTTTGATAGCGCCAGATATCTCCGTAAGCGCCTGAACCGTGGACAAAAATAATATCCACTATATTTGATAAGATATTATGGCTAAAGAAAGGAGGTGTCAATTCCTATATGATGGAAAGCCAAAGTGTCTATTTTACTGAATCAGGCAGTACCAACACTGAGAGAACCCTGGAAATAGCTAAGAAGAGAGCCGAGGAGTTAGGGATAAAAACCATAGTGGTAGCCTCTACCAGCGGGGAAACTGGGGTAAAGGCAGTGAAAGCATTCGCCAACTATAAGGTAGTGGTAGTTACTCATACTACAGGGTTTCAGGCACCGGATGCCCAGGAATTAACCCTACAAAACAGGGCTAAAATATCGGAGAAGGGAGGGACAATTCTGACTGCCACCCATGCCTTTGGCGGGGTGGGCAGGGCAGTTCGCCGTAGGTTCAATACCTATCAGGTGGATGAGATTATAGCTCAAACCTTAAGGGTCTTTGGGCAGGGTGCCAAAGTAGCCTGTGAGATAGCCATTATGGCTGCCGATGCTGGTCTCATAAGGACAGACGAGGAGGTAATTTCTATCGGCGGCACAGCGAGTGGAGCAGACACCGCACTGGTCGTTAAGCCAGCTCATACCCACGACTTTTTTGAGTTGAAGGTCAAGGAAGTCCTGTGCAAGCCAAGATGATAGGCTTTTTTATTTGCCTTAGTGAATAAATCAACGCACAAACCTGCTGGAGAAAAAATGCATAACGGGTTACAATAAAGGGCTAATTTTGAATTAACACACCGATGGAAGGAGATAAGCGATGGTAAAGAGCCAAAATTTGTTAACCGAGGTTGAATCCAAGGAGCTTCTTAAGAAAGCAGGGATACCCGTTGTTGAAGCGAAGCTGGCCCGAAGTAAAAAGGAGGCTATTTCTATAGGCAAGGAAATGGGCTTTCCGGTAGTGTTGAAAATAAGTTCCCCTGATGTGGTTCATAAAAGCGATTCCGGCGGTGTTAAACTAGGACTAGCCAATGCTACCCAAGTAGGCAAGGCTTACACCGAGATTATATCCTCCGTTAAACAAGCATACCCTGAAGCCAAAATCCAGGGTGTATCGGTGCAACCGATGGCTCCGTCCGGAGTGGAAGTGATTGTGGGCATGAGCAAGGACCCTCAATTCGGACCTGTGCTCATGTTTGGTCTCGGCGGCATACTGGTAGAGGTGTTGAAGGACGTCTCCTTCAGAATAGTCCCGGTTACCGAAAGGGATGCCCGGGAAATGATTAAGGAAATAAAGGGATATCCCATACTGGAGGGATACAGGGGCCAAAAGCCAGCCAGCATCCCGGCATTGGAAAAGCTAATAGTCAAAGTATCTCAATTTGTTGAGAAAAATCCTCAAATAAAAGAGCTCGACCTTAATCCCATATTTGCCTATCCTGATAAAGCTGTGGCTGTTGATGCCCGAATAATCCTAGAATGATAATCGAAGGGCCACTGTCCCGATAACCAAACTTTTGCTAAGTGTGGATTTCATCGGACATGTAGAGGTCTTCGAGGCTTAACTTTGTTTGAGGAAAAGCTTAAGGAATTTGAGCCTATCTTTTATCCCAAATCGGTTGCCGTGGTCGGGGTATCGGCTGCCTCGATAAAAGCCGGCTCTCTATGGATCTGGTCCTTGAAGTCCGCTGGTTTCCCGGGACTCATTTATCCTGTGGGTACCAGCGGCGGCAGCATTGCTGACCTCGAGATTTTCCCAAATCTCAGGCTAGTCCCTGGAGAAATAGATTACGTTATTGTATCCATTCCTCGACAATCTGTGTTGGAGCTCCTCGATGATTGCGCAGCCAAAAATGTCAAAGCTGTCCAATTCTTCACCGCGGGATTCAGTGAGATAGGTGCACAAGAGGGACGCAAGCTAGAGGAACAAATGCTCGAGAAAGCACGACGGGGAAACATTCGCATCATCGGCCCAAATTGCATAGGTGTATATTGCCCAGAACACAGAATCCCATTCCTCCTGGGCACACTCGGTGAAAACGGTCCCGTGGGCTTCGTCTCTCAGAGCGGCGGCATCGCTACCAAATTAGTGACAATCGGCATAGCTCGCCATATCAACTACAGCAAAGGAGTCAGCTTTGGCAACGGCATTGATTTGAATGCCAGCGATTTTTTGCAATACCTGGCTGCTGACCCCAAAACCAAGGTCATTGGTGCCTACCTCGAGGGAACGAGAGACGGAACTCGTCTTTTCAACACCATGAAAGAAGTAGCCAGTGTCAAGCCTTTAGTTGTCTGGAAAGGAGGGAGAACAGAAGCTGGCGCTCAGGCTGCCCTGTCCCACACCGGTTCTTTAGCTAGTTCAGCAGCCATCTGGTCAGCAATGTTGAGGCAAGCTGGCGCTATAGAAGTGCATAGTTTAGAGGAATTGACCGACACCCTACTTATCTTTCAACAACTTAGACACTGGCAAGGTACCAGGGCAGCCATCATTGGCGGTCTGGCTGATGGTGGCGGTGGCAACTCGGTAGCCGCCGGCGATGCCTGCATGGAGAATGGGCTCAAGGTACCACCTCTCTCCTTGGAGACAAAGCAAAAACTGAGCGAGCTTCTAGGAGAAGTAGGTAGCATCCTGCGTAATCCCGTAGATGTAAGCCAGGCACAATTCCGAGGTCTAGTAGCTCTATTCCAAGCCATAGATTTGGTAGCAAGGGATACCGTTATCGACATCGTCTTAATTCAAGAGGATATCGACATCCTCTTACCAATTTACTCCCGGAAAGGACTGGAGGAAATAAACGAATTCTTTATAGAGCTTGGACGCAAGCAAAATAAGCCTATAATAGTCATTTTACCGCCTGGCTCCGCTGAACCAGAAAGATTGCAAATAGAGCAAAAGCTCCTGGCAGCTTCCATCCCAGTCTTTTGTTCCATGGAACGTGCCGCTAAAGCTATTTACAAGCTTAACCAATATTACCGCTGACAGGAGGTTAAATAAAGCCAGCCGCAGAAAACTTGACTCTGAGCTTGATAACACCGCAATAAGAATCTCAAATCCGAACTATGACACAAAATCACAACGTGAAAAAAATCGACCTGGAATGGAATGACGACGATGTAGTGCCCGCGGTAGTCTACCCCAACCTGGACTTTTTATTCCAGCAAATGCTCCATCTCACCTTGAAAGATGTAGACCCCGGCCGTGGTGAGCTCATATTGGATGTCGGCTGTGGCAGGGCTATTGATGGTGCACGACTATGGGAAAAAGGAGCGAAGGTTATCGGACTGGAACCATCCCAGGTAATGATAGCCCGAGCTAAAGAGTATCTCAGTGAAAACAATGCCCGAGTAGCTCTAGCTCGGGGAATAGGGGAGAATTTACCTTTTAAGTCACATTCCTTTGACAAAGTTTTGTCTAAGGGGGCGCTAGACCATTTTTTCTCCCCCAGCCAAACAATGGAGGAGATTGCCCGCGTGCTTAAACCCGGAGGAGAGATGATAATCTCCATAGCTAATTTTGATAGCCTGGGGTTTCGCTTGGGGAAGAAGCTATATCCAATAACAAAGTTTCTGGCCCCCTCTCTGGCTAAGGAAAGGAAGCCCTGGGAACTACCATCGGACCACAAATATAAATTTGATTACCCATTCCTAAGCAGCTTGGTGAAGCAGCATTTTGAAATTAAGAACACAAAGGGAATATCACTCTTTTTTGGACTCCCTTTGTGGGGTAGTTTTCTTTCCAAACTTCCTCATTCTATTTCTTATGCTCTTCTGAAGACACTAGATAAATTAGCTCGACCTTTCCCTTCCCTAGCAGATGTTATCCTGATGAAATGTACTCCCATTTATAAACAAAAATAACACTGCCACAGGAGAATCAATAGACCTTTACAATTCCTGTTGCCCAAACTATAATGCCCTGTCATGTCCTCTGTAAGAAGCAGCGAATTGCCTGTCATCCTGGCTAAGATATCTCACCTGTTAGCTACCCAGAAAAAGCAAGGCTATATCGTGGGGGGCTTCATCCGTGATTGGCTTTTGAAAAGAGAGAGCAACGATATAGATATTGCTGTAAACGGTGACGCCATAACCATTGCCCGGAAAGTAGCTGAAGAAATAGGAGGCAAATTTGTGCTCCTTGACGATGTCAATAATGTAGCTAGAGTGGTGGTAATCGAAGATAAGCAGCCCGGAAAGACCTCACAAAAGCAAGAATTACGTGGTGCAGAGTGGCATTTTGATTTCTCTTCTTTTACCGGAGATATTGAAGCGGATCTTGCCCGCCGCGATTTCACCATCAATGCCATGGCTCTGGAACTCAGTCAATTTGTCACCGCCAGCGCGGCCACCAAGACGAGTTCTCGAAAATCGGCAAAATCTCTAGTTGAAAAGCGACCTCCCCTGAAGCTCATCGACCCCTTTTCCGGTGAGGAGGATTTGAGAGATAAAATAGTGCGGGGGGTAAGCGAGCAAATATTTGAAGCTGATGCCGCCAGGCTCTTGCGGGCAGTGAGGTTAACTGCCGAGCTTGACTTCTCTATGGAGTCAAACACAGAGTCTCTAATCTTCCGCTACTCCCAGGCTATCACCGAAGTCCCCGGGGAGAGGGTTAGAGAAGAGTTACTTCGTTTGCTCGCTTTGCCTCGAGCTGCTTATTATCTGAGATACTTAGACAAACTTGGCTTACTTCTCGCACTAGTCCCCGAGCTAGCGGAGGGCAAGGGAGTAGAGCAACCAACAGTGCACTTCTGGGATGTCTTCGAGCACTCTCTACAGACGGTAGCTGCGGTAGAATTTCTCATTAGAGAAAGCGATTGGGAGTACAGCAACGACGATATGCTGTCTACTGCTCTCTGGTCTGATGCGATAGACAGACACTTGTCCGAGGAAGTCTCCAGCGGAAGCAATCATAAGGTTCTACTCAGGTTAGGTGGGCTATTCCATGATATTGCCAAACCAATGACAAAGTCTATTGATGATACAGGTAGAGCCAGATTTTTAGGGCATGCCAAACAGGGAGCAGCTATAACTGCAAACATTTTGGAACGGTTGCGATTTAGCAATCGGGAAATAAAATTGGTAGAAAGCCTTGTCTATCATCACCTCCGTCCAGCCCAGATGGCAAATGAGGAATTGCCTACTCAACGGGCAATTTATCGCTACTTTCGGGATACCGGCGAGGCCGGTATTGATATTCTACTCCTGGCTTTAGCCGATTATCTGGCCAGCCGCGGACCTCTGGCATCTATGGAGGAATGGAGAAAACACTGCCAATTGATAAACTACATACTGGCAGAGCATGATAAACAGCAAGCTAAGATCTTGCCCGTGGGACTCATTGACGGCCATGATATAATGAGTACATTTGATTTAGCGCCAGGACCACTGATTGGCAAACTCCTCGCCATGGTCAGTGAGGCTCATGCCAGCGGTGAGTTAAACACTAGAGAGGAAGCTTTGGCATTGGTGCAAAGAAAACTGTCACTGCGGGTACAGCGCAGCAATCCCTCTGAAATGGAGGTTAGATAGTTGGCAAAAAGAAACGTTTATCTGCTGATATTCATCCTCATTCTGTTTGGTTTTTGCCTGTGGTCAGTCGTGCCCTTAGACCGGAATGTGTCCGGCAGGCGAGGACTAACCCTAGGGCTTGACCTCGGCGGAGGGACTTATCTTGTGTATCAAGCTGACTTTAGTCAGAATGAGTCTATCGACAAAGCGCAGGTCATGGATGGGGTAAAAGGAGTGATTGAACGGCGCATCAATGCTCTAGGAATAAGCGAGCCTATCGTCAGCGTACAACAACAAGAAGGCAGTTATAGCATTGCCATTCAGCTACCAGGCGTCAACGAAACTGCGAAAGCCAAGGAAACGATTGGAAGTACTGCCTTGCTCGAGTTTCGGGAACTGGACGCCACAGGAAACTGGACTCCAACCACAGGCACGGTGAACGGCGAAAATTTAACTCTTTCCAGTAAATATTTTAAGCAAAACACTTCCGTTACTCTAGATCAATATGGCAAACCACTATTAATATTTGAGTGGGACGCAACGGGATCACAGCTTTCGGAGCAAATAACAACCCGTCTTCTTCACAAACCACTAGCTATTTTCCTTGGCGCCGAGCCACTTCGGGGTCAAGATGGTCAAATCATCGCGCCAACAGTCAATGCGGTAATAACAGACAAAGGAGAGATTGAAGGACTGAGCTTGGCTGATGCCAACGAGCTCTCTCGCTTACTTAACGCTGGGAGAATACCTGTTCCTCTGGGGAGCTGGGTGGAACAAGATGGCAGCAAAGTCTTCGAGGCAAATGTCCCCTTATTTGAAAAAACCGTTGACCCTACCTTGGGGGCTGATTCCATAAAGAAAAGTATATTTGCAGCAGAGATCGGAATAGCCATTTTAGTGTTATTCATGATCCTTTATTATCGTCTTCCTGGTTTTATAGCTTGCCTTGCCCTGGGGATCTATGGCGTTGTCATCTTGGCAATCTTTAAACTCATCCCCATAACACTGACCCTGCCTGGCCTCGCCGGCTTTATCGTTTCTTTTGGCATGGCCGTAGATGCCAATGTCCTTATCTTTGAACGCATGAAGGAGGAATTGCGAGGAGGACGTAGCTTAGCGGCTGCCGTTGAGGCTGGATTCAACCGCGCCTGGACCGCCATCAGAGATAGCAATATTACCACCTTCATTGCCTGCGGAGTCCTCTACTGGATGGGTGGCTCGCTAGGTGCCCTGATGGTCAGAGGTTTTGCCATAACCTTGTTTATCGGTGTGGCCCTGTCCATGTTCAGTGCCATAACCATCACCAGAACTTTCCTGCGCTTTATCCCGAAAAGCCGGCTAACCACCAGCCCGACAGCTTATGGAGTGAAACTATGATTGATTTGGTTGGCAAGAGAAGCTGGTTCTTTTTTATCTCAATACTAGTACTCATTGTGAGCATCGCCTCCCTAGCCATATTTGGGCTCAAAGCCGGGATCGACTTTTCTGGTGGCACATCCCTGACTCTGGAGTTCAATTCTACGATAGAGCAAAACCCATTGCGCCAGGAAATGGCTAAACTGGGATATAGTGAGGCCACTATTCAGAAGTCGGGTCCAGATAGCTTCCTGATTCATATCAGGGAAATTTCAGCTCAGGAAAGAGATACACTACAGAACAACCTGGAAACAGACCTCGGAACTCAACTTAATATCGTAGATTATTACTCTACTTCACCAACGGTAGGTGCTAGTACGGCACGCAATGCCGGTATTGCCGTCATAATAGCCGCTATCGGAATGCTAATCTACATAGCCTGGGCATTCCGTAAGATGCCCAAGCCCTTTCGCTGGGGCATGAGTGCTGTTATTGCTCTTCTCCACGATGTGGCTATTCTGATTGGTATATTCTCTTTCCTCGGCTGGATAGCCGGAATAGAGATTAATGCCTTGTTCATCACCGCGGTGCTTACGGTCGTTGGTTATAGCATAAACAACACAGTGGTGGTCTATGACCGCATCCGAGAAAATATGACCAGAGGCATAAGTTCTGATTTCACCCAAACTGTGAATTCCAGCATTGTGGAGACAATGGGGCGGTGTCTAAATACCTCTTTGACAACGGTATTTACTATCTTAGCCCTCTTTCTTTTTGGCGGCGCGACAATACATTACTTCATGCTCGCTCTATTGATAGGCGTTCTTATCGGCACCTATGACTCTATGTGCATTGCCGGAGAGCTTCTGGTGACCTGGGAAAAGGGCGAATGGGGAAAAATCTCCACATGGTTACCTTTTATAAGGCAACCAACATAATCTTGGAAACACAATTCTCCCCCACTTATCAAGCTTGCCCAAGGGAAAGGCTGCTGTTACAATGAAGGACTGTTCTACGTCGTGATATTAGGGACCATTATAAAGCAAGAACTTGAACAATGATTAGCTGTCCTTCGTTTTGAGTCTGTCTTTAGCTTTATATATGATGTATTCTTTTTATTTCCTGAATATGTTTGTCAAATCCTTCGGGCTTCCTTGCCGCTGGTGCTTCCCCCAGTGGGTCACCTATTTCCGAATTACCCAGAAGAACATCGAAGACAGCTTTTATGGAACAAGCAACCACCCGAAGGTTATAGCCTCCTTCCAGGGTAAAAACGAGACGTCCCTGGCATAGTTCGGCTGCCAGTTCCTTCAATATCATCGCCATTTGAGCAAAACCTGTAATAGTTACCCTCATCATAGCTAGCTGGTCAGCCCAATGTGCATCGAAACCAGCAGAAACCAAGATGAGCTGTGGCTGAAATCGCCGGGCTACTGGGACCAAGACCTCGTTGAAAGCTCTCAAACATTCCTCATCGCCCCAGCCAGCGGCCATAGGAAAATTGACGGTAGTGCCTTCTCCTTCACCTATTCCAGTTTCATCTATCCACCCCGTCCCGGGATAAAAGGGATACTGGTGAGTGGAGAAGTAAAGGACTTGGGGGTCGGCATAAAAAGCATCCTGAGTCCCATTGCCATGATGGACATCAAAATCAGCGATAAAAACACGGTTGAGTTTGAACTCGCTCAGGGCCAATTTGGCGGCGATTGCCACATTATTGAAAATGCAGAAGCCCATGGCTCGATCCCGAACGGCATGGTGCCCTGGCGGTCTCACCAGAGCAAAGGCGTTATCCACTTCCTCCGTCATCACCGCTTCGACAGCCACCAGCACCCCACCAGCAGCATATAAGGCTGCTTCGTAAGATTTCGCAGACATTACGGTATCAGGGTCAAGCCAACCACCACCCTTTTCTGCTTTGCTCTTAACATAGGAGATATAATCTTGCGCATGTATCGTCTCCAGCTCTTTTAGCGAGGCGGGGCGTGCAGGCAAAGAGGTGAGTTTCTCCTTAATTCCAGTTTCCTTCAAATAGGACATCGCATCTACCAGCCTGCGAGAATTCTCCACATGGTCGCCGGTATCATGTTCCAGATAGATTGGGTCATAAACCAAACCTGCTTTCATACTCGCATCATATCAAAAGCACTCAAGCAAAAACAATTATGGGCGAGGCGTTCCAGAGCAAGTGTTGATTTTTATCACAAAAAACATCTGTGCTGAGGAAAGTGTATACTTCTTCGAAACGACACGCTTTGTAGTATGACCAAGAAAGAAATAAAAGAGTTGCTCAACGAGGCAGAGAAGAGATTTGCCTCGGAAGCAAAGTTGATACAGCTGGAGTCAGGCAAAGTCATTTTCGTTGGCGATACTCATGGTGACCTCGAAGCCACGGAGAAAATTATCCACAGGTACCTCAAGTCGGATAATAAGTTAGTTTTTCTGGGGGACTATGTTGACCGAGGACCAGCTTCTCTGGAGAACATTAACTTTTTGCTTGGGCAAAAAATTGAGCACCCTGATTCTCTTTATCTGCTTATGGGAAATCACGAAGGTCATGCTGTATTCAGCTTCCACCCTGCCGATTTTTGGGAAGGACTGGCGGCCGAACTTCGCCAGCGATATAGTGAGGTCCTTTCCAGGTTGCCACTTGCCGTGTCCACGCCCAATGGAATCATTGCTCTGCATGGAGCACTCCCCGATGTATCAGGTTTAGAAGATATAAGCAGGATAAAGCCAGGTAGTGCCGAATGGCATCAAATAACCTGGGGGGACTGGCAGGAAAGGGCAGGGAAGTTCCTGGGAATCGATCCCTCTACCGGGAGGCCTCAATTCGGGCGAGGTTGGTTCGAGGAAATCATGTCCCGCTTGGGCAAAAATGTCTTGATAAGGTCCCACCAGCCAGATGCCCCACCCACAATGTATGGCAAGAGGTGTCTTACTATATTCACCTCCTCAGCTTATAGACATTATATTTCTGAGCGCACCATAGCCCTGGTTGATTTGAGACGAGTGGTAAAGAGCGTGGATGATATAGAGATAGAGATTGTCTAAAACCCCTTCAACCCTCAAGATTCCAGCCCACTATGGTTAGTTTTGTAGTTCCACTCATTGGTATTATCTGAAGCTCACGCAATAACAACCTTGACATGACTTCCCCAGACATCTACACTATTAAAATCACCTGATGAGGTCTGAAAGTAATGATATGCCCTGTTTGTAAATACGCTATGATAGTCGTTGAGTATCGCAATATTGAGCTTGATTATTGTAATAACTGCAAGGGGGTGTGGTTTGACTCTGGAGAGCTTGAGCTTTTGCTTAAGTCGCAGGGTCTTGAAGAGCCAAAGACGTTCTTTGATGGCATCTTCAATTCTCAGGAAGCCGCTTCATCAGAAAAGAAACGGAAGTGCCCCATCTGTGGCCGTAAGATGAAAAAAACAGCGATAGGCGGACAGCCTGAAATCCTCATCGATGTATGCCGTGATAAACATGGATTATGGTTTGATAGGGGCGAGGTCGCTCAACTGATAAAACGTCTGGCTGAGGAACAGCCGCCAAAACATCATCCCCGGGAACACGTTATCGGTTTCCTAAAAGAAATATTTGAGGCCTCACAGTAAGAGAGCAAAGGTGATCGAGCAACACTCAGAAAATATTAGTTAAAGGAGGTTTAATATGCTAGCACTTTATATCATTATCGGTGTTGTGGTGGTTCTTTTTATCGCATTCCTAATTCTCTACAACGGTCTGGTCAGGCTGCGCAACCAAGTCAAGAACGCTTGGGCGCAGATTGACGTTCAGCTAAAACGACGTCATGACCTGATTCCCAATCTGGTGGAAACTGTCAAGGGCTATATGAAATACGAGCGGGAAACCCTGGAAGCAGTAACCAAAGCTCGTACTATTGCCCAGCAAGCGTCGTCTGCGGGAGCCGGTGAGCGAGCCAAGGCTGAGGGTGAGCTAAGTTCGGCACTATCCCGTTTACTGGCTGTAGTGGAACGCTACCCCGACCTTAAAGCCAATCAGAACTTTCTGGCACTTCAGGAGGAGCTTACCTCAACCGAGAATAAGATAAGCTTTTCTCGCCAGTTTTACAATGATTCCGTCCTGAGATATAACAACCAGACGCAGATGGTTCCATCTAACATTGTCGCCGGCATGGGCGGGTTTAAGGCCAGTGAATTCTTCGAGGTTACTGTAGCCGCCGAAAAAGAACCTGTCAAGGTTAGCTTCACTCAGTAAGAAGACACTTAAACTGTGTGGGAACAGATTAGGTCTAATCAAACAAGGTCGGTAGTGCTGACGATAGGCATAGGAGCATTACTGATCCTGCTCGGCTATTTCCTGGGCTTGGCCTTCGGTAGTGCTACTGCGGGCTTGGTCATCGCCCTACTAGTATGGGCGATCTTGAGTTTAGTCGGCTATTTCCAGGGTGATAGTATCCTGCTTAGCATGTCGGGGGCGAAGAAAATTAGTCGTGATGACCACCCCCGCCTGTACAATGTGGTTGAGGAAATGAAGATTGCCTCCGGTCTGGAGAAAGTGCCCGACATATACATCATCGATGACCCGGCACTAAATGCCTTCGCCACTGGTCGTGACCCCAATCGGGCATCCGTAGCTATTACCTCAGGACTGCTCCAAAAACTAAACCGCGATGAGTTGCAGGGGGTCATTGGCCACGAGATATCCCACATCAAGAACCGTGATGTGCTGCTCATGGCGATGTGTAGTATCCTGCTCGGCACTATCGTGCTCCTGGCCTATTATGGGTCACGTTTCCTGTTTTTGGGCGGCAGGACCGGGTCAAGAAGAAGCTCCTCGTCAGGAGGAGGTGGGCAGGGCCAGATAATAATTCTGGTCGTGGCACTGGTGTTTATAATACTGGCGCCGATTTTTGCGCAACTCATTTACTTTGCCATTTCGCGAAAGAGAGAATACCTGGCAGATGCCTCGTCAGCTCTCTACACTAGATACCCTGAGGGACTGGCCTCAGCCCTGGAAAAGCTGGGTACCGCAACCGGGCAACTAAAATCAGCTAACAAGGCCACAGCTCCTATGTATATCGTCAATCCTTTCCGCCAGAAAGGCATGCAAGCCAGCGACCTCTCCAGCACCCACCCCCCCATATCAGAGAGGATACGCATCCTGCGTGCCATGGCTGGCGCCTCTTTTAACGATTATGACCAAGCTTACCGCCAGGTTCACCGAGGGGGTCAGGGAGTTGTACCGGCTGCCAGCCTTGCCGCCGCAACAGTCCCAATAACAACTACAAAGCTAGAGGGTGAAGCAGGTGAACTAAACGAGATACAGCGGGCTCGTGAGACTTCCGATGTAATGTGGCGGCTGAGTAACTATAGCACCATTACATGTGACTGCGGTGCCAAGTTGCGAGTGCCACCCCAGTTTACAGAGTCACAAATCAAGTGCCCGCGTTGTGGTAGAACACACCAAATCTAAGGAGTATGCGCTGAGCCATAGTCTTCTTCGCCAACGAGTACTGCCCTTGCCGCTGAGCAATGTTGTGATGTTATTCAGTCACAGACTCTTTGGCAATCAGACTGGCCATTAGATCAGCTTGATTGACTGCCACGTCTACTCCCATCATCGGTGTGAACATCCAAGCATTCTTGGGGTTATTCACACGGGCAACAACTCGTGGAACGTTGAACGCAAAACGTGCCAAGTTGGTGACCACTAAATTCGTTTCGTCCTGGCCCGTAGTAGCTGCCACAACATCCACCCCTAAAATACCCGCTGCTTCAAGCACGACTGGATCAGTTCCATTGCCCAACGCTACTACATCGGCTGGCAGATCTTGCTGCAATCGGGAAATTTTTTCCCTCGCTGCCTCAACGACCTTCACACTATATCCCTTTTCTAGGAGCAGTAGAGCCAGAGAGGTGCCGACTTTACCACCACCCACAATAATTACTTTCATGGCCATTGTGTAACCTCCTTCACGTTAATCCCAACAAAGTTCTGAGACGGTCGATAGATGTGGCCAACACCACCAAGTAGACTATATCGCCCCAACAAAACTCTGTGCCCAGCGTGGGTAGAAAGACTCTGCCACCCCGACTTATCGCCACTACGTGGATTTCACCGCGCACTGTTAGTTCACTCACCTTCTGGCCAACCAGGAGAGGAGGGATTTCTGTCGTGACAATATTTACCTCACCACTCCCCAAATTGAGGATTGCATCCAATGGAGAGTAACAGAGAATTTCGGCCGCTTGGTTAATACCCCAGATTGTTGGGCTTATGGTGTGCAATCCCAATCGTCCGTAGATATTGGCTTTGCGCGGGTCATAAAGTCGTGCCACGACCTTGGGCACACGAAATACTTGGCTGGCGACGCGGCCGATTACAACATTGACATCATCGCTGGCTGTCAAGGCGGCCAGGCCATCAGCCCTCTCAATACCAGCAGCCAGAAGCACCTTACGGTCAAGTCCAACACCTTCGATAACCTCGCCTTTGAACGAGGGCCCTAACCGCTCAAAGTTAGTGGGGTCCTTGTCAACCACTGCTACTGCATGGCCGCGTTGACTCATGGTCACCGCCAATCCAGCCCCCATCCGGCCACAACCAATAATAATAATCCTCATACGCATCACCTCCTAAGAACATATCTATTTCGCAGATGAAGTACTGCCTTGCGCAGTTCGTCAGCGAACAATACTATTGGACTTAAGGCAAGCAGAAAGAGCCAGTTGCTTGCCGGGAAACCTGCCGTGTGAAAGGACCGCTGGAAAAACGGGACATAGATGACTATGGACACGACGGCAAGAGCGACTGCCACGGCTACCCATATTAACCGGTTAGAAAATGGCTTGCTGCGGAAGACAGAGGTACGCTCCGAGCGCTGGGCAAACAGATTGCCCATCTGGGTGACCACGATGGCAGCCAGGACCATGGCGGTTGCCGATTGGTAGAGAAGCCCTTGCGAAGGTAAATCCAGCCACTGGCCCCAGTGACCATGCGTCCAATACTGGAAATAGAAAGCCGCCACAGCCACCAAGCCCTGAATCAGGCCCAACCACGCAAATGCTCGCAGCAAGAGTGGACGAGTGATGATGTGCTCATTCAGGTTGCGTGGCGGCCTATCCATGACGCCCTCCTCCGGCGGATCAACTCCTAGAGCTAAGCCTGGCATGATGTCAGCCCCCAGGTCGATGGAGAGCACCTCCATTACCCCAAGCCCGAGTGGAATTCGCCCGCCGCTGAAGGCAAAGAAGACGAATGGTGCAGCCTCAGCGGTGTTGTGGGTAAAGATATAGGTGACGAACTTTTTGGCGTTAGCATAGACTGCCCGGCCTTCCTCCACCGCATTGACAATGGAGGCAAAATTGTCGTCGATTAGAATCATATCCGCCGCCTCTTTGGCTACATCGGTACCAGCAATGCCCATGGCCACACCGATATTCGCCTTTCTGAGCGCAGGCGCATCATTGACACCATCGCCGGTGACTGCCACGACATGTCCCATGTCCTGTAGCGCGCTGACTATTCGCAGTTTGTGACCCGGGGCAACACGTGCAAATATGACTTCCCCCTGCAATGCCTCCTTTAGCGACTTATCATCCATGGCATCCAGCTCAGAACCATTGATAATGCGCGGCCGATCTCCTCGAATGATGCCAATGCGTCGCGCTATGCTTTCTGCCGTCAACCCATAGTCGCCAGTAATCATCACGATGCGGATGCCAGCACGGTAACATTTCTCCACCGCCATCCTTACCTCCACGCGTGGTGGGTCCATCATAGCAGCCAAGCCCAGAAAAGTCAGGTCATACTCAATAGCCTCGGGTATATACTCTCCCACTGGTTGTGCTTTCACAGTCGGCTCTGGCAATGAGCGCATGGCAATAGCGAGTACTCTCAGGCCCTCACGGGCAAAGTCGTCATTCGCTGCTAAGACCTTTGCCCGAAGACCATCGTCCAGCGGGCAGTCCTGACCATCCATCCGTATATGAGTGCACAGCTCCAGCGTTTCTCTTGGCGCTCCCTTGACATAGGCTACCAGCGAATTTTGCACCCTATGAATTGTGCTCATCCGCCTGCGCCGCGACTCAAAGGATAGTTGGCGCACGCAGATACTACGCTCCATTTCAGTTTCGATGTTCAACTCGCCTTTGAGCGCTGCTACCAGCAAGGCTGCCTCCGTGGGGTCGCCCAGCACTGTCCATCTGGTGGAACCATGGTTTGGCGGCAATAAACGCGCGGTGTTACATAGCGCACCTGCAACGAGCAACTGACGCAGGTCTCCAACCACCGGAACATTGACTGCGCGCCCATCATCGAGGATATACCCCCTAGGCCCATACCCAACGCCCGTCACCTTGAGACGTCGGCCAGCCAGCCACAGATCAGATACTGTCATTTCATTTTCTGTAAGTGTCCCGGTCTTGTCAGTACAGATCACCGTTGTGCAGCCCAAGGTTTCCACAGCCGACAACCTCTTAATAAGTGCGTGGCGTTGAGCCATGCGTTGTACTCCCATGGCCAGCGACAGGCTTACCGTCGGCAGCAAACCCTCTGGCACGAAGCAGACAATCATACCCAGGGCAAAAATGAAACTATCGGTCACGCTGAACTCGACTCGCAGAATCATCAGTATGGCAAAGAAAACCAGACCAATTCCGACTGCCAGGAATGTCACCCGCCTTGTCACATGGGCCAATTCTTTCTGTAGCGGACTGGGTTCATCTCTCACAGATTGCGTGAGGCGAGCGACCTTACCAAACTCGGTGTGCGTGCCCGTGGCAAAGACAACAGCCGTGCCTACCCCGGCAACCACACTCGTGCCGCCAAATACCAAGTTGCGTACTTCAAAACGAGATGGAACAGGTCGCAGAACAGCCTCTCTTGTCTTGCGCATCGCATGCGACTCTCCGGTTAAAGTGGACTGATCCACCCGCAGTTCGTCTTCATCTACCAAACGTCCATCAGCTGAGATACGGTCGCCCTCGGCCAGCAAGATTACATCGCCGGGCACCAGCTCTTCCGCCAGAATGCGCTGCTTTTCTCCATCCCGCAACACATTGGCATAACTGGGAATCAGTTGACGCAGAGCCCTGATCGCTCTCTCTGCTCTGTATTCCTGCCAGAAACTAAATACACCATTGATCACGTTTACCATCCAGATGGCAATAGCCAGTTCAGGCATTCGCGCGATAAGAGCAACCACGCCACCAACCCACAGCAGGATGGCCATAAGGTGTGTAAAGTTAGACAGAAATTCTAGGAAGAGAGACTTCCCTTTGATTTTCTGAATAACGTTGCTGCCGAAGCGGCGAAGCCGTTCTTCAGCCTCAGCCTGGGTGAGCCCTTGAGGTCGCGTGGTTAGTAACCCATAAACTTCTCGGATGGGCAGTTTATGGATAGAGTCAGTGGGTCCCCCTTCCAAGGGTTTGTCTATTACATTCATGGTAAGGTTCTGTTATCTGAAACGGGCATCAGTCTATCACACATTAGAGAGAATTGCATAAAGTACATTTCCTATGGACATCTGACAATCTGGGGTTCTGATAATTATCTAGCTATCACTGTCGCTGGGGCCGAGAGTCCTAATTCAGTAAGTGCTAGAATCACGATTGCTTGGACAACTGCATCTTTGGTTGTTTTTTATCTCACTACACAAATTGACGAATTGTTAAGGCAAGACATAGTGCTAGGAGGACTCTTAATCTGATTGTGAGGTTCGCCCTTTTACAAGCTTGCTTCTTTTCTCAGGATTTTGGCTTTACTCGTTCTCTCCCAGGGCAGGTCGAGGTCTTCTCTGCCGAAGTGCCCGTAAGTAGCAGTTTGGCGGTAAATGGGGCGGCGCAGGTCTAAAGTCCTCATGATAGACTCAGGGCGAAAGTCGAAATGCTTGTTTATGAGCCTTAATATAGTTTCGTCGGGGACCTTTCCCGTGCCAGAGGTCTCAATGGATAATGATAGGGGATGGGCCTTTCCAATAGTGTAGGCAACCTGAAGCTCGAGGTAATCAGCAAGTCCAGCAGCTACTATATTTTTGGCGACATATCTGGCCATATAAGCAGCGGAGCGGTCTACCTTAGTAGGGTCTTTGCCGGAAAAGCAGCCCCCACCATGTCCGCAGGCACTGCCATAAGTATCAGCAATGATTTTGCGCCCGGTAAAACCAGTATCGCTCACCGGCCCACCGATGACGAACTTACCAGCGCTGTTAATATAGTATTCAGTCTTCTTATCCAGCAATTTGGCAGGAATAGTCTCTTTAATCACCTGCTCTATAAGGTCGCGCTCAATGACATTGCGTTTCACTCCGGGATTATGGTGAGCACCCAGAACAACAGAAACCACTCTCTTGGGTATGCCACGAGTGTATTCTATAGTCACCTGAGATTTCCCGTCGGGCCTTAAATAAGGCACAGTCTTGTCCTTTCTTACCTGAGCCAATCTCCGGCATAGCTTGTGTGCCAGCACAATAGGCAATGGCATGAACTCAGGAGTCTCTCTGCAGGCAAAGCCAACCATCATTCCCTGGTCACCAGCGCCGGTTCTGTCTAAAACTTTGTCAGTTGCCTCTCCCATCCTCGCTTCCCAAGATTGGCCAACTCCGGCAGCGATGTCGCTTGACTGTTCTTTAATTGAGACGATGACTCCACAGGTCCGATAATCAAAGCCATATTCGGGTTTGGTATAGCCTGCCTCTTTGATTACCTGGCGCACAATGTCGGGAATCTCCACATAGCCTTTGCAGGTAATTTCACCGAGGACTAGCACCATGCCCATAGCCACGGATACCTCGCAGGCTACATGGGCAAAGGGGTCCTGTTCCAGCATGGCGTCCAGGATAGCATCTGAAATCTGGTCACATAGCTTATCTGGATGCCCCTCGGTGACTGACTCCGCAGTGGCTAAATAGGAATCCGATTGATTAAAGCTATTTGGCATTTTTGCTCCTTTTCTATGTTCCTTGTTCCCAGCTTTCCAGGTATTTTTTCTGCTCCCTGGTCAAGGAATCAATGGTGATATTCATGGAGGCGAGCTTTAGTCTGCCTACCTCCTGGTCAATCTTCTCAGGCACAGGATAGACTGCGGGCTTAAGCTTTCCCCTCATCCTGGTGAGATACTCCAGACATAGCGCCTGGTTGGCAAAGCTCATGTCCATAACGCTGGCCGGGTGCCCCTCGGCGGCAGCTAGATTGACCAGCCTGCCTTCGCCTAGCAAATAGATATGCCGCCCATCACCTAAGGTGTATTCATCAACGGAAGAACGTATTCGTTTCTTGGATTTGGTCAGGCTTTCCAAAGCTGGGATGTTTATTTCTACGTTGAAGTGGCCACTATTAGCCAGAATAGCCCCGTCTTTCATCCGGGAAATGTGTGTCTTGTCAATAACATGGGTATCGCCCGTTGTGGTGATGAAGACCTCTCCGATCTCGCAAGCCTTAATCAAAGGCATGACCTGATAACCATCCATAGCCGCCTCCAGAGCCGGGATAGGCTGGACCTCGGTGACGATAACCTGTGCCCCGAGCCCTTGAGCTCGTTTAGCTATCCCCTTGCCACACCATCCGTAACCACAAACAACAACTTTCCTCCCCGCCCAGAGAATATTGGTAGCCCTGGTGATGCCATCAATTGTGCTTTGCCCCGTTCCATATCTGTTGTCAAAGAAATGTTTGGTTTGAGCATCGTTCACGGCAATAATAGGATAAATCAATTTACCGGCCTTGGCCATGTTCCTCAGCCTGATGACCCCCGTGGTCGTTTCTTCAGTGCCGCCAATGACGTTAGTAGCCAGTTTGACGTAATCCTTGTGAAGGGTGGAAACCAGGTCCGCGCCGTCATCCATGGTAATCTGTGGCTTATGTTCCAGGGCGGTGATGATATGTCTGTAGTATGTCTTGTTATCTTCTCCTTTTATGGCGTTGACGGGAATGCCATAGTCCACCAGGGCAGCAGCTACATCGTCCTGGGTACTTAAGGGATTAGAGGCGCATAAGACTACTTCAGCACCACCTTCTCTTAGAGCCAGAGCTAAGTTGGCCGTTTCCGTGGTGATATGGAGGCAAGCAGAAACACGCACTCCTGCCAGGGGTTTTTCTCTGCCAAATCTTTCCCCTATTAGTTTGACGACTGGCATTTCCTTGCCAGCCCAGTCAATGCGAAGTTTGCCCTCTTGGGCCAGAGAGAGGTCTTTGACGTCATAATTCTTCATCTTTTTATCTCCGTGAAACTGGCATTAGCTGAACTGCTCAGCAACCCAATCAGGTATATCCAATGTGCCCATAAGGAGCGGTTTTTGATGACAATCGCTGCCGCCGGTCATAAACATATTATGCTTTCTGGCAAACTCAATATAGTCTGCTGTGGTTTTCTCGTCATGTTCCGTATGCCAGCACTCAACACCATCAATGTATTGTAGCATATATTTTTCTATAATCTTCGTTTGTTCCTCCAAATCATGTGTTATGCTCGCCAGGGATGTTCCGTGGGGGTCACCGGGGTGGGCATGGACCAGTATGCCTCCGGCGTTCCTGATCAACTGTGATGCTTCCGCTAGAGAAAGGGGATATTTGGGGGCATTGCATTTGACCAGATACTTATCGAAGGCCTCTCGTTTATCCTTTACAATCCCTTTTTCCACTAGGTAGTTCGCTATATGGGGTCGCCCGAACACGCCGTCTACACTATCCTCTATTTTCCTGAGGTCTTCCTCGGTAAATCTTGCCATGCCCTCTTTATCGAACTCAATATTCAGGTTCCGCAAAATTTGACGCGCCCTTCTTTTCCTATATTCCTTTATCAATTGAAGCTTACTTTTTAGCTCTTGATTACCGATGTCATACTTATATCCCAGAAAATCCAGGGAAACATCTTTATTGCCCTCCGAATAATGGAAAGTCACGTTTAATTCCACCCCTGTGATATAAGACATGCCATGCTTTCTCGCCAAGGCGATAGCCCTTGTCTGACAGTCTATAGAATCGTGGTCGGTTATCGAGATTAAATCGATGTTTCTATTTTGGGCTTCTTGGAAAACCTCTTCGATAGGGAGATTGCCGTCCGAGCCGGTCTTGGTATGGATGTGCAAATCTATCTTCACTTCTATTTCTTTTCCACACCAGTGATATACCAATCTTGAGGTGGGTCATATTGGGTATCCACTGTCAGGTGGATAATTCTAAGCCCGGGGTACAACCGCTTCAGGTCATTTACGTCCACTTTTTCGAACTTCTTCTTATTGTTGAGGTAGGCCTGCTCGGTGAGGGCATTTGATTCATAATCCTCCTGGGTACGTCTTAATATTCGGGCGATGGCTACCTCCTGCGGGCAATGGGTCTCAAGGATGACGAATGTCTTATTATGTTTGGCGGCTATCTCGGCAGCCCGTCTTCTCAACGATTGGGTGACGAAGGTGGCATCCAGTATTACACTATCGCCTTTCTCCAGGGCCTCGTCTGTCCGTCGGAATGTCTCATCATAGACCATTGTTCGTTTGCTCATATCCGAGGCAACCTTCTCATCAAATATATTCTCACCTTTCAGCACTTCTAGCCTAATCAGGTCAGACCGCAGGATGGGGTAGCCCTTAATCCTAGAAATCTCCTCGCTCATCTCGGTTTTCCAGGTGCCCGGCAAGCCACAGGTAATAAGCAAAACACCAGCACCCAGCTTGCTTTCTACGAATTTGACAAACGGCTCTTTCAATCTATGTTTCCTATACATACAGCTTGACATCACCGCCTTAGATTATAACCGCTCCAATTCTCCTTGTCATTGCGAGCGAAAAAGCATCCCTTAATTTGACCATGCTCCCTAGCTAATGCTAAACTATTTTTCAGGCAGCGTAGCTCAGTGGTAGAGCAGGGGACTCATAAGCCCTTGGTCAGTGGTTCAACTCCACTCGCTGCCATTTATTGTTTCCTTAGTGAATTCCCCTCAACAGAGTGTGAGTATTCAGTTAGTTGCGTTATTACTTGGAATAGTATTGTTCTGGCGGGCAAATGAAATTAGCTAGAATCGTTGCACCATTTAGTCTTAGTGTGGTGCTTCTATCCTGGTATATCTGTCCAGCAGGGATAACAGTAGCAACTACTTCCCAGTAATGCTACTAGGGGTCGGGATAGCATTTGCAATTTTTGGCAGTGCAGCTATTCTCTCAAATAAATGAACCTTTTTCGAGACTGATCCTCTATGCCTTATGATTCAAATCCAGCCGCTGCCACTTCGAGCAGTTTTTTATTTCTTCTTGGCAGGCGCCTTCTTTACTTTCTTCGCCTTTTCTACAGGTTTGTTGCTGCGCGGACTCGGACTGCCGCACCCACAGGTATTAGCCATGTTCGTAACCTCCTTGCCTATGTTATAGCAAGATTATATCAACTAGTTCGCTTTTTTGCCAGCACAGGTGGCCCGAGAAATGCACCCTGGTTCAAATCCCAGCCACTGCCATTTATTGCCTCCAAAAAATGCGCTCACTTCTAGTGTAGTCTTTCCTGCAGGTTTGGGAGCTTACCCTGTATGTAGAGTTGAATTGCTTCATCGATGTTATTAACATCGGTAATTAGTGACTCAATGCCGTTTTGTTTTAAACTCTCATGTGCGCCCCAACCCATACCCCCAGCAATTAATAATTGGCAATCAGTGATGTTTGCCATCATACCTGCGTGGCTTGCCTGAGCATTAGCATCAAATCCGTGTCTTTCCCCATGTGAGGCGTGAGAAGCATGCTGAGCCCCAGCGACATGGTGCCCAGCTTTACTCCTTTGTTCTTTCCCTTTAACCTTTCCATCCTCTATCGTTATTACGCTATAATACTGGGCCCGTCCGAAATGCTGGCAGATCGAAATTCCATCATCAGTTACTACGGCAATTTTCATATTTGGTACTCCTTCATTTTGATTATTATTTACGTGCGTGATGTTATCGCATCCGTTCAAACACTTGCAGCGGAGAGATGTTACCTCAAAGGTGCCACCTTTAATTTTGATGGCTTTTCCATTGAGAAGAGCGTCGGCTATTTTCCTCCTTGCCGATTCGAGTATCCTTTGGAAAGTAGGCCGGGAAATACCCATTTTTAACGCACATTGTTCTTGCTCCAAATCCTCTATATCTTTAAGACGGATAGCTTCGATTTCATCTATGGCAAGAAGGTTCTCTTCCAGTTCCCGCAAGGGAATCCCAGAGGGTTTGAAATATGTTATTCCGGGGAGAAGCGCAACCCGGCGGCATTTTTTCGGACGTGGCATCTGCATTCCTCAATATTATCAAGTTATGAACAAATGCTCATAATTATCATATTATAGAACTGAAAGAATGTCAACGCTACCAAACAAGAATAATTGGTGCCTCATATATTCGCCCAAACTCGAAATAAGTCCTTGGTCGCTGGTTCAAATCCAGCCGCTGCCACATTCTGTAATTGCGACAGGATGGGTCCCTCTTGTTCTCACTGCCCGCTGGTCAACCTGGCTTGTACGTCTGCAATCAGGTCCTGAACTGCGATACGTAATACCGTCTGGCCTTCCTTTAACGTGTCCACCAGAACATCGTAGTCCTCGTAGAAATAGACTGTCTTCCCATCCGTGAGCACCACAAAGGACGATAAGGTCTTGGATTGATCTCGTATAAAGCGGAAGCTCGACCGTATCCGCTGTAGAGGCAGCGAACTATCCAACAACTTCATCAGTATCTTTAATTCGAAGATATCTTCTACGGAATAGCGACGGCGCGAACCTCTTCCGGATGCTGCTCTCAGACTCGGGCTCACCAAGCCTGTCTTGTCCCAGTACACAAGCTGGTTATAGGTAGCGCCGACCACATGTGATACTTCTGAAGTACGGAAAGATACAGGTTTTCTTCTACGCGCCATTGCGAATTCCAGCCAATGTAATATGCGTTATATAATTATACCACTTGCAGTCCAGGCACTGGTTCAAATCTCGCCACTGCCATCACTGCCTCTCTTCTTGATAGCTGGAATTAGCGTCGGATTATGAAATTAGAGTACGATCTCTTAACTGGTTAGCCGCCCAGTCCCACTGCCCGGCCCAGAAAGTATGGCCAGACTACTATGCCCAGCAAAATCTGCCACCAGATCAGATTGGCATAACCGATGGTAAATAGCCAGCCGATGAACCAAATAGGGCCTCCCAAAGCCATACCGCGCCGGTTGTGGTACCAACGCTTCTTTTCTTCTTTTTCCTCTGCCATGTTTTCCTCCTTCTACAAGATAATCTATCCTTGGTTTGATGATTTTTCTTGCAATATTTTAATGATAACTCTACTCGATAGCAAAAGCTAGTAAACAACAGATCTTATTTACAAGTAATTGAACCTTGTTGACCGATTTAACCGAGCTCCACAGTATCCTTGTACTGGGGGACTTTTACGGTCCAGCCGGTCCTTTCGCTCAGAACCTTCGCAAAGCTCATTGCTGCTTTTTGTTCCCCGTGAGTGACAAATACACAGCGCGGCGGGACACGGATGTCAGCTAGCCAGGCTAGTAATCCATCACGGTCGGCGTGAGCCGAAAAACCATCGATTTTCTCGATATGTGCTCTCACTGGATATATTTGCCCCAGGAGGCGGATTTCCTTGGCACCATCCAGCAATATTCTGCCCGGCGTGCCCTCTGCCTGATAGCCGACAAATAATATCGTGCTTTCCGACCTCCTGATGTTATTGATTATGTGGTGCTTGACACGGCCACCGGCTACCATACCGCTGCCAGCTATGATGATACAGCTTTCCTTTACGTTGTTAATGGCCTTAGACTCTTCCGCACTCTGTACTATTTTGAGGTTTTCAAAACTAAAACAGGAATTACCCTGGCGCAGATATTGCATCATATCTTTGTCAAAGAGTTCAGCATGATGTTTAAATACTTCGGTAATCCTTATAGCCATAGGGCTATCCAGAAAGACAGTTAAAGGTGGAATTTCTTTGCGTAAAAATAATTCGTTCAGGTGATACAGTAATTCCTGTGACCGCTCCAAGGCGAAACTGGGAATAACGATGTTGCCGCCAGCGCTTACCGTCCTGTTGATACAATCGCGTAATTGCTTTTGAATATCGGTATTCTCATGTTCTTCGTGAGTACGGTCGCCATAAGTTGCCTCTATAACTATATATTCCGCCTCATCGAAAAGAGTCGGGTCTTTTATTATCGGGCGGTGAGGCTCGCCAATATCACCTGAAAAAATTACCCTGTGGTTCTGGCCATCCTGCCGGATATTTATAGTTATGGCTGCCGCCCCCAGTACATGACCGGCTTCATAATAACAGCCTTCGACATTGCTGCTGATTCTGACACAACTCAGATATTCTACGGCGGAGAAATGCGGCTTAACTGCTTCGGCATCTTCTACGGTGTAAAGAGGTATTTCCGGATAAGGACCACGGCGCCCCTCCCTTTTATGGCGTTCCCGCTTAAATACGGCGTCTTCCATCTGCAAATGTGCGGCATCAACAAGGATAATTTCGGCTAGCTCAGCCGTCGCCTGAGTGCAGTACACCTTACCCTTGTAACCTTCCCGTACCAGTTTAGGTAAAAGTCCACAATGGTCAAGATGGGCATGAGTCAAAAAAACGGCATCAATGGACGAAGGGGCAAACGGAAATGGCTGCCAGTTTCTTTCCTGGTACTTCCACTCCTGGTACATCCCGCAATCTATCAACACGCGGGTACCCTGTCTCTCCAAGAGATAGCAGGAACCTGTAACGTTGCGCGCCGCCCCCAGAAATGTCAGCTTAGCCAGCACAGATAACGCGACTCCTTAATAATTTACCCTGGAAATTTCGCACGGCATATTCCTAGCTGTTATAGTTTACAGTTTCATTATAAGCCGGTTCAAATCCAGCCGCTGCCAGTTAGTTTTTGAGCCTGTTTTACGCATTTCATGGCTGTGTGCCTTATTTTTCTCATCTTACCACCAGAAAATATTACCAATCCAATAAATTGTCAGAAAAAGAATGATTGCCCATATCAGAACAATTACAATTGCTGTTTTATACGATTTTGGCGTCCCTTTTTCAAACTCAACCTTTGCTTTCTCTTTATATTCATTTAAAATTTCTGAAGGTATTGATTTAACAGCATATCCCACTAACGCAGGCACAATTAAGACATCATCCAACAACCCAATTATTGGGATGAAGTCTGGAATTAAATCTATAGGACTCAAGGCATAGCCAACCGCAATAACAATCATAATTTTTGATTTTAGGGGGATTCTTGGATCTTTGCGTGCAAGATAGAGAGACAAAACACTCCATTTCATATCTTGCACTTGTGCCTTTACCTTTTGACTATGTCGTTTCCAGAAACCCATCTTTCTATCGGGATTACTCATACGTTCCACACTGTATTATATTATACTTCTTGTTATACGCTGTAATTTTTTAAATTGATAGGCCGGCTCCAAAAATTTTGGTGAAAATTCTTCGGCGGGCGGGCAAAAAGGAAGGGGTTCAAGGGGAGGAAAATTTTTGCCCGCGAGCCGTCAGCAAAATTGCGAAACAATTTTGCGTCAGTCAGCGTCTGGATTTTGCTCAAAAAAGGTTCTGACATCGTCCAGTAGACACCACCACTGCTTCGCTTCTTGATAACTGGAATTAGAGTCGGAAGGAAGTGGCATCGTTGAATGAATTGGTCTAGCTCGAATACTCTTTTATCGCCTCTTTAGCCCTGGCGATGATTTCCTCGTCGGATACCTCATACGATGTTATGGCAAAAGAGCCTGCTACCTTGCCCTGGCGTTTCTCTATTTTCGCTGTTATGTTCGCCAGAGCTTTCTCCGGAGTAGTGCCGCCCATGGTGAAGAATGGAATAACGCTCCGGCCTTCAAAATTTGTCTGGTATATAAATGAGTTAATAGCCGGTGCTGGTCTGGAACCCCAGATTGGAGAGCCGATAAATATCCTTTCGTATTGCTTTACATCGACGCTTATAGGATTTATCTTACTCCCCCTGTTCGTTACAGCGAAGAAGCCGCCAAGCAAATAGACAGAAAACCCTAGTTTTCTGGGCTTTGTCTCCTTAATCTCCACTAGCGTGGCATTCAGTGCCTCGGCGATTACCTGAGCAACCATCTTCGTTTTACCTGTCAAAGAATAATAAACTACCAACGGTTTCATGTCACCTCCAAAGTATTTATTCCGTAAATTATACCTTGCCAGTGTGCCGTATGGAAATCTCAGTTGTACGAGAGCGTTTAGTAATGTCATTCTGAGGAGTTCCGATGAAATCGGGACGACGAAGAATCTATAGACGCCGTTCTAAGCCATGTGAAGGATTCTTCGCTCCGCTCAGAATGACAAGTGGATGTTGTCAAACAATCCCTGTTGTATCTAAACTCGTAGCCATATCATCTTATATAAAACTCCTCGCCCTCGACGGGAGACTCTGTAGCGCAATCCTTTAGGGTCGTGCCGCACGAGGCTGGATTCACCCATAAAAGTCGCCGACCTTGTGAGAAATCAACAAAGTCTCCCACTTCCCCCTTAGGATAAGGGGGATAGAGGGGGTTACCTCCATAACTCCCCTTTCCCCTCTTACCTTAAGAGGGGAATTTTAAACAACTTGCCTTCTGCGTCCCGCCAGGGGAGGGAGAGTCACAAAGAGTTTTGCAATTGACTATAAACTCGTAACCACATCCCTATTTACCTTAGTTCACCGTGTTATACTTACCAAGAAGCTGCAACTGTGGAGGTGTACATGTCGCCACGTAAACTTAAGACTGATCCGATAATCCTTGAGATGCCGTCCCAGAAGATGGCCGTTGTCCAGGGAAAAGGCTCCCCGGACAAGGTCTTCGCTAAGATATTCCCTGCTCTATTTGGCTCAGTTTATACCTTGAAGTTTGACCTGAAAAAGAGGGGATTGGAGTCCTTTAAGGTAAGCTGCCCTCGTGCTCGCTATCCAAATGCCCATCTCTATCCCAAAGGAGAATGGCTCATAATTGCTGGTATCCCCGTGCCCGACAACACTACCTCCTTACCCCAGAAAGAACCGGGCACTGAGGTAAAGATTGAGACCTGGAAATATGGCACGGTAGCTCAAATTCTTCACCTCGGCCCTTATGACCAGGAAACGCAAACCATTGAGCGCCTGCAACAATTCATCACGGCAAATGGCTATGAAATAGCTGGCCCACACGAGGAAGAATACCAATCAAAGCCAGATGCTAAGGTAATTAAGACACTAATCCGGTATCAGGTGAAAAAAAAGAGCTCATAGCCTGATAAATGTGTGTGGTGAATGGCAAACATCCCGATGTTTGTTTGAAGGTAACAATAAATTAGATTGTGTAGTGTCAGGTCACTTCTGTCCAATATGTTACGGTACTTACAGCCTATTGACAAAGCATCTTTTCGCTACTAAAATCTTTCACACAGAGTCCAGCTTTTTCATATACTGAGAGATAAGAGGGGGTAGCGTATGAAACGCCTTTTTATTATCGGACTAATTGTTACAGTACTATTATTTGGTTTCACAGGTATTTGCACGGCAGCTCCTGATAGCAATGGCGGGCCAAAGGCCCATACTATGTTGCATCTGAAGCAAACTGCAGCAACCAGCGGCCCCGCTGGTCTTTCTCCAACACAAATTCGGGGTGCCTATAATCTGCCCACAACTGGTGGCACAGGGACAATTGCCATCATCGATGCCTATGATGACCCGACGGTTCAAAATGACCTAACCCTCTTCAGCAATACCTTTAACTTGTCTACTCCGAATTTTGAAAAACACATGATGGCCTCAACCATCCGAGCGGACTCCGGCTGGGGGCTGGAGATATCCCTGGATGTTCAATGGGCACATGCCATCGCTCCCAATGCCAAGATCCTGCTGGTGGAAGCGAAATCGAATAGCTTAACTGATCTTCTGGCTGCCGTAGATTATGCACGGGGTCGCTCTGATGTCATAGCGATCTCCATGAGCTGGGGCGCGAATGAGTTTTCCGGGGAGACTTTATATGATTACCATTTCACCAGCTCGTATGGGGCGACCTTCTTTGCCTCATCCGGGGACGCAGGGGCAGGAATAATCTGGCCGGCAGCTTCACCCAATGTGGTTGCCGTGGGCGGGACAACCCTTAATCTCAATCCGGATGGCTCAGTGGCATCAGAAACTGGCTGGAGCGGCAGCGGTGGTGGAGTGAGTTCGATAGAAGTTGAGCCGATATATCAATCAACTTACGACATTCCGGGCGCCAATAATCATCGGTGCGTACCGGACGTATCGTACGATGCCAATCCGAATTCGGGCGTTTCTGTCTATGATAGCTATGGCTATGGAGGATGGCTGGTAGTGGGTGGGACCAGCGCTGGTGCACCGCAATGGGCTGCAATTCAATCCTTGGGCAATTCAGCGACCAACAGCAACTTCTATAAGGATGCAAAGTCTGCCAGCTACGCCTCCTACTTCCGAGATATAACGATAGGATCAAATGGATACTCTGCCGCCGCAGGTTACGATTATGTCACTGGTTTAGGCAGTCCACTGACTACCCACTATGCGCCGGTGACTACGCCTGACTTCTATATATCAGCGTCACCATCCTCAATAACTGCTAATCGGGGAGCTTCCCCGACTTCGACTATCACCGTGACCTCTCTCAGTGGATTCAGCGACGTGGTGAATTTGGCAGCCAGCGTGCCAACCGGGTGGGGCGCTTCCCTAAGTCCAGCTTCGGTTACTCCATCAGCAGGAGGTTCCGCATCCTCCACCTTGACAGTCAATGTGCCACTAACGGCTGCAGCTGGGACTTACTCCGTTACAATAACCGGAACAACATCCGGTTCACTCACCCACTCCACAAGTTTGACAGTGACCGTGGTGGTCCCTGACTTCTCGATAAAAGCCAGTCCGTCTGCGCGAACAATCAGCGGGACGGGCAACACCACTTACACTGTAACACTAACTGCCCTCAACGGATATAATTCATCGGTCAGCCTTTCGGTCACGGGGTTACCCAGCGGTGCCACCGCAAGCTTCAGCCCCTCGGCAGTCACTCCAACACCAACCGGGGCAAGCTCTACACTTAAAGTGACTATAAAGCAAAGACATCGTGGCACCTATACCTTGACAATCACTGCTACGGATGGGTCGCTTTCCCATTCCACTTCCGTTATTTTAACGAACAGATAACTGGGGTGAGCTTGCCTCATTCAAGAGATATCCAGAATAAGCCGGCAAATGCCGGCTTATTCTATTAAGAGCGGTGGCGAGAGTCCTTGTCTGGCTAGCAACTGCCTGATTGGGCATAAACATTGGGTAAGAGGCAGTGCTCCCATTTTTAATTTAATAAAAATGTAATTTGTGAGGTCAATGGTCACAAAAGCTTGTGTTATTACCCAACATTTCTCGGGGATGTTACAAAGCAAGTCAAACGTGTTTCACGCAGAGTTGGACTTACCATGACCCACTAACGTACGCATGGAAGGGCAAACATCCCGATGTTTTTCCCTGGTAATGACCTATCTTCTCTTTGCCCTCAGTGCTATAATTCTCGAAAGTAGCCAGTACTTCTAAAAGGAGGTATCTATGGAACCCTTGTGGATAGCCATTTCAATCGTTGCCCTGGTTGTTGTTGTGGTGCTTTTGCTTATAGCCAGGGGAAGGCAATATCGACAACCCTCAAACCTCGCTATAGTCGGTATATGCTTAGTGGTTCTGGGGATTATTTTCGGTTATGATCGTCGGATAGGTTACCCTCTCATAGGTGTCGGAATTCTTCTTTCAGTAATTGAAGCTATCAGAAACAGAAGATAATAATTTGAGGTAGTCTTTCTGGCAACAAGGGGGAGGTTCAATACCATGCGGCTCAAGAATGGTGGTGATAGCCTATCAATTAACCTTTTCAGTATAGTATCTGATTGAGCTGGTTAGCCCGCAATCTTTATTATGGCATTCATCTCCGGGTTCTATTTCATCGTAATAGTCCAGTTTCTTTGCACAACCGGCAGCACCACCTCCTGCGCATGCACAAGCACAGGCACAAGCACAGGCTACACAAGCACAGGAAACGGCAACACAAGATGACCCGCCTCTAGTTCCTGTGCCTCTCGTTGTAGCTACATTCATATTAGGTCTATGGTAAGAAAGACTATTTAAAGCCCAGAATAATATCCAAGGGTTAATAAAGTTACCATTATAATAGTAGTTTCCATTGACATCGGGGGTTAACTTTTTCTGGTCCACGAACTCATCAAATCTAGTTTGTTCTGTATCAGAGAACTTAGTATCTTTCTTATCTTTATCCCACTTCTCCTTTGCCTCTTTTAACCTATCATCTAAATTACCCTTTTCATCAAAGATATACTCTTCCGAAGTAGAAGATTCTTTTCTTTTCCTACTTCGAACAAGTCCAGCAACAAAAAGACCAACTATAAAAGCGGGTATTAATACCCACAACCAATTAAAACTAGGACTCGCAGGTTCTGTAGGTTGAAGAAAACTTCCATCAGAAGATACCATTGCAACGTTAAACCTACCTCCTCTAGCTAAACTGGTTTGCCAGGTGACGATATTATCTATTACTTGAGCAGGTTGAGGTGAAAAATTATATGAGCTAACTGGCACTGGTGAGTTTAATGTAATAGTAAGGCTATCTGTAACGCAATTATCATACCATCCGGGGGTAAAATCTATCCTCCACTTTCCTTCATTGGTTAACCTTTCTAAGAGGCTTCGCTGGATTATTGAAAAAGATATAGCAAACTTCTCACCAGAAGTATAATCCTTATCTAGTGTTAGGTAGACTCCTTGCCAACCTCCGCCACTATCGTCTCTGGCAGATTCGACATTGCCTCCAGTACTTATGATGTCAAAATTATTATTTGCGGTACCGACTGTTACCCAGGGTATATCACCCCCAGTACATAGCCATTCCTGGTAGTATGTCATATTTACACTACCATCACTTAAAGGAGTGAGTTCGACTGTGTAATTTAGTATTTCATAAGTACCGGTATCAGCAGCGTATGTCGGAACAGGCAGTAAAGCTAAAGTAATAAAAAATATAGCAGCTATCAATAAAACTCTTCTCATTTCAATTCCCCTGTTGCTAAGGGACAGCTACCCCCGCAAGTTTCCAGTAAATTACAAGACTTACATTCATCACTAATGAAGTAGTGATTTCTAATCTTCCTCGCAACCTTATTGCCCCAAATCTTTTCCCAGCTATCCTTTTTAATATGCCCCATTTTGTGGTTGAAGAGTGACTGACATGGAATAACAGTCCCATCTGGTTCAATGGTTACATTATACTGAGCAGCTGAGCAGCTTTTTATTCCTAAGCCTAGATCTATAGGATTCAACTTCCTATAGCAAGTAGGTGTATACCAGTTAAACTCTATCTTTAACTCTCTAGCCTTTTCACAAGCATTTTGCAGGATGCCCTTTAACATTTCCTCACTTAGCCCATCCTTTTCAACTGCCTTACACCCTAAGCCACTACATATTAGACTATTACAAGCTATACCTTTAACCCCCAAGGAGGCCAAAAATTCCATAGTAGAAGTAAAATGGTCCGCATTACGCTTGGTAAGGGTAGTATTGGTATAGACATTTAAACCTTCTTTTACTGCTACCCGGATTCCATTTACAGTCTCTGCCCAGGAGTTGACCGCACCGGTCATCTCATCGTGAATAGACTGGGAATTGGATTCAATACTGACTTGCACGTAATCTAAGCTTGCCTCGTTTAAACTTTTAGATAGCTTATGTAGTAAACGTCCGTTTGTAACTAAACCAGTCACGAACTCTTGAGCATGACTTACTAGTGGGACCAGGTCATCTCTTAATGTAGGCTCTCCACCGGTAAATACTACTTGAGGTACCCCAGCTTTCCAAAGCTTATCTAGTATTTGTGCCCAATCTGTAGTGTCTAATTCCTTAGTCTTGTGCGAGCCACCTGTGTAGCAGAATGAACATTTATTATTGCATCTATAAGTCAGTGCCAGGTCTACTCTTGGTGGTGCGGTTAGTTTGTTTACATCTATGACTTGCTGTCCAATTCCCAGGTCATAAACCGGGCATTTGTTCTCGGCTATCTCAAGTATTTGAGCATATAAAGTATCGAAGTCGCTAAGTATTCTCTCCTTAGTAACTGTAGGGTATTTCTCTTCTATTATCTTTATAATCTTAGACTTAACTACCCCTTGGTCAAATTGTGAGGTAGAACGCATAGCATCAATATATGCTTCAACATAATCAGCTGCTGTAGTATTAAGTATTAATACTTTTTGGCTGTTTATCCAAAGAATATTGTGGTTATCATCCCTTCTTAGATGTAACCTGAGCCCCGGTACTGTTATATGCTTAACTCCTTGTTCACTCATTCATACTCCTCTCTTTTCACAACCCCAAACTATCTTGGCATTTATATTAAGTCTCTAACATTGTCTAAATTGTATAAATTGCGTTTGAGCTTTTGCTCTGCCATTTCGCCTTTGTATTTTCCTCTCCAAATCCGCCGGTTGGGCTATTCAGCAGGCAGAGTATGATGTCCTGATTCCATTATACCACTTGCTAGCTCAGTGAAGTTTGAGGATAACTTAGGGGTTCATCGCAGCCACAGCAATATTATTCAGTAGTCCACATGTTGATTATTGAACCAGAAACAGAGCTTTTGATAGACTAGCAATAAAAGGAGGCTAAGATAATTAAGACACTAATCCGGTATCAGGTGAAAAAGAAGAGCTAATAGTCTAATAAACGTGTGCGATGATTTAGACGAACATTCGTTATCAAAAGAAATGATTTTTAGTTCATTCATTGGCAATTTTAATAAATAACTCAGCTAGCTCTTGAGGTTCAAGTATCATTGCATCATGACCGGTCGCCATTTCGTAATAACCCCAGTCTTTTGAGCTTCGCGCCATCTTGGCAAACCCGTCAAAGGAACCGAGAGGAGGCTTGTTCAGATAAATATACGTACGGGGCATGGTAAAAGCGGCCGGATTTGTAAGATGTACTGGCTCCTCAAAAGTTTTTATTGGCTGGGGCACCAACTTGGACTTAACAAAGGCAATGTCAGCCTCTAAGGTAATGCCAAAATGTTCAGGAGGGGGTGCAGGAACAAGCCACCCCTGTCCTGTCGCTTTTGTTGCCTGACGTATCATATTCATAATCTGTGGCCCTACAATGTCCCCAAAAGATTGACCATCTTTGGGTACATGTGCATCCAGGTAAATCAATTTTGCAATACGTTCCACTGCTTTATCCGCCACGCCTGTAATAACCATACCGCCATAACTGTGGCCAACCAGCAGCACATTGTGTAAGTTTTTATCATCCAGAATGGCTAATATGTCCTGAATATGAGTGCTCAAGCCAATGTCAGGATTTGCCAGTTTTACTTTTTCCCCGAGTCCAGTCAAGTCAGGAGTAAATACATTGTAACCAGCCTGAGCTAAGTAAGGTACCAATCGATCCCATACCCATGCGCCATGCCAGCCACCATGAACCAGAACGAAATTTAGGTTCTTCCTTTCCATTTTACCCTCTTCAAATCCCTTGGCTCAGCTAACTATCAGCCAAAGAGATACATCCTAATCCAATTATACCACTCACTAGCTCAGTGAAGTTTGAGGACAGCTTAGGGCTTCATCACGGCCAATGGCTATGAAATAGCTGGCCCGCACGAGGAAGAATGCCAATCAAAGCCCGATGCTAATGTAATTAAGACACTAATCCGCTATCGGGTGAAGAGGAGGAGCGAGTGGCCTAAATAAGTGCGCGCGGTAAATGGCAAACATCCCCATATTCGTCCAGTGGTGATAAATGCTAGCTTCAAGTAAATTGCAGAGTACACAAGCCTTTTCAGAACTCTCGGACACCACTTCCACACACGCCACCGCGTAAGCCAGAGGCAATGACGCTTCTGCCCAATAATGTGGAGTATCCTTAAACCAGGAAGTACCACCTACTACTTGCATGATATGCTTTGTGCCTTCTCTTAATTTGCCCTTCTTCTTCGTGCATTAAGCTACTCTAACATCGAGGCCACCTACCGTATTGAAATTGTGCTATAATTGGTACAATACATAACATCAGACAATATGACAAACATGGGTTATTACCTAGACCTTTTCTCACCTGAAGCATACAAACCATTTACTAATTCACCACGTGATATCTCGGGCTTTCGTCCACATCAACGTAATACCGCCTTTAGAGTTAAAGTTGCTGATAGACTTATTTGCCACGTAACAAGACCATCCAGGTGGATGGGTACATTTATCACCATGTTAAGATGATTGTGAAGTGTTGCTACAGTCGTTGATAGTGAAGGGATTTCGCTCCATAGCGGAATCAAAACTCCCCCTCACTTCCGGGGTTACTATCCTTGTTGGTCGCAATAGTACCGGCAAAAGCAATATTCTGCGAGCGCTAAGGCTTGCTACCCAAGTCAGCACACTCGGGCCAAAATTGCGGGATGAGGACTTCTCTCCTGGGATTTCCTTAATTGACATTTACCTGCAAGTTGCCATCTCAAATGAAGAGCAAGAAAATTTTGCGGACCCAATCAAAAAGGCTAAAGTACAAGTCAGTAAACCCCTGGTAGATTTTTCTCGCGGGCGTTATCCAGACCTATTGTACAACGTGGACATTGCCAAAGGTAATTTGCTTATTAGACATTATCTCGGTTATCGAAAAGTAAGCAAGCGTTACCCTCTCTTTGGCACAGGTGCATCATCCTCTGTAAATCTGGATATACTTCGTATTTTTCAGTCAATGCTTACCAAACTATACTTCCCAATACTATGTCAGGATTGCTTCGACCGAATCCCAGAGAATGACCAGCACGATATTGCTCGCATTTTGATGGCACAATATTTGAATAATGATCTGGCGATCCGGTCCCATTATAACGAAGTCCGGGATGGTCTTTGGTTCATTACCGAAGGTATTGGTGGGGAAATACAGCCTGCACAGCTACCCCATGACAAGTCAAAAGGTCCGGCGGAGAGGTACCTACTTCGTTCCGAGATCGAAAAAACTCATTTTGTCCCCCTGCCGAATATGGGTGAAGGAGCCAAACGCATTGCACTTGTCCTCTATCATATCGTCAATTCGCCTTGTGCTATCATCGGCATAGAAGAACCAGAAACCAATCTGCATCCAGGGGCTCAAAGGCGGTTCCGTAATAAGCTGGATAGCTTGTCTACAAAATATGGCAAAAAACTCCTATTAACAACTCATTCAACACTCTTCATAGATGGTTGGCAATCTGCGAAGATTCATAAAGTGGATATCGTGAAAGGGATGACTTCACTGAGCTCTCCTCTTCAAAGAGACCGCTTAATGGACGTTGCCCAGATTCTAGGTGTGAGTCCTGGGGATGCTTTAGCGTCAGATGGCATCATCTGGGTCGAAGGCCCATCGGATCGTTCGGTATACACCATATTCTTCAAGACTTTGGGCACTGACCTGGACGCCAATAACATTTCATTAATGTGGGTTGGTGGTGACGCCCTGCAGCATGTTACGGTCGGTGGTCTTAAGCAACTTAACCCCAATTTCGTTGTGCTTATTGATAGCGAGCGGACCTCTCCTACTGGCAAAGTTCCAAAATGGAAACGGCAATTGGCTGAGGAGTTTGAACATAACGGTTATATGTTCTTTATGACCCAGAGGCGTTCCATTGAAAACTACTTCACATTGAGGGCCATTGGCCGTTATTATAACGCACCCAAAATGCCAGCTCTTGGGCATTATGATGACCTTGAAACACATATACAGAAGAATCTCCAAGCAAACAGGACTTATTCCAAGATGCGTGATTCGGCACCTATTGCTAGGCTAATGAGCGCAGCCGAAGTCGAGAGTTTGGGTGACCTAACTATGGCGCTTCGTCGTGTCCAAGACCTTATCTCAGCGTGGAAACAATTGAAATAGACCAAAACGTCTATTTGCCCAAACTACCACACGTAAAATTATGATTGAGCCACTAAATCTATTCTAAACAGCTATACGCTAACGTACGCATGGAATGGCAAACATCCCAATGTTTACTCAATGGTAATACAATCTCACCAGAATCGGGGCTGCTAGTCGAGACTGGCCCTCAGAAGCCTTCGGTCACTGGTTAAAGTCCCGCCGCGGCCAGCTTTTATATCAGAGGCCCGGAACCAAAAGGTTGGCATCTAGGGCAAAAGTAAGTGCCGCGGCTCTGCACCAGGACCCGCTCGATAGTGCTGCCGCAAACGGGGCAGGGTTCGCCTCCCTTATGAGCAACCTTGAAATCGAAATGGGCTGTGCCCAGCTCGCCTTCAGGGCGGACGTAGGTATCCACGCTGGCGCCTTTGCTGCCGATGGCTGCCCCAAGCACTTTGCGGATGCAATTATGTAAAGTTCGCACTTCTGCGGGCGATAAGGCGTCGGCTTTTCTCAGGGGGTGAATGCAAGCGGCAAAGAGGGCTTCATCGGCATACATATTGCCGATTCCCGCGACGATACCTTGGTCAAGAAGCGCGGCTTTTACGGGGATATGACGCCGGCTTAATCTTTGCCCCAGAATGCCCGGGGTAAAGCTTTTATCCAGCGGCTCGGAACCAGCTTACCGACTACAGTACTGGCATCGTCCACCAGCCATATCAACCCCAGCCGGCGCCGGTCTCTGAAAACAAAGCGGTGCCCATTGGAGAGGTTAAAAACCGCCCGGGCATAGCGCTCAACTTCCTTGGGATTCAACAGCAAGCTGCCGGTCATCCTGAGATGTATAATCAGTGACTTGCCATTCGATAGGTGAAAGATGAGATACTTTCCCCGGCGCTCCAGGCTTTCTATCTTATGCCCTATTAATCCGCTACGGACTTCTTCAGCAGAACAACCACACACCAGCTCGGTATCTAAGATAGTAACTTGAGTGAAGCTTTGCCCCACGACCCAGGGCGCAAGCTCGTTCTTAATCGTCTCTACCTCAGGCAGTTCCGGCATTTCGAGTTAGTGTAGCAATACAAACCTTACAAATCCACTGCGGCCACACACCCTAGCTAATTCTGAGATCCTTAGCAAGAAGCTTAGAAAAGGTACAATTGTCCCTGAGCCGAGGGAAAATCCAAACTTTTGTAGATTTCTGGCTCATTGTAGCTTTGAGTAATGGTAAGACAAAAGCGTTGGTTTTGCCTTTAGTCGCATTTAAAGCAATTCCCTGAACTCTTCAAGGGAAAGATTAGCATCTTTAATAATTCTGGCGAGGGTAGTTTTCTTAATTGGAGCGTGAGCTGGAACTGTTAGTTTGATGACCTTTTCCTTTGTCCTTTTCTGAAGCCGAATATGGCTGCCTCTCTGTCTAACAACCACAAAGCCTGCGCGCTGAAGTGCATTGACCACCTTACGGTAGGATAGACTTGGTATCTCCGTCACACCACTACTTCCTTGACCTTCTTACTCTCGCTAATGAACAGTTCGTCCTCAACAGGTTCAAGGTGTAGCTCGATAGCCTTTCTAATGTTTGCCAGCGCTTCTTCCTCTGTTTCTCCTTCGCTAATACATCCGGGGAGGGAAGGAACATATACAGTGTATCCTCCCTCTTCTGAGGTTTCCAATACTACTCTTATCTTCATTGATTACCTCCCCTCATATCATAACACAATGGGTGCTGACAATTACTTTATCCGAACCGGCGGAAAATCCGAACTTTTGTGGATGTACGCCTTGCTTTGGCCTTTGAGTTTTGAATTTGTTTAGGATTTAGATATTAGGATTTGGGATTTATCAGTCTATCCCATCTCAGCCCAGTTTTTGCCCAGCTTGATATCTATCTTGACAGGGACGCGAAGCTGGAAAGCCCTGGGCATAAGGTCGCTAACGAGGGACTTCATTTCCTCTACCTCCCCCTCCGACACCTCGAAGAGCAATTCGTCGTGTATTTGTAACAGCATCTTGCTCTTAAGATTCCGCTTCTCCATTTCCCGGTGTAGATTTATCATGGCAATTTTAATGATATCGGCGGAGCTACCCTGCACCGGGGCGTTTATAGCCATGCGCTCCGCAGCCTCCCTGACCATCCGGTTGGCAGAATTAATTTCGGGCAGGAACCGCCGCCTCCCCAACACTGTTTGCACATAGCCCAGCTTGCGGGCTTGCTCCTTGGTGGCTTCCAGATATTCCCTCACCCTGGGATATTTTTCGAAATACAGGGCGATGAATTGAGCGGCTTCTTCCCGGCTGAGATTGGTGGCTTGCTCTAAACCGTAATCACTCATGCCATAAATAACTCCGAAATTGACCGTTTTGGCATTCCGGCGCATCTCAGAGGTCACTTCATCATTGGGGATGCCGAAGAGTTTAGAGGCAGTCGTGGCATGGATATCCTCATCCTGGGCAAAGGCGGCGATGAGACCGGGGTCTTGAGAGAGGTGAGCCAGGACTCGCAGGTCAATTTGGGAATAATCGCCGCTCAAGAGGTACGCCCCGGGCGGAGCTATAATGGCTTTCCTTATCTTATTCCCCATCTCAGTCCTTATAGGTATATTCTGGAGGTTGGGGTCGCTGGAGGAGAGCCGGCCAGTAGCTGTGCCGGTCTGGTTAAAACTGGTATGCACCCTCCCCGTCTTATGGTTAATAAGCGCGGGCAGGGCATCAACATAGGTTGACTTGAGCTTACTGAGCTGGCGGTATTGCAGTATAAATTCAATTACGGGATGAACGCCCCTCAATGCCTCCATGACCGAGGCTTCGGTGGAATAGCCGGTCTTCGTTCTGCGAGACTGGGGTAGACGGAGGTCTTCAAAAAGCACCCTGCCTAATTGCTGGGGCGAATTGATATTAAATTGATGTCCGATGCTGCCGTAGATTTCCTTCTCCAGCCTCAGCAGTTCCTTACCCATCTCTAGAGACATCTTACGGAGCAGGTCGGTATCCAGAAGAATGCCATTATCTTCCATAGCTACTAGCACCGGGACCAAAGCCATCTCCACTTCGGTGAAGAGCTGCCACAGTCCCTGCTTTTGTAGCTCAGTTTCCATACTCTCCCTTAAACTCCAAAGGATACTCACGCTGGCGCAGGCATAGTCGGCAATTCGGTTTGCCTCTAGCAGGGATAGGGAGCTTTGTTTCTTTCCTGTGCCGGTTAATTCAGTGGGGGTTACTATCTCGGTGCCCAGTTTGTTAAAAGCCAGTGCTTTAAGTCCCAGGCTTTTATCGCCGAGGAGATAGGCTGCGAGCATGGGGTCGAAATTTAGATTCTCAAGCTTCACCCCACAGCCAGCCAACACCGCCATAACATGTTTGCCATTATAGGCAATCTTGCCCATGCTGGCGTTCTCCAGAATTGGCTTGAGCCTGGTTATGACCTGGGTCAGCGGCAATTGCGGCGGTTGATTCAAGCCCTGGTGCCTTAGAGGTATATAAAACGCCTTCCCCCGGGCTGGTGATAGGGCTATGCCTACCAAATCAGCCATCGCAGCTTTTTCGCCCGTAGTTTCCACCTCGATGGCGAGGCTCCGTGCTTTTTCCAGTTCGCCTATAAGCTGTTCCAGGGCTGTCTCGCTGTTCACCATCTGGCTCTTGACTGCCGGGGGCTGCAAGTCCTCAGCTTTCATCTGGGGCAGCCTGGGAAGCAAATTGATGAACTCCAGCTCCTGGAAAAGCCTGGCAACCTCGTTTCGGTCATAGTGGCTAACCTGGCAGGTTTTCAAGTCCAGCTTGATAGGAACATCTTTGACTAATGTGGACAGCTCTTTATTCCGAAAAGATTGATTACGATATTCGCGTAGCATGTTCTGCAACTTGCCCGGCGTTACATCTTCAATATGGTCGTAGATTCCCTGGAGGCTGCCATACTGCTGGAGTAATTTAGTGGCTGTTTTCTCACCAACACCGGGCAGGCCGGGTATATTGTCCGAGACATCGCCAGCCAGTGCTTTCAGGTCAGCGAGTTGTTCCGGTTTGAGGCTGTATTTCTGCTCCACTGCCTCTTCATCATAAAGGACGGTATCGGTGAAGGACCGCTGGGGGCAAGGGTTTTCACCCGGGGCAAAACAGCTTGCAGCATATCATTGTCCCCAGTAACGATGATGGTCTCAATGCCCTGCTCATCAGCCTGCTTACTTAAGGTGCCCAGGACATCGTCGGCTTCGAAGCCATCGATTTCAAAAACGGGGATATGGAAGGCTGCCACCAACTGGTGAACCTTTTTTATCTGGCTTTTCAATTCCTCGGGCGTGGCCGGGCGCTGGGCTTTATATTCTTCGAACATTTCATGTCGAAAGGTCGGTGTGGGACGGTCAAATGCCACAGCCCAGTGAGTGGGCTTGAAATCAGCAAATACTTTGAGCAGGGTACTGGCAAAGCCATAGACGGCATTTACCAGCTCCCCGGTCTTGGGTTGGGTTAGCGGGGGCAGGGCGTGAAAGGCGCGGTGCACCAGGGCATTGCCGTCAAAAAGCAGCAAAAGCGATTTCTCTTCCCTGGCCATAACTCTATTATACTATGGCACCACCGCGACCCTAAACAAAAAGGGGAGAAATTTAATCCCTCTCAGCGAAATCTCAACGACCAAAACGTGATAAAATCAGGACAGAAAGCTTGACAAATGGCGGATACTACTCACATTAACACAACCAGGCATAGCCGTTTCTGGGAGATAGACCTCCTACGCACCGTCGCCATAGCAATGATGATAACCTTTCACACGCTCTATTTACTTAATGATCCCTTCCATATCCACAACATTGGCGTGCCCGGTGTGCCTTATAGCTTCTGGTGGTGGTTTCCCAGAGTGACCGCCGGGACTTTTATCTTCCTCGCCGGAGTATCACTCACAATCACTCGTTCCAGAACAATAAGAATCCCGGGGTTTCTGCGGAGAGGCCTGGAAATATTCGCCTGGGGCATGGGGATTACTCTGATTACATGGCTAGCCGCCCCAGATGAATATGTCCGATTCGGCATACTTCACTTCTTCGGGATTGCGTTCATACTCGCGCCTTTCTTTTTAAGATTCCGCTTCATCAACTTGATACTGGGTGCTGCTCTGATGGCAATAGGCATTTACCTGCAGGTACAAAATATTTATTTCAACTTTCCCTGGCTACTTTGGCTGGGCCTGATGCCACGCGGCTTTTGGACGTGGGATTACTTCCCGCTGCTGCCCTGGTTCGGCCTCTTTCTTGTGGGGATGTTCTGCGGCAAAATGCTATACCCGCAAGGAAATAGAAGGTTTAATATTCCTGAATTCAACGACCCTGTTATCTCAGCGCTGACTTTGCCGGGAAGATATCCGCTGGCGATATACCTTGCCCAGTGGCCGGCGATTATCGGCGCCCTCCTCCTCCTGTTTCCTGCCAATGTGCTCCCCCTCTTCAAAGAGGCGATCTCTCACCTTCCCTTCTAAGCAGAACGCAGAACTCCACCGACGCCCTACAAATTAGTAAAAAAGAACATCATTACGTAGATGCCAAAGTGAATGATAAAACAAGGCAAAAACGACCTCGTTCTGTATGCTACATAACCCAAAATAAAGCCGCAGGGGATGCAGGCCAGCGTCTCCAAAAAGGGCTTGCCAAAATGAAGCAGCACAAAAGGAATGGCCTGCACAAAGATAGCACCCTTGCCTATCGATTTTTCCAAACCAAACAGCATATATCCACGGAACAGAAATTCCCAGGCAAACATGTAAAGTGCGGCGTCGAGCAGCAGCTTGGACCAGTCTATGACATCCTTGTGGTAGTAAGAGCAAAACTCGGGCATTTTACCGACCACATAGAGAATCAGCGCCATGGCTGCCAGGCAGCCAGCGATTAGAATTATCGAAGGTTTCCAGCGGCCAACGCGGATGCCATAATCCCAGGGCTTATCTCGAAAAAACAAAAAACCCGCCGCCAGCGGGACCAGCAGATAATAAATGAGCTCCGTTGCCCGGGGAAAATCGATGTTTAAAGGATGGTAACGCTGCAGGACCAACACCAGCGTGGATATGCCGGCCACCGCCAGAAGGTTAAGGTCATAGCCCCACAATACCCTGTTTTTGATGTACTTTGGCACCCCAGTTGCGATAGGTTACACCCTTTTATTAATCCCTGGTTCCCAAGCGCCTTCTAATGGCATTAGTGTATCACAAACGAATATTTAGACAATCCGCACAAGCAGCAGCCGCGCAGCGTCAGCAGTTGACATTCGAAGCAGAAATTTGTTATAATTAACTTTTGAAGGTTTGTAATCTGGGGAAAAGTTTCCTGACGTCTTTCTTCTAATGACAAAATACCATCTGCAGCAATTTCTAGGGTACCGTAACAACAAGGCTTTTAAAAATCTGTGCGTATAAGTTTGTAAGCAATAGTTGTTGGCATTTAGTAGATACGTACCATAAAGGAGGTGAAGGTTATAGAGAAATATAGCTTTGTGAGTTTTATCAGGCCTTTTTATATAAAAAATCTGAAAAGGGAGGTGGAAAAATGGCTTTAAAGAGATATTGTATTCTTGCTCTTCTGGTGATTCTAGCGTTGATGTTGCCCGTAGCGGGTCCTGTTGCGGCCAGCCAAGGGGCGATAACGCTCCCATCGAATTGGATGATGTACGGTGGGTATAACCGCACGTATGGGTACTATATCCCATCCAGTTACAATGGTTCAGAATCGGTCCCATTAGTGTTTTCGTTTCACGGCCTGGGCAGCAGCGGACAGGGACAAGAATATCTCAGCAGCTTTGCTGAATTGGCTGAAGCAGAGGGGTTTATCGCCGTGTTTCCGGATTCTACAAATATACCTGGTTACCATCCCATTCTGATAAACCTTCCCGGTGCTACCATCCAGTGGAATCTAGGTGGACCGGGGTCAATGCAATATAACTACGACGTTGATGACCTGGGATTTATTTCGACGCTGGTTGACACGTTTAAAAACACCTATAACATTGATGCCAGCCGAGTCTACGCCACAGGGATGTCCGATGGAGCCTTGTTCTCACACTATGTGGCTATGATGCTGCCGGGTATATTTGCCGGCATTGCGCCAGTTTGCGGACAGATGACGTTAAATGTGTATCCTTACGATTTTGACCTGGATGTTGGCTGTCCGGTAACCGTGGTTATGATACACGGGACAGCCGATCCCGTCGTTCCTTATGATGGCATAGCTGGCGCGACTGCCTCTGTTAACCAGACTATCGCTTACTGGCGTGATGCCGACAATACAACGACAGGGCCGGTGGAAACGGTATTTGACGGGTATCCGGATGACCCGACCGTAATTACCCGCTATGTTTATGGCGGGGGAACGAACGGGACCGAAGTAGTGTTGTACAAGGTTGATGGCGGCGGACATACCTGGCCCGGCTCATACCAGTATGCCCCCGAGTCATACATCGGCAAAACTTCCTATGAAGTCAACGCCACTCAAGAAATATGGAATATCCTCAAAGAACATTCATTACCACCACTACCACCGATTCGACGATCGTCGAAAGAGGTAACACAGGGAGATGAATTTGAGGTAAGAATTGCCTTTGCTGCCCCGGCTGACAATTTTCAGAACATTACGCTCACCGACACTGCTCCTGCTGGCTGGACTGTGAGCGTTAACACCACATGGCCTGACCCGGACGCAGATGCAGCCTCGACTCCAGCGTCTAATAAGGCGGAATATACCTGGGACGGCCCCTATGACGAGGGCACGGCATTCACTGCATTATATAAAGTCCATGTGCCGAATGGTGCCACAGCTGGGAATTATACCTTCACTGGTTCTCTTGATTATTCCATTGGTGCAGAGCCACACGAGGTAGCAGTTGCTGGTAATACCCGAGTACAGGTTGTCAACACGTACACCCTGACAGTCAACGTCAACAACGCCAGTGGAGGGGACGTAACTATGCCTGGTGAAGGTAGTTTCACCTACCATGGTGGGAAAGTTGTCTATCTGATGGCCCTATCCCATTCAGGTTACAACTTTGACAAGTGGTCAGGCAATGTTAGCACCGTTCCCGACGTCAATGCCCTTGGCACTGTCATTACCATGAACGGCAACTATACCATCACCGCTAATTTTGCCGCGATAGAGACAACGCCGCCACCCACACCCCCATCCGGCGGAGGGTGCTTCATAGCCACCGCAGCTTATGGAACTCCCACCGCTAAACAGCTCGATGTGCTGCGAGCGTTCCGGGATGAGGTGTTGCTGAAAAGCACCGTGGGCTCTCAACTTGTTAACTTCTATTACAAGGTCAGCCCGCCTATCGCAAACTTTATATCACAACATAACGTTGTAAGAACCCTGGTCAGGGAACTCTTGGTTGACCCCATTGTTCGGGTGCTTGAAGCTACGAGAGCTATATGGTGAAATTAAGGTGATGTAGAGTGCTGGGCACTGGTGCAAGGGCAAGACACCAGTCCAGCATAAGACATCATACTTGTTACGCTAAGAGCCGACCGTGTCTCGCCACGGTCGGCTCTTTTATTATCGTTCTCTCCGCACGCGACGAGTCCACTGATCTAACGACTATCAGGGAACGAAGATTATATGTTTCGGTTCCCAAGACTCACCAAGGTGGGGGCACCATCCTATAAATGGGAAACATTTTCAGCTATAACAAGCTTGGGAAACAGGGGTATAATAAGGGAGGGGAGGAGGCGAACAATATGAAAAACAGCGAGGTGGCTAAGGTATTTCAGGATATTGCCGACCTTCTGGAGCTTAAAGACGAGAACGTCTTTAAGATTCGCGCCTATCAGAAGGCAGCCCGGGCTATCGAGCATTATCCCAAAGAATTAAAGGTCATGATTGAGGAAGGGGAGGATCTGCAGAGCATTCCCGGCGTGGGTGAGGCCATAGCTAAGAAGACCACCGAGCTGATAACGACCGGCAAGCTGGGTTATTATGAGAACCTGAAGACGGAGTTTCCCCAAGGGATAACCAATCTCCTGGCCATACCAGGGATCGGCCCCAAGACGGCTAACAAGCTCTCCAGCGAATTAGGGGTAAGCTCGGTAGATGAGTTGGAGCAGGCGATCAATGATGGGCGAGTGGCTCAGCTCTTCCGTCTTGGCGAAAAGACCGCTGATAATATCCTGCACCAAATCCAGGCATTGCGCCGCAAAGACCAGCGCATTCCCATCGGCGAAGCTTTGCCCATTGTCGAAGAAACTATAGGTGCCCTCCGCGCTGTCCCCGGCGTGAAAAATCTCACTGCCGCCGGCAGCTTACGGCGCTTTCGAGAAACAGTGGGCGATATTGACCTGATGGGCACTGCGGACAACCCCAAGGAGGTTATAGATGCCTTTGTGGCCCTGCCTCAGGTAAGGCAGGTACTGGCACAGGGGTCAACCAAAGCCAGCGTTATTGTCAGCGGCGGCTTGCAGGTTGACCTAAGGATGGTGGAGCATAACTCCTTCGGCTCCCTGCTTCAATACTTCACAGGCAGCAAACAGCATAACATCTCCCTGAGAGAAAGAGAGCATAAGCAGGGGTTAAAGCTAAGTGAGTATGGGATAACTGTTGTAGCTACAGACAAGCTGGAAAAATTCTCTACGGAGGAAGATTTCTATCATCGGCTGGGGCTTCAGTATATTCCTCCAGAACTCAGAGAGGCTCAGGGGGAAATCGGAAAGGCTGAGCGAGGAACTATACCCAAGCTCGTGGAGTTATCCGATATAAAGGGAGACCTTCATACTCATACCAAATGGAGCGATGGGCATGATTCCATCGAGGAACTGGCTCTGGCAGCCCAGGATATGGGCTATCAATATATTGCAGTCACGGAACATTCCGGTGGACGTGGTATTGCCCATGGGCTCGATGTAGATAGGCTGAGGCAGCAAGTTGCCGAAATCAAAGCTCTTAATCAGCGCTTAAGCAGGATTCGTGTGCTCACGGGCATCGAGGTGGATATCCGAGCGGATGGTAGCCTAGACCTGCCGCACGAAATTCTATCCGAACTGGATATGGTGATTGCTGCTGTGCACTCCGCCATGAACCAGAGCGAGGAAAAGATGACCCGCAGGGTAATAAACGCCATAGAAGATCCCGATGTGGACATGATTGCCCACCCTACTTGCCGTCTTATAGGAGAACGTGAGCCTGTAGCCATAGATTTGGAAGCCGTCTTCCAGGCGGCAGCTAAGTATAATAAGATTATGGAGATTAACGCCATGCCCGACCGCCTGGATTTAAAGGATATCCACGCTTTCCGTGCCCGAGATTTGGGGGTAAAGCTCGCCATCGGGACCGATACCCATAGCGTTGCCCATCTGGGCTTTATGCGATTCGGGGTTGGCGTGGCACGACGGGCCTGGTGTGAGCCGCAGCATATACTAAATACTTCTCCCCTGGCAAAATTGCTGGCCTTTTTAAATAGGAAGCGATGATTAGCACTGTGGCCCTTCTTGACTTAGATGGTGCTTTGTCCCTGGAGGCACAGGGAAATCCCGGAGAACTGTCAGGCTCTTGACAGGCTACCAAATAATTACGAAAAAAGGAGGTTCATAATGGCAAAACAGGATGTACTCTACACCAAGGAGGATAGTATTGGCATAATAACGCTTAACCGTGCCGAGAAGCTGAATGCGCTAACACACGAAATGCTCCACAGGATTAATTCAATTATCGAAGACATTAAGAAGGACGACAAGGTGAGAGCTGTCATATTGACGGGAAATGGCCGTGCCTTCTCTGCCGGGACCGATATCTCAGGCGAAGTGCCCCAGACAGTGGAGGTAGAGATAAACCTTATGAAAGAAAAGACCGCCACAGAGTACCGCCAGTCACTCTGGTTCTTCAACAGTATTCCCAAGCCGGTGATTTGCGCCATCAACGGGGCCGCCGTAGGCATCGCAGCCGAATTTTCACTACACTGCGATATCAGAATCGCTGCGGAAAGCGCCAGGTGGGGACAGGTGTTCGTCTTAAGAGGCATGACCCCGGACACCGGCGCAGGGACCTATCTTCTACCTCGCATCGTGGGGCTATCCAAGGCCTGTGAGCTGGTATTCTCAGGAGATATCATCGACGCCCAAGAGATGCTGCGGATAGGACTGGTGAGCAAAGTTGTGCCCGACGCAGAATTGATGCCCACAGCTAGAGAAATGGCCAAGAAGCTAACCAGAGGTGCCCCTTTAGCAGTACAGATGGCTAAGCAACTGATGTATAGAGGCCTTGAGCAAACCATGGAAGCTCACCAGGAGGCTGCGCGCTACTGCTTCCAGTTGAGTACCAAGACAGAGGACTCCCGGGAAGGCATCTTATCTTTCTTTGAAAAGAGGGGGCCTCGCTGGAAGGGCAAATAGCAGCACTTACGCCTGCGTGAATGTGCGGGATTAATCGCTTAAATGCTATAATCAGAACAAATATCAGAAGGAGGAAACACGATGTTTAAGACACGCATAACCGAGCTTTTAGGTATCAAGTATCCTATCACCCAGGGCGGAATGATGTGGCTTTCTCGGGCAGAGCTGGTAGCTGCAGTGTCCAACGCCGGGGCGCTTGGCATCCTTACGGCATTTACATTTCCCACCCCCGCGGAACTGGCCGCTGAAATCAAAAAGACCAGAACGCTTACCGATAAGCCCTTCGGAGTAAATATAACACTGTTGCCCACTCTTCGCCCTGTGGATATTGACGGCTATGTAAATGCGGTTATCGATTCCGGGGTAAAGATTATGGAAACAGCCGGCAGAAGCCCGGAGCCATATATGGAGCGGCTTAAGGCGGCTGGAGTAAAGGTGATACACAAGTGCACCGCGGTCCGCTTCGCTCGCACTGCTCAGCGAATAGGCTGCGACGCTGTTAGCATTGATGGTTTTGAGTGCGCCGGAGCCCCCGGCGAAGAGGACGTTACCTCCCTCGTCCTGATTCCGCTGACTGTTGATGCTGTAGAAATTCCTGTTATCGCCTCTGGAGGCTTCGGGGACGGGCGTGGTCTTGTGGCCGCCCTAGCACTGGGAGCAAGCGGGATTAATATGGGCACTCGATTTATGGCGACGCAAGAGTGTGCTATCCATCCCAAGGTGAAAGAATGGTTGGTAAAATCATCAGAACGGGATACTATGCTGGTAATGCGTTCTCTACGTAACACTGAGAGAGTATTGAGAAATGCTACTGCTGAAAAGGTGGTTGAGATGGAGAAAAGGAGTGCTACTATAGAGGAATTGGCGTCGCTCCTCAGCGGTAAGAGAGGGCTGGAGCTTTACGAAACAGGTGCCCTTGACCAAGGAATAGTAGCTTGTGGGCAGGTAATAGGCCTTGTTCATGACATTCCCACGGTCAAGGAGTTGTTAGACAGGATAATCAAGGAAGCTGAGGAGGTTGTCTCCAAGATAGCTGCCCGCGGCGTTTTCAAGCCGCTGCGCAAACCGACTGATGTCGCAAAGCAGTAACCCTGTCAATCATAGATAGGCTCATAACGGCAAGGGCTGCGGTTTAATCATACAAGAAGAGGCTGCCTTGAGTCCCTGGGCTGGTGGAGATATAATATGATTTTCCGGAATAATTGTGGAGGTGGCTGGAGTGTCCACTCGAGATACTCAGGCAATCCAAGGACTGAAAAATGCAATTGCTGAAGGCAGGAATTGGTATGTGGCCCTGCTGGAAGCCATTCGCCTTTGGCATAGTCTTGAAGAGGACTACTCCGGTCGACATTATCAGTATCTTATTGACAACGAAGCTTTCGATTGGCTGGTCCTGACGGAGAGGTTATGCGAGGAGCTCGATGGACTTATTCCTGAGGAGGAGCTGATTAACCTTCTCTTCTTCGACAGACCACCGATAGAATTATCTAAGGAAGAGCTCAAAAATTTCATCGGCGCCCCGAAATACAAGGCTTATCTAAATTATCTTTATGGCATTCTTGTGGAAAAGTTTCTCCTTTTGTCGGTAACTGAAGAGATACGAAAGAAAAAGAGAGTTTTAGGTTTGAACAACGATAACGGAGTAATTGACGAGGCTTACCAGCGCATTTATGGTGCCCCCCAATCCGCCCTTTTAAAGCAGTTCAGAAAGGAGAGACATTATCCCCAGCTCAGGTCTATAAGCTTGAGCGAGCTTAATGAATTTACCTACTGGCTATTTAAATATCGGATAAAGATTCACGATAAATCCTGTGTGGCTAGCGATACCAAAAAAGCCCTGACCAAATTGCATGAGATTTTAGCCCTTAAAGCCAGGACAGTTTACCCTTCTGTCCCTGAAAGCTGAGAGATGTCAACTCTCAGTAGATGATGATCTCAGTTGAGATAATTCTTGGTGTAACCTTTTCAGTTTATCTTCGAACACCGCCAGTTTTTGTTTCTCTTTTTCAACAACCTGAGATGGCGCTTTGCTTAAAAAGGCGTTGTCTCTTAGCCTGGCCTTAAGTTGAGCAATTCTTGTTTTGATTTCCTCGCTCTCCTTTACCAATCGTTGTTCTTCGGCAAGCTGGTCCACCATACCTGCCAAAGGCACAACTACCTCAGCCTCTTTCAACACTAAGACCAAGTCTTTATCTTTAGTGGATTCCCTTTTCTGACGACCGAGTATTGTTAAGGGGCGAACTTTAGCCAGCGTTTCTATCATACTGGCTTCGGCGCTAAGGCTCGAAAGGAGCTCACCAGTATAAACTCGGGCTTCAATCCATTTGTTTGGCTTCACATTATATTGAGCCCGAACGTTACGGATGGAGCGGATAATCTCTATTACGGAATCCATCACCCTCTCCGCTCCCGGAGCAAAGGCCTTATCATCAGCGAAGGGGCAAGGAGCTACCATGATGGAAGCCGGCATTTGACTCTTTTCAGGTAGACGTTGCTTTAAACTTTGCCAGAGCTCCTCGGTAACGAAAGGCATAAAAGGATGCAAAAGGCGCAGTGATTTCTCCAAAGTATTGGCTAAGAACGGCAGGGGCGAAGGAGTCGATTGAAAGTGAAGTCGTATTTTAGCAATTTCAATATACCAATCACAGAACTTCGACCAGACAAAATCATAAATCTGCTGCTCCGCTTCACCAAATTGGAAGCCCTCCATCAGCTCGGTGACACTTTTGATAAGACGGTTGAGCTGGCTATCGATCCATTGGTCTTCTATTATATGCGGTTGGAGCTCTGTTGTCTGAGCTTCCAGCCTTTCAGTGTCCAGTCTCTGCAGGATGAATCTGGTGGCATTCCACAATTTGTTGACAAAATTGCGGCTGGACTCCAATTTACCCTTGCCCAGATTTATATCATTTCCCGGTGAACTCCCGGTAGCTAGAGCAAAACGGAGAGCGTCAACGCCGTACTTATCTATTGCTTCCGAGGGGTTTATGACATTCCCTCGCAATTTGCTCATCTTCTCTCCGCTCTCATCCCGAATCAGGCCATGGAGGTAAACGGTGTGGAAAGGTATTTCGCCGGTATCCTCTAGCCCCATCATAATCATCCTGGCGACCCAGAAGAAAAGGATGTCATAGCCTGTTTCCATTACCGAGCCGGGATAGAAATAGCGGAGGTCATCAGTGTCCTCTGGCCAGCCCAGCGTAGAATGTGGCCATAGTGCTGAGCTAAACCAGGTGTCAAGGACATCAGAGTCCTGGGTGATTTGTTTTGAACCACAATGAATACACGCTGTCGGTTCATCCACCGCGGCAGTTACCTTAGCACAGTCCTGACAATACCATACCGGGATGCGGTGCCCCCACCACAATTGTCGGCTGATGCACCAATCTTTGATATTTTCCATCCAGTCAAAATATACCTTGGTGAAGTGCTCCGGAATTATTGTGACCCGGCCCTCTTTAACAACCTCGATAGCGGCTCTAGCTAAGGGCTGCGTCTGGACAAACCATTGCAGGCTGACTTTGGGTTCAATCATTGTCTGGCAACGACCACAATGTCCTACCGAATGAGAGTAGGGCTCGATTTTCTCCAGAAGTCTTTTGTCTTTCAGGTCAGCCAATACCTTATCTCGGCAGGCAAACCTTTCCAGTCCCTGATACGGACCAGCGTTCTCGTTCATAGTAGCATCGGGATTCATGATATCTACCAAGGGCAAATTATGTCTCTGGGCTACCTCGAAGTCCGTGGGGTCGTGGGCGGGAGTTATTTTTAGTGCTCCGGTGCCGAAAGAAGTATCCACAGCATCATCAGCGATTACGGGGATTTCCTTATTGATAATAGGAAGGGTGACACTCTTGCCTATGAGATTATTGTAGCGCTTATCTTGGGGATTTACCGCCACAGCCGTGTCGCCGAGAAAAGTCTCCGGACGGGTAGTAGCTACGGTGACGAAACCCTTACCTTGAGCTAGAGGATAGCGAATATAATAAAGGTGTCCGACAATATCTTTGTGCTCTACCTCGAGGTCAGAGAGGGCAGTCTGGCAGCGGGGACACCAGTTTATCATCCGTTCCCCACGATAGATTAACCCTTTATCGTACAGACGCACGAAGGCAGTACGCACTGCTTTACTTGGGCCCTCATCTAGGGTGAACTTCTCTCTTGTCCAATCACAAGAAGCTCCCAAGAGTTGATGTTGCTGCCTTATAGTCCGTCGGCTCTTATTAGTCCACTCCCAGGTCAACTCAGTGAATTTTTCTCTACCTATCTCATCTTTAGTTTGCCCTTGCTTAGCCAGTTGCCGCTCCACAACCACTTGCGTAGCGATGCCGGCGTGGTCGGTCCCCGGTAACCACAGGGTGGGCTCACCTTTCATTCTGTGCCACCTGACCATGATATCCTCCAGCATCGCGGTCAGAGCATGCCCCAGATGCAGTTCGCCGGTAACGTTGGTAGGTGGCATGATGATAACAAAAGGTTTCTTCTTCAGGTCTATCTTAGGAGTAAAGTAGCCCTGCTTGAGCCAGAATCCATACCATTTCTTCTCTATCTCGCCTGGCTCATAGGCACTAGGTATTTCAGACATTTACTCTAAACCTATCTTAGCTATCAGCTGTCTACTGAAAGAAATCCTGATGCCTGAACAAATTCAAATCTTGGTTGGTCGTCGGGATTTTGGCTTTGGAAGGAGCTTCGCCACCCTATCCAAGACCTTGTCCGCCACCTCTCGTTTGAGCAGGAGAGGTAAGCTATCTATCTTGCCTTTGCGGTCAATTATTATTACTCGATTGGTGTCAGTGCCAAATCCACTACCGCTAGCGGTGATATCATTGGCCACGATAAAGTGCAGCCCTTTTTGCTTTAGCTTATCCCTGGCATTTGCCACCAGGTTGCTGCTTTCAGCAGCAAAGCCTACCTTAATGAAATTCCCCTTGACAGTGCCCAAGATATCTGGCGTGCATTCCAGTTCTAAGGTTAACCCGGCCTTTCCCTTTTTAATCTTATCCTTAGCTACCTTTATCGGGCGATAATCAGCTACGGCAGCAGCCATAATTAGAGCGTCAGTCTGGGAAGTCACATTTTCTACCGCTTGACGCATTTCCTGAGCTGTGCCCACCTGGATGACGTCAACGCCCAGAGGCTCGGGTAAAGAAGTAGGTGCCGTAATCAATGTTACTTTAGCTCCCCGGTCGCGAGCTGCCTCAGCCAGAGCATAACCCATCTTCCCCGATGAGCGGTTGCTGATGTAGCGAACCGGGTCGATAGGCTCTTGAGTACCGCCGGCGGTAACCACAATATGCCTGCCAGCCAGGTCTCCACCCCTACCCAACACCTGGCAAATGCTGCCGATAATATCCTTGATATCAGCGAGTCGTCCCAGACCCTCTTTGCCCGAGGCTAACCAGCCCGTGGCCGGACCAATAATCACAAAATTTCGCGCTTCAAGCTTGGACAAATTATCCTGGGTGACTGGATTAGTATACATATTGGTTTCCATGGCTGGGGCTACGACCACCGGCGCCTTGGTAGCCAGCACCGTGCAGCATAGCATGTCGTCAGCAATGCCAGCAGCCAGCTTGGCAATAATATTAGCCGTAGCAGGGGCAATGACTACTACATCAGCGGCTTTGGCCAAAGAGACATGCTCAATACTGAATTCAGATGCCAAATCGAACATCTCGGTGACTACGGGCCTACCCGTAAGCGCCCGGAAGGTAACAGGCGATATGAACTGGATAGCCTCTTCAGTCATAATTACATCCACCCTGGCCCCCGCCTGAGTCAACTGGCTGGCAACCTCCGCTGCTTTGTAGGCAGCAATGCCTCCTGTTACTCCCAGAACTATGGTTTTGTTCCCAAGCATTATTGCTCCTTATTCATTTCATAAATAAGACGCAATCCAATTAAAGTTAAATCAGGATTTACTATCTCTATAGCCGGTATTTCCTGGGCTAAAAAGTAAGCCTGGCCGCCGGTAGCTACCACCTTCGCCTTGCTTCCCAATTCTTGTTCTATCCGTCGGATCATGCCCTCGATAAGTCCGACGTAACCAAATATTATACCTGATTGCATAGCCGAGATAGTATTTTTGCCGATGACCTGCTCAGGGCGGCTTAGCCCAATTCGAGGGAGCGCAGCAGTACGAGTGTATAAAGCTTCAGTAGCCACGACAATCCCCGGGGCAATAGCCCCACCAAGGTAATCCCCTTCCTGAGAAACAACATCGAAGGTGGTGGCGGTGCCAAGGTCAATAATTATCACCGGCTTTCCGTAGAGGTGTTGGGCAGCCACGGCGTCGACCACGCGGTCAGGACCAACCTCCCGAGGGTTATCCAGACGTATGCGCATGCCTGTCTTAACGCCAGCTTCGACCACCAAGGGTTTAGTATTTAAATATTTCCCAGACAATTCCACAAACGCAGGCAACAGCGGTGGCACGACACTGCATAATGCTACTCCAGTCACCTTAGAAGGCGAGACTTTTTTCCGCTCCATAAGGTTAAGCAATACCCCACCATACTCGTCTGAAGTGCGGTGAATGCCTGTAGCTAAATTCCAGGTGGCCTTTAGCTCATCACCATCAAATATACCAACCTTAACGTTGGTGTTCCCAATATCAATTGCTAATAACATAGGTGTTTAGCTTTATCCTCCCGACACTATGGGCTGAGTATAGCACCACTATCTAATCCATGCCAGTATTGAAGCTCTGGGAAGATGGCCATCAGGTAGAAACCCGATTTTCGCCACTTCTTCCTTGCAAGTCTTGTAACTTCTTGTCCATAGCCTGCCAGTGTGTGCCCGTCCAGTAGATGCGATGGCAGGCGGGACATTGGGTATATTGAGTTTGAGTTTCAAAAACGTGAGCGGGAACCAAGTTTTTCACTTCTTCTTTATCTCGAGCTATTAATGCTTGATTGCATTCCAGACAAAGCGAGAAGGGTCTGAAATGATAATTTAAATTCAGTATTTTCACTACCTCTTGCACTTGGAGTTTAGAGTCATCCTGTTTAATGTGTATAGTTTTGAGTTTGCCGTTTGTGACCAAGCGTCTTTTCATAAATTGGGCATCTTTAGTCAAAATCACTCTGCTCTCGCTAAGAGCTATTTTAATCATCTGCCCATCGTCTTTTTGCCTAAACAGCAGAGTATCATAGCCAATCAGTCTTAGCCAGCGAGCGAGTTTGCCCACATTGTTATCAGCAATGAATTTAATCTCCATTTAATCCCTTAATTCAATCATATCAAATTTACCTGATTTGGTTTGTTGACAAAAGATGAATTTTTCCCTATCATCCTTTGGTTGCCAAATTTTTTAAGGAGGTTAGAGAATGCCAGTTAATATGATTGTTTGCTGCAAACAAGTGCCTGATCCTGAGGCACCACCGGCTGTGTTTAAGGTGGTAAACAACAAAATGACCTTGCCACCAGAGGTGAAACCTGTAATCGGTCAATATGAGGAATTTGCTCTGGAAGCTGCCCTCAAGATCAAGGATACCGTGGGGGGTAAAATTACTGCGCTCAGCGTAGGTAATAACTTTGTTCGCGATGTGATTAAGAAAGCGCTAGCCGTAGGGGCTGATGAACTTATCCTTCTCGAGGACAAAGCTTTTGAAGATAGCGATAGTTGGTCAACCGCCAATGCCTTGGCCGCGGCAATAAAGAAAATAGGACAATACAACATCATCTTCTGCGGCAGGCAATCCTCTGACTGGGATGCAGGGCAAGTGGGTCTAGGCATCGCCGAGATTTTAGGAATCCCCGCCGTAACGCTAGCCCGCAAGGTAGAGGTCAGCGATGGGAAAGCGAAGGTTGAGCGAGTTATTCCCGACGGCTATCAGATTGTCGAAGTGACACTTCCTGCCGTAATTGTAGTAACCAGCGGGATAGGAGCACTGCGTTATGCCACCTTGAAAGGAATCATGGCAGCAGCTAAAAAACAACCCACTGTTTGGAAACCAGCCGATATCGGGCTTGAGCCTTCAAAAATTGGCGCTGCGGGAAGGCGTAACAAGCTAGATAAACTCTTCCAGCCAGTCAAGGAATCCAAATGTGAAATAATCGGAGGAGACACTGCTGCGGAAGCTGGTGCTAAACTGGCTGTAAGGCTCAGGGAAGCCAAATTACTTTAAAGTTAAGGAGGAAATAATGGCTGAATACAAAGGTATATTAGTTTGTGGTGAGCTAACAGACGGGAAGTTAGCCGCAATTACCACCGAGTTGCTAGGATGTGGTAGGAAGCTTGCTAACGAGTTAAGGGAAAATTTATCTTGCTTATTGGCCAGCGATGCAGTTGGCGGAGCTTCCAAAGAAGCAATTGCTTTCGGAGCCGACAAGGTTTATGTTGTAGAACACCCCGCCCTCAAAGAATACCAGGCTGATTCCTATATGCAAGTCGCGGAAAAATTAGTCAAGGATATTTCACCTCGCGTGATACTCATAGGACAAACGTCCATGGGCAGAGACCTGGCTCCTCACCTGGCTTTTAGATTAGGTGCCAGCGTGACAACAGATTGTCTCGACTTACGCATAGACCCCGGGACAAAGCTGTTGGTGCAAACACGTCCTGTTTACGGCGGCAACGCTCAAGCTGTATTCACCAGCGAGTCTATGCCTCAGATGGTTACTGTTAGGACCAAGGCAATGTCACCGTTGGAGCGTGACGCCTCAAGGAAAGGAGAGGTCATACCCACTAAGATTGACATAGACACGTCGAAAGTAAGGACAAAGATTTTAGAAACTGTTAAAGAAGAGGCGGTCGGCATCAAGCTTGAGGATGCTCCTGTGATTGTCTCTGGCGGCAGGGGAATGGGTGGTCCTCAGCCCTTCCAGACTACATTAAAAGCATTAGCCGATTTGCTGCATGGTGCGGTAGGTGCCTCACGTCCTCCTGCTGATAATGGCTGGGTACCAGAGGGGCTACATATCGGCCTTACTGGAAAAATTGTTGCCCCTGACATCTATTTTGCTATAGCTATTTCCGGTGCTAGCCAACACACAGCCGGATGTTCAGGTTCTAAGCACGTCATAGCCATCAATAAGGACCCTGAGGCAAATATATTCAGGGAGGCGGAATTTGGAGTGGTGGGTAAGTACGAAGAAGTGGTGCCAGCTCTTACTAACAAACTAAAGGAGTTATTAGCTGGCTAGGACAGGCTGAGATAGCAGATTTATTAGCTGACCGACATAGCCACGAACTTTCAGTGGATGGTTGATAGCTACCCTGCCTTCTTCTCAGCGATGATTTTCTGACTGAGATGAGCGGGCACTTCCTCGTAGTGGTCAAATGCCATAACAAAGCTGCCGCGCCCTTGCGTCAGCGACCTTAAATTTAGGGCGTAACGAAGCAGCTCTGCATAAGGTGCCTGGGCTTCAATGACATTGATGCCATTACCGGGATTCATTCCCAGCACGCGTCCCCTCTTGGTATTAAGGTCACTGGTAATATCCCCGGTATACGTCTCAGGCACAGTTATAGTAAGCTTCATTATAGGCTCAACCAATACTGGCTGTCCCTGAGATAATCCCTTTTTTAAGGCCTGTGCTCCCGCAATTTTAAAAGCAATGTCCGAAGAATCTACCGCATGGAAGCTACCATCATAAAGGCTCACTTTTACATCAACTACAGGATATCCGGCTAGAACTCCTTCCTGCTTGGCCTCATTGACTCCCTTTTCCACAGAGGGAACATAGTTCTGGGGTATTGCCCCTCCGACAATCTTCTTAGCAAACTCAAATCCCCCACCCCGAGGCAAAGGCTCCAACTCCAGCAAGACATGCCCATATTGGCCGTGTCCCCCGCTCTGCTTCCTATGTTTATACTCTGCCTTAGTTGACATAGTAATAGTTTCTTTGTAAGGAATCATTGGCAGATCTAATTTCACCTCTACTCCAAATTTGCGACGTATTTTCTCCCTGGTTATCTCCAGATGGTTATCACCCACTCCGGAAATAATAAACTCGTTAGTATCAGCTTCTCGATGTGTTTGGAGAGAAGGGTCCTCTTCACAAATCCTGGGCAAAACGGTGCTCATCTTATCTAAATCGGTTTTCTCCTGAGGCTGGATTGCCATGTTGAAATTCGCCTTGGGAAATTCGATTCCAGGGAGTATGACAGAATGTTCGCGGGCACAGAGAGTATCCCCGGTAGTGGTTAAACTCAACCTGGCCACTGCCCCAATATCTCCGGCAGTGACCTGTGGCACTGTCTGTTGATTTTTGCCCAGCATGGTAAAAAGTTGACCAATCCGTTCCATGCTATTCTTGTTGGCGTTCCAAACCTGGGAATTACTGGAAATAACACCTGAATAAATCCGAAAATAGCTGAGCTTGCCCACATAGGGGTCGGCAGTGGTTTTAAAAACAAGACCGGATACGGGGGATTCAGAATTAGGTTTGATCTCCTCTTGATTACCAGTGGAAACATTTTTAGCAACAATAACACCCTTCTCTTCGGGCGAAGGCAGGTAGGAGCAAATACCATTGAGAATTTGCTGGGTGCCCATGCCCTTCAAAGCAGCGCCCACAAAAACAGGCACCAGCTTCCCAGCAATGGTAGACTTTTTTATGGCAGTAAATATTTCCTCATTGCTTATGGCCTGGCCCTCCAGATACTTGTTAATGAGTTCATCATCAACCTCCACGGCAGCCTCTACTAATTTCTCACGGCTAGCTTCTGCTTGCTCTCGGAGTGTTGAAGGTATTTCGGCTTCCTTCGAATCTGTGCCAATGTAAGCTTTCATAGTCACCAAATCTATAATGCCTTGAAAATCTTTTTGTGAACCTATGGGTAATTGAAGAGGCAAACATTTTGGTGACAACTTACCCTGAATTCCTTTCAAAGTAGAGAAGAAATCAGCATTATCGCGATCCATCTTATTAACAAATATCAACCGAGGCAAATTTCCTTTTTCAGCATCGTTCCACATCTGTTCTGTGCCTACCTCGACACCCGAAGCAGCGCATATTACAATTATTGCTCCTTCGGTTACCCTCAATCCCGATCTTGCCTCACCAATAAAATCAGCATATCCCGGTGTATCAATGATATTCAGCTTCACCCCTTGCCACTGAATTGGCAGCAAAGATAGGTTGATGCCCATACGATGTTCCACCTCGAGCGAGTCATAATCCGAGGTAGTAGTGCCATCGGCAACGCTACCTAAACGCTGAATAGCACCTGAGGTAAAGAGCATAAATTCGGCAAGTGAAGTCTTTCCAGCCCCTTGATGTGATAACAGAACAACGTTTCGAATTGGCATGGCCTTCCATTATAATCCTTGTCCCTGAAGATAAGCAAACGCTGTCACATTACGAAGCGTAATGCTATAATGTAATAGTTACGCTCAGATGAAACTGAGTTACGAACAAGTGAGGCATATTGCGTGGCTTGCTCGCTTGGGCTTAAGCGAGGAAGAGGTGGAGAAATTTAGCCTCCAGCTATCCAATATTCTGGAGAACTTCGAAATACTCAAGCAAGTAGACACAACCAACGTGCCATCAGCGACCCATACCATCCCCCTACAGAATGTCTTCAGGAAAGACGATGTGGCTGAGTCATATCCCCAAGCCGAGATTTTAGCAAACGCACCAAAACAAGAGGAAAATTGTTTTAAAGTTCAGGCAATACTAGAGTGAGCCCGGCACGCAAATGATTGGAGACATAATTAGAGACATAGTCATCGCCATCATAATTGGCTACCTCCTTGGCTCTTTTCCTTCAGCATATCTTGCCGGTCGTCTGAGAAAAGGGATAGACATCCGGGAGGTCGGAAGCCGAAACATGGGCGCTATGAATGTCTTCTACGAGGTCGGGCCCTTGGACGCAGCGCTAGTGACCCTGGCTGACCTGGGCAAAGGTGTAGGAGCAATTCTTTTGGTACGGTGGTTATTAGACACCACTCCAACTTGGCCATTTGATTTTCTTACCGGCGCAGCTGCCATAATTGGCCATATCTTTCCCATCTTCCTTAAATTCCATGGCGGTAAAGGGGCAGCTACCGCCATTGGGATTCTCATCTTCCTGATGCCCTGGGCAGTCCCGTTTCTCGCCATTGTTTTTTTTATAGCTGTACTTATTACTCGTAATCCCACCTTTAGTTATAGCCTGCTCCTTATTGTTTTCCCGCTTGTTGCGGGGTTTATTTACGTCGACCGCTACCACGAGCCCTTGGCTTTAGTCTTCTACCCCATAGGCTTGGGAGTATTCCTGGGCTTACAATACATCCCCAGGGTTAAAGAGATGCATAACAAAGCTGGCGGCGACTGGCGCAAAGTTATCAGGCGTCGCAGCCTCAAAGAAAGGTACTAAGTATGCCGGTGAACGAACTACACCAGTTAACCATTCATGAAGCACACGAGCTTCTTAAACAAAGGAAGGTTTCCTCGACGGAACTGACACAATCTGTACTGAAGCGTATCGCTGAGGTGGAAGGGAAAGTTCGCGCTTGTGTCACTATTGTTGAAGACATCGCTCTGAAAGAAGCAAAAAAAGTCGATAACTACATCAAAACTGCCCATGAAATTACCCCTTTAACCGGCATCCCTACCTTAATCAAAGATGTCATATGTACCAAGGGGATAAGGACTACCTGTAGTTCAAAGATACTGGAAAACTTCGTCCCTCCCTATGATGCTACGGTAATAGAAAAACTGAAGACACAGAAGGCGATAATAGTCGGGAAAACAAATATGGATGAATTTGCCATGGGCTCTTCTACTGAGCATTCCGCCTTCTTCCCCACCCACAATCCCTGGGATTTAAATCGCGTCCCAGGAGGCAGCAGCGGTGGCTCAGCAGCTGCTGTAGCTTCTGATGAAACTATTTATGCCCTGGGTTCGGACACTGGAGGCAGCGTCCGCCAACCAGCCGCACTCTGCAGCGTGGTGGGGCTCAAACCAACCTACGGTCGGGTCAGCCGCTTCGGTTTGATTGCTTTCGCCAGCTCTCTCGACCAAATTGGACCACTAACCAAGGATGTCACTGACTGTGCCTTAGTGATGAATGCCATCGCCGGCTATGACCCCAGAGAATCAACCTCAGTGCCTCATCCTGTCCCGGACTACTCCCGGCAACTAATTCCCGACATCAAAGGACTAAGAATCGGCATTCCCAGGGAGTATTTTGTCGAGGGCATGCAGAATGAGGTAAGAGCGGCTTTGGAAGCAGCCATTGGTAAGCTACGTGGGCTGGGTGCGGAAATAGATTGGGAGGTTTCTTTGCCTCATACTAAATACGCTCTGGCTGTCTACTATATAATTGCTCCGTCCGAAGCTTCGGCAAATCTGGCTCGCTACGATGGAGTAAAATATGGCTTTTCTGAGCGAGATGCCGGTAACGTAATTGAGACAACGGAGAGGACGCGGCAATTTGGCTTCGGGACCGAGGTTAAAAGGCGGATAATGCTCGGCACTTATGCTTTATCTGCAGGTTATTATGACGCTTATTATGTCAAAGCACAGAAGGTGCGCACACTGATAAAACGGGAATTTGACCAGGCCTTTGAAAAATATGATGCCTTGGTTACCCCGACTTCGCCCATAGTGCCCTTTAAGCTGGGTGAAAAGTTAGGAGACCCGATGCAGATGTATCTAAGTGATGTCTGCACTTTACCCATAAACATCGCTGGAATCCCGGCTATCTCCATCCCCGCTGGCTTCGCTGACAACCTGCCTATAGGCATGCAAATCATAGGCAAGCCTTTCAGCGAAGAAATACTGCTGCGCATCGCCTTCGCTTATGAGCAAGCCACCGACTGGCACAAGAGAAAACCTAAAATATGATAAGCAAACATAAGCCGAAACTAAGTGAAGGAGTTAGGGAAGAGCCCTGTGGTAACCTCTGACCCTCATTTCAAAGGCTTAGAGGATGTGATTTATCTAGAGGCATAAAGTAAGTGGTCAGACATCAGTGAACAAATTGGCTTTATGTGCATTTCGCTTGGTATTATCCCTCGCCTGCTATAACCGCCACACTCTTCGCTTCCTGTAGCCTCGCCATTCTAATCACCGGTTCCATCCATTACTATCGTCCTAGTACTATTTTCCGCTCAAATTAGGCCATTCGGGTGATTTACAACTGAGAATGCTTAGATATAATTGAAATATCCCATGTAAGTCATATGCGAGCAAAGGATTTAAGAAAGGCTAAGATATGCCAATCTAACTTAAAATGGAAATTCGCCAAATGGCAAAAAGGAGCTGGATATGTAAGTAGATATGTAATAGGTAATATCAGCAAATATTAACTCGAGGAAACTTAATTAAACGAAAAGGAGGTGAAACAAATGAGAAAGATATTAACAAGCCTGATGATAATCGCTGTTGTGGCAGCCTTGATTGCAGCCGGGGCGATGGCTGTATTTACTGACCAGCGGACCAACCCGGGCAATGTTTTCACAACAGGCACAGTGATTCTCGGCATTGACCCAGCCACTGCCATGTTTACCGTGTCAAATATGGCGCCGGGTGACGTAAAGTATGGCGGTCTCAAAGTCATTAACAACGGTACCCTGGAGCTAAGGTACGCTATGACCACCACCGCAGATAACACTAGCACCCTTGATGAGCAGCTCGATTTGACCATTGATGTGGTGACAGGCCCTGGTGTTGATGGCATATGGTATACAGCGGATGATGTGGTCGGGGCAGCAAACATCTATGGGCCCGATGGCGTGCTGTCATCGGCCTTCTTTGGTAATCCGGCGCAGGGTGGACAGGCTGGCGATAGAACACTTGCTTCATCAGCCAGCGAGAGGCTTCGCTTCAAGGCGACGCTGCCTCTAGATACAGGCAATGGCTACCAGGGCACTACCTGCACCGTTGCCTTTATCTTTGATGCTGAACAAACTGCCAATAATCCATAGTTAGTATGCGAGATAGGACTAGGGGGAGGCACCAAGTCCCCCCTAGTCTGCTCCAGACAAGCGGAAGAGGAAATTTAGCGGAGCGAATGATGCACAGGCTATTAATGGTCTTGCTATTGGTCGGCTTAATTGCCGGCCAAGCTGGTATGGGCGCTACGGCATATTTCACTGATGCCGAGCCGAATGCTGGCAACACCTTCGAGGCTTGGGTCTCTAGCCAGTGGGTGCAAACCACCCAGCTAGATTTCGAGGCTGGCGTCCTAAATCAGGTTGATACCTCCTCAAGCCCGGGGAATGTTAAGCTGGCAACGACCTCTAACTGGTATAACACCAACTGGCAATATCGCAGAGCGATTACTATTGACCATACCAAAGTTGATAATGTTGCCAACCCATCGAGTACCTACGCCAACTTCCCGGTACTGGTGTATGCCACTGGCCTGTCCAACATAAAAGCCGATGGTGCCGACATCCGTTTTACTTCATCTGATGGTACTAGCGAACTCCCAAGAGAAATAGAGAGGTATTCCAGCGGCACTTTGTATGCCTGGGTGAAGGTTACCTTAACTAAAGATGCCGGCGATACCAGTAACGATGTAATCTATATGTACTACGGCAACACCGCAGCTACTGAACCGGCCCCTGGTTCCACTTATGGTTCGCAGAATGTGTGGGGCTCGAACTACAAGGGGGTCTGGCACTTAAAGGAAGACCCATCTGGAACTGCTCCGCAGATGAAAGACTCGACAACTAATGGTAATAATGGGACCTCTGGTGGCTCCATGACCAGCGGTGACCAAGTAGCGGGGAAAATTGACGGAAGTCTGTATTTCGACGGAAGTAACCACTATGTTCAGGTCAATGATTCGGCGAGTCTGCGTATCGGCTCAGCTATTACTGTGTCTGCCTGGATTTATCCTTATTCGGTTGCTACCGGTTCACATAGGATAATTTCAAAGTGGACACCTAGCAATCAGGAGTACATTTTATATTTATCTGGCACCGAGGTTGGAGTAGGGATAAAAACAGGTTACGGAGTAACATCTGGTGCTAATCTTGCAATAAATACTTGGTATCATCTAGAAATGGTTTGGTCAGGTTCAAACACCATTACTGTATACAAAAATGGGAGCCTTCTCCAGAATGTAACAATAACCCCAGGGACCACCGGAACTTCCAGTCCTCTAGTTTTTGCGAAACACGGCAGTTTAAGTTCAGAATACTTTAACGGCATCATAGATGAAACTCGCGTCTCAATGACAAACGAAAGTGCCAACTGGATTAAGACCTGCTATAACAACCAGATTGACCCAGGTAGTTTCTACAATGTGGGAACGCAGGAAAACAAATACCTCTCCCCGGGCAGTATTGCCTCTGACGTTCTGGATACTATAGTGGCCGGAGCCAAATGGGATGCTTTATTCTGGGATGAAACACTGCCAAGCAATACTGACATAACCTTTGAGGTTAGGGCATCCGATACTTTGTTTGCCAAGAATGCTACTACGCCAAATTGGATTGATTTAGGACTAGCAAATAGCCCGATAACATCTGGACTTCCTTCAGGCCGATACATGCAGTGGCGGGCAACCTTGACTACTTCAGACACATCCAAAACTCCAACTTTACAGGAGGTCACCATAGATTATTACTAGCTGGGGGAAATGCTATGCGGAAAGTAGTAAACTGGATAGGTAACGTACTTTTAGCCCTCGTCATTTTGGCTATGGTCTTCTTTTTCCTGGCGCCTCACTTCCTAGGGATGAATTTCTTTACTATCTACGGCGGCAGCATGATGCCGACGATTCCAATAGGTTCAGTAGTCGCGGTGAAATCGGTGGAAGCATCTACTATCAAAGTCGGCGACATCATCACCTTTAGGACAGGCACGGAAGCGGATAAGGTGGTGACTCACCGGGTGGTTGAGTTGTCAAAGGGCAGCGGGGCACTCAGCTTTCGCACCGCCGGCGACAGCAACGCTAAGCCTGATGGAAATGCTGTTCTTGCAGAGAATGTCGTAGGGAAGGTGTGGTTCCACGTGCCTTTTATAGGCTACCTCTCCTCTTTCGTCACCACCAAGTTAGGATTTATTTTGCTAATCGTAGTGCCAGGAATATTCATCATCTCACTGGAGGTCAGGAACATCATAGCCGAACTCAGGTCGATGAGAAAAGCTGCCTATACTGGCAACCGCTCAATCGTGTGCAAAGTAACCACTGCCGTTGAGGACGCTACAACCCGGGTGACCAACAGTCAGCGATAGCCAAGCTTCGAGGAACGAACTTATAAATGTAAGCTGCGGTAGCCAGGATGGGAGATAAAATTGTGGCGGAATTAGATCGTCGCAGGAAGCCACAAAACAAAGCGGAAAACATGGCTCAGCCCAGTGCCGAAAGCGACGTCTCAGGCTTTACAAAAGTACCAAGCGTAGAAAGAACCGCTGTCTTAGTGCGCTTACTTACAAGGATATCATTACCACGTCATGGTTGCCAGACCTTCATTCATGATTCCATTCCCTAGGCAAAGTAACGAAATGACGAATTGTTAAGCCGGGACATGGTGCTAAAAGGACTCTTGACTTGGTTTTGGGTTTTGTTTAGCGCTAGGAAATATACCCGTCTCTAATAAGGAGTTCAGCGACAAGAACTGCGCCTTTGGCTGCTCCCATCTTGGTGTTGTGGGATACCAGAAGGTACTTGATGCCATTTTTCAGGACGTTGTCCTTCCTGATTCTACCCACCACGGTAGCCATGCCATCCTCAGCATCACGGTCGAGCCGTGGTTGAGGTCGGAACGGGTCTTCGTGGACTATTATCATGTGCTTGGGGGCTGAAGGCAGCTCAACTTCATTGGCTGAGCCATTATATTCCCTCATGGCCCTGGCAACGTCGTTCACCTCGCAGGCTTTCTGAGTGGAGACGAAGACTGATTCCGTATGCCCTTCCCGAACATTAACACGGGTGCAGGTGCTGCTTACATTGAATTTAGCGGGATTGACTGAACTACCTGCGAAATTGCCCAGAATTTTCTGTGTTTCCCGCTGCACCTTTTCTTCCTCTCCAGCAATAAAAGGGATAACGTTGTCCAGGATGTCGAGGCCTATTACTCCCGGGCTCCGGCCCGCTCCCGACAGAGCTTGCAGGGAGGTCATTATAACGGCGTTAACACCGAACGATTCGTAAATCGGCTTCAGGGTTATCGCAAGGCCGGTAGTGGTGCAGTTGGGAATGGGTGTAATGAAGCCCTTCCATCCTCGAGTTTTTCTTTGGACATTAATTAGTTTGGCGTGCCCGGAGTTGATGCCCGGAATTAAGATAGGCACATCCTCATCGTAGCGAAAGGCCGAAGCCGTGCTTATAACCGCCTTATCTTTGGCAAATTTCGGTTCCAGAATCTTCGCCTGGTCGGACTCTATGGCGGAAAAGACAACATCCAGGGCGGAGATATCCATTTCGGTAGCATTCTGGACAGGCATGGCCATAACCTCCTCCACCGGAGGCTCCTGGCAAAACCAGCGCAAGGCTCCAGACTGGGCATCGGTTATAGCTTCTTTATAACTGCGCCCTGCTGACCTCTCAGAGGCAGCTAGGGCAGCAATTTTAATCCAGGGGTGACCCTGCAGGGCAACGAGAAATTGCTGACCAACTATACCAGTCGCTCCCACAATTCCAGCTTTTATCATGGTTTTCCTCCGCTCAGTCTTTATTCTCGAATTAGGCACAAGCAGCGTGTACTCCCTTTTGCTAAATTAATCGGGGCGAGAGGACTCGAACCTCCGACCTCAGCGTCCCGAACGCTGCGCGCTACCAGCTGCGCTACGCCCCGCCGTCTATGCTATTATATGATGTTTAACTATAGAGGACAAGGATGAAATATTGCGTCTTAATAATTGATGGAGCGTCAGGCTGGCCATTGGCTGCTCACGGCGGGAAGACTTGCCTGGAGTTGGCACATACCCCAAACATGGATGCTATGGCCAAGGCGGGCATTGTCGGGCTGCTACACACCGTGCCACCAAGGATGGAACCTAGCAGTGCCTGCGCCTGTATGTCCGTATTAGGTTATGATCCTCGGGTATATTACCAGGGCCGGAGTGCCATTGAGGCTCACGGCATGGGTATCCCTATTAACGAGGGAGAGGTCGCTTTTCGCTGCAATTTGGTAGCCGTTCGCAACGGGAAGATGTGGAGCTATAGCTGTGGACACATCAGCACTGGCGAAGGCCAAGCTCTCATTGCTACCTTGAATGAAAAGCTTGGCAATGATGAGGTGCAATTTTATCCTGGCGTGAGCTATAGGCATTTATGTAAGATAAAAGGGAGGGAAGATACACTGTTGGCTAGCTGTACTCCCCCTCATGATATCCCTGACAAAGCTATTGCTGAATTTCTTCCCAAAGGGCCTGGGAGCGACCTGTTAAGAGAGCTTATGGCACGCTCTGAGCTCGTGCTTCGTGACCACCCTGTGAATATAGAGCGAAGAACACGCGGCGATATCCCCGCTACCATGATTTGGCTTTTCTGGAGCAGTGGTAAAATACCTAACATGCCAGCTTTTAAAGACGCTTATGGACTTGATGCTGCCGTTATATCCGGAGTTGACATTGTACGAGGCTTAGCTCGAATGACAGGGATTGATGTATTAGATATTCCCGGTGTGACTGGTGATATGAACAACGATTATGCTGCTCAGGCAAATGGTGCCATAGAAGCATTGGCAAGATATGATATTGTGATTGTCCATGTGGAAGCAACCGATGAAGCGGCCCATGCCGGCCTGGTTAAGGACAAAATAGAGGCTATTCAGAGGGTAGACAAAGAAATTGTGGCCCGGCTTCGTTCCTGGAATCAAGATGCCCTTCGGGTGTTAATTCTACCTGACCACGCCACGCCTATCGAGATTCAAACCCATGTTGCTGACCCCGTTCCATTTATCCTCTGGGGGCCAGGATTCACCCCGCCAAGTCGGGGTGGGGCGAAGAGATTTACCGAAGCAGAGGCTAAAGGCATAGGTGTTATCATCAAAGAAGGTTATAATATTATGCGCAAGCTAATAGAGTAAATAGAGACGAAGAAATGGCACTGATAGTCCAAAAATATGGTGGCAGCTCGGTGGCTGATGCCGAGAAGATCAAAAATGTCGCCCGGCGCGTTGCCAAAGCTAAAGACGAAGGAAATCAAGTAGTAGTGGTGGTTTCCGCCATGGGAGACACCACTGATGACTTAATTAAATTGGCTTATCAGATCAGCGAACAGCCGAGTGACAGGGAATTCGACGTCCTTTTGTCCACCGGGGAGATAGTTTCCAGCACCCTTTTAGCCATGGCATTAGGGAGTTTAGGTTACAAGGCAATTAGCCTTAGTGGCGCTCAGGCGGGCATACGTACTGATTCTAGTTACAGTCGAGCTCGGATTCTCCGGGTTGACACGAAACGAATGGTCAGCGAGTTAAGAAATGGAAATATTGTCATTGTAGCTGGATTTCAGGGAGTGAGCGGGAAAAGGGACATTACCACTTTAGGTCGCGGCGGTTCCGACACTACCGCAGTTGCTCTGGCTGTTAGCCTGGGTGCTGAGATCTGCCAAATATACACCGACGTCGAAGGCGTTTTTACCGCTGACCCCCGTCTTGTTCCCCAAGCAAAAAAGTTAAAGGATGTTGGCTATGAAGAGATGTTAGAACTGGCTACCTATGGAGCCAGGGTAATGCATAATCGAGCAGTAGAACTGGGCTGGTTATACAACATGCCTATATTAGTGGCTTCTAGCTTTAGCGACAGCTCGGGTACTACTATTTGTAAGGAGGCTTCCATGGAAGTAAAAAATAAGGTAAGGGGCATTGCCCATGATCCCAATGTAGCTAAGGTCACCGTCGTCGGAGTTCCCGACCATCCTGGCATCGCTGCGGCAATCTTCGAGCCCCTGGCGAGAGCTAATATAAGTATAGATACCATTGTTCAGAATGCCAGCGTCAATAATATTACTGATCTCACGTTTACGGTGGCCCGGAGTGATTTGCTTAAGGCGATGTCCATCGTGGAGCCAGTGGTTAAATCCGTGGGTGGCAAGCAATGTGTTACCGATTCTACATTGGCCAAAGTCAGCATCGTAGGTACTGGTATGCAAAATACACCGGGCTATGCTGCCAGAATGTTTCGCGCTCTTTATGAGCATGGCATTAACATCCAGTTAATTACCACTTCTGAGATAAGGATAACCTGTATTATTTCTGAGGATAGAGTTAAGGACGCTGTTCAGACACTACATCAAGCTTTCGAGCTGGAGAAAGAAACTTGACAATTTTGACCTGACATCATTAACTAATAAGTTTTATGGAAATGTATATAGCCTCTTACCAACAGGAAGAAGAAGAGAAAGCCCGACTAAGACAGCGACTGGGCAAGGAAGCCATTGATTTAGCCCTTCAGGGAAAGTGGGAGGATGCCGAAGCGATAAATAGGGACATAATTGAGAAATTTCCCTCTGATGTCGGGGCTTATAATCGCCTTGGCCGAGCTTTGACAGAATTAGGAGATTTTGACGGAGCTAAGGGAGCCTATCTTAAGGCTCTGGAGCTCGCCCCTGAGAATGCTATTGCCAAGAAAAATCTTGCCCGTTTAACTAGCTTATCAGAGTCTATGGCGACCTTGAGCAGCAATCCTCGGAAAGCTTCAACCTCGAAAGCTCAAGCGCGAAGAGTTGCTCTTGACCTTTTCATAACTGAGATAGGCAAGGCTGGAGTGGTGAATCTTCATAATGTAGCTTCGGTCGACGTCTTAGCTAAGATGGGATTTGGTGACCAAGTGCACTTGAAAGCAAAAAAACAACAGTTGACCGTGACGAATGAGGGTGGAGAATATTTGGGTGAGGTAGAGCCGAGACAAGGATTGCGTCTCATTAAACTAATGCGAGGTGGAAATAAATACGATGCAGCAATCCTCAACGTAGCAGGAGATAAAGTACAGGTGCTTATTAAAGAGGTATATCAACATCCCAGTCAGGTGGGACATCCTTCCTTCCCTGTTAAAGCCACAGAGCACCTGCGCACGCGCATTAAAGAAAGCCTTCTCAGACGAGGAATCATTACTGACGAAAGTGAGGCCTCATCCGAGGCCGAATATTTTGAGGAAGAAGAAGAACTTGGCCCCGAAGAGGAATCTTTGCCTGAAGGTTTCACCGTCGTTGGTGAAGATGGTGAAAGAGGAATCGAGATCTAATGGAAGCCGCAATAGTAAAGCCTGTCGATATAGAAGAGGAGATGAAAAGCTCCTATCTGGACTATGCTATGAGCGTCATCGTCTCCCGAGCCCTGCCTGATGTGCGTGATGGCTTAAAGCCAGTGCAGCGACGTGTATTGTACTCTATGGACGGCTTGGGGTTACGATACAACAGCCCCTACAAAAAGAGTGCCCGCATTGTCGGTGAAGTCATGGGGAAATATCACCCCCACGGAGATGCCCCCATATATGAAGCCATGGTACGCATGGCTCAGGATTTCTCTCTGAGATATCCCCTGGTTGATGGGCAGGGTAATTTTGGCAGCATTGACAATGACCCACCAGCGGCAATGAGATATACCGAAGCTCGCTTTTCCAAAATTGCCGAGGAAATGCTAGTTGACATCGAAAAAAATACCGTCAACTTTGTTCCCAACTTCGATGACTCTCTCCAGGAACCCTCTGTTTTACCCGCCAGGTTACCTAACTTACTAGTTAATGGTTCTTCAGGCATAGCTGTAGGAATGACGACAAACATTCCTCCTCACAACCTAGGCGAGATATGTGATGCTGTTGCCTATCTAATTGACAATCCTCAAGCTACGGTAGAGGAACTACTGGAGTTGGTCAAAGGCCCTGATTTTCCCACTGGCGGGATAATCTGGGGGAAAGGTGGCATAGACAACGCTTATACCACTGGACAGGGAAAAATTATACTTCGAGCTAAAGCCAAAGAACTGACTACCAAGGCTGGCAAGAAACAAATAATTATTACTGAACTTCCCTATCAGGTCAACAAGGCAGCTTTAGTAGAGAAGATAGCCGAGCTGGCTAAAGTGAAGAAAATTGCGGGGATAGGCGAGGTGCGTGATGAGTCTGATAGGGAAGGCATGCGCATTGTTCTCGAACTCAAAAAGGAGGCGCAACCTCGACAGGTACTTAACAACCTCTACAAGTATACCACGATGCAATCCGCCTTTTACATCAATATGGTTGCATTGGTTGATGGACAACCTAAAGTAATTAATCTTAAAGAGGCGCTAACTTTTTACATTGACTTTCGTTTTCAAGTTATTACCAAGAGGTCTCAATTTGAACTTGATAAGGCAAAGGATAGAGCTCATATACTCGAAGGCTTCAGAATCGCCCTTAACAACCTGGAGCAGGTAATCAAGATTATTCGACAGTCTCAAACCGTAGAGGCCGCTCGTGCCAATTTAATGGCAGCTTTTACTATGTCACAGATTCAAGCACAAGCTATCCTTGATATGCCGCTTCGTAGATTAGCTAAGCTAGAGCAAGACAAAATAACTGAGGAATATGCCGCTGTGATAAAAAATATTTCCTATCTTGAGGATTTGTTAGCCAACCCTCGGAAAGTATTCTCCCTGGTTGCCCAAGATGCTGAGGAGCTTAAATCTAATCATGGTGATTCCCGGCGAACTGTGGTGAAAACAGAAGAAATCGAAGAATTCCGTACAGAAGATCTTGTCCCTCATGAGGCAATGGTAGTTACCTTGACTAACAAGGGGTTCATTAAGAGGATTCCTGCCAGTACTTATCGGCTGCAACACCGTGGCGGAAAAGGTGTCATGGGAATGGTAACCCGGGGTGGCGATACAGTGAACCATATCTTGATCGCCGACACGCATGATAATCTCCTTTTCTTTACCAGCACTGGTAAGGTTTATTGTCTTAAGTGCTACGAGGTTCCCGAGGATTCTTCCCGCACGGCCAAGGGTATAGCCCTGGTTAATTTATTACCTATTAACCTGGAAGACGAAGTAACTGTGTTATTAGCCATCGCAAACTTTCCTGCAGACAGGTTCTTATTAATGGCTACTAAGGGTGGCGTGATAAAAAAGACTACCCTGGGCGCGTTTGCTTCGATAAGGAGGAATGGCATTATTGCCATGGGACTCAGAAATAAGGATAAACTGACCTCAGCCGGTGTAGTTGTTGATGAAGATGAAGTCATCTTGGTGAGTCGAAATGGAAAGGCTATTAGATTTCAGGTCAAAGGCTTAAGGACTGCGTCTCGAACCAGTGGCGGTGTTCGTGGCATTCGCCTTGTTGACGATTATGTCGTTGGTATGGGCATTGTTCTTCCCGATGCTTATGTGCTCACAGTGACCGAAAAAGGGTTTGGCAAGCTGACACCGATAAAAAATTATCCTGTTCACAATAGAGGAAGCAAAGGGGTGAGGACTTACAGGGTTAACCCCAAAACGGGTAATCTGGCTTTGTCCAAGCTTGTCTCCCCGCAAGGCTCCTTGGTGATGTTATCAACTAAGGGCAACGTGGTGAACATCCCTATGGAACAGGTCCCCATTCAGAGCAGAAACGGCCGAGGGGCCAGGCTAATGGGCTTAGACGAAGATGATAGCGTGGCTTCAGCCACATGGGTTTTCCGGCAGAATTAAGTCCTGCAAAATCAACTTTAGCCCCTTCGGGAAAATACAAAATCCAAACGAATTTGAGTTGAGAAAATAGGATTCCAGTGAGATGGCAGAGTTTTTTCGAGACTTGGCTTTGACCTTCGTTCCCCTTTTTTTCGCCATGGATCCCGTGGGGAATTTGCCTATCTTCCTTGCTTTGACGCAAGAGATAGAGCCCAAACATCGTAGGCATACAGTACATTTGGCCACACTTACTGCCCTTGGTGTAGGTCTGGGATTTGTGGCTATTGGCAAAGCTATCTTTTCACTTCTGGGCATTGAGGTGGCTGATTTCTTAATGGCTGGTGGCATCATCTTGCTGATTTTGTCCATCAGGGATTTAGTCACGGGTAAGATTGTAGAAACCCAGGATGCTTCTGCCTCTGATATGATAGGCGTTGTCCCTCTAGGCACTCCTCTGGTTGTCGGACCAGCCGTGCTTGCTACTCTGCTATTACTTATGGGCAAGTATCGTATCCCCATTGTGATAGCTTCCTTGATCCTTAATCTAGCAATACAGTGGTTGCTTTTCAGGCAAGCTGACCGAATTGTAAATTTCTTAGGACGTACTGGCGTGAACGCCATATCTAAAGTAGTTATGTTACTTTTAGCTGCTATTGCTGTGAAGATGATTCGTGAGGGCGTTTTGGCAATAGTTTTGACTAAATAAGATAAGAATCTAGCTCTTAACACTAAAATGACAAAAATCCTCAAAGGAATATTGACATATCCGTAATGTGTGATATAGATTTAATGCAAGGAGGTGAATATGTTCTGTTCTAAATGTGGTACGGAAAATCCTGAGGGAGCTAAGTTTTGCTCTAAGTGCGGTGTTGAGCTTGGTGCCCCTGCGAAGCCATCTGAAGCTGTAGCTAAGCCAGAAGCGGAGAGTAGCACAGGTATGACAGCCAATACAGCCGGGCTTCTTTGCTATGTGGCTATGTGGATAACGGGAATAATTTTCGTGGTGCTGGAGAAGAAGAGTAAATTCGTTAAATTCCACGCCTGGCAATCCATTATGACCTTCGGTGTGCTGACCGTGGTTCAGATTATTCTGTCGATAATCGGTACTATCGCCTGGACTATATCCCCGTTCGGGGGGGGATGGGTGTTTGCACATGTCCTGAACATTATTGTCTGGGTGATAATGGTGGGCTTGTGGATTGCCCTCATGCTTCTGGCATACCAAGGCAAAATGTGGAAGGTCCCCCTGGCAGGCAACTGGGCTGAGAAGCAAGCCAACAAATAAGGTTTTAAGAACACGGTGTCTCAAGCCTGATAAATCAGGCAACTACGGCTAAATCTTTAGCGCCGCTGCTGTCGACTTCTGCGGCGGAAAACCCTATTGTCGTTGTGCCACATTGTGCCATGGGCAGCCGCTGGTATGCCGTAAAAATCGATATTTTACTCGTGATTTGGCGCAAAAATCCCCTTTGGGGATTGGGTGGAGGGGTGTATAATATAGAGTATATGGGTTCTGAGGTTTTTTACCGCAAGTGGCGGCCACAAACCTTAAGCGAGGTGGTGGGACAAGAGCCTGTAACTCAGACTCTGCGTCATGCTGTGGAGAGTGGGAAAATAGCTCATGCTTATCTTTTTTGCGGTCCGCGAGGTACAGGCAAAACCAGCATGGCGCGTATCCTAGCCAAAGCAGTCAACTGTCCTAATCAAGCAGGTGGCGAGCCTTGTAATACCTGCGATATGTGCCGTTCCATCACCGAAGGCAGGGCTCTGGATGTAATAGAGATAGATGCTGCCAGCAATCGTGGCATTGATGAAATCCGCAGCCTGAGGGAAAAGGCAAATTACGCCCCTAGTCTTGCTCGTTACAAGGTATATATTATAGACGAAGTCCACATGCTTACCGAGGCAGCCTGCAATGCCCTGTTGAAGACATTGGAGGAGCCACCACCACATGTAATCTTTGTTCTAGCTACCACAGAAGCACACAAGGTGATAGCCACCATAGTATCGCGATGTCAGCGGTTTAATTTCCATCGCTTGCGTCAAACCGAGATAATGGATAAACTCAAGCTAATATGCAAGAAGGAGAAAATTCACATCGAGCCCGGTTCTTTAGAGCTTATTGCTCGTGCTGCTACCGGGAGCCTTCGAGATGCCGAAAATATTTTACAACAGATGATTGCTTACTATGGCAACAAAATTGAGCTTGATCAGATTCAAGTGGAGCTGGGCATTAGCCAGGATTCACGGGTCAGACAACTAGCACGATGTGTGGTCAGCAGAGATGTGGCTGCCGGGCTCAAAGTCATAAATAGCCTCAATAACGATGGTGTTGACCTTCGTCAATTTAATATGGGCTTGATAGAATACCTTCGAGGATTATTGCTGGCTAAATCACGATGCGAAGAGGCTTTGGATGTTACCAGCGAAGATTTAGCTGAGATGGGAAGTCTTGCGACCAATTCTACTCTGGATTATCTGCTTAAGGCAGTTAAGTCTTTCTCTAGCATAGATTTTCGAAGCGATAATTACTCCGCTTTGTCCTTGGAATTGGCTTTACTGAGTTGTGCTTTATCGCCATGCACGGAACAAGAACAGCTAACTACAACCAAACCTTCGAAGATAGTGGATGCTACTGAGGTAACTGAGTCCCCCGACAGAGTCGAGGCTAAAGTCCCCGTGGCACTGAATCCCGACAGAGTCAGGACTGAGGTTACAAGTGAGGTTCTTGCAACACTGGATACCGACAGGGTTGAGACTGAGGTTGCCAGCAAAGAGATTTCTCAGGACATTGATTATCTGCGTAGCCGCTGGAGGGAGTTCATTAAATCCTTGCGAGGGGAAGGTTCCAGCGGCAACTTGGATGCTTTTTTGCGTAGTGCCTGCGACCCTGTAGCTCTTGAGGACGATACAGTGGTGTTAGGCTTTTATTATTCCTTCCATAAGGAGAAAATCGAAGATTCCAAATATCGACATCTGGTAGAGAAAAAGCTTAAGGAGGTTTTCGGTCGGCCCTATAAGATACGATGTATTTTAGTTGATTCTAAAAAAGAAATCCCGTCCCTGGCAAGGACACAAAATCCGGTAATTAAAGCTGCTCTGGAAATGGGGGCCAAGATTAGCGAAGAGGAGTTGGAGTCCTGAGCGAAGTCGAGAGAAAGGAACAAAATGGATAAATCAATACTGCGTCAAGCCCAGCAACTTCAGGCAAAGCTAGCTAAAGCTCAAGAAGAATTGGGCAGCATGACCGTGGAAGCTAGCAGTGGAGGTGGTGCTGTTAAGGTGGTGATGGATGGACATCAGAAGGTGCATTCTGTGGAGATATCTCCCGAAGCGGTAGAGTCAAGAGATGTTGAGTTACTGCAAGATTTGATCATGACCGCTGTTAACGAGGCTACTACCAAGTCACAAGAGCTTGTCAGCAAGCGTCTCAGCAGTTTGACCGGTGGTCTTAATATACCGGGGTTACTTTAGGCAAAAACCTGGAGATGCTTTGCTGCTCTCAGAATGATAATAAGGTAAAAGATCAGGGAAAATGAGTTTTGTCGCTGAGCCTATAGCTAGATTAATTGAAGAATTAAATAAGCTGCCTGGTATTGGGCCCAAAAGTGCCAAAAGGCTAGCTTATCATATCTTGCGCAGCTCTGATGAAGAAGCCAAGGCTCTAGCCGAGGCTATCTTGACACTGAAGGAAAAGATAAAGCTTTGTTCGGTTTGTTTTGACAACACTGATTGCGACCCTTGCCGTGTCTGTCAAGATAAGGAACGTGACCATTCTAGAATCTGTGTTGTGGAGAAACCTTCAGATATCCTTCCTTTAGAGCAGACGGGGAAATATAACGGTGTTTATCATGTGCTTCATGGGACTATCAGCCCGACACAGGGTATAGGGCCTGAGGAGTTAAAGATAAAGGAGCTTCTGGCTCGTCTCAAAGATGGCTCAGTAACCGAAGTGATTGTCGCAACCAATCCCAATGTAGAAAGCGAAACTATGGCTATGTATCTGCAACGGATTATCACGCCTCTGGGCATTCGCGTCACTCGCTTGGCTCGTGGCTTGCCCTTCGGTGCTGAGCTGGAATATGCTGATGACCTAACCTTGGGGCAAGCGCTGGAAAACAGGCGAGAATTCTGATAGGGTATACATAGCGGCACCTCGAAGATAGAAACTCTGTAAGAGGTATGGCTTTCCAAAACCTGAAGGGGCTTCCCGTTTATCAGATTAGTATTATCAACAAAGGAGGAACAAAACATGGCAAATCTAAAACAAATCGATGAGGCGTTGACTTACTATGTGCGGCCACAAACCTTTCCACTTGCCATCCGGATGTGCGAATCCGAAAAAGAACTCCCTGACAAGACTAGAATACCCCAAAAGGACTTGGGAATAACTATTTCATTGTGCCACGCAATTAACCTGGCGCGACGCTATGGCTGGGCTATAGCTGTTGACAAGTTGCAGAGCTGTTACGTGGCTGGCATAAGTATGGGATTTTTGCCTTTGTTGGCAGATGTCGCTGATGGGAGCTTCCAAGAGTCCCTTGGATTATGGGGAATGAGCAAAAAACAGGCAGCGGCGGCTATTCAAAACATTCCCAAATTTGAATATGGTAAGTACCAGAATATACTCATGGCTCCTCTAAACAGAGCTGCCTTTGAACCACATCTTATCCTGGTTTATGGCAATCCCGCTCAAATATGGATACTTCTTACAGGCTACCTCACTGGAACAGGTAAGACAGGCCTAGACGCCACTTTGGCTGCAGGAGCCGGATGTACAACCTATATCACTCGGACTATCGAAAAAGACGAGTGCCAGTTCACCCTGCTAAGCCTTGGTGAACGGCTGATTCCTCACACTGAAGACTGTGAGTGTGCCTTTTCGATACCGATGAGCAAGATTGAGAAAACGATTCAAGGTTTGGAAATAGGTCATAAAATTGGTGTTTTCAGGTATCCGATTCCCACATTTTTGAGATACAACTCACCGCATCCACCGGGATATGACAAAATGCTGAGTCATCTGCTGGGAAAAGAATCTTAGCGAGGCGGGGCTCAGCCATTATTCCCTAGTTCGCTAATTCTTTTACCAATCCTGAAAGGCCTGAAAATTTGCCTGCCCTTGCGGCGCGAGCTATACTATAGACTACATCAGTTCAGGAATAACGAATTTATTAAAGCTTTAGTTATTCATTAAGCAAGGAGGAAAAAATGAGAACAAAAAAGCAATATATACAGGGTCTGGCAAAAATGAAGCGGAATGTTTACTTCGATGGCGCGCCAATCGACCGTACCGACGAGCTACAGATGGATTGCATAAATACCATCGGCACCACATTTGACGAGGCTGCCAAGCCAGAGAACCAGGACCTGTGCACTGCTATCTCTCATCTCACCGGCGAGCGTATCAGCCGCTTCACCCATATCCACCAGAACACCGACGACTTGCACAAGAAGCAGGATATGACACGTATGCTCTGCCAGAAGGTAGCCGGCTGCATCCAGCGCTGCATGGGCATCGACGGCACCAATGCCATCTACAACGTTTCCTACGAAGCGGACAAGATGAACAAAGGCGCCACCGAGTACCACGAGAACTTCAAGAAGTGGCTTACTCGCTTCCAAACAGAAGACCTCGTGGGCTGTTGTGCCCAGACTGACGTCAAGGGCGATAGGATGTTGAGGCCTGCTGAGCAGCCGAACCCTGATGCCTACGTACGAATTAAGGAAAGGCTCAGCGACGGCATCGTGGTCAGCGGCTGCAAGTTACACATTTCCGAGGCATCAGTTGCCGATGAGGTACTGGTAGTGCCGACACGAGCGTTGCGACCCGAGGACAAGGACTATGCCGTAGCCTTCGCCATACCTGGCGACTGGGAAGGACTGAAACAGATTGTTACCGTCCATAACCTCCGGCCCAGGGAACACTTCAAGCGCGGCTTCCTGCCCGGGGCTACAGATTCCTATATGATATTTGACGACTGCTTCGTGCCCTGGGAAAGAGTGTTTCTCGCCGGCGAATGGCAGCATGGCGGCGTGCTGGCTCTCCTCTTCGCCTTGTTCCATCGCCATTCCTACTCTGGCTGCAAACCCGCTCTTGGTGACGTGCTTTTGGGAACCGCGGCACTGGCTGCCGAGGTGAACAACATCCACAAGACACCCAACGTCCGGAAGAAGCTGGCTGAAATTATCATGGTCACCGAGTTGGGTTATGCTGCGGGATACACAGCCTCCGACCTGGGCAAGCCAGAGGTCTACATACCCGGGATAGGATTCGTGCCCTATGGCCCCGGGTCATATATACCCAATTCTATTTACTGCAATGTCGGCCGTTGCCTGACGGGTGAGGCAGTCTATCATGAAACAGAGATGCTCTGCGATATCAGCGGTGGCGTGGTAGCCACCTTCCCTCACGAAAAAGATTTCCTGAACCCGGAGACCCGTGACTTTCTCCTAAAATATACAAAGCGTAATCCAGACATGCCGGTGGAGGACCAGGCCCAGCTATGGCGTTACCTGGGTGACGTGCTCTGCTCAGCGACCGGAGGCATACACAATATCGGCAGTTACCATGGTGGCGGCTCACCTATCATGGAACAAATCGCCATCACTACCCAGTACGATGTCGAGTCCCGGAAAAAGCTGGTTAGGCACATCGCCGGCATGAGCGGTGGCGACCGTGATGCCCTGAGCAAAAAGATGACCTCGCCAGGCAAGACACCCGCCAAGGCAGCCAAGCGGTAACAGGTAAGTCATTCTCAAAAACCTGAAGGCTTTTCTGGCTCATTAGCCTGCTGTTGGCAGTTTCCCAAACGGCTGGTGATATAAATCTTGTTATGCTGGGCATTAGTATGTTGTTCTAGCCGAGTAAATTATGTCAACCAGACCAGAACTGTAAATCCACCGCGGTCTGGCCTTGTCGCTGATTTCGCAAACATCAAATCATCCCTACCGGGTCGACATCTATAGTCCAGCCCCGCGGCAAAGTGAGCTGGGATAACATCCGAGTTGGGTCAGGGCCGCGGAGGAATAGTTGCCAGCGATACCTGCCCCTGGCTCGGAAGGCAAAAGTGGGCACAGGACCAATCACACTCAAGTCAATTATGTTTTCTCTTGCCTTTTCCTCAAGGACTAGATGATACACTCTCTCTGCCTCATGGTGACATAGCCTCTCATCGGTGTGGCTATAAACCAGGCGGACTAATTGGCTAAAAGGGGGATAATTGTATTGGCGGCGATAATCTATTTCCTTATGATAAAACTCAAGATAATCATGCTTGGCCGCAGCCTCAATAATATAGTTATCGGGGGAGTAAGTCTGGATAATAACCCTTCCGGCTTTAACCCCACGCCCCGCCCTGCCAGCTACCTGACACAGGAGTTGAAAAGTGCGCTCGCTACTTCGGAAATCAGGAAAGTTCAGGCCAGTATCGGCATTGATTATCCCAGCCAAGGTCACTTGAGGCAGGTCCAGCCCTTTGGCTATCATCTGAGTGCCAATAAGCACATCCGCTTTGTGGTCACGAAAATTTTTTAACAACTCCTCATGAGCATATCTCCTAGTAATCACATCCCTGTCCCAGCGAAGCAATCTTGCTTCCGGTAAGAAATGCCTTACCTCTTCTTCCACCCTTTGCGTGCCAATGCCCAGCAACCTGAGATGGCGCCGAAAACACTGGGGACAGCTCGGGGATACTGGAATAGAATAGCGGCAGCGATGGCAAATTAGCCTTTTCTCCACTGAATGGTAAGTAAGGGCTATGGAGCAGCGGGGGCAGCGAAAGACAAAGCCACAGTTACGACATCGAACAAAGGTAGCTGTGCCCCGACGGTTAAGAAAAAGAATTATCTGCTCGTCCTGCGCCAGAGCTTCTTTCATGGCAACTAATAAGGAACGACTAAGCAAGCTTGTGTTTCCGGCCTTAAGCTCTTCTCTTAAATCCACTATGCTGACTCCGGGGAGAGGGGAATAACCCCGAGGAGTAATCCTTTCTTTGAGTTCGACAAGGTGATATTCGCCTTGCTGTGCCTTATGGAAACTGCCAATATCAGGGGTAGCACTGCCCAGGATAACCACAGCCTCATTGAGTTGAGCCAATTTAATGGCCACGTCGCGGGCATGATAGCGAGGCGATTTATCTTCTTGTTTGTATGTCCACTCATGCTCCTCATCAATGATGATAAGACCGAGATTGGGCAGGGGCGCAAATAAGGCGCTCCTCGGTCCAATGACGACATCGCAGTTTCTTTCCATTATCCATTGCCACTCGTCGAACTGCTCTCCCGGGGAAAGCCCACTATGCAATACTGCCACGCGCCCAGGAAAGCGACTAGCAAATCTCTCTACTGTTTGTTGAGTCAAAGCGATTTCCGGGATAAGGCAAATGCTTCGCTTACCTGCGGCAATAACCTGAGCTAAGGCCCGCAGGTAAATCTCAGTCTTGCCACTGCCGGTAACGCCAAAAAGAAGGAAAACTGGTGGCTTGCTAGGTTGCCTCGTTTCCTTCACAATGACATCTTGGATCGATTCCCAGGCAGCTTGTTGAGATGGAGTGAGAACCGGAGGTGGAGAAGTTGTCAGGCTGAGGTGAGATAAGGGGTCACGCCTTACCCTAAGCTCCTCCACTGAGACCAAATGACGGCCCTCCAGGGCTTTGATAGTGGCATGAGAGCAATTTAGACGTCCCCTCAGTTCGCTAATTGAAATAGGTTGAGCCTGCCTGGTCAGAAATTCTAAGAGTTCTGCCTGCTTATAAGCTCTGAATTTAACCAGGCGAGCCTTCACCGCTTCAATTTCTTCTCTGTCAGCTATTAGCCTAATATAAGGAAGTGTTTTGGGCTTTATCTTGGCCTTTTCCAATTCCAGAGTTTGTGTAATTAGCTGACGAGCTAGCAACTGGTCGATGATTTGCCTGGCTTTTCTTTTACCAATTGCTTCCTCCAGCTCCTGCAAGCTTGCCTTCCCTTTCCCTTTCATGATACTAACGATTTGCCTTTGCTCTGGCGTCAGAGATGACAAATCCACCTGTAATTCCGTGAGTTGAAAGCAAGTGACAGCCCGTCTCTCAAATCCCGGGGGCAGCATTAAAGCCATGGCATCGAAAGGAGGAGAAAAATAGTATTCGCTTATCCACTGGGCAAGTTTTATTTGTATCGGGGAAAGCAAAGGAAAATCAGCAACAATGCCAGCTATCGCCTTAGTTTCTTCAACCGCTGGCTCGTTTGATAATCGGAGCACAATCCCTTGAACGACCCGTGTGCCAAAGGGCACCCATACTGCTTGCCCGACACTAATATTGAGCCTTGGCGGTATGGTATAGCAAAAACTTGACCGGCTCCCCGGTGAATTGACCGCCACCTCGGCGTAGTTCATCCAGAGGATTGTTCTTCTTTTCGAGGTTCTTCTTCTTGAGGCATGGCTTGCTCCAGCGCCCTCTCTCGCCTTTCCTTAAGTCGGGCCTGTTTAACGCTGAGCCTGCGCATATAGTAGAGTTTAGCTCGGCGCACCTGCCCATGCCTGAGCACCGCCACATCTTGCACGGAAGGAGATTGGAAGGGGAAAGTACGTTCCACTCCAATGCCATAAGATACTCTCCTCACCGTAAAACTTCCACCATCAACACCCTTCCTCATTTTAATCACCATTCCTTGGAAGTGTTGCAGTCGCTCTTTATCCCCTTCCATAGCCTTCAAACTAACCTTGACTGTATCGCCAGGGGAAATTTGAGGAATGTTGGGGTTCATTTTGGGTTTAACAAATTCTCTAATATCCATTTCCTTTCCTCATCGCAGATATTGCCCTTCCCTAAGAGGTCGGGGCGTCGTTTCGCCGTTCGCAGGATAGCCTGATGGCGTCGCCATTGAGCAACTTCACCGTGATTTCCTGAAAGCAAAATCTCAGGTACTGACCAATCTCGATATACCTGAGGTCTGGTATATTGAGGGTATTCTAATAGCCCGTTGCTATGAGAATCATTGCTGGCGGAGTCCTGTGAGCCCAGCACCCTTGGTATAAGCCTAACAACAGCATCCACCACAACTAGGGCAGCTAATTCCCCCCCGCTAAGTACATAATCCCCGATACTGATTTCATCAGTAGCTAAGTATTCACAAACTCTCTCGTCTAAACCTTCGTAATGGCCACAAATTAACATCAGATGAGGATGGAGGGCTAGTTCTTGAGCCACAGATTGAGAAAAAAGCCTGCCCTGAGGGGTAAGTAATATGATAGGCATCTCACTTACACCAACTTGCTGTTTTACTGCCTCTGCTGTTTCAAAAATAGGTTCGGGCTTGAGCACCATGCCAGGTCCACCGCCATAAGGATAATCATCCGCAGTATGATGTTTGTCATGGGTGTAATCACGAATATCATGAATCACAATGTTCACCAACCCTTGCTCCCGAGCACGTTTGATGATGCTCTGGTTGAGTGGAGAGGCAAACATTTCAGGGAAGAGACATAAAATATCAATACGCATGGATTCCCTCAACAAAAACCTCCAAAATGCATATCTTACCATGTAAGCGGCGGCAAAAGAAAGTCTCGTGCTTCCCCGGTTGACTTTGGCTCGCAGGGAGCAGTTTACCCATCGGTTTATATTTAGCAGCACCCTATTCTTAACCTTCAAGACAAAAATTGTTCAAATATTCTAAAAAAACGCCCAAGGGTATTGACAAAATAAAGATAGGGTTTATAATTAGGATTGTGGGGAAAAGTGGGGAAAAATGGCAGACAAGGCATAATAGACACGATAGGTGTGGCAAAATGAGGGGGCCTTAGGGGGAACTGAGGTAAAAAAGATGTTTTTCGGTGAATATCCATATAAGGTTGATGAAAAAGGAAGAGTTCCTCTGCCGCCAAGATTCAGGCGAGAGATGAAGGAGGGCGTGATATTAGTCAAGGGGATGGGAGAGAAATGCATCGCCGTTTATCCAATATCAGAATTGAAGAGATTGTCTGATAAGCTCGCTGAGAAGGCAGTAACTCCAGCTAACCTGAGGAAGCTGAATCGCGCTATCTTCGGCTCCGCCTTCAGTGCCTCATTCGATGGGCAAGGCCGGATAAAATTGCCAGATCTTTTGCGCGACTACGCTAAGATTGCTAACACAGCGATTGTTGTCGGTGCCAATACCCGTGTTGAACTCTGGAGCGAAGAAGGCTGGAAGGCTGAGCAAGCATCATCCGAAGAGCAGGCATCACAGATAATTGAGAGCGGAGTATGAGTGAATGAGCGTCACCATGTCCGTTCCCATCCATGTACCTGCTCTGCTCGATGAAATTATAGCAGGGCTACAGCCTCGTCGGGGGGGGTACTTCGTTGACTGCACTGTCGGCCTGGGAGGACACGCAGTAGCCATATTGGAAAAAGTTTCCCCCACAGGAAGGCTTTTAGGCATTGATGCTGATCCTGAAGCCATCAAAATGAGTCAAGATAAACTTCGCGACTATGGCGAAGCAGTTACTTTGGTTAATGACAACTTCGTTAACCTTGAGGCCATCTGCGAAAGATACCACTTTCATCCAGTTGATGGTATTCTGTTCGACCTGGGTGTTTCTTCGCTGCAACTGGATACAGCCGAACGTGGCTTCAGCTTCCACCTCGATGCTCCCCTAAACATGAGGTTCGATCCCGGGCAAGGGCTAACCGCATCGGATATCGTCAACAGTTTCTCTGAGCAAGAGTTGTCCAAGCTCATAGAAAGATACGGTGAAGAGCGTCACAGCCGGCGGATAGCGCGGCACATCGTTCAAAATCGCCCTATCGCTACCACTGTGGAGCTTGCCCGCTTAATAGAGCAAGTTGCAGGCGCCCCGACACGTCGGGGCAAAATTCATCCTGCCACAAGAACCTTTATGGCGCTTCGCATCGCAGTGAACAATGAACTACAGAATCTGGAGCAGGCTCTCAACCAAACCCCTAACCTCCTTCGCCCCGGAGGGAGATTAACGGTCATCAGCTATCATTCCCTGGAAGACCGTATAGTTAAGCAATTCATGCGCTCCGCAGCCAGTAGCTGCCTATGTCCCCCGGGGACAGTAATATGTCGCTGTGGGCACGTGCCCACCTTGAAACTCATTTCACGGAAGGTTATCAAACCTACCTCGTTGGAGATAGAATCCAACCCACGCAGCCGCAGCGCTAAATTAAGGATAGCTGAGCGACTCAACTAGGCAGCATTCCCAGCAAAAAAGGAGGTGCAAATGGCAAAGAAAATCATATCAGCTATTGATGTGGGCACAACTAAAATAGCCACTCTCGTGACTAATGTCAAAGCAGAAGATGACATTGAAGTTATAGGAGTGGGAGTCGTTCCTTCTCACGGCCTACATAAAGGCATCGTAGTTAATATGGATGAAGCCAAACAATCCATTGCCACATCGGTAAAGGAAGCTCAAAGAGTTAGTGGCATACGTATAGATTCTGCCTATGTTGGGGTTACCGGCAGACATATAACTAGTCTGAATAATCGGGGAGTAATAGCTATCCCGAGAGATGATCGATTGGTGCGCACTCAGGACCTTAAGCGGGCGCTATCCGCGGCTCGTAATGTCACCGTCGCCGAAGGAAAGAGGGTGCTCCATGCTATTCCTCGATACTACGCCCTAGACGGACAGGAGGGAGTGAAACAGCCAGTAGGAATGCATGCACACAGGTTAGATGTAGAAACCCACATCATCACAGCTTCAGTGACTTCGATACAAAACCTGGCTAAATGCGTCCGCAGTATCGGTGTTGACGTTGAGGACCTCATCCTTGAGCCCCTGGCTAGCGGAGAGGCAGTATTGACTGACGAGGAAAGAGACACAGGTGTTATCATGGCTGACATAGGGGGCGGGACCACGGATATAGCGGTATTTAAGAATGGCAGCATCTATCACACCGCTATCGTTCCAGTAGCCGGTTACCAAGTAAGCAGCGATATCTCTATAGGCTTGGGCTTGCCTTTCAATATTGCTGAAAAGATGAAGAAGAGATATGGCAATGTCACTCCCTCTTTGGAGCTTGACGAAACGGTCCAAGTGGGTATCGAAAATGGTCACAGCGCCTCCTATAAAGACCTATGCAACATCATCCGTGCTCGCATGGAAGAGTTGCTCCAGCTCATATTAATGGAAATGCCTACTAGCGATTATCATACTTTGGCACCTTGTGGCCTAGTCCTCACAGGTGGCACAGCTAACCTGCCCGGGCTTGATGAGTTAGGACAGTCAATTTTGCGAATTCCAGTACGCAAAGGCCGACCTTTGAACGCGGGCATTTATGGCATTTCTGATATCCTTCAGGACCCGGCTTACGCTACCACCGTGGGATTAATCCTCTGGCCAGTACGAGGCAAAGAGAGTTCGGCTTTACAAGTAAGAAACGCTGGTGTCCTTGGCAACTTTGTAAGTTTCTTTAGAAGGCTGTTTCGTGCCTGATTTGTGAAAGGAGGTTAGAATGGCAAAACAAATTTATACTCCAAGTCCAGCAAGAATCAAAGCTATAGGCATTGGTGGCGGTGGCTCCAATGCTGTTACTCGTATGGTCCGCGAGGGCATAAAGGGCGTTGACTTCATAGCCATGAACACCGATGGACAAGCTCTGGCTCTGGCTGAGGCCCCTACCAGAATTCAACTGGGCGAGAAATTGACCAGGGGTTTGGGTGCTGGTGGTGACCACAAGGTTGGAGGCAAAGCAGCGGAAGAAAGCATCGACGTAATTGAAGACGTCGTTAAGGGTGCTGATATGGTGTTTATTGCCGCCGGCATGGGCGGTGGCACAGGCACAGGTGGCATCCCTGTAGTGGCCGACGTAGCCAAAAAGAGTGGCGCCCTCACCATTGCAGTGGTGACTAAACCCTTTACTTTCGAGGGAACGCACAGAACCCTAGTAGCCGAGGAAGGGCTGATGAACCTCTCGAACAAGGTTGATACTCTTATCATCATACCCAATGACCGCCTTCTGCAGCTTTGTGATGCCAAGACGAGTGTGGACAATGCCTTCAGGCTGGCTGACGATGCACTCCGTTTGGGAGTTCAGGCTATCTCCGAAGTAGTTACCGTCCCGGGACTGATCAACTTGGACTTCGCTGATATTAGATCAGTAATGAAAGACGCCGGCCCAGCCTGGATGTCTGTCGGTAAAGCCAGCGGGCAAAATCGCGCTGCTGAAGCGGCTAAGGCTGCTATGGCTAGTCCGTTGCTTGACGTATCCATAAGCGGAGCCACAGGGGTGCTATTCAATGTTACTGGTGGTCCAAGTCTCACTCTGTTTGAGTGTAATGAGGCTGCTCAAGTAATTGGCCAATCAGTGGACCCCGAAGCCAATATAATTTTTGGCGTGGTCTTTGACCCCAAGATGGAAAGCGAGCTTAGAATCACTGTTATCGCTACTGGCTTCGCTAAGGTAGGTGGTGGAGGAGTGCGCAGCTCCGACGAGCTTCGTCGCTTGATAAAAGGTGGCAGCGATGCTCTCGATATGCCCTCTTTTCTGCGCCGCACTCCCCGTTTCCCAGTTGCCCATCTGGAGACCAAGTCCCAACCTACTACAACGGTTAATCCGCAACCGACCAGAATGTCTCGACAGTAACCCTAAACCTCATAAACCTCATTGGGAGGAAAGGAAAGGGGTAGCTCACGCTACCCCTTTCCCTCACATCACTGTAACAAATCCCCCCGCACTCAGAGTCTGAGTGCGGGGTTGCATTATTTTTATAATTGTGGCATAATATACCAAGCCTTTAAATCAGTCCAGTGAGGCTGGTAAGGGGAAGCATGATTAAGCACGCTCCAATAGAAGCATCGAGTGAAACCTCTTGCCGATTTGAAGGCAGGAGGTTTTTTGGTGCCTGAAAAGATTCTCCTGACCTCAAGGGAGATAGAGCGGGTATTAGCTCGTATTGCCCACGAGATTGTAGAAAGGAACAAGGGTGCGGAGGGTGTTGTGTTCGTAGGTATGCGAACCAGGGGAGTGCCTCTAGCCAAGCGCATAGCTGAAATAATCGAAGGCTTCGAAGGAATCTCAATTCCCGTGGGTGCTCTGGACATCGGCCTTTACCGCGATGACATTTCACTCTCAGAATTAAAGGCAGCGAACCACGGCCCCACTGATATTCCTACTAATATCACCGATAGGCAAGTAATCCTGGTTGATGATGTTCTCTTTACTGGACGGAGCATTCGCGCTGCTATGGATGCCCTGATGGATTTGGGGCGTCCCAAGGCTATTCAGTTAGCTGTGCTTATCGACCGTGGCCATCGAGAGCTTCCCATTCGGGCCGATTATGTCGGCAAAAATATACCCAGTTCTAAAGACGAAGAGATACAAGTTCAACTTGCAGAGGTTGATGGTGTAGACAAGGTGATAATCGTAAATCTATCCAAGGGGTAACTAGAGGAAATTGAAGGGAGAGACATCATGAAGCTGGCAAATAAAAATCTGGTGACCATAGACGATTTATCCAACGGGGAAATCGAAGCACTGTTTTCCTTAGCAGACGAGATGGCGAACTCCCCAAATGAGCAGGCCGGACTATGTCAGGGGAAGATCATGGCCAGCTTGTTTTTCGAGCCCAGCACCAGAACGAGGCTGTCTTTTGAAGCTGGGATGCTCAGACTCGGGGGGCGCGTCATAACTGCCGTGGACATAGGGGCAAGCTCCCTGGCCAAAGGCGAAAGCCTTGCTGATATGGCAAGGATAATCGGGAGCTACGCCGATATAATTGTTATCAGACATCCCTGGGAAGGAGCAGCCAAGGTAGTTGCCGACTACGCTGGCGTCCCTGTGATAAATGCCGGCGACGGGAGCCATGAACATCCCACCCAAACCTTGTGCGATCTCTACACCATTAGAAAAGAAAGAAAGACTATTAAGGGACTCAAAATTGCTTTGTGGGGAGACTTGAAACACGGGCGAACAGTACATTCCCTAATCTATGTCTTAGCCAGGTTTGGTGCCACTATCCTTTTCCGTCCCGGCTCAGGGCTTGAGATACCTGAGCATGTTCTAAGGAGGCTGAGCACAGAATATAAAGGTGAGTTGAAAAGGTATGAGGCTGTGAACCAAGAGGTTGAAGGAGGTCTTTTCCCTATTGATGCCATATACATGACTCCAAGTAGCCCACATCAACTTGCCATGCTGCCTGATGTAAGCATCCAAGTAGAGCTGAAGGCTAGGATTGACGCCCTTTATGTTACCAGGCTTCAAAAGGAGAGGTATGCGCCCACGGCGGAGGTACAAGAGTTGAAGAAAGGCTACCCCGTGGTAGATAAAAAACTCCTTAAGGGAAAAGAGTTCAAGAAAACACTTGTTATGCATCCGCTACCTCGTGTTGATGAGTTGGCCTATGAGATGGATGCTGACCCCCGGAGTATGTATTTTAAGCAAGCAGCTTACGGGATACCCATCAGAATGGCGCTCCTGGCCCTCTTATTGGGCGCCAAGGAAGTCACAATCCCTAAAGAGAAGGACTCTTTTGTCCAGAAGGTAGATTATCCCGTTTATAAGCGCGATTCCGGGGTTAAGTGCCCTAATATAAACTGTGTCTCAAACCAGAAACCAGAAGCAAGATACATAAAGCCCGAGTTCAAAATAGTAAGCCGCGAGCCGTTAACGTTGCGCTGTATCTATTGCGAGCATGAGCTTCGTCCCCAATATGTCGCCAGTTCAGAGTGGCATGAGGGGAAGTTGGTGAACAAGAGATACCACAGCGCTGATAGCTACTTTGCCCGGAAGATTAAACCAGAGAATCTGATTATCTTTGCCTCGGAAAACGAAGCTCAAGCTCAGCATTTCAAACCCAGCAGCTACATTAGACAATGAATAAGGAAATTATCTCCTTGCTTATCCGTGGCGGCCATATAATTGACCCCAGCCAGGGCATAGATCAGATTGGTGACGTGCTTATTGCTGAGGGCAAGATTGTGCAGGCGGGAGCCACCGTCACTCCGAGCCCTTCCTTTTCTGTCATTCTGAGCAAAGCGAAGAATCTCGATGCCACAGGACTAATTGTTTGCCCTGGCTTTATAGACCTCCACTGTCACCTCCGGGAGCCAGGTTTTGAGGATAAGGAAACAATCGCCACAGGGACAAAAGCCGCCGTCATAGGTGGCTTTACCACTGTCTGCTGTATGGCAAATACGGAGCCTCCTTTAGATAATGCGGCTGTTATAGATTGGGTGAAGCGAAAAGCGAGCAAGGATAGCTTGGTTGCCGTCCTCCCCATAGGCTGTATCACCAAAGGTAGAAAAGGCGAAGAATTAACCGATATGGCTGGGCTGGCTGAAGCCGGAGTGGTTGCTTTCAGCGACGATGGCGACCCCGTGGCAAGCTCACAGCTTATGCGTCGTGCTCTGGAATATAGCCGAGACCTGGGCTTGCCAATCATTGACCATTGTGAAGATAAGGCGCTGAGTGACAATGGAATCATAAATGAAGGCCAGGTATCTGCCAAGTTGGGAATAAAAGGAATTCCCGCAGCCGCTGAGGAGGTTATGGTAGCTCGTGACTTGATTCTGGCAAAATTGACCGAGGCCAGACTTCATATTGCCCATGTCAGCACCAAGGGCTCTGTGGAGCTTATTCGCCGTGCCAAGGAAGAAGGAATTTCAGTAACTGCCGAGGTCACACCCCACCATCTGACGTTAACTGAAGAAAGAATTGCGGGCGAGTCCTCCCGCAAATCCTTTGATACTAACGCCAAAGTAAACCCGCCCCTGCGCACCAAAGAGGATGTCCAAGCTCTAATCAAGGGGCTTAAAGATGGGGTAATCGATGCTATCGCCACTGACCATGCCCCGCATACTTTAGCGAACAAAAATTGTGGACTGGAGCGAGCTGCTTTTGGCATCAGTGGCTTGGAAACTGCTTTGGGCTGCCTCATGAGCTTGGTTCACCACGGAGAAATAAGCCTTACTCAACTGATTTCTAAGCTAACTTGTGAGCCAGCAAAAGTCATTGGTAGAAATGGTGCACTAGGCACCTTAAAGACAGGCGCCCCAGCTAATATAACCATACTCGACCCTGACCGGGAATGGATAGTGCATAGCCGCAATTTCGCTTCCAAAGGCAAAAATACTCCTTACGATGGCTATAAGTTTAAGGGCAAGGTAATGGCGACCATATCCAATGGCAGGATAGTTTATATAGATGACTTACTAAGAAGTCGTTTTGCACCCACTCCTTGTCATTCTGAGCGAAGCGAAGAATCTCATGGCTAAGAAAGCGATTTTGGTTCTCGAAGATGGCTCGGTCTACGAAGGCGCGGCCTTCGGCACTCAGGCTACTACCTATGGTGAGGTGGTATTCAGCACGAGCATGACCGGCTACCAGGAGATGCTCACAGACCCCTCTTATGCTGGTCAAATTCTAGTCCCCACATATCCCTTAATTGGCAACTATGGCATCAACGAATCCGATTTCGAATCCAAGCAAATTCAGGTCAGGGGCTTTGTTGTTCGAGAATATTGCCCTCGACCCAGTCATTGGCAAAGCACCCGAACTTTGCACGAGTTTTTGCTGTCCTATAGCATTCCTGGCATCAGCGGCATAGATACCCGTGCCTTGACTCGCCGCCTGAGGTCAGTTGGAGTGATGATGGGCATTCTCAGCTCAGACATGACCATCGAAGAGGCATCGGAGGAGCTAAAGAGCTTACCCAGATATGATTCCGTTAATTTTGTTCATCAGGTTAGCACCGAGAAATTATATGAGTGGCAATCCCATGCACCTGCCACTGCGAATTTGATATCCTCTCCCTTGAAGGGAGAGGATAAAGGTGAGGGTGAAACGAAGCAATCTCACATCGCGGTTATCGACTATGGCTTGAAATACAACATACTACGCATTTTGAGCCAGCTCGGCTGCCGGGCAACTGCTATCCCGTGCACTGCTTCAGCCAAAGATGTCCTCGCTTTAAAGCCCGATGGCATTGTTCTCTCCCCGGGCCCCGGCGACCCTGCCCTCCTTGGTGACATAGCAAAGACGGTAGGAAAGCTTATAGGTAAGAAGCCCATAATGGGCATATGCTTGGGGCATCAGCTCATAGGGCGAGCCTTGGGAGCTAAGACCTTTAAGTTGAAGTTTGGGCACCGTGGCGGCAACCACCCCGTGCGGGATTTAGCCACCGGCCGGGTCTATATCACCGCTCAGAACCATGGCTATGCCATAGATGCCGATACCTTAAAAGGGGGGCTTGAGGTGAGCCACATCAATCTAAACGATGGCACGGTAGAGGGCCTTCGTCACCGAGACTTGCCCATCCTATCTATTCAGTATCACTCTGAAGCTTCCCCCGGCCCGCTGGACAATATGTATCTGTTTGAGCGATTTCTGGATATGGTAAAAGGCTAGAATAGAAAAAAGATATGACTAAACTATCGAAGGTCTTAGTGATTGGCTCAGGGCCGATAATCATCGGGCAGGCGGCGGAGTTTGATTATTCCGGGACTCAGGCGTGCCGGGCTCTACGGGAGGAAGGCGTGACCACGGTCCTGGTAAATTCAAACCCGGCGACCATTATGACCGATGAAGAGATAGCTGACATTGTCTATATCGAGCCGCTCACGGTGGAAGTCCTGGCTCGCATCATTGAGAGGGAGCGCCCCGATGGCTTATTGCCTACACTGGGGGGGCAAACAGGGCTCAACCTGGCGGTGGAGCTAGCCGATGCCGGCGTACTCGACAAGTATAATGTGCGGTCTCTGGGCACGCCCATAGAAACGATAAAGAAGGCCGAGGAAAGGTCTTTGTTCAAGCAGCTTCTTCTTGATATTGGCGAGCCTGTGCCCCCAAGCAAAACTGTGAAATCGGTGGAAGAAGCGAAAGAACTGGTAAGGTCCATAGGTTTGCCTCTCATCGTCCGCCCTTCCTATACCCTGGGAGGCACTGGCGGCGGCATCGCCTACACTATGCAAGAACTTGAGCAGATTGTTACCAACGGCTTGGATTCCAGCATGAGCCACGAAGTTCTGGTCGAGCAATGCGTTTTAGGCTGGAAAGAGATTGAATACGAGGTCATGCGGGATGCTGCTGATAATTGCATTACCGTGTGTAATATGGAAAACATTGACCCCATGGGGGTGCATACCGGGGATAGTATCGTGGTAGCCCCCAGCCAGGCTCTCACCGACAAGGAATACCAGATGCTCAGGTCGGCCAGTCTGAGAATCATAAGAGCCTTGAAAATCGAGGGTGGCTGTAATATACAGTTTGCCCTCACTCCCCATCCCATAGTGGCGGAAAAATGGGCTCCCGACCAGAAGGGAGTCACCAGAAGCCAATACCACGTAATCGAAGTCAACCCTCGTGTCAGCCGTAGCTCAGCTTTAGCCAGTAAAGCCACTGGCTATCCTATTGCTCGGGTGGCTGCCAAAATAGCCATAGGCAAGAGGCTTGATGAGATCCCTAATAAGATCACAGGCAAAACGCTGGCGTCTTTCGAGCCAGCCCTGGATTACTGCGTCGTCAAGATTCCCCGGTGGCCCTTTGATAAATTTGCTTTGGGTGACCGGAAAATTGGCAGCCAGATGAAAGCCACTGGTGAGGTAATGGCCATTGACCGGTGTTTTGAGGCTGCTCTGCAAAAGGCAGTGCGCTCCCTGGAATTCAGCAAACGCACCCTGCTCTGGGAAGACCCCAGTTGGAGTAAAGGGGAATGGCTTAATTCCTACCCTCTTCACCCTAACGACTTAAGACTATGGGCGATTATGGCGGCGCTGCGAAGGGAAGCCACGCCCGAAGAGCTTTCCCAAGTCACCGGCATAGACCCCTGGTTTATTTATAAGTTCCAGAATATTGTGGACATGGAGAGGAGGCTTCTTTCCGAACCGCTGACACCGGAGCTTTTATGGGAGGCGAAGAGGCTGGGTTTTTCCGATGAGCAAGTAGGCACTTTGGCCGATAGGTTGCCGGAGCAGGTCAGGCAGGCTCGCCACCAATGGCAAATCCGCCCGGTGTACAAGATGGTGGACACCTGTGCTGCCGAATTTGATGCTGAGACCCCTTATTTTTACAGCACTTATGAAAAAGAGAACGAAGCTGCGCCTTTGGCAGGGCAGAAAGCTGTGGTCATTGGCAGCGGACCAATACGCATCGGGCAAGGAATTGAGTTCGACTACTGCTGTGTCCATTCCGCCTGGGCTCTTAAAGAAGCAGGAATAAAGAGCATCCTAGTCAATTCTAATCCCGAAACAGTTTCCACCGATTTTGACACCAGCGATCGCCTCTACTTCGCAGCGTTAGATGAGGAAAGCATCCGAGATATACTTGAGAATGAGAGTACTAACGGTTCTGTTCCAGCATCTATTGTCCAGCTCGGTGGACAAACACCCATTAATTTAGTTGAGGTCTTAGCTCGCAACAATTTGCCCATACTCGGCTCGAGCGCCGAAGCTATAGACATCGCTGAAGACCGTCATCGTTTTGAAGATTTCCTGGATAGGTTGGGTATTCCTCAGCCGCCGGGAGCTGGGGTGAAGTCTTTAGAGGAAGCAGTAAATGTAGCTAAGATTTTAGGTTATCCCGTATTAGTGCGCCCTAGCTATGTTCTAGGCGGCCGGGCCATGGAAATCGTGTACAACGAACCTGAGTTAATTCGCTACCTGACACTAGCCCTCGAGATGGACAGCCAGCACCCTGTGCTCATTGATAAATATTTCCAGGGTAAAGAAGTCGAGGTAGATGCAATTTGCGACGGGGAACAGGTTCTTATTCCTGGCGTGATGGAGCATATTGAAAGAGCCGGCGTACATAGCGGCGATGCCTTGGCTATCTACCCGGGAATCAATCTCACTCAAGACGAGATAAATGCCATGGTGGATTACACCACCAGAATTGGACTGGCTCTGGGAATTAAAGGATTGATGAACGTCCAAATGGTAATCATGAGAGAAAATGGGCGCTCCACGGTATATGTTTTTGAGGTAAATCCCCGCGCCAGCCGAACCGTGCCTTTCATCTCCAAGGTAACCGGCGTGCCCATGGTAAGAATTGCCACTAAGGTCATGGCTGGGATTAGCCTCAAGGAGCAAGGCTATGAAGGCGGGTTATGGAAGAGACAGAAGCTGGTGGGTATAAAGGCTCCCGTTTTTTCCATGTCCAAATTGACTGGAGTGGATAGCTACCTTGGTCCTGAGATGAAATCCACAGGCGAGGTTATGGGGATTGACTACACATTTGAGGCAGCCCTGGTTAAGGCACTTCTAGCCTCTGGATTGATGCTACCTCAAGGAGGTAGTCTGCTAATTAGCATTGCCGACAAGGATAAAACTGAAGCCGAGCCTCTGATTAAGCAATTGCATTCCCTGCACCACGAACTCTACGCCACGGAGGGAACCGCAGAGATGATTGAATCTATGGGACTCCCGGTAAAAATGGTGACTAAGAAGCTAAGCGAAGGACATCCTAACGTTGTTGATGTTATTCAAGATAATTCTGTGAGCGGAGTGATTAATACTATCACTGGAGGGCGCATTCCGCTAAAAGATGGGTTAGATATCAGGCGCGCCGCCGCAGAAAAGAGAATACCCTGTTTCACCTCATTAGATACTGCTCGAGTAGCTATAGAGGCGCTGGCAAATGGTAGACAAATCTTCAACGTTCAACCACTCAGGGAGTATCTAAAGAGCAGAAAATGACGGGCAGAGTATAGGACAAATCATTAGCATGAAACAAACCTTGTGCACCATAACCTCTAATACGGAGGTCATGCCCGGCATACACCTCATGTGGATTGAGGCGCCAGCTATAGCGGTGGTGACTCAGCCGGGGCAATTCATCACAGTGCGGTGTGGAGACTTTACATTGCGTCGCCCCCTCAGTATTCACCAAGTTGGGGGCAATAATGTCGTCATTGCGAGCGAAGCGAAGCAATCTCAAGTTGCCCTTCTGTTCAAGATAGCAGGCAAAGGCACCCTCTGGCTGTCACAGCGACAAAAAGGCGAGAGACTAGACATCCTTGGCCCTTTAGGCAATGGGTTTACTATCGAACCAAAATCAAAACACTTGCTGCTGGTGGCGGGAGGGATTGGCATTGCTCCACTCATCCTTTTGGCTCAGCAAGCTTCATCTCAGCACCAAATAACTTTAATTCACGGGGCGAGCACTGCTGCTCAGCTTTATCCTTTTTCTTCTGCGGCCACGAAGCGAAGCAAACTTCCACCTTTGCCAAACGGAGTTCAATTTATTCCCGTCACCGAGGATGGCAGCATGGGCCAGAAAGGCAGAGCCACGGATATTCTGCCTGATTTCCTGGACTGGGCTGACCGGATGTACGCCTGCGGGCCTGTAGATATGTACAAGACGATGGCAAAGATGTCATTGCGAGTCCCGATTTTATCGGGACGAAGCAATCCCAAACTAAAGAAATGTCAGGTTTCCCTGGAGGTGAGGATGGGATGTGGTTTTGGAGCTTGCTATGGCTGCACTATAAATACCAAGAAAGGCTTAAAACAAGTATGCCGCGATGGACCAGTATTTGAGTTGGGCAATATCATATGGCAGGAGGTAAGGATATGACCGTAGAAACGAAGGAAATCACCCTTCAATCAAGAGGTAATTGCGACATTATCGATATAACCTCTCAGGTGGCCAAAAATGTCGAGAAATCTGGGGTTAATAGCGGAATAGTCACTTTGTTTATAGTCGGTTCCACAGCCGGAATAACCACCATAGAGTACGAGCCAAATCTACTTTCCGATTTTAAAAATATGTGGGATAGAGTAATACCCCAGAATATTCCTTATGAGCACAATAAAACTTGGGGAGACGGGAATGGCCATTCCCATGTGCGTGCCTCTGCACTCGGAGTTTCACTAGTAATACCTTTTGTGAACAAGAGGCTAACTCTGGGCACCTGGCAGCAGATAGTTTTCGTAGATTTTGATAATCGCCCCAGGTCCAGAAAGATTACTATTCAGATATTAGGTGAGTAAGCCTGTATCATGTGCGCATCTATGCTCAACTCTGAATTGCAGGTTTCGCTGCTATCTTGACTCCCAGATAGGAGAAGACTCCAGCTCCTACTATAGTGCTCAGAGCAAACGAGATTCCTCGCTCGATCACTGTTGCAGCCATTGCCAGAGGTAGAGGGACACCCAAAAGGGCAAGAACTGAAATTAGTGACCCTTCAACAATGATTAAGCCTCCTGGTAGAAGTGGAATAAGACCAACGATAATCGGAAGTGAGGAGCCAACTAAAAGAAGGGAGAATGTAGGATGATAGCCCAAGGCCAGGAATACGACGTAAAGTTGCAGAACGTCAAACGTCCCAATGAATAATGACCAACCCCCCATTAACAGTACCTTTTTCCGTTTGTCCATTATAGTATAGGTGCTTGAATAGAAAGCCTCAATTCCTCTCACTGCCTCTCGAACATTCCTGCGTTTTCCAAACCAACCGAGAACACGATTCGTAATGCTGCTTACACTCCTGACTGCAATCCTTTTCTTGAAAAAGCGGGGGGGAAGAAAGACTATTCCGAGAGCAGCTAAAGCCCATGCTGCTATGAGAATCAAGCTTAACTGGAGTGATCCCTTCCCATATTGCAGAAGCAAGCCCGCCATTAAAAACGAGACAACAATCAAGGGAACAAGAGCGAATTCACCAATGATAGAAGCCAAAGCTGACGAATAACTCGTATTTTCCAGCTCATGCAGCATATAAGCTCTTCCGAATGGGTCGCCACCAACACGTGCTCCAGGAGTAATGTTATTCAGGAAAACGGTTGCGCAAAGTATCAGGTAACGAGTACCGAAGCTTACCTTATAGTTTATGAAGGAAAGTGCCGTTTGCCAGCGGCCGGCCCAAGCTGCAAAACTAATAAAATTTATAGCTATAGCTGCTGCGATAAGTAAGCCGTTGGCACTCTTGATAGTTTCAAACATCTGATAAAAATTCTCACGCGCTAGAAGCCATCCAGCTACTGCCATGAGAACAATAGCCAGAACTATCAAGAAAACCATCCTACGCAGGTTTATCTTCGGCTTATACTCATCCATGTGACACCTAACTTGCCGCCGCCGCCAAATTTTGGCAACAGTCCGTTAAAAATATGAACAACATGTGACTTTAGGTGAAATCCAAAACAACGACCAACACTTGAGAGCTAACGCGTCATTGTGCCTGCCAGTTTTAGTCGCCAAAGCTATTTTGCTGTATATTATAACTTGCTTCAGCAATTCGTGGAAGGGGACGAATTAAACCATCCACTCTGATCTTAAAGCCCTGCTTTTGCCCTCGTTCCCTCTGGACTATTAATTCTTCACTTTGCCCTGGCAGAGTCGGGGCCTGAACGTCTGGCTTCTTTCTTACTTCAGTTGTCAGTATGAGTCAAAACTGCTAGATTTATGTCAATGTCATATCATCGCATAGTGGCTAAATTCGGCACAAGCCTCCTGACCTCGGACACTGACCATCTCAACTTGAAAGTTATGTCAAGTTTAGTGAAGCAGCTAGCCCAACTCCACAGCCAGGGGCAAGAGATCGTAATAATCTCTTCCGGGGCTATTGCCTCGGGAAGACAGAAGCTTAAGAAAGTTCCCGAACGCAAGAACACCCCTTTCAAACAAGTCCTGGCTTCAGTGGGCCAAAGCCACCTTATGTATACCTACGAACAACTTTTCAGCCAGTATGATATAACCGTAGCCCAGGCCTTGCTCACGAAAGAAGACCTCTCCGACCGCAGTGGCTATCTTAATGCTCGTAATACCTTATTGGCTCTTATCGAGCTTGGCATAATCTGCATTGTCAATGAGAATGACGTTGTCGCCATTGATGAGATTGAAGAGCTCAAATTCGGGGATAACGATAATCTTTCCGCCATGGTGGCTAACTTGGTTGATGCTGACATCTTGGCCATACTCACCGACATCGGTGGTTTATACACTGCCGACCCGCATTACAACCCTGAAGCTCAACTCGTTCGCCTGGTGGACAAGATTGACGCCAAAATCGAACGCATGGCTAGTGATACCGCCAGCCGCCAGGGAACTGGTGGCATGACCACTAAGATTGAGGCAGCCAAGCTGGCTACTTCTTCAGGGGTAAACGTAGTCATTGTCGATGGCCGAGAACCTGACATACTGGTGAGAATTAGCCAGGGAGAAGATATCGGCACTTTCTTTCCTGCGCCGGTAAATAAGATGGAGAGTAAAAAGAGGTGGATGCTCAGCGGTCTGGCCTCCAAGGGTAAGGTCACGTTGGACAAAGGCGCTGTCTTAGCCCTCAAAGAGCACAATAAGAGCTTGCTCCCTGCCGGGATTACGAAAGCGGAGGGCAAGTTCCAGCGCGGCGATACCGTGGATATCCTCGACGAGAAGGGCAAACACATTGGCTGTGGTATTTCCAACTATAGCTCTTCTGATTTAGCTATTATCGGAGGGAAGCACTCCGATGAAATCCTCAGCCTCCTCGGCTACGACTATGGCGACGAAGCAATTCACAGGAATAATATGGTGATACTATAAACACTAAGAGAGGCATGGAAAGATAGTTACGATGAAATCAGCCGTGAAAGAATTAGAAGAAAAGGGAAAGGCAGCTAAGGCAGCTTCGAGGAAGCTGGCTTTCATTTCTACTGAAGTTAAGAATAAGGCTTTGCTCAATATCGCTGATGCTCTCATCGATAAGCTGAATGAAATTCTGGAAGCTAACAAAATTGATTACGAAAAAGCCAAGGCTTCGGGCATGAGCGAGGTCATGCTCGACAGGCTTATGCTTTCGCCATCTCGCCTGGATGACATAGCTCAGGACACAAGAAACGTGGCGGCGCTGCCCGACCCGGTGGGCGAGGTGTTCGAGATGCGCACCTTGCCCAATGGTTTGCAGATAAGCAAGAAGCGAGTCCCTCTGGGAGTCATCGGTGCGATATACGAGAGCCGCCCCAATGTTACCATAGATATATCGAGCCTGTGTCTTAAATCAGGCAATGCTGTCATCCTCCGCGGTGGCAAGGAAGCTATAAATTCTAACAAAGCCTTGGCGAAGGTAGCTCAAGAGGCTTGCAACCAAGCTGGCGTGCCCCAGGGAGTAATCCAATTTATTGAGCCCACAGAGCGGGCTCTGGTGAACCACATGCTCAAGATGAAGGGAATAATTGACTTGATGATTCCCCGTGGCGGTGCCGACTTGATAAAGCTGGTCTCAGAGAATGCCGCTATGCCGGTAGTTACCGGCGGCATCGGTGTCTGTCATACCTACGTGGATAAGAGTGCCGACGTGAATAAGGCGGTAGCCATTGCCTACAATGCCAAAGTCCAGCGTCCTACTGTGTGCAATGCTCTCGATTGCATCCTGGTTCACAATCAGATTGCTCAAGCTTACCTGCCGGCTATTGCCAAGGAGTGGGCTAAAGCTGGAGTGGAAATGCACTGCGACAAGCGAGCCATGGCCATACTTAAGGCCAACAATGTCATTCTGAACGAAGTGAAGAATTTCTTAGTTCCGGCCATAGATAAGGATTGGGGGAAGGAATACCTGTCGTTGAAGGCGGCTATCAAGGTGGTTGACTCTCTGGACGAAGCCTTGGAGCATATTGAGAAATACGGCTCGGGGCACTCCGAAGCTATCGTTACCGAAGACCACTCGGCAGCAACGCGCTTTCTTAACGAAGTGGATGCTGCCTGTGTCTATGCCAACGCCAGCACTCGTTTCACCGATGGGGCACAGTTTGGTTTAGGCGCTGAGATAGGCATAAGCACCCAGAAATTTCACGCCCGTGGTCCTATGGCTTTGAAAGAGCTCACCAGCTACAAGTGGATTATCGTGGGCAGCGGTCAGGTTCGGCCTTAGCTTCCTTGCTATTGCGAGGAGCCGAAGGCGACGCAGCAATCTCGCAGCAGGGGGAAATCCGAACTTTTGTCGTTTTCTGATTTATCTTCGGATTGGCAGTGAAGAAAGGTATCACTCACTATCTCCGACCTGCAGCTCGCAAGAACTCGTCTTCTTCAATTTCAAGATGCTTGAGAATATCGGAAAGCAAGTAGGGGCTAATGGTTTTAGCAGGATGAATCGGGACAGGAGACCTGCGACAATCTTCGTGGTGAAATATAGCGTGACTACCCTTTTGGCGAATCTTCTCAAACCCCAATGCTTGAAGACCCTTAATCACCTCCCTGGATTTAAGGGGAGGTAGCATTGTCATATGACCACAGTAACCTTCTTTGTGTCAATTTCCTGCGGGATTTCCTCACCCCGCTCCTTTCGGCATTCAAGGCAAAGCCCAAGCACTTCCTTGATATTAGCCAGACATTCATCGTATGTTTCACCCTGAGCCTTCGCTTCTGGAAGCACAGGGCAACTGGCTATATAGAATCCATCAGGTGCCTTCCGCATGATAACGCTATATTCCATTCTTATTTCCCTTCGCTCTGATTATAGCACAGCGGTGTAGGGAGCACTTACACCGAGCAGGAGGAAGATCCGAACTTTTCGGACAAGTGATTCACTATGTCAACAGAGGTCTCTTGGGCTATTTGCTCCAGTCGTTGAAAATCAAAAAGACTCACGGTTTAGGAGCCTTTAATGTTGCGGCCAGATTTTTCACTTCTTTTGCAAGTCTATCTATATCACTTTCACGGTGGATGGGGAGATCGCGGTAGACTGAAAGGTCCAAGCGAATGATTTGAGGCGGGACAGGGTTTCCAAAAACATCGGAGTACGATACAGTCAGGTCATATTCCAGCGGCCGCTGGGTGCCTTCGTTAAAAAATGATGTACTAACACCCACGATTTGACGGAACTCTCTAGCCGGTGGGAAAAAGTCTACACCTCTTTTGAATAACGAAAGCTCAGCTATATCACGCTCTTTGTGATCAAGCAGCGGAGGGTCAATCTTTAGCCTTACATCTTTGGCAGCTCCATAGCCAATGTTCTTAATAACTAGGTCTAGTAGTGTGCTAATCGGGTTATCAAAATAAGCAATAATGGACGGCGCAGTCTGCATTTCCCTGCTCAATTTCATCTCGTATGCCATTGTTTTGTTGGCCTCTGCTTGCTCATGCGCGGAAAAGGCGTATCGCGAAGTAATAATGACAAGCGTAACCGAGACTAGGATTTGGATACCTTCGTAGAGTGATAACGGAGTAAAGTGAATGGTTATAGCTATGACTACACAAAGGCCCACCCACAATTGTAGTAAATGAACTCGTGCCCAATTTGATATTCTCTCAAGAAGTCTATTCAACACTCACCTCCAAAAATGGTTTAAGCTTACACGGCTGTCACTAATAATGTGACTAAATTCGGGAGAACGGAAATTGTGCTCCGCCCGATGGAAAATCCGAAATTCTTTTGAAGTGCAACTCATTTGGTGCCCACGCATCTAATCCCCACATCCTTGTCTCCTTTCTACCCCTCAATAACTTCTTTGGTGCTGGGGACTCTGCCCAAGATGCGTTCATCAATGCGGGTGGCGGAGTCCAGGGCTCGGGCCAGGGCTTTGAATAGGGCTTCGGCTTTGTGGTGGTCGTTGATGCCGCTGAGCACTTTGGCATGGAGGTTAATTTTGGCTTCGGAGGCAAGGGAGACCAGAAAATGGCGGACTAAATCAGCATCCAGGTCGCCTATGCTGGCTTCGTCGAAGTCTGCCTCGATTGCGCTGTAGACCCGGCCCCCGATATCCACAGCTACCGCTGCCAGAGCTTCATCCATAGGCACGATAGCATGTGCCATGCGGACAATGCCTTGCTTTTTCCCCAATGCCTGGTTAAGAGCTTTGCCCAGTGAAATAGCCACATCTTCAACTACATGGTGCTGGTCGGGGCCCGAGGCTGAGATTTTTATGTCAAATACCCCATGCTGAGCTAGCTGGCTAAGGAGGTGGTCGAACATCCTTATGCCGGTGGTGATTTGAAATTGTCCGCTGCCATCAATGTTGAGTTCCACTTTGACGGTCGTCTCGGCAGTCTCACGAACTACTTTTGCTTTTCTTTCAGCCATGTTTAACCTCCAATATTTTATTGCACCCTCACCCTAACCCTCTCCCTTCGAGGGAGAGGAAAATGGTTGGGATTGTTTCGCCTTTCCTTCATCACGAGATTGCTTTGCTTCGCTCGCAATGACAGATAGGCTTTTAAGCGCCCCAATTAAGACATCAGTATCTTCGTGCCTGCCTACGCTGATTCGCAGGCAGTCTCTTAGTCCAGGAGTATCAAAATAGCGAACAAAGATACCTTTCTTCCGCAGTTGTTGCCAGATTTCTTTGGCATTAGATTCTGCGCGAAGTTTATCCGGAGCGAGATTCTTCGGTCGCCTCGCTCCCTCAGAATGACAAGGAACGGAGGACTCAGGACGATAACTCAGGGAGCAAAGAATAAAATTAGCCCGTGATGGGTAAGGCGTTAGCCAACCCAGTTCCTTTAGTTTGCCAAATAACCGCCCCCGTTCCATAACTATCTTCATAACATTAAGACGAAGATACTCTATATCTGCCAGGGAAGCTAGCACCGCAGCTTGAGCGGCAGCATTGGCATTATAGGGCTGCTTAATCTTCATCAGGTAATCGGCAATTTCTACGGGGAAAAAGCCGTAGCCTATCCTTAAGCCGGCTAGCCCGGCCCATTTGCTGAAAGTGCGTAAAACTATCAGGTTGGGGTAAGAGGGCACTAAGTTGGCCACGGTTACGTTACTGAATTCACAATAGGCTTCGTCCACAACAACAACCTTCCCACTATCAACAAGCTCCATAATTTCTTTCTCAGGGGTAGTGTTGCCAGTGGGATTATTGGGCGAGGCAACAAAGATGACCTTAGTCCTCCTGGTCAATGCCTTCTTTATGCCAGCCAGATTAAGGGAAAAATCTTCGGTTCGGGGCACATTAACTACCCTGCCTCCACAAACATCGGTACTAAAGGGATACATGCCGAACGTCGGCGGACAATCGATAACCTCATCTCCGGGCTTGAGGAAAAGCCTGAGGATAAGGTCAATCAGTTCATCACTTCCCATGCCGCAAACAATGTGCTGGCGTCCCAAACCGGTATATCCCTCTAAAGCTTTCCGTAGCTCCCTTTGCTCCGGGTCAGGGTAATTATGATAATAGGGATAAGTGGCTAGAGCTTGATAGACCTTGGGAGAACAACCATAAGGATTCTCGTTGCCATCAAGCTTTATTACTTTGTCTAAAGGCAATTCGGCTTGTTGGCTCAAAACTTCTGTAGGCTCGATTGGGACGTAACTCTTCATGGTCACGAGCTCAGGCCTGATAAGTTTTTTTATGTCCATTTCGATTTTTTACCTTCACCCCCTCCCCTCAAGGAAGAGGGAGATCTTCGAGATTGTTTCGCTTCGCTCGCAATGACACGGAGGGCTACAGCCTGGGCGTGGGCGTCGAGCCCTTCAGCCTTAGCTATTACCACAGCAGCCCGGCTCAGTTTTCGCATGGCGGGCTTGTCCAAGGCGATGACATTGCTAACCTTGAGAAAGTCCGCAACACCCAGAGGAGAACCGAAACGAGCACTGCCTCCGGTGGGCAAGACATGGCTGGGACCGGCAACATAATCTCCTAGAACGACAGGCGAATTCTCGCCTACAAAGATACAGCCGGCATTGCGAATTTTGCGAGCTAAAGCAGAAGCGTTGGATGCCATAAGGGAGAGATGCTCAGGGGCGAAGAGATTGACCAACTTCACTGCTTGGGCCATGTCGTCGACAAGCACAAGCATTCCCCTATCAATAGCCATCTTAGCGGTAGAACGCCGCTTTAGTTTTCCCAGTTGTATCTCGATTTCCTTGTCTACCCGGTCAGCCAGGTCAGCCGAAGTGGTGATTAAAATTACTGAAGCCAGGGGGTCATGTTCAGCCTGGGCCAGCAGGTCGGCGGCACAAAGGGCGGGGTCGGCTTTCTCGTCGGCGACAATTACTACCTCGCTGGGACCTTCGAGACCATCAATGTCCACGGTACCATAAACCATTTTCTTAGCCAGGGTCACAAAGATGTTCCCGGGGCCACAAATTTTATCCACTCTGGGTATTGATTCAGTGCCATAAGCCAGCGCCGCAATAGCCTGAGCGCCGCCAAGCTTGAAAATGCGGTTGATCTTGGCAATGTCAGCGGCGACTAACGTGGAGGCAGGAATCCTGCCATCCTTACCGGGCGGTGAAACCACAATGATTTCCCCAACACCGGCTACTTTGGCTGGTATGGCCATCATCAGCACTGTGGATGGATAGGCAGCACTGCCACCAGGCACATATAAGCCAACTTTGTCCAGGGGACGAATCTGTTGGCTTAAGTGCTTATCAACGGGGATTAGGCCAGCTTTGTATCCACAGGCAACATGGAAGTCCCGTATCCTTCTGGCTGCGAATTTAAGGGCCGAGACAAGTTTTTTATCTATTGTGCCATAAGCGGCAACAACTTCCCGTCTACTTACTTCCAAGGAATCCAGTCGCACTCCATCCAGTTTTTGGGTGTAATTAAAGAGGGCCTTATCACCTTTGCTCCGAACTTCTCTGATGATACGGTCGACCACTTCTTGAACTGAAAGCTCTTCGCCAAAGACTTGTTTTATTTGTGCTGCCAGTCTTGGCGTGGTGGTGACAGACTCCCAGAAATTTTCCCTGGCCAGTAATCGCCTTGCTTTATTGAATCCTTTGACTCTTTTCATATCAACTAAAACCAAAAGTCAAAATGCGAAACCTTTTTATTTTTGCTCTGTATTTTTGCTTTTTGCATTTTAATCTTTAATCTACTTTAGCCCCGCTCGCAATTTCTGTGTCAGGAACTTGATTTTCTCTTTTTTATCAGAAGATGCCAGATTATCTTTGTTGGCAATTAGACACGCCGAGGATTGGAAGAGCACATCAATAATCTTTAATTGGTGCTGCTCGAGAGTCTTCCCTGTCTGGGCATTATCAATAAGCATATCGGCGTCCTCGGGTAAAAAAGCCTCGCTCGCCCCCCAGGTTGGAATTAGCTTGTAGGGATTAATGTGATTGTCCCGAAGATACTTGTCGGCAATATTTATGTATTCCGATGCTACTTTCAGAGGAACAAACTTGTCGCTCTGAACGAGCGACCTCAACTCATCAATGTTATTCACAGGTATTTCCCGGCTCACGGCAACGACGATTTTTACAGTGCCAAAGCCCAGAGCAAACAATTTCTTCACCGGGCTTGAGGGGAAACGACAGAGGTGTTCCCGCAGCCAATCCTCACCGGTTATGGCTAAGTCGAAGTTGCCGTTAGCCACTTGCAGAGGCATATCCTGGGGCCTGATTACCTTAATGCCCAGCCAGCCTAAATCAGCGGAGGGTCGGCGGCTCACTTCCTCTTCAGAATAGCCCTGAAGTGCCAGCCCGGCTTGCTTCAAAAACTGCGCAGCAGGTGCTTGCTGGTGTCCATCAGGCAAAGCCAAGTTGATTTCCTTGGCTGGCCACAAGGGATGAGTAATCTTCAAGTCCTTACAGATATTAAGCTCATTTTCTATTGATGCCTGCATCTCAGCGCTAAGCTGGGAGTCAAAACACATCAATATCTGGCTCAAATCCTTGTTTTCCAGGCTTTCCCGATTGGCTATTAGAAAGGCAGTAACAGGGAGTAACTTTTCGAGGGGAATCAAGCCTTGAGTCGCTATATGCGCTCTACTCCTTCCCCAGAGCACCGCCAAATCAGCATTTTCCGGGGGATAAGCTTCGGCAGCTCCCCACACCGGGAAAATCCTGAACCTTCTCATTCTGAGATTTAAGGCAAAAGCCTCAGCCAGATTAGGATACTCACTCACCACACGACAGTCACTCCTCCGGGTTGATAACTCATTGAGGCTGGTTATCCCCGACTGAGCACTGGCAACCACGTGTATACTGCCTTCTCCGTAATTGAGACTCGACATTTTCACCAGAGCTCCTGCGGGATATTTCACCAAGTATTCTTCAATCCAATCCGAACCGCAAATACCCAGGTCGTAATTCCCGACAGTCACCTGTATGGGAATATCTTTCTCCTGGAGTATCTTGGCGGAAAGGTTGGAAAACCTCGCCGAGCGCAGGCGATATTGCTTTGTTTTATCGCCATAGCCCTCAAATCCCAGGCCTATCTCGGCAAGCAAGCCGGCTGTCGGCGATAGAAACCTGCCTTTAGGGAGGGCGAGTTTGATATAGTCGGCTTGGTAGTCCTTCATCCCTCATTTACCACTTTAAGAATCTTTGCCATAGAAGCTACCGCTCGCCGTCGCTTTTGTACGCAATCCTTAAGCACAAATGGAGAGGCCTTCTTTCCTGAAACCAGGACGACCCACCTATAATCGGATTCCTCTCGACCTGTGAAGCCAATCTCTGCCGGGTGTCCGGCGTCACGAAGCAATCCCGCCACAGTAAAGCACGTCTTTACTATTTCCGGAGTCAATTCCTTACCTTTAATTAAAATTCCAGATTTGCCCTTTTTCTCTTTCCCCAGCGGTAATATTTTCATTAGATGGTCCACATATAAGGCAAATCCGCAAGCGGGGATGTCCTCTCCGTTCATAAGGGGCACAAGCTTATCATATCTCCCTCCGCCACCTATCTTTTCCCCGGCAGCCAGGAACTGAAAACAGATCCCAGTATAATACTCAAAACCATGTATGGCTGCGATATCGATTTCATAGCGGCAACCCAGGTTATCCAGCAATGTGGTAATGCTGAGAAAGTCCTCCAGGCTGGACTTGAAGTCCCGCGAAGCTTTGGGAAATGAAGCCCTAACATTGTGTAGAAAGCTGCTCGATTTTCCCTTGAGGCTCAATAATGCAGCCATAAGCCTGTCGACTTCGGGGCTAGTGGATTTCACCTTGGTCAATGCTTGCCAATTGCCTTCCAAAATGCGGTCCGTCATCTTAGCTTCTTCAGCGGGGCTGAGCTTAAACTCTTTAAGCAACGCCTTCACCAGGCCAGCATGAGACAATTGCAACCTGACATTTCTGATGCCCAGTCTGCGGATAACCTCTTCAGCCAGCAGAATTATCTCCACATCCGGAGCCAATTGGGCACCACCGAAAAACTCCGCACCACATTGCCAGCGCTCCCTGTTCTCTTTCCCGGTTCCCTCGAAAGCGAAGATATTAGTCACATAGAAAAGCCTGGCTAATTCTTGTCCACTGAGATTGTCAATATAGAGTCTGGCTACAGGAATAGTGCCATCTGGTCTCAAGACAACCCGCTCCCCACTCCAGCCATCCCAATCGAGAAAGGAATAGACCTTGCTTAACATGCCCGGAGTAAGTGTTCCCGTAGCTGTAAACAAATAGAGGTATTCCAGGGTCGGCGTCCTCACCTCCTGGTAGCCCCAGTTATAACAACAAGTCCGGAAGGTATCTTCAATACGACGGAATCGCAACATGTCCTCGGGGAGCAGGTCCTGCATTCCCTTACATTTTTGGTTTTCCATCCTTAGCCTATTCTACACTAAGCTGTGCCTAGCTTCAATGATAACCTGAAATTTTTTGTGGCTTTTGATCGCTTGGTTTATAATTAACTTGAGGATAATACAATATGCTGAAAACCGGGCTTAAGGTTTTCTTTATTGCTTGGCTTGTGATGCCCTTAGTTGCGAGTTTAGGAGGCAGTCTGCTCGCTGCCGCCAGCCCTACTAACGTGGAAGTTCTGACCGTAGACGGCACTATTTTGCCCGTGATAGCTGACTATATTGATCGTGGTATCGGCCAAGCGGAGAAGGATGGCGCTACCGTCTGTATAATTGAGCTAAACACCCCCGGTGGGCTTCTGGACTCAACCGAGAAGATAGTCCAGAGGATTATGAATGCCGATGTACCCATCGTGGTTTACGTCTCCCCCAAAGGCGCCTGGGCTGCCTCAGCGGGAACCTTCATTACTCTATCTGCTAATATAGCGGCGATGACGCCGGGCACAACTATCGGCGCTGCCCATCCGGTAAGCGGCGGGGGACAGGCAATACCAGCAGACGAGATGCAAAAAATAGTCGAGTTCTCGGCTAAGTGGATGAAGACTATAGCTGAGGAGCGTGGCCGCAATATGACAGAAGCCGAGCTGGCAGTTACAGAAAGCAAATCATTCACCGATGTCGATGCCTTGGAGTATAACCTTATCAATCTACGAGCTGACAGCTTGGACGACCTTATTTCCCAAATAAATGGCTGGAACATTACTTTAGCCAGTGGCAAGGAAGTTATCATTGATACTACGAACCATGGTTTAACTAGAAACGGAATGAATGACATTGAGAAATTCCTGCAAACCATCAGCGACCCCAACATCGCCTATATCCTCCTTACCCTGGCTACCATAGGGTTGATTGTCGAGATTTCCAGCCCGGGGCTGATTTTTCCCGGCGTGGCTGGTGGCATCAGCTTATGCCTGGCGTTTTACTCCCTGGGTGTGCTTAATGCCTACTGGGGAGGCATAGCACTTATTTTACTTGCCATGGGACTTTTTATCACCGAGTACTTTACCCATAGTTATGGGCTATTGACTGCCGGGGGTGTAGCCTCGCTGGTTATGGGCTCGCTGATTTTGTTCAGCCATAGCCCGGGGATAGAGGTAAATAGGGGGCTAATTGCCGGAGTTACAGCAGGCATCACCGCTTTCGCTGTCTTTGTCATCGGCGCCATTATCCGCGGGCAAAGGCGACGCAAGGTTACCGGGGCTGAGGGAATGATTGGAACAATAGCCATAGCCAAAACAGCCCTCGACCCTACAGGCACGGTTCTTGCCGAGGGAGAATTATGGACGGCGGCATCGGAAGGCGACAGGGTAGCAGCGGGTGAAGAGGTGATAATAAACAAAGTGGAAGGATTGAAATTATGGGTGGCAAAAAAATCAAAGGAATAGGAAAGTAGTACCGTGGAAATAACCGGCCCGATTATCATAGCCATAGTTTTTGGCGTGGCTTTTATCATTTTCGTTATCTACGCCATCGTAAAGGGCCAGATGCGAAAACTTTCGGCTGGTGTCGAAGAGATGATAGGGAAGGAAGCTGTGGTGAGAACGGCCCTCAATCCCAAGGGCACGGTCCTGGCTGAGGGAGAGTTATGGACAGCCATAGCTGAAGATAGTACAATAGAACCCGGAGAGGAGGTGATTATAACCAAAGCAGAGGGATTGAAATTGTGGGTGACCAAAAAATCTAAAGAAAAGGAGCAACAATGAACATATTTATTTATGTGGTTATCGCAATAGTAGTAATAATACTTCTGTCGGCAGCTATCAGAATCGTTCGAGAGTATGAAAGAGGGGGTGTTTTCAGACTGGGTAGATGGGTTGGCCTGAGGGGGCCAGGTCTGGTCTTCATCATACCTTTCATTGAGATTATGCGGAAAATTGACCTGCGGGTAATCACCATGGACGTTCCCGCGCAAGAGTGCATCACTGTGGACAACGTTACTGTCAGGGTTGACGCCGTAGTTTACTTTCGGGTGATCAATGCTGCAGATGCTATTCTCAAAGTGCTCGACTATATCAAGGCAACCTCGCTGCTTGCTCAGACCACTTTGCGAAATGTTGTCGGACAATCTACGCTGGATGAGTTATTAGGCCAGCGGGACAGGCTCAACGAAAAGATAAAGACGGCGGTAGACGAAGGCACCGATCCCTGGGGGATAAAAGTGAGCATGGTGGAGGTTAAGGATGTGCAACTGCCGCAAACAATGCAGAGGGCTATGGCAGCCCAAGCTGAAGCTGAGCGAGAGAGGAGAGCCAAGGTAGTTCATGCCGAGGGTGAAGCCCAGGCGGCAGAGAAATTGGCCGAGGCTGCCAAAATTATTGGCACTCAGCCCGCAGCTCTCCAGCTTCGCTATTTGCAGACATTGACTGCCATTGTTACAGAAAAGACTAATACCATACTGTTCCCCATACCCATAGATATAATAACTCCTCTTTTGGGTAAGGCTATTGGGTCAGAGAAAAGTAAAGAGTAGAACATAACCCGTGTCAATAGCACTTAGCGAGGGTACTTAGTAATGTCATTCTGGGAGTCCCGATGAACTTGGACGACGAAGAATCTCTAGACACCGTCCTGAGCTATGCGAAGGGCTCAGAATGACTCATCATTCTGTCATTGCGAGGCACGACAGTGCCGAAGCAATCTCAGTGGGGCAGAGGATTGCCACGCACCTTTCAGGTGCTCGCAATGACAAAAGGTAATACCTGGACTCGAGAGACTCCATTGGGCAAATTTTCTTAACCAGGGGGTAGCTATGGCCAATAAAACTAAACAGGAATGGCGTGAGACTACACTGGCTCCGGCTTTGAAGCGTGCCGCCGAGCGCCAGGAGAAGTTCGAAACCAGCTCTGGCGTGGAGATTGACACTGTTTACACACCGGAGGACTTGCCGGATTTTGACTATGTTCGCGATTTAGGCTACCCCGGAGAGTATCCCTTTACCCGTGGTGTCCAACCGAATATGTATCGGGGCAGAATATGGACAATACGCCAATACGCTGGCTTCGGCACCGCTGAGGAAACTAACCAGAGGTACCGCTATCTCTTAGAGCAAGGGCAGACCGGCCTGAGCATAGCCTTCGACCTGCCCACACAGATTGGTTATGATTCTGACCAGCCTTTAGCCAGAGGCGAGGTAGGCAAGGTTGGCGTTGCCATAGACAGCCTCCGGGACATCGAGATTCTGTTCCAGGATATACCTCTAGATAAGGTAAGCACCTCCATGACCATAAATGCCACCGCCCCGATTCTCCTTGCCATGTATATTGCCCTGGGCAAGAAACAAGGAGTCCAGCCCGCTGAATTAAATGGCACTACTCAAAATGACATACTCAAGGAGTACATCGCTCGAGGCACTCACATCTTCCCGCCCCGTCCTTCCATGCGGTTGACCACTGATATATTTGCTTATTGCGCCGAGCAAGTCCCGCGCTGGAATACCATCAGTATCAGTGGTTACCATATACGAGAGGCTGGTTCCACCGCGGCCCAAGAAATTGGCTTCACCCTGGCCAATGGTATTGCTTATGTTCGGGCAGCTATTGATGCTGGGCTTGATGTAGATACATTCGCTCCCAGGCTATCGTTCTTCTTCAATAGCCATATCAACTTTTTTGAAGAGATTGCTAAATTTAGGGCGGCACGACGCCTCTGGGCGAAGATTATGAGAGAGAGGTTCGGAGCTAAAGATTCACGTTCCTGGATGCTTCGCTTCCACACTCAAACTGCGGGATGCAGCCTCACTGCCCAGCAGCCACATAATAATATTGTGCGGACAGCCTTAGAAGCCCTGGCAGCAACCTTAGGAGGCACTCAATCACTGCACACTAACTCTTTCGACGAAGCTTATGCTCCGCCTTCTCAAGAAGCAGTGACCATAGCTGTGCGGACTCAGCAAATATTGGGCTACGAGAGTGACATTGCTCATGTCGTTGACCCTGTTGGTGGCTCTTACTACATAGAGCATCTAACCGACAGCCTGGAAAAAGAAGCCGCGAATTATATCGCCAAAATTGATAACCTTGGTGGCGCCGTAGCTGCCATAGAGCAAGGATATCAGCAGAGGGAAATTCAGGACTCCTCCTACCGCTACCAGAAAGAAATTGAAGGCGGTAAACGCACCGTGGTGGGGGTAAACAAATTCGTCTCTCCTTACCCTAAAATAGTGGGGCTGCTGCGAGTCAAGGCCGAAGTAGAAAAACGACAGAAAGAGAGGACTGCCGAGGTTAGGAAAGACCGAGACAACAGCAATGTCCGTAAGGCGCTTAAGCGATTGGAAGATGTTGCCCGCAGCAAGGATAATACCATGCCCGCTTTTCTAGAATGCGTAGAGGATTACGCCACCTTGGGTGAGATATGTGATGTACTGCGCAAGATTTTTTCTACGCAAAAGGAATTCCTGGTCTTTTGAGGGCAGCTTTCAAGATTTATGGTACTAGTTTTAAAGGAGGTGAAATGGCCAAAAAAGTTGACCACATCGGTATTTTAGTCAGCAACCTCGATGAAGCGATAAAACTTTATAAGGATTGTTTCGGTGCTGAGGTTGGCAAGATTGAAACTCTCACGGAGCGAGGAGTAAAGGCAGCCATCCTTTCCTTGGCCCAGGGTGCCAATCTGGAACTTTTGGAACCACTTCCCGGCAGTAATATGGCTAATGTCCTGGAGAAAAGAGGGGAAGGCCTTCACCATATAACATTTGAGGTTGACGATGTAGATAAGGAGCTCAGCCGCCTCTCTAAAAGGGGGATAGAATTAATTGATAAGAAGGCTCGCCCTGGCTTCGAGGGCATGGTAGCTTTCATTCACCCTAAATCACTTAGAGGGGTGCTTGTTGAGCTTTGTCAGAAAACCTAAGAGGGAGCAAACTATGAACAAAGGTAGAATCCGTGTTCTGCTGGCCAAGCCTGGTTTAGATGGGCATGACCGGGGTGCTAAAGTGGTAGCTAGAGCTTTGCGGGATGCTGGCATGGAGGTAATTTACACTGGTATCCGACAAACCCCCGAGATGATTGTCGAGGCAGCCATCCAGGAGGATGTAGCTGTTGTGGGGTTGAGCATCCTGTCGGGAGCTCATTTAGAGCTCTTTCCGTTAATCATAGAAGGATTGAGGAAGAAAGGCAGAGAAGATGTCCTGGTTATCGCTGGCGGCATAATACCCGAGGATGATATTCCCACATTACAACAAATGGGTGTAAAAGCTGTTTTTGGTCCAGGCACTTCCACAGAGGACATCATCCGCTTCATCCAGAAGGAAATAACCGCTAAATAGCAGGCCTATCAGGACTTATCCTGGGCAACGCCAATAAGGTCAGTGAGATTCTTCACCCCCTTATCCAACATAAATTGCTCTATCCCATCCAGTATAGTAAGACAGATATCAGGACTAGTCAGGCTGGCTGTGCCAATTTGTATGGCCGTAGCTCCAGCCATAATAAACTCCAGGGCGTCCTCGGCACAAGCAATGCCGCCGCATCCTATCACGGGAATACGGACCACCCTGGCTGTCTCGAACACCATATAAAGAGCCACAGGCTTGATAACAGGACCAGAAAGCCCGCCTGCAATATTCCCCAAACATGGCTTCCTTTGGTCTATGTCAATTGCCATGCCCTTCAGTGTGTTAATCAGAGATATAGCATCAGCTCCAGCTTCTTCCACGGCTAAAGCGATTCCCTTAATATCGGTTACATTGGGACTCAACTTAACGATAACTGGCAAGGTAGTGGCAGCTTTAACTTCTGAAGTCACCTGAGCAGCCAACTTAGGATCGACGCCAAACTCCATCCCACCTGCGGAAACATTGGGGCAGCTAATATTTAGCTCAATGCCGCTGACCCCGGGAACGCCTTCTAGCTTGCCGGCCACAGTCACGTATTCGTCTATTGTTTCCCCGGCCACATTAACAATAACCGGAACCCGCCATTTTGCCCATACAGGTGCTTTTTCTTCAATCAGGGCGTCAACACCGATATTCTCCAAGCCCACCGAATTAAGCAGACCCTCGGCGGTTTCTACCAGTCGTGGTTGGGCATTACCCTTTTTGGGCTTAAGGGTCGTCCCTTTGCAGACAATAGCACCCAGCTTTTGTATATCAGCAATTTCAGCATACTCTATGCCATAGCCAGCTATGCCAGCGGCTATCATCACAGGATTAGACAGGATTAGTCCCTTAGGATGCCGGGGGGCCAATTGCACCCGGAGATTGGTCAACTTTCTCATTGCTTAAAACTTTATCACTGCTGGGGGCAAAAAAGAAAGAACTATTCAAGGGGCACAACCTTCACTTTGCCCCAAACACCCATTTTGTCACCCACAATAATAACCACACCATGTAGCCCTTCAATACCCTGGGCTCTTTCAATTGCCTGAGGAATATCATCTGCGGCCTTGACTATATTGCCTAGGGCTGTGGCAGCAGCATCAGCTAAAGCCGCCGAGGGCGAAAGGACAATAACGGCGTCAGCGCTGCCCAGGCTTAAAGAATGTCCTACGGTTCCTGAAGACGTACATATGCCCAGCGGCGTTTCTCGGGGCATAATTTCCAGGGCAATTTTTTTGGTAAAAGAGGATTGCCCGGCGTAGATGCCCACCAGTCTCTTCTTAGATATTTTCAGAAAAATATCGCCCCCATTTTCTACAATTATCTCAGGCGAGAAAACGAGTAAATCCCTGCCTACCGCCTCAGCAATGGCGCCAGCTACCGCTGCCATAGGACCAACACCTGTCAGCTGAGATACCCTGGCCATTTCTTTGACGATGGCCGGGGCTTCGGCCTCAGCCTGGTAAGGCTCTAATGTCGTCAGGAAAAGAGGATGATGCCCAATATATGCTTCTAAGGGGGCACGATGCTTTAGCATAGAATCAAGGGCTTTGTTCTTCAGATTACGCCGGGCGCGAACGTATAGGTCTGTTTGCTTTACTGTTACCTCAAAAGAAACCAAATCGCTGTCTTTAATCCAGTGGCGATAGAAACGTGGTTCATGCATGGATTCATCCCCTTCACAAAGCCTGTCCCTTTTGTCATTGCGAGTCCCGATTTATCGGGACGAAGCAATCCCGCGGTCAGAAATACAATATCATCGCTCGAGGAGGGCAAGCCTTGACGCATAGTCCGCAGACAACACACTTGTTGTGGTCAAAGAGCACTTTCCGAGTTTTCCGTTCTAGAGAGAAAGCCTCGGTGGGGCACAGGGCAATGCAAGCTCCGCAATGAGTGCACTTGGATTCGTCACGGACGACATCCTGGCTTAAGGACTGGATTTCTATTCCGGTCTCGGTGAGGTATTTAATGCCCTTATCATAGTTCTTCTGCTCACCGCTGAGCTCCAGTACCATCAATCCTTCTTGTCCTGGTGATATTGAAGCTTTAAGAATATTAAAGGTGAGGCCGAAATCCTTAACCAGGTGGTAAGCGACCGGCTGTCCTGTTATGTTGGGCGGGAAGTGAAGCACTATTCGTCGCGAGACATTCATTTCTATAAAATCCTAAACTGTAAATAAATCCAAATATCAAAATCTAAATGACAAAACCACTCCTCTTTGCTATTTGAGCTTTGTAATTTGTCATTGTTTAAGATATCGGCCTTTCCTTGAGTGGCTTAAAAGTTATGCCCGACTCCACTCCGGGCAATGGAGCCACGGGGTCGGTAAGCAAAAACTCACCCTTTTCTATCCACTTTTTCAAGATATTGGCAAGCTCTATCGCTTTAGGATAGCTGGACAAAGAAGCCGTGGGCACATCTTTGCCCTGAACCTTTATGCTGCCACTCTTGAGTTCAGCGTAGCTGACTTCTCCCACGATATCTGGTTCTCTCTGGGGATAAGCCTCAGAATAGTCCACAATGGGAGCCAGAATATCAGCATCTCTTACTGCAGTGTAGCGCAGCATCTCTTCGGAAAGTATGGGTATTGGAACACCTATGCCCACAGTTAGTGTGCAGCCGTAACCGAGCATGCTTGTCCCGACCAGCCATTCCGGCTTCATCTGCTTTAAGTCTCCAATCACAGCCAGCGTCCCTGCCCCCCGCCGCGGCACGCCATTGTCTCCCCTGAGGGCAGTGGGGTTATGCTGGGTACCATGCCAGGCTACATAACCTATTCCACCGCCCAAGAAAATCTTTGTCCCCACACCTATGGTCTTATAGTAAGGGTCGTTAAACAGCGGCGAGAGTTGCCCCGCTGTAGAGTAGTTAGCATTTCCCAGATTCGGCTTAAGTACCCCCATATAAGTATAGCGAATCTTATCGGAGAGGTTTACCGCCACATTATAGTTCTGGTAGGCATTTCTGACATTAAATAGAATTGCCTCATTTATGTCCTTAATGTTGATCAGGGTCTCCAGCTTTTTCCTGGGGTAGCAGTCCGTTCCATAAGCGGTAGCGGTAAGTATTATGTCCTTCCCCGCTACCAGCTCCTGTATTACATGCCCGCCCCCATAATTGAACTCCCCCGGATAGAACTTATTCCTGGGGTCGTCATCGGGAAGAGCAGTTGCCCCCAGGAAAATATCCACAGCAGCTATACCGGTATAGACCGGAATATCATTAAGGTAAACCTTGCCGCCGCCCAGTTTTATCCTGGGCTTGGAGTGTCCTATATTGAGAAAGACACCGGACCCGCACATGGGGCCGAAGGTGCCGGTGGTAACGACATCAATTTCTTCAGCCGCTCTGCGTACGCCTTTTTCCTTAGCGATGGCGATCACTTCCTCGGCAGTCACCACGACAGCCTTACCTTTCCTGATTTTCTCGTTGATTTCAGCGATTGTCTTGGCCATAGCAAATTTAACCTTGCTTAAGTAATTCCTTAACTATCTGGGCAGCCTTTTTACCGGATAGAAGCATGCCACCAAAAATGGCCCCCATCCTCGGGGAACCGAAAACGGCGTTCGCTGTCATACCAGCGACCACCAACCCGGGATAGGCCTCCTTAGTATTCTCCAATATCTCCTTCTCCCCTCTCTCAGCCCACATGGATCTCTCCCCCATCACCTCTCCCGTCTTCGTCCTTAACTTCGGACCTAGCTTCCTCACCACGATATAACAGACTTCAGCGTCATGCCCGGTGGCATCTACAGCCACCTTGCACCTTACAGTCAGAGGGTCCACATGGAGCTTCGACCAAGAAACAGCGCTCCAATTCAAAACAAGTCCGGTTATCCTGTCCCCTTCTCGAATCATCACATCTTCAACGCTAATCAAATTGAAAATCTGCGCCCCGGCTTTTATCGCTCTGGTGCAGATGGTGGAAATAGCCTCCAGCGAATCAGCGACATAATACCCTTTCTGGTATTCCTTGGTGGCTACGTCAAACTCATCCAATACCCGTTTGCCTTCTTCTTGGAGGACGATGCGGTTAAACATCATCCCTCCCCCAGACATGCCGCCGCCCACACGAAGTTGTCTCTCAAATACCACCACCTTTATTCCCTCTTTCGCCAGATAGTAGGCAGTAACTAGCCCAGCTGGTCCCGCCCCAGCCACAGCAACATCCACCTCCATCGCTCCCATGAAGTCTTTCATGTAGCTTTCAACAATGGCACGGGAAATAATAACTTCATCCATCCTTAGTCAGCCTCCTTTGGGCTACGAAACGGTGGCTCGGTAGACGTGCCAGCTAGTATACCTCTATCGGCCAGCAATGTCTAGCTATTTGCGGTTTTTATTGTTGTACGAGCCCTCTTGGCCTTGCTCTGGGTGCTCTATGGTTTGTGGCGGTCGATTACATTCTGTGGTATTACGAGGGCTTGAGTGCCATTATACGCAAAGTTCCAGCAGCCGTACTGGTCAGTCAGTGTCGCATTGTATTCGTCGCCAAAATACATCGGCCAGACGCCGACCTTCTTCCATTGACCAGCCGTGGCATCCCACTGCCACTGGGCGCCAATGCCAGTCAGGCGACCAGGACCATAGACCAAGTCATGAGTGGTATGTGGGGGCATTGTCCAGTCCCTTGCGTCATATGTATACGTATAGTTATAGCTATCAAGGTCATACAACGAGCGTATCTGAGCCTCGGTGAGTGCTGGCTTCCCAACAGCCGTGGTTCCCGGCCTGGGATAATAGGTAGTGTTGCCAGTCGTGGTCACCTGAGCATTGGCCGGTTCTTCCAACCACTTAATAATGTCATCAGCCATTGCGTAAGCAGTTCCGTTAACCGCGTCGTACTTCGCCACCGCTTCGATGGCCTTTTTCAGACCAAAAAGAGCATCATAGGTATCCGCGGTATAGAGCGGGTACTCTCCTGAGGTAGAGTTCATGAACGAGGTAAGGAAAGCTGCAGTCTTCGAGGTCTGGTTTAAGCCTTCCGCCCAATTATCCAGTATAACCTCATAAGCACAAGCGGGACCGCCAGGGGGAGCTGTGGTAAGGTTGCTGGCACCCCACGGGCTCTTAAGCTGGGCCATTACATTGATGCCTACCGACATAGCATTCGGTACATAAGATCCACGCAGCTTATCATAGAGAACGCCAGCATCTGCAGAGAATATGGGGATGATAAGCTGGGGATTTAAGTCTGCTATCGAGGTCAGTACATTCTGCATTTCTACTGTGCTTCCTGTTGCCTCTACCCAATATGGGTCGTGGACAAGATTCACGTTTATATTCCCTAGCAGTTCTTTGATAACTATCACTTGCTCATAGGCCCATGCCAAATTGTCAGCGACTATGGTGGCATTCAGCGTATAATTAACTGCTACTCCCATTGCCTCTCTGAGCTTCATTGCGACCGCTCCCAGCATCCTCACAACGCTCTGGCCCAAAAAATACTCATTGCACGGCGTGCCCTTGAACCAGAACCGGTAGCCTGTGTAATCGTCGACCACACTGTGTTGTAGTGCCTCCGTGGCAGCACCGCAGTCGATGAAAATAACTCCCTTCTCCATAGCCACATCCCTGTAGACCTCAACAGCTTCTGTACGGAAACCGCCAAGGATGAAGTTCACATTGTTTATCGCTGCCGTAAGATTCACTACGCCAATGAGACCCGTAGGGTCCACAGTTTCTTCCCCGGTCTCTATACGAACCAACTCTACGATATATGACACGCCGCCTATGTCCACCCCACCATTGCGGTTGATTGCCTCTTGTGCCAGCTCAGCTCCTGTCCATTGCATCGCGCCAGCTGTTTGGTTCAGTTCCCCGGCTATACCAACATTAATTTTCCCACCTTCGAAAACATAACGTATTGGCACGAGGTTTTCGGAAGGAGCACAGCCCGGTAGGACCAACCCTATCACCAAAAGACTGGCCATAATCAGGAAAATAATTCTTTTCAATGCATCAATTTCCTTCTTAGTTTGTAGTTACCTCATTTTACCGGCCAGGCCCCAACTTGTCGGGGCGTAGCAACCTCCTTACCCCTCCAGGGGATTGCTTCGGCTGACTTCGTCAACTCCGTAACAGCAAAAGCGGAGGTCAATACAAAACCCAATTATAATAATAACATTTAAATATTAAGATTCTATTAAATTCAGGGGATGTAGCACTTTTTATAGCGGGCTGCCGCCGGTCAAGATGCACCGCTCGGTCCTGGCTGAGGAGGCCCTTAAATCCGGTGATCGAGGATCAGTTAAACAAATCCAAGGAGAAAAGGCAATAGGGATATGGCAAAAGCAGTGTGGATGCAAGAGGGGTAATAAATGAAGAAGCAGCCACCTAGACTGGGGAAGCTGGGCTTCCCGGTTACGGATAAGTGTATGTCCAAGAAATATCAGAGACCGAGAAAGCAAGCTTAGCATTTAATCATTCGCTTCTTTTTTTGCCGTGCCACCGAAACTGTCGAGTGTCTCAGACATTACCCCATTCAAGACTTGTTGACAGCGCCCCATATATGAATTATAATTTATATAAACGGAGATTCATATGACCACAGCCGAAGACCAGGCAAGGTTTCTGAGATGCATTGGGGAGCCGACAAGGCTCCAGATACTCAAGCTGCTGGCTGAGGGCGAGAGGTGTGTTTGTGAACTCGTCAACGCCTTGAACAAGGAGCAATCCCTGATTTCACATCACCTGAGAGCTCTTAGGGAATGTAACATTGTGAAAGAGAGACAAGAGGCTCAAAAAGTTTACTATAAGCTTGCGGATAACAGATTAGCCAGGTTAATTATCGATTGCGAAGCTTTAATGAAGGAGTTATCGCTATGCAAATGTCAGGAGGTGAATTATGAAAGAAAAGGAAATCAAAAAAGTGGTAAAAGGTAGATATGCTCAGCTAGCTAAGCAAGACCAAGAGAGCTGTTGCCCAAGTTGTGGCTGCGGGGCCAGTTCCTTGTTGCCAGCTAAGGCTGTCGGATACTCGAGAGAAGATTTAGAGCATATACCTGAAGAGTCAATGATGGGGTTAGGGTGTGGTAACCCTACCGCCATAGCGGAATTAAAGGCAGGTGAGGTAGTCCTGGATTTAGGGTCGGGAGCCGGGGTAGATGTGTTCCTGGCAGCTAATAAGGTTGGTCCCGCCGGCAGGGTTATCGGGGTGGATATGACGGAGGAGATGGTAGAGAAGGCCAAAAGTATCGCCAGGGAGCACGGCTACCATAACGTGGAGTTCCGGCTTGGGGAAATCGAGAAACTCCCAGTCGAGGATGAATCTGTGGATGCGATTATCAGCAACTGTGTTATCAATCTTTCTCCTGATAAATCTAAAGTCTTCCAGGAAGCTTACCGAGTCTTGAAGCCAGAGGGCAGGCTCACAGTCTCTGATATAGTTTCTGAGGAAAACGTTCCTTCGGCGATAAGAAATAACCTTGATGCCTGGGCGGGCTGTATCGCCGGAGCTTTGGAACAGCAAGAATACCTGAAAAAGATAGAGAAAGCAGGCTTTGAAAATGTGCAGGTGCTGTCCAGCAAAGAGTTTTATATAGAAGGCGAGGGAAGCCAAGCACCGACGAAGTTTCTGAGCATCACAGTTAGGGCATATAAATGAATAATGACGTTGCTATCCAGGTAGCCAATTTGAGCAAGTATTATGGTCAACTCCTGGCGGTTGACCACATAAGCTTTACCGTCGGGAGGGGAGAGCTTTTTGGCTTTCTGGGGCCCAATGGTGCTGGCAAGACGACTACTGTCAGAATGTTGACGGGTGTAATAATAGCAGATGAAGGGAGTGCTTCAATCCTGGAATATAAGGCGGGCAGCCTGAAAGCAAAGCAGGTAACGGGGGTAGTCCCAGAGATGGCAAACGCTTACGCTGACCTGTCAGGCTGGGATAACCTTATGCTGATGGCTGAACTTTACGGAATTCCGGCCAGCGTGGCACGGGAAAGAGGTATCAGCCTGATGCAGGAAATGGGACTTTACTCTCGAAAGGACAGTCTGGTAAAGACATATTCCAAGGGAATGAAGCAGCGCCTGATTTTGTGTATGGCGTTGGTAAGCGACCCTGAAGTGCTATTCCTGGATGAGCCAACCTCTGGTCTGGATGTGCAGAGCGCCCGCCTTATCAAAGACCTGCTTCAGAGTCTCAATGCCAAGGGTAAGACCATATTCCTCACCACCCATGATATGGATGAGGCAAACCAGCTCTGTGACAGGGTTGCCATCATCGACAAGGGGAACATAGTAGCCATAGATGCCCCGGAAAAGCTAAGGATGGCCACGAGCGGCATGCATTCGGTTGAGGTCAGCTTTGATAATATAGTGAGCCCCGAAGTCCTGGCGAATCTTCCTGGCGTGAATGCAGTAAAGAAACTCGGTGACAAGTACCGGCTGTACACCGCCAACCCTGGGGAACTAGTGGTGTCCTTGGCCAACTACTCCAGCTCACATGGTCTGAAAGTGATATCCCTTAATATACTTGTCCCCTCTCTGGAAGACGCCTTTGTGGCGCTGACTGAGAAGGAGACTGAGCATGCCTGAGACGGCTTTAGTGAGAGAGCAGATACGCCGCTCCCTGGTAATAGCACACAAGGATATCCGCATCTACTATTCCAAGGGGCCGGTAATAATCTTCGGTGTCCTCTTCCCCGTTTTCCTATTCCTTTCCTTCACTATCGGCAGACAATTGTCTGTTGATTTCATGATACCCGGACTCCTAGGCATGGTCCTCTTTTTCACCGCTACCTCAATATCGCCGATAGTGGTGCCCTGGGAGGCGCAGGCCAAAACGCTGGAGCGGCTCATGTCCTGCCCAGTGAGGATCGAGACCATTATCGTAGGAGACATCCTCGCTTCCTTTGCCTTCGGGCTAGGTATCTCACTGGTGCCCATCATTCTTGGTCTCTTTCTAGGAATCACAATAGCAAGCCCTCTCCTCTTCGCCATAGCGGTGATTCTGGCGGCTTTTTGTTTTGCGTCTCTAGGCCCTGTTTTCTCTATTCCTCCCACTAACCTGCCAGCTACGATCAACATGATTGCCTCCGTGGTGAAATTCCCGGTAGTGTTCATTAGCGGTATCTTCATTCCGCTGGACAAACTACCTGCTTGGGGGCAGGCAGTTGCCTACATTTCACCCCTGACTTACTTTACCGACATCGCCCGATACAGTATCCAAGGGCAGGGCCACCTGCCCGTAGCTGTGGATCTTTTAGTTTTGCTGGCTTTCACCGCTCTTTTTCTGGTGGTGGCCATGAAGCTGCACCAGAGGACGATGCCCAAAAGGATATGACATGGTAGAAGCCAATAGAAGCCAAAGCTACGCCAGAGAGATGAGTGATCATTACCGTGAAGGCATATAAGTGAGAAACTAGGTCGCAATATGTCTCAAGAAACAGACAGAAGGCTTGGGGTTTGGGATAAATAACTGAGCTTATGGGTAGCATTGCATATCGGTGCTGGCATAGGCATGGGAAAGGTTTTCCCTCAAATCTCTGAGGTATGAGGCAGGCTGACCATTGCCTCACAGGCCGGTATTCTACAGGACTAGTTATACTGCTTGAAGATTCTTGGGGAATTTCTGCTTTCCCCAAATACGGGACTGTTTAATAACCCGAATTCTGAACCTGAAGTTTTATGTCTTCTACGTTCAAGTCGCTGAATCGCTAAACACTCTCAATGCAGTGGTTGACAAAGTCAAAGGACCTGGCTATACTATATGCATAAATTTACATATATGCATAGATGAGGATACTGGTATGCGAGAAATAGTAAAGGCCTTCAAGGCACTGTCTGGCGAGACGAAACTGAGAATATTAAACCTGCTCTTGGAGAGGGAGTGCTGTGTTTGCGAAGTAATGCAGGCGCTTGATATTTCACAGTCAAAAGCATCCCGTTACCTGAGTGCTCTTTACGATGCCGGTTTCCTGAAGCTGAGAAAAGACGGGCTTTGGTCTTTATACTCAATAGATAACGAGGGCATGACTGATTACTCAAGTGAACTAATAGCAGCGGTGAGAAAGGCGTTGGAGAATAATAGGATAGCGTCACTCGATAGAGAGCAACTGAAGAAAGCCCAGCGAGTTGGAGTCAGATGCGTAGGGAATCCTCCTAGAATCGCATCATACTGATTGATGCTGGCTTAAAGGAAACAGAAAATCATGGAAATCGCAGCTAATCTTTTTTGGGGTGGAGTTAACGGCCTAATAAGCTATCTGTCAGCGCATGTAATAACCTGCCTGGTGCCGGCTTTATTCATTGCCGGAGCCATAGCAGCGTTCGTCTCTCAAGCGGCGATTCTTAAATACTTCGGCCCGCAGGCAAAAAAGCTTATTTCCTACAGTGTGGCTTCAGTCTCGGGTGCGGTTCTGGCCGTCTGTTCCTGCACTGTGCTGCCCTTATTTGCCGGCATCTACAAGAGAGGCGCTGGACTGGGTCCGGCGATAGCTTTTCTCTACTCAGGACCAGCCATTAATGTTCTGGCCATTGTTTATTCAGCAAAGCTACTTGGATATGACATTGGGTTGGCAAGAGCTATCGGCGCCATTATATTCTCGGTTGTCATTGGCCTGATTATGGCTTTAATCTATCGTAAAGAGAAGTCACAGGCGGATGCCAAGGCATTTGCCTTGCTCACCACCGACCCACAGGGTAAGACCATCTGGCAGCAAGTCGCTTTCGTTGGAGCTCTGGTAGGTGTCCTTATCTTTGCTGCATCCAAGAACTGGATAATCATGAGCATCTTCTTGGCAGCCGTTGTGGTAATTCTGTGGCGCTGGTTTACCCGGGGTGAAGTAGTGCAATGGCTTAAAGAGACATTACATTTTACCCGCCTGATTATACCCTGGCTGCTGGTGGGCGTCTTTGTGGCTGGCGTCCTGACAGTGGTCATTCCGCAATCAATAGTGGCGCAATATGTAGGTGGAGATAGTCTCTTCTCTAACTTCATCGCCTCATTCTTTGGTGCGCTAATGTATTTTGCTACTCTCACTGAGGTGCCCATAGTAAAGGCGTTTATGGATCTGGGGATGGGTAAAGGACCCGCCTTAGCCCTGCTTCTGGCTGGCCCGGCATTATCACTGCCCAGTATGTTGGTTATCCGCAACATTATGGGGACGAAGAAGATGCTTACCTATGTAGGTCTGGTAGTGGTCATGGCCACCGTTACGGGCTATGTTTTTGGTCTGATAGTCAGTTAAGAGTAAGGAGGAATCATGAAGGTCAAAATTCTGGGAACTGGATGTACTAAGTGCCAACAGTTGGGGAAAACTACGAAGGAGGTAGTGAAAGAACTTGGCATTGAGGCCACCGTAGAAGAGGTCAAGGATATCAAGAAAATAGTAGAGTATGCAATCCTGATGACTCCCGGGCTGGTAATCAACGAAGAGGTGGTCTGTGCCGGGCGAGTGCCCACCAAGGCCGAGCTTACTCACCTTATTGCCAATGCCCTAACCAAAGAAGATAAAACCAAGAGGTAGAAGATTAATCTCGGTACAGGAGCCGCGCAGATATACAAGGAGGTAAAATGACAGGCGAGAAACCGTGTTGTGCCGCAGCCGCGGCAAGGATGATAAAGAAACTGGCCTTGCCCGACGGCTCTCAGGTGGGCATCCTGAACCTGGAAAGCATCCTCAAGGAAGTTGCCGGCCTGAAGCTAGCCGATGATAATGCTATCAAAAAAGAACTGCTCCAAAGGGTTAAAATCTACAATTATGTGCCGCCTGCTGCGGATAATGAGTATTCAGAGGCGTTGCTCAAGGAGTATAAGCGACAGTATTATGAAATTCAAAGAGAAGGCAAATAGGCAAAAAGCTTATCGTGAAGACTGGATTTAGAACAGCAAGCATTAGGAAGGCTCTGCAGTAGAGGCAAATTGCATATGGCGCAAAAGAACAGGCTTCCTCTGCTTGAACGCTTTCTTACCCTCTGGATATTCCTGGCTATGGGTTTGGGGGTAGGGCTGGGTTATTTTTACCCTGAAAGCTCAAGCTTTATCTCTCGCTTCCAAATAGGAACCACGTCTATTCCTATCGCTGTGGGGCTCATCCTCATGATGTACCCGCCACTGGCTAAAGTGAGGTATGAGGAGATGGGCTCGGTGTTCCGTAACTGGCGGGCGCTTGCCCTGTCTCTGGTACAGAACTATATTATCGGCCCGGTGCTCATGTTCCTCCTTGCCATCCTCTTCCTCGGTTTTATATGGCCATATCCTGACTACATGATTGGTCTTATTATGATCGGCCTGGCACGCTGCATCGCCATGGTCATTGTCTGGAATGAGCTGGCCAAGGGGGATAGAGAGTATGCCGCGGGACTGGTGGCTTTGAACTCAATCTTTCAAATAGTCTTCTACTCGGTCTATGCCTATATCTTCATCACAATACTGCCTGGTTGGTTCGGACTGGAGGGGTCGGTGGTGAAGGTCACCATCGGTCAGATAGCTGAGAGCGTGTTTATATACCTTGGTATTCCCTTCTTCGGAGGCATGATTACCCGGTTCACATTGATAAAAGCAAAAGGACGCGAGTGGTACGAGAGCAAGTTCATTCCCAAGATAAGCCCAATCACATTAGCGGCTTTACTTTTTACCATTGTGGTGATGTTCTCCCTCAAGGGTGAACTTATCGTGCAAATACCGCTGGATGTCGTTCGCATCGCGGTTCCGCTCCTCATCTACTTCGTGGTAATGTTCTTGGTTTCGTTCTTTATGGCTAAGAAGATAGGCGTCGACTATCCTAAGACAGCGAGCATTGCCTTCACCGCAGCAAGTAATAATTTCGAGCTCGCTATCGCAGTAGCGGTAGCAGTCTTCGGGATTGGCTCAGGGCAGGCTTTTGCCGCAGTGGTAGGTCCACTCATAGAGGTTCCAGTCCTCATAAGCCTGGTCAATGTGGCTCTTCGCTTTCGTCGGCGATACTTTCCAGCCGAGATAGTTCTGCCTGAACCAGTCGAAGGAACGTCCAAACAAGAATGAGATAAATTAAAGGAATAGAAAAACTCAAAGTGAAAAGAGAAGGCAGTTACAAAAAGGCTCCAGAGGAGAGAGACTAATGAACAAAAAATATCTAATAATTGTGGGAATTGTGGCGGCAGCAGTGCTACTTTCAATCCTATTTTACACGGTGCTAGCCAACCATCGGCCAGCTATCACCGGCCTGGAAGCCGAGCCGGGGATAGTCCTTCCTTTAGGAAGCTGCCAGATTGTATGTACTGCTTCAGCCCGCGATGGCGGCGAGCTAAACTATGAGTGGTCAGCCACCGGAGGTAATATTACTGGCACAGGTGCGGTTGTAAACTGGACTGCTCCCCAAGAAGTTGGCACGTACGACGTCACAGTTGTGGTTACCGATGGCAATGGTGACTCAGCTACGGATTCGCTGCCTATTAATGTGTCTTCAGGCCCGGCTGATAGGGTCGATGTGGTTTACTTTCACGGTACACAACGCTGCCATACTTGTCTTTATGCCGAAGAACAGACACGCTATACCCTAGAAACCTACTTCGCGGATGAGCTGGCTAGTGGCAAGGTGACTTTCCAATCCATCAATGTACAGGACGAGGCAAACGCTGACATTGTTAAGAAATATGGCGCCTATGCTTTACAACTGTTTATCAATACCGTAAAAGATGGCACTGACCACATCAAAGAGGTAACAGACATCTGGCTTGCCATAGATAATGACAAGGCATTCGACGAGGTAGTGAAGAGCGCGGTTGAGAAAAGCCTCAACGGAGAGGTGTGATGGATTTGAGTGGCATTATGGGAAACATCAATATCCCAGTCCTCTCAGCGCTGCTTTTGGGGTTGATAACTGCCATCAGTCCCTGTCCTATGGCTACCAACATTGCTGCCATAGCATATGTTAGTCGCAGAGTGAAAGAGCGCAGATACGCTGTCATAACTGGAACGCTCTATACGCTGGGTCGTATGTTTTCCTATTCCGTCCTTGGTATCTTGATCATTGTCGGTGGCCTTGAGATTCCCGGACTTGCCTCATTTCTTCAGGATTTCGGTGAACAAGTCCTGGGGCCACTTCTGATAGTAATAGGTGTGATAATGCTGAGTATAAACAGGATGCCCTTTAGTTTGGGAAGAGGAAGACTGTCTCCAATAGGAGGAAAGGTCGCCGACTGGGGGATGATTGGTGGATTCCTGTTAGGTGCTCTTTTTGCCCTTGCCTTTTGCCCTTATAGCGCTGTCCTATTCTTTGGACTATTGATACCCTTGTCCCTTAAATCCGCTGGCGGCGTCGCATTACCTGCGGTGTATGCCATCGGCACCGGGTTGCCTGTTTTAGTATTCGGCGTGCTTATATCCCTCGGTGTAGCCAGGGTTTCGACCTGGCTTAACGCGGTCACCCGCGCCGAGAAAATCATTCGTGTGGCAGTTTCCATTATCTTCATAGGTGTGGGGATATACCTTGTCGTGCTCTGGATACAGAGCTGAGCGAAAGAGTTATTTTGAGCAAAGCCTAGCTCAAGCCTTGATAAGTAAGGGAGTAAGAACTTATGCTAAAAGTAAAACCACCAGAGGGTTATCCTCCGGAGGAAGGTCGCTATGTGAGGGGTAACGATTACTCTCCGGTAGCAGTTTGCGTCATTTTGGATACCTTTGACTTTGCTATACCGGCGGAATTGAATGAGCTGGTAATGGCTGGTGTGGACTCCGGTGCCGCCCTTTCAGGTATGCTTCAAACAGAGAACATAGGATTGGAGAAGATGGTCTGTAATATCGTGGCCAACCCGAATATAAGATATATTGTGCTCTGTGGAAGGGAATCAGCAGGGCATTTGCCCGGCGAATCGCTCCTGGCACTTAAGCAAAACGGAGTCACTGAGACGAAGCAAATTATCGGCACAAAAGCTCCCACCCCACACCTCTATAATATTCCACTCGAGCTAATAGAAAGATTTAGAAACCAGATCATAAGCGTCATCAACCTACTATGCCAACCTGGAGAAAGGGATACCAGTGTACCCGGACTTAACCCAAAGGTGCTGGAAAAGGCGGTGTGGAGCTGTTACCAAGAGGAGCCAGTCCTATTTATGGGCTATACCCTTTATGACATAGGGGCATATCCTGAGCCAGTGATATGCCATAAGATTGCATCAAAGTTGAGCCAGCCGCAGCAGGATATTCTGCAGCCAGGCAAATCAAAGCTGGATACAGGGTTTATGCTCCTCAAATTCTTACCCAAGACAAATTGCAGGAAGTGCGGCAAGCGAACTTGCCTTGCCTTCGCTATCGAGCTGGCAAAGGGCAAGTGTCGCCTTGAAGAATGCCCTATTTTGGATCAACCAGAGTTTGCCGCCGACCGACAGGCTTTAGCTAAACTTCTGGAATAAAGACGCAGGTGATAAATGTCCCAGGAAAAACAGAGAGGAAGCTTGGAGTTTGGGTTGTATTGCGTGTAGCAGCGACCTGTCTCGATGTAGTATTCTAGGTGGCTGCACGGGGATAGAGCCACCCGCTAATGATGACCAAGACCGTTGTCGCCATAATTAACACGCCAAAATCCAGCGGCAAGCCAAACGAGCTGCTCCAGCCGCTCAGCATGAGAGTGCGTAGCGCATCTACCTGATAAGTCAGCGGATTGATATGGGAGACCACCTTCAACCAGTCAGGCATCGAAGAAATAGGATAAAGCGCATTGCTGGCGAAGAAAAGCGGCATGGTCAAGACCTGGCCAATGCCCATAAAACGTTCCCGTGTTTTCACCAAGAACGCAATCACCAGGGAGAACGCCGTGAATGTCGCAGCCCCCAGAACAATGATTATCAACACCCCAATCAAGTACAGTGGATTACCGTTTAGGTTGACATGTAAGAGCAACGCCAGCACATAGACTACGACAGCCTGGGAAAACGCGCGAACTCCTCCGGCCAGTGCCTTGCCCAGTGAAAGAGCTACCCGGGGGGTGGGGCTGGCCACGAACTTATGGATGATTCCTAAGTCCCGTTCCCAGATAATCGTCATACCACCGAAGATGGCAATAAAGAGCACGCTCTGGGCCAGAATACCAGGAGTTATGAAATCGAGATAACTCAGGTTTCCAGTAGGGATCGCACCTGTCCGGCTAAACACCTCACCAAATACCAGCAGCCATAATGCTGGCTGCACCGCTCGAAAGACCAATTCAGTAGGGTCATGTCGCATTTTGCGGGCCTCCATCTCAGCAATAGCTAATGTCTTACGAATGAAGCTGGCCACTATGGCTAAGGGATTTGTCCGCTTCAATTTCTGCTCAGCCGAGTCGTTTAGCTGTCCGCCTGGTTCTGGATGTCTCACGGTAACTACCTCCTGATTCTAGTACATCGCCTGTAAAATGAATGAATACGTCGTCCAATGTGGCGTCAGCCACACCAATAGATGCCTCTAGTTCAGCCGGTGTTCCCAAGGCAACAAGCTGCCCATGATGCATGATTGCCACACGGCTGCACAATCTGTCCGCTTCCTCCATAAGATGCGTAGTTAAAAATATGGTCGTACCATATTCAGCACGCAGCATGTTGATGTGCTCCCATAGTGCTTTGCGAGCCAAGGGATCCAGCCCTACCGTCGGCTCGTCCAGGAAAAGGACCCTGGGACGATGGAGGATAGACTGGATGATTTCCAGCCGACGGATCATGCCACCGGAGTAAGTGCGCACGAGCTTGTTGGCAGCCTCTTCTAGACCCATGAAGGAGAGCGCTTCCATAATTCGCGATTTACGCTCGGCTCGGGGGATATCGTAGAGCTTGGCGAAGACTATAAGGTTCTCGTAGCCTGTCAGCGTGCTATCCGCCGAGAGCAACTGGGGCACGTATCCAATGATACGCCGCACATCAACACCATTGCGAGTGATGCTGAAGCCAGCAATCCTCGCTTCGCCGGAGGTTGGCCGCAACAGAGTGGTAAGCATCCTGATAGCGGTAGTCTTACCGGCACCGTTGGGACCCAGCAACCCAAACACCTCGCCAAGCTGTACTGAAACAGTCAGGTTATCCACTGCAGTTAGCTCTCCAAAGCGGCGGGTGAGTTCAACAGTTTCTATGATTGCCATTTACTTAATCTGCCTCCTGCAAGCTAGCAACTTGTTTAAAGGAGAGCCCGCACTATCACATCACTGTCACGATCCCAATAGCTGCAAACTCCAAGTATAATCATCCTCAAAAATAATTACAACAAGAAGAATGTCCCATTTGAGACCAACTTGAATCTGCCGGTGAACGGCAGTCTTTAGCTAAGTTTAATAAGAATGTGTATAATACCAGTTACTCCTCAATGGCCAAAATAATTGCCGTTTGTAAGAGTAAAGAGAAGGGTACCAGAAAGAAAGCTGGAACCGAAGGTATCCTTAAGGAAGACTACGGCCTTGTTGGGGATGCCCATGCCGACTGCTGCACCCATCGGCAGGTGAGTCTGCTGGCGATGGAAAGTATCGCCAAGATGAGAAAACTGGGTTTCGAGGTGGGTCCCGGTGATTTTGCGGAAAATCTAACTACCCAGGGAGTGGAACTCACATCCCTGCCTGTAGACACAAAAATCTCCGTTGGCAAGGACGTCCTCCTTGAGGTCACCCAGATTGGCAAGAAGTGCCACAGCGGTTGTGCTATCTACCAGGAGATAGGCAAATGCATCATGCCCAGGGAGGGAATATTCGCCAGGGTGACCCAGGGGGGCCGCGTCAGGGCTGGAGACTCAATAAAGATAGAACAAGCGGATAATGAGACAGAGGCGTTGCCTGTATTGAAGTTTACCGAAACAGGTAACAGCAGCATTGAGGATACAGTAGCTAAAGAATTTCCCCTTACTATCATCTTAAATAACCAGGAGCTGGCGACCTTGCTCTGTTCCCCGGCGAATTTAAGGTATCTGGCAGTGGGGTTTCTTTTCTCCGAGGGATTACTTGAAAGTAAGGATGAGATTAAGAGGATAATGGTTGACGACCAGAAGGGCGTGGTGCGGGTGAAAGCGGAAAGGAGCGAAGAGCTTGCCAGTGATGCTTTGTCTAAGAAGATTACGGCTTCGGGATGTGGGAAAGGAGCCTCCTTCTATGGTGCCGCTGCTGCCCAGGAGAAAGTCGAATCTCAAATTAAAATCTCTGCTCCCGAGGTCTTAGCCCTGGCGAACAAGTTTCAACGTCGCTGCCGTATTTATCGGGCGACCGGCGGTGTCCATAGTGCTGCCTTATGTGATACCAAGGATGTTTTAGTATTTAGCGAAGATATAGGAAGGCATAATGCCGTAGACAAAATCTTCGGCGAGTGCCTCTTGAATGACATAGCCACGGACGACCGCATAATAATCACCAGCGGCAGGATTACTTCAGAGATACTGCTCAAGGTAGCCAAAAGAAATGTCCCCGTAATTGTCTCTAAGTCTGCTCCCACTAGCCTGGGGGTTAGGTTAGCTGATGACATGGGCGTGACTCTGGTGGGCTTCGCCAGGGGCAAGAGGATGAATGTTTATACCCACGATGGGAGGATAACAAGGGATGGGAAATAGGGATGCTGAACTGGTCGAGAAAATCTCGGCCCTTAAGAAGAAAAGAAATGCTGTTATCCTGGTCCATAACTATCAACGGGATGAGGTTCAGGATATAGCCGACTTCCTTGGCGATTCTCTGGAGCTAAGTCAGAATGCCGCTAAAACTGATGCCGATGTCATCGTGTTCTGCGGGGTTCATTTCATGGCGGAAACAGCCTCCATCCTCTGCCCTGATAAGGTGGTCTTGCTGCCCGATATAAACGCTGGCTGCCCCATGGCGGGTATGATTACCGCTGAACGTTTGCGAGCCAAGAAAAAGGAACATCCTCGAGCAGTGGTGGTCTGCTACATCAACTCCTCAGCCGAAGTCAAGGCAGAATCCGATATCTGCTGCACCTCCGCCAATGCCATTGGGGTCGTAGAAAGCCTGGACGCTCGGGAGATATTGTTTATTCCCGACCAGTATCTCGGGCATTATGTCTCCAGCAAGACTGGTAAAAAGATGATTCTGTGGCCAGGCTTTTGCCCCACCCATGTGCGGATACAGCCTGAGAGGATAAAAGAGTTGAAGCAGGAGTATCCTCAAGCCAAGGTGGTGGTTCATCCCGAGTGTTTGCCGGAGGTCATTGCCCTGGCCGATGAAGTAGCCAGCACCAGCGGGATGTGCAGATATGCTCAGCGAGGTGAGGTCAGGGAAATGATTGTGGGCACGGAGGTGGGGCTAATCCACAGACTTAAGAAAGAGAATCCCGGCAAGAGGTTTATCCCTGTTTCCGAGCAGGCAACCTGTCCCAACATGAAGTTGATTACCCTGGAGAAAGTTTTGTGGTCTTTGGAGGAGATGAGTCCTGAGGTGAAAGTCCCCAAAAAAATTCGCCTTAAGGCAATAGCTGCCGTGGATAAGATGCTCCAGGGAAAATCAAAAATCAAAATGACAAAGCAAAATGCAAAAATGTAGTGCGGGGCTTCAGCCCCGTGCCAATAGGGAACCGCGCGACCTTAAAAGGTCGCACTACATTTTTGTTTAGAGTTCAGGCAGTGGAGATTGCCACGCGGAGTTTACCCTGAGCGAAGCTGAGATTCTTCGCCTTCGGCTCAGAATGACAAAAGGCGAAGGGCTCGCAATGACACCGCTTTCATGTCTTTGCGAGGAGCGTAGCGACGAAGCAATCTCGGTTGAGCGAATGATGGGGACGGGTTCTTTTGACATTTGAGCTTTGTCACTTGGCATTATTTAGGATTGACCCCTTAACAGCATTTTAATATTTAGCTGCTATACTTCAAGTAGTAAAAGAAAAAGGGACGGAGTAAGGCGCACACAAAGGATAAGGTTGATTGACAAAGACTGGGAGATAATATATAATTAAAGGAGGTATAGGAAGGGAAAAATAGAGGCTCAGGGGGGACCTGGCAGCAATTACATTGACAACAAGAATCGCAGATAGTCAAAAGGTCGAGTTTGCAACGAATTTATTTGGTCTCCCTTTCCAGGTTTGCCCCGACGGGCAACAAAAAATTGGAAGACCAAAAGCACAAAAGGAGGTGGGTCTATCGGGTAATGTATAAAGATTAAGGTTGCTGGAGGCAGCTGGTAGTCGACCGGTTTGTTCCAGCACCAAAGGTTCGCTTGATGAATAATCAAGCAGCCACAAGAACTAACAAGGAGGTTGAGATTTGAAAAGGATTGTTTTCTTAATTATTAGCACACTTCTGGTGCTAGGATTGGTCCTGCCAGGCTGCGGAGGAGGAGGGGGAACGACCGTAAATTATCTTACAATCGGTGTAGCCGGGCCAATGGGCAACGTACAGGGTGTCCATATGTTGCAGGGCGCTCAAATGGCAGCCAGCGAAATTAACGCCGCTGGCGGTATCAACGTTAGTGGCACCATCTATCAAATCCAGATAGCTTCAAGAGACACTGATGAAATTAACAACCCGTCAAACGCTAGGAGTGCCACCCAGTATCTGATTACCAATAAGAACGCCTCATTCATTATCGGTGGCTTCCGGACCGAAGCCGTGTCAGACGTTATACAGAACGTGATCCTAGTAAACGCGACCCAGGTTCCTTACTTCATCACCGGTGCCGCCACATATAGTCTATTGGCAGCTGCCCCATACTACCCGTACAATGGTAACTACACCGGATACAAGTACATCTTCCGCTGCACGCCATTCAACGACATCTTCCTCGTGAACAACATTTTCCTGATGTTCTCCATGGCCGCTAAGAAAATACAAACCGACCTTGGAATGACTTGGAATGGCAGCGCTTGGTCCGATAAAGTCAGAGTCGCCATATTAGCTGAAAGCCTGACATGGGCTACGGCGATGATTGCCTCAGCTAAGAAAATCATCGGAGGCTATGGCCCATTATTTGGCTGGGAACTTGCCGGTAACGTCTCAGGACACGCAGACGGCACCTGGCTGGTTAGCGACAAGGAAAGTGAAGTGAACCTGACGACCTACCTGAACCAGATAAAGGATGCACATGCTCACATCATCTTCACTATCCTGTCCGGGCCAGTTGGCGTTACCTATGGTAAGCTACACGGTCAACTGGACGTACCAGCCGTATCGGTAGGCATTAACGTAGAAGGACAAGACCCTGGCTACTGGGTTAAGACCCAATACTCGACAACTCCGGCCGCGTACGGAGCCCAGTATGAAATCGGCATGGGCACATGGGCGCCAGGCGTAGCTGTGACCAACGAGACGCTCCCGTTCCTCGCCAGGTATTATGCCGCGTGGGGTAATTTCCCCATCTATACCGCGGCTAGCTACGATATGGTTTACTCTATAGCGATGGCCTGCGTAGCTAAGGGTTCATTGAACAAAAATGACGTCTCTGCTTGGCTAGAAGACCTGAACAACGCCCGCGTGACCTCAACCGGCAAAATCGGCTATTACCCTGTATGGGATGCCAGCACGATGGGCTGGTACTGGACTGCAACCTCGTCGTCTTATCTGCCGGCACTGAACGACACCGAGCTAGCTCCATACTATAATGCCAGTTGGCGTGCACCCATAGGCACATACAACTTCACAATGCCGCCATTTACCACTCATGACCTGGTCTATGGTCCTCGCACGAATAACAGTGACCCGCTCACTGGCTGGACAGTCGGCATTGCCGTCCAGTGGCAGAACGTCAGTGGAGTAGGCACCCAGGTAGGAGTCTGGCCGAAGACAGGGTTCGACGTACCCGTAGGTCCTTATGCCTCGCTCCTGCAGACCACGCTGTCCAGGACATGCTCTGGTCTCAACTGGAGCAACACCTTGGAATTTCCAGGCACTTCGTTATTCACAATACCCGCAGCCTGGGAAACCCTCTGGGCAGACCCAACTTTCTAAGCGAGTGAGTTGTTAGCTAATCCTGTTGGAGGCCCCGGCTAAGCCGGGGCCTCCGTTTTTCTGCGGGCGGAGCGCGAAATTTTGACACCTGCCAATCATTCCTAGTGTGGCTGGAGTAGCCAAGGAAATTCCCAGAAAATCAATTGAAATCGGGGGAAACCCTTGACAGAGCACGCAGGAATAATATATAGTATCCCACAATTCAACGAACAGTGAAGGATTGGCAAAGTGCCCAGAATTAAACACACATTCGCAATCGGAGACTTTGCATGGGCGGGGGTTATCCCCGCTTTATTTTGGGTTTCCTTCTTGTCATTACGAAGGCGAGGCGCTTTCTTGCCCGCACTACAAAATGGGATGCACAACATCAAAGAGAGCTATGCTTCGCTCACGCTGACAAGAAGCCCCCAGAACTAAGAATGACATGGCCGGGCAAATCATAGTTTACACGCTGGTAACCGGGGGGGTATATGCCCTTCTGGCGTCGGGCTTTTCTCTCATCTTCGGCGTGGCTCGTGTCCTCAATATGGCTCATACGGCGTTTTATATGCTGGCGGCTTACGGTTTATTCTATTTAGTCTCGGCGGTAATGGGAATTGAGATGAGCTTCATCCCAGCCATGATTATAGTAGTGGTCGTTGTTAGCCTGCTAGGCGTATTAAGTTACAAGCTTCTTATTAACCGTATACGCGAGCACCACGCTGCTGTATTGCTGGTCACCATGGCCTTAGCCATGGCTATCGAGCAAATTCTGGTTTTGGTTTTTCATGAAGACATCCGCAGTATTACCTTTCTTGTTCCTGGGACCGTAAATATATTGGGAATGACAATCAGCAACCAATACCTCCTGACACTGGGCACGGTGGCGGTAATCATTATCTTTATACAGCTGCTTCTAACGAAGACAAAAATGGGCATCGCCATAAGGGCAGTGGCAAATGATACCGAGGTTGCCAGCCTTATGGGGATGAGTGCCTCCAGAATATTGATGATGACCATGGGGATAGCTACATTCTTGGCAGCGGTTGCTGGCGTAGTGATGGCACCGCTGATAACAATGTACCCCAGCATGTGGGGTTCCCCCCTGATGACGATGATGGTAATTGTGGTATTGGGGGGGCTGGGAAGTATAAAGGGGAGTATCATCGGAGCTTTTATTATAGCCTTCGTGGCAGGAGTGTGCGTGCTTGATCCGCTCTCGTTGTTCGGTGGTGGCGGTGCCTACCTGAACAGTTCGTTCATACTGCTGGCGATGGTCATAGTGCTCATAGTGAGACCGGGAGGTCTGTTCGGCGTAATGTTCGAAGAGGAGAGACTATAACTTGTTAAGATTGTTAAGACGGTTGATCAAGGATTTTCGGTTTAGTCTGTTACCGGTGCCCGGCCGCGTTATCGCTCTTGTTTTCTTCATCTTCCTGTCTACTTTCCCTCTGATTACGCGGAACCCTTACTATATGGACATGATGATCTACGCCGCTATATTCACGATTTTTGCTGTGAGCTGGGACCTGTTATCTGGCTATACTGGACTGGTAAACTTTGGTCATGCCCTGTTCTTCGGAGTGGCAGCTTACACTTCGGCATTGCTGTGCACGTACCTTCATTGGCCAATGGCGGCAACGATGATAGTGGGAGTCCTGGCTGGCGTAGCAGCGGGAGTAATCACATGTTTTCCAGCCCTGAAGCTGAGGGGGCCTTACCTGTCACTGCTTACGCTAGCCTTCCCCCTCATGTTGCTGGGAGTAATCATGTTTTTCAGGAATTTCACCGGTGCTGAATATGGCCTACCTAACCTTCCCCGACTTGCCACCACGCAGGTAGAGCAGTACTACATATGTTTCGCAGTGATGACTGTATCGGTGCTCATAATGTGGAAGTTCACCGATGCCGGTAGCAGGTATATCAGGACCGGTCTCATTTTTCATGCCATCCGAGAAGACGAGATTGCCGCCCGTGCCACGGGGATAAACACCATAAGATATAAGCTGCTGGCTTTCGTCATCGGCGGTTTTTTTGCCGCAGTCGCTGGTGTCTTATATGCCCATGTCAGGGCGCTGGTCAGCCCAACTGCCACTCTCGGCATCACCCTATCCTTTGAGGCCATAATATGGGTAATATTCGGTGGTGTTGTCAGCATTTACGGAGCAGTAGCCGGGGTTTACACCTTATTCCCACTTGTGTACCTTTCCAATGATATCCAGTCTCTTTTCGAATACTTTCTCGAAAAAATTCCCAAGGGATCAATGGCTCCACTGGTGAGCATCCTGGATTTTTTACGGCTGGTTTCTTCTCGCCCGATTCTCATCCTGTCTGTTGTAGTGATATTGGTACTGCTGTTCATGCCTGAAGGGGTTGCCGTGTGGATACGGGATAAGATTGAGCGAGAGTGTCCCCGCTGTAAGCTAACTAACGTGGCCTGGCGTCGGGAATGCCGGGCTTGTGGTGCCTCCCTGCACTAAGTATAAACATCAGTAGCCAGTAATCAGTGCCAGCTCCCATCTCTCATAAGACAAGGAAACTGAAAGCTGATGGCTCAATGCTTGGGATTTGACATTTCTTCAATTTCCAAATGTGATTCCCAATAAATCTGGACTTCTTTCACGATTAAAAACAATATGCCCGCCTCTTGCTAAAACTTTTGCATTTTGCTTTGTCATTTTGATTTTTGAGTTTTGAATTTTGATATTGCCTGGGATTTGGTGCTTGAGATTTGGGATTTCTTCGATAATATAGGGGCAAGTCTTCGCCACCGTGAAGGAAGAGATTGCTTCGGCTGACTTCGTCAGCCTCGCAAAGACAGAAGGGTAGTAGGGTGCCTCGTAACAACAGGAAGCGGAGTGCCTGATTTATCAGGTGGTCGCAGCCGTCTCAATTTACAGGTTACATGCCCAGATATGTCTTCCTGATAGTCTCGTCCTTGAGCAATTCCTGGGCTGTTCCCTGAGCGATGATGTGTCCCCTGGACATGACATAGTTCCTCTTGGAGAGGGCGAAGGCAAAGCTGATATCCTGTTCAGCCAGGAGTATGGTGACTCCCAGTTCATGGTAAATCTCCTCCACTCGTTTGAACAGGTCATCCTTTATCTTAGGAGCCAGCCCGCTGGACGGCTCATCGACTAACATGAATTTGGGCCGGCGCATGAGCGAGCGTCCCACAGCCAGCATCTGCCGTTCCCCACCGGATAAAGTCCCCGCTTGCTGCTTTTCCCTTTCTTTAAGTCTGGGAAACAGTTCATAAACTCTGGCCAGGCTCTCATCGATTTCCTTTCTGTTCTTGCACAGGTAGGCTCCGGCGATGAGATTCTCCTTGACCGACATCTCGACGAAAGGCCGGCCCATTTGCGGGCAGAGCTGGAGACCCTTCTTGGCAATTTCAAATGCCGATAGCTTGTCAATTCTTTCCCCCTCAAACTCGATGCTGCCTTCAAAGGTTACATCGGACTTCCTGGTGCCCCTGAGAATTTCCCTGTCCCAGTTTATCAAACCAGCGATAGCGCGGAGCAGAGTGGTCTTGCCAGCGCCGTTGGGGCCAACCAGCCCCACCAGCTCTCCCTTTTCTACCGTCAGGCTGGCGCCATCCAGGATGGTGGCTGTATCGTAGCGGACAATTACATCTTTTACCTCAAGCAATGAGCACCTCCTTGCCGGTGTAAGCTTCAATCACGGCGGGGTTTTTGACTACTTCCTGGGGGGTACCCTGGGTGATGATTTCCCCATAATTGAGGACAATCACCCGGTCCACTATTTTCATAAGCTCACTCAGCTTGTGTTCAATTATCAGCATAGCCGGTCCTTCGCTATGAAGCCTGCCGAACCGACCTCCTTTGTGCAATCGTTTCAGGGATTTAGCGACAAGCTCTGTTTCGGCAGGATTAAGTCCTCCGAAGGGCTCATCGAGGATAAGGAGTTCGGGCTCGGTAGCAATGGCCCGGGCTACCTCCAGTCGTTTCAAGTCTCCGTGAGACAAGGTGGAGGCTGGCTCACGAGCCCGGTCAGCGATGCCCACGAACTCCAGGGCGTCCCGCGCTTTCACCACGGTGGTCTTGGTCCATTCGCCGCCCTTGGTTATGCGCGGGCACAGGCAACCGACCATGACATTGGCGATAATAGGCAGGTGGCGGAATGGCTTAACTACCTGGAAAGTCCCTACGAGTCCTCCCTGGACGATTTTCCAGGGTCGCCATCCGGTGATGTCCTTGCCCTTAAATCGGACTTTTCCGGAGTTGGGCTTGAATATGCCGATTATGCACCGCACGAGGGTGGTCTTCCCGGAACCATTGGGACCAATCAGTCCCACGATTTCATCCCGGCCTATTTGGAAGCTAACATTATTGACGGCAACCAGTCCGCCAAAACGCTTGGTTAAGTTTTCTACCTCAAGAAATGCCGCCATTATAGCTCCTCCTCTCTCAATTCACGGCGTGACACCTTGCCGATGTCTGTCTTGGGCACCTCACCTCGGAACTCCACTATCTTGGGTACCATGTAGGCAGCCAGCTTCCCAGCGCAATACTTTATAATGTCCTCTTCCGATACTTTTCCTCTGGCTTCCGATTCCAGAACGACGATGGCTTTAACCTTCTCTCCAACCTCGGGGTCGGGGACCCCGATGACGCCGGCCTCCCTGACTTGAGGATGAGAAGTGATTACTTCCTCTACCTCTCTGGCAAATACTTGCAGACCCTTGTATTTAATCATGTCTTTCTTCCTGTCGTAGAAGTAGAAATAGCCCTCTTCATCCATTCTGGCCAGGTCGCCGGTGCGCAGCCAGGTTTCACCGTCGATTTCCATAAGCACTTCCTTGGTTGCTTCCGGTCTCCCCCAGTATCCCGGGAAGACATTGGGCCCTTTGAATACCATTTCGCCTGTTTCCCCAATAGGAAGGAACTTGGTGCCTTCCGCCTCCATTATGCCCGCCACGCAGCCAGGCAGAGGTACACCGAAGGAACCGATTTTCGCCCTGCCGTAGGGATTGACCATACCGGTCGAGGTCGTCTCGGTCATTCCCCAGCCCTCGTGGATTCTCGCGCCGGTCCGCTTTTCCCAGCCCCTGGCAGTGTCCTCGAGAAGAGCATCAGCACCGGAGATAAGGACTTTTACCTTTTTCCAATTTACTCTGTCCGTCTTTTCATAGTCCTTGAGATATTCATACAGGGCAGGAACGCTGTAGAAAATAGTTCCTTTGTAATTCTCCAGTGCGCTCAAAATATCATCAGGGTCAGGAGTGGTGATTAGTATTGAAGTGTAGCCCTGGGTTAATCCTCCCATCATGACCACTGCTTGACCATAGATGTGGTAGAAAGGCAAATAGGCTATTACGACTTCCTTCCCATCCTGGACGACATCACCCCAGAATTTACTGCCCATCTCTCGAGCGGCGGCAAAATTGTAATGAGTTATCTTGGCGCCCTTGGGCTTCCCGGTCGTCCCTCCAGTGTAGGGAAGAGTTACTATGTCCTCTCTGATATTGAACTTAATATCGGGCGGGTTCGGGGGGTATTTCTTAAGCAAATCCTGGAATTGATAAAATCCTTCTCTTTGAAATATTTCCACAGGCGGGGCAGCCATTTTCTGATATACAGACCGGAGCACACTGCTGCCCAAAAACTTTTTCATTGAAGGCAGGTATTCGCCGATGCCGGTCAGGATGACAGCATCCAGCTTGACACCGCTTTTTTCCACATTATCGTAAAGAATATCCAGGCACACAAGCATTCTCGCCCCGCTGTCTTCAATCTGGTACTTGATTTCGGAGCTGACATAAACAGGGCTGATTGCCGTCAAGGTTGCTCCGGCTTTCAGGGCTCCCATATAAGCTATGATGAACTGCGGCGAGTTAAGCAGCAGGAGGGCAATCTTGTCTCCCTTCTTAACCCCTAAATCGTGTAGCGCCGCAGCAAACCTGTCGACCTGGTCTCGGAGTTCCTTGTAGCTTACTTTTCTCCCATAGAATACTACAGCGGTCTTGTCCTTCCATTTTTCAGTAGTCTCATTAAAGGTATCCACCACGGACTTTTCCTCGACTGTAATATCCTTGGGCACACCCGGCAGATACCATTTCAACCACGGCTTGGCGTCATATATGGCTTTGTTAGGATCCTGTGTCATTTCTTATCTTACCTCCATTTTATTACAGATAGCATTTGTAGTTAAGCGCAAAACACAACAATTCGGTGTTTCTAAAATTCAAACCTATCTTACTCATATTTTATTAAAGTGTCAAGCTTGCTCATACCCCGCCAAAACACTGCTTAGCAGCATCGTGCCTCGCAACGACTTGACGGTGCAGTGAGAGTGGTATAACATAAGCGAGCCCTAATTTCGGAAAAATGGAATAGAAAATAACAAAGAAAGGAGACTAATTATATGGAAGAAGCAGTAATCGTCAGTTATCTGAGGACACCCTTTTCCCGGTCGAGGCCGAGAGAGCCGGAGAGGGACGCGTTCAACGGTCTGAGAATGGACGACCTGGCAGCCAGGCTGATCCAGGAAATGTTGAAACAGACCAAGATAAACCCCGCGGAAATCAACGATGTGCTCACGGGGACAGCCATGCCGGTGCTCGAGCAGTGGCTTTACGGGGGAAAGTCTATCAACTTTTTAGCTAAGCTGCCGTGGAATGTCCCGGCGCAGGGAATTGACCGCCAGTGTGCCTCATCGATGTCCACGATACACCAAGGGGCCATGGAAATCATGCTGGGATACTCCGATATCGTCATCTCCTGCGGAATCGAGCACATGACCCACATCCCCACCCTGGGAGGCGGCGGGCAACAGGTACCGATATCACCTAATCCCAAATTCATGGAGTTCAAAGAATTGGACATAATGACCACCATGAACATGGGACTGACTGCGGAGAAGCTGCTATCACAGACCAAGTTCACACGGGAAGACATGGACAAATGGGCTATGAAAAGTCATCAAATGGCAGCCAAGGCTCTCCAGGAAGGGTATTTCAAGGGGGAGCTAATGCCGGTTGAGGCGCCGCAGGCGGACGGGACGAAGAAAGTCATTGACTCTGACCTGGCCATCAGGGCTGATACTACGCTGGAAGCTCTTGCCCAGTTGAAGCCTTCCTTCAAGCCGGATGGGCAGATAACTCCCGGCAACTCCTCTCCGCTCAATGCCGGTGCCAGTGCCATGATGCTGATGTCCAAGAAGAAGGCCAAGAAGTTAGGCCTCAAGCCCCTGGCCAAAATTATATCCATGGGGTGGGCTGGCGTTGACCCCACAATGATGGGCAAAGGGCCGGTCCCGGCCAGCCACATGGCTCTGGAACATGCCGGTCTCAAGGCGAAGGATATAGATTTCTGGGAGATCAACGAGGCCTTCGTCATCGTGGCGCTCTATACCATGAAAGAACTGGGTATCGACCCCAACAAAGTCAACGTCAAGGGTGGCGGTACTGCCATCGGACACCCGTTGGGAGCCACCGGCACCAGGTTGGTGGGCACCCTCGCCAGAATACTCAATCTTGAGAAAGGGAAATACGGTCTGGCCACCGCCTGCATCGGCGGCGGTCAGGGCGCTGCCACCATACTGGAGCGGGAAGCCTAAAAAGGCATTAACTCTTATTCCTCGATTTGTCGGGGCGGGGCTTGTCCTCGCCCCCTTTTTGTTATTCGAGCCCTTCCTTTTCCAGAGGCTCAGAATTTCCCCTCTTAAGGTTAAGAGGGGCCAGGGGAGTTATGAATCATTGAGGTGTGAAGGAATCTTTTCCTTCACGTCCATTATGAGCCTTTTTTCTTTGTCATTGCGAGCCCTTCGCCTTTTGTCATTCTGAGCCGAAGGCGAAGAATCTCCGCTTCCCTCAGCGTAAACTCCACGTGGCAATGTCGTGCACTTTCCTTGCAATATGGTAGAATAACTCCAGAAACTTAGATTCAACGAGATATGTACAAAAAGAAGAAAGTAGCTGCCTTGAAGCACCGGCAGCGCCAGAAGAAGCTCAAGGAAAAGAGAAAGGCCCTGGCTCCACCAAAAGAACCTCCAGCCAAGGAATAATGAAAAGGGCCCTCCTGTTGACCGGCAAGCCGGGCACAGGCAAAACTGCTCTCATCAAAGAAGCCCTGGCCAGGACGAAGGTTAAGGGGGGCGGCTTCTATACCGAGGAGATACGGACTGGGGGAATAAGGCAAGGGTTCAGGATTGTTACCCTGGATGGTCAGGAGGCGATATTAGCCCACGTCGGCATCTCCAGCCCTTACCAGGTCAGCAAATACCGGGTGGACACAGACAGCCTGGACAGAGTCGGCGTTTCGGCTCTGCGCCAGGCGCTGAAGGAAACCGACCTCATAGTCATTGACGAGATTGGCAAGATGGAGCTCCTGTCGCCCCAGTTCAAGGAAGCCGTGACCCAAGCCATAAACAGCGGCCAGAAAGTTCTGGGCACTATTATGCTCAACCCCCATCCCTTTGCCGACGAAATCAAACGCCATCCTGAAGTCGAAACGCTCCTGGTAACCAGAGATAACCGCACCGAGGTAATGAAGAAAGTCTTAGACTGGCTGGCAGAAGGAATAAACTGAGGCCTCCACTCTCAGCCGCTAGATACTACGCTAGAAGACCAAATCGAACCTGTCTCTACGATCCGCACAAAAGGCAGAAATGCCGGGGCATCTTTCGATGATTTGCTAGGCAAGAAGAGACGACAGGAGCCGGTGAAGCGCCCTTGCGTAGCTATCTTACCCCGCTTTTGGCGCTGGATGATAGACTGGTAGTCGAAATGAGAAAAGGCAGGCCGCATTCAAAATGAGTCGATTTGTAGTCCAGAAACACCATGCCAGTCGCCTACACTATGATTTCCGGTTGGAAATGGAAGGTGTACTGAAGAGCTGGGCCGTGCCCAAAGGCCCTCCTGCGGAGTCCGGTATTCGAAGATTGGCCGTTCAGGTAGATGATCATCCGGTGAGTTACATAGATTTTGAAGGAGACATTGCCGAAGGCTTGTACGGCGCCGGCAAGGTCGAAATCTGGGACAGAGGAGAATATGACCTTCAACAAAAGGAGCCTGATCTGCTAACCTTCATTCTTCATGGGGACAGACTACAAGGGGAGTACGCTCTGGTTCACACGGGCGACAGGAATTGGCTCCTGTTAAAGAGAAAAACGATAGGCAATACAAGGTAGCTGGACTAAGGCGGGATGGAACGGAAATCAGAGCGCAAACCAACACAGGTAGGTCCTGCGGGCGCAATCTGGCCGATTGTTACACTTGATCCTGTGCTCCGAATCATTCGCTATTTGAAGAGGTGGATACGAACAGACGGCAATTGATCGGGGCCTTTTCGTATGGTTTCTCGGAATGTCGGCCCCGCTATTTCAGCCAAACGGTCTCTCATGCAATTTGACGAATCTTGGTACAATTTGGGCCAACGTTAAGAGGACAATATGCTTACTGTCACCGGCGTCGCCAAGTCGTATAATGACCACGAGCTCTTCAGCGGGATTAGTTTCACCGTTGGCATGAGCGATCGCATCGCGGTCATCGGTCGGAATGGCACCGGGAAGACCACCCTCTTCGAAATCGTAGCCGGCAACATCATCCCGGATTCCGGAAGCGTGACTGTGCGACGCGACACAACTATCGGCTATCTCCGTCAGGATGTCCAATTATCAGCGCAGCGGAGTCTGCTGGAGTACGTGTCCCGCTCGTCCGATCTGGTTAGTGACCTTGAGCATAAGATGGCGCTGGTGCAGGAAGACCTGGCAGAGGAACAAGATGAGGAAACCGTGAATGGCATGTTGAGAAAGCTCGGTGAGCTGCAATCGCTTTATGAGGCGAAGGGCGGCTACAGCTCCGAACACGAAGCAAAGACCATCCTGGCTGGAATGGGTTTTGCCCCGTCGGATTTCGAGCGTCCGCTGTCTGAATTCAGTGGCGGCTGGCGGACACGTATTGAACTGGCCAGGCTCCTCTTCCTTGGTCCCGATATCCTGCTACTGGACGAACCTACCAACTATCTCGATCTGGAGACGCAACGCTGGTTTGAGACTTACCTGAAGCGCTATCCCGGTGCTGTCCTGGTCACGTCGCATGACCGGGCCTTTCTCAACATTGTTGTGAGCAAGGTCATAGCTATTGAGGATGAGGCCGTTATCTTCCACCACGGGGATTATGATAGCTACGTTCTCACCCGCGAGAAGGATATCGAGAGCCGCAAGGCGGCCGCCCGGCGACAGGAGGCGGAAATCGGACGGCAAATGCGTTTCATTGAGCGCTTCCGGGCCAAGAATACCAAGGCTTCTCAGGTGCAGAGCCATATCAAGCAACTGTGCAAGATTGAGCGGATTACAGTTCCCCGGGTAATGAAGAGAATACACTTCAACTTCAGAGAGCCTCCGCGGAGCGGTCGGGTCGTAATCGAACTCAAGCACGTTGCCAAGTCTTACGGCCAGCATGTGGTATACCAGGACCTTAATGTGGTACTCGAGCGAGGAGATCGCGCTGCCATAGTGGGCATAAATGGGGCTGGCAAGACCACCCTTCTGCGCATGCTTGCCGGTGTTTTGCCCTTTGAAAGAGGCCAGCGCGTACTCGGGCACAATGTAACTACGGCATACTTCGCCCAGTATTATGTAGAGTCTCTCAACCCCGACAACAGCATCATTGAGGAATTACGGAGCGCAGCACCGGACGAACCGGAACAGCGCCTGCGCGGTCTGGCCGGGGCGTTCCTCTTCAGCGGAGACGATGCGGCCAAGAGGATATCGGTGCTGTCGGGCGGGGAAAAGACCCGCGTTGCTATTGCGAAAATGCTGGCAAGGCCGGCCAATCTCCTTCTTATGGATGAACCAACCAACCACCTGGACATTGCGTCCCGCGAGATTCTGACCGACGCCCTGGATGCCTACAAAGGTACCCTGTGTTTCATCACTCACGACCGTACCCTCATCCGGGAGATCGCCAACAAAATCATTCAGGTGCGGGACGGCCGGGTAACGGTTTTCCCGGGCAATTACGATGACTATCTATGGCGGAACAGTTCACCGGACGGTCAGGTGGAAACAATGGACACTCAGCCTCGTAGAGGGCAGTTACGTCAGCCATCAACGGCCGTGAGAAACCGCCAACGCAAAGCACTCGAGGCTGAACTGAGGAACGAATACTACCGCACCATATCGCCGGTAAGGGCACGCATCACAGAGATAGAGCAGGAGACGGCAGCGAGCACAGCACGAATTGAAGAAATCGAAGCTCTCATGGCCGACCCCTCCCATTACAAAGATTCCCGGAACGTAGTGGCTGTGAATCGTGAATATATGGCGCTGAGGGAACAGGTGCTGAGGTTGACGGCCGAGTGGGAGGGCTTGGTGGGCGAGGCCGAGCGGATAGACCTGGACTACCGCAGGAGACGAGAAGAGTTGGGGATAACAGTCGGGCGAGAAGAATGAAAGGCCTGCCGAATTGTTCGGCTATCTCGGGCTTCAACACCTCCTTAAATGTCACCCCTGGAGCTAAAGACGGGTGTGATGTATCAACCTGACGGCTCCGTTACCCGATATTCTTGCTCACTTAGAGACTTAGAGAAGCAGTTGCCCTGGCCTTGCGGCATCCCCAGAGGGATTCGAACGTATAACCCGTTGCTCGGAGACAGCCGCTATCTATCTCTGCGGCGCGATAATCACTTTAAGAGAGTCTTGAGCCCGGGCGAGATTGCCACGCCGCCTGCGGCTCCTCGCAATGACAAACATAAGTGGCCTGTTTCCGCCAGCCCCAGTCGAGATTGCCACGCACCTTTCAGGTGCTCGCAATGACAAGAAAGGAAGGCGGTGAGATTCCTACGGCAGGACTTGACAATTTTAATAAGTGGAGTATGATGTATTTAATAGTTCAAGTTTAGGTTATTACAAGCTTCTTAGGATTCTGCTAGATTCATATCAAGTATTGGATGACCCAGGCTCTAACTAAAATTTTTGAAAAAGGAGGTCGTCCAATGGGTTTTGAAAACAAAACGCTCCAGTGTGCCGATTGTGGGTCTGACTTCAGCTTCACCGCTGAGGACCAAGAGTTCTTTCAATCCAAGGGCTATACTAATGAGCCCAAGCGCTGCCCTTCGTGCCGACAGACAAGAAAGACAGAGCGGAATGGAAGTCGTGGTAACAGCTACGGGCTCCCACGCCAAATGTTTCCTGCCATATGTGCTCAGTGCGGCAAAGAGACCAAAGTGCCTTTTGCGCCTACCAATGGCAGGCCAATTTATTGTAGCGATTGTTACAATAAAGTCAGACAGAGTAGATAATGCCGGTTTGACCATGGACATACACGGGCCGGGGATACCTGGCCCGTGTGTGTTTATAGAATGTGGCGTCTTCGCAATTACGCTTACCTTCACCGCTTCCAAACAGACGTGCTACACTAATACAGGCCTGACTGATGACACAAAAAACATTGACCCGGTCATAGGAGACTGAAGATAACAGAGTCGCAGTGACAAGTATGGACCATAAACAGTACTGGATAGAGGCAAGATTGCGCTAACATATATGAATTATCGCAACGACATAAGAAATATAGCTATTATTGCCCACGTTGACCATGGTAAGACTACTCTGGTAGATGCCATGCTTAAACAAAGCAAGGTTTTCCGAGATAGCCAAAAAGTGGGCGAGTTAATAATGGACCAGAACGCGTTAGAGCGTGAAAAAGGCATTACCATTATGGCTAAGAATACCGCCGTGATGTACCGGGGAGTCAAGATTAATATCATTGATACCCCCGGACATGCTGATTTCAGCGGTGAAGTGGAGCGCGTCATAAATATGGCTGATGGCTGCCTGCTTCTGGTGGATTCTATAGAAGGTCCCATGCCCCAGACTAAGTTTGTGCTTCGCCAGGCTCTGGAAAAGGGTCTAAAGCCCATTGTGGTTATCAATAAAATAGACAGACATGATTCGCGGATAGCAGAGGTGCTTAAACTCACCGAGGACCTGTTCTTGAAATTAGCTACCAGCGCTGACCAGCTTGACTTCCCGGTAGTATATGCCAGTGCCACGGAAGGTACAGCCGTAAGCGACCTGGGCACCGAAGGGAGGAACATCACTCCTCTTTTCGAATGCATCTTGGAAAAAGTGCCACCACCGCAAATCGAAAGCGGGCCATTTCAAATGCTGGTTTCTAACCTGGACTATGACAGCCACAAAGGCAAAATAGCTATCGGTAGAATCTGGAGAGGCAAAGTTGCTGCCCACGACCCCGTAGTCTGTCTGGGTGCTGATGGAAGCCTAGTTCATTATGAGATTAGTGAAGTACTTACATATCTGGGTCTCAAACGCCTGGAGGTGGCAGAGGCCGAGGCGGGTGACATAGTAGCTGTGACCGGCCTCGAAAAAGTCGGCATTGGAGATACCATTACCAGCCCGGAGCAGCCAGAAGCTCTACCACGCATAGAAGTCGGCGAACCAACGGTGGAGATGACTTTCGGAGTAAACACCTCACCGTTCTCTGGCCGCGAGGGGCGCCTCAGCACCACGCGCCAGTTACGGGCACGACTCTACAAGGAATTGGAAACTAATCTCAGCCTGAGGGTACAGGATACAGATAGTCCAGACACTTTCCTGGTAAAAGGGAGAGGAGAACTGCATCTGGCTATCCTGATTGAGACCATGCGCCGAGAGGGCTACGAATTCGAGGTCTCCAGGCCGGAAGCTATTATCAAAGTAGTTGACGGCAAACTTGTGGAACCCGTGGAAGCTCTTACTCTTGATACCAAAGAGGAATACGTTGGAATTCTAACCGAGATGCTGAGCAAGAGGCAGGCCCAGCTTACTGATATGCGTAATGATGGCCATGATAACGTACGTTTGGAATTCCATATACCTACAAAAGGACTCATTGGTTTCCGTAGTGCTTTTCTTACTGCTACCCGTGGTGAAGGCATCATGAATACCATTTTTCTTGGCTATGAGGCCTGGCACGGCGATATAACTTCGACTCGCAGTGGCGTTCTGGTAGCATCGGAGCAGGGCATAGCTGTTACCTATGGCCTTAATAATGCCCAGGGCCGGGGACTCACCTTCATCGGACCCGGTACACTGGTCTATGAAGGTATGATAGTGGGGATGAATCCGCGGCCACAGGACATAGCCATCAACGTGTGCAAGGAAAAGAAGAAGACCAATATGCGCTCCTCTACGTCCGACATCGCCATAAAGCTGACTCCTCCTGTGCAGCTGAGCCTGGAGCAAGCCATTGACTTTATCAATAAGGATGAACTGGTTGAGGTAACTCCTGAGAATATCAGGCTGAGAAAAAAATTGCTCACCCAGGCGCAACGGTTGAGGGACATCGCCTCTGTCCGGCGAAGCATAAAACAATAGAGCGTGTCTTATTGTTAAGATGCCTTAAGCTTCGAATTGATACCCTAATCCACGCGCTACCCAAAGCGTCAGTTTGCTACCTGATATTCTCGCCTGTACATAAGGCAGCCGCTATCTACCTCTGTGGCTCGATAATAACTTTTAGGGAGTCCTGAGCCCGGGCGACAAGCTGAAATCCCAGGCCTGTTTCCGCCAGCCCCAGCCGATGGGTAATCATCTCCCGCACACGTATCTTGCCAGCCTGTATCAGTTCCAGTGCTGTGGCATAATCGGCGGGGCTGCCACCATAGGAGCTGGTGAGCGTTATCTCATTGCGCCAGAACAGGTCGTTCACCGATATCGGAACGCTAATGCCCGGGTCTGTGGGAGCGAAGAAGAGAACAGTGCCTCCCCTCTCCACTGACTCCAACGCCTGAGCTATCGCTGATGTCGCCCCACTGCATACCACCACAAGGTCAGCGAGACGGCCATCGGCTGCCCGACGTAGATAGGCTGGAGTATAGTCCTTAGCCTGAATGGCAATATCGGCTCCGAATTTTCGCGCCGCCTCCAGGCGGTAATCAACGATGTCCGTGGCCATGATGTAACCGGCGCCTGAAGTCCGAGCCAGTTGTATATGGAGCAGCCCGGCCACGCCGCTGCCGATAACAAGCACACTTTGCCCCGGATGGAGATGGGCTAATCTTTGCCCGCGCAGGACGCAAGCCAGCGGCTCAACAAAGGTCGCCTCTTCAAAAGATACTTCGTCGGGCAAGGGAAATAGGCCCTGCTCGACATTGATGCGTGGCAGCCGCACATATTGAGCAAAGCCGCCGGGGTCGAAGTTCGTCTGACGTAAAGTATCGCAAACAGTGTGGTGTCCACTAAGACAATAGTGGCATGTGTTGCAGGGGACGTGATGAGCGGCACAAATCCGAGCACCCACTTCGTAATGTTTCACCCCCTTCCCGACAGCCACAATCACACCGGCAACCTCATGACCCAGGACTAAAGGTGCTTTGTAGAGGCGATACCATTCCAGCAAATCGGTGCCACAGATGCCGCTGGCCTCCACCCGCATCAGAACTTCGCCGGGGCCAATCTGCGGCACAGGCATCTCCTCCAGCCGCACATCCCGGTTACTGTAATACATAGCTACGCGCATGGCATTTCCCCCAAACACACCATAGGACCGAGATAAATTCTAAATTCTAAACAATATCAAATGACAAAGCTCAAATGTCAAATCAAGCTCAAAATCCAAAGCACAAAACGAAGTAGGTTTGGCATTTAAGCATTTGGATTTCAATTGTCATTTGGATTTTGCCATTTGGGATTCGTAGAGGCGGGGCTTGTCCCCGCCCAGAAGAGCATACTCTCTTGTGGACACAGATGCTATGCCTTTCCGCCCTTCGCATCATCGTATAATTTCTGGGCTTGCTCAGCTGTGGCATTTCCATGGATAATGGCACGGATGGCTTTTATCATAGCCACGGGGTGTTCATCTTGCCAGATGTTTCTACCCAGATTCACACCTATGGCGCCTTTCTGGATGCCGGCATAAACAAATTGAAGTACTTCGTATCCTTTATCTACTTTGGGCCCACCCGCGATGACTATGGGAACGGGGCAGCCCTTGATAACCTTCTCGAATTTTTCACAGTAATAGGTCTTGACCACTCGAGCGCCCAGCTCAGCAGCAATGCGACATGACAGTGCAAGATAGCGGTCATCACGCTTCTCCAATTCTCTGCCCACAGCGGTAATTGCCATCACCGGGATGCCATACCTTTCCCCTTCATCAACAAGCCTGGCCAGATTCAGTAGTGAATCATGCTCATAATCCGTCCCCACGAAGATGGAGATGCCCACGGCACAGGCATTGAGCCGGATGGCTTCCTCCATAGAAGTAGTTATCCCCTCGTGAGCCAGGTCCTTGCCTTCTACGCTGGTGCCGCCGGATACTCTAAGAATAATTGGCTTTGTCTTATCAGGGTCTATACATGACCTTAAGACTCCCCGGGTAATGAAAATGGCATCGGTGTAAGGAAGAAGAGGTTCCAGAGTTTTACGCGGGTTCTCTAATTTTCTGATAGGACCCTGAAAATACCCGTGGTCCACGGGCAGGAACAAACAGCGACCATCCGGTTGAATTAATTGTGCCAGACGGTTTTCCATCCCCCAGTCCATGAATACAAAACTCCTCTCTATGAGACTTTAGAGCTATTATACCACAGGAACGCAGCAAATCGTTTCCCAGATTAGCCACAGACTTGCATATTCTTTCTGGAATAGGCTATACTTAATCAGAGAGCTTCTTGGTGAGTTTAGCGGAGTGGAACCACCCGTTCCCATCCCGAACACGGAAGTGAAACGCTCCAGCGCAGACGATACTTAAGGGGAAACCTTCTGGGAAAATATGTCGTTGCCAGGAAGCTCTCATTTTAATTCCACCCACAAACTTGAGAATAATTCATATACCAGGGGGCGACCTGTGCCATGCTAGAAGAGCAACGAGATTCGGGAGCACTATGGGGTTGGAGCGGCATCGCCCACTTTACTAGAACTCTGCTGGTAAGTCGTTTGGGCAGGCGGGGCCCATTTTTTCTCTCACATCGGATCACAGGACGGTGTAATTGCCAGTGCCCGACGTGTATTTGGCGTGATAATGAAGTAGCCGAGCTGGAAACGAGCGTGATCGAACATCTCTATCAGGGCGCGAAGGATGCGGGATTTGTAGCAAATGTAATATGGGGTGGAGAGCCTCTCTTGCGCCAGGACCTGGGCCAGCTTTGTTGTTCTTCCCGCGAAAATGGAATGATGACGACCGTGATCACCAATGGATTTCTTCTACCAGACAGAGCACATGAAATCGGCAAAGAAGTCCACTGCATTATAGTCTCACTGGATTATCCGGAGAGCAAGGGTCACGATTCATTCAGGGGCATGCCAGGTCTTTTCGCCAGGGCTGTTGAGGGCATAGAGGTCTTAAAGAGGATGAACGCGCCTAAGAAAATTGTAATCAATTGTCTCCTCCATCGAGGAAATGAGAACATGATGGGGCAAATGGCAGACTTGGCCCGTTCTCTCGGCGTATCGCTTTGGGTTTGCCCGGCAAGGGAAGGGATTTCGAAAGAAACCGGGGAGACAAACAAGGAGACACTGGCATCACGGGAGTCAGAGCAGCAAGCAGCCAGGGAGTTGCTTGGCTTAAAAAAGAAAGGCTATTTCATAAATAATTCCCGAACTTATCTGCAGAGATACCTGCTGAATATGACGCCTTATGTTTGCCGTGCCCCTTTTGCTTTTGCCACCGTGACTCCAGAGGGCAACGTAACGAACTGCTTCAACTATGACAGACCTTATGGAAATGTGAGAACCTCCCCGTTCGATGAGATAATGAAAAAGTGGGACCGTCGTGAGGTGGCAAACATCACGAAGGGATGCTGGAAATGCAATAATCCGGACGTGGTTGATACATCATACGTCTGGGAGCTGAGGTTGGAGCCTTCATGGAATTTACTCAAAGCCTTCCTGCCTAAATGAGGGACCCCAGAAAGGCTAATGGATAAATCTGACCCTCGAAAAATGAGGTTTTTTAGGAGACATCTAACTCTGCCAGGTCGAACTTCAGGCCATCTCTGGCGGCGATGATTGTGATTCCGGTTTCCTTGGTTAATTTCTCAGCTAGCTCCCAGGGTTTAGCCCGCCACATGGTCATGCCAAAATGAGTAAGGATAGCCGCCTTAGGCTTTATTTGCTCAATTATGCTCTTGGCTTCAGGAAGAGATAGATGGTCCAGAGGAGCTCCCTGGTTCAATCGGACCACATTGATAATCAGTAAATCGCCTTCATAGTGACTAGCTAGATCTTCAAAATACCTGGTGTCAATAATCCAGGAGAAAGTATGCTGCGGCGTTTGAAAGATAAAGCCATACGTTTCCACGGGATGCTTATGCTTGACTGGAGTTTTAAAAGAAACGTCGTTTATCGTGTAAGACCCGCCTTCAGCCAAGACCTGTATATCCTGTGGATAAGACCGCAAATAAGACAAGATAACAGGGTCCTCATTTAAGGCATCGGCGGGGGCAAAGACCGTGCCACGCTTCTTTGTTCCCCCATCGGTCATAGCTTCAATCATGACGTTAATATCTCCGCTGTGGTCTAAGTGCTTGTGAGATAGAATAATAGCGTTCAGTTTAGAGGGATCGAGTTTCCTCCTGGCAGCCTGAACCAGAGAACCGGGACCGGGGTCAAGAAGTATTTGAGTGTTACCAAGGTTAAGCCAGGCGCCTCCGGAAGCCAGAAATTGGCGAATCATGACGAACCGGGCACCGGCAGTACCCAGAAAGGTGATTGTGTCGTCCAATTCAGTCATCAGTGAATTATAGCAAGGAAACCTGCTAAAATTAACGAATAATGGCAAATTTAGAAGCAGAAATTGCCCGGCTAATAAGAGAATACCAGGCTAAGACAGGAAAGCCTTTGACCATCGGCACTGTGGAGTCGGCTACCGGCGGGAGGATAGCTGATAGGATAACCAATGTCCCCGGTAGCTCGGATTACTTCAAGGGCTCAGTAGTAACTTACAGCAACGAAGTAAAAATCGCCTTGGCTGGAGTAAAGCGGAAGACCCTTGAAAATTATGGCGCTGTGAGCGAGCAAACAGCCCTGGAAATGGCTCGAGGTGGCAGAAAGCTCCTGGAAGTGGACATATGTATCTCCGATACCGGGATTGCCGGCCCCTCGGGGGCTACTCCCGACAAGCCAGTGGGGCTATTCTATCTGAGCCTGGCAGCCAAAGATGAGAGCCTCTGTGAAAAACATGCCTTTTCGGGAAATCGAGAGCAAAACAAGCGAGACGCTGCCGAAGCCGCATTAAACATGCTTAAGCAATACTTGATGCGGTGTCTCAACACCCAAGGCTGAAGAATGGTATAAAGATTAAAGTGAAAGGAGGTTAAGGACAATGCCAACCGAGAAGTTCACAGTAGATGGAAGTCAAGTGGTCGAGAAGATCAAGGAGCTAATACATCAAGGAAATATCAGAAGAGTCCGTTTAATACATAAGGGGCGCCCTCTGATAGATATCCCGTTGACAGCAGGCGTTGGTGTAGCTGCAGTAACAGCCCTGGCAGCTCCGGTACTGGCTGCACTGGGAGCAATCGCCGCACTGGTCACAGAATGCACTATCGAAGTGGAGAGGGTAGAAGATACGCCAGGAGAGAAGGACAAAAAACAGTAAAAATGGGTGCTCTTTGTGCAAAGTAAGAAGGAGGCGTCAAAAATGAAAATCGAGGAAATAAGGGTTAGAGACAGGATGCGAATGCGGGGGCTGAAGAACAAAGGCCTTATAGAAATTTCCCAGGATACCAAGACAGGCAACTTCGTCCTGACCATGGGCAAAGGGATTCATAAGAGGTGGCTGATCTTCAACTTTCCGGAGGGAATGTGGAGAGCCGAGTGTTCAAAAGAGCAAGTCTTAGACGTAGTGAAGAATTTCCTGACTGAGAAAATTTTGAAGGACTAGAGTCCATCCCTCTTCACCCAGCGGCTGAGCGTAGAATAGAATGGTTCGTTGAGGTATACTTTACACCATGGCAACCTTCGATACCGGTGAAATAAAATCTGCGGCAAAAAACAACTTTACCGACGCCTGGATAGCTACGGCAAAGCTTATCCCCGCCGGGACTAAAATTTCTCTGACGAAGAAAGGCAAACCCCATCTCGTCCGGGAATTAATTCAAAAATCCCGCCAGATTCTGCTAAACCTGGGTTTCGACGAGGTCGAGAATCTTACACTGCTGCCCGACAGCGATGTGGTCAAGCAGTATGGGCCGGAAGCTCGAGTTATTCTCGACAGGGCCTTTTATTTAGCGGAATTGCCTCGCCCGGATATAGGGCTAAGCGAGAAAAGAATAAGCCAGATAAAAGAGATATCTCAAGAAATTGATATCGAAAAATTGCAGACACTGCTAAGAAATTACAAAAAGGGAGAAATCGAGGCGGACAATCTTATCGAAGAGCTCATTGCCAAGCTGGGCATCACTGACTACCAGGCTACGGAGCTCATGGATAAGGTTTTCCCCGAGATAAAAGAACTCCAGCCGGTGCCCTCCAACAAGACCCTGAGAAGTCACATGACGGCGACCTGGTTTCATACCTTAGCAGCATTACAAGATAAAGCCAGCTTTCCGGTCGCTTTATTCTCTGTAGGTCCCCGATATCGCAACGAACAGAGAGAAGACGCCCGGCATTTACGAGTCCACCACTCCGCATCCATCGTGGTTATGGACCCCGAAATGTCTCTGGACGCGGGAAGGGCGATTACCAAGGATATTATGCAGCAATATGGCTTTCCCGATGTCAAATTTGAGACCAAGACAGCAACATCCAAATATTATGCCCCGGGGCAGGAGCAGGAGGTTTTTGTCAAACATAAAGAGAGCTGGCTCGAGATAGCGGACATCGGGATGTATTCACCGGTGGCCCTGGCTAATTTCGACATTAAATACCCTGTGTTCAACGCCGGATTTGGCATCGAGCGACTGGGAATGCTTATTTATGAAGTAGACGATGTGAGGAAGTTGGCATATCCTCAGTTTTCCGTAACGGAGTATTCTGACGAGGATATAGCTAAAGCTATTACCTATATAGCCAGCCCTCAGACAGCCCGGGGGCAGAAAATAGCCCAGGCCATCGAGGAAACCGCCCGAAAGCACAAGGATGAGATCGCCCCCTGTGAGTTTTTAGCCTGGAAAGACGAGTCTAGCGAGGTGAAAGTTGTCGAAACAGAGGCCGGCAAGAGATTAATCGGTCCCGCCGGTTTTAACGAAATCTGCGTTGCCAATGGCGCTATTTATAGTGATATTACGACCTCCGGAGTATACACAGGGATAAACTATATGCGTGCTATAGCCATGGGTGCCGCAGCAGCCATAGAAAGCAGCCACGATAACTTAACTTATCAGGTGAAGGGAGTAAAGCATCTTTCTGACCTCAATCTAGAGATTCCCGAAGCTGTCCGACAGTTTATTGAAGGACAGAATAAGAAGATAGGGGTCAGGGGCGCTGTATTTGTAGCCATAGAAGTCAAGGAGCTCTAAACGCTAAAGATTTGACTCTGGCTAAGGATGGGTTATAATAATATAAATAGTCGTTCGTAAGAAATATAGCCTGGAGCAGGCGCTATCGGTTAGCAGCCGGGCTAAGTGTAGAGCAGCGGAAGCTAAACCCGCAGGACTAGGCAAGAGTCCTGCGGGTTTTTTATTTGGCAATTAGGGACATGGTGAAACTCAAAACTAAAGACAATATTCCCAGTAAGCAGAAGGCAGCGAAAATTTCTATTGCTTCCAATACCACTCTTATCTTGCTGAAGCTGGTTGCTGGGATACTGACAGGCAGCATTAGCCTCATTGCTGAAGCAGTCCATAGCCTAATGGACCTTGCCGCATCCATTATTGCTTTTATTAGCGTTCGGGTTTCCGATAGACCAGCCGACCAAGAACACCCTTACGGTCACGGCAAGGTAGAGAATATTAGTGGTGTAGCCGAAGGAGCGCTCATATTCGTTGCTTCTGGGATAATCATATATGAAGCAATAAAAAGGTTAATTGATCATCAACCTCTCAAGGTTCTCGATGTCGGTATTGGCATAATGATAGCATCTATCGTGGTGAACGTAATAGTTTCCCGTTATTTATTTAAGGTATCTTCTGAACAAGATTCCCTAGCTCTTGAAGCAGATGCTTACCACCTTAGCACCGATGTAATTACTATGTCCGCTGTACTGGTTGCTTTGCTTGTTGTGAGATTTACCGGGTTCACCATGTTTGACCCGATTGCTGCCACCTTTGTGGCAGTATTTATTGGGAGAGCCGCTTATAATATCATCAAGAAGTCGTTCGGGGGGTTACTTGATATGAGACTATCGCAATCAGAGGAGGATAAAATACGGTCCCGCATTATGGAACACGGAGGTCAACTGGTTGGTTTTCACAACCTGCGGACACGCAAGGCAGGTAGCCAGCGCCATATCGACTTGCACTTGGTAGTACCTAAAAACGCCGATGTGGAAGAAGCGCACCGTCTATGTGACCACTTAGAGCAGGATATTAAACAATGCCTTCCCCGGTCTGACATTGTCATCCATGTTGAACCCTGTGATACCGAGTGTACTAATTGCTCGGTTTCCTGTACCCTCAAGGATTAGCTCAGGCACTTATGAAATCAGTCTCCTGCTTTCGTTGAGCATTTGGATTTCTGTCTAATTTCTTGTTAGAATTGGCTAGCTTTGATTCTAGCGTTTAGCAACTGCCTTGAATCCTAGGGTTAGGAATTTAGGTAATGCCATTGCAAAGAACCAAGTAATCTCAATTCTAGAATTGCCTCCAAAGGAGAAAGATGGAACAGAAAAGCAGTAAGTCGCTACAGAAGCTCAGCGGGTTGCGCAGAGACCATAAGGGGCTTATCAACCTCATGCCTTTGCAGACAGGTGGCATGCTTACCGATGCCGCCAAGGAGGCTTTAATAGAATTTGGAGATGGATATTCTGTTTGTGATTTTTGCGAGGGCAGTTTATGTAATGTAACCAATCCCCCCATCCGAGACTTCGTCCAGGAGCTTTTACCTCAATTCTTAGGCAGTGAAGTTGCCACCATAACCCACGGAGCCCGCGAAGCTAAATTCATGGTCATGCATTCTCTAGCCAAGCCGGGAGACTCGATTCTCGTCGATGCCAACAGGCATTATACAACAGTCGTGGCTGCTGAAAGGGTGGGGCTAAATATAATCGAGGTGTCTAATTCCGGACAGCCGGAGTTTAAGGTCGACGTCAACGAATATGTGCCGCTCATTAAAGAACATGCCCCTAAGCTAATTCTATTAACCTATCCCGACGGTAATTATGGAAATCTGCCTGATGCCAGAAGGTTAGGAGAAATCGCCCAAGAATACAACATTCCTTATATCCTTAACGGGGCGTACGCCGTAGGCAGAATGCCTGTAAGCATGAATGAGATAGGCGCTGATTTCATTATTGGCAGCGGACACAAAAGCATGGCTTCTGCCGGACCTGCTGGAGTACTGGGAATGAAGAAGAAATGGCAAGAGACAGTGTTGAGAAAATCCGGCAAATACAGCAAGAAAGAGATTGAGCTTCTCGGCTGTACCATAAGGGGAGTCCCTCTGATAACACTCATGGCTTCCTTTCCCTACGTGCAAGAAAGAGTTCAGCATTGGGATGAGCAGGTGTCTAAAGCACAGTGGTTTTCCGCTGAGCTTGAGAAATTAGGCTTTATACAATTAGGTGAAAAACCGCATAGACATGACCTGTTGCACTTTGACGCACCTGCGCTCTATGAAATCTCCAAACGGGTCCGAGAGAAGGGATATTTCCTCTATAAAGAATTAAAGGAAAGAGGCATTTGGGGACCACAGCCAGGCTTAGCCAGGTCTTTCAAACTCTCCACATTTGCTGCTGATAAGCAAAAGCTAGGGTTTGTTATAGATTCCTTCAAGGCTATCCTGAATAAGTATAGTTAACAGGCCTGGGCAAAAAGCTCGGGGTGCCTCTGAGCATGGGCTTTTTTCAACTGCTGAAAAGATGCTTGAAATGGCAGAGAGGTAATATTATCCGTGCTCATGATTATGGCGTCCTCTCCATCGCTGGAATAATACTTCAGGCGTCTCCCTGTCACCTGGAAGCCATACTTTTTATAAAGTGCCTGAGCCATCATATTAGAAGCACGCACTTCCAAAGTGACTACATGAGCATTCAATATCTGTGCTAGTTCAATGGTTGCGATGAGCAAACCTTCACCTATGCCAAGTCGGCGATAACCATTTCTGACACCAATAGCAATGATATGTGCCTCCCCCACCATCATCCAGAAGCCAGAAAAGCCGACTATGTCTTCCGACGTGTTAAGATGACGCCCATAACTGAAGAGCCGCTTGAGCCAAGTCACTTTCGGCATCGCTTGGCCCACAGATTTTGACACATCATTCTTACAAGCCACTACATAGCGGATGGATGGATTGTCCAGATCCCGTTTATATGCTGATTGAGAGCGGAATATCCACTCGCCGGGGAAAGCCTCTTTATCAATCTGGGCTACCTGTGGGATATCCTCATACTCCATGGGGCGAATGGCATAATATATGGCTGACATCGATTGAAATTTTAGCATAGTATCGGGGGTTTTAGTCCTGCTCTCTTATTTCATCTCTCATTTAGCTTCCACCAAAGCTGCAATGCTGACATATCCTAGAAAGTGCCGACGTGTAAATTATTGCACTGGCCAGAAAGGCTTGCTAAAATAGCTCAATAACTGATAATCGAGCTGTAATATGACAGATTCTCCTGTTTTAGTGCTTAATCAGAGTTACGAGCCCCTTAACTTATGTCGCACGCGTCGGGCTATAGTGCTAGTGTTTCGGGGCAAAGCCGAAGTGCTGGAAAATAACAGAGGTGAACTCCATTCTGCTAACCGCATATTTCAGATACCGTCAGTAATCCGACTCGTCTATATGGTTAGCCGTCCTCGCCATCAGAAAAAATTGAGCAGATCCGAGGTATTTACTCGTGACCAATATACCTGCCAATATTGCGGCCGTCAGTCTAAGGAGCTTACCTTAGACCACGTTATTCCACGGCGGCGGGGTGGAAAGCATGCCTGGGACAATGTGGTCAGCGCCTGCATTCCCTGCAACAGGCACAAGGGCGGACGTACGCCGGATGAAGCCAGAATGAGATTGCTGCATCAGCCGCATCCTCCTCGCAATGATGGCTTCTATATTCCCTATCACCTTCTCAACAACCACGGTGAATGGCAGAAATATCTACCATCTTTGAATTAACTTAACCACAATTTGCTCTAAGTTTAAGCGACTCCCCAAGAAAACTACGATTTTTCTTCTGGATGAATTATTTCATCCAAGGTTATCTCTTTCGTAACCTCGCTATCCAATTGTATTGTTACCGTTTCCTTTAATAAGTTAACGCTGATTACCGTGGCTTTACCCCAGGGAGTCAATATTTCCTGTTTCGGCTGGGGCATCTGCTTTTTCACAGCTGCATATTCCTTACTTTCATATGCCAGGCAGCAAAGGAGACGTCCACAGATGCCCGATATCTTCATAGGATTCAAGGCCAAGCTCTGTTCCTTAGCCATTTTAATAGATACTGAGGCAAAGCTGGTCAGAAAACTCTGGCAACATAAAGGATAGCCGCACTTGCCCATGCTACCCAACAGCTTAGCCTCATCCCTTGCCCCCACCTGCCTTAACTCCACCCGTCTTTCCAGAGCCTGGCTCAATTTTCGAACCAAGTCTCGGAAGTCCACCCTTTCCTCAGCACTGAAGAATACGGTCAGGTGCTCACTCTGAGAATCATAGCGAGCCGCTAGCGGCTTCATCTTTAACCCAAGTTGGGTAGCCATTTCATGGCATTTGATCAAGGCTTCTTTTTCCAGATTCCGCCGAGCTTCCTCTAAATCCTCCGCCTCTGCCGGACGTACTACCTTCATTAATTGCTCACCTGGCTGAGATTGGGCTTCCAGAGTAATGACTTTAGCTACATCTAGACCATGACCGCTATCCACCATTACATAGTCGTTTACGTGGAGGGATATCTCACCAGCGTCGCAGTAGACTAATTTCCCTCTCGAGCGGAATTTAACCCCAATTATGTTAGCCATCGAAATATATTATGTTCTAAACTCGATAATGACATTATAGTTCAGGATTTTATTTTTTTCTGGGCAAATTAAGCATCAGCCATTCCCATGCTAAACGGGGATTAACATTCTTAGAGATGTCCTCCTGTAGCAAGCCAAGATTAGCCAGAAACTCTTTAATCTCGCTCAGACTCAATCCCCTGGCTTGTTCCTCCAGAGTGGTCACATAATCTACATTGATGATATCCTCCCCGCAGCCACCTTTAATGAGCATCAAATCACGCCACCAATCGCGCCACATCTCTATTATTTCTGCCTCGTCTTTTCGATTCTGACTGAATTGGCTGGCTAGCTCCTGGGCATAGGCAAATCTCTGCTCTAAGTTGGCAGTCCATACGGAGACCAGCTTGTCTATCCTTCGAGACCGCTGCTCCAATATATCGCCATTTGCCAAAGTGGACACTGCCCAGCCCAGACGACCATGGCACAATTGAGCCAAAAGCTTCGCTTTATCGGCATCAACCTTATATGAGTTGATGAGTACCTCCTGTACTCGCTCCGATGGCACAGGCTTCAATTCCAGCCGCTGGCACCGTGAAATAATTGTCGGCAGGAGGTGTTCCTCTTCAGCAGCTAATAAAAGCCAAACTACCATGGGCGGGGGCTCTTCCAATATCTTGAGCAAGGAATTAGCCGCTTCGGTAGATAGATATTCAGCGTCATCAATGATAAACACCTTGCACTTACCTTCATACGGTGGCAGGTTGGCTAAGCGCTGCAGCCCTCGAATATCATCAATGCCAATCTCCGTTTTAGAATCCAAGCCAATAGGGGTGACGTCGGCGTGCTTGCCCTCCAGAATTCGCTGGCAAGAACGGCATTGGCCGCAAGGCAGTTCGGGTCCATCGCAATTTAGGGCTTGAGCCAAATTGATGGCTAGAGTTCCTTTGCCCACATGCCGCGGCCCTGCCAGAAGATAGGCGTGGGCTATAGCATCGGTTTTAAGACCATAATCCAGCAAAGATAAAATTTTATCCTGTCCTATAACTTGCCACATATTAAATCAGGTCCAGGTTCATCATATCCTGATAAGTTTCCCGGCGGCGAATAAGACGCGCTCGACCTTCCTTCACCATGACTATAGCTGGCCTGGGCAGGGCATTATAATTGCTCGCCATGGGGATGGAATAAGCACCGCAAACTGAAATAGCTATGATGTCACCAGAATGCGCTGGAACCAAGTTGATATCTTTTACTAAGATATCACCAGATTCGCAGAGCTTGCCAGCAATGGTAACCACCTCTTTATCCGCCTTCAAAGCTTTGTTAGCCACCACAGCCTCATATTTAGCTCCATAAAGAGCCGGGCGGATGTTGTCGTTCATGCCGCCATCGATGCAAACATATTTCTTTATGCCCTGTATCTCCTTTATCGCCCCGACCTTGTATAATGCCACTCCGGCCTGGCCGACAATGGCCCTCCCTGGCTCGATAATGAGCCGCGAGCGACCCAATCCCAGCCCCGAAATAAGACCGCTCAGCTTGCCAGTTACAGCTCGGGCATAGGCAGCTATTGTGGGTACTTTAGAGTCCAGGGTGTATGGAACGGCAAAACCGCCACCGATGTTAAATTCGCCAAGGTTAAAGCCGAATTTTCGGCCCATTTCCCGGGCAAAGCGGAGAGTAATCTCCATGGCAAGCTCATAAGGCTGAACTTCAGACACTGGGGAGCCAAGATGGAAGTGCAAACCCAGAAGGTTGAGGTTGGAGGCTGATAAAGCCTTGGTTACCGCTTCCTCAGCCTGCCCGGTATCTACGGGAAAGCCAAATTTGCTCTCTATCGTCCCGGTAGTAGTATATTGGTGAGTATGTGGGTCAACTCCCGGAGTGAGGCGAAGCAAAATATCTTGCCGCATCCCTCTTTCCTTGACCAGCTCGTTGAGCCTCTCAAGTTCATAGAAGTTGTCCACCACAATTCTGCCCACTCCCAAATCCAGAGCCAGATTTAGTTCCTCTGGCGTCTTGTTGTTGCCGTGGAAATAGACCTTGTCCAGAGGAAAATTTACGGAATGGGCGATGCTAAGCTCTCCCCCGGAGACGACATCGAGTCCCAAACCTTCTTCCTTGAATATGATAGCCAAAGCCCTGTTCAGGAAGGCTTTGGAGGCATAAATGACCAGTGTGTCAGGATAATATTTACCAAACTCGTCTTTAAATTCACGGCACTTATGGCGGAGGGTGAGTTCATCAAAAAGGTAGAGCGGCGTGCCGAATTCCTCAGCTAGATCCACAACATCGCAGCCACCGATAACGAGGTGACCTTGCTTACTTACCTCAGCAGTGAGGGGAAAAAGAACTAGCTTAGGCACAGTCTTCGTGTTCATGCTGATATGGTAGCTTGTAATGCCTGGTAAGTCAAAAATCCTGAATGAATTCTCGGCGACTGGTTAGAAAGCTTGACCGCATCCTAGTCCTCCGCCCTACTTTAAACTTGTAAGAGCAATTCCACTAAGAATACCCTTAAGAATTTTGGCTTTGGTTTTAGTATCGTTTGGTTTGATATTGTCTGTTTTTATTTTTCGAATTGCCTTATCCAATGAATTTTTAAGAGTTGTTAAATCAAGTAAAACCGCTGATTTGCAGTAAAAACTTCTCGATCTTCCGTCATCAAAATTAACTATCATTGTTTCGAGTAATTTAATTCGTTTTTTCTGCTGTCCTACGAATTTTTCAATTCCATATTCTTCTATAAAATCCAAATTCGTCATAACCTTTTTGTACGATGGGTAAGAAGAGGATTCTCGCAATTGTTGATATTCTTCATCACTTTTGAATTTAGAACACGGAAAGTCTGAACACTCAGCACAGACCTCAATATTCTTTTTCTTGACACAACAAGTTATGAAGGAACATGATGGATGTTTACTAAAGAATTCTGGGCCACAACAACCAGGACACCTTGAAGCCCCCACTGTATAGTATCTCGGGCATAGACCACAATCAAGACCACATACACCAATTGTTGGATAGATCTTTACATGTTCATTCATTTTGTTCACTCTACTGGCTCAGATTAACTCTCTAGTTTCGCTATCACAGCATCGGCGACCTGGCTGGTGCCTACCGCAGTGGTGGAGTCGAGCTTCAAGTCATAGGTAACATTCTTGCCTTCTGCTATGACCTCGGCTATAGCGCTTTCCAGCCTATCGGCGCTAGCCTTCTCTCCGAGATAACGCAGCATCATCACCCCGGAGAGCATCATAGCCATGGGATTGACTTGATTTTTCCCGGCATATTTAGGGGCACTGCCATGGGTAGGTTCAAAGATAGCCGCTTCATCCCCGATGTTGGCTCCGGGAGCTATGCCCATGCCTCCAACCAACCCGGCACAAAGGTCGGAAATTATGTCGCCGTACAGATTGGGCAGTACGAGGATATCGAACGTTCGAGGCTTCCTGACCAGCTCCATGCACGTTGCATCCACAAGCATATCGCTGAATTCTATGTCCTCATACTCTCTGGCTACTTCACGGGCAGTATCCAGAAAAAGTCCGTCGGAGAATTTCATTATGTTAGCCTTGTGAACCGCGGTCACTTTTTTTCTGCCGTTCTGTCGGGCATACTCAAAAGCAAATTTGACAATTCGCCGGCTCGCTGTTTGAGATATGACCTTCAGGCTTACAGCAGAGTCTTTCTTTATCTCTCTTCCCGTGGCATTGAGGACTAAATCCAGCAATTTCTTGGTCCCCGAATCGCCTTTGGCAAATTCGATACCGATATAGAGGCCTTCGGTATTTTCCCTGACCACCACTATATTCACATCTTGGAACGGCGTTTTTATACCGGGGTACACCTTATAAGGACGGAGACAGGCATAAAGGTCTAAGGCTTGCCTCAAAGCGACATTAACGCTCCGGAAGCCTGCGCTTATGGGCGTGGTCACCGGTCCCTTAAGGGCGACCTTGTTCTTCTTTATGGACTGGAGGGTTTCGTCCGGGAGAGGTGTGCCAAACTTATCTTGAGCTTGACTACCTATGATAACAGGATCCCACTGGAACTTGACCCCTGTAGCTTCCAGCACCCGACGTGTTGCCTCAGCCACTTCAGGACCTATACCATCGCCAGGGATAAAAGTTACTCTATGCTGCATCTCAATAAATCCTAAATGCTAATTTCTAAACTCTAAACAAATCCAAAATCCGAATGCTCAAAATTCAAAACCTGCAGGCTAGTAATGTTTTCATGGCTTAAAGTCTTTATGCTTCTGTATATAGGGGATAAGCCCACCCTCTTTAAGAATGGCGGACATTATCGGCGGCATCTTGCCACAGCTTAATGTAATACCCGAAGTCAAATTAGTAATCGTACCACCTGTCACGTTTATCTCCAGTTCATCGCCATCGCCGATTTTATCAGTGTCACAAAGCAGGACAGGCAATCCCTGGTTTATGGCGTTCCGGAAAAAGATGCGCGCTACCGATTTGGCTAAAATAGCGCCTACCCCCGACATTTTGATTACCACCGGGGCATGTTCCCGACTGGAACCCAGACCAAGATTTTTGCCCGCTACCAAGATTGCTTTGCTTTCACCTTTCCCTAACAAAGCCTTCACCCTTGAGGCGAATTCAGGTGCAGCATCCTCAAGAACATGCCTGGCAAGTTCCTGCAAATTGCTCCTCAGATGAGCAAACCTGCCAGGGATAACATCATCTGTGGAGATATTATCTCCTAGTTTAATGGCTTTACCCATGAGCACCAAATCCGACATCTTCACCCTTCCGGAAAATTAAAGAGAAAGGAAGAAAATTAAAATACAAGTCATAAAAATCAAAATGATAAATCAAAGTGAAAAAATTTCATTTTTAATTTTTGCTCTGTATCTTTGCCTTTTGCATTTTTCTTTCTTATATTCTTATATAATGTCTCTGGGGTCGGTAATCTCACCCTTTATGGCTGAGGCGGCGGCAGTGGCCGGGCTAGCCAAGTATACCATAGCCTCGGGGTTGCCCATCCTGCCCTTAAAATTACGATTGGCGGTAGAAATACAAACCTCGCCATCTCCCAACACCCCTTGATGAAGGCCGAGGCAAGCGGTGCAACCCGGCGGCAGGACAATCGCCCCAGCTTCAATTAAGCTCTGGATATAGCCTTTTTCTATAGCTCGAATGAGCACCTGTCTGGAAGCTGGCGCTATGAGCAACCTAGTACCGGGATGCCTCTTCTGACCTTTAAGAATCTCCACAGCCACGGCTAAATCTTCCAGACGTCCGTTAGTACAGGTGCCAATAAATGCCTGCTGGATTTTGACTCCTTTTGCTTGAGCCACGGGACGGACGTTATCCACAGCGTGGGGAAGGGAAAGCATCGGTTCAAGCTGGTCGAGATTCACGGGTATGACCCGTTCATAATTTGCTTTAGCATCTGGATATAGCGGTTTGTAATTGTCGCCCCGCCCATGTTCTACTAGGAAGTCCTTGGTAACTTTATCGCTGGGAAACAGGCCAGCCTTAGCCCCGGCTTCCACAGCCATATTGGCGATGGTGAGACGCTGCGATATAGTCATCTTAGCCAAGGCTTTGCCACCAAATTCCAAAGCCTTGTAATTAGCGCCATCAGCGCCAATCTGACCAATGAGATGCAAAATTAAGTCCTTGGCATAAGTGCCCCGAGGGAAGGCGCCATTGAGCTCAATGAGAAAACTCTCTGGCACGCGAAACCATGTTTTGCCTAAGGCTAAGACTACGGCGACATCGCTGGAACCCATGCCAGTGGCAAAAGCTCCTAAAGCACCAGCGGTAACAGTATGAGAATCTGCACCGACAATGACATCCCCGGGATTGGCGAAATTTTCCACGACCAACTGGTGGCATATGCCCTCACCTACATCATAGATGCGACAGCTTGTTTCCTCAGCGAAGCGGCGCAGAAAAATATGGTCATTAGAAAGTTGCTGAACGGGACTGGGAGCAGCATGGTCCAAAAATATTACGGTTTGTTGCGGCTTAGCCAGGGCTTTAAAACCGCTTTCCTTGAACTGTCTTACGGTCAGAGGTCCGGTGGTATCCTGGACAAAAGCCCAATCCACATCCGCAATCACGACGTCCCCGGCTTTAGCCTCGCCATGCGATTTAAGGCTCAGAATCTTCTCGGCTAATGTCTTACCCATTCCTATTGCTTCACTATTTTAATCGTCCCTTCTGCTATAATCAATAACATGCCTGATTACAAACCAAGCAATCTGGGTTCTACCCGATGCGGCAGGAGCGTCTTTTATTGGGGCAGGCGAACTTACGTCATGGGAGTGGTGAATGTTTCCCCGGATTCTTTCTCTGGCGATGGGCTGGCAGATGCTGAGGGAGCAGTAGCCCTAGCCAAGCGATTAGCCTCTGAAGGAGCTGACATAATTGACATCGGCGGGGAATCTACCCGTCCTGGTTCAAATCCAATTTCCATCGACGAAGAATTACAGCGGGTAATCCCTGTTGTCGAAAAGCTAGCCCGCGAAATATCGGTGCCATTGAGTGTCGATACCTATAAACTGGAGGTTGCTCGCCAGGCCTTAAATGCCGGAGTTAACATGATAAACGACATCTGGGGACTGCAGAAGGAGCCCAGCTTGGCCGAGCTAGCGGCTCAAAAAGGTGTGCCAATTGCTTTGATGAGCAACCAGCGTGATTCTCAGTGCCACGACATTATGCCTGCAGTTCTTTCCGATTTGAAAAGAGCCATCAAGCAAGCGTTAATCGCCGGAGTGCCCTGGGAGAATATCATCGTTGATCCAGGCATAGGTTTCGGCAAGACGCAGGAGCAAAATCTGGAGATTTTACAACGTCTGGAGGAGCTCAAGACGCTGGGCAGGCCTATCCTTCTGGGTAGCTCACGCAAGTCCTTCATAGGCTGGGTACTCGATTTAACTCCCGAACAAAGGTCCAATAAAGTGACTTTCGTTCCACCTGTCGACCAGCGGCTGGAGGGAACGGCAGCCACCATAGCTATCGGCATCGCCAAGGGCGTTGATATTGTTCGAGTACATGATATCAAGGAGATGGCACGTGTATGCAAGATGAGTGATGCCATTGTGAGAGGCGTGTAAACGAATTGGCCACTGCCTATCTTTGTCTGGGTTCAAATCTGAGAAAGCGAGAAGAAAATCTCCGCCAGACTTTAACACTGCTTTCCCAAAAGGTAAATATTGAAGAAGTCTCCTCCATGTATGAAACTGAACCAGTAGGCTACAAAGAGCAGCCCTTGTTCCTCAACCTGGTCTGCCGCATCGCCACCAATTTACCTCCTGAGGAGCTTCTCTACCTCGCCAAAGACATTGAAACCAGGATGGGCAGGGTTCCCAACTTTCCCAATGCACCTCGCCCTATAGATATAGATATCCTTTTCTATGAGGACAAGATCATGGAAACCCCGAACTTAACTATCCCGCACCCCCGTTTGAAAGACCGGGCTTTCGTTCTTGTACCCCTAGCAGAGATTGCCCCAGACTTAGTTCATCCCAAGCTGGGCAAGAGCATCGCCCAATTAGCCCAGGATGTCGAAGGGCAAAAAGGGGTGCGAAAATATAAAGGAGGATCCGATGTATCATTTATTTGTAGAAGAGCACTTTGATGCTGCCCATTATCTCCCGAACTATCATGGTAAGTGTGAAAAGCTACATGGCCACCGCTTCAAGGTAGTAGCCCGTTTTGAAGCAGCAAAGCTCGATGAGACTGGCCTGGCTTACGATTTCGTTCAACTAAAGCAGCACCTGAGGGAAATCCTGGCTCGATTCGATCATACCTGCCTGAATGATGTGGCTCCCCTTAATAAACTTGGCCCCTCGAGCGAGAATATTGCTGCCACTATATATGACGCACTCCAGGCCTGCTTTTCCAAGTCTCCGATAAAGTTGGCGAAGGTAGAAGTCTGGGAATCACCCACAACAGGCGTGGCATATAGCCCCTGAATTAGGTTTGCTGTTCCGGCGGCAATAAATTGGGAATCGTGTCCACAATAGGATAGGAATAGTTGCACTTGGAGCAATGAAGGGAACCCGTGACTATTTCTTCCCCTTTTTCTTCAGCCACTTTAAGCTCCAAATCCCCTTTACATACGGGACAGGCTAAGATTTGTATCAATTCTTTTTTCATTTCAGATTCCAATTATATCATATGAGCAGCGAAACTAACATAAGAAAGTGCTATAATATTCGGCAGGAGAACAAAATGACAATCCAGATTAAAAAAACTTATAGGGGCTTAAGTCCCGGGATGCTCTGCGCTGAGGTACAGGGCTTGTTGCATAAACAGGGGATTATAGCTGTTGAGACTGAGTCGGAAACATATGGTCTGCCCAGCGGTGACACTCAATCGCGTACCACATTGGCATTAAAAACACAGGCCGAGCAAGAGAAAGACCAGAAGGAATGCGGCAGCGTACATATTCTCGGCTCACCACAGGACGAAACAAAAATGCTCCTTGACATAGATGAAACCCTCTTCCCCCAGGAAAAACTCTCCGCTTTTCAAGGAGACCTTGATTTTATCCTCGGCTCATACGAAATTAAGTGGTAAACGAGCGACTTTCAGACCAGAACCAGCTTGCCAGGAAAACCAAACAAGAACGACGAGAAAGGCGGCGAGCCAAGGAAAAGGCCAGAATTCCACAGCATGGCAAGAGCCTAGCCAGGGTATATAAGAACGCCGTATCTAAGAGAGCCCAGACCACGAAAGCTCACAAGCAGTCAAGCTAAAGCCAAGTGATTGTTGCGATAAAGAAATTCCTTCTCAGAGGTCCAATCATAGTCTTGATTTGCCTGGCAATTGGCTTCGCCATAGTTTACGGCGGCGGGTGGATGCTCCAGCAGTTGGGATGATCAAGGCCTTGACTCCTGGTTCTGCCTGGGTTTGAAATGGCCAAAACGCCATTATTTTTAGCTGGTTCGGCGTTTTGAGCAGATTGCTGAGCACTGCTCACATTCATTATCGCACGGCTCAGCATGAATGATTATACTGGCCTCGTGGAGCACGTTTTGTATCTCGACCTCAATCTGGTCACATATTTGATGAGCCTGCTCCAAACTAATGTCACTGGCCATTACCAAATGAAGGTCTATATGGCTCTGGCTTCCAGCCCGACGCGTCCGCAGTGCGTGGAAGCCGGATACCTCTCGACTGTGTTGCCTTAAGCTGTCTTCGATAATTGATTGCTGTGAAGGAGGAGAGAGGGACGAGATTTTAGAAGCCAAAAGATAATTACTTAAATAATACCGCCCAGGACTAGAAGAGTTTCCACTAAATAAGTTAGACTGGCTGGTTATGGACGACTCTGCGGGCAAGGGTACTAGCAAAGGAGTGGTACTTTTTGTCGCCACGATAGCCTCGTTTATTTTCCCTTTTATGGGCTCCGCCATAAATATTGCCCTCCCTTCACTCGGGACAGAGCTATCACTGGATGCAGTCATGCTAGGCTGGATCCCTACCGCCTACCTCCTATCTTCAGCGACCTCTCTTGTTCCCTTTGGCAGGATAGCAGACATATATGGCAGGAAGAAAATCTTCACCTGTGGCATGGTTATCTTCATGTTTGCATCTCTTTTCGGGGGGATGACAAGCTCCGCCACCATGCTTATTTCTTGCCGGGTCTTTCAGGGAATCGGCGGTGCCATGCTTGCCGGAACCGCAGTGGCATTGCTTACTACGGTATTTCCCGCCAATGAGAGGGGGAAGGTCCTGGGAATAAATGCCGCAGCAACATATATTGGCCTTTCCATGGGCCCGGTTTTAGGTGGGATTCTCACACAGCATCTCGGCTGGAGGAGCATCTTTTTTCTGACTGCGCTCCTGGGATTGGCAATTATCGGCGTCGTTTTATGGAAGGTAAAAGGCGAGTGGACTGGGGCAAAGGGCGAGAGATTTGATTTTGTCGGCTCCATAATCTATAGCCTCGGGCTTGTAGCACTTATATACGGTTTCACTCTCTTGCCGGCGATGCCCGGAGTATGGCTGATTGTGGGAGGCATCATAGGGCTTTGGGCGTTCATCAGATGGGAAATGAGAGTCACAAGCCCGGTTCTGGATATAAGTCTTTTCAAGAACAGCAGAGCTTTCACCTTTTCCAACCTGGCAGCGCTGATTAACTACAGCGCCACATGGGCCATATCTTTCCTCATAAGTCTTTACTTACAGTACCTGAAGGGATTCGACCCTCAAAGTACTGGTTTGGTTCTGGTCGCCATGCCCGCCATGCAGGCTATTTTTTCACCGCTGGCTGGTCGGCTTTCAGACAGGATCGAACCAAGAATAATTGCCTCAGCAGGAATGGCATTGACCACCGCAGGACTTGCCATTTTCATTTTTCTAAACAAAGCAACCCCCTTGGAGTTCATTATAGGCAATTTGATTCTGATGGGTTTGGGTTTTGCTCTTTTCTCATCTCCTAATACCAACGCGGTTATGAGTTCCGTGCCAAAGACAGCTTATGCGGTAGCCTCGGCGACGCTGGCAACAATGCGGCAGGTTGGTATGACATTCAGCATAGGAGTCGCCATGCTGTTGCTTGCCCTCTACATGGGGAGAGTTCAAATTACACCCGAATACTATTCTCTTTTCCAGGAAAGCATGAAGGCATCCTTCATCATTTTCGCTATTCTTTGCTTCGGCGGCATATTTGCCTCGCTCGCCAGAGGGAAAGTTCGATAGTCTCTCATGTCATTGCCACGCCCCGACTCGTCGGGGCGTGGCAATCTCGTTGCCTAAATTCCAAATCCCAAAATCCAAGCTCCAAACAAATTCGAATGCCAAAATTCAAAGTCCTAAACGTTCTGAGCATTGGTATTTGGATGAGAAGAATTAAACTCTTGATTTCCTTTGTTTAGGATTTGGTGCTTGGGATTTAGGATTCTTCTCTATCGTGCCATGCAGCAACTCTTCATCACTTTGCCCTATGTTTCCCAAGCAACTTGTTGACTAGGATTCTGCTTTCCCGCCCACAGCAACCAACTCTCTTCTCTGTGTTGGCTTGCGCCGTCTTTTCCAGCCAAGCATCTCAAGAAGGTCACCGACAGCTTTATCCTGCAGCATCTCATCGCGGAGGCACAAATCAGGATTGATCCGATACCTCAGACGTCTGCCTTCTCTTATCTTGGTAACGTAGCCGTCAGTTTCAAGGTCAGTGATTATTCTGTGTATTGCCTTCTCGGTAATGCCTATCGTCAGAGAGAGTTCCCTAATGGTAATCCGTGGTTGCTGAGCAATCCGGCAAAGCACTAAAGCATAATTTGTAACAAACTTCCATCCTGGCATAATTACACCCCCTTCCCAAAATTAGCCCCCACCACTCCCCGAAAAATATTTTTCCAAAATTTTTTCGCCAAAGGCTAAAACCACTTGACAACTCCAATAAAGGATGTACAATTAAGTCAAGAAATACAATTCATATAGATGAAAACATGTAGATTATAACATGTAAAAGAATTCAGGTCAAGTAATTCCTGTATATTTCAGGATTTGCTAATGAAAGGGGATAAAACGGATAATGTAAAAGCAAATAATGAACAGGAATCAGTTAAATTGAGTATAAATTTATAAATTTTTGTAATGGAGGGAAAAGAAACAAAAGTGAAAACAGCATCAGTAAAACTTAAACGTCAACCCATGCATGAATCAGAGGAAAGCTGTAGCAACAACAACTCTGAAGAGGACCCCCCAGGTAAGCGCAGCATCTCTGATGATCTGGAGGAGAAACCTCCAAGTAGACACAACATCTGTGGTGATCTGGAGGAGAAACCTCTAAGTAAAATAGCCACGACCAGATACAGATTTTTTAGAGATATACCAGACAGCCTCTGGAGTGACTGGAAGTGGCAATTCCGAAACAGAATTACCCGCGTCGAACAACTAAAACAATTCATTCCCCTATCCACTGAAGAACAAGCACAGCTCAAGTTAGTAACCATGCGCTATCCTCTGGCTGTGACTCCCTATTATCTATCGCTGATCAACCCCGATGACCCCGATGACCCGATAAGAAAGCAGGCGATACCCTCTCCTATGGAAATGACTATGGGGTCGGTGGGTTTAGAAGACCCCCTAGATGAGAGAAAGGACACAATGGTTCCTGGGCTGGTCCACCGCTACCCTGACCGGGTACTTCTAGTGCTTACTGACATCTGCCCCATGCTCTGCCGACACTGCACACGTAAGAGAGAATGGCGGAATGGTGGTTGGGTGCGGTCCCCTGCTGAAGTCGAAGCCATGCTAGACTACATAAGACAACACGAGACTGTCCGGGATATCATTATCTCCGGTGGTGACCCCCTGACGCTTTCCACCCACCACCTGGAGTACATCATTAGCCGAATAAGAAAGATAAAGCACGTCGAAATTATCCGTATCGGCACCAGATTCCCGGTGGTGCTGCCCCAGCGCATAGACAATGAACTGTGTAGTATGCTGGCTAAGTATGGACCTATATGGCTTAATACACATTTCAACCATGTTCGGGAGATAACTCCCGAAGCTGCTAAGGCCTGTGACCGCCTGCTGCGGAGTGGTGTTCCAGTAAATAACCAGTCTGTCTTGCTGCGCGGAATTAATGACAGCGTTGAAGCTCAGACGAAACTGTGCCACGGACTTCTCAAAATAAAGGTGCGTCCTTACTATCTCTTTCAGTGTGATGAGGTCCAAGGCACTGAGCACCTGCGCACACCTGTGGAGACCGGTCTAAAGATAATTGAGGGAATGCGCGGGCACACCTCAGGACTGGCTATCCCAACCTTCGTGATAGACCTGCCCCAGGGCGGCGGCAAGGTCCCTCTCCAACCAAAGTACGTCCTGGCCCAGACCGAAGGTGAACTGGTGCTGCGGAATTACGAGGAACGCGTCTTCCACTATCGAAACCCCACAACACTAATACGCCCTGAATCACCTGCTGAGGTGCTATCTGCAGCCGGTAGTGCGACTGCAAGTATGCCTCAAGAAGCGGCTGCTAATTTGGGTTAGAAAGAGTTTCAAATGCGGATAGGTTTGTCATACGATCTTAAGGAATCAATAGCGCCCCACCAAGCTAGCTGCGATGACGCTTTTGAGGAATATGATTCTTCAGAAACCGTGGAGATCATAGCCACGTCTCTTGAGGTTGAGGGGCACACCGTAACCATGCTTGGCGGTGGCCGGGAGTTTTTGGGCAAGATTCTTCGCGAGAAGGTGGACTTTGTCTTTAACATAGCCGAAGGTAGAGGTACCTACCGTAGCCGGGAAGCCCAGGTACCTTCAACCCTCGAGATGCTGGATATCCCCTATTCCGGTTCCGACCCACAGTGTTTGGCCATATGCCTGGACAAACCTCTGACCAAAAAGCTGGTCGCACTAGAAGGAGTGAGCACCCCGAAGTGGTGTGTAATCAATGATAAACAAGAGCTACGTCAGATAGAAAGTTGCCGTTTTCCTTTCCCGGCTATCATCAAGCCCGCATACGAAGGCTCAAGCAAGGGAATTCGCCTCACTTCAGTGGTGGAAGATGCCAAACAGGCCATTGAGGTAATAGAGAGCTTGTTGGAGAAATATCACCAACCAGCCATGATGGAGAAGATTATCATGGGTGATGAGGTCACCGTGGGAATCATAGGCAATTCTCCACCCAGGGTTCTGGGTATGATGCGCGTACTTCCTAAACAAAAGAACGATTATTTCCTCTATACCCTAGAGGTAAAACGCAATTACCTGGAGTTAGTTGATTATGAGTGTCCAGCTGGTCTCGAGGAGAGGGTACTGCAACGTCTACAAATTTCCAGCCTCAAGGCATTTCAGACTCTGGGATGCCGTGACTTTGCCCGGCTAGACTTCAGGATCAGCCCTGCGGGAGTCCCCTACTTTCTGGAAATAAACCCTTTGCCCGGATTGGGTGGCCACAGCGACCTGGTCATTATGGCCAAAAAGATGGGCTGGAGTCATAGACAGTTGATAAGCGCTGTGCTTAATGCTGCACTAGAGAGATACCCACAATGCGTATGCGTGTAGCCATCGTCTACAACGAACCACAGCAATCACGCTATGATGCGGTCGGCGAAGAAAAGGCGGTGCTCGGTGTACTTGAGGCAGTGGAGGCGGTGTATCGTTCTTTGCTTGAGCTTGACTTCGATGTCACCAAGGTTCCTCTGGTGCCGCCACTTGAGCAAACTGAGAGGGAGCTGAAAAATCTCAACCAAGACTTAGTTTTCAACCTTTTCGAGGGCTTCTGTGGCTATCCTGAGACCGAAGAAGTAGTACCACAAATCCTGTCAGAAATGGGTATTCCCTTTACCGGCTGTCCCGGACCAGTGCTAAGGCTGGCTCTCGATAAGGCTAAGACCAAGCTGATTCTTCAAGCTGCTGGAATAAAGACGCCAGATTTTCAGCTACTGAATCCTACAACCATAAACACGTTCCAGATGGACTATCCCTGCATCGTCAAGCCTCGCTGTGAGGATGCCAGTAATGGCCTGTCAGAGAAGAGCGTGGTCCACGACTTTTCGGCTCTGGACAGACAGGTCAGTGTTATAACCCACTATTATGGTGGCGATGCCCTCGTTGAAAAGTTCATCACTGGTCGTGAGTTTAACGCCGCTGTTATGGGTAACTCTGAATTCACTGTTTTGCCCGTGTCGGAAATCGTCTATTCTCTACCCCCGGGAATGCCTGAGGTTCTCACCTTTGATGCCAAATGGAAGCCTGATAGCCCTTACTTTGAAGGTACAAAACCAGTCTGCCCGGCTGAGATCGAGGCTGCAGAGCATAAACACATTGCTGAAATAATAACAACGGTTTACAGACTGTTTGGCTGCAGGGGCTATGCTAGAGTAGACCTGCGGTTGGACCAGGAGGGACAGCTAAACGTCATCGAGTTGAACCCCAACCCCGACATTTCTCCGGGAACTGGCGCGGCACGCCAAGCGGAAGCCGCCGGGATGACCTATACGCAATTCATTGAAGGAATTGTACAATTGGCTCTTGATGAGAAAGATGATGAAAATCGATATCCACTCTATGTCTCACGCAGACAAACACCACGTAACAAAAATACTACGCGGCACACCAGAATTCAAACCCTTTGAAGTGGTGGTAGCCGAGGAATTAATTGACTGCTACCTCGAGGACCCATTAAGCTCAGGCTATCGCATCCTTGTTGCTGAAGTCGACTCAAATATAACCGGCTATATTTGCTACGGATCTGCGCCGCTGACTGAAGGGACATGGGATATCTACTGGGTGGCTGTCGCTCGGGAAAGGCAAGGCCAAGGGATAGGCAACGCCCTCATGAAGTCCGCCGAAAAAGACATCGTGAGAGACAAGGGAAGACTAACCATAATTGAGACATCATCCACGCCAGCATATGAGAAAACGAGGCATTTTCATCTCAGTCAAGGCTATGAGATAGTAGCTCGCATCCCTGACTTCTATGCGCCCGGGGATGATAAGCTAATCCTGCAAAAGCGATTGAGGTGAAATCCAAGGGAAGCGTCTCATTCGATAATGAATAGTGCCCACAATGGTATCTTTATAGAAAGAAACCTCCGTTTCAGGGCAGGTGGGTTATCTCGGTGGGCGGTTTTTTGTGCAGCTTAAACTCTATTCCGGCTTCCCGGAACAGGTCTATAAAGGAATCATCGGCGTATCTGCCAAAGGTTACAAAGCACTTTATCTGGGCATTGACCAGCATCTTGGCGCAGAGTATACACGGCGAATGGGTAACATAAATCGTGGCGCCTTCAAGGCTCACCCCATGGAGTGAAGCCTGTATGATAACATTCTGCTCGGCATGAATGCCCCGGCATATTTCTTGTCTGGTTCCAGATTCTATACCCAGTTCATCCCGGAGACAGCCCAGCTCCAGACAATCTTTAAGTCCAGCAGCGGCCCCATTGTATCCGGTGGCTAATATATGCTTGTCCTTCACTGCCACAGCGCCGACATGGTGACGCCGGCAAGTGGAGCGTTCCGCGACCACGGAAGCTATTTTGAGAAAATATTCGTCAATATCCGGCCTGGTTCTTCTTTTCATTTCAAAGCGGATAGAACGCGTTTTGTCTCCCTTTTCAGCTCCTCCAAGGAAGTTTCGTTTAATATAGTGAAGTCCGCCATGGCAATTGGCCCACCCTTGTTGCTATTCTCTATCTCGGATTTATCTCGACTAGCTGCTTCCTCAAGGGTCAACGGCCGTTTTGCTCTATGGGTGAGCCTGGCATGTCTGGTAGCAGGCGAGGACCACACCGCCAGCACATTGAGCCTTTCCCCATAGCATTTCTTCAATAAAGTATACTCCTCCCAGGAGTAAAGCCCATCTACCACAACATCCGATGATTTCAACAAGCTATCAATTCTGGGTAAATTCAATTTGGCGTAAGCAGCCATGCCATGTTTTTCCCTCAGCTGCTCTCTGATATAGCGCTCATTCTCCTCATTCGGCTCCAGCCCTCTGTTCTTGAGCTCTTCGTCTGTAACACCACCAAACCGTACTTTCTTAAAGCCATACTCTTCAAATACCCTGGCTACTTCTGACTTGCCCGCACCGGCCATGCCCACAATTGCTACCACTTTCATGGTTTACTCGTAATCAACAAATGAATCGCGACAGTGCTTAATATTAACAAGATTTACACAACTAGCATAGGGAGAATCTCAGCCCTTAGCAAAAATTTGCGCATCTTTATCTTAATCCCCCCGCTCAAGGGAGAGGAAGAGCGCCTTGTCTGGCAATTCTGCACGGATTATACTAAACGTCAATAACTTGAGTTTCATCGGTTTAATTTGTTGGTGAATAAATGTTGGGCGTCCTTTCCAGAGAAGATATCCTGAAGATGCTGGGGGCAAGTCCTCCTCTGGTAGAGAACTTATGTGATGTCCGGCAGCAGATTCAACCCAATGGCATAGACTTGACCCTCAGAGAAGTAGCGTTGCTTTCTTCGCCGGGCAGCCTAGGTCCCGGCAATGAAAGCAGAGCTCTTTCCGTTACTTCCCCTCTCGTTTTCGATGGCCTGGACCGTGTAGACTTGTTGCCCGGTTGTTATCTAGTGACGTACAACGAGGTGGTTAATCTTCCCAAGAACATAATGGGTCTGGCAATGCCCCGCTCAAGTCTTCTACGCTGCGGGGTCAGCATACATAATGCGGTTTGGGATGCTGGCTATTCGGGCAGGTCACAGTCTCTCATGGTGGTCTACAATCCCCAGGGATTTAGGCTATACAGGAACGCTCGAATTGTTCAGATGGTCTTCTTCTTTTTGAGCCGCGAGGTAGCCCAAGGCTATCATGGTATGTTTCAAGGCGAGAACATCTGGTGAGGATTCCCAGTTGGGCTAATTATGTTTGGCTGCTGGCTTTCTCACTTGCTCCAACCTACTGATATCACTAGTTAGAGATACACGTACTTTCTCGGCGACCTTGCGGAAATGGAATCCCTGAACAGCAAGCGTAATGGATAAAGGGAAATTTTTTGGTTTTTTCAGCAAGGTCCAGACAACAAACTTCCAATAATCTATTCTCCCTTTCTCCTGGACCCCCAAAACCCATGTGGACCTTATCAATGCTATGAGATGGATAAGAGAAATCTTAAATTTTCCTTTATTGCCAGGCCTATACTCCCTTAGAAAGGTTTTAATACGCTCATAGTATTGCTTGGGGGCATAGATTGTATCTACAACATGTTTATAGCCGCTGGCCAGCGTTTCCCGACCCATTTTGGGGATGAAATTGGTGGACCCGTCTGTGTTATCACCAGAACCCTTTGGCAGTAGACGGTTTTCCTGTTTCAGACGTTGGTATAATTTTGTCCCTGGAGGAGCCATTAGCACACCAACCATAGCCATAACAATTCCACTCTTTTGGATGAAATCGATTTGGCTTTTGAAGATGGAAAGTGGGTCACTATCAAACCCAACAATAAATCCTCCCTGCACCTGCAAGCCGTGGTTCTGCATCTTCTTAACCGAAGCCAACAAATCACGATTTTTATTCTGCGATTTATTACATTCGACTAAACTTTCTTCATTGGGGCTTTCGATGCCCACAAATATCATGTCAAATCCCGCCTCATTCATTAGACACATTAGCTCTTCGTCATCGGCAAGATTTATAGACGCTTCCGTATAAAACGAAAAGGGATGTTTCTTCTCTTTCATCCATTCAATTATTGCCGGTAGAATTTCTGACTTTAGTTTCCGTTTATTGCCAATGAAATTATCATCAACAAAGAATACGCTAGCTCGCCATCCCATATCGTATAATGCGTCCAGTTCGGCTATTATCTGAGTTGCGTCTTTGGTTCGTGGCACATGTCCATTTATTATAACGATGTCGCAGAATTCACAATTAAAAGGGCAGCCTCGAGAATATTGGATACTCATTGATTGGTATTTCTTCCTGTTGATAAGTGACCACAAAGGCACAGGAGTTTCCCTTATATCTGGCCGTTCTTCAGACGTGTAGCGATGTTTGGCACAGCCCTTCTCTAAATCTTCCAAAAAGAGCGGCAGTAGGTTTTCAGCTTCGCTAGATATTAGATGGTCTATATCATCATGACCAAATTCTTCGTACCCAGTGAAAAAAACAGGGCCCCCGGCAACAATCTTAGTTCCGAACTTCTTGCACCTTTCGACGACTTCCCTCGCCGAATCCTGCTGCGCTACCATAGCGCTGATAAACACATAATCAGCCCACTTAATGTCTTCATCTGTCAGGGTTGTGGTATTTATATCCACAAGTTTCTTCTCCCATTCCTTGGGAAGCATGGCAGCTACAGTTAATAAGCCCAGAGGGGGGAAAGTTGCCTTTTTAAAAATAAATTTCAAAGCATGCTTGAAACTCCAGAAGGTATCCGGATACCGGGGATAAACTAAGAGTATTTTCAACTTACGCTCCTTTTATGCCTTTTCCAATATAGTTTGAACGATAATAACATAACACAAATTATTTTAATAGTGGCACATATAAGCTAGGCGGCAAAAATGAAAAAGGCAGAACGTCTGCTCCAAAAAGATTATGGACGCTTACAGATACTTGACGCAACAGCAATTCCGTAATATTATAGTGGTTCACAGCAAAAACACAAAGGAGGGAAAGCATGGCAGTTACAATCAATTCCAGCCTCAAGGAGCTACTTGCCGACCCGAAGGCAAAGGCTATACTTGAGAAGCATTTCCCTGGCTTCTCGAGCAATCCTCAGCTGCAAATGGCGATGGGCATGACCCTGAAACAGATTCAGCCCTTCTCCAAGGGTGTCCTCACCGATGATAAGCTGAAGCTCGTTGAAGCCGACCTGAAGAAAATCTAGATTAGGATTTCAATCTACTCTCAGCACAATAGAGAATCGGCCCCTCGGCGGTTGCTCGTAGAGAATTTTTATTCTCGCATCTCGGTGCCACATACCAGACAGGCGCCGTCAGTGGTCTGATTCTTTTCTTTTCTATCTCGTATCCCTTACCACCAAAGCCGTTGTCCATAACCGGCTTCAGTCCGATTTTCTTCTCCAGGTGCTGCTGCTAGGTTTTTTTGTATGGGTTGTTGGCCCTAAAAATTGAAGGGGAGCAGTAACGCTCCCCTTAGCTTTACCTTGGTGGCGGGGGTTGGATTTGAACCAACGACCTCCGGGTTATGAGCCCGACGAGCTACCTCTGCTCTACCCCGCGTCGAACACCCATTTTATAAGGTTTTGTGCTCAGTCTGGCATGGGTCAAGGCCTCAGCCATTAGTACGGCTTAGCTAAACGGATTACTCCGCTTACACACGCCGCCTATCAAGCAAGTAGTCTACTTGCGGCTTTACCCGGTTAACCCGGTGGGAGATCTAATCTTGGGGTGGGCTTCGCGCTTATATGCTTTCAGCGCTTATCCCATCCAGACATAGCTACCCAGCACTGCTCCTGGCGGAACAACTGGCACACCAGAGGTCTGTCCCTCCTAATCCTCTCGTACTAAGGAGAGCTTCCCTCAAATCTCCGGCGCCCACGACGGATAGAGACCAACCTGTCTCACGACGGTCTGAACCCAGCTCGCGTGCCGCTTTAATGGGCGAACAGCCCAACCCTTGGGACCTTCTTCAGCCCCAGGATGCGACGAGCCGACATCGAGGTGCCAAACCTTGCCGTCGATGTGAACTCTTGGGCAAGATAAGCCTGTTTTCCCTAGCGTAGCTTTTGTCCGATAAGCCACGGCCTTTCCATACAGTACCGTAGGATCACTTTGCCCGACTTTCGTCCCTGCTCGACTTGTAGGTCTCACAGTCAAGCTCCCTTATGCCAATGCACTCTACACACGGTTTCCATTCGTGCTGAGGGAACCTTTGGACGCCTCCGTTACCTTTTAGGAGGCAACCGCCCCAGTTAAACTACCCACCAGACATTGTCCCCACCCTAAGGTGGGTTAGAACCAAAACCAGACAAGAGTGGTATTTCACCGTTGGCTCCACTGAAGCTGACGCCCCAGTTTCGTAGCCTCCCACCTATCCTACACATGCCTAGCCTAAGCTCAGTGTCAAGCTATAGTAAAGCTGCTAGGGTCTTTTTGTCCTGTCGCGGGTAGAGGGCATCTTCACCCCCATTGCAATTTCACCGAGACCCTCGTTGAGACAGCGCCCAGGTCGTTAGACCATTCGTGCAGGTCGGAACTTACCCGACAAGGGACTTCGCTACCTTAGGACCGTTATAGTTACGGCCGCCGCTTACCAGGGCTTCAGTTCAAAGCTTTGAATGTTACCATCCTAACCTCTCTCCTTAACCTTCTGGCGCTGGGCAGGTATCAGCCTCTATATTTCAGCTTTTTCGCTTTAGCAGAGACCTGTGTTTTTGTTAAACAGTCGCCTGGGCCAATTTTGTGTCCCCACCTTATTACAGGTGGGCCCCCTTCTTCCGAAGTTACGGGGTTAGATTGCCGAGTTCCTTAACGAGGGTTCTCTCGAACACCTTGGGACATTTATCCCCACCTACCAGTGGCGGTTTGCAGTACAGGCGCCTAGCTTTTTAGCAACGAGGCTTTTCTTGACAGCGTAGGCTCAGTTGAGTTTTCTCAGGTCGCCCCTCAAATTCTCCCTCCCCTCAGCTTAATACCAGGGTGGATTTGCCTGCCCTGATACACCTTGAGTTGGAAACACACCATGTCCATTAGGCATGCTCAACCTACCTTACTGTGTCCCCCCTTTGCCTTAAAACAAAAGCTCGGCGGTGTAGGAATATTAACCTACTGTCCATCGCTTACCCCATTAGGGTTCAGCTTAGGCCTGACTAACCCTACGCCGATAAACGTTGCGTAGGAAACCTTAGGTTTACGGTGGGCATGATTTTCACATGCCTTCACGCTACTCATACCGACATTCTCACTTGTCATTGCTCCACCATGGTTTACACCACAGCTTCGCAGCCATGACAACGCTCCCCTACCCCCAGCACTCAATCTCTTGAGTGCCGAGCCATAGCTTCGGTAGCAGACTTGAGCCCCGTTAAATTGTCGGCGCAGTACCACTCGACCAGTGAGCTGTTACGCACTCTTTAAAGGATGGCTGCTTCTGAGCCAACCTCCTGGCTGTTTCTGCAATACAACTTCCTTTCCCACTTAGCCTGCGTTTAGGGACCTTAGCTGATGGTCTGGGCTGATTCCCTCTCGACTATGGAGCTTAGCCCCCACAGTCTCACTCCCAGGATTATATCTACGGCATTTGCAGTTTGGTTGAGTTCGGTAACCTCACGGCCCCTGGCTCATCCAGAGCTCTACCTCCGTAAATTAACTCCTGAGGCTGCACGTAAATGCATTTCGGGGAGTACCAGCTATTTCCGAGTTCGATTGGCATTTCACCTGCACTACCCACAGTTCATCCTAGAATTTTGCCTGATTCACAGGTTCGAGCCTCCACTCAATTTTACTTGAGCTTCACTCTGACCATGGGTAGATCACCCGGTTTCGGGTCTGATCCATGCGACCTGCTCAGTAAACTGAGCCTCGCCCTATTCAGACTCGCTTTCGCTTCGGCTCCGCAACTAAGTTGCTTAACCTAGCCACATAGATCAACTCGTCGGCTCATTCTTCAAT